>CAWFCC010000009.1:0-488220 GCA_963814225.1 uncultured Gammaproteobacteria bacterium | reverse complement strand
GGCAGGCATCGGCAGCGACGTCAGCCCGAGGGCGCCGAGCGCGCTGATGCCGATCGTCAATAAATGACGGCGTAGACTGATCATGTACTTACCTCCAACAGAAAAAGGATTGGCAGTTGCAAGCAGTGCGGACAAATGGAACTCCCCGTCCCCCGCAGCTTCACATTGGTTTTTGTAAAGGAATTGTAAAGCGGTGGTGATAATGGCACAGCGTTTTTGACTTGACCAGCCTTGGCTGGCGTCGAACCGCCCTTCAAACGATCGGTGCGCCGGACGCATCACAGCCGGATAGGGCGAATTTCGGCAACACGACCAGAGGAGCGACGCATGCGACGCAGTGCAATCGGTTTGATCGGCGCGGGACTTTTCGTTTGTCTCGGCGCGCGGGCGGAACTCGCGCCGCCGCTGCACGATGCGCTCACTTCCGCCTCGCTCGGTCAGGCGCGCAATATCGACGTGTATCTGCCGAGAGATGCGGACAAGAACCCGGCGCAGAAATACGAAACGATCTACGTGCTCGACGGCGAGTGGAACACCGAACTCGTCGTGCATACCGTCGACTTCATCGAAGCGCGCGGCCTGATGCCGCCGGTCATCGTGGTCAGCGTGCCGAATCACATCGACGACGGCGTGAACAGCCGTGATCACGACCTCACTCCGTCGGTGCAGCCGCACGAAGCGCATTCGGGCGGCGCGGCGCAGTTCACGACGTTCCTCAAAAACGAACTGATTCCGTACGTGAAAAAGCGCTATCCAAGCAACGGCGTAAATCTGGTGCACGGGCATTCGTACGGCGGATTGTTCCTCGCCTACGTGATCGCCAACGATCCGGGCCGTGTTCGACGGCTACATGCTGCTCGATCCGGCGATGTGGTGGAACGACAAGGAAGTCTGCAATGCGCTCGAAGAGAAACTGCCGGGCGTGCCGACGAAAGGCAAAGCCGTCTACATCGCCGGCCGCGCCGGACTCGCGTTCAAAGGCATGGGCGTGGATTCGCTGCAAACCGCATTCGCGAAAGCGCCGAAGGATCTGCCGTGGAAAGTGGCGGAATATCCGGCCGAATCGCATGACTCGCTGAAGTTCAAGGCGACTTACGACGCGCTGCGCTTCATGTATCGCGGTTACGCGAAACCCGACCAGAACATCGATGTGCGTCCTGACGCGGGCATTGTCGCGCCCGGCAAGCCGCTGATGCTGGAGTCGACATCGCCGATGTTCGACATCCACTACACCAACGACGGCAGCGAGCCGACGCGCGCTTCACCGCTCATGGATCACGTGCTCGCCGTTTCCGATCCAACGCACGTGCGACTGAAATCCATTTCCACGCGCGGCGAGTTCGATCATGACATTCCGTTGCATCTGCGCTCGGGCACCACGCTCAAACCGCACGCGCACAGCACTACCCGGCGAAAAGACATCGCCGATCCGCTACGCCTACTTCGACGAAAAAAGCTGGCCGCGCATGAACGGCGAGCCATTCGAGCATGGCGTTTCCGAAAAGAGCGATCCGGCCGATCCGAAACGCGAAAAATTCGCCGCGCGCTACGAGCGCGATTACGTCATTCCCGCCGACGATTACTACGCGATCGTGCTGATTTCAACGCAGGAAGCGCACCTCTGGTTCGCCGGCCAGGAAATCGGCCACACCATCGCGCACAAGGATCCGCGCTGGCGCACACTGGTCTTGCCGCTGCAGGCGGGCGTGTATCCGGCGCGGCTGGAGTTGCTGCACAATGAGAAAGGCAACGACGACGTCGAAGTCCATCTCATCCGCTACGACGAGAAAAACGGCTGGGAAAACGAAGTGAAATGAGCGGCGATTAGTCGCCGTTCAAACGAACGCGCGTAGTTTGATGCGATGGCCGCCACGCTCGACATCGTCCGCACCGACATCACGAAATTGAATGTCGATGCGATCGTCAACGCCGCCAATGAAAGCATGCTTGGCGGCGGCGGCGTCGATGGCGCGATCCATCGCGCGGCCGGTCCGCAACTGCTCGACGTTTGCCGCATGCTGCCGCAGACCGAACCGAACGTGCGCTGCCCGACGGGCGAGGCGCGCATCACGGCAGGGTTCAAACTGCCGGCGAAGTTCGTGATCCACACCGTCGGTCCGATCTGGCACGGCGGCTCGCGCGGCGAAGCGGATTTGCTCGCATCGTGCTATCGCGAATCGCTGAAACTCGCCGCGGAAAATTCGGTGCGCCGCATCGCGTTTCCGGCGATCAGCTGCGGCGTGTACGGCTATCCGATCATTCCCGCGGCACACATCGCGGTGCGCGAATGCCGCGCTTGCGAGCACGCGTCGATCGAAACAATCCTGTTCGTCTGCTTCAACGCCGACATCGAACGCGCCTATCGCGAAGCACTCGACGCTTAAACGACGAAGCCGGCGCGAGGCCGGCTTCATTCGAATCGATCGTCAGAAAAACTTACGCGGCTTTCTGCCACTGACCGAGCGCGGCCAGACCATTCTCGCGCGCACGCTGCGCAACGATCTTCTGCGCACTGCCGAAGTTCGCCTTCATGTCCTTCGCCCACGCGAGAAGCGCAGCCTGCTGCATCGCGCGGCCGTACGAGAACGACAACGGCCACGGATGCGGACCCATGCGGTTCATCGCATTCAGATGCGCGGTCGCATCTTCATCCGACTGGCCGCCGGAAAGGAACACGATTCCGGGCAACAGCGCCGGCACGGAGGCTTTCAGCAACGCACGGTCGCTTCGGCGACGTCTTCGACGCTCGCCTGATCCGCGACAGCTCTTGCCCGAGACGACCATGCTCGCTTTCAGGATCGTGCCTTCGAGCATCACGTTCTGCTCGTACAGCGATCCGAACAGCGAACGCAACGTGGCTTCGGTGACGTCGTAACACACTTCCAGATCGTGATCGCCATCCATCAGCACTTCGGGTTCGACCATCGGCACGATGCCCGCTTCCTGACACAGCGCCGCGTAACGCGCGAGCGCGTGGCAATTGGCTTCGATGCAGGTGCCGCTCGGCATGTCTTCGCCGATCGTGATCACCGCGCGCCACTTCGCGAACTTCGCACCGAGGCGCGCATATTCGTTCAGACGTTCACGCAAACCATCGAGGCCTTCCGTCACCACTTCGCCCGGAAAACCGGCCAGCGGCTGCGGACCTTTGTCGACCTTGATGCCCGGCAGGATGCCCGCGTCGAGCATCACCTTGGTGAACGGCACGCCGGCCTTGGTCGACTGGCGGATCGTTTCGTCGTACAGGATCGCGCCGGAAATGTGCTGGTTCAACTGCGGCACGGTCAGCAGCATTTCGCGATAGGCGCGGCGGTTCTCTTCGGTGTTCTCGATCTTGACCGCGTCGAAGCGCTTCTTGATCGTGCTGTTCGATTCGTCGATCGCGATGATGCCCTTGCCGGGCGCAACCATCGCCTGCGCGATGGATTCCAGTTGGTCGATGCTCATAGTTTTTCCGACTCCAAAGCTGCGGCGCAGCACACCATAGGTCTGCGAGGCGGCGGATTATAGAACCGCTGCAAGGTGCGTGCGAGTGAAATCGGCCGCGTGTGTCAATAAACGCGCGTGCGGCGTTGAGCGGGTCGCGCCGATGTGTTAGATCGCGGTTACGGCTGCTCGCGTTGCGTGAAATCGTCAAGTTTGCACGCGCCGATGATTGCGCGCACGAATCGCTTTGTCGTCCACGTTCGTCGACTGCGCGCCCGGCAGATTGAACGGCATCACCACGTAGGTGTAGACCGGATCCTTGCCCAGATTGGCCGGCGCGGCGGCGAGATGCATCGTCGATACGATATTCACCGCCACCTTGCCCAGATCGCCCTGCGGCACCACGCGTTCGAGCTTGACGTGGCTCGTGCTGCCGTCCTTCTCCACCACGTACGACACCGCCGCGCAGCTCGGCGCGTCGAGATTCGCGCCGGAATTCGGAACGTTCGCGGCCGCGGCGGAACTCGACTGCAGCAGCCAGTAGTTCGCGAGGCGTTCCGGCGGGATGACCTGATAGCGTTCGGCGGCACCGGCCGACGTCGTCGCGAAGCAAAGGAAAAAAACGGCCACGTGTTTCATCGATGTCTCCTTTAGCGATCGACCACCTTGATGCCACGCGGACCGATCTCGCCGCGCGCAGCCTTCTCCATGAAATCCGGCACGACACACCCGGCCGACACTTCCTTCGCATGTCGCTCGCGCACTTTCGGCACGGTGCCCTGCGCGACGTACGACATCGATGTGATCGTGTACGTATACAGCGGCGCGCGCATCGGATTGGTGTCTACCGGCACGAAGCGCCAAGCGCGCACGCCGTCGATCATCGCCTGCTTCATCGCGTCGATTTCTTTCG
This sequence comes from uncultured Gammaproteobacteria bacterium, assembly GCA_963814225.1. GTDB lineage: Bacteria > Pseudomonadota > Gammaproteobacteria > Xanthomonadales > Rhodanobacteraceae > Rudaea. The sequence goes on along the minus strand of CAWFCC010000009.1, from coordinate 483,881 downwards.
GATCGTCGTTGCTGGATTTCACGGCAAGAATCGAAACGTTGTCCGCGTGCCCGTCGCTTTCCACCGAGAACCCGATCGCCACGCATACGTTGACGCGTTTCCAGATCGACGAATGCGGGAAACTCGGCCACGGCATCTTGGTCTCGAAATTCCAGTACTCACCCAGATCGCCCGTGTCCACGATCTTGTATGCATCGGCCGCGCGGAGATCGCCCGCCGCGACGGCGAGCACCGCCGCCAGCAATCCCATCGCGATTCTCATAGATCGCCCAGACCTTCAGCCACGCCGCCCGGACCCACACGCAACAATTTCAGCGTATTCGTCCCGCCGTGCTGACCGGTGTGATCGCCCGTCGTCAGAATCACGCGATCGCCTTCGATGACGCGTTCCATGTTGAACAGATGCTGGATCGCCGCCTTCGCCGCGTGCGCCGGATCGACGCCGTGCGGATCGAAATCGACCGGCGTGACATCGCGATAGATCATCATGCGCCGCCGCGCGTTCTTGCGCCGCGACATCGCATAAATCGGAACGCTCGAGCGGTAGCGCGACAACCATTGCGCGGTGCCGCCGGATTCGGTCAGCGCGATGATCGCGCGCACGCCGATCTGTGCGGCCATGAACATCGCGGCGCGCGCGATGGCCTGGTCGGGACGATCGAGCGCCGTCGTGCCTTGCGTCAGATCCCAGATCGGTTCGAACTGGCGTTCCGCGCCGAGGCATACGCGCCGCATCGCCGCGACCGCCTTGTCCGGATGTTTGCCGGCCGCGGTTTCCTGCGACAGCATCACCGCATCGGTGCCGTCGAGCACGGCATTGGCCACGTCGAGCACTTCGGCGCGCGTCGGGATCGGCGATTCCACCATCGACTGCATCATCTGCGTCGCGGTGATCACCACCTTGTTGCGCACCAGTGTTTCGCGAATGATTTTTTTCTGGATGCCGGGCAATTCCGCGTCGCCGATTTCCACGCCGAGATCGCCGCGCGCCACCATCACTACATCCGACGCATCGATGATCTCGCCGAGCGCCGCTATCGCCTCGGCGCGTTCGATCTTGGCCACCAGCGCCGCATTGCCGCCGGCCGCGCGCATCAGCGCACGGCTCTGTTCGATATCGGCCGCCGATTTGGCGAACGACACCGCAAGGAAATCCACGCCGAGCTGCGCGGCGAGCTTGATGTCGTTCTTGTCCTTTTCCGCGAGCGCGGCGAGCGACAATCCGCCGCCCAAGCGATTGATGCCTTTGCGATCGGAAAGCGGACCGCCGACGAGCACCGTCGTTTCGATCGTGGTGCCTTCGATGCGATCGACTTTCAGCGCGATCAGACCGTCGTCGAGCAGCAACGTGTCGCCCTGTTTCACATCCTTGTACAGATTGAGATAGCTCACGCCGATGCGATCGATGTCGCCCGGCGGTGCGTTCGGATCGCACTCCAGCGCGAATTTCCGGCCCGGTTCGAGCAGCACGGGCGCGGCGGCGAATTTCGCGATGCGTATTTTCGGACCTTGCAGATCGGCCAGCACCGCCACTTCGCGGCCGAGTTCGGCGGCGGCGGCACGCGCTTCGTCGGCGCGGCGTCGATGGTCGTCGGGCGCACCGTGCGACATGTTGATGCGGACGACGTCGACGCCTTCTTGCGAGGATGCTCTTGAGCATGCCCGGCACGTCGGTGGCCGGTCCGAGGGTGGCGATGATCTTGGTGCGGCGCAGGGAATCCATGGAGCAAAAACCCGAATCTGGACGAACGCTTAAACTAACACACGACTACGAATCGCGAGCTACCTGACACCAATCGGACAAATTGCGGACAAGCACACATCCGCGCGCGAATGCGGCCCTAGAATCAGTCCACCCAAACGGATGTGCGCGCACCGTATGCCGGACTCGACACTCCCCATCGACATTCCGATCGCAGACCCGGCCCGGGCCATGTCGCCGTGGTGGATCATTTTGACCGCCGCTTCGATCGTCGTCGTCATGCTGGTCGGCGTGGCGATGCATCTGATTTTTCCGGACGATCCGCTGCCGCCGTACATCACCGCCGGCGCGGTGTCGTTCGCGATCGTGCTGCCGCTGGTGCTGTGGCGCGTGATCCATCGCGTCGGCATCGTGGTCCTCGGCGATTATCTGGTGGTGCACACCGGCGTCGGTCGCCGTGGCGTTCCGCTCGCGAACCTGCGCGCAGGCGGTTTTACCGTCGTCGACCTTCTGCAGCATCCGGAACTCGATACCCACGGCCGATCCTGGGGCGCAACCGCGCCCGATCTTAAAACCGGCCTGTACCGTCTGCGCAACGGCGAGCAGGCATTGCTCGTGGTCACCGATCCGCACCGCGTCTGCCGCCTGCGCAGCGAAGCCGACGCGCTGACCGTGCTGCTGTCGCTGAAACGGCCCGAACAGTTGCGCGCGATCCTCGAACGATGACAAAGGGGAGCCACCGATGAGCCACACCGAACTTGACGTTGCAAAGTAGTGGGCGCAAGCCAGCTATTTCGGCGCTGCTGATCGTCACCATGTTCGTCTCGGTGGCATCGGCGTTCTTATCGGTGCGCTGCGCGATCCGCCAGCCAATCGCGAACGTAATCCCGGTAACCATCGGCCTGATCGCCATCATGTGTCTTTTGCCGATCCCGCTCATTCGCATCGCCTCGCGTGCACACGCCTACGTGGATGGCGGCGAACTGGTGATGATCACCGGCGTGGCCAAGAAGCGCATCCCGCTGGCGCACCTGAGTGCGCGCGGTCTCGATATCGTCGATATGACCCAGCGCCCAGACCTGAAGCCAAGACTACGTTTCTGGGGCGCAAGTATGCCGGGCCTGAATGCAGGCTGGTTCAAGTTGCGCAACGGCGAGAAAGCGTTCTGCATCGTCACCGAGTGGAATCGCGTCAGCTACCTGCGCAGTGCGCAAGACAACGTCTCGCTGCTGCTGTCGCTGGAAAATCCCGATCAACTCAAAGCGCTGATCGCTCGCCGCTAATTCACGATCAGCCGAAGCGCGCTTCCAGTGCCGCGACGGCAGGCAATTGCTTGCCTTCGAGAAATTCCAGAAACGCGCCGCCGCCGGTGGAAATGTACGAGATGTCATTCTCGACGCCGTACTTCTCGATCGCCGCGAGCGTGTCGCCGCCGCCGGCGATGGAGAATGCATCCGACGCCGCGATCGCCTTCGCCACGCTTTCGGTGCCTTTGCCGAAGGCATCGAACTCGAACACGCCGACCGGACCATTCCACACCACCGTGCCCGCTTTCGCGATCATCTCGCCGTAGCGTTGGGCGGTTTTCGGACCGATGTCGAGGATCATGTCGTTCGAGCCGACGTCGCCGACATTCTTGATCGTCGCCGGCGCGTCTGCCTTGAATTCCGGCGCGACGACGACGTCTTCCGGAATAGGAACGTCAGCGCCGCGCGCCTTCGCATCCTCGATGATTTTCCTGGCGACGCCGATCAAGTCGGATTCGATCAGCGACTTGCCGATGTTGTATCCGGCCGCCGCGATAAACGTGTTCGCAATGCCGCCGCCCACGATGAGCTGATCGACTTTGCCGATCAGGTTCTGCAGCAGCTCGAGCTTCGTCGACACCTTCGATCCGGCAACGATCGCCAGCAACGGACGCTTCGGATTCTGCAACGCACGCGACAACGCATCGATTTCGCCCATCAGCAAGGGACCGCCGCACGCGACTTTCGCACGGCGAATCACGCCATGCGTCGACGCTTGCGCGCGATGTGCGGTACCGAACGCGTCCATGACGAAGATGTCGCACAACATCGCGTAGCGTTCGGACAACGTCGAATCGTCCTTGCCCTCGCCCACGTTCATGCGGCAATTTTCGAGCAATACGACTTCGCCGTCAGCGACGTCGAATCCGCCATGAATGTAGTCGTGAAGCAGCCGCACCGGCTTTTTCAGCGCATCGCTCAGCCAGTGCGCGACCGGCGCCAGCGATTCGGATTTCTCGAACACGCCTTCCTTGGGCCGGCCCAGATGCGACATCACCATCACTTTCGCGCCCGCATCGCGCGCGAGAAGGATCGTCGGTAACGCCGCTTCGAGGCGTTGCGCCGCGGAAATCTTGCCGTCCTTGATCGGCACATTCAGATCTTCGCGGATCAACACGCGCTGATGGGCGAGATCGAGTTCCGTCATGCGAAGAATTGGCATGTCCACTAATCCTTTAGCTGGGAGCGAACGCCTATTGTACGGCGCGCGTTTCGTGCTGTGGCAAACTGCGCAGATGGGGAACCTGGCCAATCGCGTGTTCGCCGCGTTGCCCGATGCGGTGACCTCGGCGATCTTCCTGACCGCATGGATCGCACCCGGCGTGCTCGGCCCGGTGTGGGTCAAAAACCTGATGCTGACGATGCTGATCGAATTCATCGTCATGCACTCCGGCGCGTTTTACGCGAACCTTGCGGCGGCGTCCGGGTCGCGCGTGCGGCGTTCGCTGGCGCTGATTGGCTTCACGCTCTTTTACGGCGTATTCATCGCCGCGTTCTCGTTCGCGTTCAAAAGCACCTGGCCGTTTTTCGCATTCGGATGGCTGTTCGTCAGCCGCTTCGCCGGCTTGTGGATGCGAGAAGACGCCGCCAAGCGCGAGCTGATGTCGCGCGCCTGGATCGCCTCCGTGATTCTCTATCTCGTCGGCGTTTTCGCGACGATCTTCATTCCCCTGCCGCCGTTCGGATTGACGCCCGAATTCGTCGCATCGATGCAGCTCACCGGCAAGGGATTGTGGATCGAAAAACCGCAAACCGTGATCGTGTTCGGCGTGTTCTACTTCGGCGCGCTGGCGCGCTTCAAGTTCTATCTGATCGACAAAACCGCGCCGGCCTCGGCGCCCGTCCGCAAAACAGTGTGACTCCGCCGCACCTGCGTTTCCGCGACGGCGAGCAGATCGCCGAACACGCCCGCGGCGGTCAGCGCAATGCCCGCGCCCGGACCGGCGATGGTCAGCGGCGCGGCGCGATACAGCTCGCTGTGCAGCACGATCGCGTTTTCGCACGGCGCCAATCGCGCCAGCGGATGATCGAGCGCGATGCGCTCCGGCGCGATGCGCGCGCGGCCGTCTTCGAAGCTCGCGCGATAAATCCACTTCTCGTGCCGCGCCTCGGCGAGTGCCGAACGCGCGCGCCAGGTTGCGTCGACGGCAAGTGCCGCGTCGATCCACGATCCGCCCGCGACGTCGAGCAGAGGAACGCGCTCGATGTCGCCGAGTTCGATGTCGATGCCCGCCGCGCGCAGCAGGATCACGAGTTTGCGCGCCGCGTCGATGCCCGACAGATCGCACGCGGGGTCCGGTTCCGCATAGCCGAGCGACACGGCTTCGCCGATGGCCTGCGACAACGATGTCCCGGCCTGAACCGTGCCGAGCACATACGACACCGTGCCGGACAGCACCGCTTCAAAACGCTCGATGCGATCGCCCGCGCGACGCAATTCGGCTAGTGTCGCCAGCAACGGCAATTGCGCGCCGACGGTGGTCGAATCGCGCAGGCGTGCGCCCGTCCGCGCCTGCGCGCCGAGGATTTCGGTCTGGAACGTGTAGTCCGCCGATGAGGCGATCTTGTTCGGCGTGACGATGTGGATCCCGCGCGCCAGCCATTCCGGATAGCGGCTTGCGATCGTTTCACTCGCCGTGCAATCGACGATCACATCCAGCGCCAGATCGCCTAAGTCCGGCCAGATCGCGCCGTTTGTCAGTTCTGCCGTCAGCGAGGCCGCACGCAACCCTTCCGTGTCGTACGCCGCAGCGCTCGAATTCGCCGCGAACACGATGCGCGGGCGCAAACCGAGCGCGGACCATTCCCGATTACGCGTCTCGATCAGTTCGATGACGCGTGTGCCGATGCGGCCGGTAGCGCCGATGACCGCGATCCGCAATTCATCATGGATCGCGCGCGATCCGAAAACGACATGGCCTGAATTTGTTTTCATTTGGATGTTTAGACGTCTAGATGGCTATATGAAAACATAATCGCTTCGGACATGTCAAACCGCACTCGAGCCGAACGGTTGCGGCGTTGCCGTCGATGAGCGAACATCGGTCCGTGCATACCATCGCCTTCATTCGCGATCTGGCCGTGATCATGCTGGCCGCCGGCGTGGTCACGGTCGTATTTCGCCTGCTGCGGCAACCGGTGGTGCTCGGCTACATTGCCGCCGGCGTGCTGATCGGACCGTACACGCCGCCGTATGCGTTGGTGACCGATCAGGAAACCATCCGCACGCTGGCCGAACTCGGTGTGGTGTTCCTGCTGTTTTCGCTCGGTCTCGAATTCAGCTTGATGCGGCTGCGCCAGGTCGGCGCGACGGCGTTCATCGCAGCTGCGGCGGGCATCGTGACGATGATGTGGCTCGGCTACGAAGTCGGCCTCGCGTTCCACTGGCGCACAATGGATGCGTTGTTCCTCGGCGCGATGCTGTCGATTTCCTCGACCACGATCACGATCAAGGCGCTCGACGATCTGGGCCTGAAGAAACAGCACTTCGCGCAAGTCGTGTTCGGCATCCTCATCATCGAAGACGTGCTCGCGATCGGCATGCTGGCGTTGCTGTCGAGCGCGGCGCATACCGGCGGCATCGATATTGGCGAAGTGCTCGCCACGCTCGGCAAGCTCACGCTTTTCCTCGTCGTCTCGCTCGTCATCGGCATCCTCACAGTGCCGCGCCTGCTCGATTTCGTGGCGCGTTTCAACAGCAACGAAATGCTGCTCGTGTCGGTGCTCGGCCTGCTGTTCGGTTTCTGTCTGCTGGTGTCGCGGCTCGGGTACGACATCGCGCTCGGTGCATTCGTGATCGGCGTGATCGTCGCGGAAACCAAGGCGCTGCGGCGCATCGAGCGCCTGGTCGATCCAGTGCGCGACATGTTCAGCGCGATCTTCTTCGTCGCCATCGGTTTGATGCTCGATCCGCGCGTGCTCGTCGACTATGCGGGGCCGATCGCGGTGATCACGCTCGTGGTCGTGCTCGGAAAAGCGCTGTCGCGTTCGCTGTTCGCATTCGTCGCCGGACAGGATGGGCGCACGTCGATGCGTATCGGCATGAGTCTCGCGCAGATCGGCGAATTCTCGTTCATCATCGTCACGCTCGGCAGCACGTTGCATGCGACGAGCGCGTTTCTTTATCCGATCGCGGTGGCGGTGTCGGCGTTGACGACGTTGTTCACGCCGTACCTGATCCGCGCCGCCGAACCGCTCGCGCGGCGCATCCGCGCGGGAACGCCGCACGGCGCGCGGCGTTTGCTGCAGCTGTATTCGAGCTGGCTGCAGAACCTGCGCTTCGAAGGCGATCGCGCGGTAATTGCGGCGATGGTCCGGCGCATCCTGCTGCAGACGTTCGTGAACTTTTGCCTGATCGCCGCGATTTTCGGCGCCGGTGCGTATCTGGTCAGCACGCGAACGCTCGACCTGCACGAATGGATTCCGAACGATGCGGTGGAGCATGCCGTGATCTGGGGCGCGGCGCTGGTGTTGTCGCTGCCGTTCCTGATCGCGGCTTATCGAAAACTGAAAGCGCTGGCGATGATGCTCGCCGAAGCGAGCGTGCACGCCGGCCGCTACACCGACGGTGTTCGGCGCGTGGTGTCCGAGGTCATTCCGGCCGCGTCGACCGCGGCGATGTTGCTGCTTGTCAGCGCGTTGAGTTCGAGCATCCTGCCGCCGGCGGAATTGCTCGTCGCCGTGCTCGCGATGGGCGCGCTGATTCTGGCGCTGTTGTGGCGCACGCTGGTGAAACTGCATTCGCGTTTGCAGATCGCGCTGATCGACACGCTGCACTCGGAGAAGGAATCGCGCTAGGGCGCGCGGCAGATCGCTTCGAGCTGTTTGTACGGTTTCTTCGGGAAGTCCGGATATTTCAGATGGCGCACATCCATCCACTGTTCGAGCAATGTGCCGCCGTATTTCGATCCGGCGTCCGGATCGGTGGCGTACGCCGGATCGCTTTGTGCTTCTTCGAGCGTGACGAAAACGAAATCTTCCTGCTTCAGCAGATCGAACAGATCGGGAAGGATCGTCGAACTGAAAGCGCCGAGGTGCAGAAGCAGAACGTGCTTGATCGGATGTCCGAAAACCAGATCGGCCATCTGCCGATTGGCGCGCAGATATGCTTTCGCGATATCGAGATAACTGCTGTGCAGCCACGCGATCGCCTTCGCATCATGCGTCGCAACGCAGCGCGCGTAAGCGGTGTTCCACAGATAGTCTTCGTAGTCGAGCGTCACCTGCGCGATGCGGTAGCCGCGATCTTTCAGACCAGCGCGGACTTCGCGGCGTTTCTCGACGGTGTCGCCTTCGCGTAGATACGGATAGCGCAGCCAGCGCCAGTTTCCGGAAGGATCGAGCAGTTCCAGCACCGGTTCGTCCTGACGAAGGTCGGCGAGAAATGCATCCGCCGTCGATTTGTGCAGGTCAATGTGCGAATACGTGTGGTTGGCGACACGCTGTCCGCCCGCAACCCAGCGACGCAGCGCTGCGGCACCATCGTCGGAGCCTTCCAGTTTTTGAGCGTTGACGGAGCCGTATACCGGCGACAGTCCGTATTTCGTCAGGATCGGCAGGACATCGGCGACAATGTGTTCGCGCGTCATTCCCGGCGCGAGTTCGCCGTTGAGCGGCAGATCGTCGAACGTCACCGCGACCTGATCGGCCGCGGCGCATGTGTGCGCGAGCAGCAGAAGTGTGAGTGCCGCCGCTGCCCGGAATGTCACGCCGCTTATTTCGCGCTCATCATCGCGAGCGTCATGTCGAGCATGCGGTTGGAGAAACCCCACTCGTTGTCGTACCAGCTCAGCACTTTCACGAGCGTGCCTTCCATGACGCGCGTCTGCGTCGAATCGTAAATCGACGACAGCGGGTTGTGATTGAAGTCCACCGAGACGAGCGGCTTTTTGTTCATGCCGAGAATGCCTTTGAGCTTGCCTTCGCTGGCTTCCTTCACGGCGGCGTCGATTTCTTCCTTGCTCGTCGCGCGCTTGGCGACGAACGTGAGATCGACCACCGACACGTTGATGGTCGGCACGCGCATGGCGAAACCGTCGAGCTTGCCGTTGAGTTCCGGCAGCACGAGACCGACCGCGGCGGCGGCGCCGGTCTTGGTCGGGATCTGCGAATGCGTGGCGCTGCGCGCGCGGCGCAGATCCTTGTGGAAAACGTCGGTGAGCACCTGATCGTTGGTGTACGCGTGAATCGTGGTCATCAGGCCATGCACGATGCCGATTTTTTCGTGCAGCACTTTCGCAAGCGGAGCCAAGCAATTTGTCGTGCACGACGCGTTCGAGATCACCTGATGCTTCGCGGTGATTTCGTGTTCGTTGACGCCGATGACGAACGTTCCGTCGACATCTTTTTCGCCCGGCGCGGAGATGATGACTTTCTTCGCGCCGCCGGCGATGTGCGCGCCCGCTTTTGCTTTCGAGGTGAACAGGCCCGTGCATTCGAGCACGACGTCGACGCCAAGCGAACCCCACGGAAGTTTCGACGGATCGCGTTCGGCGAACACTTTCACCTTGTCGCCGTTGACGACGAGATCGCCGCCGTCCACGCCGACGTCACCGGGGAATTTGCCGTGCGCGGTGTCGTATTGGGTCAGATGCGCGTTGGTCTCGGCGTCGCCGAGATCGTTGACCGCGACGATCTGGATTTCACCGGTGCGCTTGTGTTCGTACAGCGCGCGCAACACGTTGCGGCCGATACGGCCGTAGCCGTTGATGGCAACCTTCACCGCCATGACCTACTCCTTGAGAGAAGACAAGACGGCTATTGTAATGGCGCAGACGGCGAGATGGGACGGTGCACGCACCGTCCCGTACTGCCGGATTATTTCTCGTTTTCGTCGGTCATGATGTGTAGTCAAACGGAATCAGCACGTAGCCAGGAACGGGTTCGCCGTCCTTCATGCCGGGATTGAAACGCCATTGCATGACCGCTGCAATGGACGAATCGGCGAACGCCTGCGCGGCTTCGGCCGGTTTCGCTTCGTATACCTCCGCCGATTCGGGTTCGCCAGCCGCACTCACGAGCACCTTGAGCACGATGCGGCCCGTCTGGTGCGCCTGTAGCGCCGCTGTCGGATATCTCGGCGGCTGCAACCTGCGGTAGTCGACGTTTTCGGTTGGCCCGGCGTAGTCGCCGTTCGCGAGCACGGCGTTGGTCGATTCGATTTCGATCGGATCCAGCTGGCCGCCCATGCTCAACACATTGAGCGGCTGCGCGCCTTTGAAAACGACCGGCACGATTTCGTCGCTGGCCACCGCCCTGCCGTCTTTCTCGGCGGGATTGAACGTCCATCCCTGCACGCCTTGCAGCGCGGCGGTCACCAGCGGATAGACATCCGGACTGTTGCCCGGACCGGATTTGAGCCCCGTCGAAACCACGTGGCCGTCGACGGCGATGTGCGCCACGACGAACACGGTGCCGCCGATGCCCGCTTTGGCCTGTGCTTCAGGATACGGAATACGCTTGATGGAACGATACGTCGCGTGTTTGTCGACCACCGAGCCCCCGCCCGGCGTCGTCACCGCCCGCGTCATCGTGACCTGCGCCTCGAAGCCGATGAATGCGCCACCGCTTTTCTGTTCGCCAATCGAGATCGCCGCCGCTTCACCGTTTTTGGCGACGATCATGGGGTGCGAGAACGCAGAACCGTTGTGGGAGATATCGGCGGAGAGCTGCAATTCACCGTCGCCCAGTGTGGTCGAGGTGGCGGCGATCAGCCACGTTTCGGATCCCTTGCGCAGCGTGAACGAGAACGGCTTGCCGGACGGCAGCGCGAAATTGAACGATGCGTCTTGCGCAGTGCCGTGCACGCGACGCTCGCGACCGTCGCCGTTGAACGACCAACCGTCGAGATTTTCGCCGTCGATCTTGACGCGAAATTCCGTCCGGATATCACCATCGCCGGTCGCGGGATCGGCCAGCCGTTTCGGCTGCTCGGCCCACGCAATCGCCGCAACACCGGCCGCGAACACGCAAGACAATGCAATTCCCAACCGCTTTCTGCGCGGACTGGGCAAATTCGATTTCAACATGGAAATTCTCTCCTTCAGCGGATGGCTGGACTGCCAATGGCAACCGACCGGCAGTCCAATATCGGCCAGTTGCGTCTTCAACATCGCGTCGGCGTAGGGCCGGCGCGCTTCCGGAAAACGTGAGATGACGCTGGCGTCGCAAGCGAGTTCCTGATCGAAACGGAACCGCGCGGCGGCCGCGTGCAGCAAAGGGTTGAACCAGAACACGCAGCGCAATGCGCTGACGCCGAGATTGAGCGCGGCGTCCGCGCGTGCGACGTGCGTGCGCTCATGCGCGAGGATGAGCGTGCGTTCGGTGGCGGTGTAGCGTTGGTCGAAATCCTCGGGCAGCACGATGCGCGGACGCCACGCGCCGATCAGCGCGGGACACGCGGTGACGTTCTGCGCGCGCCATGCGTCGTCGTTGTAGCGCTCGAGTCGGCCGAGTTCGATGAGGAAGCGGCGTTGCTGATACGCGAGCCACATCGTCCACAGCAGCGGCGCCGCCGATCCACGCGCACAGCAGCCAGAATGCGATGTCGAGCGGTCGGTGCCGATTGTCGGCATCGGCGTCATCGGCAGCGCGCCGGCTATCGGCGCTGCGTCGATGGGAATCGGCGCAACGATTTCTTGAGCGATCGGCGCGGGAATCAGTGACACGCCGATCGCCACCGGCACGAACGCCCACAATGCATAGGCGACCTGCGCGCCGAAACGGTTGCGCATTGGTTTGCGCATGATCAGCACGAGCGCGATGGCGATACTCGACGCCAGCGCCGCATGCCACAACAACGTCAGCAGATCAGCGGTCATGATCGAGCTCCTCGATGAGTCGCTTGAGTTCGGCGATGTCTTTCTTGGTCAGTTTGCGGCGATCGGAAAAGTGCGCGACGAGCGGCGCGACGCGTCCGCCGAACAGGCGATCGAGCAAGGTGGTGCTCGCGGCGTCAATGTAGTCTTCGCGCTTGAGCAGCGGGCGATACAGATAACGTCGGCCATCGCGTTCGGCCGCGATCGCGCGCTTTTTCAGCAGACGATTGAGCAACGTCTTGATCGTCGGCTCTTGCCAGTCGGTGGTCTTTGAGAGTTCGGCCACGACATCATCGGACGTCGCCGGATTCTTCTCCCACAACACTTCCATCACCAGACTTTCCGCGTCGCTGATTGCCATCGATGCACCATTTACGAATGTAATCTGAAAGTGAGATTACACCTGTAATTGGCAAAGTCAAGCGGCTGTGCGGCAGATGGCCGCGCAGCCAGCAATCAGCGTCTGGAGATGTTCTTCACCGCGTCGACGACGTTGTCGACCGTGAATCCGAAGTGCTTGAACAGCGCTTCGGCCGGCGCGGAGGCGCCGAACGTATCGATGCCGACGACGGCGCCATCGAGTCCGACATACTTTCGCCAATAATCCGTGACGCCGGCTTCGATCGCGACGCGACGCCGACAATCCGGCGGCAACACCGCATCGCGATACGCCTGCGGCTGACGATCGAACACGTTCGCGCACGGCATCGAGACGACACGCGCCGCGATTCCTTGCTTCGCCAACGCCTGCATCGCCTTCATGGCGAGATCGATTTCCGAACCGGTGGCGATCAGGATCGCATCGAACTTCGCGTTCGGATCACTGAGCACGTAGCCGCCGAGTTCGATCAAGCCGAGCTGCTCGTCGCTGCGCGCCTGATGCGGAAGATTCTGGCGCGAGAAGATCAGGCACGACGGACCGTCCTTGCGTTCGATCGCCGCCTTCCACGCGACAGCGCTCTCGACCGCATCGCACGGACGCCAGACGTGATTGCGCGGTATCAGGCGCAGGCTCGCGACATGCTCGATCGGCTGATGCGTCGGACCGTCTTCGCCGAGGCCGATCGAATCGTGTGTATAGACGTGGATCGCGTGCGCAGGAATCAGCGCCGACATGCGCACGGCGTTGCGCGCGTAGTCGGAAAACACGAGGAACGTGGCGTCGTACGGAATGAAACCACCGTGCAGCGCGAGGCCGTTGCTGATCGCGCTCATGCCGAATTCGCGCACGCCGTAGTAGACGTAGTTGGCGTGTGCGTCATTGGCGTTGACGTCTTTCGATCCTTTCCAGATGGTGAGATTGGAGCCGGCGAGATCCGCCGAACCGCCGATCAGTTCCGGCAGCTTGCGGACCGAACGCGTCGAGCGCCATCTGCGATGCCTTGCGCGAGGCGACGGTCGGACCTTCGGTCTGCAGCTTGCGCACGTAGGCGTTGGCGTGATCGTTCCAGTCCGGCGGCAGCGAACCGGCGATGCGGCGCTCGAACTCCGCCGCTTCGTCGGCATGCGCACTTTTATACTTTGCGAACTTCGCATTCCATGCCGCTTCGCGTTCGGCACCTTTGGACTTCGCGTTCCAGCCGGCATAGATCGAATCGGGGATCTCGAACGGCTGCATATGTCCAGCCGAGCGATTTGCGCGCCGCAGCGACTTCGTCCGACGCCAAGCGCCGCACCGTGCGAAGACTCCTTGCCCTGCTTGTTCGGCGCGCCGAAACCGATGATGGTCTTGCAGCAGATCAGCGTCGGCTTGTCGGTTGTCTTCGTCGCCTGCGCAATGGCGGCCTTCACCGCATCGGCATCGTGGCCGTCGACGCCGCGAATCACGTGCCAGCCGTACGACTCGAACCGCTTCGGCGTGTCGTCGGTGAACCAGCCATGCACTTCGCCGTCGATGGAGATGCCGTTGTCGTCGTAGATCGCGACGAGCTTGCCGAGCTTCAGCGTGCCGGCGAGCGACGCCACTTCGTGCGAGATGCCTTCCATCAGGCAACCGTCGCCCATGAAGACGTAAGTGCGGTGATCGACGATTTCGTGACCGGGTTTGTTGAAGCGTTCGGCGAGCACTTTCTCCGCGAGCGCCATGCCGACGGCATTCGCGAAGCCTTGTCCGAGCGGGCCGGTCGTCGTTTCGATCGCAGGAAATTCGCTCGCTTCCGGATGTCCGGCCGTCTTCGAATGAAGTTGGCGAAAATTTTTGAGCTGCTCGATCGGCAGGTCGTATCCGGTCAGATGCAGAAGAGAATAAAGCAGCATCGAACCGTGACCGTTCGAGAGCACGAAGCGATCGCGGTTGAACCATTTCGGATTCGCCGGGATTGTGCTGCAGGAAATCGTTCCACAGCACTTCGGCGATGTCGGCCATGCCCATCGGCATGCCCGGATGACCGGATTTCGCGGCTTCGACCGCATCCATGGAAAGCGCACGAATGGCGTTAGCGAGTTCTCTGCGGCTCGGCATGCACGGTTTCTCGAGGTGTGTGACGACGGCAGGATCGGACGATCCAGCGGGGTGCGCATTGTCGCCGAATCGGCGTCGGTTGTCGCGACGCCTGGACAAAAAAAGGAGGCCCGACCGGGCCTCCTTCGATGTTGCCGCTTTGCGATCTATTACGGCGCAGGTATCACGATGATGTTGCGGTTGTTGAACGTTGCGGTGCCGCCGGCACTGCGGTACGCCAAGGTGAATGTCGTGGACCCTGGATTGAGTCCGCCGACGAAGAAGACCGCACTGTCCTGCACGAACGTCGTGCCGCCGCGACCCAGAGCCTGGTTGTCGCACGTTGCCACGGTTGCACAGTTTCGTGTGTTCGCACCGGTTGCTTCGAAGCCCATGTAGGCGTTGCCAGTACCCGGAACGATGCCGCCCGTGAGGACGACAACCACGTTGCCCGTCGCCGGCACCGTCACCGTCGCCGACAGTGCGCCGACTGCGCCGGATGTCGTCACGTAGGTTGCGCTGTTCGTCGTCAAGGTCGATGCGGAAGCGCCGCCGGTCTGGAACACCGCGCCGAACGATCCGGTCGGTCCAGTGGCGCCAGTCGAGCCTGTCGCTCCCGTCGATCCGGTGGGACCAATCGGTCCGGCAACCGTCGAGTCAGCACCGGTCGGACCCGTGGCGCCCGTCGCACCGGTTGCACCGATCGAACCTGTTACGCCAGTCGCGCCGGCGACACCGGTTGCACCGGTAGCTCCGGTGGCGCCCGTTGCACCCGCGGCACCGCTGAAAGAAACCGCGGCGCCGCTCGCCATCGTGGCGCCGGATGTGCCGGCGACGATCGAAAGAGTCTTTACCGTGATCTGAGTGCCACTGTTGATCGTGACCTGACCTGTGATGGTGTGTGCGCCGTCGCTGACGATCACATAGTTGTTGACGACGAACGCTGTCGAGTCGGCGACCGTGATCAACTGCGTGGAACCGACAGCCGCCACCGCAAACAGAGCAGTGGTCGTGGTCGAGCCATGGCCCGATGCACCGGTTGCACCAGTGGCGCCAGTCGCACCCGCAGCGCCGGTTGCACCGGCCGCGCCCGTGGCACCTACGCTGCCCGTGGCGCCCACGGGACCTTGCACACCTTGCGCACCTGCTGCACCCGTCGGACCGACCGAACCTGTCGCACCCGTTGCGCCGGCAGTACCTGCCGTACCGGTAGCACCAGTAGCGCCGGTCGCGCCAGCAACACCGGTCGCACCCGCGGCACCGGTCACGCCGGTCGAACCCGCAGCGCCGGTTGCACCTGCGGCACCGGTTGATCCTGTGGCTCCCGCGACGCCAGTAGCACCGGTCGCACCCTGCACGCCGGCGGCACCCGTCGCTCCGGCTGAACCGGTGGCGCCTGTCGCGCCAGTAGCTCCGTTCGTTCCGTTGGTACCCGTCGCACCGGTAGCGCCAGTAGCTCCGTTGGTTCCATTGGTACCCGTCGCACCGGTAGCGCCAGTAGCTCCGTTGGTTCCATTGGTACCCGTCGCACCGGTCGCACCAGTAGCTCCGTTGGTTCCATTGGTACCCGTTGCACCCGTAGCGCCTGTAGCTCCGTTGGTTCCGTTGGTACCCGTCGCACCGGTCGCGCCGGTAGCTCCGTTAGTTCCGTTTGTGCCCGTCGCGCCAGTGGCACCCACGGCACCGGTCGCACCTGTCGATCCAGTCGCACCCGTAGCGCCGTTGGTTCCGTTCGTGCCCGTCGCTACCGGTAGCGCCAGTCGCGCCATTCGGACCGCTGAACGACACCGCCGCACCCGTCGTCATCGAATTGCCGACAGCGCCCGCGACGATAGCCGTGGTGCGCACCGTGATCGGGCTGCCGCTGTTGGCGGTGACCTGACCGATAATCGTATGCGTGCCGTCGCTGACGAGCACGTAGCTGTTCACCGGATACGCCGTTGCATCGCTGACGCTGATGCTTTGCGTCGAACCCACCGCAGCAACCGTGAACGCCGAGGTCGTGACAGTCGAACCGTGACCCGATGTACCCGTTGCGCCCGTCGCACCGACTGCACCCGTCGCGCCCGCGGCACCCGTGCGCACCGACAGAACCTGTGGCGCCAACGCTACCGGTCGCACCGGTTGCACCGGGCCTTGTACACCTTGCACGCCTTGCGAACCTGCTGCGCCGGTTGGACCGACAGAGCCCGTAGCGCCTGTTGCACCGACGCTACCCGTGGCGCCCGTAGCTCCGTTGGTTCCATTCGTACCCGCAGCGCCTGTCGCGCCCGTGGCACCGACGGCACCCGTGGCGCCAGTAGCTCCATTGGTACCGTTCGTGCCCGTTGCGCCGGTGGCGCCAGTAGCTCCGTTGGTCCCGTTCGTGCCCGTTGCGCCAGTAGCCCCGTTGGTACCGTTCGTGCCCGTTGCGCCGGTGGCGCCCGCCGTGCCCGTCGCACCAGCCGATCCAGTTGCTCCCGTGGCACCGGTGGCGCCCTGCACACCAGCCGAACCGGTCGCGCCCGTGGCGCCAGTAGCCCCGTTGGTACCGTTCGTGCCCGTTGCACCGGTGGCGCCAGTAGCTCCGTTGGTACCGTTCGTGCCCGTTGCACCGGTGGCGCCAGTAGCTCCGTTGGTACCGTTCGTGCCCGCCGCACCCGTGGCGCCGGTTGCGCCCGCCGTGCCCGTCGCACCAGCGGATCCAGTTGCTCCCGTGGCACCGGTGGCACCCTGCACACCGGCCGAACCGGTGGCACCCGTGGCGCCAGTAGCTCCGTTGGTTCCATTCGTACCTGTTGCACCGGTGGCCCCAGTGGCTCCGTTGGTACCGTTCGTGCCCGCCGCACCCGTGGCGCCGGTGGCGCCCGCCGTGCCCGTCGCACCAGCAGATCCAGTTGATCCTGTGGCACCCTGCACACCAGCCGAACCGGTGGCACCCGTGGCGCCAGTAGCTCCGTTGGTTCCACTCGTACCTGTTGCACCGGTGGCGCCCGTGGCACCGACGGCGCCAGTAGCTCCGTTGGTACCGTTCGTGCCCGTTGCGCCGGTGGCGCCAGTCGCGCCCGCCGTGCCAGTTGCACCTGCGGAGCCTGTTGCACCCGTGACACCCTGCACACCGGCCGAACCAGTAGCGCCGGTCGCGCCGATGCTACCTGTGGCGCCCGTAGCGCCGTTGGTTCCATTGGTGCCGGTAGCGCCAGTGGCGCCGGTGGCGCCCGCACTACCGGTCGCGCCGATGGAGCCTGTGGCTCCCGTGGCGCCGGTTGCACCTTGCACCCCGGCCGAACCGGTCGCGCCGGCGGCACCCGTTGCACCGGTAGCCCCGTTTGTTCCATTCGTGCCGGTAGCACCCGTGGCGCCGGTGGCTCCCGCAGTACCGGTAGCACCCATAGCGCCGGTGGCTCCCGCAGCACCGGTCGCACCGACAGAGCCTGTTGCGCCCGCCGCACCGGTGGCGCCGGCAGAACCGGTGGCGCCCGTCGCACCCGTAGCGCCGTTGGTTCCGTTCGTGCCCGTCGCGCCGGTGGAACCTGTCGCGCCAGTGGCGCCATTCGGACCGCCGAACGACACCGCCGCACCCGTCGTCATCGAATTGCCGACAGCGCCGGCGACGATAGCCGTCGTGCGCACCGTGATCGGGCTGCCGCTGTTGGCGGTGACCTGACCAATAATCGTATGCGTGCCGTCGCTGACGAGCACGTAGCTGTTCACCGGATAGGCAGTTGCATCGCTGACGCTGATGCTTTGCGTCGAACCCACCGCAGCAACCGTGAACGCCGAGGTCGTGACAGTCGAACCGTGACCCGACGTACCCGTTGCGCCCGTCGCACCGACTGCACCCGTCGCGCCCGCAGCACCCGTGGCACCGACAGAACCTGTGGCGCCAACGCTACCGGTCACCGGTCGCACCCACCGGGCCTTGTACACCTTGCACGCCTTGCGAACCTGCCGCGCCGGTCGGACCGACAGAGCCCGTAGCACCTGTCCCACCTGCCGCACCGGTGGCGCCGGTCGCACCGCTAAGGCCCGTCGCACCAATAGAACCGGTTGCACCGACAGGGCCGGTAGCTCCCGTCGCGCCGGTCGATCCCGTGTCGCCGACCGGCCCGGTTACTCCTGCGGCGCCCGTCGCGCCAGTCGAACCTGTAGCGCCCGTGGCGCCTTTCGACGCCAGCGGAGCCCAATCGGTCCCATCGACATCCGGTGACTGGCCACTCTGGCCCGTGTTGTTCGTCAGGGAGATATAGCTCGAACCGTTGAACGTGACGATGTTGCCGACCTGATACGGCGAACCGACCGTCCAGATGCCGCTGTATTCGGCGCCCGTCGCACCGGTGGCTCCGGTTGCTCCGTCGGCGCCTGTCGCGCCTGTCGCAC
Organism: uncultured Gammaproteobacteria bacterium; assembly: GCA_963814225.1. Classification (GTDB taxonomy): domain Bacteria; phylum Pseudomonadota; class Gammaproteobacteria; order Xanthomonadales; family Rhodanobacteraceae; genus Rudaea. The sequence continues at coordinate 465,257 of CAWFCC010000009.1, read as the reverse complement.
CTTGTCACGCCGGCTGAGCCGGTCGATCCGGCAGCACCGGTCGCGCCGCTAGCACCCTGAGCACCGGTCACGCCTTGCGGACCCGTCGCGCCTTGCACGCCAGCCGCACCGGTGGAGCCGGTCGCGCCCGTTGTGCCGGCAGGGCCGGTTGCACCCGTCGCACCGGCCGTGCCGGTCGCACCGGTGGGGCCGTTCGCGCCGGTCGGGCCTTGCGGACCGCGCGCTCCTGGCGGCGCGTTCAACGCATATTGCGCAACCGGAACGACGTTCATATCTGCCGCGCGGACAACGTCTGCGTGCCGACCTTGATTTCCAGCCAGTACTGCGTGCCGTTGAAGACCAGTCCGAAATCCAGATCGGTCGTGAACACGCCGTTGACGACGTCGATCGACTGCGTTTGCGGCGCGCCGATCACGTTGCCGCCGGTGGCGGCGTCGTACAGCGTGAAGGTGAAATTGTAGGTGCCCGTGGCCAGCGTGCCGCCGGCATCGAGCTGACCCTGATAGGTAAAGGCGGTGGTCTGCGCCTGCGCGGGGGCCGCGACGACGTCGCCGGCAGTGACCGCGAGGAACGCGGCCGCGATAAGCGCACTTAACTGGTTGCGTTTCATGATCAACATTCCTCGAAGCCGTTAAAGAAAATTTCGTCGCGATTCTTGGTAGGCGCAGCGGCCTGGAAGCCTGCATTCACCGAAATGCCGGTCGCGCTGGAATAGCCAGGCGTCGGCTGACCGATCGAGCCGGTGAGGTGAAAACAGGAATTGCGCAGCGTCTTGCTGTGGCCTGCGTCGATGACGTGGAAGTCGATCGATGGCGCTGATCCGGGTTGCGCCTGCGTGTCCGACCAGGGAACGGCGGAGACGCAAACCAACGCAGCAGCCAGCAGCAGACCGCCCATGGCGGGCCGCCTAGAAATATTGCTCATGTACACCCCTAAACGTGTGAAGGCCCACGCGCGGTTTCGCAGCCGCTCGTGCTCGCATTTCAGCCTGTGCCCGGCTCGCGACCGGGCGCTCGCACTACTCGCTTACTCGCAACGAAAAACTATGTAACTAGGACAGTATTCGGACAGAGGGATACATCTTCGAAACGTACCCTTGCAGACAACTTTGCAAATACGCTGCCAAGTCTCTCAACGATGCAGCGCGCAACCAAACCGGAGATTCCCCAACCTCCCGAAAGTGACCGGACTATATCAGGCCCTCGTATTTTGTCGATTGCGTCACAAAAAGCTGACTTCCCGCGTCAGCTCTTGCCCCAAGGATCGCGCGGCTAGGCGCTTTGCTTGATCCGATGCGGATAGAGCGGGGGCAGGACGGGGTTCTTTCCGGGCCCGCTGCGCTCATCGCGCAGGCGTGGCCCGTCTTTGAACGCGGCGGTCAACATGGCACCCAGATTTGTAGCCGACGCATCGGCATATAGAACACGCTGAAGCGCATCGATGGCAGCTGCTTGGCCGCTATCGGCAAGCGCGGTCGCCACATCGCCGAGATTGCGGGCCGTCGCACCCCGCGCATTGGCCCAGGCGATCAGCGCGTTCGCCGCCGCCGTCCAATCGTTGTTGAGACATGCGCTGCGGAACCGCGACCTTGATCGAAACGTTTTCCGGCATCGCTTGCACGTGTCCGGCGGTCGATGGCGGCGTCCGCGGACGACGGCGCCACACGACGAACGCAATAGCGAGCGTGAGGAGCCACAATGCCAGCGCAGCCAATGCGATCAGCCGCCAAATCGCGACGTCGTTCGACGAATTGGTTTGCGCTACCGGTGCGGATGGCGTTTGCTGCGGCGACGGCGTTTCGGATGTGGCCGCCGGTGCCATCGCCGCAGGTTCCGGCGTTGCGCCGGCGGCTCCAGCGACGTCGAGCGTGACGTCGGGAACCGATGCGGTTTCGGCCCGATCATGCACGACATCCCACCAGGCGATGCCGATCGACGGAATCGTCAAACGTCCGGAACGATTCGGCACGATCGCGAACTTGCGCTCGCGTTCGCCGCTGATGACATCGCCGCTATCGCGGTTTTGTGTGGTGGCCTTGTCGGGATAGATGTCGGCGCCGTCGATCTTGGGCAGATTCAGTTCCGGCAATTGCTCGAAGCCGAGTCCAACCGCCTTCAGCCGCAACGTGAGCGTGAGCGGCTCGCCGACGCGCGCCGTCGTGCCCGGATTCAAGCCTTCGGCGGACAGCGTCACCGATTGCGCCGGCAACCACGCGTCCGTGCCGGAACTGGCCGGACGCGGCCGCACCTCGAGCGTGATCGGCTGCGCTTGCGCGGTGACATTGCGTCCGCGCGTGAAGAAGCTGTTCATGTCGTTGCGATCCATCGCGTGGCCGCGGAACATGATCGGCGCGAGCTTCACCGTGCCGCTGCGTTCGGGCTGCAGCACGTAGCGTCGTTCGAGCACGCGATAGCGCCGGCCGCCGATTTCCGCGGAAAAATTCGCGTCCTGCCCGCCGATGCGCTTGACCACGACGCCCTCGCCTTGCGGATCGTCCAGCGTGCCGTCGACGAGATTCACCGCGAAGAAAAGTTTCAGCGTGAGCGTGACCTGCTGCTGCACGTACGGCGTCTGCGGATCGACCGCCGCTTCGATGTAGACGTCGTCGCCCGCCTTCGCACCGCCCGGCGCCATCGGCTGCACGGTCAGCGTGATCGGTTGCGTGGTCTGTCCGGCGACCGACAACGACGGAATGGCGATCGCGCCTTCGTGCTTGGGTTCCAGCGCAACGGCCCACAACAGTTTGGAACTGGTCTGGCCGTTGATGATGTTGACGCTGCTCGAACTCTGCGAGGCGCCGACCGTGAAATCGTTCTGCAGCGGCGCAAAATCGGGTGCGGGTGCCGCCGCGCCGTCGGAGAGCTCGACATTCAACGTGACCGTTTCGCCCATCTGCATCGTGGTGCGGTCGAGCCAGGCGCGCACCTGCGCCGCCTGCGCCATCGCGGCGAAAAGAAGCAGCGACACCATCATGGCTGCGCGCGCAAAAGTATACTTTTTCATCATTGCGGCCTTCATTGGCTGTCGTCTCCGGCACGCGGGCCTTGCTGGCGGCGCTGGTATTCGAGCAGGAACTTGCGGCGCAGCAGCCCGCCCGGATCGTCCGGCACGCGCTGCAGCCATTGCTGCACGGCCTGCTGTTTTTCGTCCTGCGCCGCCATCGCGATCGTTGGCGCCGAGGCGGATCGGCTGGTTTTTCTTCGCATCCTGTTTCTGCTGCTGCAACGCCTTTTCCATGCCTTGCGAGAAATCTTTTTGCGCCTGCGCATCGGCCTTGTCGGCGCCGGGTTGTTGCTGCGCGTCCTTGTCGTCGCCGCGATTGCTCTGCTGGCCCGAGGACGAATTGGAGGACTGATCCTGTTTCTGATCGCCGCTGCTCTGCCCGTCCTGCGTCTGCTGATTCTGTTTCGAATCCTGCTTCTGATCGCCGGACGAGGAGGATTTATCCGACGGCTGATTCTTCTTGTCGCCGCCTTCGCCGCCGCCCGATCCGTCGTCCTGCTGATCCTTGCCTTGATGATCTTTGGAATCCTGGTTCTTGTCGCCGGAACCGTTCTTGTCCTGCTTCTGTTTTTTCAACCATTCCTCGACGGCTTGCTTGTTCGCCTTCGCATCATCCAGATCCGGATTGCGGCGCAATGCGTCGTCGTACGCGGCGAGCGCTTCCTTGTAGCGCTGCTGCTTGGCGAGCGCGTTGCCGGCGTTGTAGTGCGCGTCGGCATCGTCGCCTTGCGAAAAATCCTGCGTGGCATCGGCCATGTCGCCGGCGCGATACGCCGCCGCGCCGCGCAGCGCGGGATCCTGCGCGATCGCCTGCGCTTTTTTCGCATCGCCCGCGTCGAGTTGCGCGCGCGCCTGCTGATCGGGGCGCTGCCACAGATCGGTCCACGCGAACGCGGCGGCAGGCGGCGCGTGCAGCGCGAGCACGAGCGGAACGAGCATCAACCAGCCGCGGCGAAAACCGAGCAACGCCAGCGGCAGCAGCAACACGGCGAGCCATGGGCCGCGGTCGAGATAACGCGTCGTCGTCACCTCTTTCGACACGGCCGCGTCGCTCGAATGCGCGGCGAGCGTGCCGAGCACGCGATCGAGATCGCTCGCATCCGTGCTGATCGGCGCGTAGGAACCGCCGCCCTCTTGCGCGAGTGCCGCGAGCGCGCCGTTGTCGAGTTTCGGCAGCACGATTTCGCCGGCGCCGTTCTTCAGGAATCCGCCTTGCTGCAACGGCACCGGCGCTCCTTGCGTGCTGCCGACGCCGATGACCGAAACGCGAATGCCTTGTTCGCGCGCGCGCCGCACGGCGGCTTTCCGCACCGTCGCCGACCGCATCGGCGAGCAACAGGATTTCGCCCTCATGCAGACCCGCGCCGCGAATCAGCGATGCCGCCATGTCGATCGCCTTGCCGGTGTTGTTGCCTTGCACCGGCATCACGGTCGGTTCGAGCGCGTCGAGAAGATTCGACACCGTGTTCACGTCATCGGTGAGCGGCGCGACGACGAAAGGTTCTCCGGCGTACGCGATGAGGCGCGCTCTGTCCATCGGCGCTGCGCTGCAGGATGTCGGCGATCTTGTAGCGCGCGCGCTCGAAGCGGCTGGGCGTGACGTCCTGCGCCTGCATCGTCGCGCTGAGTTCGAGCGCGATCACGCGCGCCGCACGATTTTGGAATAATGGTTGCGGCAGTTGTTCCCACGCGGGTCCCGCCAATGCCAGACATGCGAGCGCGAATGCCGTCATCGCGAGCGTGCGCGGCGAACGCGATGAGGTTTTCTCACCGTCGTCGCGCACGAGCAGATACGGCAAAAGATGCTCGTCGACGACGCCGCGCCATGCGCCCGCATCGGAGCGGCCCTGCGAGAGCACGCGCCAGATCAGCGGCAGCGCCACGAGCGCGAGCAGCCACCACGGACGTAAAAAGTGGAAATTGCTGAAAAATCCACTCATCGCATTGCACTCGCCAGCGGCGAGACGCTCGCGCACGGCGCCGCCTGCCATCAGACCGAAACCGAGCAGCAACGCCGCCGACAGCGGCCAGTAAAACAGTTCGTCGACGGGACGGAACTGCTCCTGCGCATCAGCGGCCGGTTCGAGCGCATCGATCTCGCGATAAATCTTCGACAGTTCGTCCGTATCGCGCGCGCGATAGAAACGGCCGCCGGTTTTCTCCGCCATCGCGGTCAGCAGGCGCTCGTCGAGATCGGCCGACGGATTCACGGTATGGCTGCCGAAGAAATCGTCGATGCGCATCGATTCGGCGCCGATGCCGATGGTGTAGATCTTCACGTGCTCGGCGAGCGCCAGATCGATCGATTTGTACGGATCGAGTTCGCCCGCATCGTTCACGCCGTCGGTGAGCAGAATCAATACGCGCTGATCGCGCGGCCGGTTCTGCAATCGCTTGACGGCCAATCCGACCGCATCGCCGATGGCGGTCTGGCGGCCCGGCAAACCGACCACGGAATCCTTGAGTTGCTTGAGCACCGTGTCGCGGTCGAACGTGAGCGGCGTGAGCAGATAGGCCTGGCTGCCGAACACGATGAGTCCGATGCGATCGCCCGTGCGGCGATGGATGAAGTCGCCCGGCGATCGTTTTGACCGCGCCGTAGCGGCTGACTGCGCGCCCGCCGAAAGCCATGTCTTCGGTGCTCATGCTGCCGGACGCGTCGACGGCGAGCAGCAGGTCGCGTCCGGTGCGCGGCGTCGCTTCCGGTTCGCCGAGCCATTGCGGGCGCGCCGCGGCGGCAACCAACAACAACCATGCGAGCAACGCCAGCGCGACGCGCCAACGCGCGACAGGTGCGGCGCCGTCGGCGGCGGTCACGTCGTGCAGCGCGATCGGCACGCGCAACGCGTTCGACGCATCGCTTCGCGCGGGCGCCAACAAACGCGCCGCAAGCCACGGCAGCGGCAGCGCGACGAACATCCAAGGCCAGGCCCAGCTAAGCATGGCGGGCCTTCTTGTCGATCGACGCTGCGAGCGAAGCGGCGCACGAGCGCGACCAATGCCAACGAATCGTACGTGGCGTGCGGATCGTAAGGCGCTTCGAGCAACGCCCGGCCGACGCCGCGGCTGAACTGATCGGTGCGGGCCTGTTCGTCGAGATAGCGACATCCATTGCTCGCCGCGATAGGCGGCGGCTTGTGGCGCGGTGCGCAAGGCGAGACGGCGCAGGAATTCAGACAGACACGCGGCGAGTTGCGCCGGATCGTCGTGACCGCGCGTCACGCAGCCGTCGAGCTCGCCCATGATCGCGCGATGCAGGCGCCGTCGTTTTGTATAGAGATACACTTTTACACAAAGATAAACAATCGCAGCGAGCACGATAGCCGCGACGATCCACCATCCCGGCGCCGGCGGCCACCAGCCTGGCGCGGCGGGCAGATGGATGTCGCGCAAATCGGGGCCGCTCGCGGGATTCATACCGTGATTCACGCCGACTGCGCCGGCACCGCGACGGCGCGGCGTTCCAGTCCGAGGATGCGCGGCAACGCGCTTTCGGGTTCTGCGCGCGTGTCGAGCAAGGCCGAACGCAACGCGCGGCGCTTGAGCATCGACAACAACATGTCGCGTCGCTCGGCGAACAACTGCGGCCAGCGTGCGCGCAGGCGTTGCGAACCGAAATCGAGAAGCACATTGCCGGCATCGCCGCGAACGGCGTAGCGCGCCGGCGGCGGAGGCGGCCTGTTCGAGCGGATCGGACAGCAGGATCGTGGCGACATCGCAATGTTCGGCGAGCATCGACAGCGCACCTTCGGCCGCCGCATCCGCGCTGAAACCGTCGCTCAGCAGAATCACGCGGCTGCCCGGACGCGCGATGCGGCGCGCGCGCTGCAAGGCTTGCGAGAGCGGCATCGGTGTGCCGCCGCGAGCCGCAATCGCATCCCATTCGACCAGAGCGACGCAACACGCGCAGCGCGCCGCGCGGCCCGCCGTTGGGTTTCACTTCGCCGATGAAGTCCGGACCGAATCCGAGCGCGCCGATTCGATCGCCGCTTTGCACGCACGCCCACGCGAGCAGCGCGGCGGTGCGCGCCGCCTGCACCGATTTGAAACGCACGCGCGTGCCGAAGCGCATGCTCGGATTCGCGTCGACGATGAGAAGGATGCTTTGCTCGCGTTCTTCCTGAAACAGTTTCGTGTGCGGACGTCCGCTGCGCGCGGTGACGCGCCAGTCCATCTGCCGGATGTCGTCGCCGGGCTGATAGCCGCGCGATTCGACGTAGTCGACGCCGCGCCCGCGAAAGCGCGAGCCGTGCGTGGCCGGCGCGATTTCCCGCGACGCGCGTTGCCGGACGCGCGAATCGTCGCGCGCGCAGACGCATCGCGATCAAGTCGTCGAACGTGACCTGCGTGGCGCTCATCGTTAATTCTGTGCTACAGGGCAACGGCACGCGCTGCAGCAGCGCGTCGATGACCTTGTCGGAGGTGATGCCTTCGGCCTCCGCTTCGTAGGAAACCAGAACGCGATGGCGCAGCACGTCGTGCGCGACGGCGTGGACGTCGTCGGGCGTGACGAAATCGCGGCCGTGCAGCCATGCGCGCGCGCGCGAGCAACGATCGATCGCGATCGTGCCGCGCGGACTGGCGCCGTAGGAAATCCAGCGCGCGAGGTCGTCGCCGTACGACGATCCGCGCGCGCGTGGCGAGCGTGAGTTGCACGATGTATTCCTCGAGCGCCGGCGCGAGGTGCAGATCGAGCACCTGTTCGCGCGCATCGAAAATCTGCGGCTGCGTGAGACAGCGCGCGGGCTCGATCGCCTGATGCAGAAGCGTCTTCGCGCGCGATCGCGCGAGCTTGAGGATGCTGGCTTCGGCCGACGCATCCGGATAGTCGATGCGGATGTGCATCAGGAAGCGGTCGAGCTGCGCTTCGGGCAGCGGATAGGTGCCTTCCTGCTCGATCGGATTCTGCGTCGCCATGACCAGGAACAGCGACGGCAGCGCGTAAGTCGTGCGGCCGACGGTGACTTGTCGTTCGCCCATCGCTTCGAGCAAGCGCCGATTGCACTTTCGCCGGGGCGCGGTTGATTTCGTCGGCCAGCAGCAGATTATGGAAGATCGGTCCGCGCTGGAATTCGAAGGTGCCTTGCTGCGGACGATAGATTTCGGTGCCGGTCAGATCGGCCGGCAACAAATCCGGCGTGAACTGGACGCGATGGAAATCGCCTTCGATGCGCGCGGAGAGTTCCTTGATCGCCGTCGTCTTGGCGAGGCCGGGCGCACCTTCGACGAGCAGATGGCCGTCGGCGAGCAGCGCGATCAGCAAGCGATCGACGAGCAGTTTCTGGCCGATGATGCATTCGGACAGTTCGCTGCGCAGCGTCTGGAATGCGGCGGCGACCGGACCGCGGCTGGAAATATCGGGCATATCCATGGGATTCTTTTTTGAAAGCAGCCAATGATCGCACGGGCAGAAGTCCGTACGGCCTGTTCAGACAACGGCCGCCGCCGAAGGTTTCGGGAATATTGCTCGACGACTACGCGTGCAGTTCAGCGAGCGCGTCGTCGACGCTTTGCGGCTTGCCTACCAAATACCCTTGCGCGTACTCGCAGCCCAGTGCCTTAAGTTGGGCGAGCTGCACTTCCGTCTCCACGCCTTCGGCGACGATGTCGCATTCCAGCGCGCCGGCCATTTCGACGACCGCGCGAACGATGGCCAGGCAACGCGGATCGTCGAGCTGGCGGATGAAGCCCTGATCGATCTTGAGCGTATCGAACTTCAGACGGTGCAGATGGCCGAGGCTGGAATAGCCGGTGCCGAAGTCGTCGAGCGCGACTTTCATGCCGACGCGATGACAATGCGCGATCAGGCCCGACACTTTTCCGTAGTCGAGGATCAGGCTTTCGGTGATTTCGAGTTTCAGCTGATCGCGGCGCGAGGCCGTGCACGCGCAGCATGGCGAGCACGCGTGCGATGAAGTTGGCGTCTTCAAGCTGCCGGCCCGACACGTTCAATGCGATGAATGGGCGATCGACGTCGGGCATGTCGCCGAATCGCTGCAACGCCTGACACACTTCGCGCAGCACGTATTCGCCGATCGGCACGATCAGCGAGGTCTCCTCGGCGAGCGCGATGAAGTCGACCGGCGATACGACGCCGCGTTCCGGATTGGTCCAGCGCGTCAGCGCTTCGAAGCCGGCGATGCGCGCCTTGGCGATATCGAGGATCGGCTGCAGGCGGATTTCGAGCTCGCCGCCTTCGAGCGCGTTTCGCAATTGGCTTTCGAGGCGAATCTTGTCGAGCGCATGCGATGACTGGTGCGGCGCGGCCTCCGCGACCGACGCGTTCGGTGCGGCGTGCCCGGCGAACGTGGCCAACGCGGTCCGATAACGGGAAAGTTGGCTCAGCAGCAGCGCACGCACGACCGGATCGGCTTCGCCCAGACGCTCCGCGAATTGCGAGCGATCGATCGGCGTGAGTACGGAGGATTCCAGCGCAGTGGCGGTGGCGCTGCGGCGCGAATCGTCGAGCACCGCCATTTCGCCGACCAGCGCGCCCGGGCCGAGATCGCCGAGTATCACGTCCGCACCGTCACGCTGCGTGGTGACGCGCAGGATGCCGGACTCGATCACGAAGCCGTCGTCGGCTCGTCGCCTTCCCGGAACAGGTGCTCGCCCGGCTGAAGCTCGATGCGATAGGCCGATGACATGCGTGCATGATCCCCGATGGCATGAGCTGCGGCAACTTGTGTAGCGGTTGGCGCAAAAGAAAGGGGCCGCTTGCGCGGCCCCGTTTTCAACTTTATCGAATTGTCTTCACTGACCGACGAATGTGCAGGTCAGGGGCGCAGCCGTACTCGGTACGCTCAGCGTTCCCTTGCTCGTCGGGGATGCGCCGCTCGGCGTGCAGTTGCCGCTCCACGTACCTGGGCGATTGGCGCTCAGGCTGTAGACGCCACCATCCAACGTAACGTTGCAGGTGGTGGCCGCGCCGGTTGCCGAACTGCAGTTCGCGCCGGTCGGGTTGCTGGTGATGAACGTCGAGGCCGCAGCAGGGCCGCTGACCGTAAGGGCGACGGCCGAAGGAGTCGCCGTGCCGCCGCCGTTACAAGCCGGGTTCGTCGGCGAGGCGCCACTATTCAAACACGGATCCGTGCCGGTGATATTGACGATCGCGCTCGGTGTGCCGCCAGGTGCAGCGAAGGTGCAGCTGGAGGTACCAGGTTTGGTCGGAATGTTCAGATTCGCGGATATGCCAACCGTCGCTTTGCCGGATGCGTTGGTCACAGGAATGGCACTGTTCAAGCCAGCTCCTGCCTGACACTGACCTGAGAGCTGAACCCCGGGTACAGGCGTGCCGTTGCCGTTGAGCAACACGAGCGTAACGGTGCCGCCATCGCCACCGAGCTGGCTCGGAATGGCGAAGAGCACGAGATCGCCGCTCGCTACGATTGGATCGTCGACTGTGCCACCGCCGCCGCCGACAGTCAGAATCGGCGTTCCCGCGGATCCGGATATGCCGGTCGTCGTCGCCGTCGTATCGACGCAACCGCTCGCGTCAGTCACTCCAGGAATGTTTCCGCCGCCAGGAATGCCGCCAACGGAACCCGAACCAGCCCCCAGACCCTGGAATGCAAACGTCAGCACTTCATTAGCAATCGGGCTACCAAGTTGTCGTAAATACAGGCACGTAGCGGGACCGTGGTGTTGCCGGGCAACGGAGTCGGGCTGACGATGATGATTGCGCGGTGCGAGACCCGGGATATCCGATGATGGCGATGTCGGTGACGAGCTTCGATTGGTTGGTCACATAGTCTGTGCCGTTGCCTTGCGCGTAAATCGCAACGATGTGGCCTAGCTTTGTGACCGGATAGTTAAGCGTTGTCGTCGCGCGACCATTCGTCGTTAGTGAGCGCGGGCGAAGTGATATTGCCGATCTCCGGACGGCCAACGATATACGGCAGTACCGGACCGTGGTTGACGCTCGCGCCGGTCGTGTCGTTGAGATTGAATGGCGTGGATACGGTCAACTGCGTTTCGCTGAGCACCGTCACCACTTTGGAAGCGCTTTCCAAATCGGCATTGCCCGCCGGGGCGCCCTGACTTTCTTTGCCGATCACCAGCAATGTGTCGCCCGGGCCCGCGCCACCGCCTGCAGTTATGAAATGGCCGTCAAGCGCCGAGAAATGGATGCCGCCTTCTTCCGGATCGCCCTGGTTGCCGCTGATCGCGAAGAAACCGTCCGCGTCGATCGGCGAGTCGATCGCACCGAATCGAATTTGCGTGCCCGGCAGAACTGGGCCGCCGAAGCGATCCGTGCCCTGTGCGGTGACGGTCAGGCTGTAGGTCGCATCAGGATCCGGCGGTACCGACGTTCCGTTGGTACTGACGCCGCCCGACACGCCATTCACCAGGATGGCGCCGCGTTGAAGCCGTTGAAGGAAAGGCTCAAGTCTGTAGAGCTTGCCGTCCGACACAGTAACGGTTCCGGTCGAACTGACCGGACTGGATATGCCGTTGTCGACATTGTTGTCGCCACGATCGGCAGTCGCTTGCACTTGCACCGCACCCTGTTGCGATGCCGGCGTTGAAGGTGACGCTAGCGATGCCGTTGTGCGAGGCGACGTTGACCGAGGTTCCCGTGTGAGTTACGCCAGCGCCGTCGACGCCGGTGAGTGTCGCATCATTGCCGGCGGGGCCGATGATCTGGAATTGCACGTTGGACGTTCCAGCTGGCAGCGGAAAGCAACGCACCCGCGCCGTCTTTGACCGTCGCGGTGACAACAGTACTCTGCGGACCACCCGAACTTTGCACGTAAACGCTGCCCGGCGTTCCGATCGTGATTGAGGCCGGCACGCCGCTGCTCGCACCCACGACCGTGAACACCAGCTGCGCGCTGACGGGCTGGTTGCTGACCGGATCGAGGGCGCTGACTGTCAGTGTGCCCTTGCCGGGTGTCTGGCCAGCGTGGATAAAGATTGTTCCCACGCCCGCGGTGACATCAACGGAGCCACTTCCGAGGAGCGTATGGAACTGATCGTTACCGGTTCCGCCGGTGTTGTCTGTGCTGTTCAGCGTCGAGTAGGAAATGGTTTCTACCGGCGTTACCGAGACGTTTGCTTTGCTTGTTCCCGTGACGATGTCGCCGTTTTTGTGGCGCCAGCTAACCGTCACATCGGCAATGTAACGGCGATCCGGGGAAGTTGCCGGGGTAACCTTTAGTGGCGTCCTGCTCGTCGCCGACTGTGTAAGGACTGGCCGGGAGCGTGGTCGTGGTCGCGGATAGCGTAATCACGGTGTCGGTGCCCGGCGGCGTGAATCCCGAGCTGCTGCCCGATCCGCCTCCGCCGCAACTGGCGAGCATTGCCGAAGCCGCGAGCAGCAATAACGGTTTATAGAACAATTTCATGTCGAATCTCCGAACTCGCCTGTTCATCTGGTCATGGGGTCCGGCGATCTTCACCGCCGAATTTGAAATGCTGATGGCAATCGTCACTTGAGGCTCTCGTTGAGAATGCGCGGCGTGACGAAGATCAGCAGTTCCGCTTTTTGCGTTTGGTTGTTGGTGTTCCGGAACAGCAGACCGAGTCCGGGGATATCGCCGAGGAACGGCACTTTCTTGATGTCGGTGGATTTGTCGAATTCGTAGACGCCACCGAGCACGACGGTCTGGCCGTTGTCGACGAGCACCGATGTGTTGATCTCGCGCTTGTCGAGCTGCGGAACGAAACCGCCGCCCGGATTCGGCACCAGCGAATTGATGGCGTCCTTCTTGACGTCGAGAGTCAGGAACACGCGATTGTCGGCGGTGATCGTCGGCGTGACTTTGAGCTCGAGCACCGCTTCCTTGAACTGAACCGTGGCCGTTGCCGCGCCGCCGCCAGCCGTACCGCCGGTGAAGGCGACGTAGCCGATTTCCTGGCCTTGCTTGATGTCGGCTTCCTGCTGGTTGGCTGTGATCACGCGCGGACTGGAGATAAGTTCGCTGCGGCCTTCGGTCTGCGCCGCGGACAACTCGAGATCGAGCAGGTAATCGGCGCCAAGAATTGACAATCCGAAGCTGCCGGCCGGGTTAGACGCGGGCATGTTGACGTTGAGGCGATTGCCGATATCCGGCACCAGCACACCGCCACCGATCGCCGCAGGCGCACTGACCGGAAGACCGCTGCCCGTGCCGTTGAAGCGATTGAGCAGCGCAGCGTTTGTCATTTGATCCGTGGCATTGAGAGATGCCGGACGTCGACACCACCGTGTTGTTGCGCTGGTAACCGCCGCTGATCCCGAATTTGGCGCCGAGCTGGCGGGCGAAGTTGTCGGTCGCGACGACGACGCGCGATTCGATGAGCACCTGCTGGACTGGCTTATCCAGACGCGACACCAGGCCGCGAATGATTTCGATCTGTTCTGGCGTATCGACGACGAGAAGCGTGTTGGTGCGATCGTCCGAGGTGACGCTGCCGCGGCTCGACAGGAACCCACTAGTTCCGGCTTGAACCGGAGCCGCCGGCATTCTGTGCCTGCTTCGATTTCTGCGTGAGCAGGTCGGCAATGTCCTTGGCCTTGCCGTAGCTGATCGGGATGTACACCGTGATGGTCTGCGCCACCGCCTGCAGTTTCTGCTTGGATTCGGCGATCGCCTGTTCGCGATCGGCGATTTCCTTCTGCGGCGCGACCCAGATCACGTTGCCGTTGCGGCGCTTGTCGAGACCTTTCGCCTGCAACACGATGTCGAGGGCTTGATCCCAGGGCACATTGATCAGGCGCAAGGTGACATTGCCGCCGACGGAATCGGCGACGACGATATTGAGATCGGATACGTCGGCGATCAGCTGCAGCACCGAGCGCGTCGGGATGTCCTGGAAGTTGAAGGTGACGCGATTGCCGGAATACACCGGCGGCGCGTTCGGATCGAGCTTCACATCTTCTTTCTTCGTCGAAATCTCGATGATGTACTGGTTGCCGGCCTGGTAGGCGAGCTGCTCGAAGCTGCCCGTCGCGGCGATATCCATATGCGCGCCGTTGCCGCGTGCGCGCGTTTCGATGAACTGCACCGGCGTGGCGAAATCCATCACGTCGAGGCGCTGCGCGAGCTGGGGCGGCAGGCGCACGTTGTACATGTCGAGGCTCATTTTGTCGCCGGTGCGCTGCAGGTCCGCGCCGGTGCCTTCGCCGCTGAAGGTGACCACGATGCGGCCTTCGCCATGCGTGCCGCGGCGGAAATCGATATTGGAAATCTCGACGCCGGAACCGGCGAGGGTCTTGGTCGGGTCGGTCGTCGCGATCGCCGTGGTCGTGGCCGAGCCGGTCATGCCGTTGTTGATCGTGAGAAGAAGGTTGTTGCCTTCCATCTTCGTCGTGTAGCTGGCGGCGTGAAAGAGATCGACCACCACGCGTGTACGTCCGGCAGCTTCGACCGCACTGACGGCGCTGGTTGCGCCCGTGCTGATATCGATGCGGCGCTGACTCAGCCCGTTGCGCGTCGCCGGTATGTCGATGGCGATGCGCGCGGGATTTTCGGTGGTGAATATCTGCGGTTCGCCGACGGGTCCGGCGAACTGCATCACGACCTGTACCTGCCCTCCGGAGAGCGGCGTGTACGTGATGTTCTGCAGGATGTTCTCCGCCAGAGCGTTCGTCGCGAACAGGACCCCGAGCAGCATGAGAAGCCAAGCCAACCCATGGCGCGAAGTTCTCGCACCGGTTCCGGACGAACGTCCCAGGAAGTTAGCAACTGATGTCATCATTTCTAGTTACCCCCAATGGGTCGCTTATTTCTCGCCCAGGGCAATGGTTGCCTGGTGCTCCATCCAACCGCCGGTCCCGTTCGGGATCAGTTCCACGAGCTCTAAGTGGTCTTCGGCAATGGCGGTGACCTTGCCGTTGTTCTGTCCCATGTAATTACGCATGTGCACCCGATGGACGACGCCTTCGGGATCTTTGATCAGTGCTTCTATCTTCGGCCCGCCGTACAGCGTGCCGACCATCTTCAGGCTGTCGAGCGCGATAGCCTTCGAGCGGTTCTTTCGGATGCTGATCGGGTTGTGGTCCGCCGTGCGTCGCGGTCTGTTCCTGCCGTTCGCGTGCGCTCAGGCCGAACGGATCGCGGACATCCGGATCGTTATCTTTATAGGTGTATTCGAACGATTCGAAACGCTTCAATTCGGGCAGCGGCGGAATCGGCGCGCCCTTCTTGGCTTTTTCCTGCGCGATCCACTCGCGCAGATCGGAGTCGCCGCCGGTGCAGCCGGTCAGGGCGATTACCGCGCCGACGAGAGCGATGCGCGCGATCAAACGAACATGCGGCATGGACATGCTCATTTACCCCCCTGCTTCGGCGCACCGGCCGCAGGTGCCGGACCGCTGAGACCGTCGTCTTCGATCGAGTGATAGGTCTTGACCGTGCCTTCCAGCAGCAATCGGCCGCCGGTGCGCGCCCTTGTCGGTGGACGTCGGCGTCAGCGACACGTCCTGCATGGTCAGGATGACCACGCGCGGAATCGCCGCGACGCTGCTGATGAAATTGCCGAACTGGTGATACGTGCCGAGCATGCGCAACTGAATCGGCTTCTCGGCGTAGAACCCTTCCTTCACCGTTTCCGGGCCGGGCTTGAACAGCTGGTTCTCGAGACCGGTCGAGAGCGCCGACTGCGAAATGTCGATGAGCAGTTGCGGCATCTGCGTGCTGGTCGGCAACTGATGAATCAGCTGGCGCAGCATGTCGCGCATTTCCTGCAGCTGGTCGCGCAGCTTTTCGAGATTGACGGCCTTGGCCTGCTTGTCGGCAAACTCCTTGCGCAGCTGCGCTTCCTGACTCTGCTTGTGCTCGAGGTCGTCCTGCCGGTCGGTGATGAAGAAGTACCAGCCGCCGAGCATGACGAGGCCGAACAGGATCACGCAGAACGTCAGCTTGACGCCTTGCGGCCAGCCACCGATGTTGTTGCGGTCGAGATTGCGGAAATCGGAAAGCTTCATGGCTTGCTCCCCGCGATTGCCGCGGCGTCGCGGCGCGGCGTGGCTGTCGCGGCCGGCGGCGGCTTGTGCGCCGCGGCGCGGCCGGCGCGATCCGCGCGCCGGTCTTGCCTTCGGCGTGCTAGCCGTTCTTTTTCTTTTTCTTCAGGGCTGGTCAACTTGACCGTCAGTCCGAACGCGAACGGTTCGCGGCGATCGCCGCCCTTCGCTTCGGTCTTGTTGCAGGTCGGTGCGCTTCAGCCATGGCGACGCATCGAGACGTTGCGCATGTAGTCGGCGACGCTGGCGTTGGATTGAGCCACGCCGGTCAGCGTCAGCGTGTCGCCGGCCTGCTTCATCGAATTCAGGCGCACGCCGTCGGGAATCGTTTTCACCAGTTCGTCGAACAGATGCACCATCTGCGAACGATTGGCCTGCAGCTGCTCGATGATCTGCTTGCGCTGCAGCAGACTGCGAGCGCGTTTCTTCGAGCTCTTGATCTCGGTGAGCTTGACGTCGAGCGCCTTGATCTCGTTGGTGAGCTAGCGCGTTGCGGTCTTCCTGGTTCTCGATGCGCTGCATCCATCCAGTAGACCCACAGCGAGCACGGCCAGGATGCCGGCGACGACAGCCGCGCCGAGCATCATGTAGAACTCGCGCTCGCGCAGCTTGCGCCGTTCGGTTCGCCACGGGAGTAGATTGATCTTTGCCATCAGTCGAAACTCCGCAAGCGCCAGGCCGCAGGCGATCATCAGCGCCGGCGCATCCTGTGCGAGCGTCTGCCGCCTGCACGCGCGACGACAGCGACATGTTCGCCAGCGGATTGGCGACCACGCACGGCACGCCGAGTTGTTCTTCGACCATTTCGGCCACGCCGCTGATCGAGGCGCAACCGCCGGCGAGCACGACCTGGTCGACCTTGTTGTATTCGCTACCGGCGAAGAAGAACTGCAGCAGACGGCTGATCTGCTGGACCATCGCCTCCTTGAACGGCTCGAGCACTTCGATCTCGTAGGATTCCGGCAGACCGCCCTGGCGCTTGGCCAGACCGGCTTCTTCATACGACAGACCGTAGCGGCGCATCACCTCATCGGTGAGCTGCTTGCCGCCGAACACCTGTTCGCGCGAATAGATCGTGCGCTGATTCTTGAGCACGATCAGCGTGGTCATCGTCGCGCCGATGTCGACGACGGCGACGACGCGCATCTTTCGGCACCGCGAGCTGATCGGCGACCAGCTTGAACGCGTTTTCCATCGCGAACGCTTCGACATCGACGACGCGCGCGGTCAAGTCCACCGAGATCGAGCGCGGCGACGCGCAGATCGACGTTCTCGGTGCGCGATGCGGCGAGCAGAACGTTCATCATCTCCGGGTTATCTTTCACCGGACCGACGACTTCGAAATCGAGACTGACTTCTTCGATCGGATAAGGAATGTATTGGTTGGCCTCGACCTGGATCTGACCTTCGAGATCGTCTTCGGACAGATCGGCGGGCATCGGGATCACCTTGGTGATCACCGCGGAACCGGCGACGGCGGCGGAGGCGAACTTGGTCTTCGCGCCGGAGCGGTTCAGCGCGCGACGGATCGCTTCGCCGACGGCTTCGACCTCGACGATGTTCTTTTCGACCACGGCATTCGGGGGCAACGGCTCGACCGCGTAATGCTCCACGCGATACTTGCCGCCGGACTGACTCAATTGCAGCAGCTTTACCGCCGTCGAGCTGATGTCCACCCCAACCAGCTGCGGCGCTTTTCCACTGAGTAGGCCCACAACTTTTTCCCCTATCCCACGCGCTCTTACGAGCGATATGTGCGCATCTACATTAAATACGAAACTTAACGGATTATCAACAGTATCTTTAAAAGACGCGCAAATCGTTGATTCGCCTGCAACTTGCCCCTGATTTGCCCGCGATTTCCGCCCGCTTCGTCCCCGGAGCGAGCTGCTACAATTCCCGACCGGATTTCTCTATACCGCGTCCGGCACGTGTTCTACCTTGACTGCCATCACATTACCGACACGGCATGAGAATATTTCTACGTTTGCTCCGTTACGCATTGATTTTGGGTGTTTCTGGAGTCCTTTTAGCATGCCTCGCCGTCGGTGTCGCGTATTGGTTGATCGCGCCGCGCCTGCCCTCGGTCGAAACGCTGCGCGATGTGCGCCTGCAGGTGCCGCTGCGGGTCTATAGCGCCGATGGCAAGCTCATTGCCACTATCGGCGAGACGCGGCGCATCCCGGTCAAGATCGAGCAGGTGCCGCAGCAGCTCAAGAACGCCTTCCTCGCCGCCGAAGACGCCAATTTCTACAGCCATCCCGGCGTCGATTGGCAAGGTGTCGCGCGCGCGGTCGGTCTGATGATCACCAAGCGCACGATGCACGTGCCCGGTGGCAGCACGATCACGCAGCAGGTCGCGCGCGGATTCTTCCTGAGTTCCGAAGTCAGCCTCACGCGCAAGTTCACGGAGATCTTTCTCTCGTTCCGCATCGAGACGCGAATTGAGCGAAGGACGAAATCTTCGAGCTGTATCTCAACAAGATTTTCTTCGGCAACCGTGCCTACGGCGTCGCCGCCGCCGCCGAGTTCTATTACGGCAAGACGCTCGATCAGCTCACGCTCGGCGAATGCGGCCATGCTCGCGTCGCTGCCGAAATTTCCGTCGAGCAGCAATCCGCTGAGCAACCGCGCGCGCGCGACCGAACGCCGCAAATACGTGCTCGAGCGCATGCTCGAAAACGGTTTCATCACCGCCGATCAGATGAAGGCGGCGGATGCAGAACCCGATCGCTCCTACGCGCACGAACCGCCCGTCGAAGTCGAAGCGCCGTGGATCGCCGAACTGGTGCGTCAGGATGCGATCGAGCGCCTCGGCAACGACGCGCTCACCGATGGCTACGCCGTCTACACGACGATCGACTCGAAAGATCAGGACGCCGCCAACCAGGCGTTGCGCGACGATCTCGATGGCCTACGATCAGCGCCACGGATTCCGCGGTCCGGAAGCGCACATCGATCTGCCGGAACATCCATCGTCGGACGAACTCGACCGCAAGCTCGATCCGTATCATCCGGTTGTCGGACTCGTGCCCGGCATCGTCACGGACGCCAGCGACAAGACCGCCAACATTTATCTGAGTGATGGCCAGACCGTCTCGCTCGAGATGCCCGCCCTCGCCTGGGCCAACCGCTACAAAGACGAACGCCATCGCGGCGCCGCGCCGAAGAAAGTGAGCGACGTGCTCGCGACCGGCGACATCGTCCGCGTCGCGCGCAACGACGAAGGCAAATGGAAACTGTCGCAAATCCCTTCGGTGCAGGGCGCGCTCATCGCGCTCAATCCGGAAGACGGCGCCATCCGCGCCGAAGTCGGCGGTTTCAGTTTCTCGCGCAGCAAATTCAATCGCGCGGTGCAGTCGAGCCGGCAGCCCGGATCGAGTTTCAAACCGTTCTTCTATTCCGCCGCGTTCGAACACGGCTTCACGCCCGCATCGATCATCAACGATGCGCCGATCGTGTTCGCCGATCCATCCAAGCCGAACGGCCTGTGGACGCCGCAAAACGACGACGGCAAATTCGACGGCCCGATGCGCCTGCGCGAAGCGATGGTCGTTTCCAAAAACCTCGTGTCCGTTCGACTGCTCGATGCGATCGGCGTGCACTACGCGCGCGAGTTCGCCACGAGATTCGGATTCTCGCTCGAGCAGATTCCGGACAATCTCTCGATGGCGCTCGGCACGGCGTCCGTATCGCCGCTGACGATGGCGCGCGCGTACGCCGTGTTCGCCAACGGCGGCTTCCTCGTCGATCCGTATTTCATCGACCGCATCGTCGACCGCGACGGCAACGAAATTTTCAAGGCGCAGCCGGCCGTCGCCTGCAAACATTGTCCGCAACGCCTGCTCGAAGACACCCGCGTCGCGCAAAGCGAAACGCGCGGCGAAGGCGCCGTGCGCACTTCGCTTTCACCAATCTCATCCGCGCAAGCTGCGGCTCCGGCATCCGATCCCGAAGCACCGAAGCTCGCGCCGCGCACGCTCGACGCGCGCACCGACTACCTGATCAGCTCGCTGCTGCACGACGTCGTCCGCCGCGGCACCGGCGCCGGCGCGATGGTTCTGAAACGCAACGATCTCGCCGGCAAAACCGGATCGACCAACGATCACCGCGACGGCTGGTTCAGCGGCTACAACGACGATCTCGTCGCCAGCGCGTGGGTCGGCTTCGATGATTTCACCTCGCTCGGCTACCACGAATTCGGCGCCGAAACCGCATTGCCGATGTGGATCAGTTTCATGCGCACCGCGCTGAAAGGCGTGCCCGAAAAACCGTTCGAGATGCCGCCGGGCATCACCACCGCGCGCATCGATCCGGCAACCGGCGGACTCGCCACCGCCGACGATTCACGCTCGATCCTCGAATACTTCAAGACCGAGGACGTCGGTCGTCTCACCACCGGCCCGACCGACCAGACCGAACAGGAAAAGAAAGTCCAGCAGGACGCATACGGTATTTTCTGATGCGCGCGGCTCGAGGTTCCGATCAGATGCGCCGCCGCGTGGCGGTCGAAGCCGCGCGCCTGATGAGCGAAAGCGGCATCCGCGATTTCCAGATGGCCAAGCGCAAAGCCGCCGAGCGCCTCGGCGCCAACGACAAATCGCAACTTCCCAACAACGCCGAAATCGAAGACGCATTGCGCGAACACCAGCGCCTTTTCCAATCGGACGAACAACCTCAAACCCTGCGCCGCCTGCGCGAAGAAGCGCGCGAAGCGATGAAGTTCTTCAAGGATTTCGATCCGCGCCTCGTCGGACGCCGTGCTCGAAGGCACCGCCGACAAATTCTCAGCCGTTTGCCTGCATCTGTTCTGCGACGCACCCGAGCAGGTGATGATCCTGCTCGAGCGAAAACGGCATCGACTACGAAGAACAAGACCGAAAACTGAAATTCGGACACGACACGCTGCAGGAATATCCCGCGCTGATCATCCCGCGCGACGACATCCGCATCGACATCACGCTTCTGCCGCCCGAGCCATTCGACAGCCGCCCTTGGATCGCGTCGACGACAAACCGATGAAGCGCGCAACATTGAGCGCAGTCGAAGACTTGCTGAAAGAGTAACTACGCTCGTACAAGCTTGCGAAAGCACTCAACCCGCGCCGGGAGCGCGGGTCCGCGGCGGGCACAGGAGCGTTGGCCAAAATGGCGGGCCAGAAGCAAAAACGGACGCCGCAGCTCCGTTCTCATCCAATGCAAACGCGCCGAGCCGATCAACGTTTCGCGATTTCCGTGTAATCGCGCTTCACCGACCCGGTATAAATCTGCCGCGGCCGACCGATCTTGGTCTCCTTGTCCGTGTGCTGCTCGAGCCAATGCGCGACCCAGCCTGCGGTGCGCGCGATCGCGAACATCACCGTGAACATCTCGGTCGGAATCTTCAGCGCCTTGTAGATGATGCCCGAATAGAAATCGACGTTCGGATAGAGCTTGCGCTCGACGAAATACGGATCCTTCAGCGCCGCCTGTTCGAGTTCGATGCGCGACGTCGAGCAGCGGATCTTTCACGTTCAGATCGTCCAGCACCTTGTGGGTCATCTCGCGGATGATCGTCGCGCGCGGATCGAAGTTCTTGTAGACGCGATGGCCGAAACCCATCAGGCGGAATCCGGAGTTCTTGTCTTTCGCGCTTCTCGATCGCCTTGCCGACATTTTTGACGTCGCCGATCTCCGCGAGCTTTTCAGCACCGCCTCGTTCGCGCCGCCGTGCGCAGGTCCCCACAGCGCCGCGATGCCGGCGGCGACGCAGGCATACGGATTCGCACCGGTCGAACCGACCAGGCGCACCGTCGACGTGCTCGCGTTCTGCTCATGATCGGCGTGCAGGATGAACAACAGATCGAGCGCCTTCGCCACCGATCGGATTCGATCTCCAGCGGCTCGCTCGGCACTTCGAACATCATGTGCAGGAAGCGCGTGCAGTATTCGAGATTGTTGCGCGGATAGCGGATCGGCCAGCCGATCGAATAGCGATACGCGGCGGCGGCGATCGTCGGCATCTTCGCGATCAGGCGGATCGCGGCGAGACGGCGCTGTTCCGGATCGGTAATATCCAGCGTGTCGTGATAGAACGCCGACAGCGACGCGATCGATCCGCACAACATCGCCATCGGATGCGCGTCGTAGTGGAATCCGTGCAGAAAGTTCTTGAGCGACTCGTGCATCATCGTGTGATGCGTGACTTCGTGCTCGAAGCTCTTGAACTGATCGGCTTGTCGGCAGCTCGCCGTTATCAGCAGATATGCGACTTCGAGAAAGCTCGAATGCTTGGCCAGCTGCTCGATCGGATAGCCGCGATACAGCAGCACGCCTTTGTCGCCGTCGATGAAGGTGATCGCGCTGCGCGTCGCGGCGGTCGACATGAAGCCCGGATCGAACGTGAAGTAGCCCTGTTCCTTGTGCAGCTTGCCGATGTCGATGGCCGGTTCGCCGAGGCTGCCGCTCACCAGCGGCATCGTGGTGGATTTGTTCGACTCACTGTCGGTCAGAACCACAGACTTATCGGCCATGACGATTCCTTGTAGAAGTCTTGAAGGTGACGGCAGTCGGCCGCCGAAGCGCGGATTATCGCACAGGCGTTTGACGCTTGTGCGCACGCAGCAACGCGACGACGCGCGCGGTCAGGCGTCGCGTAAAATCTTCTTGATCGGAGAATCGGCACCGCCCGAAACGGACGGTGCGCAGATCACGGTCGGGCACGAACGGCCCGACCCGAGCGGGAATTATTTCGCGCCGTAGCGACGACGGAATTTGTCGACGCGACCACCCGAATCGATGATCTTGTGCTTGCCCGTGTAGAACGGGTGCGACTGGCTGGAAATTTCCACTTTGACGACCGGGTATTCCTTGCCGTCTTCCCACTTGACTTTTTCTTTCGATGTCATCGTCGAACGCGTGAGGAACGAAAAGTTGGTGGAGATGTCCTGGAACACCACCGGTTCGTACTTGGGATGGGTATCGGCTTTCATGAGATTTGTCCGCAGAAAACGGGCGAGAAAAGAGCGATATGGTATCGTGCCCGGCCCTACGGACGCAAGTTCACTGGTATCCCAAGTACCCTGATGCGCCTTATTTTCGCTTGTTTCATTCTGTTTTCCCGTATTTCGCCGCCGCGCAGATCCGCCGCGCCTGCCGACGCCGCACTCCCCGCCACGCACGCGACCGCCATCGCCAACGCGCTGAAGGGACTGCCGAAACAACGCAGCCTCAGCGCCGACGACCGCAAGCAGGCCGAAGATCTGCTCAATCAGGCGCAGGCCGACGAAACGCAAGCCGACGAGCTCGCGCGCCAATGGCAAACCTTGCGCGAAACCGCCGACGCCGCCGACGATACCGCCGCGAAGATCGACGCAGCGCTAGCCCAGGATGATTCCGACGCGCTCGATGCGTGGAAGAAAAACCTGCCCGTCCACGCCAGCACCGACCAGCTCGAAACGATGTTGGCGACCGAACGCTCCGCGCTCACCGCCGCGCACAGTGCCGTCACCGCGCTCGATGCGGAAATGCGTCATCAGAGCGCGCGCCCGGCGCAGATGCGCGACGAATTGACTGCCGCCTATGCGTCGGCCGATGCGGCGCAAACGTCGGCGCCGCACAAAGGCGAATCAGCGCCGCTCGCCTCTGCGCGCACGTTGCGCGCGCAAGCCGCCGAGCGTCTGGCGACGGTGCAGATCGCGCTGCTCGAACTTGAAAACCGCAGCTACGAACCGCGCATGCGATTGCTGTCGTCGCAGTTGCGGCAGCGCCAACGCACGATCGGCGAATTGAACGCGCACGTCTCCACGCTCGAAGCGATGGTGCTCAATCGCACTGACGAATATGTCGATACGCTGCGCACGCGCGTGATGCAGCAGGCCGGACAGATGCCGCCGAACGCGCACACTGCTCGTCGATGCCGCAAACACCAACGTCACGCTGACCAATCAACTCGCGCAGACGATCGCGCGGCTGTCGGATTTGCGCACCCAGAAACAGGAACTCGACGCCACGCGTCAGGAAACCGAACAGGCGCTCGAAAACACCAACGAACGCATCCGCATCGGCGGCGTCAGCGAAGCGGTCGGTCTCATCCTGCTCGCCGAACAGCGCAAGCTGAAACCGGTGTCGCTGCTCAAGCGCCAGCTCGCGGAACTGCAGACCGAACTCGCCGGCGCACGCATGGATCTCATCTCGGTGCGCGAACGGCAAAGTGCGTTGACCGACATCGACGGCATCGTCGATCGTTCGCTCGCGCGCCTGCCGAATCTGCCCGACGAACGCCGCGCCGACGTGCGCTCGAAATTGCGCGATAGCCTCGACTTGCGCGCCGAAATCGTCGCGCAGCTCACCGCGCAATTGCGCCGCCTCGCCGACACGTTGAGCGATGTCGAACAGGAGCAGACCGAAGTCACCAACATCACCTCGGAGCTGTCCGCAAAACTCGAAGAACGCCTGCTGTGGACGCCGAGCCACGCCGCGATCGGCGGCGCCTGGTTCGCGCAATGGCCGGGCGATACGTTCAACTTCTTTGCTTCGCGACGCTGGCTGTTGGCGCTTCAACGGCGCCGTGAAGACGGCGTTGTCGCGACCGCTGGTTGCGATCGCCGGCGCGCTCGCGCTCGTGCTCGCGTTGCTGCTCGGCAGCCGTGCGCCGGCACGTCTGGCAGCGATTGCGACACCGATGCGCCGCTTGCGCACCGATCGCTATCTGCTCACCGGCGAAGCGCTCGCGTGGACGATCCTGCGCATCATTCCCGCGCCATTGTTCGATCTGGTTGCTCGAGCCGGCTGTTCATTCAAAACGCGGCGAGCGCGATCGGATTTTCCGATGCGATCGCCAGCGGCCTGAACGCGCTCGTGCTGCCTACCGCGGTGCTCGCGTATCTGCGCGCGCTGACGATGGAAAATGGATTGGCGCAATACCATTTCCGCTGGCCGCGACCGCGTCGCGAGGCGATCCATACCGTCGCGCCGATCCTCGCGTTGATCGCGCTGCCGACCACGTTCTTCATCAAGATGATGTCGCGCCCCGACATCGACGCGCCGCTCGACACGCTTCGGCCGCACGCTCATCGTGTTGTCGATGCTCGCGACCGCGGCGATCAGCTGGCATCTTTTCGCACCCGGACGGCTGTGGACGGTGCGTCAGACGACATTGCGCGAACCGCTGCGCCTGCGCCAGATCGCGCGGCTGTTCTTCACGTTCACCTGTTGCGCGTGCGCCGTGCTGGTTCTGCTCGGCTATCTGGTGACCGTCGATACGCTGGCCACGCATCTGCTCCAGACCATCGGCATCGCGCTGCTGATTTCGACTCTGCACGGACTCGCCGTGCGCTGGCTCGTGCTCGGCGAACGGCGTCTCGCGCTCAAGCGTGCCGAAGCGAAATCCGAATCGGAAGAGTCGTCGGAAACGACGACGCCGGAAGGCGAAGCGCGCCCCGAAGTGCCCGAAGCGGAAGAAATCACCATCGCGAGTCTGAGCGCGCAGACGCGCCGCCTGCTGCGCGCGCTCACCATCGTCGCCACGGTCAGCGTGCTGCTGTGGGTGTGGTCCGATGTCACGCCGGCGCTGTCGCTGCTCGGCAATTACGTGTTGTGGAAACCGACGCAGGTTCTCGACGGCAAGGAATTCGTCATCACCGTCACATTGCGCGATCTGGTCGAAGCACTCGTCATCATCGTGCTGACGTCGGTCGCGACGCGCAACCTGCCCGGCCTGCTCGAAGTCGGCATCCTGCGCCGCTTCCACGTCGATGTCGCCACGCGCTACGCGATGACCAGCGTGACGCGCTATCTCATCGTGTTCACCGGCGTGATCCTCGGCCTGTCGATGCTCGGTTTGCGCTGGGCGAATCTGCAATGGCTCGCGGCGGGTTTTTCGGTCGGACTCGGTTTCGGCATGCAGGAAATTTTCGCGAATTTCATTTCCGGTTTGATCGTTCTGTTCGAGCGGCCGTTCCGCATCGGCGACATCGTCAGCATCGGCGGCGTGGAAGGCGTGGTCGCACGCATCCGCACGCGCGCGACGACGATCATCGACTGGGACAACAAGGAAGTCGTCGTCCCGAACAAGAGTTTCATTACCGACAGGCTCGTGAACTGGACGCTCTCCGACGCGACGACGCGCCTGGTCATCAAGCTCGGCATCGCCTACCGCAACGATCCGCGGCAGGCGCAACAGATTCTGCTCGATGTCGCCAAGTCGCATCCGCTGGTGCTCAACGATCCCGCCCCGAGTTGTCCGATGACCGGATTCGGCGACAGCACACAGAATTTCGAACTGCGCGTTTACGTCGCCGAAATCGCGCATCGCGGCAACGTGCAGAACGAACTGCAGTTCCGCATCGTCGAGGTGTGCAAGGAAAACGACATCGAACTCGCGTTTCCGCAGCGCGATGTGTGGATCCGCAACGCCGAAGAATTGCGGCCGCGATTACGCCGAAAAATCAGCGGGCGAGCGTCCCGCCGATCAGTGATTCGAAGCGGGCTTGATCGACATCCATGACGATGCGTGCGTTTTCGCGTCTGCCAAGGCGTCGATCCCAATCGACGACCGTCGCGCCACGCGTGAGTGTGCCGTTCAATTCGACGGCGACATGGCGATGCTCCGCGCGACGCACGATGTCGGGTTCGAGCACTACCGCCAGCGCGAGCGCATCGGCGACCATGCAGTCGCGGCGCGGCCGCGTTGCGTCGTCCACGCGCGCGTCTTCGCGGAAATCGTGTCGTAGAAACGCGCGATCGCGCTTCCGTTGCCGAGCCATCGTTCGAGCATGTCGAATTCGAGACCGTGACGCATGGTCAATTCCCAATCCACGAGCGTGAACGCGCGGCCACGTCGAAAATACGACGTGCGCGGCTTCCGGATCGAAGCCGACGTTGAATTCAGCCGGCACCAGATGCGTGTTGCCGCGCCCGGTCACCGCGCCGCCCATGACGACGAGCTGCGCGACGCGCTCAGGCAACGTCGGATCGCGGCGAAGCGCCATCGCGATATTCGTCATCGGCGCGATCGAGGCGATCACGAGTTTGCCCGCATGTTCGTGCGACAAACGCAAAATCGCATCGACCGCATGCTCGTTTTCGACAGCGCGCGTGCTCGGCGCATATCCGGTGTCGCCGAAGCCGTCGTTGCCGTGCACGAATGCCGCGTCGGCAGCCGGCAGCACGAGTGGATTCGCGCAGCCGGCGAATACCGGCGTGTCCGCGCCGATCGTTTCGACAAGCTTGAGCGCATTCGCGACCGTGTGCGCGAGCCCGACGTTGCCGGCCGCGATCGTCAGGCCGACGACTTCGGCGCGCGCGTGCGCCAGCATGATCGCCAATGCGTCGTCGACGCCGGGGTCGGTGTCGATCAGCAGTTTCATTTTTTCCATTTCGATTCCTGACGGCGTTGCGAATGCTAGCTCAGTTGCGGCGCGCCACGACGACGCGGCGATTCAGATTCCACGGAATTTGCGCCGGCGGCTCCAGCAAACGCACGTCGATGAAGCCGGCCGCGGCAATGCGTTCGACGACATCGCGCGCCGTACTCGCGATAGACCAGAATCGGATCGCCGCCGCGCAACGGATCGTGATGGGTTCGCACCGGCAATAGGTGTTCGATCGCACCATCGCGGAGCCGCGCGCGTTCGATCGTGCGTGGTATCGACATCGGCGGCGCCGTGAAAATCATGCGGCCGCCGGGCCGAAGCACGCGATGTATTTCGCGGAACGCGGCCGCGTCGTCTGGAACGTGCTCGAAAACTTCGGTATGCGTGACGAGATCGAACGATGCATCGGCAAACGTCAGCCGCTGCACGTCTTCACAGCGTACGCCATCGCGCGACGTGCCTCGCGCGACGTCGGCGAAGTATTCCGAGGTCGTCAACGTTCGCGTGGAACGGCGCAGGAAATCGACCAGCGGTCCGCGTGCGGAAAGTTCGTAGACATCGCACGTGCGCAAGTCCGGCAATCTCCGATGCGATCGCGCAGCCGACCGACAAATGAATCGCGCTCGCGCCACAACGCAGGCAGCGCACGCCGATTTCGTCGTCGCGCAGTTTCACGATGAGCGTCGGTCCGCAAAACGGACAGCGTGCGGGCCGCATGGCGAATTCGCGCGGCCGCATCTGCGCCAGCGCGGCGCGCAGTCGCGCCATCATGCGCCGGCGTAACGCGCAGCGCCGCCGATCCAGCGCGCGACGAGACGATCGACGAGAGTCGGAATGATCGCGCAGCATCGCTTCGCCCGCATGCTGCACGGCCGGAAGCAAATGCGCGTCGCGGCTGATGATCGGCGATGCGCAGCGAAAGTTGTCCGGTCTGGCGCGTGCCGAGCACTTCGCCGGGGCCGCGCAATTCGAGATCTTTTTCGGCGATGCGGAAACCGTCGCCGGTTTCACGCAACACATCCAGACGCTGACGCGCCATCATCGACAGCGGCGTCTGGTATAAAAGTACACAACTCGACGCCGCGCTGCCGCGGCCGACGCGTCCGCGCAACTGATGCAATTGCGCCAGACCGAGACGTTCCGCATTTTCGATGATCATCAGGCTCGCGTTCGGCACGTCGACGCCGACTTCGATCACGGTCGTCGCGACCAGCAACGATGTTTTGCCCGATGCGAAATCTTCCATCGCCCGTTGTTTCTCGAGCGGCTTGAGTCGCCCGTGCACGAGATCGACGCGATGATCCGGCAGCGCGCGCGACAGTTCGCCGTGGATCGCTTCGGCCGCCTGCGCCTGCAGCTGTTCGGATTCTTCGATGATCGTGCAGACCCAATAGGCCTGACGCCCGTCCGCGCACGCGGCGCGAATGCGCTCGATCACTTCATTGCGCCGTCCGTTCGCGATCGCGACCGTCGTCACCGGCGTGCGGCCGGGCGGAAGTTCATCGATCGCGGAGACATCCAGATCGGCGTACGCCGTCATCGCCAACGTGCGCGGAATCGGCGTCGCGGTGAGCACGAGTTGATGCGGAACGCTATCGCCGCTGCGGCCTTTGTCGCGCAGCAGACAGCCGCTGGTGTACGCCGAAACGGTGCTGCTCATCGATGATGATCAGGCCGAGCTTGGCGAATTCGACGCCTTCCTGCATCAGCGCGTGCGTGCCGATGGCAATCGGTGCCGATGCCGCACAGCGCGGCAAGCGCGGATGCGCGCGCCTTGCCTTTGAGTTTGCCGGCAAGCCAGACCACGTCGATGCCGAGCGGTTTCATCCATGCGGTGAAATTCCGGAAGTGCTGTTCGGCGAGCAATTCGGTCGGCGCCATCAGCGCGACCTGATATCCCGCTTCGACGGCCGCCAGCGCAGCGAGCGCAGCGACGACCGTTTTGCCGGAACCGACGTCGCCTTGCACGAGGCGCAGCATCGGCTTGTCGCTGGCCAGATCGTTGACGATGTCGGTCGCGACGCGCTTCTGCGCGTTGGTCGGTTTGAACGGCAAGTTTTTCAGGAATTTTGTGCGCAGCTTGCCGTTGCCATCGAGTACCGGCGCGATGTGGCTTCGCGCACGCTCGCGCAATCGCTTGAGGCTGAGATGTTGCGCGAGCAATTCCTCGAACGCGAGGCGTTGTTGCGCCGGATGCGCGCCGGCGGCGAGCGCGGCGAGATCCGCATCCGGCGGCGGACGATGCACGTAGAGCAATGCGGCGCGCAACGACGACAGTTCGTTTTCACCGCGAAGTTCGGGCGGAATCAATTCGAGGACGTCGTCGTTCGGCAATCGCTTGAGCGCGTTGCCGATCAACGACACGAGTCGCGTCTGGCCGAGTCCTTCCGTCGTCGGATAAACCGGCGTGAGCCGTTCCTCGACCACGGCGACACCGTCGTCGGCGATCCGCCGATATTGCGGATGCACCATCTCGAAACCGTTCTTCGCGAAACGCACTTCGCCGAACGCAGCGCAACGCAACCGCCGACCGCGAGCTGATTCACCTGCGCGTTGTTGAAGTGGAAAAAACGCAGCGTCAGCGTCTGTCGCGAATCGTCGACGATGGCGATGCGCAGTTGCGGCCGATAGCGAAAACTTTTTTCGATCGCCTCGATGCGACCCTGCACCTGCGCGCGTTTCGCCGTGGCGCAGATCGCGGATCGCGGTGATGCGCGTGCGATCTTCGTAGCGCAGCGGCAGATGGAACCAGAGATCCTGCAGCGTGAACAGTCCGACGCGCTCGAGGATCTCGCAGCAGCGCGGGGCCGACGCCGGGAAGCGTCGCCACCGATGCAGTGGGATCGTGCGATCGACGTGCGCTCGGCGTTTCGACGCGCGATCACTTCCGCAGCCCGCGAGCTTCGCGCGCGGCGCTTCAATCAAGCTGGAGGATGGCGTCGATTTCAACCTGCGCCCCGCGCGGCAGCGAGGCGACGCCGATCGTCGAGCGCGCCGGATACGGTTCCTTGAAGTACTCGGCCATCACCGCGTTCACCGCGGCGAAGTTGCCGAGATCGGTGAGATAGATGCCGACGCGCACGACTGTCGCGAGCGATCCGCCGGCCGCTTCGCACACGGCCTTGAGGTTCTCGAAAACGCGCCGCGTCTGGAACGAGATGTCGCCGGTGACGAGTTCGCCGGTGGCCGGATCGAGCGGAATCTGGCCGGAAAAATACACCGTGTTGCCGGTGCGGACGGCTTGCGAATACGGACCGATCGCTTTCGGCGCGGCATCGGTGTGGATGGTTTTGCGCATGGGATGATTCTTCGATGCGACGAAAACGCAGCTATCTCAATGACGAAGCGTTGAAAGCACCCGACATCGGATCCGCCGAATACGAATTTGCTCAAGGATAACGATACACCGCATGCACCACCGGCGCGTTGCGCACGCGGCGCATCACGGCGGCCAGATGTTTGCGGTTGCGCACTTCGATGGTGAACATCAATGTCGAGGTTTGCTGGTCGCGTTCCTGATATTCGACGTTCTCGATGTTCGAGTCGCGTTCGGCGATCGCGGCGGCGACCGTCGCGAGCACGCCGGGCTTGTTGTCGACGACGATGCGCAGCCGCGCGCGGTAATCGCCGGAGACTTCGCGATCCCAGCCGATGGCGACGATGCGTTCCGGCGTCTTGCGGTATTCGGGCGCGTTCGGACAATCCAGCCGATGCACGACGATGCCTTTGCCCGACGACAGATAACCGAAGATCTCGTCGCCCGGCACCGGATAGCAGCAATTGCCGAAACTGAGCACGCCGCGTTCGGCGCCGGTGATGAGGATTTTTTCCGACGCGCGCAATGCCGATTGCGCCGTACGGCGTGCTGCCGTGCGTGTCGGAGAGTTGTCGCGGCGACCTGATCGGGCATGCGGTTGCCGAGCGCGATGTCGGCGAGCAGTTCTTCGAGACGTTTGTAGCGCGCTTCGCTCGAGGAAACGATCGAGCACGGCCGACGGAATCGCATCGAGGCTCAAGCCCCGCGCATCGAGCGCGCGATCGAGCATGCGATGGCCGAATTCCACGGCGTCTTCGTGCTGCAGACGCTTGAGAAAGTGACGGATCGCCGTGCGCGCACGCGCCGACACGACCCATTCGAGCCACTGCGGATTCGGCTGCGCCGACGGCGCGGTGATGATTTCCACCGACTCGCCCGAATTCAAACGCTGACGCAGCGGCACCAGTTTCTTGTCGACGCGCGCGGCGACCGCGTGCGTGCCGACGTCGGTGTGAACCGCAAACGCGAAATCGAGCGCGGTCGCATTGCGCGGCAACGCGAGGATGTGTCCCTTCGGCGTGAACAGATACACCTCGTCGGGAAACAAATCGACCTTGACATTTTCGAGGAACTCGATCGACGAGGCTTCGCGCGTCTGCGCTTCGACCAGTCCTTCGACCCATTCGCGCGCGCGCGTTTGCGCGGCGGTCGCCGGTTCGGCGGCTTTGTACGTCCAGTGCGCGGCGACGCCGCGTTCGGCGATCTGGTCCATGTCTTCGGTGCGGATCTGGATTTCGATCGGCCGCCGAACGGCCCGAACAACACGGTGTGCAGCGATTGATAGCCGTTCGCTTTCGGAATCGCGATGAAATCGCGGAAGCGCGAATCGAGCGGTTTGTAGAGCGCGTGAATCGCACCGAGCGCGTGATAGCACTCCATCGTCGCGTGGACGACGACGCGGAAGCCGTACACGTCCATCACCTGCGCGAAGGTTTTGTGCTCGGCGCGCATCTTCGTGTAAATGCTGTACGGCGATTTGATGCGGCTCATCACGCGATGCTTGACGTTCTCCGCGGCCAGCCGCGTCGACAGCGCGAGCTTCGATCTTGGTCATCACTTCGCGGCGATTGCCGACGGCACTCTTGATGCGCGCGGTCAGCGCGCGATGACGCATCGGATACAGCGCGCGGAATCCCAGTTCCTGCAGTTCCGATTTGAACTTGTTCATGCCCAGGCGCTGCGCGATCGGCGCGTAGATATCGAGCGTCTCGCGCGCGATGCGGCGGCGCGCGGCAGGGTTCCATCGCGCCGAGCGTGCGCATGTTGTGCAGGCGATCGGCGAGCTTGATCAGGATCACGCGCAAATCGCGCGCCATCGCCAGCAGCATCTTGCGGAAACTTTCCGCGGCCGCTTCCTGCAGGCTGCGGAACATGACCTTGTCGAGTTTGGTCACGCCGTCGACGAGCGCGACCGACATCCGCGCCGAATTCGCGTTCGAGTTCCTCGCGCGAAAGCGGCGTGTCTTCGAGCGTGTCGTGCAGGATCGCGGCGATGATCGTTTCGGCATCCATGCCCAGATCGGCGAGGATGGCCGCGACGGCGACCGGATGCGTGATGTAGGGTTCGCCGCTCTTGCGCGTCTGGCCCGCGTGCGCCTGCGCGCCGAGCAGATACGCTTTCGTGATCCGCGCGATTTGTTCGCGCGGCAGATAACTCAGCCGATCTTCGAGAGCCAACACGTCGGCAGGGAGTCTTTCCTGCAGCGCCGTGTTCATCCCGTTACCCCGCGATCTGGCCGCCGCGTGGACAACGCACTACCGTGAGGCAATGCTGTCGTGGTCCGATGGCGGCCGGGTGGCGCATCAGAGGTCGTCGCCGCCCTTCGAGAGATCGTCGTCCATTTCGGCCGCGGCCCATTCCATGGCTTCGCGTTCGGCCTTCTCTTTCTCCTGCTTCTCGATCTCGGAGATGAGTTCGTTGGTGACCTTGCGGGCCGCGATTTCGCGCAGCGCGAGCACGGTCGGCTTGTCGCTGGTACCTTCGACGAGCGCGGTCGGCGCCCTTGGAAAGCTGACGGGCGCGCTTGGTCGCCATCATCACCAACTCGAAGCGGTTGTCGACCACTTCCAGGCAATCTTCTACCGTAATGCGTGCCATAGGCTTAAAACCTTCGCTGTTTCATATGTTTACCGATCGGGGAGTATAGCTGCAATGCGGCAATTCGAGCAAATTTAACCGCTTACGGGTACTATATGCGTCCCCGTTGTGTCCTGCAAAAGCCCCCTTTTTGAGTTAGGGTTGTTGCATTAGGCTAGCAACGAGTGGCCGGTTCGTCGCGAGAGGCGGATGGAACCGAAACGCTTAGGACACGGATAACCTATCGCATGTACAGCTCGACCTTGTTTTCACCGGGATGGTTGGCTCGTCTCGGTCTGGCAGCCCTGACGGTTCTTTTGACCTCCTGCGCGACGCCCATGCCGCGGACCGACGATCCGCTGCAGAACTACAACCGCAAGATGTACGCCTTCAACGATCTGGCCGACCGCGTTGCGATCCGGCCGGTGGCGGTGGGTTACCGCAAGGTCACCAACGAAACCACGCGGCGCCTGGTCAGCAATTTCTTCGCGAACGTCGAATCGCCGATCACCATCGCGAACGATCTTCTGCAGGCCAACGTCAAGGAAGCCGGCAAGGCGACCAGCCGTTTCGTAATCAACTCGACCATCGGCGTGCTCGGCCTGTTCGATCCGGCCAGCGAAATGAACATCCAGGCCAGCGCGACCGATTTCGGCGTGACGCTCGCCAAATGGGGCGTGCCCGAAGGCCCGTACATCGTGATTCCGCTGTACGGTTCGAGCACCGTGCGCGATCTCGGCCGCATTCCCGGTCGACGATTTCTTCTTCGATCCGCTGCACTGGTATTCGCGACAGCCACGATCTGCGCTTCCACGCCGAATATGCGCCGTCGCTGCTGTATCTGATCACGTTGCGTTCCGCCGGCATCGATGCGGAAAGTCTGCTCGAAGGTGTCTACGATCCGTACATTTTCTATCGCGACGCTTATCGTCAGCGCCGTTTGTACGAAATCTATCGCGGCAATCCGCCGATTGAAGCGATCCAGATTTTGCAAGGGACCAACGATATCGACGATGCGGACAAGCTGTTGAAGGAACAGCAGGACTTCGAGAACAAGGCTAAGACGACGGCGCCTTCTTCGCCGACGGGGCATTGACGTTCTGGGTCATTGTTGCCCGACAGCTTGGACTTCGTTTTGATCTTGATCGTCATTTTCGCGGAAGCGGGAATCCAGCTCTGTCTCTAGCTTGTCATTCCCGCGGAAGCGGGAATCCAGCTCTGTCTATAGCTTGTCATTCCCGCGAAAGCGGGAATCTAGCGACTTTGCTCGTTCGCTCTCTTTTTCAGAGACAGAGCTTCCGCGATTGAATATCGCGGGTCACTTTCTTTGCTGGTGCAAAGAAAGTAACCAAAGAAACCACCTTTTTTCCTCCCAGTGGACGCTGTCCGCAGACAGCACGTCCGTGCTGCTGGCTGCGGACGCGCGCATCCCTGCGCGCGTGTAACCTCGATACAAGCCTGCAGCGTGACTGGTCGAAAGAGGTTTGTAAAAATACAGGCACACAGTGCAAGCCGGTGAGGCCTCAAAAGAAAGAGCTCTTGTGGCCCGACGATCGCTTAGAGGCAACACTGCAAAGCCGGCGAGACTACAAGCAAGAGCTCCTGCGGCCCCGGCGCCGGTCGCTTAGTGAAGTCATTTTTACAAGACTCTTTCGACCAGTCGCGCGCAGGTGCAGATCGAGGGTGATCGCGCGCAGGAAGCGCGCGGTCCGCGGCGAGCATCAGGGACGTGCTCTCCGCGGACAACGTCCATTGGGAGAAAAGACGGTGTTTCTTGGTTACTTCTTTGCACCAGCAAAGAAGTGACCCGCGATATTCAATCGCGGAAGCTCTTTTCTGAAGAGAGCTCATGAGCAAAGTCGCTGGATTCCCGCTTTCGCGGGAATGACGATCAAGAGTCGGACGGCTGGATTCCAGCGTCCGCTGGAATGACGAGCGGACGTGAAATCTATGCAGCGACGACCGTCAACCCATCCCAATCAACTGATCGACCGACGACAACTTGGCAAGATTTCGCAAACCCTCCGGCACCCGCTTATAGCGCAACGTGACCCCCTGCCGACTCGCCCGCGCCGCCCACGCAATCAAAACGGCGAGCGTCGCGCTGTCCGATTTCTCCAGCGCACTGAGATCGATGTCCATCGTTCCGCCCGCGCGCCCCGGCTGCGGCATGCGCGCCAACGCCGACGCCCGCGTTCGAATACGAAATCGCCCCGGACACGCGCAGCGTGCCCAGGGTGTCGGATTCGACGCTGAAAAACGGCGTGCGGTTCATCGTTACTTCTTGTCTTCTTTTTCCAACTTGTCCAGCGCCGCGGCGCCCTGCGTTTCCAAACGCTGTGTGAGCGCATCGAGGCCCGACTTCTGGATTTCCGCCGCGACCTGATTGCGATAGTTGGTCACGTAGGAAATGCCTTCGATGATCACGTCGTACGCTTTCCAGTCGCCTTGCGCGGTCTTGCGGAACGCGTAGTCGACCGGCACGGTTTTGCCGTCGTCGAGCACGACCTGCGTACGCACCAGCGAGCGTTTGTCGTTCAGTTCGCCCTGGAACGGCAGCACTTTCACGCGGCCTTCGGTGTACTTGAGCAAGCCCTCGGCGTAGCGGTGCGTGATCGAGTTGTACATCGCTTTCGCAAAGCGTGCGCGCTGTTCCGGCGACGCGGTTCGCGCGTTCTGGCCGAGCACGAGGATCGAGGCGTAATCGATATCGAAATGCGGCAGCACGATGTCGTCGATGGTCTTGAGCAACGCTTCGCGATTCTTCGCGAGTTCGTCGCGGCGCGCTTCCATGGTTTTGCCGAGATTGTCGACCATGGTCTGCACGATGTCGTTCGGCTGTCCGCCGTGCGGCGACGGCGCGGTCCGCGCTCGCGGCGAGGAACAGCACGCACAGCAGCGCGCAGAGGAATTTCCCGATCGCGTTGTCCTTCATGGATTATTTCTCCTGCGGTTTCGTTGTTTTATCGGCGGGCGGTGTGGACGGCGCGGGCGCATTCTTGTCGCCCGCTTTGCCCGAGTCGCTGCCGACCAGGTATTTTCCGATCAGCTCTTCGAGCTGCATCGAGCTTTGCGTGAGCACCACTTCGTCGTTGTTCTTGAACATGTCCGGCGAGCCGCCCGGCTGCAGCGCAACGTACTGGTCGCCCAGTAAACCGCTCGTGAACACCGCGGCGGCGGAATCGTCGGGAATCTTGTCGAAATGCTTGTCGATCGACAGCGTGACCAAGGCATCGAGCTTGTCGGGTTCGAGCACGATGTCGCTGACGCTGCCGACGCGCACGCCCGCCACTTTCACCGGCGCGCGCAGCTTGAGCTGGCCGATGTTGGTGAAGCGCGCCTTCAAGTTGTAGCTGTCGCCTTGCCGATAATTGGCGAGACTCGTCGTCTGCGTCGCGAGATACGCGAGCGCGGCGAATCCGAGCAGGATGAAAAGCCCGGTGCCGATCTGAAAGGATTGTCGTTGTTGTGCCATATCAGCCTCGAAGATCGAGTGCGGTTACATGAGGAATGCGGTCATGACGAAATCGATCGCCAAGGTCGCGATCGATGAAAAAACCACGGTGCGCGTCGTCGCATAGGCCACGCCTTCGCTGGTCGGCGCGGTCGTGTAGCCCTGGAACGTGGCGATCAGCGCGCAGACGCCGCCGAACACCAGCGCTTTGTACAGACCATTGATCGACATCTTTCCAGACATCGACGCTGAGGTCATGTTCGACCAGAACGTGCCGTTGTCGAGCCCGAGCCACGACACGCCGACCAGATGCGCGCCGAAAATGCCCATCGCGTTGAACACGCAGGCGAGGATCGGCATGGCGATGATGCCCGCGATGAAGCGCGGCGCGACGACGAACGCGAGCGGATCGACCGCCATCATTTCCATCGCGTCGAGCTGATCGGTCGCGCGCATCAATCCGATTTCGGCGGTGATCGACGTGCCCGCGCGTCCGGCGAACAACAGCGCGGTGACCACCGGCCCGAGTTCGCGATACAGCGACAACGAAACCACCGTGCCGAGCGCCGCCGTGCCGCCGAAGATCGACAGCACGTAATAAAGCTGCAGACCGAGCACCATGCCGACGAACAATCCGCAGGTCATGATGATGACGAGACTCATCGCGCCGACGAACCACACCTGCCGCGCCGTTTCGCGCGAGATGACGAAGACTTCCCGGAATCGCGCGCAGGATCTGCACGAGAAACATGCCGCATCGCACCGACCTGCGCGATGCCCGCGACGACGCGCGATTGGTCTTTGCGTACCGCGCTCATGCTTTCGTTCCTGCGAAACCGAGCTGCTGCGCGTAATCCACCGCCGGATATTGGAACGGCACCGGACCATCGGCTTCGCCGCTGAAAAATTGCCGCGTCCACGGCGTATCGCCGCGCACCAGCGTTTCCGGATCGCCGTGCGCCGCGACCTTGCCGCCGGCGATCAGGTAAATCTGATCAGCCACACGCCGCACCGCCGCGAGTTCGTGCGCGACGAGGATGCTCGTGATGCCGAGCGTATCGTTGAGCACGCGAATCAGATAGCAGAATCTGATTGAGCGCGATCGGATCGAGTCCGACGAATGGTTCGTCGTAGATGATCAGCATCGGATCGCGCACGATCGCGCGCGCCAGCGCCACGCGACGCATCATGCCGCCCGACAATTCGTTCGGCATCAAATCCGCCGCGCCGCGCAGACCCACCGCCTGCAACTTGGTCAGCACGATGTTGCGCACGAGTTCTTCCGGCAGCTTGAGATGCTGCCGCAACGGAAACGCGACATTCTCGAACACGCTGAAATCGGTGAGCAGCGCCGAATTCTGGAACAGATAACCGATGCGCTCGCGCAACTCGAACAACGCGCCGCGATCGAGCGTGCGCACGTTCTGTCCGTCGACGATGATCTCGCCCGCATCCGGTTCGAGCTGGCCGGTGATGTGGCGCATCAACGTCGTCTTGCCCGTGCCGCTCGGCCCCATCACGGCCGTGATCGTGCCGCGCGGAATCGTCAGACTCACGTTGTCGAAGATGGTTTTGCCGTTGAGCACGGTGCTCAGACCCGTGATCCGGATCAACGGATCGCCGGCGGCGTTGTCTTCCTGACGGATGGGTTCGCTCATGCGTGCGCGTGCGGCGCGAGATGTGGGCGCCTACCTTAACCGACGCACCGTTAAGCGCGAAGCATTGACTTTGCGCCGGTTAAGCGCGGCGTCAGATGCGCAGCAGTTCGGCCGATCAACGGCGCGTGAGTCGCGTTTCGGACTGCGACTTCGCCGCGCCGGCGCTGTTCGACGATGCGCGCAGATTTCATCGAGCGCCGACTCGAAATCGTCATTGACCACGATGTAATCGAAATCGCCCGCGTGTTCCAGATCGCGCCGCGCATCGGCGAGACGGCGCAGGATCGTTTCCTCCGAATCCGACGCGCGCGAGCGCAACCGCCGTTCCAGTTCCGCGCGCGACGGCGGCAGGATGAAGATGCTCACCGTGTCCTTCATCTTCGAGCGCACCTGATTCGGCACCCTGCCAGTCGATTTCGAGCAGAACGTCCTTGCCCTTCGCGAGCGTGCGCTCGACCGGACCGCGCGCCGTGCCTTTCAGATCGCCGTGCACGAGCGCGTGCTCGAAAAATTCGCCGCGCTCCACCATCGCCTCGAATTCCGCGCGCGAAACGAAGTGGTAATGCACACCATCGATTTCGTTCGGCCGCGGCGCGCGCGACGTATACGACACCGACAATTCGATATTCGGCTCGCGATCGAGCAGCGCGCGCGTGAGGCTGGTTTTTCCCGCGCCGGACGGAGCCGCGACGATGTAGAGCGTGCCGGTCATGGTCGAAGCCAATTCTCGAGCCGCAGATGCGGAATGCGCTTGAACTCGCGAAGATTGGCAGAGTACGAGCATTGCATCTTCGGCCAATGCCTGCGCCGCAATCCAGGTGTCGTTCGGGCTTATCTGTTTGCCTGCACTTTCAAGGTCGGCGCGCAGGCTTGCATATTCGCGCACGGTCCGGTCGTCGGCGAAGACAACGCCGTCGACACGATCGTGAAATTCTTCGCACGCGTGCCCGCGCGCCTCGATGATCGCTGCCGGCGCGCGCTGACTTTTCGAGGCCGAACCACAAGCTCGGCCGACACCACGAACGGCAGGAAAATGCGCCCCTGATGCCGCAGCAGATGCGAGAGTACGCGGCGATCGTTCTTCAGTGCCGCAATGCAGATGTTCGTGTCCAGCAAGATCATTTGCGCGCGCGACGTCGCTTATGAGGTTGAGCTGCGAGATCGAACTCGACGAGCTCGTTCAGGCGCTGTGGCACGCAGCGCAACCGCGTCCATATCGATATCGAGTGAAGGCTTCGCAAAAAAATCCTCCCATCCGCCGCGGCGCGGTTTCACCAGCAGTCCACCCGCACGACGCTCGATGACGACCTCGCCCTCTGGCAATTCGAACGCCTTCGGGATACGCACAGCTTGGCTGTTGCCCGGCCCGGAAAACACGTGTCAGCAGACTTTCTGGAATTTGCGCTCATGCGTTGGGTCCACATGTGATTACATGATGTTATCACACATGTGTTCACTCGATGTTCTGCACCTGCTCGCGCATCTGCTCGATCAGCACTTTCAGCTCCACCGCCGCCTGCGTCGTGCG
Organism: uncultured Gammaproteobacteria bacterium; assembly: GCA_963814225.1. Lineage (GTDB taxonomy): Bacteria > Pseudomonadota > Gammaproteobacteria > Xanthomonadales > Rhodanobacteraceae > Rudaea. The sequence continues at coordinate 425,421 of CAWFCC010000009.1, read as the reverse complement.
CTGATCGACGGACTTCGAGCCGAGCGTATTCGCCTCGCGATTGAATTCCTGCATCAGGAAATCCAGGCGACGACCGACCGCTTCGGGCAGCGCCAGCACGCGCCGCGCTTCGGCGACGTGCGCGCTCAGGCGATCGAGTTCCTCGTCGACATCCATGCGCGACAATTGCAGCACGAGTTCCTGTTCGAGGCGTCCCGGGTCGGCCGGCTGCTTGATTTCGGCGAGCCGCGTTTCGAGCCGCGCGCGCAACGCGGTGCGGATGTCGGGCAGCCACGTGCGCACGTCCGCGACGATGCGCTCGACCGTATCGAGCCGCTCGCGCATGAACGCGACGAGACGTTCGCCCTCGCGCTGCGCGCGTGGCGAGCATGTCGGCGAGCGCGCGATCGAGCAGATCGAGCGCGGCCTGGCGCAGGCCTTCCTGATCGACTTCCTTGTGCACGAGCACGCCGGGAAATTCGAGCAGTCCGGCGAAATCGGTCTGCAGATTCGGAAAGCGGCCGCCGAACGATTTCGCCGCGCGTTCGAGTTTGTCGAGCGACCGCATCGTTGAGGCGGATGTCGCGACGCGGCCGCATCGACCGGGCGGAAACGCAGCGTCACGTCGACCTTGCCGCGCGTCAGCTTCGCGGCGACGCGTTCGCGCAAGTTGCGGTTCGATCGCGCGCAGTTCGTCGGGCAGGCGCGGGCTCAATTCCAGATAGCGATGATTGACCGAGCGCAGTTCGAAGCGCGAGCGCGCCCCACGGCGTTTCGACGTCCGCGCCGGCGAACGCGGTCATGCTGCGGATCATGGGATTCCCCGATTCGTTACAAAGCGCAATGGTAAACTGTACGCCGCTCCCGCCGGTACTTTTTCGATGACCCCCAACTCTCATCCGACGACGTCACGTCCCAGCGGCCGCGCGCCGGATCAACTGCGCGACGATTTCGATCCAGCGCCGCTTCACGCGCCACGCCGAAGGTTCGGTGCTGATTTCATTCGGCGAAACGCGCGTGCTGTGCACGGCGAGCGTCGAGGAAAAAGTGCCGCCGTTCCTGCGCGGCAAGGGCGAAGGCTGGATCACCGCCGAATACGGCATGTTGCCGCGCGCGACCGGGAACGCACGCAGCGCGAAGCCGCGCGCGGCGGACAAGGCGGGCGCACGATGGAAATCCAGCGCCTGATCGGACGCAGCCTGCGCGCCTGCGTCGATCGCGCCGCGCTCGGCGAACGCACGATCACGCTCGATTGCGACGTGCTCCAGGCCGACGGCGGCACGCGCACCGCGGCGATCACCGGCGCGTATGTCGCGCTCGTCGATGCGATCAACTGGCTGAAGGCGAAGAACGCGATCAAGCGCGATCCGGTGCACGGCGCGATCGCGGCGATTTCGGTCGGCGTTTATCGCGGCGATGCCGGTGCTCGATCTCGACTACGCCGAAGACAGCGCGTGCGACACCGACATGAACGTCGTCATGAACGACGGCGGCGGCTTCATCGAACTGCAGGGCACGGCCGAAGGCCACGCGTTCCGTCGCGAAGAACTCGATGCGTTGCTCGCGCTCGCGCAGAAAGGCATCGCCGAACTCAACGTGAAACAGCGCGAGGCGCTGGCGTCGCCGTGAAGATCGTCCTCGCCAGCAGCAACGCGGGCAAGCTCGTCGAAATGCGCGAAATCCTCGGCAACGATTTCGAACTCGTCGCGCAAGGCGATCTCGGCATCGACGATGCCGAGGAAACCGGAACGACGTTCGTCGAAAATGCGATTTCTGAAAGCACGCAATGCCGCGCGCCGGTCGGGATTGCCTGCGCTCGGCGACGATTCCGGCATTTGCGTCGATGCACTCGACGGCGCGCCGGGACTTTATTCGGCGCGCTACGCCGGCGCTCACGGCGATGCGAAAGCGAACATCGCGAAACTGCTCGATGCGCTGCGCGGCAAATCCGAACGCGGCGCGTATTTCTATTGCTGCGTCGTCCTGCTTCGGCATGCCGACGATCCTGCGCCGCATCATCGGCGAAGGCCGCTGGTTCGGACGCATCCTCGATGCACCGCGCGGCGATCGCGGTTTCGGCTACGACCCGATTTTCTTCGATCCGAAACTCGATGCCGGCGCGGGCGAACTCGATGCGGACGTGAAGAACCGCGTCAGCCATCGCGGACAGGCGCTCGCGAGTCTGCGCGCACAACTCGGCCGATGAACGCGGCGACGATTCCCGCTGTCGCTGTACATCCATATTCCGTGGTGCGTGCGGAAATGTCCGTATTGCGATTTCAATTCGCACAACGCGCCGCAAACATTGCCGCAACGCGAGTACGTCGATGCGCTGCGTGCGCGATCTCGATGTCGATCTGCCGCTCGCGGCGGGCCGGACGCTGCAAAGTATATTTTTCGGCGGCGGCACGCCGAGTCTGTTTTCGCCGGACAACATCGCGCGCATTCTCGATGCGGCGAATGCGCGCCTGGATTTCGCGCGCGACATCGAAATCACGCTGGAAACCAATCCCGGAACGGTCGAACACGGTCCGTTCGCGGACTATCGAAAGGCCGGCGTCAATCGCATCAGTTTCGGCGTGCAGAGTTTCGACGACGCGGCGCTCAAGCGCATCGGACGCATCCACGACGCGTCGGAAGCCGAGCGCGCGGTGAAGATGTCGCAGGATGCCGGACTCGACAACATCAACATCGATCTGATGTACGCGTTGCCGGATCAGACGCTGGACGGCGCACTCGCCGATATCGATAAAGCCGTCGCGTTGCGCACGCCGCACCTCTCGCACTATCAACTCACGCTGGAGCCGAACACGGCGTTCGCGGCGAATCCGCCGCCGCTGCCGGACGACGACAGCGCGTGGGATATGCAGGAAGCCTGTCAGTCGCGACTGGCCGACGCCGGATTGATGCAGTACGAAGTTTCCGCGTACGCACGCGACGGCGCGAAGTGTCGGCACAACCTCAACTACTGGAATTTCGGCGACTATCTCGGTATCGGCGCTGGCGCGCACGGCAAATACACGACGGGCGATGGAGACATTCGCCGACGCTGGAAAGTGCGCGCCCCGCGCGGGTTTCTCGAACATGCGGGAACGCCGCGCGGCATCGGCGGCGACGATGCGGTTGCGCGCGAGCGCATCGCCTTCGAATTCATGCTCAACGCGCTGCGGCTCAACGAAGGATTCGATGTCGCAACGTTCGAATCGCGCACCGGTCTGACGATGGACGACATTGCATCGACTGTCGCCATCGCACGCGAACGCGGTTTGCTGGAAATCGAAAACGACCGCATCCGCGCCAGCGAATTCGGACAGCGATTCCTCAACGATACGATCGCGCTATTCTTGCCCGATCCGCCAAAAAGCCGGAGCGCCGCATGACCGACAAGATCAATGTCGCCGAAAAACTTGGGCTGATCGACGAGCACTGGCGTCCGCACGTGGTCGGCGAATTGAACGGACAGGAAGTGAAGCTCGTGAAGTTCCAGGGCGAATTCCTCTGGCACACGCACGCGGTCGAAGATGAAATGTTCTATGTGGTGAAAGGCGCGATGCGCGTCGATTTCCGCGATCGCAGTGTGGAACTGAAAGCGGGCGAATTCCTGATCGTTCCGCACGGCGTCGAACATCGCACGGCGGCCGACGACGAAGCGCACGTGATGATTTTCGAGCCGGCCGCGGTGCGCAACACCGGCGACAAGCTCGACGAGCGGCTCACCGCGCCGCAGGGTTTGCGGGTTTAGCGTGGTCGAGACCGTCGTCATCCACTGTCCGTATTGCGGCGAGGGATTCGAAACCGTCGTCGATCTGTCGGCCGGTTCGCAGCACTACACCGAAGATTGCGCGGTGTGCTGCAAGCCGATCGAAATTGCGTTGAGCGTCGACGACGACGGCACTCTCGAGAACATCCGCACGCGCACCGACCGCGAATGATGCGCTAGACTACCGCTGTCGCAGGTGCTTCGTTCCCCATCGGGAATGAGGTGAAACGGGAAGCCGGTTAGATTCCGGCGCTGCCCCCGCAACGGTAAGCAGGTTCGCTTCGATCATTACGCCACTGTGTTCGCACGGGAAGGCGATCGAAGCTGCATCGAACGATGCACCTGCAAGCCCGGAGACCGGCCCGCGACGTCAGTCCTTCATTGGACTACAGCTCAGGCGTTGCGGCGGGCAACGGGCGGGCGCTGCGTCGCCGTCTCGCCGATGCCGCTTCCCTTCCGAAAACCTCCGCGTCGCCTGCCATTCCGCGGGTGAGCGTTCGGAGGTTTACAATGTTGCAAAAGTCACTTTTATCTTTTTCCATTCTGTTGGCGCTGTCGGCGCACGGCGAAGATGCGCCGATGCAGCCGACGGTCGAAGTCACCGCGTCGCGCGTCGCCGAAACGGCGGACGCGAGTCTCGCCGATGTCAGCGTGATCACGCGCACCGACATCGAGCGCAGCGGCACGCAGGACCTGATCGATCTGCTGCGCCTGCAGGCCGGCGTCGACATCGCGCGCACCGGCGGCGCGGGCGAGCAGACCGGCGTGTTCCTGCGCGGCACGAATTCCAATCACGTGCTCGTGCTGATCGATGGCGTGCGTGCGGCATCGTCGAACACCGGTGCGTTCGCGTTCGAGAACCTGCCGCTGGATGCGGTCGAGCGCATCGAGATCGTGCGCGGTCCGCGCGCGAGCTATTGGGGATCGGATGCGATCGGCGGCGTGATCCAGATTTTCACGCGACGGCTCGATGGTCCGCGCATCGCGGCGAGTTACGGCAGTTATCGCGATGCGGACGGCAGCGTCGGCTTCGGCACGCATTCGGATGCGGGCGGTTTCAGCGTGCAGGTCGGCGCGCGGCATGTCGGCGGCTTTTCGGCGACCAATCCCGGCATCTGCAACGGGCCGAACGATCCGTATTGCATCTTCAATCCGGACGACAACGGCATGCAAAACCACAACATCGTCGCGCAGGGCGATGTGCGTGTCGGAACGCAGACGTTGTCGGCGAGCGGATTCCGCAGCGTCGGCACGCAGAATTTCGATAACGGTTCAAGCGATGGCATTTCGCACACGCTCGATCAGTCGATCGGCGCGAATCTCGCCGGGCCGATCACGGATATGTGGACGCATCGGTTGAGCATCGGCACGTCGCGCGAAGACATCGACACGCCCGCGTTCTCCGACGGTTACCGCTCCACGCGCGATCAGGTGTCGTGGACGAACGATGTGACGCTGTCGAACGCACAGCACGTCATCGCCGGTTTCGATTATGTGCACGAGCACGGCGTCAGTATCGACACGTCGGGCTTCGGCGCGCCGTACGACGTCACGCGCGACAACGCCGGCGCGTTCGGCGGCTGGCGCGTGCAGGATGGCGCGTTCGACAGCGAACTTTCCGGACGCTACGACCACTACGATGCCTTCGGCAGCGCGTTTTCGGGCTCCGCAGCCGCCGGCTGGAAGTTCACCGACGACCTGCGCCTTAGCGCGAGTTACGGCACGGCGTTCCGCGCGCCGAATCTCAACGAACTGTATTCGCCGGGTTACGGCGGATTGTTCGGCGGCAATCCCGATCTCGATCCGGAACGCTCGCGCACGGCGGAAGTCGCGCTCGATTGGCATATCGATCGCAAACAATCGCTTCGGCGCGCGCGCCTTCTCCACGCGCATTCATGATCTGATCGATTTCTCCGGCGGCACCACGTTCGAAGCGATCAACATCGATCACGCGGCGATCGATGGCGTCGAACTCACGCACACCTGGCATGTGTCCGACTGGACGCTCGACAGCAACGCGACGTGGCAAAACCCGCGCGACGAGGACAGCGGCACGCAACTTTTGCGCCGACCGAAGCAGAAGTTCGACACGCTGCTCGATAAGCGCATTCGGCGACCGTCTGCATGCCGGCGTGGAATTTTTCGCGAGCGGCAAGCGCGACGACGTCGGCGGCATCACGCTGCCGGGCTACGCGCTGGTCAACCTGCGCGCCAGCTACGACATCGCCGCGACGTGGAGCGTCAGTTTGCGCCTGGAAAACCTGTTCGATCGCGACTACGAACTGGCCCACGGCTACAACACGCCGGGGCGCGCCGGATACGTGCAGATCGCCTGGCAACCGCGGTTCTAGGGGGTCTGCGCGAGCGCGAGCGTGCTTTGCTCGACATCGCTAGCCGGAATGTGACGCGCGGCATAGAATCTGCTATGTGCGAGTTGCACGTTGGGGCGAGCGATGAATCAGCCAAAGACCGGAGCGGGGATGCCTGCGCCGGCTGCACACACTCGGGTGTTGTTGACGCTGGCCAGCCGCGGCGATCTGCCGCCGCGCGTGCGCCAGTTGCTCGAAGGCGTGCTCGCGATCTGTTCGAGCACGCTCGAGAAGACATTGGCCGCGACGCTCGACGATCTCGAAGCGCAGCTGTTCCGCCTCGCCGAGCAGAGCCGCAACAACGATCAGCAATACCGCAATTTCGAAACGCTGCGCGAGATCAAGCGCGGCCGTTCGGATGTCGCGCCGCGCTGCATGATGGCCATCGAGGATTGCCTGGCGCGCTTCGACGAAGCGCGCGCCAAGGATGCGCGTGAAGAAAAGCCGCGTCCCGGCGCGGTGAAGCAGGAACTTTCGCTGGTGGATTCGCGCGATCTCGAAGAATCGCTCGCGCTGCAGGAATTCGCCGCAAAAAATGACATTCGCCACGCGCAGACGCTGTACGCGCTCGGCCATCGTTTCGCCGTACTCGCCGGCGCGCCGGTGTTCGATGCGGAAGCGTTGCCGATCGGTCCAACACATCTGGGCGACGCGTTGCGTTTCGCCGGCGCCAATCTCGATATTCCCGTCGAACAGCGCGTGCTGCTCTACCGCGTGTTCGATCGCACCGGACAGGCCGCGATCACGTCGCTGTACGACGAGGTCAACGCTTACCTGATCGAACAGCGCGTGTTGCGCCATCTGAAGCTGCAGGCGCCGCGCACCAAACAGGCTGCGCAGCCGAACGAGAAGGAACAGCCTGCTCAGGAAATCAAACCTCCGCAGGAAGAACCGCAAGCGCCGACGCCGGGCAGCGGCAACGCCTCGGCGCGTCCTGCCGGCCCCGAATCCTTTCATGACGCCGGCGACGCCGGCGCCGGGCGGGCTCGGCGATCCGCGCGGTCGCGCGCAAACCGGCACGCGCAATCTTCAGGTTCCGCAGTGGGCGAACGCCGAGCAGCCGCAGCAGACCGCGCCGCCCGACGAGCGCGATTCGGAACTGTTCACGACGCTGCGCGAACTGCTTTCCGGCCGCCGCCACGCGATGGGCATGAGCAACACGCCGCCTCCGGGCGCGTACCGGCCGACCGGCGAAGACATGCAATCGGTGCTCGGCGCGCTGCAGTCGAAACCCATTTCGCCGAAGATGGTGAACGGCAAAGTCACGCAGCGCTCGGTCGCGCAGCTCAAGCAGGATCTGGTGTCGCAGTTGCGCCAGATTTCGCCCGATGGCCGTCCGCCGCAGCTCACGCCCGAAGATTCGGACACGATCGATCTGGTCGGCATGCTGTTCGACTACATCACCAAGAACACGCGTCCGGACGGCAGCACGCAATCGCTGCTGACCAAGCTGCAGGTGCCGCTGCTGCGCGTGGCGCTGCGCGACAAGAGTTTCTTCACGCGCCGTCAGCATCCGGCGCGGCAACTGCTGAATGCGATCGCCGAAACCGGCGCGCATTGGGTCGACGACAGCGAAGGTCCGGCCGACCGCCAGCTCGTCGACAAGATGCAGCTCGTCGTCGACAAGGTCACGCAGGAGTTCGACGGCAATCTCAACGTCATGGAAAACATGCTCGGCGATCTGTCGAGCCACATGCACACGCTGGCGCGCAAGGCCGAAGCGGCCGAGCGTCGACACGTCGATGCGGCGCGCGGACGCGAGAAACTCGAAGTCGCGCGCGAACAGGCGCGCAGCGCGATCGCCGATCGGCTGGCCAACGCCAAACCTGGCAAGCTCGTGCGTACGCTGCTCGAACAGGCGTGGACCGACGTGCTCGCGCTCACGCTGTTGCGTCAGGGCGAAACCAGCGAGGTTTATCAGAAGCGTTTGTCCGTCGCCGAGCAATTGCTCGCTGCCGATCGCGGCGGCCGCGCTGGCGAAGTGAAATCCGAACTGCCGGCTTCGCTGCGCAGTGAAATCGAAACCGGTCTGGATCAGGTCGGCTATCACAAGGAAGACATCCAGGCCGTCGTCAAACGCCTGTTCCTGCCCGAAGAAGCGGCGAACGAACCGAATCCGAGCACGAACACCGAAATCGCGATCAAGCTGAAGAGCAAACAGCGCTTCGGCGACGACACGACGACCGTGCCCGACGCCGCGAAAACCGAAAAGCGCCGCACGCTCGCGCCGGACAGCGCCGAGGGAAAGATGATCGAACGGCTCAAAACGCTACCGTTCGGCTCCTGGTTCGAATTCAAGACCAACCAGCAAGGCGACACCGTGCGCCGCAAACTGGCGTGGTTCTCGACCGTGACGGGCCGCTGCCTGTTCGTGAATCAGCGCGGCGTGCGCACGGATGAAAAATCGCTCGAACAGCTCGCGCGCGACGTCATCACCGGTCAGGCCGGCATCGTCGAGGAAGAAAAAGAAACGCTGGTCGATCGCGCCTGGAAGGCGATCGTTTCCTCGCTCAAAAACACGTTTGGCAGCGGTGGCGAACCGTCGCCGGCGCCGGCCTGAAGGTATCGCGCATGGCAACCGAACATCGCCGCTCGCAGCGCAAACGCGCGCATCAGGCCATCCAGGTCAATAACTCGATCACAGGACAGCAGATCGGCCACGTCGGCAATCTGTCGATCGACGGCATGTTGCTGATCAGCAATCGCCAGTTGCCCGACGATGCGTTATTCCAGTTCAGTTTCCAGTTGCCGTCGCCGAACGGAAATCTGCATCAGCTCGAGATCGGCGTGCACGAACAGTGGTGCGAAGGCGCCAACGTGCCGGGCCTGTTCTGGACCGGATTTCGTTTCATCGACATCGGTCCGGAAGATTCGCAGGTGCTGAACGCGTGGATCGAAAGTCCGGGCGGCCAGTTCGACTGATCGCGTTCGGCACGGCGTTACAATGGGCGCTCATTGCCGGTGCCCATCATGATTGAAATCGCATGAACGAACTCGCCGATCTTTATCCCGATCACCTTTCCACACTGCGCAAGCACGCCGACACGGCGCTGCAGCGCGGCGGATTCGATCATCTGCTCATCGCATCGGGCGCGCAACGCTATCGCTTTCTCGACGACAACCCGTACGCGTTCACCGCGAATCCGCATTTCAAATACTGGCTGCCGGTGACCAAGGCGCCGGGATCGTGGATCGTGCATACGCCGGGTTCGAAACCGAAACTGATTTATCTGCAGCCGCGTGATTACTGGCACGTCGTGCCGGAATCGCCGGCCGGATATTGGGTCGAGCATTTCGATATCGTCATCATCCGCGAAGCGAAAGAAGCGCTCGCGCATTTCCCGAAAGCGCTGAATCGTTGCGCGATCATCGGCGAAGACATCTCAGCCATCGGCGATGCGAAACCGAACAATCCGCAGGCCGTGCTCGATTTTCTGCACTACCAGCGCGCGTACAAGACCGACTACGAACTGCGCATGATGCGTGTCGCAAGCAAGCTCGGCGCGCGCGCGCATCGCGCGGCCGAAGCGGCGTTTCGCGCGGGCAAATCCGAATACGACATCCACATGGCGTATCTGCAATCGGTACATGAAACCGACAACGAACTGCCGTACAGCAACATCATCGCTATCAATCAGCACAGCGCGGTGCTGCATTACACGGATCTGAATCGCGCGCCGCCGTCGCATGCCGATTCGTTCCTGATCGACGCCGGCGCGAGCTTCCACGGCTACGCCGCCGACATCACGCGCACGTATGCCGGTGCGCACGCGGGCGAGTTCAAGGAGCTGATCGATTCGGTCGACGAAGCGCAGCGCGGATTTGTGGACAAGGTGCGCGCGAAGCAGAGTTATCCGGAATTGCACATCCATGCGCATCACGTGCTCGCCGAGGTGCTGCGCAAACACGATTTCATCCGCATGAGCGCGGAAAGCGCTGTCGAGTCAGGCGTATCGTCGACGTTTTTCCCGCACGGCCTCGGCCATCTGCTCGGACTGCAGGTGCACGACATCGGCGGATTCCAGAAATCCGACGCCGGCGGTACGCTCGATAAACCTAACGGTCATCCGTATTTGCGGCTGACGCGCGAGATCGAGCCGCGCATGGTGATGACGATCGAACCGGGTATTTATTTCATCGACATGCTGCTCGCGGAACTCAAAGAGAAACCGGCCGCGAGCGATGTGAACTGGGATAAGGTGAATCGATTCCGCAAATACGGCGGCATTCGCATTGAGGACGATGTGGCCTGTACCGAAAACGCGCCCGAGAATCTGACCCGCGACGCGTTCGCTGCCGCGGCGTAACGCGGGCGCGATGAATCGCGCCCCTACATCGCATTGCGTATTCCCGTAATCGCGTGTGCCAGGAACGTGCCGCAAATCCGCCGCGCAATGCTGGCGCCGCAGTACTGTGGCACTGACGCGATAAAATTGCGTCGCTTACTCCGTAGGGGCGCGATTCATCGCGCCCGTCTTGCACCGCTTGCGACAAATTGCCGCGTCGCGTTTCGCTGCAAGGGTTTATAATTGAACCGTCGCACGCAGGACGCGTGCAGCGATGTGAAGGCCACGATCCGATGTCCGACGCCGAATTCCTTTCGCGCATCCAGTTCGGCTTCGTCATGTCGTTTCATATCCTGTTTCCGGCGTTCACGATCGGACTGGCGTGGTGGCTCGCCTTTCTCGAAGCACTGTGGCTGCGCAAGCGCGAAGACCACATCCGCGATCTGTATTTCTTCTGGCTGCGCATCTTCGCCGTCTCGTTCGGCATGGGCGTCGTATCGGGCATCGTGATGAGCTTCCAGTTCGGCACGAACTGGTCGAAGTTCTCCACCGCCGCCGGCAACATCATCGGCCCGCTGCTCAGCTACGAAGTGCTGACCGCGTTCTTCCTCGAAGCGACGTTCCTCGGCGTGATGCTGTTCGGCTGGCGACGCGTCAGCCACAAAATGCATTTCTTCGCGACGTGCATGGTCGCGACCGGCACGCTGATTTCCACGTTCTGGATCATCTCGGCCAATAGCTGGATGCAGACACCGACCGGTTACGAGTTGCGCGACGGCGTGTTCTTTCCGACGAGTTGGTGGGCGGTGATCTTCAATCCGTCATTCCTGTATCGATTGCCGCACATGGTGCTCGGCGCGTTCCTCACCACCGCGACGGTGGTCGGCGGCGTCGCGGCGTTTTATCTGATCCGCAACGTGCACGTCGAAAAGGCGCGCCTGATGCTGCGCTGCGCGCTCGCGTTCACCGCGATCACCGTGCCGGTGCAGATTATTTTTGGCGACATGCAAGGCCTCAACGTGCGCCAATATCAGCCGGCCAAACTCGCCGCGATCGAAGCGCGCTGGGAAACGCAACGCGGCGTACCGCTCACGCTGTTCGCGTGGCCCGACGAGCAGGCGGAAACCAATCGATACGACATCGACGTACCGCATCTGGGCAGCCTGATCCTCACGCACGAATGGAACGGCGAAGTGAAAGGACTCAAGGATTTTCCCGCGGATGAGCGGCCGCCGGTGAAACCGGTTTTCTTCGCGTTCCGCCTCATGGTCGGCATCGGCTTGCTGATGCTCGCGATGTCGATCACCGGATTGCTGTTGTGGTGGCGCAAGCGGCTGTTCTCCGCGCGCTGGTACTGGTATTTCTGCGCGGCGATGACGCCCGCCGGATTCATCGGCGTCTTGTGCGGCTGGTACACGGCCGAAATCGGCCGTCAGCCTTATGTCGTTTACGGCGTGATGCGAACGGCGGGCGCATTCAGCGGCGTTGAACTCGGCAGCGTGATCACCTCGCTGACGACGTTCCTCATCGTCTACGCGATCGTGTTCGGCTTCGGCACGTGGTATCTGCTGAAACTGATGCGCAAGGGACCCATCCAGGCGCCGCCGCTCCGCACCGTCGCACAAACGCCCGCACGACCGATGTCGGCTTCCGAACACAAACCCGAAACGCACTGATGGAAACCGTCCTTCCCGTCATCTGGTTCTTCATCATCGGCTTCGGCATAGCGATGTACGTGCTGCTCGACGGATTCGTGCTCGGCATCGGCATCCTCACGCCGTTCGCCGATGACGAGGAACAGCGCGACAACATGATGAACACCGCCGCGCCGATCTGGGACGGCAACGAAACGTGGCTGGTCCTCGGCGGCGCCGGATTGTTCGCGGCGTTTCCACGCGCGTATTCGATCGTGCTGTCGACGCTGTATCTACCCGTGCTGCTGATGCTGATCGCGCTGATCTTCCGCGGTGTCGCCTTCGAATTCCGTTTCAAGGCCGAACGCTCGCGCTGGTTGTGGGGCATCGCGTTCACGGTCGGATCGATGTTCACCGCGTTCGCGCAGGGCGTGATCCTTGGCGCGCTCGTCGAAGGCATGCCGCTCAAAGGCGGCAAATATCTCGACGGCGCGTTCGCGTGGTTCAGTCCCTTCTCGATGCTCACCGGCATCGCCGTCGTGTTCGGCTACGCGCTGCTCGGCGCGACGTGGATCGTGCTCAAAACCGAAGGCCGCCTGCAACGCATCGCGTTCGATCTGACGCGCCCGCTCATGCTCGCCGTGATCGCCTTCATGCTGCTGGTCAGCGCATGGCTGCCGTTCCTCGACGAAACGCTTCGCCAGCGCTGGTTTACCTGGCCAAATTTCCTGTACCTATCGCCCGTGCCGATCCTCACCGTGCTCAACGCGGTGCTGTTGTGGCGCGCGGTGCTCAAAAACCGCGAACTCGCGCCGTTCGTGCTGGCGCTGTGTTTCTTCGGCCTCGGCTTCATCGGTCTGGTCGCCGGCATCTGGCCGAACATCGTGCCGCCGTCGCTGAGCATCTGGGAAGCCGCCGCCGCGCCGAGCAGCCAGGGATTCGTGCTGGTCGGCGCGTTGATCATGATCCCCGCCGTACTCGGCTACACGTTTTATTCCTACCGCGTGTTCCGCGGCAAAGTCAGCGCCGACGCGGGCTATCACTAAAGCGGCATTTTTGAGCAGGTCCTGACATCCATCGTGCATAATTGCACGCGGAATCACGCGTCATGACGACGCGTCCGTCAATGCCAAGGAGCCGGTGAGCCGGCATGTGAGCCGATGTCGATGTTTCGTAAATTCGTTTTGCTGATCGCCGCGCTGGCGTTCTGCGCGCACGCGGGTGCGCAAGTTGCCGCATCCGCGAAATCCAAAAATCCACAAGTACCAAAAGCGGCAAAAGCCGCGAAGCCGAAACCGCCCGCGCACGATCCGAAAGCGGCGCGCATCGTCACCGTGCCGCGTCTGGGCGAAGTGACAATCTACGCGCCGCCGGGCGAGCCGCGTGGAATCGCGCTATTCGCATCCGGCGACGGCGGATGGAATCTCGGCGTGTGGGACATGGCGCAGACGGCGGCGAATCTCGGCTATGTCGTCGCCGGATTCAGCACACCTGCGTTTTTGAAAGCGATGGAAACCGACGACGAAGCGCAATGCAGCGACGCGGCAAGCTTCTTCGACCGCATCGCCGAAACCGTGCGATCGCAGATGCACGTCTCGCCGACGCTCAAGCCGTTGCTGATCGGCTATTCGTCCGGCGCGACCGTCGCCTACGCCGGACTCGCGCAAGCGCCCGCCGGCCGATACAGCGGCGCGATGACGCTCGGATTCTGTCCCGACCTCATCATCCACAAGCCGTTCTGCCGCGGCGCCGGGCTGACTGCCGAAAAGCAGACCAAGCCACCGTACGGCGCGATTTTCAACACTGTGCCGGAAGCCGGCGCGCCGTGGATCGTGCTGCAGGGTGAAGTCGATCAGGTATGCAATCCGCCGGATACGATTTCATTTGTGGAAAAAGTCAAAAATGGAAAAGTCGTCACCCTGCCGCATGTCGGCCACGGCTACGGCGTACCGAAAAACTGGATGCCGCAATACCGCGACGGCCTGATCGAACTGCGCGACGCGCAACATAAATGAGCGAAGCGCACGCCCCTGCGTCCCCACCACCCGGCCGCTTCGCCAAGCTGCGCTGGCTTCTGGCGCTCGCGTTCCTCGGCATCACGGCGTGGCTGTTGTATCGCGAAGTCGGCGAGTTGCCGCTGCCCGACGTGCAGCGCACGTTGCTCGACGTGCCCACCCTGCCCGCACTCGGCGTCGCCGCGCTCGCGCTGATCGCCGTCGCGTTCACCGGCTTCGTCGACGTACTCGTCGCGCGCTGGCTCAAGCTCGGCATTTCGATGAGCGATGCGCTGCGCCTTTCGTTCGTCGCCAACGCGATGGCGAACACGCTAAACCTTTCCGGCGCGATGGGCGCGAGCATCCGCCTGATGGGACTGAGCGCGCTGAAAGTACCGATCTCGCGCGCGGCTGCGCAGATCGGCATGCAGGCCTTGTCGCTGCTGTGCGGCTTGTCGCTGCTCGTCATCGTCACGCTGACCACGAGTTCGCTGCCGCTCACCAGCGGCGTGTCAACGCTGGGCGGCGACGACGGTGTTATTCGCCGCGGCGTTCTACCTTCCCGCCTATTTCTTCCTGACCTCGCGACGAAAACTGATGCGCTGGCTTCCTGCCGATGTCGGTCTGCCGCCGCTGCGATTGAAGATCGAACTGACGCTCGTCTCGTTCATCGACTGGGTGCTCGCCGCCGGCACGCTGTACATCTGCATCTATCTTTCCGGCGAACACGTGAAACCCGGATTGCTGCTCGGCTCGTTCGCCGGCGCGGGCGTGCTCGGACTCGTCAGCCAGGTGCCGGGCGGACTCGGCGTGTTCGACGGCCTTATCCTGCTCGCGCTGACCGAAGCCGGTTACGACAAGGCGTCGGTCTTTTCCGGATTGCTTCTGTTCCGCATCGCGTATTACCTCGTGCCGCTACTGGTCGCGCTCGCGATGGGATCGGAAATGCTCACCGCGCAATTACCGCTGCTGGTGCGATTGCGCTCGCGGCTGGCCGGACATCCGCTGTTCGGCGTGATCGGATTGCCGGTGACACTGCTTGCCGACTTCGGCACACGACTGCTCGCCGTGCTGATTTTCTGCGCGGGCGCGATGCAGCTCGCATCCGCGGCGATTCCGTCGGTCAGCGAGCATGTCGACGTCGTGCGATCGACATTGCCCGTACTCGCCGTCGAAAGCTCGAACTGGTTCAGCATTCTTTCCGGCGTGCTGCTGCTCGGCCTCGCGCGCGGCATCGACGGACGATTGCGCATTGCGTATCGCGCAACACAAGTGATCCTGCTCATCAGCGCCGCACTCGCCGTCACCAAAGGCCTGCACTTCGGCGAAGCGCTGTTCCTGCTCGCACTCGCCGGCCTCCTGCGCACGCGCAAACGCGTGTTCGCGCGCCGCGCGATGACGCTCACCTCCGCCACGACGCTCGGCTGGTACACTGGCCTCATCATCTGCGTGCTGATTTTCTTTTCCATCGGCGTCGCGCAGGTGCTCGGCGACGATTCGTTCGACCTGTTCTATTTCGGCTACGGCGAACACACCTCGCGCATCGGACGCGGACTCGCCGCCGCCGCGCTCGGACTCGGTCTGTATCTCATCTGGCAAGTATTCGCCGTCAAACGCCCGCAGCTGCGCTATCCCGATCGCCCCGAACTCGAGCGCGCGCGCGATCTGTATCAGAAACACGGCGGCGGCGAATTCGCGCATCTCACCTTCATGGGCGACAAGCACCTGTTCTGGGCCGCCGACCATCAGGCCGTGATCGCCTATGGCAGCGTGCGCGACCGCCTCGTCGCCCTCGGCTCGCCGTGCGGCACCGACGCCGGCATCGATCGCGCCATCCTCGACTTCCGCCATTTCGCCGACACGCAGGATCGCAAACCGGTTTTCTACGAAGTGCTCGAACCCGATCTCTCGCGCTACCACGATCATGGTTTCGACTTGTTCAAACTCGGCGAACTCGCGCTGGTCGACCTGTCGGAATTCTCGCTCGCCGGCAAACGCTGGGAAGATCTGCGCCAGGCCACCAACCGCGCCGACAAGGAAAAATTGACTTTTACACTTGTATACCCGCCATTCGACACGGGTCTCCTGACCAATCTCGAGCGCGTTTCCGACGCATGGCTCGCCGACAAAGGCGGCACCGAGAAAAGTTTCTCGCTCGGTTCGTTCGAGCCGCTGTATCTCGAATGGAGTCCGATCGCGCCTCGTGCATCGCGACGGCGAACTGATCGCCTTCGCCAACGTGCTGCCACCGTACGGCCCCGGCGGACACGCGAGCGTCGATCTGATGCGCCACGTCTCCGACGCGCCGCGCAGCACGATGGATTTCCTGTTCGCCAAAGTCATGCAATGGGCGAAGGATGAGGGCTACCAGGTTTTCAGCCTCGGCATGGCGCCGCTGTCGCGCGTCGGCGACAACCCGTATGCGCGCGCCAACGAGCGACTTGCCGCGCTGGCGTTCCGCTACGGAAATCGCTTCTACAACTATCAGGGCGTGCGCCGTTACAAAGACAAATTTAAGCCGGAGTGGGTCGGTGCGTATCTCGCCTATCCGCGTGGCGTTTGGCTGCCGGGCTTACTGATCGATATCAGTGCGCTCGTCGCTGGCGGTTATCGCAAACTTCTCGTCGGATGATCCGTTACCTCCTTGCGGCTTTTATCGCATGGACATCCGCGACGCAGGCGGCGGCGGACGATGCGCGCGATTGGTTTACTCTCTCCGTCGACGGCGTTCGCACCGGCTATGCGTTCGAGGAACGGCATGTGGACCACGGCTTTGTCGTGGAACGCGCAGCGACCATGATCGTCGTGCGCGAACTCGGTCGGCACGCGCGCATCGCATACGACGCAACATTGCGTAGCGACACGTCCGGTCGGCCGCTCAGTTTCGACTATCGGCAGGAGACTGGAACGGATCGCCAGCAATGGCACGGTGAATTTTCGGACGGCCAGCTTGTCATCCGGCAACGCGATGGAACAACTTGGAAAACAATCCGAGTCGACGTTCCGCAGGATGCCGTGATGTCGCCGCTGCTGAAACAAAGGTCCATGGCACGCGCGGTGTTCGATCCGCAGCGAAAGACGTTCACCACGTCCGACGCAGACAACGTTCGGCTCGACGTCGATGGACATGTCGTTGAAGCGGAATCGCATCTGTTCGGACGATTGCTTGCCTGGAAACCCTGTCGGCGCGATTGCGATGCGCGCATTGCCGAACCGATGGACGCGATCGGCAGCATGCTGGTCCGCTCGCCGGTGCGCATTCCGGACTGGTATCGGCATCGCAGCCTGCGTTACGTGATCACGCGAACGGATGGACGCACGCCGGACGCCGCTGAAACGTCCGAGCAAAATGTGGTGCACGATGGTGAACGTGTCGTGTTGACGGTCTGCAGCGATTGCGGCCGTGAGTCCTCCGCGACGCCGGCGGACATCGAGCGGTTTTTGCGCCCAAACGCCTGGGTGCGCAGCGACGATGCGCAGATCAGGCACATCGCGCTGCAGGCAGTCGGCGGCTCGAACGTCCGCGAATCGATGCGCAGCCTGACGGGATTCGTGAAGCTCGCAATGCGAGGCAACAACGACTTCATCGGCTATGCCGATGCGGTGACGGCGCTGAAATCCGGTTCCGGCGACTGTACCGAATTCGCCGTGCTGCTGGCCGCGCTCGCGCGTGCGCGCGGCATCCCGGCGCGCATTGCGGTGGGACTCGCCTATTCGGATCGATTCAGCGGTCGCAAGGACGTGTTCAGTCCGCACATGTGGGTGCAGGTTTGGGACGGCAGCCGATGGACGAGTTACGACGCCGCGCTGGACGGTTTCGATTCGACGCACATCGCGCTCGCCATTGGTGACGGCGATCCGGCTTCGGTCAGTCCTGCGTTCGCCGCGCTTTCGCTGTTGCGGATCGAGAAAGCGGGCGCGCTGCGCGAGCCCTGATCAGCGACGCTCGGTCGACGCGGTCGTATTGTGCGAGGGCAGCCACTCCGATGCGTCGACCTCGTCGATGTCAGGTCGTTCGGGCAGCGCGATTTCCTTCGCATCGACCAGCGGGGTGCCACGCGCGGCTTTGATGCCGCCCACCACGATGGTCATTTCAGCGGGCTTGTTGTTCGGATCGCACGTCGGACCGGTAACCTGCGCGACGACGGGCGGTGGTTGCGTGTCGGCCGCGAATGCGGCACCGGCCATCGTTGCGGCGGCGACGCCGAGTCCGATCGCACCGATCATCGCGCGCGGACGCTTGACCGAATAGGCGACGCATACGTCGCCCGCGCACGAGCCGAAAAATGTCTCGCGTTCCGTATCGCTCATGGTATCGAGATTGTGCACGCGACGTTGGCATTGGCCGCAGAAATCCATGCCGGAGACCGGCATCGAGTTCCAGCGCAGTGGACAGGGCGATGTTATGACGGGGACGCGAGCCATGAGCTTTTTCTCCATTGCCTTCGGACACGCTATCGCGAATTCGCGAGGCTGTCGACTGTCAAAGTTTTTTGGCTGGCAAGGCGTTCACAATGTTCGCGCCGAGCTTATCGTAATCGCCGTTGTAGTGATGTCCGCCCGGCAACGTGAGCAGCTTGACCATCGGCTTGCTCGCGACGGTCGGACAGAACGCATCGCTGCCTTCGTCGGCCCCGTTGACGCAGATCACCGGCACTTTGGTCTTGTCGATTTCAGGCGTGATCGCGAATCGCGCCTTCGTGCTGCGTGGAGCCGAACCAGTCGCCGACGTGGATTTCGAAGACGGCTTCGGCGTCGGGTGAAATCAGTACCTGCGCTTTCGACGCGCGATTGCGCGGCGGGCGGCAAGCGGTTGACGACGACGGGCGACAGCGCCGCGCCGAAGGAATAGCCGAGGATGACGAAATCCGCGAGCGGATGTTCGGTGCCGTAGTGGCCGATGATGCGGGTGACGGCGTCGGCGGCGTCGGCGGGTTTGCGCGTTTGCCAGAAGAATTTGAGGGTGTTGAGGCCGACGACCTGGATGCCGCGTTTGGAAAGCTGGTCGGCGATGGCGACGTCGAGTCCGGCCCAGCCGCCGTCGCCGGTGAGGATGATCGCGATGCGGTTGGCGGGCGTGCCTTGCGGTGCGACTTCAACGAGCGGCAGGTCGGCGACGTCGCGCGGCAGGCTCGCGGCGCTTTCGATGCGGCGTGATCAGTTTCGTGAATGTGGCGACGAGTGCATCGTCAGGTTTCTGCGGCGATGGCGGTATCCATTTGGCTGCTTTGCCGAAAAGTCCGGTGACGCGTGCGCCGGGCGCGTACGGTCGCGGCATCCAGGGATTCGGCAGCTTTTTTACTGGCGACAGACGAAATTGGCCGGGATTCGCGTTGTCGGCGACGGTCATCGGGCCTGCGTCGGCGGCGCAGACGGGTTTCGGGAAGCGCAGCGTGGTGTCCCAGCCTAACGTGATCAATCCTGCATAGGTGCCGATCGGCGCTTGCGCGTCGACGATGTAGGCGAACGATGCGCCTGCGCCGTCGCCGACCAAAATGGGATAAATATAATTCTGTACTTTCTGGTCGCGCTGGATCCAGTGGATCATTTCCTCGAAATGTCCCGCGGGAAACGAGCATTTGTCGTTGATGGATTCCATCTGCGCGAGGTAGGTCGGCAAGTCGATGCCGAGCACGATGACGCCCTGGTCGCCGAGCGCGGTGGCGAGCGATTCGGCGCGCGCGTCCCAGCCGTTCTTGTCGGAGATGAAGACGACGGCTTGCGTCGCGGGTTTTTGCGGAACGATGGTGTGCACGTTGCCGAACAGGCCGAATTTGATCGGCACGGTTGCGCCGAACGCGGCGTGGCTGGCGAACAGCAAAAGGGCGATGCACATCCTGCGCATGATGTTTTCGCTCAAGCGCGCGCGTCGGCCATGAGCGCTTCGATTTCGTCGGGATCGCTCGGCACGGATTCGGTGATCACTTCGGGTTCGCCGCGCGTGACGACGACGTCGTCCTCGATGCGGATGCCGATGCCGCGCCATTTCGCCGGCACGCTCTTCATGTCGGGCGAAATGTAGATACCGGGTTCGACGGTGACGACCATGCCGGGTTCGAGTTCGCGGAATTCGCCATCGATGCGGTAGTCGCCGACATCGTGCACGTCGAGGCCGAGCCAGTGTCCGGTCTTGTGCATGTAGAACGGGCGATAGGTGTGTTCGCGGATGTTCTTTTCGAGGCTGCCTTTGAGCAAGCCGAGTTTGATGAGGCCGCTCGTGATCGCTTTGACCGCCGCGTCGTGATACGCGCTGAACGGGCGGCCGGGACGCGCTTCGTCGATCGCGGCTTTCTGCGCTTTCGAGCACGATGTCGTAAAGCGCGCGCTGTTCGGTCGAGAAGCGGCCGTTGACGGGAAACGTGCGCGTGATGTCGGAGGCGTAGCAATCGTATTCGGCGCCGGCGTCGATGAGCAGCAGATCGCCATCGTTGAGCACGGCGTTGTTGGCGCGATAGTGCAGCACGCAGCCGTTCTTGCCGCCGCCGACGATGGGTTCGTAGCTCGGCTTCGGCGCCGTGGCGATGGAATTCGTGCAGGATGCTCGGCTTCGATCTCGTGTTCGTTCATGCCGGGCCGCACGGTTTCGCATCGCGCGCACGTGCGCGCCGGCGGCGATCCTGGCGGCCTTGCGCATGATGCGCAGTTCGTTGCGCGTTTTGTATAGACGCAAGTCGTGCAGGATGTGGCCGAGCGCGACGAATTCGTGCGGCGCCACCGCGCCGCGCTTGACCTGCGCGCGCACGCTGTTGACCCACGCCATGAGCTTGATGTCGAAATCGGTGTCGCGGCCGAAGTGATAGTAGACGCGGCTGCGGCCTTCGATCATGCCGGGCAGGATGTCGTCGATGTCGCCGATCGGGAAATGCGTCGTCGAATCCGTAATCGGCGACCGCGCCCTCGGGGCCGGCGCGCGCGCCGTCCCATGCTTCGCGTTCGGCATCGCGTTCGCGGCAGAACAGGATCGCCTCGCCGTGCGCGCGGCCCGGGAATCAGCGCGAGCACGGCTTCGGGTTCGGGGAAACCGGTGAGGTAATGGAAGTCGCTGTCCTGACGGTACGGATAATGGCTGTCGTTGTTGCGCAGCCGTTCCGGCGCGGCGGGCACGATACAGATGGCATCGCCGCCCACGATTCGCATCAATTGACTGCGGCGACGCGCGTACTCTTTGCGTTCGATCATGGGAGGAGCCGGGAATCGGGAATGGGGAATGGAAAATCGGAGGAGCGGACGAACGGTGCTTTCATCGATTCCCGATTCTCCATTCCCGATTCCGGCCTAGTGCAATGTCACGTCGCGGCGCTTGGGCGCCGTCATTTCGGTGTGCAGCAGCAAAACGCCGACGCGTACGAATTCGATGACTTCCTCGAGCGCGCTTTCGTCTTCCTCGGCATTCTCGTATTCGAAGCGCGATCCGGCAATAGTGCCGATGTCGCGCAGGATTTCGGAGCCATCGTCGGACATGGTCGACGGCGATCCGCCGGCCAGACCCAAACCGCCGAGAAAGCCGCGGCACCAGTCGACGAGTGCATCGGCGCGCGCGTCGATGGTGTTGGCGGCGCGGGCAGCAGCGGTTCGAAGCGCAGTTCGGAATCGTCCAGCGCAGCGGCGCAGTCGCGGTAGAGCTGAATGAGTGCGGGATCGGCAGCGGCAGCGGCCGGTGCCTGGATGTGCAGCGCGTCGAGCCAGTGGCGCGACTCGGCTTGTCCGCCGGCGGTCAGAAAGCCGATCAGCGAACCGTGCAGTTCGCTCGCGCTCACGCCGAGTTTCAGGCCGTCGAGCACCGCGCCCAGATGGGCGTGCGTGACGGCGTTCGGCGCGGGCTGGCTTGAGGGGTTATCCATTGTTCGTCACATTTTACCAGTGCATTGCACGTTATAGGTTGCGGGGGTCCTACACCACCCCTATCATCCATTTTCCAGATTCGGTGGCTTTTCTATGGGGAAAAGGCTCGCCACGTGGTGGCTGCTCCTGCTGCTGCCGGCGTTAGCGGTGCATGCGGGCGAACGGCGCTACTACTTCGACGATGCTGACAGCGAACGCGGCCTGGCCTCGCATTCGGTAAATGCGATTTTCCAGGGCCGGACCGGATTCATCTGGATCGCCACCGATTCGGGATTGCACCGGTACGACGGCTACAGCTATCAGCGCTTCGACCATAGCGCGGCGAACGCGTCGCTGCCCGACAGTGTCATCACCGCCATCGCTCAGGACGGTGAAGGCCGGCTGTGGGTCGGCACGCATTCGCACGGCCTGACCGCGATCGACTCCGCCAGCGGCAAGACGGTCGCGAGCCCGCAGCTCGCCGCCGGGCAATCGACGCGACGCGAGGAGATCAGCGCGTTGCTTTTCGACGAGCGCGGTCTGTGGATCGGCACGCATGCCGGTATCGAACTCATGGATCCTGCGACCGGCAACCGTCGCGAGCTGTTCCATTTCGCAGCGGGCGTGACGACGCAGATCGGCAGCGTGTCGGGCAGCGGCTCGCCGCTGGTCAGCGGTTTCGCGCGCGCGAAGGACGGCAGCATGTGGTGCGCGACGAGCGCCGGCGTGTTCCGCTTCGCGCCGCACGTCGGATTCACCGCAGGCGATCGATGTGCAGACATTGCCGTCGGCGTTGTCGATCGCCGCATCCAGCGATGGCGCCGTGTATGTCGGCGGCGCCAACGGCTTGTATCGCGTGGGCGACGATGCCAAGGCGAACGAAGTGTGGCCGGCGACGGAATCGCACGGGCTCGCGCAGGTGCACGCGATCGTGCAGGATCATCGCGGACGCTTCTGGCTCGCGGTGTTCGGCGCGGGACTCACCATCTACGATCCGGCCGACGGCAGCGCGCAGTCGCTGCATCACGAAATCGGCATGCCCGGTTCGCTGCCCGACGACTACGTGACGCACCTGATGATCGACAGCTCCGGCCTGTTGTGGGTCGGCGGCGATCTGGCAGGCGTTTCCACCACCGATCCGGATGGCGCGCAGTTCCGCTATGTGATGGACGCCTCGCCGACGCGCAACCAGATGACCAACGATGTGCGTTCGATCGTCGATATCGGCGGCGGCGCGCTGTGGCTCGGCACCGATGGCGACGGGCTCAAGCGCTACGATGCGACACGCGGCGTGTTCGAATACTTCGATGACGTATTCAAGATCGTGCCGACCACCGAGGGCGATCCGAACTGGCACGTGTTGTCGCTGGCGAAGGCCGGCGACGGCAAGTTGTGGGTCGCGAGCAATCACGGCGCGTTTCTGTTCGATCCGGCCACGCGCCGCGCGACGGCATTGCCTGTCGATACGAACGGCGTGAACGGATTACTGAGCGGCTATGCGCGGCTGGTGCTGGTCGCCTCCGACGGCAGCACGTGGTTCGGTCTGTACGGCGGG
Source organism: uncultured Gammaproteobacteria bacterium (assembly GCA_963814225.1). Lineage (GTDB taxonomy): Bacteria > Pseudomonadota > Gammaproteobacteria > Xanthomonadales > Rhodanobacteraceae > Rudaea. The sequence continues at coordinate 402,023 of CAWFCC010000009.1, read as the reverse complement.
CTGTCGCACTTGATCGCGCCGACGAAATCGCCGGCACGCTGGGAATCGTTTCGGCACGATCCCGCCAAAGCCGACAGCCTCGGCAACGACACAGTCGTTTCGCTGACCGAAGACGACGCGGGCCGCATCTGGATCGGCACCGCGAACGGCTTAAGTGTGTACGACGTCAAGCAGCGCACGATGCGCACGTTCCGCAACGATCCGGCCAATCCGCAATCGCTCGGCGACAATCTGATCCGCACCGTCTACCAGAGCGGCGACGGCGCGCTGTGGATCGGCACGCAGAGTGGTCTGGATCGCCTCGATGTGCCGGGCGCGGACAATCCGCGCTTCGTGCACTACACGACGGCGCAGGGTCTGCCGGGCGCGACCGTTTTCGGCATCCTCGAAGATGCGCATCACAACATCTGGATCAGCACCAACAACGGCATCGGCACCTATAGCCGCGCGATGAGCGCGTTCATGTCGTTCGCCGTGCGCGATGGATTGCAGGGATTGGAATTCAATGCGGGATCGGCTTATCGGCGCGCCGATGGCGAACTGGCGTTCGGCGGATTTCATGGTCTGAACCTGTTTCGTCCGGACGTGATCCGTCACGATATGTATGTGCCGCCGGTTATCGTTACCGGCGCGGCCATCGGCGACGCCATCGATGCATCGCCGATACCGCCGGGAGGATTGTCGATCGATCAATCGCAACGCATCGTGCGTTTCGATTTCGCATCGCTCGATTTCGTCGCGCCCGACCGCAACAAATTCGCGTACCGTTTGCGCGGCTTCGATCCGGACTGGATCGACAACGACACGCGCCACACCGCCACGTACACCAACCTGCCCGCCGGCGATTACGACTTCGACGTGCGCGGCAGCAACGCCAACGGTATCTGGAACAACGCCGGCGCCAGCCTGCATCTGCGCGTGAATCCGCCGTGGTGGGCGACCACCATCATGAAAGCGGGCTATGTCGCCATCCTGCTCGGTCTGCTCGGTTTCCTGTGGGTGGCTTATCGCGAGCGCCGCCAGCGCGAGCTGCAATATCACCGCGAATTGCGCGAACGCGAGGATCGACTGCGCCTGGCGTTGTGGGGTTCAGGCGACGAGTTCTGGGACTGGGACATGCCGGCTCGCGTGATCCATCGGCTCGGCAACGCACGCGACGGCGCCGGACGCACCGAGCGCACCGTCAGCACCGACGAGTGGCGCAACAACGTGGTGCATCCGGAAGATCTGCCGTTCGTCGAACGCAGCATCAACGAGCACATCCTCGGCGACTCGGAGTTTTTCGAGATCGAACATCGCATGCGCGAGAGCGATGACAACTGGATCTGGGTGCTGTCGCGCGGAAAAGTGGTCGAGCGCGACGAGAACGGCCGCGCAACGCGCGTGTGCGGCACCGCGCGCGACATCACCGCCGCGCGGCTGGCCGAACGCGAACGCCGCATCGCCTCGGAAGTGATCGACAGCATGAGCGAAGCGGTCAGCGTGACCGATCTCGATTTCAATTTCGTCGCCGTCAATCGCGCGTTCACGCGCATGTTCGGTTATCAGGAAACCGACGTGCTGACCAAGCCGGCGACCATCCTGAATTCCGCGCAGCATTCGCAGGATCATTACAACGCGATGCGTCAGTCATTCCTCGCCAGCGGCCATTGGCACGGCGAGTTGTGGCAGAAGCGCAAGAACGGCGAGGAATTCCTGAGCTGGATCGAAGTCAGCGAAGTGCGCGATGCGGCCGGACGGCGCACGCATTACGTCGGCGTGACCAACGACATCACCGAACGCAAACGCGCCGAACAGGAACTGCGCTATCTCGCCAACTACGACACGCTGACCGGTTTGCCGAACCGCGCGCTGCTCGGCGAGCGTCTCGCGCACGCGGTGATGCGTGCGCGGCGCACGTCGCGCAAAGTCGCCGTGCTGTTCCTCGACATGGATCGTTTCAAGCACGTCAACGATTCGATGGGCCATGCGATCGGCGATCGCGTGCTGAAATCGGTCGGCGAGCGTTTGCGATCGAGCGTGCGCGAAGGCGCGACGGTGGCGCGGCTGGGCGGCGACGAGTTCACCGTCGTGCTCGAAGACATTCATCACAGCGATGAAGCGGAAAGCATCGCGGCCGAATTGCTCGATGTGTTCTCCGAGCCGCTCGATCTGGAAAGCGGACAACAGGTCGTGATTTCGCCGTCGATCGGCATCAGCCTGTATCCGGATCACGCGCAGGTGCCGACCGATCTGGTCAAATACGCCGACACCGCGATGTATCAGGCCAAGGAAGCCGGCCGCAACATGTACATGCTGTACACGCCGGCGATGGACGCGGTGGCGCGCCAGCGCGCGGGCATGCTTGGCGGCTTGCGCCTCGCGCTGGAGCGAAACGAATTGAGTCTGGTCTATCAGCCGATGCTCGATCTCGACAGCGGCTCGATCGTCGGCGTGGAAGCGCTGTTGCGCTGGACCAGCGAGGAATTCGGCGAAGTTCCGCCGGGCGTTTTCATCCCGTTGGCCGAAGAAGCAGGACTCATCGAACGCATCGGCGAATTCGTGCTGTATCAGGCGTGCGCGCAGCTGGTCGCGTGGAAGCAGAATGGCCTGACCGATATCCGCATGTCGGTGAATCTGTCGGCGCTGCAATTGCTGCGCGACGAACTCACGCAACGTCTGTGCGAAGTGCTGGCCGAATTCAAGCTCACGCCGCAACAGCTCGAACTCGAACTCACCGAAAGCGTGCTGATGGCGAATCCGGAATTGGCCATCCATACGCTCGATCGTCTGCACAGCCTCGGCGTCAGCATCGCGATCGACGATTTCGGCACCGGCTATTCCTCGCTGAGCTATCTGAAACGCCTTCCGATCGATACGCTCAAGATCGATCGCAGTTTCGTCGGCGACATCACCACCGATCCGGACGACGAAGCGATCACCAAAACCATCATCTCGATGGCGCATTCGCTCGATCTGAACGTCATTGCCGAGGGCGTGGAAACGCTCGAACAGCTCGAATACCTGCACGAACACGGCTGCGACGCGATCCAGGGCCACTGGTTGTCGCCGCCGTTGCCGCCGGAAGTCTGCTTCACGTTCATCCGCGAATTCCAGCGCAGCCGGCCGCCCGTCCAGTCGCGCGGTTCGGCCGACAAGCGCCGCGTTCGTTGACCGCCCCCAAACCGACCCCTATAGTCGAAAACATATGACCGACACCCATCCGCAATTGGCCGAACTGCACGAGATCAGCGGTCGCCTCGACAAGCTGCTGGAGGTGTGTCATCGCTTGTCGGAAGAAAACCGCAGCCTGCGCGTGAGCCAGGAACAACTTTCCGCGGAGCGCTCGAATCTGCTCGCGAAAAACGAGCAGGCGCGATCGCGTGTGGAAGCGATGATCGTCCGCCTGCGCGCGCTGGAGAACAACGGATGAGCGAGACCGTCGCCGTCACCATCCTCGAACGCGAATTCCTCATCGGCTGCACGCCGGATGAACGCGCGGGACTTCATCGCCGCCGCGAGTTATCTCGATGCGAAGATGCGCGAGATCCGCAACGCGACGCGCGCGCAAGGCGTCGATCGCATCGCGGTACTCGCCGCGCTGAACATCACGCATGAGTTCCTGCAGCTCAAGCAACAGAGCGACAACAATTCCGGAACACTGGCACAACATCTGCAATTGCTGCGAACAAAACTTGATGGCGCACTGTCGACGCACGTAAAATAGCAGCGCGTCCCCTGCGGTGTGCGACAGCACATCCAACATATTTGCCTTGGCCCTATATACGACCCCGGGAATGCAGTGACCGAGTCCGTGTGCAAGTCCGCCGCGAGCGGAAAGCCTAAAGACCGGCGAGCATTCCCACCTGATCCTCGGGATCAAGGTCGTTCGGTGTGCACCGGCATCGCGGAGGGCGCCACTCTCGCTCCGCACGCGCCGCTCCTTCGCGCGTGACCGATCTCAACAGCCAACAATTGCGCACGCGTCTGCGTGAAGCGCGCGAGAAACTCGGCGCGGCCGAACGCATCGGCGCCGCGCAAGGCTGTGTTGGCGAGTCTGGAATCGCTGCCCGAATTTCTCGTCGACACGGCCATCGCCGGCTATTGGGCGGTGCGCGGCGAAGTGCCGCTGAATCTGGTCTATGCGCGAACACGATCGCGTGAACAGACCTATCACCTGCCGATTCTCACCGAGCACAAAGCGCTCGATCTTCGCGCCATGGCAGAACGGCGACGGAGTGACGATCAACCGCTACGGCATTTCCGAACCGAACGCTGCGAAGGCGGTCGATGCGTCGCTACTCGAGCTGATTCTGGTGCCGCTGCTCGGATTCGACCGCCGCGGCAATCGTCTGGGTTCCGGCGCGGGTTATTACGATCGCACGTTCGCGTTCCTGAAAAACCAGACGCGTCCTGCGCAACCGCTGCTCGTCGGCATCGGCTACCATTTCCAGGAAGTCGCGACGATGACGCCGAACGACTGGGACGTGCCGATGGATTTCATCGCCACCGACCGCGAACTGATCGACTGCACGAGCCAATCGCCATGAATCACTGGCTGATGAAGACTGAGCCCGACGAGTTTTCCATCGACGATCTGAAAAAACGCAAAACCGAACCGTGGAGCGGCGTGCGCAACTATCAGGCGCGCAACTACATGCGCGACATGAAGAAAGGCGATCTCGTTTTTTTCTATCACTCCAGCTGCGAAGTGCCCGGCGTCGTCGGCATCGCCGAAATCAGCAAGGAAGCACACGACGATCCCACGCAGTTCGAGAAGAAAAGCGATTACTACGACGAAAAGAGCACGCCGGAGAATCCGCGCTGGTCGATGGTCGAAGTGAAGTTCAAGAAGAAGTTGAAACGCATCATTTCGCTGACCGAACTCAAGAGCAAACCCGAACTCAAGGATATGATCCTGCTTCGCCCGGGCAGCCGGCTTTCGGTGTCGCCGGTCGCCGAAAAAGACTGGAAATTCATTCTGGGACTCGAATGAGCGACGCCAAAGAAGAACAAAAGCGCCTCGCCGCCGAGCGCGCGATGACATATGTCGAGGAGAACACCGTCATCGGTGTCGGCACGGGATCGACGGTGGCCTATTTCATCCAGGCACTCGGGCGACAGCGCGGTTTCGTCGAAGCGGCGGTGTCGAGTTCCGAACAAAGCACGGCGCGGCTGAAGGAACAAGGCATCCGCGTGGTCGATCTGAATACGGTCGGCGGTTTATCGCTTTACGTCGACGGCGCCGACGAATGCGATCCGCAACAAATGCCTGATCAAAGGCGGCGGCGCGGCGCTGACGCGCGAGAAGATCATCGCAGCGGCGTCGAAAACGTTCGTGTGCATGGTCGATGCGAGCAAACGAGTCGATGCGCTCGGCAAATTTCCGCTACCGATCGAAGTGATTCCGATGGCGCGCGGCTACGTCGCGCGCGAAATCGTCAAACGCGGCGGAAATCCGATCTGGCGTGACGGCGTCACCACCGACAACGGCAACATCATTCTCGATGTTCACGGCTGGCGCATTACCGATCCGCTGGCGATGGAAGCCGATCTGAATCAGATCACGGGCGTGGTTTGCGTCGGGCTGTTTGCGAAGCGTCCTGCCGATATCGTGCTGATCGGCGACAGCGTGATGGCCTGAGTGTCAGGCCTGTTTCTGCAGCTGGCGGATCATTCCAGAAAGCCCGCCGTGTAACGCAAAGACGTTGAAACCGAGTTTGCTCAGGATGAACGCCGCCGCCGCACTGCGCTCGCCGGTGTTGCAGTAGACGATGTATTTCTTCGAGCGGTCGAAATCCGAAACGCTCTCGCGCAAAGTATACAAAGGCACATTGAGCGAACCGTTGATCGCGCGTTCGGCATGTTCTTCCGGCATGCGCACATCGAGCACCACCGCACCCTGACGCGCCATGATCGACGCCATGCCCGGCGTCAGCCATTCGACGACCGGCGGCTTCATCACCTCGTCGAACGCTTTCTTGGCGAGCCGCATGAGCTTGCCGTCCTTGATCATCGTGACCGTGGCGTTGCGTGCCGTGTTGGCAAGCAGCGCGTCTTCGCCGAACGTGTCGCCGCGAACCAGATACGCCACCACTGCCGGGCCGGTTTCCAGACTCTTCGACACCGACGCCGCGCCTTCCTTGATCGCGTAGTAATAGTCGGCTTCCTCGCCTTCGCGAATGATGACGTCGCCCGTTTTGACCGGGATTTCCTCGAAACGCTGGAACATGCGTTCGATGTTGCCCGTCGGCAGCTTATGCAACGCGCGCGATTGAAGCAGACGGAACACCCAGCGATTTGCATCGGGCGTGGCATCGAAATGACGGAAGTTCTCCGCGCGCGAGAGCTGATCCCACGTCTGGATTTTTTCCATGTATCGGCGATCGATCTTGACGATCTGCGCCGTGAACGATGCGACCGTCGCCGTGAACCGGCGCGGCTGCAAATCGCCGAGCGCGTAGCGGCCCTGCAACGTGCTCGCGTCGCTTTCCTTTTGCTTGCCGTCGGGGTAGTCGCAGCGGACTTTGCCGGTGAGCAGGAAAATCGTGTGGTCGTCGGTGTCGCCCGCGCGGAACAGGACCTGATCGCGCGCGACTTCCTCGACCTTTGCCTCGCTGCGCGAGCTGCTCGCAGATTCTCCGGACGCAACTTGTCCAGCGGATAGAATTTGGCGAGATCGCTGGTTTCGATGCTCATGCGTGCTCCCCCGGTCCCTGAAGAAAGTGTAGCTCGCGTCCGAGCTTACGGGAAATGGCCGTCGGTGACCTATCATGACGCTATGGCGAACCGTGAACCACGTCACTACATCCAGGGGCTGGTCGAGAACGGCTTCGCGTTCGTCGACGGAAAAACGCTCGACGCGGCACTTGGCGGCATCGTCGATACGCATGCGTGGAAACGCTTCGCATCGAGTTGGAACGCGTTGGCAGTCGATGCTTACCTCGCCGAACACGGGACGTATCGGCGGCGGCGCCATGCCATTTTTTCATTGTCGAACGACGGGCGAGCAACGCGCGAGGCGCATCGACCGCACTATCAGAGCAAGACCTACAACACGCTGCAGGGTGGAATCGAGCGGTGGTTCGAGCCCATCGATTCGGATGTTACGGATTCGGAAGTCTTTCGCCGGATACTTTCATTTTGCGCAACGACATTCGCGGAACTTGCTCCGCATGTGACGGACTGGAGCGTCGAGACGCACCAGTTCCGCATCGAGGCGCGCGCGGATGAAGCGGGACAGCCGACACCGGAAGGTGTTCATCGTGATGGTGTGGATTATGTGCTCGTCGCGTTGATCGATCGGACGAATATCCAGAGCGGGACGACGACGATCCACGATGCTTCAGGCAACCAACTAGGAAGTTTTACGCTGACGCACGCGCTCGATTCGGCGCTCGTTGATGATGCACGGGTGTTTCATGGCGTGACGCCGGTGCTTGCGTCGGATCCAGCGAAGCCCGCGCATCGGGATGTGCTCGTTGTAACGCTGCGCGCCTCGTAGTTTTCCTCGCCCAACAAAAAACCCCCTCGTCTTTCGAACGAGGGGTTTGTGTAAGAAGCCCCTGGCAGTGACCTACTCTTGCATGGCTTAAGCCACACTACCATCGGCGCGGGCGCGTTTCACTGCCGAGTTCGGAATGGGATCGGGTGGTACCACGCTGCTATATCCGCCAGGGAGGCGGTTGAGTTCACAAGTCGCAGTGATGCGCCTTGGAACTGCATAGGGTTGGGACGTAACAAGGTTTTGTCTTCTCTCGAGGACGTGTCGCTGAGGCGGTCGTCTTTTTCTGTAGGTTTAAGCCACAGATCAAGAACGACGCATTAGTACTTTTCGAGTCTCAGTGACTCCAATCTTTTAAGAGACTTGGAGTTATATGATCAAGCCGCACGGATCATTAGTATCAGTTAGCTCGGCATTACTGCGATACACACCTGACCTATCAACCACGTAGTCTTCATGGTTCCTTTAGGGAGCTTGTGCTCCGGGATGTCTCATCTTGAGGCGCGCTTCCCGCTTAGATGCTTTCAGCGGTTATCGCTTCCGAACGTAGCTACCCAGCAATGCCACGGGCGTGACAACTGGAACACCAGCGGTTCGTCCACTCCGGTCCTCTCGTACTAGGAGCAGCCCCTCTCAAACATCCAACGCCCACGACAGATAGGGACCGAACTGTCTCACGACGTTCTGAACCCAGCTCGCGTACCACTTTAAATGGCGAACAGCCATACCCTTGGGACCGGCTACAGCCCCAGGATGTGATGAGCCGACATCGAGGTGCCAAACACCGCCGTCGATATGAACTCTTGGGCGGTATCAGCCTGTTATCCCCGGAGTACCTTTTATCCGTTGAGCGATGGCCCTTCCATACAGAACCACCGGATCACTAAGACCTACTTTCGTACCTGCTTGATCCGTCGATCTCGCAGTCAAGCGCGCTTATGCCTTTACACACACTGCACGATGTCCGACCGTGCTGAGCGCACCTTCGTGCTCCTCCGTTACTCTTTGGGAGGAGACCGCCCCAGTCAAACTACCCACCATACACGGTCCCCGACCCGGATTACGGGCCTAGGTTAGAACGTCAAGCACTTCAGGGTGGTATTTCAAGGTTGGCTCCATGCAAGCTAGCGCCTGCACTTCAAAGCCTCCCACCTATCCTACACAGAAGAACTCAACGTTCAGTGTAAAGCTATAGTAAAGGTTCACGGGGTCTTTCCGTCTTGCCGCGGGAACGCTGCATCTTCACAGCGATTTCAATTTCACTGAGTCTTAGGTGGAGACAGCGCCGCTGTCGTTACGCCATTCGTGCAGGTCGGAACTTACCCGACAAGGAATTTCGCTACCTTAGGACCGTTATAGTTACGGCCGCCGTTTACTGGGGCTTCGATCAAGAGCTTCGCCTTGCGGCTGACCCCATCAATTAACCTTCCAGCACCGGGCAGGCGTCACACCCTATACGTCCACTTTCGTGTTTGCAGAGTGCTGTGTTTTTGGTAAACAGTCGCAGCGGCCTGGTCACTGCGACCCAAGAATGCTCAGCTACGCATGTAGCCACACTCTCGGGCGCACCTTCTCCCGAAGTTACGGTGCTATGTTGCCTAGTTCCTTCACCTAAGTTCTCTCAAGCGCCTTGGGATTCTCACCCTGCCTACCTGTGTCGGATTGCGGTACGGTCCTCGTGATCTGATGCTTAGGAGCTTTTCCTGGAAGCGTGGGATCAGTGACTTCGTCCAAAAAGGACTCGTCTCAGTGCTCGGCATAAAGAAGCGCGGATTTGCCTACGCCTCATGCCTACCTCCTTTCCCCGGGACAACCAACGCCCGGTACACCTACCCTTCTCCGTCACTCCATCGCAATCACGAGCGGTGCTGGAATATTAACCAGCTTCCCATCGACTACGCGTTTCCGCCTCGCCTTAGGGACCGACTCACCCTGCGCCGATGAACGTTGCGCTAGGAAACCTTGGGCTTTCGGCGTGCGGGCTTTTCACCCGCATTATCGTTACTCATGTCAGCATTCGCGCTTCTGATACCTCCAGCATGACTTTTCAATCCACCTTCGACGGCTTACAGAACGCTCCTCTACCGCGTATTAGATCCGAAGATTCAATACACCCCGAGCTTCGGTTTACCGCTTGAGCCCCGTTAAATCTTCCGCGCAGACCGACTCGACCAGTGAGCTATTACGCTTTCTTTAAAGGGTGGCTGCTTCTAAGCCAACCTCCTGGCTGTTTGTGCCTTTCCACATCGTTTTCCACTGAGCGGTAAATTGGGGACCTTAGCTGCGGGTCTGGGTTGTTTCCCTTTTCACGACGGACGTTCGCACCCGCCGTGTGTCTCCCGTGTAGCACGTGTTGGTATTCGGAGTTTGCCATGGTTTGGTAAGTCGCGATGACCCCCTAGCCATAACAGTGCTCTACCCCCAACAGTGTTCGCACGAGGCGCTACCTAAATAGCTTTCGAGGAGAACCAGCTATCTCCAGGTTCGGTTAGCTTTTCACTCCTAGCCACACCTCATCCCCATCTTTTGCAACAGATGTGGGTTCGGGCCTCCAGTGCGTGTTACCGCACCTTCACCCTGGGCATGGCTAGATCACCTGGTTTCGGGTCTACTGCCTGCGACTATTCGCCCTATTCAGACTCGGTTTCCCTTCGCCTTCCCTATACGGTTAAGCTTGCCACAGACAAGTAAGTCGCTGACCCATTATACAAAAGGTACGCAGTCGCCCTTTGACAGGGCTTCCACTGCTTGTACATCTACGGTTTCAGGTTCTATTTCACTCCCCTCTCCGGGGTTCTTTTCGCCTTTCCCTCACGGTACTGGTTCACTATCGGTCGGTCAGGAGTATTTAGCCTTGGAGGATGGTCCCCCCATGTTCAGACAGGGTTTCACGTGCCCCGCCTTACTCACTTTTCATTGTACGTGCCCTTTCGCCTACCGGGCTATCACCGTCTAGGGCCGGCCTTTCCAGGACCGTTCGGCTAAAACACGCTACAACTTTTGGGCTACTCCGCGTTCGCTCGTCGCTACTAGCGGAATCTCGGTTGATTTCTTTTCCTCCAGGTACTGAGATATTTCAGTTCCCTGGGTTCGCTTCTCTACCCTATATATTCAAGTAGAGATACCTCTTGCGAGGTGGGTTTCCCCATTCGGACATCGCGGGATCAGTGCTCTGTTGCCGAGCTCCCCCGCGCTTTTCGCAGGCTGCCACGTCCTTCATCGCCTCTGACCGCCAAGGCATCCACCGTAGACGCTTATTCGCTTGATCATATAACCCGAAGTCGCCTCCGAAGTCATACGCCAAGACTCGCCTAATTGCCTCAACGACACATCTAAACTCGATAAGAAGTCTAGACGCTTGTTACGTCCCAAATTGTCAAAGAACACCAACAAGACTTCAACGTCTTGCGGTTTCAGATTCTTTTGTGTGCGCTGATATATCCAAAAACTGGTGGAGCTGACCGGGATCGAACCGGTGACCCCCGCGTTGCAAACGCGGTGCTCTCCCAGCTGAGCTACAGCCCCGTGATCAACCCTTCTACCTTTCATCCGTGGAGGATGTCGAGTGAGAAGTGCGTGCAAGAATGCACGCTTTTTGATCTGCGCTCTCCGCGGACGGATCCGCGTGAAGTCAATGGTGGGTCTGGGAGGACTCGAACCACCGACCTCGCCCTTATCAGGGGCGCGCTCTAACCACCTGAGCTACAGACCCGACGTCATAGACGCGGCGTGGCCTGTTTGTAGGCCTTGGATATATGCAGGTGTCTTGTGTGGGAACCTTGGGAGGAAGTAGAAGTCGTTCTCGAAAGGAGGTGATCCAGCCGCACCTTCCGATACGGCTACCTTGTTACGACTTCACCCCAGTCATTGACCACTCCGTGGTAAGCGTCCCCCTTGCGGTTAGACTACCTACTTCTGGAGCAACCAACTCCCATGGTGTGACGGGCGGTGTGTACAAGGCCCGGGAACGTATTCACCGCGACAATGCTGATTCGCGATTACTAGCGATTCCGACTTCACGGAGTCGAGTTGCAGACTCCGATCCGGACTGAGAGAGGTTTTCTGGGATTGGCTTCACCTCGCGGCTTCGCAACCCTCTGTACCTCCCATTGTAGTACGTGTGTAGCCCTGGTCGTAAGGGCCATGATGACTTGACGTCATCCCCACCTTCCTCCGGTTTGTCACCGGCAGTCTCCTTAGAGTTCCCACCTTTACGTGCTGGCAACTAAGGACAAGGGTTGCGCTCGTTGCGGGACTTAACCCAACATCTCACGACACGAGCTGACGACAGCCATGCAGCACCTGTGTTCCGATTCCCGAAGGCACTCCCGCATCTCTGCAGGATTCCGGACATGTCAAGACCAGGTAAGGTTCTTCGCGTTGCATCGAATTAAACCACATACTCCACCGCTTGTGCGGGCCCCCGTCAATTCCTTTGAGTTTCAGTCTTGCGACCGTACTCCCCAGGCGGCGAACTTAACGCGTTAGCTTCGACACTGAGAGCCAAGTTGCTCCCAACGTCCAGTTCGCATCGTTTAGGGCGTGGACTACCAGGGTATCTAATCCTGTTTGCTCCCCACGCTTTCGTGCTTGAGTGTCAGTGCTGGTCCAGGTAGCCGCCTTCGCCACTGGTGTTCCTCCCGATCTCTACGCATTTCACTGCTACACCGGGAATTCCACTACCCTCTACCGCACTCTAGCCGTCCAGTATCCACTGCCATTCCCAGGTTGAGCCCAGGGATTTCACAACGGACTTAAACGACCACCTACGCACCCTTTACGCCCAGTAATTCCGAGTAACGCTTGCACCCTTCGTATTACCGCGGCTGCTGGCACGAAGTTAGCCGGTGCTTATTCCTCAGGTACCGTCAGACTGCATGGGTATTAACCCTGCAGATTTCGTTCCTGATAAAAGTGCTTTACAACCCGAAGGCCTTCTTCACACACGCGGCATTGCTGGATCAGGGTTGCCCCCATTGTCCAATATTCCCCACTGCTGCCTCCCGTAGGAGTCTGGGCCGTGTCTCAGTCCCAGTGTGGCTGATCATCCTCTCAGACCAGCTACGGATCGTCGCCTTGGTGGGCCCTTACCCCGCCAACTAGCTAATCCGACATCGGCTTATCCATCCGCGCGAGGTCATTGCTGATCCCCCGCTTTCACCGTTAGGTCGTATGCGGTATTAGCGTAAGTTTCCCTACGTTATCCCCCACGACTGGGCAAATTCCGATGTATTCCTCACCCGTCCGCCACTCGTCAGCACCCTTGCGGGCCTGTTACCGTTCGACTTGCATGTGTTAGGCATGCCGCCAGCGTTCACTCTGAGCCAGGATCAAACTCTTCAGTTGAAATTGCTGGGTCCGAAAACCCAATTCTTCTAAGAGAGTGACCCCAAGCTTCTTTGATTACTCAAATTGACTGTTCGATCTTGCGATCAAACGTCTAGGCTTGGGACGCTCTTGTATCTTCGATGGACATTCTTACCATCCATCCCAAGGCGCCCACACAAGTCACCTGCGCACACTGTCAAAGATCAGCCATCCCGCCGTAATCGGTTCTACCCGATTCCAGCGCCCAAACGTTTCGTCCGGGGAGCCCGCTATTATACATTCGATCGGAAACCCGTCAACACTTTCAGGGACGGATTTTTCAGTTACGCCGAGGTCGCATTGCGCGACGCAGTCGAAAAAGTGGCGTACACCCTATGTGATAGCATCGCGGCGACTTTTCAAGCGCGCGCGGCCATGGGCGAACTCTACGACGAACGCAGACAGGAACCGCGTTTCGCCGCGACTGGCAAGTACCGGCTCGCGCTGCCCAAATCCGGCGAGATGGAAGGCCGCATCATCGATCTGTCACTCAACGGCGTGCTGCTGGAAAGCACCATCGCCACGCAGGCCTCGATCGGCTCGCGCATGGCGATCACGATCGACTTCGCAGGCCACGAACCCTTCCGCGGCGATGTGGTTCTGGTCCGCATCGGCGGCCAGCAGCTCGGCGTCGAGTTCTACGACATGGACCCGAAGAATTTCGCCGCGTTGAGCGAACTCATCACGGCGCTGAAAAAAGACCCACCGTTCCTGACCCGGAATCAACGATGACACCGATCAAACTGCTCGCGCTGTGTGCGAGCGCGATTTTCTCCGTCCATGCATTCGCGGCCGATACGACCGTCACGCTGAAGGATCACACCTTCACCGTCGAACAGGCCAACGACTCCGCTTCGCAGGAACGCGGCCTGATGTTCCGCGACAGCATGCCCGCCGATCACGGCATGATCTTCAATTTCGCCGACGAACAGCCGCGCACGTTCTGGATGAAGAACTGCCGCATGCCGCTCGACATTTTATACTTTGATAAAAACTATAAACTGGTCAGCGTGCAGCAGCGCGTGCCGGCGTGCCGTTCGGATCCCTGCCCGACGTACCCGAGCGAAGGCCCGTCGAAATACGTGCTCGAACTCAACGCCGGCATGGCCGACAAACTCGGCGTCAAGCCGGGAGACGCATTGTCGGTGGCGAAGTAATCTCGTTGGTCTGCACGTCGCGCTGGGCGCTCTCGTCCTGCATCTGACGGACGCACGGAACGCCATAACGGTACGGAACGAACGGGCCGACGAATTGCTGGGCGTCGAACAGCATGTCGTCGGTCATTGGAACGAACTGCTTCATATCTTTCCTGAGTGGGTTGACCGCAGGCATAGTGAAGCGCGTCGTCGTGCGCAAGCGATGACATCGGGCTGACATTTTGCGGGCACCTTTTCTCTCTTGAAGAAATCGCCGCGTGGGGTAATATCGAGGCATGCGGCGCTTCGCCGCGCGAGAGAAAAAAAGATGAGTCCTTGGGTTGAGCTACGCGACGCCAACGATACGGACATCCCCCTTCTTTCCACCGCCCTGCTGATCGCCAAAGACGAATACCCCGAGCTCGACGTCGACTATTACGACAGCCGCCTGCGCCGCTTCACCGACGAATTGCGCGCGCCGCTGGCCGAGGCCGATTCGTCGTCCGCCCAGCTCCGCTGCATCAACCGCTACCTGTTCGAAGAACAAGGTTTCGGCGGCGACGATCTCGATTACTACGATCCGCGCAACAGCTATCTGAACGATGTGCTCGATCGCCGTCTCGGCAATCCGATTTCGCTGGCGGTCGTGCAGATCGAACTCGCGCAACGCCTGGGCGTTCCGCTGCAGGGCATTTCGTTTCCCGGACACTTCCTCGTGCGCCTGCCGCTCGACGAAGGCATCATCGTGCTCGATCCGTATCAGAAAGGACGCTCGCTCGATGCGACCGAACTGCGCCGCCGTGCGCGCTCACATCTCGATACGCAAGACATCGACGATACGCGTCTGGCGCGCATGCTCGAACCGGCAAGCCATCGCATGATTCTGACGCGCATCCTGCGCAATCTCAAAGGCGTATACGCCGAGCGCGAGCAGTGGGACAAATCGCTCCGCTGCAGCGATCGCCTGCTGACACTCGATCCGCATCAGCCGGCCGAATTCCGCGATCGCGGCGCGAACTATCTGAAGCTCGGCCACGTGCGCGCCGCGCGCGACGACTTCGCGCGATACCTGAAGCTGATGCCGCAAGCCGAAGATGCCGACGCGGTGGCGATCGCAGATCAGCGAACTCGGAACGAAGCTGCCGCGGCTGAACTAGACTTCGACCATCTCGAAGTCGGCTTTCGTCACGCCGCAATCGGGACATGTCCAGGTTTCCGGCACGTCTTCCCAGCGCGTGCCGGGCGCGATGCCGTCCTGCGGCCAACCTTCCGCTTCGTTATAGATGAATCCGCACACCACGCACATGAAGGTGCGGAAGGGAACGTCGCCGTCGTTGGGAACTGCACTCATGGTTAGCGTGATCGGAAAATCTTGAGCGGCGTATTGTAACGGTACACTACGCGCCATGCACCGAGCGAAAAACCTCCCCGCGCGCGGCGTGTACGCGATCACGAATGGCCCGCGCGCCGATCTGGTTTGCCGCCGTGCAAGCCGCGCTCGCCGGCGGTGCGGCCGTCGTGCAGTATCGCGATAAATCGTCGGATCGCGGCCGTCGCCGCGCCGAAGCGCAAGCATTAAAAGACGCGTGCGATCGATATGCGCGTTCCGCTGATCATCAACGACGACGTCGAGCTCGCCGCCGACATCGGTGCCGCCGGCGTGCATCTCGGTGAAGCACGACGGCGAAATCGCCATCGCGCGCGAACGCCTCGGCGCCGACGCCATCATCGGCGTGTCCTGCTACGACTCGCTCGATCGCGCCGAGGCCGCCGCGGAAGCCGGCGCCGACTATCTCGCATTCGGATCGTTCTTCGCCTCGCCGACCAAACCGAATGCCCGCCGCGCGACGCTTCGAGTTATTGCGCGCCGCGCAAATCGCTCGGCTCTGCCGCTGGTGGCGATCGGCGGCATCACGCCCGACAATGCATCACCGCTGATCGACGCAGGCGCGGATTTCATCGCCGTCATCTGCGGCATTTTCGCCGCGGACGACATCGAACAAGCGACGCGCCGCTACGCCAACCTTTTCCCACACTGAAACAATCCATGTCGACCAATCACGAACTTTTCCAGCGCGCGCTCAAGCTCATGCCCGGCGGCGTCAACTCGCCCGTACGCGCCTTCAAATCCGTCGGCGGCGAACCGTTCTTCACGCAGCGCGCCGACGGCGCGTATCTGTGGGACGTCGAAGGCAAACGCTACATCGACTACGTCGGCTCGTGGGGACCGATGGTCGCCGGCCACAACCATCCGCGCGTGCGCGAAGCGGTGGAGCGCGCCATCCGCGACGGACTTTCCTTCGGCACGCCGACGCCATCCGAAGTGACGATGGCCGAAACGATCACGAAACTCGTGCCGTCGATGCAGATGGTGCGCATGGTCAACTCCGGCACCGAAGCGACGATGGCCGCGATCCGCGTCGCGCGCGGTTTCACCGGACGCGACACGATCGTGAAATTCGAAGGCTGCTATCACGGCCACGGCGACGCGTTCCTGGTCAAAGCCGGTTCCGGCGCGCTGACGTTCGGCGTGCCGACATCGCCCGGCGTGCCGAAAGCGCTCGCCGATCTCACACTTACACTGCCGTACAACGATCTCGACGCCGCGCGCGAACTGTTCGACAAAGTCGGCGACCGCATCGCCGGACGTCATCATCGAACCGGTCGCCGGCAACATGAATTGCATCCTGCCGCGCGACGGCTATCTCGCCGGCCTGCGCGAGCTGTGCACGAAACACGGCGCGCTGCTGATCTTCGATGAAGTGATGACCGGTTTTCGCGTCGCGCTCGGCGGCGCGCAGGCGCTGTATGGCATCACGCCGGATCTTTCGACGTTCGGCAAAATCATCGGCGGCGGCATGCCGGTCGGCGCGTACGGCGGACGCCGCGACATCATGGAAAGAGTCGCGCCGTCGGGCCCGATCTATCAGGCGGGCACGCTGTCGGGAAATCCCGTCGCCATGGCAGCCGGGCTCGCGATGCTCGACATTATCCAAGCGCCGGATTTCTACGCCGATCTCGAACGCAAGACGGTCCTGCTGACCGACGGCCTGCGCGCGGTGGCGACGCGAAGCGGGCGTGCCCTTCACCACCAACCGCGTGTGCGGCATGTTCGGCCTGTTCTTCACGCACGAAAATGTGGAAACGTATACTCAGGCCACGCAATGCGACGTGCCGCGCTTCAACCGCTTCTTCCACGCGATGCTCGAACGCGGCGTCTATCTCGCGCCATCGGCGTTCGAGGCCGGCTTCATGTCGGCCGCGCACAGCGACGACGACATCGCCGCCACGCTCGACGCCGCCCGCGTTGCCTTCGGAGCCTGACATGCGCATCGAAACACTCGCCGTCCACGCAGGTTCCGAACCCGACAAGGAAACCGGCGCGCTGTCGCCGCCGATTCATCTGGCGACGACGTTCAAGCACGGTCCCGCCGGCGAACGCATCGGCGGCTACGAATACACGCGCGAGGACAATCCGACGCAGTCGCGTCTCGAAACCGCGCTCGCCGCGCTCGAAGGCGGCGCGGCGGCGCTCGCGTTCGCGTCCGGCATGGCGTCCGTCGATGCGCGTGTTCAGTGCGCTGCCCGACGGCAGCCGCATCATCGTGCCGCGCGCCGTGTACATGGGCGTGACGGCACTCGCGCGCGACTTCCTCGCATCGCGCATCCAGATCGATACGGTCGACACCGCCGATGTCGGCGCCGTCGCCGCCGCGCTGACGCCGCAGACGCGATGCATCTGGCTCGAGACGCCATCGAATCCGCTGCTGCAGATTTCCGATATCGCCGCGATCGTGAAACTCGCGCACGCAAACAACGCGATCGTCGCCGTCGACAACACGTTCGCGACACCGTGCCTGCAACGTCCGCTCGCGCTCGGCGCGGATATCGTCATGCATTCGACGACGAAATATTTCGGCGGGCATAGTGATGTGCTCGGCGGCGCGCTCGTGTTCGCGCGGCGCGACGAATTGCACGAACGCATCGCGCATGCGCGTCACGTGCGTGGCGCGGTGCTTTCGCCGTTCAACGCATGGCTGACGCTGCGCGGCTGCCGCTCGATGCCCGCGCGCATGGCGTGGCATTGCCGCAACGGACGCGCGGTCGCGGAATTCCTGGCGAAGCATCCGCGAATCGAACGCGTGAACTGGCCGGGACTCGCCTCCCATCCGAACCACGACATCGCCGCGCGTCAGATGAGCGACTTCGGCGCGATGATGAGCGTACAAATCAAAGGAGGTCGCGACGCGACACTCGATGTCGCCGGCAAACTCAAGGTGTTCACCAACGCGACATCGCTCGGCGGCTGCGAATCGCTGGTCGAGCATCGCGCATCGGTCGAAGGCGCGAATCCGGTTTCGCCGCAGAATCTGCTGCGCGTTTCCGTCGGCCTCGAACACCCTGACGATCTTATCGCGGATTGGCAGCAGGCGCTTTCGTAGGGGCGCGATTCATCGCGCCCGCTGATCGCATCACGAATCCGGGCGCGATGAATCGCGCCCCTACCACGTGCCGGAATTCGGCATCGACGCCCACGGCTCCTGCGGCGGCAGATGCCCGTCCTGCAGCAACTCGATCGAAATCAGATCAGGCGAACGCACGAATGCCATGTGCCCGTCGCGCGGCGGACGGTTGATCGTCACACCCATCTTCTGCAACCGTTCGCAGGTCTCGTAGATATCGTCGACGCGAAACGCCAGATGACCGAAGTTGCGCGCGCCGCCGTAGTCTTCGCTTTCATCCCAGTTGTACGTGAGTTCGATCTCAGCCTCGGGCGAATCCGGCGCCGCGACGAACACGAGCGTGTATCTTCCTTGCTCGCTTTCCTTGCGCCGCGTTTCGCGCAAGCCGAGTCCTTCGCAGTAGAAACGCAGCGACGCGTCGAGATCGCGCACGCGCACCATGCTGTGCAGATAACGCATATCGCTAGCCTTTCTGGAATCGCGGAAGATAGTGCATCAGTTGTGAAAGACGTTCGATGGGATCGGTCATCTGCAGCAAATGTTGCCGCTCGCGATTTTCCAGCGGCAACGCCTCGGCCAGACGAAAACCGACCCAGCTCGCATCGTCGTAGCAGGCGCGGCTGGCTTTCGCGAATTCGCTGTCGGATTTCTCGAAGAGCCGCTCGAGGATCGTGCCGAGCAGACCGAATTCCGGCGGCAGTTGCATCGACGGTTCTGATTCCCAGAAGCGTACCGATCCGTGAGCGAGACCGTTGTCGCGCACGCGCGAACGATCGACGTGAAAGCGCTCACCGCCCTCGGCGCGAATGCCGAGCAGGCCATCGGGCAGTGTATAAAAATCCACAATGCGCGCCAGCGTGCCGACGGCGGCGGGCACGGCCGCCTCGCCCGCTTCGCGGCCGTGCAGGATCATGCAGACGCCGAAACCCGATCCCGTGCGTGCGCAATCACGCACCATGTCGAGGTAGCGCTGCTCGAATATGCGCAGACTTAAAGGTCCGCCGGGAAACAGAACCGCGTTGAGGGGAAATATCGGGATGTCGTTCAGGCGCACGCGGAGAGGCAGCCTCCTCGGGCGGGCGCGGGCCGGTGAGCGGCGCGGGGCGATCGGTTGAACATGTCGGCTTCAGGCTACCGCCGCCGCCGTGGTTTGGCAATCGCTACGGAACGAATGCCGCGCGGCGCGTGCCGACATCGAAAATCAGGCGGTGATCGCTCAGCAGCGGCCAGCCGATTTGCAGGTACGGATCGGTGCGGTGGCCGCCGATGCTGTCGGTCTGGCGATCCGGATCGGCGTCGCTCAGCACGTTCAGCGCGCGGACGTTGCCGAGCTGCACGCTCTTCAGCGTCGTCATGCGCACGCTTACGATGCGGCCGGAATCCGATTGCTGCAGGTTTTTATTGAAATAGCGCGCGTCGTTTTTGCGATAGCCGAGCCGGTCGAGCAACGCGCCGTTCGGCGTCACGAATCCCCAGCCGGTGTCGATGCGCGCGGCCGTCCGTTTGCCGTCGACGAGCGCATCGGTTTCGATGACGTCCTTGTCGAAAGAAACTTTTATCGACGCACCCGAACGCTGCGCCCGGTTGAGGATGGTGTCGATGTCGGTGTGCGGCGCAAACAGTCGCAGGCGGCGCGCGTGGCCGTCGAGATCGACGGTGAAGCGTTGCGCGAAACTCATGCCGAGAATGCACGGCACGTTGCCGCCGTGACCGAACCAGCTCGCATCGCGCTGCACGAATTCCACATCGCGCGCATGCGCGCCGCCGATGACGACATCGCGAATGCGCAGCAGCGGCATTTCGTACGCTCCGTTCGCGGTGGTGACGTGCGATTCGCCGATGCGCTCGGCGCCGTCCGCCAGATCGCGGCCGATCACGCCGACCGTAGCGCCCGTATCGAAGATGCACTGCACGCCGCGATGGCTGCCGATGTCGACAGCGATGCGCGGCCGATGGCTGTCGCCGATCAGCGCGACATCAGCGAGTGGCGCGGCGGCGAATGCGTTGGATGCGCAAAACAGAGCAGCGATGAAAAACCGCCACATCAACCGAGTGCGGCGAGGAAGCGTCGCGGCGCATTGTCGAAACCGCCGTTGGACATGAAGACGACGTGGTCGCCGGCTGTTCGCCGCGCGGCGCAGCGAATCGATGAGTTCGGCGACGCTCGACGCCGTCGAACCGCGGCCATCGAGTGCGGCGGTGACGCGCGCGGCGTCCCACGGCAAATCGTCTTTTTTCAGAAACACGACGGCATCGGCGTCGCGCAGTGACGGCGCCAGTTCTTCGGCGTGCGCGCCGAGCCGCATCGAATTCGAACGCGGTTCCATGCCGACCAGAATACGCGCGTTGCCGACGCGCGCGCGAAGTCCGGCGAGCGTCGTTGCGATGGCGGTGGGATGGTGCGCGAAATCGTCGTAGACGCGGATGCCGCCGCGTTCGCCGACCAGTTCCATGCGGCGTTTGGCGCTGCGGAACGTGGCGAGCGCTTCGATCGCGCGCGTCGCGTCGACGCCGCCGGCATCCGCGGCGGCGATCGCGGCGAGCGCGTTCATCACGTTGTGGTTGCCGATCAGCGGCCAGGAAACTTCGCCGACTTCACGCGCATCGCGCAGCGACGGCAAAACGCGATCCGTCCGGCTCGATCAGGCGTGCGCGCCAATCGCCCTGCGCGATGCCGAACGTCGTCACTGGCGTCCACGCGCCCATCGCGAGCACGTCGCGCAAGCGATCGTCTTCGGCGTTGACGATCAGGCGGCCGTTGTGCGGCACCGTGCGCACGAGATGATGGAACTGGCGCTGGATCGCGGCCACATCCGGAAAAATATCGGCGTGGTCGTATTCGAGATTGTTGAGGATCGCGATCGTCGGCCGGTAATGCACGAACTTCGAGCGCTTGTCGAAGAACGCCGTGTCGTATTCGTCGGCTTCGATGACGAAATCGGTGCCGCTGCCGGTCAGCGCGGAAACGCCGAAATTTTCCGGCACGCCGCCGACGAGAAAACCGGGAGCGCGTCCGGCTTCGGCGAGGATGTGCGCGAGCATCGCCGTGGTCGTCGTTTTGCCGTGCGTGCCGGCGACAGCGAACACGCGCCGATCGGCCAGTATCTGTTCGCCGATCCATTGCGGACCCGATACGTAGCGGCGGCGCTCATCGAGCATGCGTTCGATCACGGGATTGCCGCGCGACATCGCGTTGCCGACCACGATGAGATCGATCGCGCGATCCAGATGTTCGGCCTTGTAGCCCTGATCGAGCGCGATGCCGAGCGCGGCGAGCTGGTCGCTCATCGGCGGATAGATGTTGGCGTCGCAGCCGGCGACGTCGTGACCCATCTCGCGCGCGAGCGCGGCCAGGCCGCCCATGAAGGTGCCGCAAATTCCCAAAATATACAATTTCATGATCGTTCAGTGCGCCTGCGGGGCGCCCTGGAGTGCTACACCGACAAGCCACTCCATGACCAGCCACGCCGCAGAGACTCCAAATCCGCGCGCGAATGTGACTGACAGCGCATGGCGGAAGATGTGAGCGTAGGCGACGAACTCCCAAAGGGCGACTGGCAAGGTGACCAGCACAAACAGCGACTGGATTCCTGTTAGTGGATTGGCCAGCTTCGGATTTCCGCTCAGCACGAACATCGCGGGGACAACCAGCAGCTTGAACACTATCGAGCAGCATTGCAGTGCGGTGGCCGTTTGTACAAAGCGGTTCTGCAGGCCGCGCGTCATCAGGATCAGGTAGGCGAATCCGAGCAGGATGAAGATTCTGATGAGACTCGGCAGCAACAATCCGTAATCAGCCGCCAGAACCTGTCCCAGCAACCATTGCATCGCTATGTCGGCAACGCAGACCGCGACGAGCAACGCCGGCGAATACGGCATGTCCGCCGGGCCGCGGCGCAGCCAGAGGATGTCGCGAAGCAATTGCAGAAATTCGACCATGAAGACATCCGGTGGCGCGAAACGCCACGCGGAAAACCTACGCCGTCTGACGCGGCAAAACCGCAAGGATGCGTTTGAAGACCGCCTGCACATCGCCCACGCCGTCGACGGTGACGAGCTTGCCGATATCGCCGAAATGTTTGGCGACAGGTGCGGTCTGCTGGCGATAGACGTCGAGGCGCTTGCGCACGATGGCCGGATCGTCGTCGGCGCGATGTTCGGCCTTGAAGCGGATTTCGCAGCGCGAAAGAATCGCCGAATCCGGCACGCCGAGTTCGATGGCGATGTCGAGCGGCTGCTTGATCCTGTCGAGCAGTGTTTCCAGCGCGGCGCATTGGGCGAGATTGCGCGGATAGCCATCGAGGATGAAACCGGCTTTCGCATCGGGCTGCGCGAGACGTTCCTCGAGCATGCCGAGCACGATGTCGTCGGAAACCAGATGTCCCGCTTCCATCACCGCCTTGGCCTGCAGGCCGAGCGGCGTGCCCGCTTTCACCGCGGCGCGCAACAGGTCGCCGGTGGAGATGTGCGGGATTTTCAGCTCCTGCTTGAGCAGCGTGGCCTGCGTTCCCTTGCCCGAACCGTTCGGACCGAAAAAGACGATGCGCATAGCGGGGAGCGATTCCTTGCATGGTGTGCTCGATCCACGGTGACGTTTAGGATCGAAACACGTTGAGCTAGACTGCGCGGGCGCGCTGGTGGGGCCAAGTTAACGGCAGCGGCGCATAGAGTCAAACAACTGCAAGGGTCGTTCGATGGCTACCAAAATCAGGCCGCAAGGAAATCTGCTGTACGCCCAGTCCGGTGGCGTCACCGCCGTCATCAACGCGACCGCCTGCGCGGTGATCCAGGCCTGCCGGCGCAAGCGGATCGGTGTTTATGCGGGCCGCAACGGCATCATCGGCGCGCTGCGCGAGGAATTGATCGATCTTTCCAAGGAAACCGAGGCCGATATCGCTGCACTGCGGCACACGCCGGGCGGCGCGTTCGGTTCGTGCCGTTTCAAGCTCAAATCGCCGGAAACCAATCGCGCGCATTACGACCGTCTGATCGATGTGCTGCGCGCGCACGACATCCGCTATTTCCTCTACAACGGCGGCAACGATTCGGCCGATACGTCGCTGAAGATTTCCGAATACGCGAAGTCGATCGGCTATCCGCGTCAACGTGATCGGCGTGCCGAAAACGGTCGACAACGATCTGCCGGTCACGGATTCGTGTCCCGGATTCGGATCGGTGGCGAAGTACACGGCGGTATCGGTGCTCGAGGCGAGTCTCGACGTCGAGTCGATGTGCGAATCGTCGACGAAAGTGTTCGTGATGGAAGTGATGGGCCGTCACGCCGGATGGATCGCCGCCGCGGCCG
Source organism: uncultured Gammaproteobacteria bacterium (assembly GCA_963814225.1). Taxonomy (GTDB): domain Bacteria; phylum Pseudomonadota; class Gammaproteobacteria; order Xanthomonadales; family Rhodanobacteraceae; genus Rudaea. The sequence continues at coordinate 378,269 of CAWFCC010000009.1, read as the reverse complement.
GACTCGCCGGCAAGAAAGCCGACGATCCGCCGCACATCATCCTGTTTCCGGAAGTGCCTTTCGACGAAGCGAAGTTCCTCGACAAGGTGAAGCAGACGGTCGAACGCGTCGGCTATTGCACCGTCGTCGTATCGGAAGGCGTGAAGAATGCGGAAGGAAAATTCCTCGCCGAAGCGGGAACGGTCGATGCGTTCGGACACACGCAGCTCGGCGGCGTCGGTCCGCTGATCGCGCAGCGGGTCAAGGAAAAACTCGGCTACAAATATCACTGGGCCGTGCCGGATTATCTGCAACGCTCGGCGCGGCATCTCGCGTCGAAAAGCGATGCGGAGCAAGCCTACGCCGTCGGCAAGGCGGCGGTGGAATACGCGCTCGCCGGCAAGACCGGCGTGATGCCGCTGATCAAGCGCACGAGCAACACGCCGTTCACGTGGAAGATCGTCGAAGTGCCGATCACGCAGGTCGCCAACATCGAGAAGAAATTGCCCGCGAACTACATTTCGGCGGATGGGTTTTCGATCACGCCGGCGGCGCGCCGCTATTTCGAACCGCTGATCCGCGGCCAGGACGTGCCGCCGTACGACGCGACTATCGGGCTTGCCGAAATACGCGAAGCTGAAACGCAAACTCGTTCGAAAGAAATTGCCGGCGTATTCGATTGCCGACAAGTAAAACAGCCTCGCGACGCACGTGCGCCCCCGCGGCCGCGTGCCGTCGCTGACGCCGCATGCAGTTCGATTCATTCACGTTCGTCATCTTCTTTGCGCTGGCGCTCGCGATCTACAACGCGCTGCGCGGATGGAACGTGCGCAAATGGTTTCTGCTGGCGGCGAGCTATGGTTTCTACGCCGCGTGGAATCCGTATTTCCTGCTGCTGCTCGCCGCATCGACCACGCTCGACTGGTGGATCGCGCAGCGCATCGACGCCGCGCAGGAACACCGTTCGCGCAAACGCTGGATCACGCTAACGCTGATCGTGAATCTCGGCGTGCTCGCGCTGTTCAAGTACAACCGATTCGCGCTCGATAATCTCGCCGCGCTGTTCAACGTCGTCGGCGTGCATTACGTTCCACCGCGTATCGATATCGTGTTGCCGATCGGCATTTCGTTCTACACGTTCCATTCGCTGTCGTATTGCATCGACATTTACCGCCGGAAATTTTCGCCGACGCGAAACTGGCGCGAATACGCACTCTACGTCGCATTCTTTCCGCAACTCGTGGCGGGACCGATCACGCGCTTCACGCAGATGCGTCCGCAGATCGAAAATCCGCGGCAGCACCACGCGCGACGGTCTATCGCTCGGCTGCGCGTTGCTGATTCTCGGCTTGTTCGAAAAATGCGTGCTCGCCGACAGCATCTTCGCGCCCGTCGCCGATGCCGTATTCGGCGACGCGACGCCACGGCCTGCGGCGTCGACGTGGTCGGGCGTCATCGCGTTCGCCGGGCAGATATTCTGCGATTTCGCCGGCTATTCGACGTGCGCCATCGGCACCGCGCTCGCGTTCGGATTCCGGTCTGCCGCAGAACTTTCGCTTTCCGTATGCGGCGGTCGGCTTCTCCGATTTCTGGCGCCGCTGGCACATTTCGCTGTCGACATGGCTGCGCGACTATCTCTACATTTCTCTGGGCGGCAATCGACGCGGCGAAGCGCGCACCTACGTCAACCTCATGTTGACGATGCTCATCGGCGGCCTTTGGCACGGCGCGGCGTGGACGTTCGTCATCTGGGGCGGACTGCACGGCGTTTACCTATGCGTCGAACGTTTCCTGCGCGAACGCGTGCGCTGGCCGCGCGCGCGATGGGCTTCGTTTGTATACGGCGCGGTCACGCTGTTTTTCGTGCTGCTGGCATGGGTGTGGTTTCGCGCGAGCGATGCGGCGAGCGCCTGGGTTATCGTGAAACAGCTGTTCGGCGCGACGGGTTTTGCCAGCGCGCTCGACCCGGGTCAGACGCTCGCGCTGGTCGCGTTCGCCGGCGTGATCGTCACGCAAATAGCGATGCGCGAACGCGACGTGATGCATGACATCGAACGCCTGCCGCGTCCGTTGTTGGGTCTGCTGCTCGGCCTTCTGCTGGCGCTGGTGGTGATGTCGCCCGGAGACAATCATGCGTTCATCTATTTCCAGTTCTAGCCCGCGCCGCTGGTGGCCGACGTGGCTGCTGTGCGCGGCGGTCGCCGTGGCGTGCGTCGCTGTCGTGGAATGGCATTGGCGTCGCGCCGGATACGAACCGGGCGTGCTCGATTCGCCGCAGCTGTGGTCCATCGAGCGTGACCGCGTCGACGACGCGCGCAAGATCCCATTGGTGATGCTCGGCGCGTCTCGCATCGAATTCGGCATCGACATGCCGCTCATGCGCGAACTGCTGCCGGCGTACACGCCGATCATGCTCGCGCAGAACGCGCACTACCCACTGGCCGTGCTGCGCGATCTGGCCGAAGACGAGCATTTTCGCGGCGTCGTCATCGTCGATATCGAACCGCGCGGGCTGTACAAAACGTACACCGATCTGCAGCAGCCGCTGGTCGATTACTACCGCCGGCAATGGTCGCCGGCGTGGCGCGTACATCGGTTGTTGCTGACGTTCTGGCAGCAGATCGCCGTGGTATCGAATCCGGATCGCGATCCGGTCGCCATCATCAAGCGCAAGATCGCCCATCAGTTGCCGCAGCCGCCGGATTATGTGCGCTTCCACGCCGACCGCAGCGGCGATGCGGACTATCGCAAAACCGACGTCGAAGCCGCGCGCCGGCATTTCAGTGCGCTGATCGCGGCGCGCAACGGCGATCTGAAAGCCGACGTCGCGCCCGAACAGTGGCTGGCCGATCTTGGCGACGTCATCGAATGGACGCGCCGCATCGACGCGCGCGGCGGACGCGTCGTGTTCTATCAGTCGCCGACCAGCGGCGAAGTGCGCGAGGTCGAGCGGACCATGCACCCGCCCGCCTTGTACTGGGACCGTTTCGCGGCGCTGGTTCCCGATGCGATCGACGGGCTGTCCGATCCGGTCCTGAGCAGCTTCGAGGAACCCGACTTCTCGCACATCGACGTCCGCGAAAAGCCCGCCTACACCAAGGCGCTGGTCGACGAACTGGTGCGCCGCAAAATCGTCCGGCAGTAGGCAAATCCCGGGATTTCGCCCGGGTTCTGGTCTTGTCGCGCAGCCCGGCTATACTGGGGCGCTTTTCCAAATTTCCGTTGCCACAGCTCCGATTCCTCAAGGGAGAAGGTTGATGTTTTTTACGCAATACGCAATATGGATCGCGCTGGGCTGCGCCCTGATCGCGGTCATTTACGGTGTGTGGGCGCGCAGTTGGGTTCTGGCCAAATCGGCCGGCAATGAACGCATGCAGGAGATCGCCGCTGCCATCCAGGAAGGTGCGCGCGCGTATCTGAATCGTCAGTACACCACGATCGCCGTCGTCGGTTTCGTGCTGTTCCTCCTGCTCGGGTTTTTCCTGCACTGGACGACCGCGATCGGTTTCGCGATCGGCGCGATCCTCTCGGGTGCGGCCGGCTACATCGGCATGAACATCTCGGTGCAGGCGAACGTGCGCACCGCCGAAGCGGCGCGCCATGGAATCAATGCGGCGCTGCAGGTCGCGTTTCGCGGGGGCTCGATCACCGGCATGCTCGTTGTCGGCCTCGGACTGCTCGGCGTGGCGGGTTATTACGCCGGTCTGCTGCATTTCGGCCAGACGCAGGATCAGGCGCTGCACGCGATGGTCGGACTTGCGTTCGGTTCGTCGCTGATCTCGATCTTCGCGCGTCTGGGCGGCGGCATCTTCACCAAAGGTGCGGACGTCGGCGCCGATCTCGTCGGCAAAGTCGAAGCCGGCATTCCGGAAGACGATCCGCGCAACCCGGCGGTGATCGCCGACAACGTGGGCGACAACGTCGGCGACTGCGCCGGCATGGCCGCCGACCTGTTCGAAACCTATGCGGTCACGCTGATCGCCACGATGCTGCTCGGCGGCGTACTCGTCGCGCAGACGGGCGCGTATGGCGTTCTGTATCCGATCGTGCTCGGCGCGGTGTCGATCGTCGCCTCGATCATCGGCATGTTCTTCGTCAAGGCCAAACCCGGCGGCAAGATCATGAACGCGCTGTATGTCGGCGTGGGTGTGTCGGCGGTGCTGTCTCTCATCGCGTTCGTCCCGGTGACGCAGGCGATGATGGCCAATTCGACCTACGGCGTGTGGAACATCTACTGGTGCGCGGTGATCGGCATCCTGCTCACGGTGGCGATGGTCGTCATCACCGAGTACTACACGGCGACGGAATATTCGCCGGTGCGTCACGTCGCCAAAGCATCGACGACGGGCCATGCGACGAACATCATCGCCGGCATCGGCGTGTCGATGAAATCCACCGCGCTGCCGGTGCTCGCGGTGTGCGCCGCGATCTGGGGCGCGCATTATTTCGCGGGCCTGTACGGCATCGCGATCGGCGCCACGGCGATGTTGTCGATGGCGGGCATGATCGTCGCGCTCGATGCGTACGGTCCGATCACCGACAACGCCGGCGGCATCGCCGAGATGGCCGAACTGCCGAAGGAAATCCGCGCGATCACCGATCCGCTCGATGCCGTCGGCAACACGACCAAGGCAGTGACGAAAGGTTACGCGATCGGCTCGGCCGGCCTCGCCGCGCTGGTGCTGTTCGCCGACTACACGCATAACCTCTCGACCGCGCCGAATCTCGCCAACCAGATCATTCCGTTCGATCTGTCCGACCACATGGTCATCATCGGCCTGTTCATCGGCGGCCTGATTCCGTATCTGTTCGGCGCGATGGCGATGGAAGCCGTCGGCCGCGCGGCCGGATCGGTGGTCGAAGAAGTGCGCCGTCAGTTCCGCGAGATCAAAGGCATCATGGAAGGCACGGCCAAGCCGGACTATTCCAAGGCCGTCGATCTTCTGACCAAATCGGCGATCAAGGAAATGCTGATTCCGTCGCTGTTGCCGGTGCTCGTTCCGGTGATCGTCGCGTTCGGCGCGAAATGGATCACGGGTTCGAGTGCTGAAGGCGCGAAAGCGCTCGGCGGCGTTCTGGTCGGCACCATCGTCACCGGTCTGTTCGTCGCGATCTCGATGACGACAGGCGGCGGCGCGTGGGACAACGCCAAGAAATATATCGAAGACGGCAACTTCGGCGGCAAGGGTTCCGACGCGCACAAAGCGGCGGTGACCGGCGATACCGTCGGCGATCCGTACAAGGATACGGCGGGCCCGGCGGTGAATCCGCTGATCAAGATCATCAACATCGTCGCGCTGTTGCTGATTCCGCTGCTGTGATCTGAAACATCGAGCGCGCCGATTGTCCTCGCGGATGATCGGCGCGCTTTTTTATTTCCGGAAGGAGAACATCATGTCGATCGTAGTGCGTTTATGCTTGATCGTTGTCGTCTCATTACTCGCTGCCTGCGCGAACAAAAACACCGTGAACGAAAAATCCAAACCTTCATCCGAACAGAAAACCGCAGCGGTCGAAGATCCGTACCTGTGGCTCGAGGAAACCGACAGCGCGAAAGCGATGGACTGGGTCAAGGCGCGCAACGCCGAGGCCGTATCCAAATACGCGAACTCCGCCGATTTCAGCGGCATGCGCGATCAGATCCTCGAAGTGATGGATTCCAAGGAAAAGATTCCGTACGTCAGCAAGATGGGTTCGCACTGGTACAACTTCTGGCGCGACAAGACGCACTCACGCGGCGTGTGGCGCCGCACGACACTCGACGAATACCGCAAGGATCATCCGAAGTGGGAAACCGTGATCGATCTCGACGCGCTCGCCACGGAAGAAAAGGAAAACTGGGTGTGGCACGGCGCGGATTGTCTGCGTCCGGACTACACGCACTGCATCATCGCGTTGTCGCGCGGTGGGGCCGATGCGAGCGTGCAACGCGAGTTCAACCTCAAAACTAAAACGTGGGTGAAGGACGGCTTCAATCTGCCCGAAGCGAAATCGCAAACCGCCTGGATCGACAAGGACCGCATCTACGTCGGCACCGATTTTGGCGCGGGTTCGATGACGAAATCGAGCTATCCGCGCATCGCGAAGGAATGGAAGCGCGGCACGCCGTTGTCATCGGCCGAGACCGTGTACGAAGGCAAGGACGACGATCTGTCGATCCAGGCCTATCGCGATCAAACACCAGGTTTCCAGCGCGATTTCGTGGTGCGCTCGCTCGCGTTCTACAACAGCGAAACGTATGTGCGCGGCAAGGACGGCAAACTGACCAAGATCGACGTGCCGAACGATATGGACGTCGGTGTGGTTCGCGAATGGATCACGTTCAAGCCGCGCAGCGACTGGGCGGTCGGCGGAAAAACTTACGCCGCCGGTTCACTCGTCGTCGCGCAACTTCGACGATTTCATGGCCGGCAAGCGCGACATGACCGTTCTGTTCGAGCCGACCGATACGACCTCGCTCGAAGGATATTCGACGACGCGCCATCACCTGATCCTGAGCGAACTGCATGACGTGGTCAGCCATCTCGAAGTGCTGACGCCGCCGTCGAAGAAAGGCGGCGAATGGAAACGCAACACGCTCGGCGGCGCGCCGGCGATGAGCACGATCTCGGCGGGCGGCGTCGATCCCGACGAAAGCGACGCGTATTTCCTCACCGTCACCGGCTTCCTCGAACCGACCACGCTGTACTACGGCACGATCGGCAAGGGCGAAGCGAAAGCGATCAAGCACAGTCCGAAATTCTTCGATGCGTCGAAGTACGCGGTAAACCAGTATTTCGCCACGTCGAAGGATGGCACGCGCGTGCCCTATTTCGTCGTCTCGTCGAAGAACATGAAGATGGACGGCACCACGCCGACGCTCCTCACCGGCTACGGCGGATTCGAAGTTTCGCTGCAACCGTACTACAGCGGAAGCGTCGGCCGCGCGTGGCTCGCGCACGGCGGCGCATACGTGGTCGCCAACATCCGCGGCGGCGGCGAGTACGGTCCGCGCTGGCATCAGGCGGCGCTGAAGTCGAAACGTTTGCGCGCGTATGAGGATTTCGCCGCAGTCGCCGAAGACCTCGTCGCGAAGAAGATTACTTCGCAGCCGCATCTCGGTGCGCTCGGCGGCAGCAACGGCGGCCTGCTCATGGGCAACATGGAAACGCTGTATCCGCAGCTGTGGGCGGCGATCGTGTGCGAGGTCCCGCTGCTCGACATGAAGCGCTACACGCATCTTTCGGCGGGTGCGTCGTGGATGGCCGAATATGGCGATCCCGACAAGGCCGAGGATTGGGCGTTCATCAAGACGTTCTCGCCGTATCAAAATGTGGAAAAAGGTAAAAAGTATCCGCCGATACTGTTTACGACGTCGACGCGGGATGATCGCGTTGGGCCGGCGCAGGCGCGGAAGATGGCGGCGCGGATGATCGAGTTTGGGAATGATGTGAGTTTTTACGAGAATATTGAAGGTGGGCACGGGGCGGCGGCTGACAATAAGCAGGCGGCCTTCATGTCGGCGCTCGCGTTTACTTATTTGTGGGATCACACGAAGTAGAGGTTCGCACTTCTCCCTCTCCCGCTGGCGGGAGAGGGTTGGGGTGAGGGTGGCGCGCACAAGGGTGCAATGCAGCTTTTGCTCTTAGCTCGTCATTCCCGCGGAAGCGGGAATCCAGCGCCTTTGCTTTTTTCGTCTTTAAGATAAGAGCTTCCGCGATTGAATATCGCGGGTCACTTTCTTTGCTGGTGCAAAGAAAGTAACCAAAGAAACCACCTTTTTTTCTCGCATTGGGTGCTGTCCGCAGACAGCACGTCCGTGCTGCTGGCTGCGGACGCGCGCATCCCTGCGCGCGTGTCAGCTCGATACAAGCCTGAGCGTGACTGGTAGAAAGAGTCTTGAAACTCACGACTGCACTAAGCCAAAGGCGGTGAGGTCTGCAAAAGCAAAGCAATGCAAAGCAAATGCATTGATCTTTGCTCTCAAAGGCGCCAACCCACGTGTTGGTCGCGTGAGGTTCTCGTCCAAAACCGCAAATACGGGAGAGGATGCGAGATAGCCGATAAAGTGTGGGTGTAACCGTGCAATGCTCAGATTGAAAGAGGTGCTTTCTTTGGTTACTTTCTTTGCACCAGCAAAGAAAGTGACCCGCGTTTCAAACGCGGAAGCTCTTATCTGCAATGTGCCACAAAGCAAACTTTCGCGTATCCTTCGCGCCCCACCGCCGCCGCAAAAAAAGGAACATCACATGGGATTAGACCTAGTAAAGGCCGGCCGCGACGTCCCCCACGAAATCAACGTCATCATCGAAATCCCGAAAGATGCCGAGCCGGTCAAATACGAAGTCGACAAGGCCACCGGCGCGATCTTCGTCGACCGCGTGCTCTCCACGCCGATGCGCTACCCGTGCAACTACGGCTACGTGCCGAACACACTCGGCGGCGACGGCGATCCGGCGGATGTACTCGTCGTGATGCCTCTCCCGCTGATCCCCGGCGCGGTGATTCGCTGCCGTCCGGTCGGCATGTTGGCGATGACGGACGAAGCCGGCGCCGACACGAAAATCATCGCCGCGCCGGTCGACAAGGTTTTCCCCGGCTACGCGCACATCACGAACATCGACCACGTCGCGCAACACTGGCGCGATCGCATCGCCTACTTTTTCGAGCACTACAAAGATCTCGAACAAGGCAAATGGGTGAAGATCGAGGGCTGGAAGGACGCCGCCGCCGCGCGCAAGGAAATCGAGGAATCGGTCGCGCGTTTCGAGGATTGCTCGGACAAGCCGAAGTTCTAATCGTCGTCCGAATCGTCGGGTTCTTCCTTGCCCGACGGTTTTAGTTCGGCGGGCGCGATGTCGGATGCGCGCCAGAACGAAATGTGGCCGAAACGGTAGGGAATCTCGAGCTCGGGTTTCACCGGAATCGGATATTTCGTGTAGATGCTGACGACGGTGCCGTCCGGATGCGCGACGCACCAGTCATGCAACTGGCCGAAGTTGATGGCGGGCAACGGCTGCGTCAGGCGGCCGGCGAATTCGAACAGACCGTGATGCCACGCCAGATGTGCGATGGGCTTGCCGCTTTCCTGGATTTGCTTGATCCGGTTCGCGGCGGCGGTGACATCGATGTATGGGCCTGTCATTTGCGCGAGCGCCAGACCCGATATCGCCGCGGACGCGGCGCATGACAGCGCGAGCACGCGCACCGACGTGCGCGCGCGTCGCCAGAACATCAGCGCGAGTCCGAGCACCGTCGCGAGGATTCCCCAGATCGGCCACAACCCGGCGAACACAGTGACCGTCGATGCGGTGATTTCGTGGCGACGGATGAAATCCTGGAAATAACCGCCGTCGCCGGATCGCGCCGCGATCAACGGCAATGCGATCAGACCGATGCCGACCACAACAAGAATCAAGCCGAACGGCCATCCGTCGACGCGAGAACCTTCGCGGCCGAGCACGGTTGCGAGATAAACCGCCATCGCGCCGAGTAGCGGCAGCAGATAGTGCGGCTGCTTGCCGCTGACGAAACAGAACGCGATGAACGCGGGCAGCGCCCAGGCGATCGCGAAACGTATACTTTTCGATATGTGGAAACTTTCGCGCCACGCACGCCAGCGCGCGCGCATGACCAGCGTCCACGGCAGCACCATGAACGGCACGACGGCGAAGTAGAACCAGATCGGACGTCGATGCGCGAAACTTTTCGTCACACGGTCCAGCGTCTGGTGAAAGAAGATCGCGTTCGAATAGTCGGGACCGCCGGCAATCGCCGCGGGAATCGCCCACGCAAGTCCGATCGCCGCGCCGCCGAGAATGCCGAGGCCGAGGCATGCCGTACCAGCGCGCCTTGGATTGGCGCGCGGTTTCGCTCCACCACGGGCCGAACACGATGACCATCGCCGCGTCGAGCAGGATCACCGGGCCTTTGGTGAGAATGCCGAGTCCGAATCCGATCGACAGCAACACGATGCCGCGAATCCATCGCCGGCGATCCAGATCGATCGCGCCGTGCAGGCTGAGCATCACCCACGTGGTGAGCAGTACGTCGAACATGATCGCGCTGGAAAACAGCGCGAAATACAGCATGCCCATCAGGATGAACGCGGCGCGGCGCGCGGTATCGGCATCCGCATCCAGACGCCGCATCAGCCGCTCGAACATGACGACGGTTGCGAACGACGCGGCGAGCACGCCGAGCCGCACCGACCACACGTTCGTGCCCATCACGGTCCACGCGATATTGATCAGCCAGAACAGCAGCGGCGGTTTATCGGAATACGTCGCGCCGTTGAGGTGCGGCACGATGAATTCGCCGTGCACGCGCATTTCCCAGGCGACGCCGAGATAACGCGTCTCGTCGATGGGCAGCGCGGGCAGGAATAGCGCGACGGGCAGGATCAGCAGCAGCCAGATCCAGCGCCCATCGCCGAGCGTCGCCGTCCATAGCGCGCGGAAATCGGTGCGCGGCATGGATCAGCCGCGGTCCAGCAATGCTTTCAGGTCGATCACCGCGGCGTTCGCGCGCGAAACGTAGTTCGCCATCACCAGCGAATGATTGGCGAAGAAACCGAATGGACTGCCGTTGAGAATCATCGGGCTGTGGATGGGCTTTTGCGATTCTTCCAGTTCGCGGACGATCTGCTTGAGGCTGACCATCGCGTTCTTGCGTTCGAGGATGGGCGCGAAATCGATTTCGATCGCCTTGAGCTGTTCGAGCAGCGCCCACGAGTAGCCGCGCGATTCGTAGAAGATGTCGTCGATCTGCGACCACGGTGTCTGCACGATCTGCACGCCTTTCGCCGGCAGCGGCGCATTCGGATCGACGGGTGCGTCGCCTTCCAGCTTCAACTGGCCGACGCTCGCCGACAAGCGTTGCGACAAACTTCCGAGCCGCGACGAGACGGTATCGAGATAATCCGCCAGGCTGTCGGCGCGCGCGTAAAACTGCGCGCCGTTGGGATCGTTTTTGCCGAGACGCACGAAGTAGCCGCCGATGTGATCGATGGCCTTTTGATATTGGCCTTCCGAACTCGGCAGCAGCCAGCGATCGTTCGGGCTGGAGAACAGCGGATCGGCTTCCTTCAGATCGGCGTCTTCTTCGGACTGCGATTGCGAACGCGAGAAGCGGTTGCGCATCTCGCGCGCGAGATCGCGCGTGGCGGTCAGCACGCCGAATTCCCAGTTCGGCACGTTGTCCATGAACAGGCCGGGCGGGAACTTGTCGTTGGAGATGTAGCCGCCGCGTTTGTCGATCAGGATTTCGCCGGACGCCATCAACGTGCTGGCGACGACGGATCCCGTCACGATCGGCACGTTGTGCGACGACGCGCGCTGCTTGCGCCATCGCGACGACATCGAACTGCGCCGGCTCGTAGCTCCACCACCACATCATCGCGATCACGATCACGAGGTAGATCGCGATCACGATGCCGACGAGGCGGGCGATCAGTTTTACCGGCATCGCGCTGAATCGGGAGAAAGTCGTGGCCATGGCAGAGTCCGCGCGGAAGTCCGGCGCATTGTGCCGGAAAATCCGTTACATCACTCCTCGCGATAGATTTCCGCGCCGCTCTTCACGAATTCCTTGGCCTTTTCCTGCATGCCGTGATGGAGCGCGTCGGCGTCGGCGACGCCTTGCTGTTCGGCGTAGTCGCGCACGTCCTGCGTGATTTTCATCGAGCAGAAATGCGGACCGCACATCGAACAGAAATGCGCGAGCTTGTGCGCATCTTTGGGCAGTGTTTCGTCGTGGAATTCCTGCGCTTTTTCCGGATCGAGGCCGAGGTTGAACTGATCCTGCCAGCGGAATTCGAAACGCGCTTTCGACAACGCGTTGTCGCGCGCTTGCGCCGTGGGATGGCCTTTGGCGAGATCGGCGGCGTGCGCGGCGATTTTGTAGGTGATGATGCCGTCGCGCACGTCCTGCTTGTTCGGCAGGCCCAGATGTTCTTTTGGCGTGACGTAGCAAAGCATCGCCGTGCCGAACCAGCCGATCAGCGCGGCGCCGATGGCACTGGTGATGTGATCGTAGCCGGGCGCGATGTCGGTGGTCAGCGGTCCCAAGGTATAAAAAGGCGCTTCGCCGCATTTCTCGAGCTGGCGTTCCATGTTTTCCTTGATCAATTGCATCGGCACGTGGCCGGGGCCTTCGATCATGGTCTGCACGTCGTGTTTCCACGCGATTTGCGTCAGTTCGCCGAGCGTATCGAGTTCGGCGAATTGCGCGGCGTCGTTCGCATCGGCGATCGAGCCGGGACGCAGTCCGTCGCCGAGCGAGAAAGCGACGTCGTACGCCTTCATGATTTCGCAGATGTCCTCGAAATGCGTGTAGAGGAAATTTTCCTTGTGATGCGCGAGGCACCATTTCGCGAGGATCGATCCGCCGCGCGAAACGATGCCGGTAACGCGTTTTGCGGTCAGCGGAATGAACGGCAGACGCACGCCGGCGTGGATGGTGAAGTAATCCACGCCTTGCTCGGCTTGTTCGATCAGCGTGTCGCGGAAAATTTCCCAGGTGAGTTCTTCGGCTTTGCCGTCGACTTTTTCCAGCGCCTGATAAATCGGCACCGTGCCGATCGGCACCGGCGAATTGCGGATGATCCATTCGCGCGTTTCGTGGATGTGTTTGCCGGTGGACAGATCCATCACCGTGTCGCCGCCCCAGCGGATCGACCACACCATTTTCTCGACTTCTTCCGCGATCGAACTCGACACGGCCGAGTTGCCGATGTTGGCGTTGATCTTGGTCAGGAAATTCCGGCCGATGATCATCGGTTCGCGATTCGGGATGGTTGATGTTGTTCGGGATGATGGCGCGGCCGCGCGCGACTTCATCGCGCACGAATTCCGGCGTGATGAGTTTCGGCAGGTTCGCGCCGAAACTTTCGCCCGGATGTTGCTTCAGCAAATCGCTGCCCTGCAGCGATTCGATGCGCTGATTTTCGCGGATCGCGATGTATTCCATTTCCGGCGTGACGATGCCGCGACGCGCGTAATGCATCTGCGATACGTTCATGCCCGGCTTCGCGCGACGCGGCGCGCCGGTGTGCGGAAAACGCACGCTGTTCAACTTCGGATCGGCGGCGCGTTTGCGGCCGAATTCGGAGGAAAGTCCGCGCAGGATTTCGGTGTCGCCGCGTTCCTCGATCCACTTCGCGCGCAGCGGCGCGAGACCGGCGGCGAGATCGATGCGCGCGTTCGCATCGGTATACACACCCGACGTGTCATACAACGCGAGCGGCGCGTTCTTCTCCGCGCCGAACATTTTCGGCGTATCGCTCAGCTGCACTTCGCGCATCGGCACGCGCAGATCGGCGCGGCTGCCGGTGATGTAAATTTTCGTCGATCCGGGAATCGGACGCGTCACGCTTTCCGACAATTCTTCGGTCTGGCGGATGAGGTCGGATGCGAGTGCGTTCATGGCGTTCGTCCTTGCAAAAAAGGAAAGTGGACGAAGCGGGAGCCTTGAAGCTTCCTACGCCGTGGCCGCAGTGAATGCAGCCGAATCGGATCAGGTACGAAGGGTTTTTCTCAGCCGCGCACCGTTCATGCGCGACACCCCCGCTTCGAATGACATTGAATCACGAACGCGCGCTAAACGCGAGGCGATGCGACGAAACCCAAAGCGTGCGCGTCCGGTCTATAGGAGTACGATCCTGGGACGAGGTGCAAGCATGAAAACACTGAAAACTACCGTACTTTTAGCGGCGATGGGCTTTGCCGGCATGGCATCGGCCGATCCGTCGCGCGTGACCGTGAACTGGGCGCCCGCCGATCAGCTCACCGAGGTGAAGCAGAATCCGATCGAGCGCGGACAGATGCGCACCAAGGATTGGGAAAGCGCACTCGCCGCCCATCTGCAGAAGCGCGCCGACCGCCAACTTCCGCCCGGGCCAGCGGCTCGAGGTGACGTTCGAGGACATCAAACTCGCCGGCGATTACGAGCCGTGGCACAGCCCGCAGGCGCAGGACATCCGCTACATGAAGGACATCTATCCGCCGCGCGCGACGCTGAACTACAAACTGACCGATGCCAGCGGACGCACGATCAAGGAAGGATCGAGCAAGCTGCTCGATATGGCGTTCATGGAACGCTCGACGCCGGCGACGGAAACCGATCCGCTGCGTTTCGACAAGCGCATGCTCGACGACTGGCTGCGAAAGGAATTTCGCGACGACCGGACGGCGTCGCGCTAACTAAGCTTGGCTAGCGCCGCTCAACGCGGCGTATAGGCGCGCAGGAAAAAATCGACGGTCGCATCGACGTGATCGTCGATTTCCTGTGCGGTGACCTGACCGCAGCAACCGAATTCCATGCGCGCGTGCAGTTCGCCTTTCAGCAGGCAGAAAAACTGCGTCGAGGCGCGATGCAGATCGGGAATCTCGAGCGTGCCGGCCTGCACTTCGTCGCGAAGAAACGATTCGAACGCGCGCTGCGTGCGTTTCGGCCCCGCTTCCCAGAAAAGTTCGGCGAGCTTCGGCGACTGGCGCGCGTTGGCGACGATGGTTCTGTGCACGGCCACCGCTTCGTCGCTCGTGATCAGCGCGAAGAACGCTTTCGCAATGGTGACGAGCTGTTTGCGGATCGGACCTTTCAGATCGGCCATGAAAATTTCGGCCGGCATCTGTTCGGCGCACACGCATTCGACGGCGGCGGCGAACAGACGTTCCTTATCCTGGAAATGACTGTAGACGGTGAGCTTCGAAACGCCCGCCGCCGCGGCGATGGCGTCCATGCTGGTGCCATCGAAGCCTTGCGTCGTGAACAGGCGTTTGGCCACGTTCAAGATCGCTGCGCGTTTCTCTAGATCCTTGGGACGTCCAGGACCGGCATTTTTGACGACGGCACTCATTTCGACTCGCAAAATCCCGCAAAAAATTTCGTTAAAGAATTACTAGACAGGCTAGTTTACTATTGTTACTATACCACGTCGTTCACTAATTACCTAACCCAAGCCGCACGAGGGTTCGCGCCATGCAAAACCGTATAACTTCCGCAGGATTATGCGCCGGAATTCTGGTCTTGGGCAGTAGTGTCGAATTGTGCGGATGCACAAGCCGAGCGGCCGCTCCGGAGGCTCCGCGAAGCGCGATCGT
This sequence comes from uncultured Gammaproteobacteria bacterium, assembly GCA_963814225.1. Lineage (GTDB taxonomy): Bacteria > Pseudomonadota > Gammaproteobacteria > Xanthomonadales > Rhodanobacteraceae > Rudaea. The sequence goes on along the minus strand of CAWFCC010000009.1, from coordinate 363,210 downwards.
CGCGCATCCGCAGAGCAATTCGAGCGTCAATGCCGACGTGTACTCAGGAGATGTGCACGCGCGCTTCGAATCTCAACTGGGCTTCCGCGTCGCGGGCAAGATCAAGACGCGTTTCGTCGATGTCGGCAATCATGTCGAAGCGGGGCAGCCGCTCGCCGAACTCGATCCGCTCGATCTGAAACTGCAGGTCAACAGCGCCACGGCCACCCTCACGTCCGCGCGCGCCAGCCGCGATCTGGCGCAGTCGGAATTCAATCGCTACCAGGCGTTGCTCGAAAAACACTACATCAGCCGCACGCAGTTCGACACGCAGGTGAATACGCTGAAAGCTGCCGAAGCGCAGGTTCAGCAGGCCGACGCGGCGCTCGCCGTCGCGCGCAACCAGGCCGAATACACCATCCTGCGCGCCGATCATGCTGGCGCGATCACAGCGATCAACGTCGAAGCCGGACAGGTCGTGAGCCCGGGCCAGCCGGTCGCCAGTCTCGCGCGCGATGGCGCCATCGAAGTCGAAATCGCAGTGCCGGAAAACCGGATTTCGCATTACAAAGTCGGATCGCAAGCGGTGATCGAACCGTGGGCCGACGGCGGCAAACGTCTCAACGCGACGCTGCGCGAAATCGCGCCGGAAGCCGATGCGACGACGCGCACGTTTCGCGTGCGCGTCGCGCTGGACGATCGCGCCGATGTCGTTCGCCTCGGCCAGACTGCGCGCGTGTATTTCGTCGGACCGCAGATCGCATCGCAAACCGTGGTGCCGCTGACCGCGCTCGATCAGCACGATGGCAACGCGAATGTCTGGGTCGTCGATCCGAACACGCATCAGGTGCATGCCGCGGCGGTGAAAGTCGCCACCTTCCACGAACGCGAAGCGGTGCTTGAACGCGGCGTTCCGGCCGATTCATGGATCGTCACCGCCGGCGTGCACAAGCTTCGCGAAGGCCAGGTGGTCGCGCCGATCGACGGCGTGAACCGGCCCGTCAAGATCTAGTCCGCACTATCTGGTCCGCAAAATCTAAAAGTACACTTTTTCGCTCCGCCCGAATCTGCGCGGCTGCCCTCCCCGTATCGCCGCGCGGGTCGGGTCGGAGCATCTCTCTGGGGTTTGGCCATGACGCGATTCAACTTGTCCGAGTGGGCACTGAACAACCGGCCGCTGCTGCGCTATTTCATCGTGGTGCTGGCGCTGATCGGCATCTGGTCGTACGCCGGGCTCGGCCAGTCCGAAGATCCGCCGTTCACGTTCAAGGTGATGGTGGTGCAGACGCAATGGCCGGGCGCGACGGCGCACGAAATCGGCTTGCAGGTGACCGACAAGATCGAGAAGAAGCTGCAGGAAATCCCCGAGCTCGATTTCCTGCGCAGCTATTCGCGTCCCGGCGAATCGCAACGTGTTCGTGGTGATCAAGGATTCGGTCGACGCCTCGAAAGTGCCCGACGTGTTTTATCAGGTGCGCAAGAAAATCGGCGACATGCGCTATACGTTGCCGCCCGGCGCGATCGGGCCGTTCTTCAACGACGAATTCGGCGATACGTTCGGCAATATCTACGCGCTGACCGGCGAAGGCTACGACGACGCGCAATTCCGCGATTACGCCGAACGCGTCAAGCTCGAACTGCTGCGCGTTCCGGATGTGGCGAAGGTCGATCTGATCGGCCTGCAGGACGAAAAGATTTTCATCGAGCTGTCGAACACCAAACTCGCCACGCTCGGCGTGAGTTTCGATCAGGTGCAGAAAGTGCTCGAATCGCAGAACGCGATCGCCGCATCGGGCAGTTTCGAGACGGCGACCGATCGCATCTATCTGCGTCCGACCGGCGCGTTCGATTCGGTCGAATCGATCCGCAACATCGCCATCCGCGCCAACGGACAACTGTTCCGCCTTGGCGACGTCGCCGACGTGAAGCGCGGCTATAGCGATCCGCAACAGCCGCGCATGCGCTTCGAGGGCAAGAATGCGCTCGGCATCGCGGTGTCGATGCGCGATGGCGGCGATATTCTTCTGCTCGGCCGGAATCTCGACGACGCCGTGCAACGCCTGCGCGGCACGTTGCCGGTGGGACTCGATCTCGACCGCGTCGCCGATCAGCCGCATGCGGTGCAGCGTTCGGTCGGCGAATTCGTCGACACGCTCGCGATCGCAGTCGCTATCGTGCTGCTGGTGAGTTTCTTTTCGCTGGGTTTTCGCACCGGGCTCGTCGTTGCGCTGTCGATTCCGCTGGTATTGGCGATGACATTCGCCGCGATGAAATTCTTCGGCATCGACCTGCACAAGATTTCGCTCGGCGCGCTTGGTGCTCGCGCTCGGCCTGCTCGTCGACGACGCCATCATCGCCGTCGAAATGATGGCGATAAAAATGGAACAGGGTTTCGATCGCATGAAGGCGGCCGTCGTTCGCCTACTCATCGACCGCGTTCCCGATGCTGACCGGCACGCTGGTCACCGCGGCGGGATTCCTGCCGATCGCGACCGCGAAATCCGGCACCGGCGAATACACGCGCTCGCTGTTCCAGGTGGTGACGATCGCGCTGCTCATTTCGTGGCTGGCGGCGGTGATCCTGATTCCGTATCTCGGCAACGCGCTGTTGCCCGATCCGCATGCACCGGTGAAGTCGCGCGGCTTCATCGGCAGCCGCGTCTGGGTTGCTGCGCAAACGCCTCGCGAATCTGCTTCCCGAAAAATGGCGCAGCAGGAACACGCGCCGCGAGCGCGGCGACGATCACGATCCGTACAACACGGGTTTCTACAACCGTTTTCGCGGACTGGTCGGCTGGTGCGTCGATCATCGCAAAACCGTGATCGCATCGACCGTGCTGCTGTTCGTGATGTCGATCGTCGGCTTCGGTTTCATCCAGCAGCAGTTTTTTCCCGATTCGACGCGGCTCGAGCTGCTGGTCGATCTGAAGCTGTCGGAAGGTTCGTCGCTCACGGCGACGCAGGAGCAAGCCAAGAAGCTCGAAGCGTGGCTGGCGAAGCGTCCAGAGCTCGAAAACTACGTCAGCTACATCGGCACCGGCGCACCGCGTTTTTATCTGCCGCTCGATCAGCAGTTGCCGCAGGCGAGCTTCGCGGAATTCGTGCTGCTGACGAAAAATCTCGAAGACCGCGAAAAACTGCGCACCGATCTGCTCGCGCTGTTCGATCACGATTTCAGCGAACTGCGCGCACGCGTGCTGCGCCTGGAAAACGGCCCGCCGGTCGGTTATCCGGTGCAGTTCCGCGTGTCCGGTGCCGACATTCCGACGGTGCGCAGGATCGCCCGCGAAGTCGCCGACGTGATGCGGCAAAATCCACATATGCGCAATGTGAACCCGGATTGGGAAGAGCCGAGCAAATCGGTGAAGCTCAATATCGATCAGGAACGCGCGCGCGTGCTCGGCGTGAGTTCGCAGGATCTCGCCAATTTCCTGCAGAGTTCGCTGTCGGGCGTGCCGGTGACGTATTACCGCGAGCGCGATCAGCTCATCGAAATCTCTCTGCGCGGACCGCCGACCGAACGCGCGCAGTTGTCGCTGCTGGAAAATCTCGCGGTGCCGACCGCGTCGGGCAAGACGGTGCCGCTGCGCCAGATCGCCGATGTCGACTACGGCTTCGAAGACGGCATCATCTGGCGCCGCGATCGTCTGCCGACGGTCACCGTGCGCGGCGACATCGACGGCGCATTCACACCGGCCGACGGTCACCGCACAGGTCGATCCGACGCTCGCCGATATCCGCAACCGACTGCCGGCCGGCTATCGCCTCGATGTCGGCGGCGCCGTCGAGGAAAGCGCGAAAGGCCAGAACTCGGTGAACGCGGGCATGCCGCTTTTCATCCTGGTCGTGTTCACCGTGCTGATGATCCAGTTGCGCAGCTTCCAGCGCGTCGTCATCGTCGTGCTCACCGCGCCGCTCGGACTCATCGGCGTCACCGCGTTCTTGCTGCTGTTCAACGTGCCGTTCGGATTCGTGGCGATGCTCGGCACCATCGCGCTGATGGGCATGATCATGCGCAACTCGGTGATCCTGGTCGATCAGATCGAACAGGACATCGCAGCCGGACACGAAGCGTATGTCGCCATCATCGATGCAACCGTTCGACGCTTTCGTCCCATCGTATTGACGGCGCTCGCGGCGATCCTCGCGATGATTCCGCTGACGCGCAGCGCGTTCTACGGACCGATGGCGGTCGCGATCATGGGTGGCTTGTTCGTTGCAACCGGACTCACGCTGTTGTTCCTGCCTGCGCTGTACGCCGCGTGGTTTCGCGTTCGGCGACGTGAAGATTCGTTCATCGGACGTCCGGGTGTCCGCTTTCAATCGAATTCGCTGCGGACGGACACTGGACTGGCTTGATAAAATGGCGCCGCTGCGATGCGCGCGGCGCCAGAATGGTTTGAATGACTTCCGGCACTTCGGCGATCGCGCGCCTCAAGCGATCTTTCGATTGCCGCAAGACCCTGGAACTCTTATGCTTTTCGGTCTTTCTCCGCGGCCTCAGCGAGTGCTTTGCACATGTCCCTGAATATCGAACTTGCCCGTCACAACATGATCGAGCAGCAGGTGCGCCCGTGGGACGTACTCGACAGTCGCGTCCTCGAAGCGCTCACCGCGATCCGCCGCGAAGATTTCGTGCCCGCGTCGCAACGTTCGCTCGCCTTCGCCGATACGGATCTGCCGATCGGTCATGGACAAATCATGTTGCGTCCGGTGATCGAGGGCCGCCTGTTGCAGGCGGCGCTGCCGACGCGCGAGGAAAGCGTGCTCGAAGTGGGCACCGGCTCGGGTTTTTTCACCGCGTGCCTGGGCCGTCTGGCCGGCCGCGTGACCAGCCTGGAAGTCGAACCGGATTTCATCGATGCGGCCAACCGACGTTTCCACGCGGCGAATGTGCGGAACGTCACCCTTGAAAACACCGATGCCGTCCGCGACTTCAAAGCGAACGAAGCGTACGACGTGATGGTTGTCACTGGAGCGGTCTATCAATTGCCGCCACAGTGGCGCGGATTCCTGAAGCCGAACGGGCGCATTGTCGCGCTGGTCGGCGAATCACCGGCGCAGCGCGCAATGCTGTTCACGCGCGTGGGCGAGGTGTGGAACGAGGAATCGCTGTTCGAGACCGATCTGCCGTACCTGCGTCATGCCGAACCGCCGGCGCGCTTTTCGCTGTAGGCGCACGCCCAGTACTGGATTAGTGGATTAAGGGAAAAATACAAATGTATAAGAACCTCCTGCTTGCCGCGTTGCCGTTGGGCATCGCGTTGGCGAACGTCGCCGGCGCCGAAGACCTGATGCAGATCTATGACCAGGCGCGCTCGTCCGACCCGACGCTGGCGGCCGCCGAATCGACCAAGTACGCCACCGAACAGGACGTGCCGATCGCGCGCGCGCCGCTGCTGCCGCAGATCGCCGCGTCGCTCTCGTACCTGCGCGACGACAACAACAGCCGCAGCCTGAGTCCGCAGCTGGTGAACTCTGCGCAGGATCCGGTCGGCAATTACGTGTTGCTGCCGTTCGACACGATCAGCAAATCGCGCTCGCGCCAGGCGCAAGGTACGTTGTCGCAGTCGATCTTCAACTGGGGCAACATCGAGCGCCTGCGCCAGGCGCACGAAACCGCCGCCAGTTCCGATGCCGACTACGACACCGCCTCGCAAGACCTCATGGTGCGCACCGCGACCGCCTACTTCGGCGTGCTCACCGCCGAGGATCAGCTCAAGTTCGCGCAGCTCAACGAGAAGTCGCTGCTCAAGCAGCTCGATCAGGCCGAACAGCGCTACGAAGTCGGCCTGTCGGCGATCACCGACGTGCACGTCGCGCGTGCGCAGCACGATGCGGCCGTCGCGCAGGTCATCACCGCACAGAATTCGGTCGACACCGCGCGCGAATCGCTGGTGCAGATCACCGGCAAGGATTTCGGCGATCTGAAGAAATTGCGCGAGCAGCTTCCGCTGGAACGTCCGCAGCCCGATCAGGTGCAGGCGTGGGTGGATCTGGCCAATACCAGCAGTCCGTCCATCCAGTCGCAGCAGCATCTCGTCGAAGCGGCCGAGCACAACGTCGGCGCATTCCGTTCCGGTCATCTGCCGACGCTGTCGGCGTCGATCGTACGCACCGATACGCCAGGCTGGGGCACGACGCGTTCGGTCATCCCGGGCCAGGACGATTCGGGTACGTTCCACACCAATGGCCTGGTCGGCGACACCACGATCGGCGTGACGCTCGCCGTGCCGATCTTCAGCGGCGGCCTGGTCACCGCGCAGACGCGGCAGGCCGCGTTCCAGCGCGATACCGCGCGCGACAATCTCGAACTCACGCGCCGTACCGTGTTCGCCAACACGCGCAATGCGTATCGCGCCGTGATCGCCGGCATCAGCGAAGTGGAAGCCACGCGTCAGGCTGTCGTCTCCGCGCAGAGCGGTCTCGATGCGACGCAGGCGGGTTTCGAAGTCGGAACGAAAACGATTCTCGACGTACTGACCAGCCAGAGCACACTGCTCAATGCGCAGAGTGCGTATTCGCAGGCGCGTCATCAGTTCGTGCTGAGCGGCCTGCAGCTCAAGGACGCCGCCGGCATCCTCAGCGGCAAGGACATCGAAGGCGTGAACTCGCTGCTTGAATGAAAGAAATGTAATGTTGGAAAAAGGGCGCGCGATGCGCCCTGTTTTTCGTCACTATTTCGTGCGACTGACAAATTCCGTCAGTGTGCGGCAGCGTATGGTCGATGCGTTTCGAATGCGCTGAAGGTCTGTTCGTCGAGTTCGATCCAGAACGCAACCACCGCGCGTCCATCGATCATCTGCGTAGGACCGACACGATGCACGTGGATTCCAAAATTCCGCGCGATGCGTTCGACGCCGACATAACTGAATGTGACAAGCCGCTTGGCGCCGTGCGCGAAGGCCGTCTCGCACACCGCTTTGAGCAGTTCGCGGAAACGTTCTGCGGCTTCTTCGCGCGAAGCGATTTCGCCGTCGACGAGCTGCGTGGTGTAGCGCGACAACTCCCACACGTCGGCCGACGCCGGCATCGGCTGATTGCCCATCAGATGCGGAAAAACCGTGCCGAGCAGATACGGCTCATCCGTCGGCAAAAGCCGCGCGCAGCCGCAAATGCGGTTGCCGCGATCCTTCACCATCACGTAGAGCGTATCGGGCCTGTCGAACTGATCGCGCTCGGCGCCGGCGCGCTCGATCGGAAGATCCCAACCCAGATATTCAACGAAAACCTTGTATCGGTATGCCGCCAGTTCCGCTTCGATACTCACCTGCAATTGCGCTTGCCTGCCAACAACAATCGTCAACATGTCCACGGCCCCCTGATTGCCGTGGTCGTATTGGAAGAGGAGCTCGCTCTCGCGGTAACTGTAAGAGTTGACAGTTGCCGTGAATCAGCCGTCCGCAGACGGTTCGCTTTGTGTCATCCTCAGCGCGCTGTCCGTGAGCGCGGCGTGGCACTTTTAATGCAGCGCGTGGCTGCTCAGGTTGGCGTTGCCGAGGTCGTCGAAACCGGTGAACGCTTGCCATGGAATGCCGGCGAGCCAGCGTGCGAGCAATTCGTTGGTCTTGGCCACGCCGAGATCGGCGCCATCAAGGGAGACGAACATGACATTGCTGCTGAAACCGCCGGGAGCGATCTGTTGCGTCGCATGGCGGTCGGCGATGCACCAGGCCCAGCCGACGCTCACCTGCACGGCTGTCGTGTCATCGACCCAATCGCAGTACCCTGCGCAGAAGGCGGGGACGGCTTGATCGATCAATTCGCGCCGCAGGTCGTCGTCCTCGAATGACAGACGACGCGGAAAATGCAGAGCGCAGAACTGCTCGTAGGTCAGCCGTATATAACCGTTTGCGGAATATTCCAGCGCCGGCAACGGCGAGCTTTGACTCTCGATGCTTGGCACGCGTTGGTTTCCCGGGCTTTGGTTGACCGATTATCGAACTCTTCGAAATAAATCCAACTGTAAAATGTGACAACCCGATTTTGTGACCAAAGAGTAAACAGCAGCCACCACATGCCCAACTGGCGGGAAGAATACATCCACCGGCTGACCGAATCGGTAGAGTCCGAAGGCCAGGTGTTCGAGGAGCTCGCTTCCATCACGCGCAAGATGGGCTTCGAGTATTGCTCGTTTGGCGTGCGCGCGCCGCTATTGGGTACTGCTCCCCAGGAATACTGGTGGACAACCTACCCCGAACGCTGGCAAAGCCACTATCTCGGGCATAACTATCTCGTCATCGATCCGGTGATCGATGCCACCCTGAAAAGCCCGATCCCGGTGGTCTGGAACGAGCAGCTGTTCACCCAGCAGCGCGGATTCTGGGAAGAAGCGCGCGCACACGGCGTACGCCACGGCTGGACGATCGCCGTGCACGGCCGCCACGGCGAACTGGGCGTGATCTCGCTGGCGCGCTCGAACGATGAACTCACCGCCGACGAACTCGCGGATACCGAAGCCAAACTGGTCTGGCTTTCGCACGCGGCCAATGGCGTCGTGGAAAACCTGATTGCGCAGAAAAACGCGCCCGCGGTGATGCCGGTGCTGACTCAGCGCGAACGCGAAGTGCTGCGCTGGACCGCGTTCGGCAAGACATCCGACGAAATCGGCCTGATTCTCGGCATCTCCTCGCGCACCGTGAATTTCCACATCACGATGGTTCTGGAAAAGCTCGAAGCGGTGAACAAGACGCAGGCCGTCGCAAAAGCCGTGATCCTGGACCTGCTCTACTAAGACGAAACCGCCGCGTTTTCGCGCGTGATCGCCTGGCCATCCATTTCGCGCTCGATGATCGCCACCGTGCGCATCACCCCGCCCTGTTCCTTCTCGAACGCCTTGCGCGCCGCCTGGCCGACCTGCAGCCGCCACGCGTTGTCGGCGAGAAGCCGGATCACCGCGCCGCCGAGTTCTTCGGCCTCGGAAATTTGCAGCGCCGCGCCGGCGTCGAGCAGCGATGCGGTGATGTCGGCGAAATTGAACGTCTTCGGACCCACGATCACCGGCACCGCCACCGCTGCCGGTTCGAGCACGTTATGACCGCCGATCGGCACCAGGCTGCCGCCGACGAAAGCGACATCGGCCGTCGCATAAAAGCGCAGCAGTTCGCCCAGCGTGTCGACCACGAAACATTGCGTATCAACACTCGCCGTGCCGTCTTCGCTGCGCGTGCGCGTGACGAAACCGAAACTGCGGCACGACAACGCCACCGGTTTGAAACGTTCCGGATGCCGCGGCGCGATCAGCAGCAATGCATCCGGAAACTGGCGCAACACTTCGGCGTGCGCCTTCAGCGCGGGCATTTCTTCGCCGTCGTGCGTGCTCGCCGCGATCCACACCGGCCGCCGCGCACCCCATCCGGCGCGGATCGCCTGCGCCTGTTCGGTGAGATCGGCCGGCACGCTCATGTCGTATTTCAGATTGCCGACCACGCCAAGACGATCGTCGCTCGCACCAAGTTCATGCAAGCGCCCCGCATCCGTCGCCGATTGCGCGGCGACGAAACGCACGCTCGCCACCGCTTCGTTGACGAGCGGTCGGATCGGTCCGTACCCCTTGAAACTTTTTTCCGACAGCCGCGCATTGGCGAGAATCAACGGAATATCGCGCTGTTCGCATTCCAGAAACAGGTTCGGCCAGATCTCGGTTTCCATCACCACGCTCACGCGCGGGCGCACGCGCTTGAGAAAACGGCGGATCGATGCCGGCAAATCGTACGGCAGATACACGTTGAACACGCGATCGCCATAGACACGGCGCACGCGCTCCGATCCGGTCGGCGTCACCGTCGTGATCACGAACGGCGTGTGCTGATGACGCTGCATCAACGCATCGATGAGCGGCAACGCGGCGTTCACCTCGCCCATCGACACGGCATGGATCCAGATGCTGTCGCGGATGTGCGGATCGGGAAAAAATCCGAAGCGTTCGCGCCAGCGACCGAAATATTCGCGATACCGCAATCCGCGCACCGCGAGCCGATACAGGATCAGCGGTATCAGCAGATACATCATCACGGTGTAGACGAGCCGGCGCAGTCGCATGATTTCCGTTGTGCATCAGGACGCGAAATTATAGCCGACGATGCAGTTTCCCCCGCCGCGGCGCAGTCGGAAAACGACGTTAACTGCTAAAGTTCGCGGATGCTTTTACCGCCCTTTCCGAAGCGCCTGCTCGCGCCGCAATGGTGGCCGACCTGGCTCGCCCTCGGCCTGATGTGGCTGCTCGCGCGCCTGCCCTACCGCGGGCAGCTGGCGTACGGACGATTCCTCGGCATGTTCACGCGGCGCTTGCCGGGCAGCCGCCGTCACATCGCGCGACGCAATCTCGAATTGTGTTTTCCCGAAAAAAATAACGACGAACGCGAACGCCTGCTCGAAGGATCGCTCGCCGATCTCGGACTCATGATCGCCGAAAGCGGGCTGGTCTGGATGTCGAGCGATCGCGCTTTCGCGAAAGTCCCATCGACCATCGAAGGCCTGCAACATCTCGAACGCTGCAAGCGCGAAGGCCGCGGCGTGCTGCTCGTCGGCGCGCACTTCTCGCATCTTGAACTGAGCTCGCGGCTCGTTTCGCAACACATCTCCATCACCGGCATGTACCGCGTGATGGATAACGACGTGCTCGACTGGTTCACGCTGAAGCAACGCCTGGGTTACGGCGACGGCATGTTCACCAAGGAAGAACTGCGCGCGACGGTGAAATACCTCAAGCGCGGCGGCACGGTGTGGTACGCGCCCGATCAGGACATGCGCGGCAAGGACAGCGTGTTCGTTCCGTTCTTCGGCATCCAGGCCTCGACGATCACCGCGACGCATCATCTCGCGCGCCTTTCCGGCGCGGCGGTGATTCCGTTTTTCCACAAACGCCTCGACGACGGCGGCTACGCGCTGCGCCTGGAAGCGCCGCTGGAGAATTTCCCGACCGACGATGCGATCGCCGACACCGCACGCATCAACACGTGGATCGAACGCATGGTGCGCGAAGCGCCGTCGCAATATCTGTGGGTCCACAAACGTTTCAAGACACGCCCGCCGGACGCGCCGCCGGTATACTGAAATTCGGGGACGGTCGGGAGAGGACCATGGCATTCGTTTGGATACTCGTCTCGTCCGTCGTGAGCCTGTGGCTTTGCGCCGCGGCCGATGGCGGAAACATGACGTTCACCGCCGCGTTTTTCGGCGCGTGTGTCGGCTGGCTGATCAGCCGCTGGCGACGCGCGGCGGCGCGCATCGATCGCCTCGAAAGCGAAGTGAAGGCGTTGCGCGAAGGAACGCCGGCGACCAATGCGCACCGTCGCGCCGATGCGCACGGACGATTTCATACTTACGCCGCCAACCGCGACGCCAATTCCGCCAGTCGCGTCTCCGCCGCAGCAGCCCAAACCGCCCGTGCAGCCGATCGCGCCGACACCGCCGCGACCCACGCCGGTATTTCCGCCGACACCGCCAAAGCCCGCCACACCCGATCCGGCCGCCGTCGCGATCGCACGCGTGAAGCGCTGGTTCACCGAAGGCAACGTGCCGGTCAAAGTCGGCGTGCTCGTGCTGTTTCTCGGCGTCGTCGCCTTGCTGAAATACGCCGCCGACGCCGGATGGCTGCGCGTGCCGATCGAAGTGCGTCTCGCCGGCATCGCGCTCGCCGCACTCGCCGGGCTCGGCTTCGCCTGGCGCAAGCGACATAGCCATCGCACCTTCGCGCTCAGCCTGCAGGGCGGCGCGATCGGCATTCTCGTCCTCACCGTGTACGCCGCGTTTCGCCTCTACGCGTTGTTGCCGCCGAGTCTCGCGTTCGTCTTGCTGATCGTCATCGTCGCAGGCGCCGGCGTTCTCGCCGTCGCGCAGGATTCGCCCGCGCTCGCGATCCTCGCCGTCGTCGCGGGTTTTATCGCACCGATCCTCGCATCGAGCGGACAAGGCGATCACATCGTCCTGTTCGGCTACTACGCCGTGCTCAACGCGATGATTTTCTTCGTGGCGTGGCTGCGTCCATGGCGCGCGCTGAACGTGCTCGGCTTCGTGTTCACATTCGGAATCGGCACGGCGTGGGGCGTGCTGAAGTATCGACCGGACATGTTCGCTAGCACCGAACCGTTCCTGCTGCTGTTTTTTGCTTTTTATCTTTGTATACCCGTTTTCTACGCGCGTCGTCGCGATTTTTCACAGCGCGATCTGATCGATTCCACACTCGTCTTCGGCATGCCGCTCGCCGCGTTCCCGTTGCAGGCCGCGCTGCTCGACGGCGCGCGCATGCCGCTGGCGTGGAGCGCGCTGGCCGCCGCTGTCATCTACATCGCGCTCGCCGCGCTCGAACTGCGCAAGCTCGGCCTGAAGCTGCTCGGACTGTCGCATGCGCTGCTCGCGCTCGGCTTCGCCACGCTCGCCGTTCCGCTGGCGCTGTCGGCGCGCGCCACTGCATGCGCGTGGGCGCTCGAAGGCGCAGCACTGGTCTGGCTCGGTTTGCGTCAGCAACGCAAGCTGCCGCGCTGGATCGGCTACGCGATGCAAGCTGCGGCCGGTCTCGCGTTCGCGTATGGATTCGAAGCGGCGACCGATGCCACGCCGATTCTCAACGGCCAGTTCTTCAGCGCGATCCTGATCGCCATCGGCGGCGGCGTCAGCGCATGGCTGCTGTTTCGCGCCGAACGCAATGCGCAGCTCACCACCGCATTCCTGCTGTGGACGTGGGGCTGGTGGTGGCTGGCATGCGTGCGCGACATCGACCGTTTCGCGCCGCCCCACCTTGCAACCGTTTTTGCGCTGATCCTCTTCGCCGTCACCGCCGCATTCGGCGCGTTCGTGTACCGGCGCATGAATTGGCTCGAAGCGGCGTGGCCGACATTCGTCGCCCTCATCGCCGCGGTGCCGCTGGTGCGTCTCACCGCGATCGACAACGGCGGTCCGCTGGAAAGCTGGGCTGCGGCTGCATGGCTCGTCTGGTTCGCGGCCATGCTGTTCGCGCTGCGTGCGTTCGCGCTGCGCCGCCACGCGCAGCTCGACATCGCCCAGCCGCTGTTCGTGTGGATCGTCGATCTTTGCATCAGCGCCGAACTCGGCAGCGCGGCGCAACGGCATCTGCACCTCGGGCCGCTGTGGATCGTGCTCGCGGCACTCATTCCGACGACATTGCTGTTCTGGCTCACCCTGCGCCGCAATGCACTCGTGCGCTGGCCCGATGCGGCAGCCGCAGAAAAGCGCCGTTACCTCAATCTGTGCGGCGCTGCCGGCATTCTCGCGCTGGCCTGGTTCGCCGGATTGTTCGTCGATGGCGATCCGGCACCGCTGACGTATGTGCCCGTGTTCAATCCGCTCGAATTGCCGCAGATCGGCTTCCTGCTGCTGCTCCTGCTCTGGTATCGCCAGGCGCTCGCGGACGGCGAAGCGATCACCAGTTCGGAAACACGCGCGCGCCTGCTGTCGATCGCCGCCGTTCTGCTGCTCACCGCGATGACGCTGCGGGCCGCGCATTTCCTCGGCGGCGTGCCGTGGAGTGATGCGTTGTGGACATCGCCGCTCGCCCAGGCCGCGTTGTCGATCGTGTGGACGGTGGCCGGCATCGCCGCGATGCTGCTCGGCAAACGGCGCGGATCGCGCGCGGTGTGGATCGGCGGCGGCGCGCTGATGGGCGTCGTCATCGTCAAGCTATTGCTGATCGACCGGCAACATCTGCAGGATCTCACCGCGATCGTGGGTGTGCTTGTGGTCGGCATCCTGCTCGTCGCGGTCGGCTATTTCGCGCCGGTTCCGCCGAAGGCTGCCGGCGAGGAGGCAGTATGAAAACGTATTTTTATATACTTTTTGCATTTGCGGCCACCACCGCGCAGGCCGACACGCGGGACTATGCTTACTCGTGGACGATCGTTCCGGACGTCGGCGGCCCGGCCTATCAGGTCGAAGTGACGCCGCAGGTTTACGCCGCGCTATCGACCAATGACTTGAGCGATTTCGACGTCGTCAACAACAAAGGCGAAAGCGTTCCCACCGCGCTGTATCGCCCGGCCGCTGCGACGCCGCGCAGTCCGATCGTCGCGCTGCCGATGTTCACCATCCCCGCACCGCCGAGCGAAACGCCGGCGGCGAGCGACGACGCGATCCATCTGCACATCGAACGCGGACCGGACGGGCGGCTCAAAAGTCTCGATGCCGCGACGGCTGCACCGCTTGCGCCAACCGGAAACGGTGGTGCGACACGACCGCTCGTCGGGGCTTCCGCGCAGCCGCTGTCCGCAATTCGACAATCGTTCGAAGATCATCCTCGACGCGAGCCGCCTGCGCGAGCCGTTGCTCAGTTTGTATGTCGACTGGAATCGCGACATCGATGCAACGGTTCACTTCGCGATAAGCGTCAGCGAAGACCTGCAAAGCTGGCGCACGCTCGTAGCAGACGCCGCCGCGACACGCCTGACGCAGGACGGAAACACACTCGAACGCCACGAAATCGCGCTCGACCGCGCACCGCATGCGTACCTGATGCTGACGCGCATCGACAACGGTCCGGCGCTGCAAGGTTTCGTCGCCAAAGTGACCGTGCCGCCAAGCGCGCAGCAGCCGCAGCAGCAGTGGATCGCCGCGACGTCGGATGGCATCGATCCATCCGCTTCCAGCGGTACAACATTTCTCTATCACCTGCCCGCGCCGCTCGCGGCGACCGGTGCCAACGTGCAGCTCGCCGACGACAACGCAGTCGCGCGCGCGCAATTGTTCTACGCACCGATGCTCGAACCGAATATGCGCTATGCGGCGGCATCGTTCGTCGCGTTTCGTCTGCGCGACGGCGAGACGCTGCTGAGCAACGATCCGCTGCGCAATCTTCATGTTCAGCGCGCGCGGGACTGGCGCGTGACATTCGCCGCGCCGGTGACGAACGCGCCGGCACTGACCATCGCCTACACGCCCGATCGCATCGTGTTCCTCGCGCAAGGCGGCCAACCCTATCGCCTCTTAGCCGGCAGCGCGAAAGCGCATCATGCCGACGCGCCGATCGATGTCGCGCTCGCGCAATGGCGCGCATCGAACGGTGCCGGACTGGAAGCCGCCGCTCGTCGTTCTCGGCGAACGTTCGGAAGCCGGCGGCGAAAGCGCACTGGTGGCGGCGCAGCCCGTGCGCGTTGCGCCGTGGCGGACGTGGCTGCTGTGGGGCGTGCTCGTCGCCGCGGCGGCGGTCGTCGGTGGTCTCGCGTTGAGCCTGCTGCGCAAGCAGCCCTAACGCGATCGGCGCCGCGCTTCGCAGACTTTCGCGTATTTCAGGAACACGTAGAACGCACCGGTCGCCGAACTGATGAAGCCGGCCCAGCCGTTAAGGAAATAGCGTTTCATCACGTATTGCCGCAGGAAAAACAGCGGCGGATACAGCAGCATGCGCAAGCCGAGGAACGCCGGCCGCTGGTCCAGCTTGTAGCCGACGAGACCTGTCGAATACGCGTTGATCTTCTCGACTTTGGTGTGTATGTCGGGCTCGCCGAAATGCAGCAGCACCGCACTGCGAAGCGTGCGCACGGGTCCGTCGACACTCGGTGCGGCGTGGACCGGCACCGTGGTCATGCGTCCGCGGCGTCGATCGAACAGGCGAAGATGCGCGTTGATGCGCGACCACGGATGCTGCATCGTCCAGAACATCTGCTCGCGGCGCGGCAGGCGAAAACCGGCTTCGCGTGGAGCGGCGAGCGCGTTTTCGATGGGCGCGCGAGCGGTGTCGGAGAGCACTTCGTCGGAATCCAGCAACAGCACCCAATCGTGTTTCGCGCGATCGATCGCGGCTTGCTTCTGCGCGGAATAGCCGCGGAACGGTTCGACGGCGACGCGTGCGCCGAAGCGGCGGGCGATGTCGAGCGTGGCGTCGGTGCTGCCGGAATCGAGGATGATCAGATCGTCGGCGAACGTGATGCTCGCCAGACACCGTTCCAACGTAGCCGCATTGTTGAACGTGGTGACGACGGCGGAGAACGGTTCACGCGCCATCGGCACGCTCCGCGTACAACGCCGCGACGTAGAGGCTCAGCAGCCACCAGAACAACAGGCCCCACCACGCGGCGTAAAAAGCGAGATGCGTGTTGAGCGGAAAGCACATCACCGCGAGCGCGAGCGCGGGCGCCAGCGCGCGATCACGCGCGGGCGCGTCGGCGCGTCGCCATGCGCGAATCGCCAGCGCGGCGCCGGCGGCCCAGAACAGCAGTCCGATCGCGCCGGTTTCGCTGAGCACTTCGAGCACGATCTGATGCGCGTGGTACGCGCCTTCGTCGCTGGTCGTATCGACGAAGCTGTCGCCAGGATCGGCATAGGCGGGATAGGCGTAGCGGAATCCGCGCACGCCGACGCCGAAAAACGGATGCGTCCGGATCATCCTTTCGGCGGTGGTCCAGATGCGGATGCGTCCGGCGCCGGCTTCGTCGACGGCCTGTTCCGAACCTTGCAGCGCGAGCAGGGTCCGGTGCATGCGCGCGTCGAACGCGGGCGAGGTGCGCCATGCAACCACGCCGGCCGCGACGATCACGCAGAATGCGCCGGCGGCAAATCCGAGGAAACGCGCGGGCGAACGCGTTGCGCGCCACGCGAACACGAGACAGACGAGCGCATACATCAGCCATGCGGCGCGCGATCCGGCGAGCAGGATCGGCATCAGCTGGAACACGAAGGCGACGATGAGTCCGCGCAATCCAAAGCGTTCGCGCGCGGCGACGAACACGAACGGCGACAGCACGGCGAGCACGGGACCGAGCTTGAGATTGTCCGCGCCGAAAATGCCGGAGAGGCGCTCGCTCGACATCGCGCCGCCGAGACTGTAGCCGGTCAGAATCTGTACCCAGGCATCCAGCAGCCACAGCACGACGAGCGTCGCCGCGCCGGCGATGATGCGCGGCCAGACCGCCGCATCGCGCAGGGCGATTGCACAAAAAAGCGCAAAAGGTAAAAAGCGTAAAAGTGTACCGACCGTCGTCCACGATCTCGCCGGCTCGACCGCCGCCGGCGCGGAGATCAGTGTCGGCAGCCAGTAGCAGGCGAACAGACAAGGCGGCGAGCGCGACGGCGCGATCGCGCGACAACGCCGCGCGATGTGTCCACAACAGAACCAGGCCCGCGAGCGCGCCGATATCCAGCGGCACTTCCGAACTGCGTCCGAGCGGCAACAGCGCCAGCACGGCGAGTGCGATCAATGCGGACCGAGATAGCCCAGCGGGAATAAGCTTGCGAAGCCATCGCGGCGCCGACCGGAGAGAGACGGTTAAGCTACCGTGCGCGGCGGCGCACGACAATGTGTCAGGCCGCCAAAGTTTCGTAAACGTCGAGCGTGGCGGCCTGCATGTCGGCGAGGCGAAAGCGCGTGAGCGGCGCGATCGGCGGCGCGACGCGCAACAGTTCGGCGGCGCGTTCGACCAGTCGCGTTTTGTCGCCGACCGGCACGCGTCCATCCGGATACAGCTCGGCGAGCAGTTCGCCGACGCCGCCGTGCGCATAGCCGAGCACCGGACGGCACAGCGCCAGCGCTTCGATCACGGTGCGGCCGAACGCTTCGGGCTGCACCGACAACTGCAGGACGAGACTCGAGATCGCAAAAATCTCGCGCACGTCGTTGCGCGGAACGCTTATGACCACGCGATCGGCGACGCCGCGCTGCTTGGCCAGTTCTTCGAGTTCGGCGACGTAGGTTTCGCGTCCCGGCATGCGCGCGCCGAGCAGGAGCAGTTTGCAATCGAGGCCTCGCGCGACGAGTCCGGCAAGCAGTTCGATGGCGTCGGCGTGACCTTTCAGGCGCGTGCCGCGTCCGGGCAGCGTGAGCAGCGCACCGCCTTGCAGTGTCGGAAAGTCCATGAAAAAACCGCGGCGCCATGCGTCGTCGGGCTGATAGCCGAACGGGAAATCGTCCGGATCGACGCCGCGCGGAATCACCGTCAGCCGCGACGGATCGGTGTGCGGATAATGCAGCAGCACGTAATCGCGCACCGTGTTCGATACGCAGATCACGCGTTCGCCGCGCGTCAGCATCGAGCTGTAGTAGCTCGGCGAATTCAGTCCATGCACCGTCGTGACGAAGTGCGGTTTGGGCTTCGACATTTCGTTGATCGCGAATTTGCCGATCCACGCGGGCAGGCGCGAACGTGCGTGTACGACGTCGGGCCGCACCTGTTCGAAAAGTCGCTTGAGCGTCCAGATGTGACGGATTGTGCCGAATCGCTTGGCGCCGATGTCGATGGTGTGATGCTCGCTGCCTTGCGCGACGAGCGTATCGACCAGTCCGCCGCCGCCCGAAACGACGATGGAACGATGCCCGGCTTGCGCGAGTGCGCGGCCGATTTCCAGCGTGCTGCGCTCGACGCCACCCGCGTTGAGCGCGGGCAGCAATTGCACGACTGTAAGGCGCCGTCCTGGCATCGACGTTTTCAGTCGGCCAAGGCGTACTGCGCGCCGCAGTAGGGGCATTTGGCGCTGCCGCTGGCTTCGACCGGCAGATACACTTTCGGATGCGAATTCCACAACGTCATGCCCGGCATCGGGCACGACAACGGCAGATCGGCGCGCGTGATGGTGTAGCGATTCTCCGCATTCGCCTGGACGAGCGTTTTCGGACGACGGCTTGGACGACGGGACGGAAACGGCGGCTTCTGACATCGGAGGACCTGCGGAAAAAGAAGGAACCACGGCGGGCGGACCTGAAAGTCTAGCAAGTTGCACGCCACGGCGTGCGAAGTGTTAGCTAATTCACAGGCGACGGGTTGCGGCGTCGCGCAATGCCGCGCGACAGCGAGCGAGTAAGATGCGCAACGCCCGCACTATTCATCTGATCCGGGGAGGATCTTAGACGTGGATTTCAACAAGCTCATCGCTCGCGCGAAAAACATTACGCTGTCGCCCAAAACCGAATGGCCGGTGATCGCCGCCGAGCCGGATACGGTGCCCGGCCTTTATCAGAACTACATCGTCATCCTGGCGGCGATCGGTCCGATCGCGCAGTTCATCGGGCTGGCGGTGTTCGGCATCAACGTGCCGTTCTTCGGTTCGTTCCATCTCGGCATCGGCACGCTGATCCTGCAGCTGGTGTTGAGCTATGCGATGGCATTGGCGATGGCGTTCATCGTCGCGCTGATCATCGATGCTCTCGCACCATCGTTCGGCGGCACGAAAAATCAGGTGCAGGCGCTGAAGACGGTCGCCTACGCGTGGACGCCGGTGTGGATCGTCGGAATCCTGCAGCTGTTCCCGTTCCTCGGCGTGCTGACGATCCTGCGTGCTGCTCGCCGCGCTGATCTATTCGATCTATCAGCTCAACCTCGGCTCGCAGCACACGATGCAGGTGCCATCGACGCGTTCGGCGGGTTTCACGGCGGTGGTGATCATCATCAGCGTCGTCATCGGTTTCATCCTGAGCATAATCGTGGGCATGGTCAGCGGCGTTTCCGGCGCGATGAGCGCGGCGGTCCACGCGCCGACCACCATCGGCTCGACACTCGGCGGCGACAACGATCGCGCGGCGGCACTCGGCGCCATCATCGCCGGCGCGCAACAGGCCGGCAACAAGATGGAAGCGGCCAAGCGCTCCAACGATCCGAACGCGCAAGCCGCCGCCGCTCACGGAAGCGGTGGCGACGATGATGGGCGGCGGCGATCACGTCGAAGCGCTCGCGCCGGACTACGCTGAAGCCGTTCGTGCCGGACACGATCGCGGGTCTGCCGCGCACCAGCATCGAAGCGGAGCGCAACGCGGCGATCGGCATCCAGGTTTCGAACGCATCGGCGGTCTATCAGAATCCGCAGGGCAATCCGCGCATCGAACTGGAAATCACCGACACCGGCGGCGCGAAGGGCTTCCTCGCCATGGCCGGTTTTGCCGGCGTGGAAGAAGACAAGCAGACCGATTCGGGTTACGAAAAAACCTACCGCGACGGCAACCGCCTCATCCATGAAGAATGGAACAAGAGCGGAAACGGCGAATACACCGTGATCATCGCTGATCGTTTCGTCGTGGCCGTGAAAGGCAATGGAGTCGCCGATATCGGCGCGCTGAAAGCGGCGTTGGCGAGCGTGAACCTGGCGGGACTCGAAGCGCTGACGCACGCAAGGCGTCAAGCGCGGATAAAAAAACGCGAGCGGCTTCGCACCGCTCGCGCTTCTTGGTGGATCGTCGTTACTGCGCCGCGTGCGAATCGAACGTGATGCGCACCGGAATTTCGTCGCTCACCGCCGGCACGTATTTGTTGACGCCGAAGTCGGAGCGCTTGATCGTGGTCGTCGCGTCGAAGCCGGCCGAGGCCTTCTTCACCATCGGGTTGTCGCCGATCTTGTTGATCTTGACGTCGAGCGTCTGCGGCTTGGTCACGCCGTGAACGGTGAGGTCGCCCGTCACTTTCAGACCCGCGCCTGACTTTTCGACCTTGGTGCTTTTGAACGTGATGTCCGGGAACTTGGCGGCATCGAAGAAATCCGGCGACTTCAGATGCTCGTCGAGTTTCGGCACGCCGGTGTGCAGGCCGTCCAGCGGGAACGTGATCGAGATCGACGACTTGGTGAGATCGGCGGTATCGAGCTGGAAATCGCCCGTGAATTTTTCCAGCGACGCGCTCGGATTGGAGAATCCGAAATGGTTCCAGCTGAAGATCACCTGCGTGTGGGTGGAATCGATATCGTATTTCTGCGGCGCCGCGAACGCGGTGGTGGCGGTAACGGCGAGCAGCGAACTGAGCAAAATGCGACGCAACATATAAGTTCTCCTGGTGTGAATCCGATGGTTGAATCAGACGATGCGACAGACTTCATCGAAGGCGAAGCGTTCCTCGCGCGGGCGGATGACGGCGGGATTGCCATAGCCCACGTTGATCAGAAAATTCGATTTGACGGGCGTGCCGGCAAAAAACAGCTCGTCGACTTTCGCGTTGTTGAAGCCCGACATCGGGCCGCAGTCGAGCCCGAGCGCACGCGCGGCGATGATGAAATACGCGCCCTGCAGCGAGGAATTGCGGAACGCGGTCGCGGCGATCGCATCGGGTTTCCCCTTGAACCAGGTGATCGCGCTGTCGTCTTCCTTGTACAGACGCGGCAGTTCTTCGTAGAACGTCTGATCGGAGGCGACGATCACGGTCGCCGGCGCAGCCATGGTCTGCGGCGCGTTGTCGGGACTCAGCGCGGTTTTCAGTTTTTCCTTCGCTGCGGGCGAACGCACGATGACGAAGCGCGCGGGCGAAGAATTGGCGCTGGTCGGTCCGAGCTTGGCCAGATCGAACACGGCGCGCAGTTGCGCATCGTCGACCGGCTTGTCGAGCCACGCGTCGGCGGAACGGCGATACGTGCGCGCGTTGCGGAAAATCGTATCGATCGCCGCGTCTGAAATCGGTTGTCCCACTGCTGTCTCCAATGAAGCGCGAGTTTGCCTGAATAACGTCGCGCGCGGTCGGAATCAAGGTTCTATCGATAGAACGATCCGTTCCGCCGCGCCTTTACGACGAATGGCCATGCCGCATCGGCTCGGCGAGCACACAGCCGGCGGCATCGCAGACCACGTGCTCGAGCTGCAACGTGGCGTGGCTGATGCCGAATCGCTGCGTGATCACGCGCCGCACCGCGACGAGAGTTTCGCTATCGGAGGTGACGGCCGCAATGTCACGTTCGATATGTGCCGTGAGCAACACCTGGCCGCTGCTGACCGACCACACGTGCAGATCGTGCACGCCGGCCACGCCCGGCATCCCGCGCAGCGCGGATTCGATGGCGGCGACGTCGATGCCGGCCGGCACGCCTTCGAGCAGGATGTTCACGCTCGCCTTGAGCAACGTCCACGTCCGCGGCAGCACCCACACGCTGATGGCGACGGCCACGATCGGATCGATCGGCGTCCATCCGCTCCACGCAATCACCGCGCCGGCGACGAGCACGCCGAACGAGCCGAGCATGTCGCTCCACACTTCGAGATACGCGCCTTTCATGTTGAGATTGTGTTCGCTGCCCGCCTGCAGCACGCGCATCGCGACCAGATTCACGATGAGACCGAGAGCCGCGAGCACGATCATCAGCGTGGTCTGCACCGGCTCCGGCGTGCGCAAACGACCGACCGCCGCCACGAAAATGTAGATCGCGACGAGAATCAGCACGGCCGCATTCAGCGCGGCCGCGAGGATTTCGAAGCGCGCATAGCCGAACGTGCGTTTCGCATCCGCCGAACGTTTTCCCAGATGCACCGCGACCAGCGCAATCGCCAGCGCCGCCGTATCGGTGAGCATGTGCGCTGCGTCGGAAATGAGCGCGAGGCTCTGCGCCCACCAGCCGCCGATCGCTTCGGCGAGCGTCAGCGCGGCGGTGAGCACGAGCACGAAACGCAGCGCTTTTTCCGGCGCGCGCGAATAGTCGTGCTGATGCCCGCCCGCGTGATCGTGCGCCGCATGCGCGTGGTCTGCGTGCTCGTGCGCGTCAGCGTCGTGTCGATGCTCGTGGGTCATTGCCTATTGTGCCTTCAACGCGGTGCGCGGACTACAATGCCTGCATGCCCTCACCCGCCGACGGCCGCGCCGACTGCTGGATCATCACCGACGGCGCCGCCGGCAATGTTCGCCAGGCGCGCGCGCTCGCCGGTGCGATGCGCGTGCACGCCATCGAACTCACCGTGAAACTGCGCGGACCGTGGCGCACGTTCGCGCCGCGTTTCGTCAAGGCGATGCGCCTCGGCGTGCCGAAGAACATCCGCTGGCATCTCGCGCCGCCGTGGCCGGCGCTGGCGATCGGCTGCGGACGCCAGGCCGCGTCGCTGACGCGCGCGCTGCGCACGATGAGCGGCGGCAAGACATTCACGGTGCAGATTCTCGATCCGCGCATCGATCCCGCGCTGTTCGACATGGTTGTCGTGCCGCGTCACGACGAACTCGAAGGCCCGAACGTCATTCGCACACTCGGTGCGCTCAATCCGGTCGACGAAGCCTGGATGAGCGCGGGGCTCGCGCAGTTTCCACTGCTCGATCAGTTGCCGAAACCGCGCACGGCATTGCTGATCGGCGGTCAGCGCCGCGGACTGGAACTCAGCGACGCGTGGTTCGATGCATTCCTCGCGCGCGTCGCCGCACTCGTGTCGCGCGCGCGCGGCAGTTTGCTGATTGCCTGTTCACGCCGCACGCCGGATGCGTGGCGCACGCGCCTGGGTGGGCTCGTCACCGACGGCGCCGCGCATATCTGGACCGGCGAAAGCGATGGCGAAAATCCGTATCAGGGTTATCTCGGCGCCGCCGACCGCATCGTGGTGACGCCGGATTCGGTCAACATGATTTCCGAAGCGTGCGCGACCGGAAAACCGGTGTTCACGGATTTGCCGCCCGGCGTGACCGGACGCCTCGCGCTGTTCCATGCCGAATTGCGCGATCAGGGCTGGCTGCACGCGCTGGATGAAAATGTGGATTTTTCCACTTTGAAACAACCGCCGCCGTTGCGCGAACTCGGCGTGGTCGCCGGCGAGTTGTGGCATCGTCTCGAATCGACCCGGCCGGAAACAGCCGTGGCGCTATCGCGCGACTGACGCGGCGAAATCCAGCCCGATCGACGTGGCGACGTCGAGCACGCCGGCCGTCAGCGATTGCAACGCATCACTGCGCGGAACCAGCCGCGACCGCATGTCGAGCGTGCAGTCGAGCGCGCGTTTGAGCAGTCCCGAATGCGCGGCGGCCAATCGGTCGGCAGATGCCGCATCCAGCGTTCCGCAACGTTTCGCGATCGCGATCAACTCGGCGCTGTTGCCGCTCGCGAGCAATTCCGATTTGTCGTGCGATTGCAGCAGCACGAGCGTTTGCAGGATGAATTCGATGTCGAGCAACGCGCCCGCACCTTGTTTCAGATCGAGCAAGTCGGGCGTCGAGCGATCGCGCTCGGCGCGCCAGCGCTCGCGCATGGCGGCGATCTGCACGCGCACGTCGTCGGCATCGCGCGGCTTGCGCGAGCACGCTGTCGCGCGTGGCGCGGAAGCGGCGCACGAGATCGGCGTCGCCGCTGATCGGCCGCGATCGCACCAACGCCTGCGTTTCCCAGATCCACGCGCGATCGCGCTGGTATTCCTCGAAGGCATCGATGCCGACGACGAGCAAGCCTTTCGCGCCATCGGGACGCAGGCGCACGTCGACATCGTAGAGTTTGCCGGCGTGCGTCTGCGTCGTCAGCCAATGCACGACGCGTTGCGCGATGCGCGCGCAGTAACGCGAACCTTCGAGCGGACGCTCGCCGTCGCTCTCGATCTGCGCGACGCGTCCGTCGTAGACGAACACGAGATCGAGATCGGACGCGAAGCCGAGTTCGGCACCGCCGAGACTGCCGTAGCCGATCACCGCGATGCCGCCGCCGGGCAATCGTCCGTGCCGGCTGGCGACGTCGCGTTCGGCCAGCGCGACGACGCGATCGATAATGACTTCGGCCGCATCGCTCAACGCGCGCGCGGTCGAAACGCGCATCGCGGCCGGCGCGATAATCGAGTCCGAAGCGGAACGCGGCGCTCTGCTTTTCCTCCTGCAGGATTTCGACTTCGCGCTCGTCGTCGTTCACCGCGACGTGCGCGACGCGGCGCTCGATGCCCGACGACAGCACGCCCTGATCGGCCGTCGCCGCATTCATCGCCGCGCTGAGCAGATCGTCGAGCAGCAACGGATGCGCGATCACGCGTTCGGCGAGCAGCGCGCTGTCGGCGAACAGTTCGACGACGCGTCCGCGCGCAACCGGCTGTTCTTCGAGCAGCACCAGATAAGCCGGCCGGCGCAGCACCGTTTGCACGAGACGCAGCAGCCGTTCCAACGCGGCGGCCGGCGCGACGGACGCGGCCGATGCCGCGATCAGCCGCGGCATGAGCCGATCGAAATGCGATTTCGTTTTACCGGTCAGCGATCGCGCAGCGGGCGTCGCGATGAGCGCGGCGAGCTGTGCGTGCAGCGCATCGGCATTGTCGAAACCGAGTGCCGGCGAGTTCCGCCGCTTGCGATTCGCCGGCCAGCAGATGTTGCCAGAAGCCGCCGGCCGTGCTGACGCCCGCGGGTTCGACGCGCGACTGCGCCGGCGCGAGCACCGGCGCGAATTCCTCGCTGACCGCGGCACGCACGCGCGCGGTTTCCGCCGCCAGCGCTTGCCAGTCCGCATAGTGCATCGATCGGGCGAGACGTTCGCGGTCGAACGCATCGTCCGGCAGATCGTGCGTCTGTTCGTCGCGCAGCATCTGCACGCGGTTTTCGAGACGGCGCAGGAATCGATACGATTCGCGCAACACCTTCGCGCTCGCCGACGACAACGCGCCGATGCGTTCGCACGCGGCGAGCGCGGGCAGCAAACCATTCTCGCGCAGCGACGGTTCGCGTCCGCCGCGGATCAACTGCAGCAACTGCACGATGAACTCGATTTCGCGGATGCCGCCCGGTCCGAGTTTGAGATGCTGCGACAGATCCTTGCGCGCGACTTCCGAATCGATCAGCGATTTCATCTCGCGCAAACCGGCGAACGCGGTGTAGTCGAGATAGCGCCGATAGATGAACGGCCGCAGCGTCTGGATCAGCCGTTTGCCCGCGACGATATCGCCCGCCACCGGCCGCGCCTTGATCCACGCATAGCGTTCCCAATCGCGGCCTTCGCGCTGGTAGTACTGTTCCATCGCCGCGAAACTCAGCGCGACGCGGCCGGCGCTGCCGAACGGACGCAGGCGCAGATCGACGCGAAACACGTAGCCGTCGACGGTGATCTCGCCGAGCAGTTTCGCGATGCAGTTGTCCGCAGCGCGCGAACCACGCTTCGTTGGCGATCGAAGGCGTGCCGTCGCTCACACCGTTTTCGGGAAACCCGAGAATGAGATCGATGTCCGACGAAAAATTCAGCTCGCCGCCGCCGAGTTTGCCGAGTCCGAGGATCACCAGCCGTTGCCGCATCGCCGGTTTCGCTGCGCGGCACACCATGACGTTTTGTCAGAACGCGCTCGGCGAATTCGTAGCGCCGACGTCGAGGCACGATTCGGCGAGCGCCGATGATCCGGCCACGGTTTCTTCGACGGTGTCCAGACCGTTCACATCGCGCCAGATCAGCCGCACCGCTTCGCGCCGGCGATACTGGCGAATGGCGCGCATCGCATCGGCTTCATCGATGGTCGAAGACAACGTGAGCTGCGCGCGCATCGGCGTGACGCGGATCGGCCATCACCGCAAGGCACGCCGACGACAGCAATTCGGGATCGCGCTCGAAGCTCGTGAATGCGAAATCGCTCGCCAGCAACACGCGCTGCACGTGCTCGGCGACGCCGGCATCATCGTGGAACGGCACGCCGGCTTCGCGGCAACGCGCGATCAGGCGCTCGTAACGCGCGGCGACGAATTCGCTCAACTGTTGCGGCAAGGACATGGGCGAATTCTACGATGCCGGCGCTTCACACAACTTTACGTTGCCGACACAGTGCGCATACACGCGTCATCGAAGCTGGCGCTCGGGGGCATTTTCCCCTGAGCAATCGAGCGAGGCAGTGTCATGAACAAGCTGTTGGCGGGTTTAATGTCGGTCGTCCTGCTGCTGGCCGCGGCCGCGGGTGGCACCGCGCTGGCACACGGCGACATGCGCATGATGGGCCATTCCGAAGACATGGTCGCGCACGTGAACGGAATGCTGCAATACGTCTACGACACCGTCGGTGCCGATGACGCGCAGAAAACGAAGCTCGCCGCGATCAGCCAGTCGGCGCTGGATGATCTGTCTCCGTTGCACGAACAGCTGGCCGCCACGCACACGCAGGTGTTCACGCTGCTGACGCAAGACAGCATCGACCGTCTGGCGGTGGAGGATTTGCGCGCGTCGCAGATGCAGGTGGCCGATGCCGCCTCGAAGCGGATCACGCAGTTCATCGCCGACGTGGCCGAAACACTGACGCCCGTGCAACGCAAGGCCCTGGCCGAGCACTTCGCGGCGCATCACGCGGCGGGAATGCACTGAGGAGGCTTGCGATTCGCCGCGCTTGGGCAGACAGTGCCGGCGTCATGGCAGAACGTATCCTGATCGTGGAGGACGTTCCGCGCCTCGCCGACATGCTGTCGGAGTATCTCGGCGGGGCCGGCTTCCGCGTGAGCGCTGCGGGCGATGGCGCGGGCGCGTCGAGGAAGCTTGGCGAGACGGTTTTCGACGCGGTCGTGCTCGACCTGATGTTGCCCGACATCGACGGTCTCGAGTTGTGCCGGCAACTGCGCGTGCGTTCCGACATTCCGATCCTGATGCTGACGGCGCGCGGCGACGCCACTGACCGCATCGTCGGACTGGAAATCGGCGCCGACGACTATCTGCCGAAACCTTTCCAGCCACGCGAACTTCTGGCGCGCTTGCGCGCGATCCTGCGCCGCCGCGGCAACGGCACGTTCGCCGAGCGGCCGCTGTGTTTCGGCCGCCTGGAGATCGACCGGCCCGCGCGCGTGTCGCGCCTAGACGGCACCGTGTGCGCGATGACCTCGTACCAGTTCGCGCTGCTGCAGGCGCTGGCCGAAAACGCCGGCCGCGTGCTGTCGCGCGACACGCTGCTGGACCTCGTCAAAGGCGAACAGCTCGAAGCGTTCGACCGCTCGATCGATGTGCACATCTCGCGCATCCGCGCCGTCATCGAGGACGATCCGAAGCATCCGCGGCGCATCATCACCGTGCGCGGCGCGGGTTATGTGTTCGCCAAGGCACAGGACTGAATCGCCATGCCGCGTCTGCACCTGAATTTCTATTTCGCCTTTGTCGCCAGCTTCATCATTTTCACGGCGATGGCGTTCGTGCTGATCCATCTGGACGGCGCACCGGCCAACTGCCATCGCATCCACGTGCTGCTTTCGCTGCCGGCGCTGGCTTTCGTGGTCGGCATACTCGCCTATCCGGTCGCGCGACGGCTCACCTTGCGCGTGGAGCGCTTGCAGCAGGCGGTGGAATCGTTGGGTGCCGGAGATCTGTCCGCGCGCGTGGCGGTGGAAGGCAACGACGAAGTCGCGCGTCTGGCGACGAGTTTCAACAACGCCGCGCAACGCATCGAAGAACTGGTCGGCGCGCACAAGCGCCTGCTCGCCAACGCATCGCACGAACTGCGTACCCCGCTGGCGCGCGTGCGCATGGCGGTGGAGCTGATGAAGCAGTCAGCCGATCCGGTGCGCAAGGCCGGGCTCGACCAGGACATCGCCGAACTCGACGCGATGATCGACGAAATCCTGCTGGCGAGCCGGCTTGATGCGATCGCGCCCGTGGCAGTCACCGAGGACGTCGATCTTCTCGCGCTGGCGGCGGAAGAATGTTCGCGCTATCCGGATGTGCCGCTCGATGGCGTGCCGGCCACCGTGCGCGGCGAGGCGAACTTGTTGCGGCGGTTGCTGCGCAATCTGATCGAAAACGCGTTGCGTCACGGCGTGGCGCCGGTCGCGGTTCGGCTGATGCGCAACGCGGCGACGATCGAACTCATCGTCACCGATCACGGTGCAACGATTTCCGCGGAACAGGCAAACCATCTGTTCGAACCGTTCTACCGGCCTGCCGGCAGCAAGAGCGGCGGCACCGGACTCGGCCTCGCGCTGGTGCGACAGATCGCGCAGCGCCACGGCGGCAGCGCCGCTTATGCGGCAATCGATGGCCACAACAGTTTCCGCGTTTCGCTGCCGGCGTGAGCTGAGCCTGGATCGGTTATATTCGGCGTTACGCTGCGTTCCATCGAATATACGCGCAGATTTTTTCGAGAACGGCTTCGAATGGGTGCCGCACTAAGCCAAGACTTGCGCAAGGTTGCCGCAACCTCAAAACAGAGATCGAACCGTGCAGCGAAACGCGTCCGGATTCACCTTCGTAGAACTGCTGATGGTCGTAGCGATCGTCAGCATTCTTGCCGCCATCGCGATGCCCGCGTACCGCGACTACGAGTTGCGCGCGGAAGTCGCCGAGAGTCTGATCCTCATCACCGACTGCAAATCTCAGGTCAACGATTTCTATGCGCGGTGGGGCAGCATGCCGGCGGACAATGCCGACGCGGGCTTGAGAGCGGCGGCAAATCTCAAAGGCAAGTTCGTGCAGGGCATCACGGTAAGCGGAGGCGTCATCGTTGCCTCGATGACAATCGGATCCGATCTCGGCGGATCGCCGTTCGAGCGGACGTTGACCTTCCGGCCGTGGATCAATGCGTCGAGCACCGGCTCGCCGATCGTGTGGTCGTGCGGCGAACATGATCCGCATCTGCCTGCCGATTATCACGTCGTGGGAACAATCGCTGCCGACGCGGTCGAAGCCAAGTGGCTGCCGACGATTTGCCGAAATTGAGTACGTTACGGGAACAAAGCCGATGTCCATGAGTTCTGTCACGCACAATCGAATCGGCCGCCTGGCCGCGCGATTGCTCGCGCTTCGCGAGGAGTCGATGTCGATGCCGGCGGCCACGGCACTGTTGGCCGACGACGAATCCCTGTCGCAAAATGCACCGCTCGACGTGGCGTCTCCCGTTTCCTCCGCGTTGCGAAACGCCATACCTGCAAATGCCTTGGAGATCGCCGATTGGGTTCGGGCTTGCGAATCTGATGGCCGTGGCGACGGTGCGCTCCGCGTTCTGGCACGCACGAAACAGCCGGCTGCCGGCCGCAATTTCATTGTCGTCATCGGCTGCGAATTCGCCGTGCTGACGATGGTGGTTCTCATCTACGCAGTATTCGTGCTGCCTCAGCTCGATGCGACGTTCCGCGGCTACGGCGCGGCGCTGCCTGTCTATACGCACGCGGTGTTCGTCTTGGTTACTTTGCTGGCGCCCATGATGGCAGCGGGCGTCATGTTGTTCGTCGTCGGACTGTTCTGGCGATTTCTTCCTGCCGTTTTCGGACCGATGCTCTTGCCGCTCGACCGCATCGTGCTCGCGCTGCCTGTTATTGGCCCGGCGATTCGCGGCCAAAACAGCGTGGCCATGGCGGGCTGGCTGGGCTTCGCGCCGGCAGACGAAGCGGCGCGGCGTACGGGGGCAGCCGCGGCACGTGTGTGGTCCCGCGGCATGTTGTCGCGGATTTGCACGCGCGCGCTGGCCAAGAATCAGGGAGGCGGCATCGCGGCGCACCTCGTCGAATCGCGCGGCTTCGATCGCTCGTTCATTGCCGCAGCCGCACTCGCCGATCAGGACGAAGCGTGCAAAGCGTTGCGCGCACTGTGGCGGACGGCGGGCGACAGCGGCGATGCCACGGAGCCGCCATGGATCGTACCGCTTCACATCGTGCTCGGCATTCTCGTCGCGCAACTCGTCATTGCGATGTATCTGCCGATATTCCGTCTCGGCATATTGAATTGAGGTATGCGATGAAACAAAAATGCGCAGGATTCACCCTGATCGAACTGATGATCGTCATCGCCATCATCGGCATTCTGGCTGCGATGTCGTTGCCCAATTATCAGGACCGGGTGGTCCGGCAACAAGTACAGGAAGGAATCGCGTTCGCCGAATTCGCACGCGAGGCGGTGCAGGCGCACTACGCCAAAACGCATCGCATGCCCGCCGACAATGCCGAATCCGGATTACCCGATCCCGGCAAGATGCTCGGAAATTACGTGTCGCGCATCGAAGTGAACAAAGGGGCGATCGATATCCAGTTCGGCAACCGGGCTAGTCGTGCCATCGTCGGCAAGTGGATAACGCTGCGGCCCGGCGCAGTAGCAGGCAGCTCGCAGGTGCCTATTTCGTGGTTGTGCGGCAGCGCGCACGAAGTCGATGGTTTGACCTACGCCGGCAGCAATCGCACGGGACTGGCGAAGGAAAATATGCCGATCGATTGCCGTCTCTAGAATGGCGCAACGGCGGGCGGCGCGCGTGCCTGCTACGCGCCGTAACGCACCACGCAATTGCGGCCGCGTTCTTTGGCCTGATACAGCGCGGTATCGGCGGCGTGAAAGAGTTCGTAGGCACTTTCAAACGTGCGGTCGTGCGTACTCACGATGCCGATGCTGATCGTCACGACCGATTCGGGCATCGGATTGTCTTCCAGCGTTTTGCGCAGCGATTCGGCGATCTGTGTCGCGTCCGTGCCGTTGGCGCCGGGCAGGATCACGGCGAATTCCTCGCCGCCGTAGCGGCATACGCTGTCGCCGCGGCGCACGCCCTGGCACAGTCGGTCGGCAACGGTTTTGAGCACTTCGTCGCCGCGCGCGTGGCCGAAGCTGTCGTTGAATTGCTTGAAATGATCGATGTCGACGACGAGCAGCGACAGCGCGCTTTGCGAACGGCGTGCGCGATCGAATTCGGTGTTGATGTGTTCGTCGAAGAAGCGGCGGTTCGGCACCTTGGTCAGCATGTCGGTGCGGCTCTGCCGGCGCAGATCGCGCAGACGGCTGGCCAGCGCGAGGGAGAGCAGCACCATCTCCATCAGCGAGCCGACCTGGAAGCCGTTCTGCGTGAGCATGTTGTGCGGCAGCAGACCGAACACTTTCAGCATGTACGCGAGCACGCCGACCAGCAACATGCCCCACGCGATCATGAAGTAGCGCGCGGGCTGATAACCCTTGAGCAAACCCAGCGTGCCCAGCACGATGATCATGATCGTGACGAAGATGGTGAGCACGGCGAGCGGCAAAATGAGCACGCCGTACGCGAAGAAGAACGAGGCGGCGAGTCCGACGGCGGCGAGCACCTGCATGGCGACGGCGATGCGGTCGAGCCGTCGCGCGAACGCCGTCGTGTCGAGGAAGGTGCGCGTGAACTGCAAGCCGAAGATCAGCGACAGCGCCAGCATCACCAGCAGCGCCTGGTTGCCCCACGCCGGCGAATTCGGCCAGAAGAATTCGAAGGCGAGTCCGTTGTGGATCGCGAAATACATGCCGTAGCTGGTCGCGTACAACAGGTAATAGAAAAACGCGCGATCGCGTGCGATCAGGAAGATGAAAAAGTTGTACAGCACCAGCACGATGAAGCCGCCGTAGTAAATGCCGTAGGCGAGTTGCTCGTCGCTGATCGCGCCGATCAGCGCGTGCGGCGAATACAGGCGAAAGCTCAGATCGAGCGCGCCGTCGGTCGCGCCGCGCACGTAGTAGGTGCGTTGCGAATGCGCGGGAACGGTCAGTTCGAACAGGAAATCGCGATGGTTGAATTCGCGCGTGCCGAACGGTGTGCGATCGCCGGTGGCGGTGTGGCGCACGGTGCCGTCGCCACGGTCGGCCCACAGGTCGAGGTAATCGACCAGCGGATAATCCTCGCGCAACAGCGTCTCGACGTCGGCGTCGCCCGGATTGCTGATCGTGAAACGCAGCCACCACGCCGAATGCGTGAAGCCGAAGTTGGTGCCGACGCTCGGTGCGGGCCTGAATGCGCTGGCGTTGCGCACCGCGTCGAAATCCATGCTGCCGGTTTTATCTTCGAGCACGTCGACGTGCTGCTCGATCGAACGCTGCAGGAACGACGGATCAACGACGATGGCATCGGTGGCGCGTGCGGCCATCGAGCCCAGCGCCGCGAACAGCAAGGCGATCGAGACGATATAAAAACGGATCAGTTGCATGCAGCGACCGGACGCCCCCTCCGCGATCCCCAGTCTGATTCGACGTAGAATAGCAGGCTGAACGCTCGGGGAAGTTACGGACATGCGCAAGACGCTTCGCAGTACGGCGATGGTGTTCGCAGGCCTGTGCCTGTCGGGTGCGGCAAAGCGCCGCCGGGTCCACCGATCGCCGACGGCGCCGCGGTTGCCGGTGGCGATGGTGCGATCAATCTCGAACAGGGTTGGGACGCGCCACGCAGCAGCGCGCCTGGTTTGCGCCGTTCGGATCACGGCTGATCCCGACCGCATGGCTGCAGTCACTCGAGCGCAGCGGAGGGCGGCCGCTTCATGGCGACGAT
Organism: uncultured Gammaproteobacteria bacterium; assembly: GCA_963814225.1. Lineage (GTDB taxonomy): Bacteria > Pseudomonadota > Gammaproteobacteria > Xanthomonadales > Rhodanobacteraceae > Rudaea. The sequence continues at coordinate 330,458 of CAWFCC010000009.1, read as the reverse complement.
CGGCTCGACGCGCTCGGTTTCCTCGTGCAATCGCCGACGCCGGCGAATCCGCAAGGTTTTCCGGTCGGGCTTCACCCAGGAGACCGATCAGCGGCGGCGTCGTATGGACCGGACTCGGCTGCGCGGCGTGCCACACGGGCGAAGTTCGCTATCACGGCACGCGTATCCGCATCGACGGCGGTCAGGGCGATCTGGATTTCGACGCGTTCGAAGGCGAACTGCTCGCGAGCCTGCAAGCCACGCTGTCCGATGCCGCGAGATTCACGCGCTGGGCGAACGCGATGCAGGTCGCCGCCGAGCAGCAACCCGCGCTGCGCGGGAAATTATCGGAACTGACCGCGCATCTCGCCGCACGGCATGCGATGAACAAGGTCGATGTTCCGTACGGCCACGCGCGACTGGATGCGTTCGGACAAATCTTCAACGCCGTCGCCGTGCAGTTCCTCGGCATCGATGCGAACCGCCGCGCGCCCGATGCGCCGGTGAGTTTCCCGGTGTTGTGGGGCGCGCCGCATCTGGATCTCGTGCAGTGGAACGGTTCGGCGCCGAATGCCGGACCCGGACCGCTGCTGCAAAACGTGACGACAGCGCTCGCCGTCTATGGACAGCTCGACATCCACGGACAAGGCGACTTCGACAGCTACGAATCCTCGATCGATTTCAAACATCTCGGCGACATCGAAAACGATCTTTACCGATTGCGTGCGCCGCGCTGGCCGGAAAAGATCGTCGGCGCGCTCGATCCGGCGAAAGTCGCCGCTGGCGCGGCCGTCTATGCGCGCGAATGCGTGCGCTGCCATGCGCTGTCCGATCGCAGCAAGCCCGACGACGAACTCAAGGCCGTGCTGACGCGGCTCGATGACGTCGGCACCGATCCGCGCATGGTGCGCAATTTCCTCGATTCCGAATCAGCGAGCGGCATCTTCGAAGGACGCAAGCAGGGCTTCGTCACAGGCGAAAGATTCGGACCGCGCGCGAAGACCATCGATCTGGTCGTGCATGCGGCGATCGGCGCGTCGCTGCATCATCCGATCGCCGCGATCCGCGATGCGATCGGCAGCTATCACAAGGTGATTCGGGCGGCGCTCGACCAGAATCCGGATTACTACAAGGCGCGGCCGCTGGCGGGTGTATGGTCGTCGGCGCCGTATCTGCACAACGGGTCGGTGCCGACGCTGGTCGAATTGCTCAAATTGCCTGCGGATCGCATGAAGCGGTTTTATGTCGGCAGTCGCGAGTTTGATGCGCAGAATGTCGGGGTCGTTGCGTCGGATACGACGAACGCGACGTTGTTCGATACGTCGCTGCCGGGTAATTCGAATGTGGGGCACACGTATGGGACGGGGCTGAGTGAGGCTGACAAGGTTGCGCTGCTCGAGTACCTCAAGGATTTGTGAGTGGGTATGAGACGCATGCCCGTTCCCGCTTGTCATTCCGGCGGACGCTGGAATCCAGCTTTTTGCTCTTAGCTCGTCATTCCCGCGGAAGCGGGAATCCAGCGCCTTTGCTCCCAGCTCTTCTTTCAGAGCTAGAGCTTCCGCGATCTGCATATCGCGGGTCACTTTCTTTGCTGGTGCAAAGAAAGTAACCAAAGAAACCACCTTTTTTCTCGCAGTGGACGCTGTCCGCAGACAGCACGTCCGTGCTGCTGGCTGCGGACGCGCGCATCCCTGCGCGCGTGTGACCTCGTTACGAGCCTGTAGGTGACTGGTCGAAAGAGTCTTGAAACTCACGACTGCACTAAGCCAAAGGCGGTGAGGCTGAAAAAGAAGAGCTCCTGCGGCCCCGGCGCCAGTCGCTTAGTGACGATGCGTTTACAAGACTCTTTCGACCGGTTCCGCGCAGTAGCAGATCGACGGTGATCGCGCGCAGGAAGCGCGCGGTCCGCGGCGAGCATCAGGGACGTGCTCTCCGCGGACAACGTCCATTGGGAGAAAAAAAGGTGTTTCTTGGTTACTTCTTTGCACCAGCAAAGAAGTGACCCGCGATATTCAATCGCGGAAGCTTTTGACTTTCGAACGCACAGAAACGACGAGCGCCACCCTCACCCCATCCCTCTCCCGCCGGCGGGAGAGGGGGAGAAGATCACGAGCTGGATTTCAGCTCCCGCGAAAATCAAAACTAGCTTTTCGCTTGCGCAGCACCACCGAGCGCATCAAACCAATCCGCGACACTGAGCGGCGCTCCAGGCCCCGTCAGCCGCGCGAAAATTTCATACCCGAGCGCGCGATACGCCTCAAACTGCGCCTCATCGAAAAACTGCTCGGACGTCGGTTCATCCGGAAAATCCGGATTCGCCCGCCAGTAGGAATAGATGTCGGCACTCAAACCCGCGCACATCGTCGGCCGCACGTAAAGTATGCGCCCGGCGAAACCTCGGCATAAGTGATCGTGCCGAGCACGAACGGTTGTTGCATCAGGTGATCGTCGCGCTGGTGATACAAGCGATCGGCGTTGAGATCGATCTGCGCGCCGAAATCCACGCGGACGCGTTCGATGGCGCGGCCGAGATCGGCGAGCGTCACGTCGGGATCATCGCCCGCGTCGGTCACGATCAGCCAGCGTACGCGGCGGCGGATCAGTTCGTAGATGCCGAGATTCTCGAAACCGCCGCCGTCGGACAGATGCACGTGTCGGCGTTTTTCGTCGAGACCGATGCCGAGCATTTCGCGCGCGATGAAAATCCACCAGTACGGCAAAAATGGATCGCGCTGATGCGCGAAGCGCGGATTGTGCGCCCACAGGCCGAGCCGCACGTTGAACAGCGCCATGAGGAACGACACCGCTCGCGCGTGCGTGGCGTACATGTCCGGATCGATGGCCGCACCGGATGTGGTGAACGCATTCGATAGCGTCAGCGCGCCGCGTGCATAGGTGTCGATGCGTCGGAATCCGGTCGGCGACGATCCCGCGAACACCGGCGAGAAAGAAGCTCGCGCCTTCGCGGCTGCTCAGGCGTTCGTTGTCGGAACTGGTCGTGTTGAGCGTGGTGTTGATCAGTTGCAGCGGTGCGCCGCTGTCGGGGTTGATGTCGTCGATGCGGAACTCGCCCGGATCGTCGGGCTTCTCGCGCACGCGCGGCAGGAACGCTTCGCTCAACCGCGCGCGATAGTAGGCGTGGATCGAAACGCGGTTGATGTCGCACACGAACGCGAGCACGACCGACAGCGCGATGAGCCAGAACAGTTCCGGCGTGCGCTCGAGATCGATGTGCGAAACGATGTGGTAGCACAGGATCAGCAATCCATAGACGATCAGGCTGAGTCCGATCGTGGTCAGGCGTCCGCTGCTGTCGCCGCTTTTGCGCCGATCGAGCAGCATCGAGAGGAAACCGGTGATCGCGGGCACGAGATACGACAGATGCTTGCCGATCGCGTGCGCGTGGCGCGACACGAAAAAATGTTCCGCCATCTCGCCGAGCAACGCGGCGACCGGGATGAGACCGATCGCGATCAGCACCGACCCAAACACGATCAGCCTACCCATGAACACACGCAGGTAATCGACACGACGCACGCTTGAAAGACTGCGAATGCCGGCGATGAACGCGAACACGATCGCGACGACCGGAGTCAGTTCGAGACACGCCAGACCCGCGACCATCAACAGCCAATATCCGTGATGGCCCTGCAGCGGATGCGCGCCCGGAAGCGCGAGCCATTCCGGCCATTGCACGCGCAGCCAGTCGAGCGTCATCGCGTAGATGGTCATCAGCAGCGGCGGGCCGAGCACGAGCACGTTGATGAACATCGCCGCGAAGATCGACGCGATCAATGTCCAGATCGAATAGCCGCGATGGCTGACCAGAAATTTGCCGTGACCGCGCAGCCAGTCGAGCACGGTGCCGCTGCCGTCGGCAAGCATCGTGGAGAACACGCTTGCGCTCGATGCCGCGTTGCCGAGCTGCGTGCGCAGCCACAGGTAGCACGATGCCGAATAACCGCCGCCCGATACCGACGACAGGTAATCGACGTGCCGCAACAATCCGCTTTTTTCGAGACCTTGCAGCACGCCGAGATTGAACGTCGCCGAACGAATGCCGCCGCCGGAAAACGCGAGGCCGATCAGATCGTCTTCGGGCGGCGGCAAGCCTGCCGCGGCGCGGCGTTTGGCGATCCATTCGTTCTCGGCGACGCGTACCGTTTCGAAGTCGGCCGCATAACCTGCGTCGTCGGACTTTTCGCTCACGGCGTGCAAACGGCCGGCGTGAAGTCGACCGGTGTCGCCGGCAGATCGCGATGCACTTTCAGGTATTCGACGATCGCCAAACGTTCGTCATCGCTGAGCAGAGGTCCGATCACGCCGCTCGGCAGCGGATGCGTTTTCCAGTCGGCAGCCTGTTCTGGCGTGGCGGTGAACGCATGGCCGGTGTTGTGGTTGCCGTCCTTCGACGTGTCGAGCCAGAAGCCGTCGGCTTCGCTGCCGTCGAGCGGCTGATCCACGTAGCCGAGTTTTTTCGCGTCGTAATCGCGGCGTCCGACAAAGAATCGTTTGGTCCGCTGCTCGGGAGGAATCAGCATCTCGTAAATGTTCGGGACCGATCCGTTGTGCAGGAACGGCGGCGTCGCCCACACGCCTTCGAGCGGACGCGGTTTGTAGCCCGCGATCTGCTGCGGCAAATCCAGGATGCCGAAACCTTCCACACATTGCTGCTGCTGATACGAGGTGTGATTGTCGGCGAAATATTTGGCCTTGATGATCAGGCCGAGCACATTGAGACCTTCGCCTTCGGTCAGTTTCGATACGTCGAGCGCGGCGATCTGCTTGTCGATGTTTTTTTCGCCGTTCACGACATCGAACAACAATGTTTTGGTCTGGCAATCGAGAGCGCATTCGAATGCCGGCTGCGACGTTTCCGCTGCCGTGCCGCCGAGTTCGCTCGCGATCGCGGCAAAACTTTCGTGCGACAGCGACGGTGTCGGGTCGGCGTTCGGATCGGGATACGTCGCCAGCAGATCGGGAAGTTTGCCGACGTCCTGATTCTTCGCGCCCCGCCCATCGATCACTTCGGAAAGACGCCAGCGTACTTCCCGCGCGAGATTGCGAATGAATTCCGGACGCAGCACACGCGAAATCTCCTCGCGCGTGATGCCTGCGCGCGTGAGATCGTATCGTCGCGAAAGAAAACCGTTGGCCTCGTTCGGATCGGTGCCGATGTGCTCGGCAGGGATGACTTCGATCATCCATTCCTCATCGGGCGATGTCTTCGTCGGCGATGCGAACACCTGCCGCGCTTTCGTCGCCACGTGCGGGCCGTGACAACCCTGACAATGTTGCTCGAACAATTTTCCGCCGCGTGACGCGAGCGCTTGATCGACGGACCCAAGCACATCTTCCGGCCAGCGCGGCGGTTTCAATTTCTGCAACGTGTGTTCGATGCGATCGAGATTCGGTATATCGACCGACGTGACATAGCGCTCGGCCTGCGGCACGGGATTGCCGTACGTATCCGTCATGCGGATCACCGCGCCGACACCGAGCGATTCGCCGATGTTGCGCGCCAGCGGCTGGCTGACCGAACCGTTGTACTGCACCCAGTCGAATTTCCAGATGTTCCACAGATACGGATAACTGACCGGCGCATCCGCTTTCTGATAATTCGCCGCGCTCAAGTGATCGCCGAACACGGTGTCGGCGATGCGGCCGAGCGCATCGGTGCGCCCGAATCCTTCCTGCACCGCATACAGATGCCGGAATGGCGAATTCTGCCCTTGCGTCGCGAACGCCTTGATCGTCTCCCACAAATCCGAATGCAGCTGCGACTTGCCTTGCGGATACCGCGCGCCGATCACTTTCTTCGCGAAGCGATCGAACTTCCACGGATCCGACCACGTCGCAATCATCGATGCGACCAGCGTCGGACCGAACGCGCCGCGCTGCATGCTCGTGAACGCGTGCATGGCCTGTCCGCCATCGATGCGGATCGCGACATTCTTGCCGTCTTTCCGCGCGTGCAGTTCGCCGGTGTGACATGCCGAACAGGTCAGATCGAGCACGTACTCGCCGCGCGCCGCATCGAAGTGTCGCGTGAAACCGACCGGAAGCTGATCGGGATTTGCCGGCGTCGGTTTCGGATCGACCATGAAACGATAGCGCCGCATGTGATCCGGATCGGCGAAGCGGCCCTGATCGAGCGGCATCTCCAGATTCACGAACCAGTCGTAGCGCAACGGCGCGATCAGCTCACCCTGCGGCAGCGATGTGCCCTGCGCCGTGTAGTAATAGGTTTGCCGATCGCTCGACTCGGCCGTCGTGCCCCACCCCTGATCGAGGTAAACGTACCCGTCGATTTTTTCCAGCGACGGAATCGCTTTCGCCGGCACATACACGAACAGCGCGAATCCGATGACTGCCAGCACGACGCCGATCAGCGCCAGCACGACGATCCACTTGAGCAGACGCCCCACCGTGATGTCGAGAATCGACCGCACGACCCCGCCGCGCGGCTTACCGCGTGTAATCATGACCCCGCCCCTCCCCGGGCTGGCGCTGTCAGCAACGAGCGCGCGATATCGTCGCATGATCGGCTGGAATCGTATACCGAGATCAGCGATCGGTAGTGCCGCAGTGGTGACTTTTAACGTCGGGCGCGAATGCAAAGCGGCGCGATATCCTATGCGGATAGGAGCGCGTAATGAATAAAATTACCTACAACAAAGCACGAGCCGATTTCGCGGGCGCCATGGATCGTGTGTGCAACGATCGCGAACCGATCGTCATCACACGTGATGGCCAGCGAGCTGTTGTGATGCTATCGCTCGAGGACTTCACGTCTCTGGAGGAGACATCCTATTTGATGCGGAGTACGCAGAACGCGCGGCGGCTGCTTGAAAGTATCGCTACGCTCGAGGCAGGAAAAGGAAAGCCCCACGTTTTTGGTCGTCAAAAATCACTCTGAGCCCTTTTTGGCTTTCTCGAAAGGCACTCTGACGCCTGTTCGGCGTTTACCCATTCGACGGCATCTGTGCGACGGCCGCCTCAAGCCTCTCCGGCTGCGGATTTCCTAGCGCAAGCCAATCGTGCGCGAACACAGACATCTGAGCCTTGGCGAGGTCGCTAGCGCTCGCGCCGGTAAAGCCTGCGCCAGGAAGTCCCGAATTCTGTTGCACGACCAAGATCGTTAGCGGAGGGAGTCCGTTGATGATTCAGTAGTATTGGACTGGCTCAAGCAATTGACCAAGCCCTGCTCGCGGAACACCGATCAGAGCCGAAAGGTGTGCATATGTAAGAGATTGGCGGTTCTTAGCCGCTAATGCCAATACTGCCCATATCTGACTCGCTCTTTCTGATCGCGTCATTTGATTTCTCGTGAACGATGTAGCGTATGGAAAGAGATCTTCGAGCGGACATCCGCCCTCACCTTGCTTTCAGTATCAACGATTTGTTGCGTGCAGAACGAATTCGAGGACAGTAGCTGCAGCCCAATTCGCTAGCCGCAGCAAAAATCGTATAGGCGACGGAAAAAAAAGAAGTCAAACGCCGCAAAATAAAAACCCGCCGCGATTTCTCACGGCGGGCCACCTCCCCCACATCTTTTTTCTCTCCGCTACATTCATAGCGCAGCGCGCGAAATTTGCCACGTCGCGGCGCAGCAATGCGGCCTAAACGTTAAGGCGGGCGGCGACATTCCGCGCGGGAGGCGGCTACACTTCGGGCTCCGGAGGCCGATGCCGTGGATTCACCCCCCGCCGACCTGCCCGCGCCGAACGCCGGGCCGGGGCAGAGTTCCAACGAGTTGTTCGAAGCGGTTTACGCGCGGCTCAAGGCGATGGCCGGCGGGCAGCTTGCGTCGCGCGAACGCGGCAGCTTGAACACGACGGCGCTGGTGCATGAGTTGTATCTACGCGTGACGTCGAACCGCGACCTCAATTTCGCGCATCCGGCGCAATTTTTCGCGTACGCGGCGCGTGCGATGCGTCATCTGCTGAGCGATCGCGCGCGCGACAAGTTGCGCCAGCGCGCCGGTGGCGACTGGCAGCGCGTCACGCTCACCGGAAGCGATGCGCGGCTGTCGATCGACAGCGCCGAGCAGGCACTCGCGCTGGAAGCGGCGCTGCAACAACTCGAAGGCGCCGACCCGCGTTCGGCGCGCGTGGTCGAGCTGCATTACTTCGCCGGGCTGACGCTGGAGAAGGTCGCCGAGATGCTCGATCTCACGCGGCGCACGATCGATCGCGATTGGCGCTTCGCGCGCGCATTCCTGCACGATCAGTTGCACTGATGTCCGATAGCGATGCCACCAGCGATGTCGGCACGCGGCTGCGCGACGCGTTCGACGCGCTGAGCGAGATGGATCCGCTCAATCGCGAAGCGTGGCTCGCGGCGAACATTCCGGATCCGGCGCAGCGCGAAACCTTGTTGCGGCTGCTCAGCGAAGACGACGCGCGCGGTTTCCTCGACGAATCGATCGTCGAACACACCAAACGCATGGATGCGGGCGAGATCAGGCCCGAAGGCATGATCGGCCGGCAAATCGGCGTGTTCCGTATCGTGCGGCTGCTCGGCCAGGGCGGCATGGCGTCGGTGTTTCTCGGCGAGCGCATCAGCCGCGATTTCCAGCAGAAGGTCGCGGTGAAAGTGCTCGGCGCGGGCTGTTTTCCGAACTCGAACAGCGCCTGTTCCTGCGCGAGCGGCGTGTGCTGGCTGCGCTCAATCATCCGAATATCGCGCGGCTGATCGACGGCGGCGTCACCGATGCGGGCATTCCTTATCTGGTGATGGAATACGTCGACGGCGAACCGATCACGCGCTATGCCGTGTTGTGCGATCTCGACGTGCGCCATCGCGCGGAGCTGTTTCTCACCATGTGCCGCGCGGTGGAAACGGCGCATCGCAATCTGATCGTGCATCGCGACATCAAGCCGTCGAACGTGCTGGTCAGCACCGACGGCGCGGTGAAACTGCTCGATTTCGGCATCGCCAAGCTGATCGAGGAAGACGACACCAATGCGACCGGCACCATCGGTGTGTTCACGCCGAATTACGCCGCGCCGGAACAGATTCGCGGCGGCGTGATCACGACGGCGACGGATGTTTACAGCCTCGGCGTGCTGTTGCACGAATTGCTGCTCGGCATCCGGCCGGAAGGTTCGACGCGGCGTCCGTCGTCGCGCGTTACCGAGGCGATGCGCACGACCAGCGGCAACGCGACGACGCGTGTGGCCAACCTGCAATTGCGTTCGGCGTTGCGCGGCGATCTCGACAACATATTGTTGAAAGCGCTGGCCGAGGAACCGGAGCGGCGTTATCCATCGGCGGGCGCGTTCGCCGATGACATCGAGCGCTATCTCAATGGACGTCCGGTCAACGCGCATCCGCCGTCGGGTTGGTATCGCGCGCGGAAATTCGCGCAGCGGCATCGCGGCGGCGTGGCGCTCACGGCGATTTTCCTGATCGCGCTGCTCGCCGCATTCGGCGTGACGGTGTGGCAAGCGAATGTCGCGCGGCGTGAAGCGGCGCGCGCCAATACGGTGCGCGATTTCGTGATCGGTTTGTTCGATGCGGCGCGTGCGCATCTGCCGCGCGATCAGCGGCCGACGCCCGAAGCGCTGGTCGAACAGGCGGAATTGCAGATCGCCAACGTACAAAATCTCGACGCGGCGACGCACGCGGAGCTCGTGAGCACGCTCGGCGAAGTGCAGTTGTCGTTGTCGAATTTCGTTCACGCCGAAAAACTTTTCGCGCAGGCCGAACAGACCTCGACCGGCGCGGGTCAACTCGACCTTGCGCGCGACGCGCAGGTGCGGCGCGCCGATGCGATGCAGCGTGCCGGCCGCAACGCCGATGCCATCGCCGAGTTGCAGCCGGTGTTGCCGGCGTTGCGCCAGTCGGAGCGCCCGACGTTGCTGCGCGCACTCGCCGTGCTGGCGGCGGCGGACGTTTCGGTCGGCAAGCCCGACGACGCGCTCAAGCTGCGCCGCGAAGCGGTCGGCGCCGCGCATCGCGTGTATGGCGAAAATGCGATCGATGCGCTGTCGGTCGAATTCAAACTCGCCAACGCGCTCATCACCGTGCAGGATTTCGCGGCCGCGAAGAAAACGCTCGACGATGCGCTGCAGCGCTGGCGCACAGCGCAGGGCCCGCAGGACGATCGTTACGTCGCGGCGCTCAACGATCTCGCCACCGCGACCGACGGCACCGGCGACACGCAGGCCAGCGAGGCGCGCTATCGCGAACTGCTCGCGCTCAAGCGCACCATCTATACGCCGCCGCACGATGCAATCGCAGCCACGTTGCGCGATCTGGGTGTCGTGCTCACGCGCGAAGAAAAATTCGCCGAGGCGAAAACCGCGCTCGACGAAGCGCTGACAATGGACAAGGCCATCTTCGGCGAGAACCATCTGGAAACGGCGACGACGTACCACGCCATCGGCGAATCGCTCATCATGCAGCGCAACTTCGTCGATGGCGAAGCCGACTATCGCCGCGCGATCAAGATCTGCGAAGAGGCGAACATCCGCGATGAAGTCTGCCCACGCGCGCGCAACGATTTGGGCATGGCGTATTACCGCGAACTCCATTTCGATGAAGCCAAAATCGAGATGACCGCCGCACTCAAGGAACGGCGCGCGTTGTTCGGCGACGATCATCCGTCGGTGGCCTATTCGCTGGTCACGTTGTCCAGCGTGGCCATCAAGCAGCACGATAATGAGACCGGGGTAAACCTTTCGTCGCAAGCGCTCGGCATCATGCATCGCGCCGGACGCGACGCGACGCCGGAAGCGGTGTTCATCCGCAACAGTTATGCGCAGGCGTTGTGGATGGTGGGCCGCGACGAGGAAGCGCTGGTCGAGATCGACCGCGCGCTCGACGACTGGCAACGCGTCGCGCCGACGGGAAAGGCGCGACGCATTCCCATTCTGGTGCAAAAGGCGCAGATCCTCGATGAACTCAAGCGCAAGGATGATGCGAAAAAAGTCGCCGACGAGGCGATTGCGCTCGACGTGAATCCGGCCGAGATCGCCGGCTTGAGCAAAAAGATCCTGCGCGACCTGAGCGGGCGCACCGATATCTATCCGGAAGCCGCCGCCGAAAAGTGATTTCGTGTGAAGCACTTCACACATCGGTGCATGCGCTGTCCCAATCGTCTCGTTTTTGGCGTTCCCCGATCCGAACAGGGCCCGCTCCCCTTCGAGGTCGATCATGAACGTGACGAATGATGTTGTGTCTTCCCATCCGAATTCCCCGATGTCGCCGGAGTTCGAATTGAACCTGCCCGCGGCCACGCCGATCGAAAAAGCGCGCGGAAAGCGCGCGAGCAACGATCCGACGCTCGACGCGCCGATCAGCGCGGTGGATGCCATGGCGTTATGCATGATGGCGTCGGCGATCGGCGGATAACGACGCAACACCGCATGCGTCGGTCGGCCGCGCTCGCACGTCCGGTATGGCGACCGTTGCGGCTCCTCCGGCAAGGCGTATTCTTGACGTCGCTGGACGCGCGCTGCAGGGAGCTCGTCCGTCAGGAGTTGCGCATGCACAACGCGGATGTTTCGCCGGCCACGCCGCAGGCCACATCGGTCGACGCGTTGTTCGGCGAGGTTTACGAGCGCCTCAAGCGCATGGCCGGCAAACGCCTGTCGACGCGCGGCCACGCCGGCACGCTGAATACGACCGCACTGGTGCACGAACTTTATCTGCGCGTGAATGCGCAGGGCGATCTGCAGTTTGCGCATCCGTCGCAATTCTTCACGTACGCGGCGCGTGCGATGCGGCATGTGCTCGCCGACCGCGCGCGCGAACGGCTCACCCAACAGGCCGGCGGCGGCTGGATGCAGATCACGCTCACCGGCAGCGACGAGCGCCTCGCGCTCGATAGCGCCGAAGAAGCGATTGCGCTCGATGCGGCGCTGCGTCGTCTGGAATCCGTCGATGCGCGCGCGGCGCGTGTCGTCGAACTGCGCTACTTCGCCGGGCTGACGTCTGAACAGACCGCCGATGCGCTCGGTGTCGCGCGCCGCACGGCGCATCGCGACTGGGAATTCGCGCAGGCGTTCCTCAAGACCGATCTGGGCTGAGCACGGCACACGTGAACGCGCCATCGCGTTATTCGCTCCGATGAATTCGCCGACCTCGCCCACGCTGCGCGATCTGTACGACGGTGCGCGTGAGCTGCCGCCGGAGCAGCGCGACGATTATCTCGATGCGCACTGCGACGACGCGGCAACGCGCGACCGCATCCGCCGCATGCTCGCCGTGCACGCCGCGGCACTCGAATCCATGCCGGCAACGCCCGCCGATGTGCTCGCCCGCGCACTCGGCGATGGCGACGATGCGCCCACCTTCGCCATCGGCGCGCACATTGGACCGTTCACGCTGAACCGCGTGCTGGGCGAAGGCGGATCGTCGACGGTGTTTTGCGCCGATCGCGACATCGACGGCGTGCGTCAATCCGTCGCGCTGAAAATCCTGCATCGCAGCCTGCATTCGCCGGAGGCGCGCCGTCAGTTCCGCCGCGAGCGTCAGGCGCTGACGCAGCTTCAGCATCCGGGCATCGCGCGACTGATCGAAGGCGGCATTAGTGAAACGGGCACGGCGTACATCGCGCTCGAACTCGTCGACGGCAAGCCGATCACGCAGTACGCGCTCGAACACAAGCTCGATCTGCGCGGCCGCCTCAAACTTTTCCTGCAGGTCTGCCGCGCGGTGGAAGCGGCGCATCGCGCGCTGATCGTGCATCGCGATCTCAAGCCGTCGAATGTGCTCGTGACCGACGAAGGCAGCGTGAAGCTGCTCGATTTCGGCATCGCGAAATTGCTGGTGACCGAAGGCGAAGAGACGCTGACGCATTTGCCCTCGTTCACGCCCGCCTACGCCGCGCCGGAACAGCGCAGCGGCGCGCCGATCACCACGGCGACCGATGTGTATGCGCTCGGCGTTCTGCTCGGCGAACTGCTCACCGGAAAACGCCTCAACGACGGCAGCGAGCGCACGCCGTCGAGCCGGCTCACCGATGCGGTGAGCGACGACATCACGCGTCGCGCGCTGCGCGGCGATCTCGACAACATCGTGCTCAAGGCGATTTCGCCGGAACCCGATCGACGCTACGCCTCCGCGGGCGCGTTTGCGGAAGACATCGAACGATTCCTGAGTGGACGTCCCGTCGTCGCGCATCCACCGTCGCGCACGTATCGCATGGGCAAGTTCGTGCGCCGGCACGGTGCGGCGGTGGCGACCGTGTCGGTGTTGCTCGTCGGCATTCTGGTCAGCCTCGGCGTGGCGGTGTGGGAAGCGCGCGATGCGCAGATCGGCGCCGAACGCGCGCGCACCGAAGCGGCGAAAGCCAAGCAGACTGCGGCGTTCCTGAGTCAGATGCTGACCAGCATCGATCCGGATCGCGCCAAGACGATGGATCGCAGCCTGATCCGGCTGATGCTCGATTCGGCGGCCGCGAATGCGGAGCGTTCGTTGAGCGGCGTTCCCGAGGTGCGCGCGTCCATCGAACAATCGATCGGCGATGCGTATTACAGCATCGGCGAATACGAATTGGCCGACACGCATTTCATCGCCGCGCTGCAAGCGGCGAACGCGGCGCATCTGGATGTCGCCGCGCAGGTGCGGCTCACCGCGCGGCGGCTGGATGCGTTGGGCCAGGTCGGTCGTTATGCAGAAGCGTCGACGTTCGCCGACGGGATCAAGAACGCGGTGACGGCGCTTCCTGAAAGCGATATCGATCGGCTTTCCGCGGAAACCAGCGTCGGCACCTACGAATGCATGATGTTCCGGCGCGAGCCGTGCCGCGAACGGCTGACGCGCGTGTACGGCATCGCACGCGCAACGCTTGGCGAGGATGCGCCACTGACGCTGCGCGTGGCGGCAGGCATCGTGGTTTCGGATTTCGCGCCGGGCCGTTACGCGGAAGGCAAAGCGCTTGCGCAGAATCTGTATGAACACTTCACCGCGCTGTACGGGCCGGAAGATTCGCGCACGCTGGAGATGGCCAAGTCGGTGATCGTGGATGACGTGAACCTGGCCGACTATGCCGACGCCGAACGCATGCTCACCGAAAATCTTCCTCGTGCGCAGCGTGCGTTCGGCGAACAGCATCCGATCACGGCGAACCTGACGTTCTGGATGGGCAACGTGTTGCGCATCGACGGCCGGCTCGCCGAAGCAAAGGCCCTGCTCGAGCGCGCACTGGCGGTCAACCGGCGCGTGAAGGGTGAAGGAAGCTTCGACACGCTCAGCACGAAGACCGCGCTCGCCAATACGCTCGCCGACATGCACGACTACGCCGCCGCCGAACCGCTCGCGCGCGATCTGACCGAGCGCATGAAAGCGATGCCGCACGGCGATCACGGCGCTTCGGCAGGAATGCTGGCGAGCATCCTGATTGGCGAAAAGCGCTACGCGGATGCCGAACGTGAACTCGACGCCGCGTACGCTGCGTTCACCAAGGAATCGCAGCACAGCGACGACGAGCCGGCCGTGCTTGCGCGCGACTATGTGCAATTGTATACCGCGTGGGGAAAGCCGGAGTTAGCGCAGCATTGGCGTGAACGGCTGCCGGCGCGGCTGAATTCCGAATGAGAACTAACTCGCGCTGACTTTTGCGCAGCACGCGTTTTCCGAATCAGTATCACCCGCCCTCGAGCGGTCGTCTTCCACCTCGGGTTCTCAACACCCAACCTGATGCTTTTCCGCGACATTCCGCAGGCGGCTGCAGACAGATGTCGCAACCTGTCGAAAGTTGGCGTTACTCGTGAAGCCAACGGACGAAACCCACGTCCGTGCCTTGGGAGAAACGTATGAAAGGCTGCTCCGCAAACCAGCCGCAGCGTCGGCAGTTGTCCCTTCTGTTGTGCGGTCTGCTGCTGACCATTGTGGGCGCGGATCTTCACGCCGGACCATTCAAACCCGTCGATCCGCTCACGACCGACGATGCCAGCGGACAGGCCCGCACGTTCACGCCGAGCGGCACGATCGACAAAACCAATCCGTTTTTCCAGTCGCTCGGCAGCAACGGCCGCTCGTGCGGTACCTGTCATCGCGTCGAAAATGCGTGGTCGATAAGTCCGCCCGATCTGCAACTGCGCTTTTTGCGCACGGCGTGGCAGCGATCCGGTGTTTCGTCCCGTCGATGGCGCCAACTGCGCCGAACGCGAACACCTCCACGTTGCAGGCGAAACGCGCCGCCTACAACATGCTGCTGACGAAGGGCTTGATCCGCATCGGTATGGCATTCCGGCCACGGCGGAGTTCACGCTCGATAGCGTCGACGACCCGTATCACTACGCGAACGCGGCGGACGTATCGATGTTCCGCCGTCCGCTGCCGTCGGCGAACCTGCGTTTCCTTACCGCCGCGATGTGGGATGGACGCGAAACGCACAAGCCGTTCCTGCCGCCGATGGATGCCGGCGTCGAATGGCGACGATCTCGTGCAGAGTTTCACGACGCAAGCGGCCGACGCCGTGCTGACGCATGCGCAAGGCGCCGCGCGCGCCAACATCCGATCAGGTGAAGCAGATCGTCGATTTCGAGATGAGCCTGACGACGGCGCAAGTGTTCGATCGTTTCGCCGGTTGGCTCAACACCGATGACGCGCTCGGCGGTCCGCGCGCACTCGCCAGCCAGCAATTCTATATCGGCATCAACGACGTGCTCGGCGCCGATCCTGCCGGCGCGGCGTTCGATCCGATGTCAACGCAGCTCTTCGCCGCGTGGGACAACGACAAGAACACGCAGCGCGCCGCCATCGCGCGCGGCGAAAAACTTTTCGGCAGCAAACCCATCGCGATCACCGGCGTCGGCGGACTCAACGATGCGCTCGGCATGCCGACGATCGCCGGCACCTGCACGACGTGCCACGACTCGCCGAACGTCGGCAACCATTCCGTCGCGCTGCCGATCGATATCGGCCTGACCGACGCGAACCGCCGCACGCCCGACATGCCGTTGTATACTTTGCGCAACAAGACCACCGGCCAGACGCGCGAGACCACCGATCCGGGCCGGGCGATGATCACCGGAAAATGGGCCGACATCGGCAAGTTCAAGGGACCGATCCTGCGCAGTCTCGCGGCGCGCCCGCCGTATTTCCACAACGGATCGGCAGCGACCTTGGGCGATGCGGTCGATTTCTACAACACGCGTTTCAACATCGGGCTGTCGGCGCAGGAGAAATCGGATCTCGTCGCGTTCCTGAGCGCGCTTTGAGCTGATCGAACGATTCTTGTCTGCGGCGCACGGATGCGTCGCGTTTTCGGCTGGGTGATCGACGGCTCCCATGTCTCAGTTGGCGATGCCCTGGCGTTTCCCACGGGCAGGTGAATGTTTTCAAGGTGGAGAAACGCATGCGTCGTTGGTGGATAGGAATTTGTTTCGCGCTGCTGGCTGGCTCGGCTGTAGCGGCGCCGGAGTCCTGCAATCCCTTCACAGGTCCGATGCGGTTCGTCGGCGACATGGCGCACGACAGCAAATGTACCGATGGGTCGATCCAGTCGGCGGTGGACTGGATCGCGTCGCATCCGTCGGCGTGCCCGAACAAGATTTTCGCAACCAGCGAAATCGCCTATACCGGGCAAGCGGTGACGATTTCCAACACCGGTCAATCGATTTCCATCATCGGCCAAGGGCCTGGCACGACGTGCGGCACGACGGACATCATCATCTGCCCGATCGGAGGAAGCTGCCCATCACCGCCGAGCGCGCCGGTCGTCACACTCAACGGCACCAGTGGGCACAGCGTGTTCCACATCGACGGGCACAACGATGTGACCTTGCGCGATCTCACCATCAGCGGCGGCATCGTTACGGGAAATGGCGGAGGCATCTACGTCAACGGTTCCGGATCGCTAACGCTGGATACGAGTACCGTGCGCCTGAATCAGGCCCTCAACGGAGCGGGCGTGGGTGTGGTCGCCTCCGGCGGCCATCTCGATGTGAAGATCGCGAACAACGTGGAAATCCTGCTCAATACGGCGCAGAACTCGGGCGGCGGTCTGCACATCGAAGGCGATACGACGCTGACGATGGACGGTGCGCAGTCGTTCATCGGCTTCAATCATGCGCTGAACGGCTACGGCGGCGGGCTGTCCGTCAACGGTCCTGCGCGCGTGAACATCGGCGCGCCGGGCTATAACGGCATCGGCGCACTATATTTCAACGATGCGCAATACGGTGGCGCGATAGCCGCGTTCGGCATCGGCGACGCGGAATCCGTGAATGCGGCCGTGGTGAATTTGTATACGACCGATCCGCAGCACCCGGTGCGCGTGTCCAACAATCTGGCACGCGTCGCCGGCGGCGCGTTCTACACGAAAGGACATTCAGATCAGTTGTATAACAATAATCATGCGTACGTCTGCGCATCGAACTTCCGGTTCGACTCGAACGTCGCCCCCGACGGCGCACTGGCCTATTTGGGTTGGGATGAGTCTTAGCCAATCCCGACGTCGGCTCGAACCTGTCGCTCAACACGGGTTGCGGCCATAAGTGGCGTGCGTTGCGCGGCGGGCGTGGCGTGCAACCTGATCGATCAAAACATCGCGGCCGACCAGAACGGCAACCCGACCAACGGCACGCTGATCACCATCGGCAAGGACAGCGACCTGAACATGGAAAGTGTGGCGATCCGAAACAACACCGGTGGCGCGCTGATGGATACGATCGCGAGCGATTACTACCCGCGCAATCCAGGGCTGATGCACAACTGCCTGATCGTCGACAACACCGTCAGCGGAGTACTCCTCAACTTCGACGCGTACCAGAACATGTCCATCGACAACTGCACCATCGCGGGAAACGCAATCGGCTCTGCCGTGATGGCGAGACGTTTCGTCGATCACCAATTCGCTCATCGTCCAGCCCGGTGTTTCGACGGGCTACCCCGGAGCGGCCCGATATGTTCTGGCTACCGACGTGACGCATTTTCCGGCGTCACCGACGGTCGCGACGGTGACCGACGCCAAGTTCGTCGATGCTGCGAATGGCGATTATCATCTTCAAGCGAAATCGCCAGCTGTCGACTTCGGCGGCGGCCTCGGCGGCGTCGACCTGGAAAACAGGCCACGGATCGCGACTTGCCCGATGTCGCCAACCGATTCGGCCCGCGCGATCTGGGGCCATACGAACTGCAACGTGAATGCGGCGCGGACGACACCTTGTTCTGCAGCGGTTTCGGCCTGTAGACACAAAAAAAGCCCCGCATCGCTGCGGGGCTTTTGTGTAGCTAGACGCGTGGACGTCTGGACGTTTAGAAGTCCATGCCGCCCATGCCGCCCATTCCACCGCCGCCACCGCCGCCGTGGTTGTGGGCTTCTTCCTTCTTCGGCGCTTCGGCGACCATCGCTTCGGTCGTGATCATCAGACCGGCGATCGACGCCGCGTTCTGCAGCGCGGTGCGCGTGACCTTGGTCGGATCGAGAATGCCGAATTCGACCATGTCGCCGTACTCGCCGTTGGCCGCGTTGTAGCCGTAGTTGCCCTTGCCACCCGCCACCTTGTTCAGCACGACGCTGGGCTCTTCGCCGGCGTTCGCGACGATCTCACGCAGCGGCGCTTCCATCGCGCGCTTGGCGATCAGGATGCCGTGGTTCTGGTCTTCGTTGTCGCCCTTCAGCTTCTTGATCGCGTCGAGCGCGCGCACGAGCGCAACACCGCCGCCCGGGACCACGCCTTCTTCCACCGCCGCACGCGTGGCGTGCAGGGCGTCTTCGACGCGCGCCTTCTTTTCCTTCATTTCGACTTCCGTCGCGGCGCCGACCTTGATCACCGCCACGCCGCCGGCGAGTTTCGCCACGCGTTCCTGCAGCTTCTCGCGGTCGTAGTCCGACGAGGTCTCTTCGATCTGCGCCTTGATCTGCGCGATGCGCGACTTCGATGTTCTTGCCTTCGCCGGCGCCGTCGATGATCGTCGAGTTCTCCTTCGTGACCTGGATCTTCTTGGCGCGGCCGAGATCCTTGATCGTCGCCTTCTCGAGCGACAGGCCGACTTCTTCGGAAATCACCTGACCGCCGGTGAGGATCGCCATGTCTTCGAGCATCGCCTTGCGACGATCGCCGAAGCCCGGCGCCTTCACCGCGCACACCTTGACGATGCCGCGGATCGTGTTGACGACGAGGGTCGCCAGCGCTTCGCCTTCGACTTCTTCGGCGACGATCAGCAGCGGCTTGCCGGCCTTGGCCACGCCTTCGAGCATCGGCAGCAGCTCGCGCACGTTGGAGATTTTCTTGTCGTGCAGCAGGATGTACGGATCTTCCAGCTCGGCCTGCATCGACTGCTGGTTGTTGATGAAGTACGGCGACAGATAGCCGCGGTCGAACTGCATGCCCTCGACGACGTCGAGTTCGTTGTCCAGACCCGAACCTTCCTCGACCGTGATCACGCCTTCCTTGCCGACCTTGTCCATCGCCTTGGCGATGAGGTCGCCGATGTCGCCATCGGAGTTCGCCGAGATCGAACCGACCTGCGCGATTTCCTTCGACGTCGAGCACGGCTTGGACAGATTCTTCAGCTCGGCGACGGCGCCGATGACGGCCTTGTCGATGCCGCGCTTGAGGTCCATCGGGTTCATGCCGGCAGCGACGGCCTTCAGGCCTTCGCGGATCAGCGCCTGCGCGAGCACGGTCGCGGTGGTGGTGCCGTCACCGGCGACGTCGGACGTCTTCGAAGCGACTTCCTTCACCATCTGCGCGCCCATGTTCTCGAACTTGTCGGCCAGTTCGATCTCCTTCGCGACGGACACGCCGTCCTTGGTGATCGTCGGCGCGCCGAAGCTCTTTTCGAGCACGACGTTGCGGCCCTTCGGACCGAGCGTCGCCTTGACGGCGTTGGCAAGCACGTTCACGCCGCGCAGCATGCGCGCGCGGGCGTCTTCGGAAAAACGGATTTCTTTAGCAGCCATGGTTATTCCTCAAAACTGTTGAATTTTTTTGGCAGTATCGAGCGAAAGCTGGGATCCAGTTCTGCCGGAGAGCCGAAGTTGGATTCTGGCTTTGCGCTGGCACGACGACGCAGACATTCCGCTCGCTTCAGCCGTCGATGACCGCCATCAGGTCTTCTTCGCGCATGACGAGCAGCTCTTCGCCGTCGACCTTCACTTCCGTGCCGGAGTACTTGCCGAACAGAACCTTCTCGCCGGCCTTCACGCCGATCGGACGGACCTTGCCGTCCTCGAGGATCTTGCCGGCGCCGACCGCGACGACTTCGCCCTTGATCGGCTTTTCGGTGGCGGTGTCGGGAATGACGATGCCGCCGGCCGACTTGGTCTCGGCTTCCAGGCGCTTGATGATCACGCGATCATGCAAAGGACGCAGTTTCATAAGGACACTTTCCTCAATTGGTTGAAAAATAACGAATTTTCCCTGGCTGTTAGCACTCAGGGAGAACGAGTGCCAACATTTTAGCAGTCGAAACCTTCTGTGCAAAGAGGTTTCGGGATCTGGGCCTGGATTTATGGTCGTTCGGCCGGGTTTCAAGAGGACGAGCAAGCGGCCTCTTTCGGACACGTCGTTCTGATGCTCGAGCAGTCGCGTAGGCTCCCGGCCGACGCGATACGGCCATTAACGATATAACAAATATGTTAGTATGAATTCGTGCGTGGACGATTGACTTACTTACACGCCTGCGGTGGAAAAATTCGTGCTGAATCTGCCGGACGATCTGTCAGCGAGTTACGCGCGGTTGCGGAAATGATGGTCGGTATATCGGAGCGGATCTCGGGATGCCTCACACACGGGCTATAGGTGGTGGTCTCCTCGAATTGCGGCTCAGTGGTCAGGAAGGCATCGCGCGGGTTTTCTTCTGTACCTGCGATCGGTCAACGAGTTGTGATGTTGCATGGCTTACATCAAAAAGACACAACAAACACCTACAGCCGAACTGAAAAAGCGAACAAACTTCTTGCAGAGGCGAAACTCAAAATGAAGCATGAAGAGATCGTACGCATTTTGCTGTCGCGACCTGGCGTCAAAGCCGAATACGACAGGCTTGCTCCGGAATTCGAACTGCTGCGGCGACATGTTGCGCGCGCGACAGAAAGCGGGACTGACGCAAACGCAGGTGGCTGAACGCATGGGCACGCAGAGCACGGCGGTGACGCGGCTGGAGGGTTCGTTGAGCAGCGGCAAGCACTTCCCTTCCATTGAAACGATCAAACGGTATGCGCACGCCGTCGGATGCGAACTGCGGCTGACATTCGTTCCGCAATCGCGCAACATGCCGAGGGCATTGAACACATGCGTGAAGGAATCTCGCGCGGGCAGACGCCGCCTCAAGCGTCGGCGTTCCATTCGCGCGCGATCCGAATAAGCACCAGGAAAACAAAGCTGCGATTTCGCTGCGAGTCGATCAGGACGTACTCGAGTGGTTCAAATCCCGCGGCCGCGGCTATCAGACGCGCATCAACTCCGTACTGCGCGCGTTCCGCGACGCGTCGCTCTGATCAGCCTTTTTGCGGTCCCGCGGCGGGCTGCTTTTGCGGCTGCGCGGCGATGCGCACTTCGGTGCCAGTTCGCGATGCCGTCGGGCGGGCTTTCGATGACTTTGTCGTTGGCGTTGAGACCGTCGCGGATTTCGATGGTCTTACCCAGATCGCGCGCGACGGTGACGGGTTTCACGACGACGCGATTGTCGCCGCCGACGGTGGCGACCGACAACCCCTTCGCATTGAAGATCAGCGCGCTCGACGGAATGCTCAGCGCGCCGCCGCTCGACGGAAGATCGAGACGCACGGTGGCGTAGCTGCCCGGCAGAAGTTCACCGGTCTTGTTGTCGACGCCGAGTTGCATCAGCGTCGTGCCCGATGTTGCATTGACCGCCTGCGCTGACGACTCGACCGTCGCTTCGTATTTCTTTTCGGGATGTTCAGGCACGACCATCGTCGCCTTCGTGCCCGAGCGGCACCATCGGCACATAGTTCTGCGGCACGTTCACGTACATGCGCAGCTTGTGCGTGTCGGAGACGACGAACAATTCCTGTCCGGCGCTGCTGCCGACGTTGATGAGCGCACCGACGTCGGTGTTGCGCGCGGTGACGACGCCATCGAACGGCGCGGTGATGCGCGCGAAACCTTTCATCGCGAGCAGACGGGCCGACGTTTGCTTTCGATGCGGCGGTCATGGCCTGCTTGGCCTGATAGTCGCCGAGTTTCTCGTCGGCATCCTGTTTGGCGACGGCGCCGGTTTTGACGATCGTCTGCCAGCGGTCGCTGGTGAGTTTCGCGAGTTTTTCGTTCGCCTGCGCGGTAACCAGATCGGCGCGCGCCTGCGTCAGCTGCTGATCGAGGTCCGGGCGTTTCGATGTCGGCAAGCACCTGCCCCGCTTTCACCTGCGCGCCGATGTCGACCTTGTAATCCTTGATGTAGCCGCTGACGCGCGCGTAGATCGGCGCGCGCGCATACGCTTCGAGGCGGCCCGGCAATTCGAGGCCGCTGTCGTTGGCGTTGTTCGGCGGGAGAAACGATGGCGACGGTCGGCAGCGCTTGCGCATCGGTCCAGTCGCGCAGGCGCGAGTTTTCGGATGCGCGCGTCATCACGCCGTGGACGACGATGACGATGGCGACGATCGCGACGATCGACGCCGGCGAGGCGCAATCCGCGCCAGGATTTTTTCTGGTCAGGCATGAGCGGGCTCCAATGCGGCAGGCGCGGCGGGTTTCTGGCCGTAGCGTCGATGAATGATGCTGAAGACGACCGGCACGAAGAACAGCGTGGCGATCGTTGCGAAGATGAGTCCGCCGATCACGGCGCGGCCGAGCGGTGCGTTCTGTTCGCCGCCTTCGCCGAGGCCCAGCGCCATCGGCGCCATGCCGATGATCATGGCGAGCGCGGTCATCAGCACCGGGCGCAGGCGCACGAAGCCGGCTTCGATGGCCGCTTGCGTCGCGTCGCCGAGTTCGTCGAGCTTCTCGCGCGCGAAGGAGATCACGAGCACGGAGTTGGCGGTGGCCACGCCCATGCACATGATCGCGCCGGTGAGCGCGGGCACGCTCAAGGTCGTGTGCGTCGCGAACAGCATCCACACGATGCCCGCGAGCGCGGCTGGCAGTGCGGTGATGATCACGAACGGATCGGCCCACGACTGGAAATTCACCACGATCAAAAAGTAGATCAGCACGATCGCGCCGAGCAGGCCGAACAGCAGACCCGAGAACGCGCTCGTCATCGTTTTCACCTGGCCGAGCAGCGCGACGTTCGCACCTTTCGGCAAATCTTTCTGCGTTCGCGTCGATGACTTTCTGCATGTCGGCGGCGACGGCGCCGAGATCGCGATCCTGCGTCGTCGCGTAAATCTGCACCAGCGGGCGGATGTCGTATTCGCGAGAACACGCCGTTCACGGCGGTGCGGTCGATATCGGCGATGCCGCCGAGCACCGTGGTCACGCCGCCGCGGCGCGTTGATGGAGAGGTTGCGCAGTTTTTCCAGCGAATCGATCTGGTATTGCGGCGTCTGCATCACGATCGGATAGGTCACGCCGTTTTGCGGATTAAGCCAGAACGTGGGCGCGACCTGGCTCGATCCGGCGAGGTTCACGACCATGCTGTTGGTGACGTCGCGCTCGGTCACGCCGGCATATTGCGCGCGGGTGCGATCGACATTGACGTTGAGCGCCGGTGCCGCGTTGGATTGCTGGATGCGCGCATCGGCCACGCCGGGAATGCGGCGGATCTGATCGAGCAGTTTGTTCGCGTAAACGAAATTCGCCTTCAGATCGTTGCCGCGGATCTGCAGATCGATCGGCGCGGGCGCACCGAAATTCAGGATCTGGCTGACGATGTCGGCAGGCAGGAACGAGAACGTCATGCCGGGAAAACGCCGCGGCAGTTGTTCGCGCATCTGGCGGATGTAGTCGGCGGTCGGCGCGTGGTCTTCGTTCAGCGAAATCTGGATGTCGCCGTCCTGCGGGCCGATCGTGCCGGTGTTGTTGTAGATCGTGTTGATGCTCGAAATGTACGGTGCCGACGTTGTCGACCATCGCACCGAGTTCGTGATCGGGAATGATCTCGCGGATCGCCTTCTCGACATCGGCGAATTTCGCCGCCGTTTCTTCCACGCGCGTGCCGACCGGCGCGCGCACGTGCATGAGGATTTGTCCCGCATCGACCGACGGGAAAAAGTTGCGGCCCAGGAACGGCACCAGCGCAAACGAGACGACGACGACGAGCAGGAATCCGGCGACGAACACCTTGCGATGTCCGAGCGTGAGCACGAGCAGCTCGCGATACGCATCGCGCATGCGCATGAATCCGGATTCGAATCCGCGCTGCAGCCGCACCAGCGGATTGCGCGACGGCCGCGTGCTCGCTTCGTGATCGTGCTTGTGCAGCAGGTATTTCGACATCGTCGGCACCAGCGTGCGCGACAGCAGGAACGAACACGCCATCGCCGCCATCACCGCTTCGGCCATCGGCACGAACAGGAAGCGCGCGACGCCCTCGAGGAAAAACATCGGCACGAACACGATGCAGATGCACAGCATCGACACGAACGCGGGCGTGACGATCTGGCGCGCGCCGTCCATGATCGATTCTTCGACTTCCTTGCCGTGTTCGAGATGCCAGTTGATGTTCTCGATCGTCACCGTCGCGTCGTCGACGAGGATGCCGACCGCGAGCGCGAGACCGCCGAGCGTCATGATGTTCAGCGTTTCGCCCAACGCCGACAGAATCGATGATCGCGCCGAGAATCGACAGCGGAATCGAGACGGCGATGATCACCGTCGAGCGCCAGCTGCCGAGGAACAGCAGGATCATCAGGCTGGTCAATGCGGCGGCGATGATGCCTTCCTTCGCCACGCCGCCGATCGCGTTGCGCACGAAGATCGACTGATCGCCGATCGGCTTCACTTCGAGGTTGTCGGGCATCGACGGCTTCACCGCCTCGACCATCGCCTTCATGCCGTCGACGATATCGAGCGTCGACGTCGCGCCGCTTTTCAGCACGGACATCAGCACCGAACGTCCGCCGTCGACGTGAACGATGTTGGTCTGCACCGCGCTGCCGTCGCGGACGTTGGCGACGTCGCGCACATACACCATCGCGCCGTTCACCGTTTTGATCGGCAGGTTGGCGAGGTCTTTCAGATCCGACGGCGCGGTGTTGAGATTGATCGCGTATTCGAGCGAGCCGATCTTCTGCGTGCCGACCGGCGTGAGCAGATTCTGCGCGGCGAGCGTGTTGGCCACGTCCTGGCCGGTGAGTCCGCGCGCCTGCAACGCATTCGCATCGAGATCGATCTGCACCTGGCGCGTCTTGCCGCCGAACGGATACGGAATCGCCGCGCCCGGCACGGTGACCAGGCGCGTGCGCAAGCTGGTTCATCGCGCAGGTCGGCGAGCGTCTGTTCGGTCAATCCTTTTCCGGACAGCGCGAGCTGCAGGATCGGCACGGTCGATGCGCTGTAATTGACGATCAGCGGCGGCGTCGCGCCGGGCGGCATCTGCTTCACCAGCGTCTGCGCGATCGCCGTCACCTGCGCGTTGGCGGTGCTGATGACGACGTTCGGATGGAAGTAGATCTTGATGATGCCGAAGCCGGTGTACGAGTTGGCTTCGATGTGATCGATGTCGTTGACCGTCGTCGTCAGCGCGCGCTCGAACGGCGTGGTCATGCGTCCCGGCCATCTGATCCGGCGGCAGGCCGGTGTACTGCCAGGCGACGCCGATGACCGGAATATTGATGTTCGGAAAAATATCCGTGGGCGTGCGCATCGCGGCCAACGGACCGATGATCAAGATGAGCAGCGCGAGCACGATGAACGTGTACGGGCGCTCGAGCGCGATGCGGACTATGCCAATCATGGGAAGATGCGCGGACGGATTCGGATGAAATTATCGGGGTTGCACCCGCGCTTTCCACGCCGAAGCGGATGAAGATTAGTTCATTCCTTGCGCGCTACGCCGAGCGTGCGCCCGCGGATTCGCACGGCCAGCAATAAAGCGTCATGCGCGCGCCGCCGCCGTCGCGATCGCCGATTTCGAAACAAAAACCGTGCAATCGCGCGATGGCGGCGACCAGCGGCAGGCCGAGCCCGAAGCCGCCTTCCGACGTTTCGCCGCTGCGATAAAAACGGCGCAGCACGGCCTGGCGTTCGTCGGCCGGCACGCCCGGTCCGCTGTCGATGACGTCGATGCGCGGCCCGGTCTTCGTCGGCCAGCGCGCGCACCGTCACCACGCTGTCGTTCGGCGAAAACTTGATCGCGTTGTCGACGAGATTGCTGATCGCCTCGAACAGCAGTGCGGCGTCGGCCTGCAATCGTCGGCGCGCCGTTGGCTTCGACCGAGAATTGCAGCGATTTCTCGTCCGCCAGCGGCGCATAGAGTTCATGCACGCGCTGCAATGTTTCGCCGAGATCGACGGGACCGAACGCCGCGCGCCGGCGCATGTCTTCGAGTTCGGAGATGCGCAGCAGCGCGCGAAAACGATCGAGCAACGCATCGACATCGACGATGCAGCGTTCGATCAGATCGCCGCGCGGATCGTCGTGCGTCGTCATCTGTTGCGCGCGATGCAGTTGCGCGCGCAACCGCGTGAGCGGCGTGCGCAGATCGTGCGCGATGCTGTCGGACACGCCCTTCACTTCGCCGAGCAGTCGTTCGATCTGATCGAGCATGCGATTGACGATGCTCGCGACGATGATCGAATTCATCGCGCCGGCCCGACACCGGCAAACGTGTGCCGAGTTCGCCGCGCATCACCGGCTGTATGGCGCGATCCATCGCGCGCACGCGGCGCAGCGGTCCGCGGCTCAGCAGATAACCGCCGATCAAGCCCGGAATCAGCAGCAGCGACAGCGCCCATCCGAATGCGCTGCGCGTGAGTTGTCCGACGCGATCGGCCACGCCGCTGTAGCGCGCGAGCACCATCACGTCGCCGGTTTCCAGCCGCATCGCGACCGCCTGCGCGCGCGAGTTGCGCTGGCCGTTGATGCCGAGCACGCCTTTGGTCAGCGAGCGCACCTCGCCGTTCGCCGGCAATCCTTCCGGCATGTGATCGATGTTGCCGGACAGGTACGCGCCTTTCGCATCGAACAGGCCGTAATACGTCGCGCCGCGCAGATCGAATTCGCCGCTGCGTGGCGAGCATGCCCGGCAACTGTTCGCGATCGACGTGACTCAGAAAACGCACGCGCTGTTCGAGGATCTTGCCGACGACGTCTTCGAGATATTGCGAGGTCTGCCAGTTGATCGCGACCAGCAGCACGATGCTCCAGATCAGGAAAAACAATGCCGTACATCGCGATCAGGCGCGTGGTGCTGGAACGCCAGTGTCCGGCCAGCGGCGCGGGCGCGGATTCGCGCGTATCCGCCGCGCGTCGGCATTACTGCGCGGCGATCATGTAGCCGCAGCCGCGCACGGTGCGGATCAGCGGCGGCGCTTCGCCGGAATCGACTTTGCGGCGCAGCCGCGCGATGTGCACGTCGATCACGTTGGTGCCGGGATCGAAGTGATAGCCCCACACGTGTTCGAAGATCATCGTGCGCGTGAGCACCTGGCCGGAATTGCGCATCATGAATTCGAGCAGGCGGAATTCGATCGGCAGCAGTTCGAGTTTTTCGGTGCCGCGCTTCGCGGTGCGCGTCATCAGATCGAGTTCGAGATCGCCGACGCGCAATTGCGTCGCCGGCGCTTCGGCGCGGCGGCGGCGCAACAGCACTTCGACGCGCGCGGCCATTTCGTCCGGTGCGAAAGGTTTGGTCAGGTAGTCGTCGCCGCCGGCGCGAAGTCCGCGCACGCGCGCATCGACATCGCTCAGTGCGCTGATCATCAGCACCGGCGTTTCGATGCCGGCGCGGCGCAATTCGGTGACCAGCGCCAGACCGTCGAGACCGGGCAGCATGCGATCGAGCGTGATCGCGTCGTAGCGGCCGTGCAGCGCCTTGTCAAGACCTTCGTTGCCGTCGGCGGCGCGATCGACTTCGTTGCCGTACGACTGCAGCTCGGCGACGATCTCGTTGGCCGTCACCGGATCGTCTTCGATGGTAAGGATTCGTGCCATTTCACGTCATGGTATAGCAGAATGGGACAGCAACATTATCCGCCGCAGCCTGAACTCGGGCGCACTCGAACTGTCCCATGTGCGCTGTCTTTCGAGGGTGGAGTTGCAGCGCAACACATGATGCAATCCCGTGCTGCCGCAATCCGCGATACCGCGGCCGGTCCTGTGCTCATCTCGCTTCGATCTCTGCCGCTTCGCCACAAACTCTGCGACAATCGGCGCATGAAACTTAGTTTACTTTCGACGCTACTCGCCCTCTTCGCCGGCAACGCACTCGCCGCCGACGCTGCGGACAATCTGTTGCCGGTCGAACAGGCCTTCAAGGTCGAAGCCAAAGCCGTCGACCGCGGCGCGGTGCAGTTCGATTTCAAGATCGCCGACGACTATTACCTGTATCGCGAACGCGTGAAGGTGAAGAGCAACGACGCGAACGTCACGCTCGGCGCGCTCGACATGCCGGCCGGCGAGAAGAAACACGATGAGTTTCTCGGCGACGTCGAGGTCTATCACCACGGATTCACGGCGACGCAGCACGTCACCGCGCCGGCGGATGCGTCGAAAGTCGCGCTGGAGCTGCGCTATCAGGGTTGTCATCAGGTCGAACCGAAAATCTGCTTTCCGCCGCAGAAAGTGAATCTGAGTATAGATTTACCAAAAGCGGCAAATGCGGCATCCGGCGATGCGCCTGTCGATTTCGCTTGGCGGCGGCGCGTCGGCGAATTCGCTGATCAACAGCGGTCCGCTGCCGCAGGAGCAGGCGTTCACGTTCGAGGCGATCGCGACCGGCCCCGGCGAAGTGCTCGCGCGCTTCACGATGCCGAAAAACTATTACCTGTATCGCGACAAGACGCACTTCACCACCGACACGCCGGGCGTGACGCTCGGCACGCCGAAATGGCCGCAGGGCAAGCAACACACCGACGCCAACTTCGGCGCGACGACCGTTTACTACGATCAGATCGAGATTCCGGTTCCGCTGTCGCGCACGAAAACCGACGCGCAGGATGTCGCGATCACCACGACATTCCAGGGCTGTCTCGAAAACAACGTCTGCTATCCGGAGATGACGCGCACCGTGTCGGTGCCGCTGCCCGCCGGGAAAACGCGACGCAATCACAACGGTTGCGCCATCGAGCGGCGAATCGACGGACAGCCAGTTCAAGCGCGCGTTGAACGGCTCGATCTGGCTCGTGTTCGGCGTGTTCTTCCTGGCCGGACTCGGCCTTGCGTTCACGCCGTGCGTGTTTCCGCTGATTCCGATTCTGTCGGGCATCATCGCCGGCGCCGGCGAGAATCTGTCGACGCGTCGCGCGATCGTGCTGTCGACCGTCTATGTGCTCGCCAACGCGGTCATCTTCACCATCGCCGGCGTGATCGCCGGACTCGCCGGCAAGAATCTGCAGGCCGCTTTCCAGACGCCGTGGGTGCTGTGGTGTTTCGCAGGCATTGTTCGTGCGTGCTCGCGCTGTCGATGTTCGGCTTCTACGAACTGCAGTTGCCGAGTTCGTGGCAATCGAAGATCGCGAACGTCAGCAACAAACAATCCGGCGGATCGCTGTCGGGCGTGGCGATCATGGGCGCGCTGTCGGCGCTGATCGTCGGGCCGTGCGTAACGCCGCCGCTCGCCGTCGCCGTGCTGTACATCGCCGAAAAACACGACGCGGTCCTCGGCGGCTTCGCGCTGTTCACGCTCGCGCTCGGCATGGGCGCGCCGCTCGTCGTGTTCGGCGCGAGCGCGGGCAAATTCTTGCCGCGCGCCGGCGCGTGGATGGATGCCGTGAAAGGCGTGTTCGGCGTGACGTTTCTCGCGCTCGCGATCTGGATGCTGTCGCGCGTGCTCGATACGACATGGATCATGGTCATGGCCGGATTGCTCGCCGTCAGCAGCGCCGTGTATCTCGGTGCGCTGGAGCGTTTGCCGGAAGGCGCATCGGGTTGGCGCACGTTGTGGAAGGCGCTCGGTGTCGTCCTGCTGATCGGCGGCGCGGCCGAACTGATCGGTGCGGCGGCGGGATCGAACGATTTGCTGCAGCCGCTGCACGGTTTCGGCGGTGGCGGCTGCGAACGCAGCGGCGACCAATCCGTCGCTCGTTTTCAAACGCATGAAATCGGCCGACGATGTCGAACGCGAACTGTCGGCCGCGAAAGCGGCGAACAAACCCGTCATGCTCGATTTCTATGCCGACTGGTGCGTGAGCTGCAAGGAAATGGAAAAGTTCACGTTCACCAAACCCGAGGTGCACGCAGCCGTTGCGAATTTCGTACTGCTGCAGGCCGACGTCACCGCGAACGACGACGTCGATCAGGCGCTGATGAAGAAGTACGGCATCGTCGCGCCGCCGGATACGCTTTTCTTCGCAGCGAACGGCGAGGAAAAGCACGAGCTGCAACTGACCGGTCCCGAAGACGCCGACAAGTTCGTCAAGCGCATTCGAAGCCGTCGGCCGCTAGCGAAAATCGGACGCGCCGGCCGTTACTGCTAAACATTCGCGGATGTTCAATCGCACGAATCTGCTGATCGTCGTCGTCGCCATCGTCGGCGCAGCGCTGGGACTTCTGGTCGGACAACATTTCGACCGTCCCGCCGAGCTTCCGATCCCGCCGGGCGTGACCGTGCTCAAGCCGGGCGATGCGCGGCCTGATCTGTCGTTCTCCGATATGTCCGGCAAAACGCGGCGTCTGAGCGAATGGAACGGCAAGGTCGTCCTGCTCAATTTCTGGGCGACCTGGTGCGGTCCGTGCCGCGAGGAGATGCCGCTGCTGGATCGCACGCGCGGCGCGAACGGGATGGAAGTGGTCGGCGTGGCGGTCGACGATCCCGACGCGGTAAAGGATTATCTGAAGGACAATCCGGTCGCCTATCCGATCCTGATCGGCGACGACGCAGCCAACCCTGAACTGATCTTCGGCGACCGCCGCAGCGTACTGCCCTACAGTGTCCTGATCGGACAAGGACGGCAATCTGCTCGCGCAACGCGAAGGCAGTTTCACGCCGCAACTGCTGCGCGACTGGCTGACGAAAAACCTGCCGCGAACTGACTAACGTCGGCGATCTTCGCCGATCGTGTGACGAACGGACTGGACAAACGCCCAGTGCCGGCGCAGACTCCGCCCCCTTGTTCACCCCTTGATTCGGGCACGGGACCCGGAACATTCGTCGCGATGGCTACCATTCTCGTCCTGCACGGCCCCAATCTCAACCTGCTCGGCACGCGCGAGCCGGAGATCTATGGCCGCGACACGCTGGCCGACATCGAGAACGCGGCTGAGCGAACAGGCCAAAGCGGCCGGCCACCGGTTCGAAAGTTTCCAGTCGAACGCCGAACATGAGCTGATCGACCGCATTCATCGCGCGCGAGTCGGAAAAGATCGACATCATCCTGATCAATCCCGGCGCATTCACGCACACCAGCATCGCGCTGCGCGACGCGTTCCTTTCCGTGCAGATTCCGTTCGTCGAACTGCACCTGTCGAACGTGTTCGCGCGCGAGGAATTCCGCCGACATTCGTATCTGTCCGATATCGCCATCGGACTCATCACCGGGCTTCGGCCCGGCCAGTTATCGCCTCGCGATGGAATTCGCCATCGAGCGGCTCGGCCGGGCCAAGAAAAAGAAAAAACGCTGATCCGGCGCAGACCGGACGAGGACATCATGGACCTACGAAAAATAAAAAAACTGATCGACATCCTCGAGGAATCGAACCTCGCCGAACTCGAAATCAAGGAAGGCGAAGAATCCGTTCGCCTGAGCCGCATTCCCAAAGGCGGCTATGCGCCGCCGCCCGCGCCGGCGACGCACGTACACGTCGAACCCGCGCGCGCCGCCGCGCCGGCCGCTACGGCAGCGTCAGCCGCGCCCGCTGCATCGGTGGAAAGTTCGCTGCCGCCCGGCCACGTGGTGCGCTCGCCGATGGTCGGAACGTATTACGCGTCGGCGAAACCCGATGCGCCGCCGTTCGTGAAAGTCGGCCAGATCGGTAAAGGTCGGCGACACGCTCGGCATCATCGAAGCGATGAAAATGTTCAACCAGATCGAAGCCGACAAGTCCGGCACGATCGTCGCGATCCTCGGCGAAAACGGCCAGCCGGTCGAATTCGACGAACCGCTGTTCGTGATCGGATAACATGCCGATGCTCGATAAAGTCGTCATCGCCAATCGCGGCGAAATCGCGCTGCGCATGCTGCGCGCGTGCCACACGCTCGGCATCAAGACGGTGGCCGTGCATTCGACGGTCGATCGCAACCTGAAACACGTCGGCATGGCCGACGAATCGGTGTGCATCGGTCCGGCGCCCGCGGCGGAAAGTTATCTCGAACGTGCCCGCGATCATTTCGGCGGCCGAAGTCACCGACGCGCAGGCGATCCATCCGGGCTACGGATTTCTTGTCCGAGAACGCGGATTTCGCCGAACGCGTCGAGCAATCCGGCTTCATCTTCATCGGCCCGACCGCCGACGTGATCCGCCTGATGGGCGACAAGGTGCAGGCGATCAAGGCGATGAAAGCCGCCGGCGTGCCGTGCGTGCCGGGCTCCGGCGGACCGCTCGGCGACGATCCGGTCGAGAACGGCCGCATCGCGCGCGAGATCGGCTATCCCGTGATCATCAAGGCGGCCGGCGGCGGCGGCGGACGCGGCATGCGCGTCGTGCATACCGAAGCGCATCTGAGCAACGCGGTGTCGATGACGAAATCCGAAGCCAAAGCCGCGTTCAACAACGATCAGGTGTACATGGAGAAATTCCTGGAGAATCCGCGTCACGTGGAAATCCAGGTGCTCGCCGACGGACAAGGCAACGCGATCCATCTCGGCGAACGCGATTGTTCGATGCAGCGCCGCCATCAGAAAGTGGTCGAGGAAGCGCCGGCGCCGGGCATCAGCGCCGAGCAGCGCGAGCAGATCGGCAAAGTGTGCGTCGATGCGTGCCTGCGCATCGGCTATCGCGGCGCGGGCACGTTCGAATTCCTGTTCGAGAACGGCCGTTTCTACTTCATCGAAATGAACACGCGCATCCAGGTCGAGCATCCGGTCACCGAACTGATCACCGGCGTCGATCTCGTGCGCGAACAGTTGCTGATCGCCGCCGGCGAAAAACTCTCGATCAGACAATCCGACATCAAGATCACCGGCCATTCCATCGAGTGCCGCATCAACGCGGAAGATCCCGACACGTTCATGCCCTCGCCCGGCACGATCAAGCGTTTCCTCGCCGCCGGCGGACCCGGCGTGCGCATGGACACGCACATCTACGACGGCTACCGCATTCCGCCGAATTACGATTCGATGATCGGCAAACTCATCGTGCACGGGCGCGATCGCGACACCGCCATCGCGCGCATGCGCATCGCGCTCGGCGAACTGGTCATCGACGGCATCAAGACCAACATCCCGCTGCAACAACGCATTCATCGCCGACGGCGGATTCCATGCCGGCGGACAGAATATCCACTATCTCGAAAAGCGCATTGCCGAGCAGCGCGAGAAAAGCCTCGCGATCGGCTGAGACGCGCTGATGGCCTGGCTCGAGCTTTCCCTCACCCTCGACGCGGACCAGCAGCGAAGCGCGTCGAAGCCGCGCTCGAGGATCTCGGCGCGCTGTCGGTCACGCTTTCCGATGCCGATGTCGATACGCCCGACGAACGCGCCATCTTCGAACCCGGCGTCGGCGAAACGCCGATGTGGAACGGCGATCGTGCTGCAGGCGCTGTTCGACGCGGACACCGATCGCGCCGGACTGTCCATGCGCTCACCGAACTGTTCCCGGAATTCTCACCCGAGCAATTCGCGTTTCGCGACGTCGCCGATCAGGACTGGACGCGCGCCTGGATGGACCGAGTTCAAGCCGATGCAGTTCGGCCGGCGATTGTGGATTTATCCGTGGAACATCGAACCGCCGCCCGATCCGGACAGCGTGATCGTGCGGCTCGATCCGGGCCTCGCGTTCGGCACCGGCACGCATCCGACGACGTCGCTGTGCCTGCAATGGCTCGATTCGCTCGATCTTGCCGATAAGACCGTGATCGATTTCGGCTGCGGCTCCGGCGTGCTCGCGATCGCTGCGCTGAAACTCGGCGCGGCGCGCGTCGTCGGCATCGACAACGACGAACAGGCGCATCGTCGCCAGCCGCGACAACGCCGAGCGCAACGGCGTTTCCGAAAAACTGGATTTGTATACTCCTGATCGGTTCGAACCGTTCGAATGCCGATGTTCTGGTCGCCAATATTCTTGCCGGTCCGCTGCACGAGCTCGCGCCGCAGTTCGCGCGATGCGTGAAACCGCGCGGAGCGTTCGCGCATCTCAGGCATCCTCGATGGCCAGCAAACCGACTTGCTGACGCGCTACGCCGAGTGGTTCGACGATCTCGACGTCCGCGATCCAGGACGGCTGGGTGCGGATCAGCGGCACGCGTCGCGGTTGACGCGGCGGCACTTTCGCTACAATCGCCGGCATGTACACGCAATGTCCCGAATGCCTGACGATCTACAAGCTCGCCGCGGCGGAGCTCGCGGGCGGCCACGGCAGTGTGCGATGCGGCCATTGCGCGGCGGTGTTCGACGCGCTGCGCACGCTGACCGATCAGCTTCCGCCCGAACCGATCACGCAGCTTGAAGAAATCCCCGGCGGCGGCGCGCCGCCGCAACTGAGCATCCCCGCTCTTGCGACCGGTGTCGGCGACGCAGCAAGGCGCATTGTTCGATCCGGACGAGCGCACGGGCGCGCGTCCGTCGCGTAGCCGCACGGCGGCGGCGCAGCCACGCTCGTCGCTGCCGGCGTTCGCGCGCACGCGTCACGCCATGCCGATCCGCCGCAACTGGCCGTGGGCCATGGGCGCGTTCGTTCTGTTGCTGAGTCTGGGTGCGCAGATCGGCTACGCCGAACGCGGCGCGATCCTCGACGATTCCACCGCGCGTCCGCTGCTCGAACGGGTTTGCGAAAGTGTCGGCTGCCGCCTGCCGCTGCGGCACGATCCGTCGACGCTGGAATTGCTGTCGCGCGAAATCCGTCCGCATCCGTCGGTTCCCGCCGCGCTCATCATCTCGGCGACGCTGCGCAACGACGCGAAATTTCCGCAGGCATTCCCGGCCGTCGAGATCACGCTATCCGATCTCGATGAAAACCGCATCGCCATGCGCCGCTTTTCCGCGCAGGAATATCTGGGCGACACCCGCGCGATCGCCACGGGGCTCGCGCCCGGCGGCACCGCCGCCCTCGTTTTCGAAGTGGCCGATCCCGGCAAGAACGCGGTCGCCTTCGAGTTCAAGTTTTTCTAGACTTCCACCACTCGCAAACGCATCGCACTTATCAACACCCCGGGATGGCTGTAGAATCGCCTCCCCCGCCGCGTCGGCAACGCGTTGCGTCCGGTTCTTGCGGCGGGACACGTTTAAATAATCGCCCCCCGAGAATTCCGCTACCGTGACTGCCCTGTCGTCGCATGCCGAGCGTGCCGATTTGATATCGGAATCCCCGCTGCAGCCCGCGTTGCGCGAATGCGTCGCGCGTGCCGTGCGCCGCTATCTGGCCGACATGGATTCGCAGATGCCCGATGGTCTTTACGATCTGGTGCTGCAGGAAGTCGAATGCGCGCTGTTCGGCGAAGTGCTGAAGTGGTGCGACAGCAACAAGAGCACGGCCGCCGCCGCGCTCGGCATCAATCGCGCCACTTTGCGCAAGAAACTCGCGCTGCGCGGACTCGAGTAGGCCGAGATTATCTAGCCGGCAGCTTATAATGTTCCCCTGATTTGCCGCCGTAGCGGCTTGGGGTTCATTTTTCATGGCCGATTCCAGCATCGTCCCGATCCGGCGCGCGCTGTTGAGCGTTTCCGACAAATCGGGCGTGGTCGAACTCGCACGCGGGCTCGACGCGCACAACGTCGCGCTGATCTCCACCGGCGGCACCGCGCGCGTGCTGCGCGAGGCGGGATTGGCCGTCACCGACGTCAGCGAGATCACCGATTTCCCTGAAATCATGGACGGCCGCGTCAAAACGCTGCATCCGAAAATCCACGGCGGCCTGCTCGCGCGCCGCGGCACCGACGATGCGGTGATGCGACATCACGGCATCCCGAGCATCGATCTTCTGGTCGCGAATCTGTATCCGTTCGAACTGGCCACCGCCTCGCCCGACTGCACGATGGTCGAAGCCGTCGAAACCATCGACATCGGCGGTCCGGCGATGCTGCGCGCGGCGGCCAAGAACCATGAATTCGTCACCGCGATCGTCGATCCGTCCGACTACGGACGCCTGCTCGAAGCGCTGCATCGCGACGACGGCACCACGCTCGAATTCCGGCGCCGGCTCGCCGCGAAGGTGTTCGCGCACACGTCGAGCTATGACGGCATGATCGCGCACTGGCTCGGCGCGCGCGGCGACGCGGAGGAAGTCGATCAGTTTCCGCCGACGCTGCATCTGGATTTCACGCTGCAGTCGACGCTGCGCTACGGCGAAAATCCGCATCAGAACGGCGCGCTCTACATCGAACGCACCATCGCCGACGGCACCGTGGCCGGCGCGCGCATACTGGGCGGCAAGGAACTGTCGTTCAACAACATCGCCGACGCTGACGCCGCGCTCGAATGCGTGAAGGCGTTCCAGAAAACGCCCGCATGCGTCATCGTCAAACACGCGAATCCGTGCGGCGTGGCGATCGGCAAAACCGCGCTCGATGCGTACACGAAAGCGTTTGAAACCGATCCGGTATCGGCGTTCGGCGGCATCATCGCGTTCAACCAGCCGCTCGACGGAGAAACCGCGCGCGCGATCGTCGACAGGCAATTCGTCGAAGTCGTCATCGCGCCGGAAGTGTCCGACGACGCGCAAGCCGCCTTCGCCACCAAACCCAACGTGCGCGTGCTCGCTTGCGGCGCGTGGCCGGAACAGGCGCCGCGCGCGCTCGAATTCAAACGCATCGCCGGCGGTCTGCTCGTGCAGGATTCCGATCGCGACACCTTGCTGCTTTCCGATCTGAAAGTCGTATCCAAACGCGTGCCCGATGCAACCGAACTGCGCGATCTGCTGTTCGCGTGGCATGTCGCGATGTTCGTGAAATCCAACGCGATCGTCTATGCGCGCGACGGCCGCACCATCGGCATCGGCGCGGGGCAGATGAGCCGCGTCATCAGCGCGAAAATCGCCGGCATCAAAGCCGCCGACGCCAAACTCGACGTTCCCGGCAGCGTGATGGCGTCCGACGCCTTCTTCCCGTTCCGCGACGGCATCGACGCCGCCGCCGCCGACGGCATCCGCGCGGTGATCCAGCCCGGCGGATCGATGCGCGACAAGGAAACGATCGCCGCCGCCGACGAACACGACATGGCGATGGTGTTCACCGGTGTGCGCCACTTCAGACACTAGAATCCGCGAATGAAAATCCTCGTCATCGGCTCGGGCGGCCGCGAACACGCGCTGGCCTGGAAGATCAAACAATCGCCGCGCGTCAGCGAAGTGATCGTCGCGCCCGGCAACGCCGGCACCGCGACCGAACCCGGCGTGCGCAACGCCGACGTCGCCATCAGCGATATCGATGGACTCGTCGCGCTCGCCAAACGTGAAAATATCGCGCTCACCGTCGTCGGACCGGAAGCGCCGCTGGTCGCCGGCATCGTCGACCGCTTCCGCGCCGAAGGCTTGCGCTGTTTCGGTCCGCGCAAGATCGCCGCGCAACTCGAAGGCTCGAAAGCGTTCGCGAAAGATTTCCTGATCCGCCACAACATCCCGACCGCGCGCTACGCGGTATTCCACGACCTCGCGCCCGCGCTCGCGTATGTGCGAAAAAACGGCGCGCCGATCGTCATCAAGGCCGATGGTCTCGCCGCCGGCAAAGGCGTCGTCGTCGCGCTCACACTCGCCGACGCCGAACAGGCTCTGCACGACATGCTCGGCGCACACTCGCTCGGCGACGCCTCGTCGCGCGTGGTCATCGAAGAATTCCTCGACGGCGAAGAAGCCAGCTACATCGTCGTCAGCGACGGCGCGAACGCGCTGCCGCTCGCCACCAGCCAGGATCACAAACGCCGCGACGACAACGACCTCGGCCCCAACACCGGCGGCATGGGCGCCTACTCGCCCGCGCCGGTGGTCACGCCGGACATCGAGCAACGCATCCTGCGCGACATCATCCATCCGACCATCGCCGGCATGGCCAGCGAAGGCGCACCGTTCATCGGATTCCTCTACGCCGGACTGATGATCGCCAAAGACGGCTCGCCGCGCGTGATCGAGTTCAACGTGCGCTTGGGCGATCCGGAAACGCAGCCGATCATGATGCGGTTGAAGTCCGATCTCGTCGATGTGATCGACGCTGCGCTGGATGGACGGCTCGATCGCGTGAGCATCGGATGGGATGAGCGACCTGCGTTAGGCGTCGTGCTCGCGGCGCATGGCTATCCGGGCAAGGTGCGGACGGGTGATGAAATCCACGGGCTCGACGCGACGATGATGATCGGAAGCAAGATTTTTCACGCTGGTACAAAAGTGGCAAATGGGAAAATTGTCGCATCCGGTGGTCGCGTGTTGACCGCGTGCGCTCTCGGAAAAACGTTCGCGGCGGCGCAGACTGCCGCTTATGGTGCGGCGTCGCAGGTCCACTTCGATGGAATGATCTATCGGCGCGATATTGGCTATCGCGCTTTGGGCAGAAACTCGCAGATCTGATGTCCGATATCTGTCCGTTGGTTGTCCGTTTTGAATCGGGTCTGTTGCTCTATCGTCCGTGATTCCTGCGGCGAATGAGTAACACCTATGTTTTCGGCGGATGGGCGAACCCTTTCAATAGTTCTGTGCCTTTCTGTCGCTTGCTCACCGACAAGCGCTCACGCAGATGCGCCACTCGATCCGTCGTTCTCCTACGACGGGCGCCCGTACGTTTACAGCCTAGGTGGCGCGGAGGCTGAGGTCCTTTCAATCGCTGAAGATTTTGACCATCGACTCGTGACTGGTGGGTACATTCGAACATCGGGCGGCCCATATAGCATGCTTGTCACTCGCCAATCGGTTTCGCCGCCCGGCGTTTTGGATCATTCGTTCAATGGTTCGGGAATGGCGGCAAATCCATTTGGAACTTTTTATGACAGCCGTGTTGGAGCTGTCGCCATCGATCACCACGGCCGCATCGTCGAGGCAGGACAGTGGCAGATCTTTCGATCATCGTGCGGAACTACGGGTGGCCAGTTGGTGAATTACTTCGCGGCCGCGCGATTCCTCAACGAGAACGGGGCAAATGACGGAAAGCCCGATCCAGCTTTTCAGTCCGGAAGCTCGCCCAGCGGCGCGGTCGGCGTCTTAGTAGGCGATTGCAAATACTCGAGTGGAGTGACCTCTTTAGCAATCGGTTCAGACGATTCTGTCGTCGCAATCGGAAACGCATACGATGGTGTTCACGACGTAACTGCCGTTGTTCGCTGGACTTCGACTGGCGCAATAGATACTGCATTTGGGAGTGGCGGTGTGGTGATGTTGCCGCGCGGCGACTACGATGTATTCGCCGGCGGCGTAGCTGTTGACAGCGCGAACCGGACAATAGTTGCGGCTTGGGGACTTACGCGACATCCCGACACGGCTCTCGTATATCGGTTGAACAGCGACGGAACTTTGGATTCGACATTCGGCGCCGCTGGCACAGCCAGCTTCGATACTCTTGGCCCAACTGGAAGGGTTTGCTGCATCGCTTTAGATTCCGACGGTAGCATCGTCATAGCCGGTGACTCCGACGTTGATCCTTCGACCGACGGTATCTTCGTCGCTCGTTTAACTAGCGACGGAACAGCTGACAAAAAATTTGGTTCCTCGGGATTTGCGAATCTCGCAAGCCGTCTCGGCGCATCGGGAAGCGCTGGTTTGACTATCGACGATCACGGTCGACCGCTAGTTGCTGGAGTGAGCGCGGACTTTTCATACGGTGTCGCGACACTTGTTCATCTCAATAGAGACGGCTCCATAAACGCCAGCGTTGGGTTCGGCGGCGTTTTTACAATGCCGTTCGGCTTGGATTCGAGCTCTGCGACTGCGGTGCTGGTGGATGAATTCGGACGTCCGAATATTTCGATCATTGCACTTGACCGGCTCGGGTATGTCCCGGCACTTGCTCGTTTCGACGAAATGTTCGGCGACGGCTTCGACTAATCAGCAATTCTTGCGCAAATGCACCACATTCGCGCCATCGACATACTCGTACCGAAACTCATCCATCAGCTTGCGCACCAGCGGAATGCCGTGTCCGCCGATCTTCGCGGCCTCGATGGTCCGGGCTTTTACTTCACCCTTCCACGCCGTCGGATCGAACGGATCTGCGAAGTAGCTCATGGTGACATCGAGCGCGCCGGTCGTGCGCGAGAGTTTGAAATCGATCGGCCCGCTCGCGTTCTGCGCGTGCATCAGCACGTTGGTCAGCAGTTCGTCGAGGGAAACCTGCACGGCGCGCAACGCGGCTTGGGGAACGCTGGGGCTGAGCTGCCGTTCGAGGCGATCGTTGAGGCGGCCGATGGCGGAGCGGTCACGCTCGATACGCAGATGCCACACGACGCCGGTCGGCACGACCGCCGACGTTCCGCGGAACCACTTTCGCAAGCGTTCGCCCCATCCCGTCATGCGTGAGATGGTGACGAAAACCGCAGCAACGTGCAATCAGTGCGACGGTTTGACGTCGAGCGTGGCCAGCAGGGGCGGCTTGACGAAGGGATGATCGGCCGACCACGGGCGGTCGGGGATCTTTTTCGCGGCGTACTGGCGCATCGTCTCGCGATACGCGGCGGCGCGGGTTTTGTCTTTCGCGCGTTCGGCGTCGAAGATGGCTTCGGCTTGCGATTTCTGGGCGTCGTCGAACTTGCCGTTGGCGGCTTGCGCAAGCGCCAGCGCTACGGTGTCGGCCGCGTTCGGGCGCTGTTTGTAAACCGCCTGTCCGTAGTCGAGCGCCATGCTGCGTTCCTGCTGCGTGGCGGCGTTGCAGGTGGAGGCGAGGCGCACGAAGATCTGCAGCAGATCGCCGTCGCGAGCGCGTGCCGATAGCGCGGTGTTGACGCCATTGAGCGCGTCGCGGCAGCGGCCGGCGGAAACGAGTGCGGCGGCGAGTCGACCTTGCGCATCGATCGATGCCGCATCGATGGCGACGACCTTGCGATATTCCTCCGCCGCATCGGCGAAGCGCGAGCGTCGCATGAGTGCGTTGCCGAGCAACAGGTGCGGATCGGGCAGATTCGGATCGAGCTTGGCGGCGCGCTGATAGTACGGTTGCGCCTTGCCTTCGTCGCCGGCGAATTCGTAGACCATGCCCTGGCTGAGATTTGCCGATGCGTTGTTCGCATCGATCTTCAACGCGCGGCGCGGCTTCGTTCTGCGCGGCGTCGGCGTGGCCGAGCAGTCCATCGAGGCGCGCAGCGAGCGCCAGCGCGTCGATGTCGTTGGCATTGGCTTTGAGTGCGTCTTCGAGTTCGCCGCGCGCCATGGCGAATTGCTGTTGAGCCATGAACTGGCGCGCGAGATCGATCGGCTTGTCGCTCGCCGGTGGCGGCGCGGCTTTGGAGGCCACGTAGATGCCGGTGACGAGCGGATCGGCGACGACGGGTTCGCCATCGCCCGCTTTGGCGCGCGCGGCCTGCGCCTGATCGTTCTGACCCTTCGCCTGATAGGCGTCGGCGAGATCCTTGTACAACGCGGTGGCCTGCGGCGCTGTCTTCAGCGCCTGCTGCAGATGAGCGATGGCGTCGTCGTAGCGGCGCTGCTTGAGTTCCGCGCGGCCGAGCAAGGCGAACAGTTCGCCGTGATCGGGATTGTCGGTGGTGCCGTCGAGCAAAACCTTGCGCGCGCCGTCGAGATCGCCCTGCGTGACGAGCACGTCGGCGAGACGGTAGCGAATGGGCAGATAGACCTTGTCGAGCGACAGCGCGGTTTCGAAGTCGGCGCGCGCCTCGGCATCCTTCTTCTGCTGATGGGCGACGACGCCGCTGATGTACCACCAGCGCGCATCCTTCGGCGCGAGTTGCGTGGCGTCGTAGAAAGCGACCGCTGCAGAATCGGCAAATCCTTCCTTGAGATAAAAGGCGCCGAGCTGCGCGTAGGCTTCCGCGAGGTTGGGGCCAACCAGATTGACGCGTCCCGTTTCGAAATCGGCGTGCGCCTGGGTGACGCGCTTGGCGGCGTCGGGCGCCAGGCCGCGCGTGTCGGGCTGCGGCACGGGTTTGACGACTGCCTCGGCGCAAATGCCGGCGGCCGAGACCATCGCGAGCAGGATGGCGAACGCGCCGATGGAAAACGCGCGTAACGAAATCTTATGATTGACCATGAACAAATACGCCAGACACGAAAGCGCTGCATTCTAGCGGTGCGGGCGTCCGCTCACCAGTTAAGGGGAAATCATGGCCGATCAAAGCCAGTTCCGGTTGCTGCGCGAGCGGCGATTCCTGCCGTTCTTCCTGACCCAGGCATCGGGCGCGTTCAACGACAACGTGTTCCGCAACGCGACGGTGCAGCTCATCGGTTTCCAGATGGGTTTGTCGATCGAACAGATCACGTCGTATTCGAACATCGCGCCGGCACTTTTCATTTTGCCGTTCTTCCTGTTTTCGGCGTCGGCGGGCCAGATCGCGGAGAAGTTCGAGAAGACGCGCATCATCCGTTTCGTCAAACTGTTCGAGATCGCCGCGATGGCGATTGCGGCGTACGGATTCATGACGCGCAGCCCGCCGCTGCTGCTCACCGTGCTGTTCCTGATGGGCATGCATTCGACGGTGTTCGGGCCGATCAAATACGCGATCCTGCCGCAGGCGTTGCGCAGCGATGAACTGGTCGGCGGCAACGGGCTGGTCGAGATGGGCACGTCGCTGTCGATCCTGATCGGATTGATCGTCGGCAATACGCTGATCGCTGCGGCAGGTCCGTCAGGGCCGATGTATGCGTCGATCGCCGTGATCGCGATCGCCGTGTTCGGATTTTTCGCGTGCCGCGCGATTCCGGCTGCGCCGCCGAATGCGCCGGACCTGAAATTCAACTGGAATTTCCTCGGCGAAACGTGGCGCGCGATCGGATTCGTCGCCAAAGACCGCACCGTCTTCAACGCCGTGCTCGGTATTTCCTGGTTCTGGTTTTTCGGACTCGTCTTCACCGCGCAATTGCCGAACTACACGACGATCTACCTCGGCGGCACGGGCAACGTGCAGACCATCGCGCTTGCGCTGTTCTCGATCGGCACGGCGATCGGATCGCTGCTGTGCGAGCGGCTGTCCGGACACAAGGTCGAGATCGGCCTGGTGCCGTTCGGATCGATCGGACTCACGCTGTTCGGTATAGATTTATACTTTGCGCGGCCGACCCCGGCGCTGCAGACCGGCCTCGAACCGCTCGCCTTCCTCGCCGCGCACGGCAACTGGCGCATCGCGATGGACCTCACCGTCATCGGCGTATTCGCCGGTTTCTACATCGTGCCGCTGTTCGCGCTCGTGCAGAGCCGCGCCGAACGCAGCCAGCTCTCGCGCATCATCGCCGGCAACAACATCCTCAACGCGTTGTTCATGGTGGTCGCGTCGGTGCTGTCGGGCGTGCTGCTCAACGTCGCACACCTGAGCATTCCGCAACTGCTGCTGTGTACTGCGCTGATGAACGCGGTGGTTGCGATCTACATCTACACGTTGGTGCCGGAATTCCTGCTGCGGTTCGTCGACTGGATCCTGATCAACACGCTGTATCGCGTGCGCACATCAGGACTGGAAAACATCCCGGAAACCGGACCGGCGATCCTCGTCTGCAACCACGTCAGCTTCATGGATCCGCTGATCATCCTCGGCAGCATCCGCCGGCCGGTGCGCTTCGTGATGTACTACAAAATCTTCAATATTCCGGTGGTGAAACAGCTATTCCGCGCAGCGAAGGCGATTCCGATCGCGGGTGCGAAAGAAGATCCGGCAATCATGGAACGCGCCTTCGACGAAGTGGACAAGGAACTCGCCGCCGGCCACCTCGTCTGCATCTTCCCCGAAGGCGCGATCACGCGCGACGGCGAAATCCAGCCGTTCCGGCCCGGCGTCGAAAAAGCGCTGGCGCGGCGACCTGTCCCTGTCGTGCCGATGGCGGTGCGCAACCTGTGGGGCAGCATCTTC
This sequence comes from uncultured Gammaproteobacteria bacterium, assembly GCA_963814225.1. Taxonomy (GTDB): domain Bacteria; phylum Pseudomonadota; class Gammaproteobacteria; order Xanthomonadales; family Rhodanobacteraceae; genus Rudaea. The sequence continues at coordinate 286,428 of CAWFCC010000009.1, read as the reverse complement.
AGCCGCCGCGATTCGGCCGTCGGACGCATGCGATTGCCGCGCCGGTTCCGCGCGAAAATCGAATTGGTCATCGACAAACCGATTCCGGCCGAGCAGGCGAAAGCGGCGGTGCTCGAAGCGAAAGTGCGCGAGTTGCGCGGCGATGCGGCTTGACAGTCTATATTTAGACTAGTCAAAATAAGATATGTGGAGGATCGAAGAGCACCGGTCCGCCGACAAGGAATTGTCGTCCGGGCGCGTGCCGTTGGAAATTCTCAAACGGTACGAAAAATGGAAGGACATCGTCGCGATCTCAGGTCCATCAGGGCTGAGAGTAATCAAGGGATTTCGTGACGAAAGCCTGTCCGGCACGTGGGCCGGTCACCGATCGTCCCGTCTGAACGAGCAGTGGCGCGTGATCTACAGGGTCACGGCTGACATTGTTCTTGTGCATGTGATCCGCGTGACGCCGCACGACTATCGGAGAAAGTGACATGCGCAATTTCAGTCCTGCAAAATCACGCGTCAAAGTCTCGCCCGGAGAATCGGTTCGGATCATCCGTGAGCTTCAAGGGTTGACGCAAACGCAACTCGCCGCGCGTTGTCATATCCCCCAGACCACGATTTCCGGGATCGAGACTGGCCGTGTCAATCTGGGTGTCGAACGTGCCAAGACGCTCGCGCGCGCGCTGCACTGCCATCCCGCCGTGCTGGTGTTCCCCGGCTGGGACGTCTCGATGGATTCCGCCGCGTAAAGATCAGGCGAACAATCGTCCGATCACGATCAGCGCGACCAGCGTCAGCCATACGACGAGCACGCGGCGCACGAGCACCATCGCGTCTTCGATGACGACGGCCGGGCTGTGCGCTTCGGCGCCTTCGTGATCTTCGGCGGCGACATCGGCATCCACGCAGGCGCGCGCGATGGCGGCGAGGAATCCCAGATCGAGCGTGAAGTAGCCTTTGCCGTGTGCGAGGTGATAGTCGCGCCATGTCTTGAACACGGCGTCGAAATTCGAGGCGAGCGCGAGGCACATGGCCATCAGGTGCGCGGGCGCCCAGTCGAGCACGGAGGCCAGACGCTGCGCGGCGATCTGCGTCGATGCGGATTGTTCGTGCGCGAAGTCCGGCGACAGCGCGAGCAGTTGCGTCAGCCGATAGAACAGTGCGCCGGCCGGGCCGAGCACGACGAACCAGAACAGCACGCCGAACCAGCGCGAGAGCGCGGCGGCGAATACGCTTTCGACCAGGGTTTCGGAGGTGAAGGTGACATCGTCGGAATCACGCAGCGCATGCAACGCCACCGCGCGGCGCTCGGCGTCGGGCGCCTTGACGACCGCTTCGACGTCGCGTTCGAGATCGCGCGGTCCCCAGCAGTAATACAGGACGGCCGCCGAGAGGACGAGGCCGAACAAGCCGAGCAGCACGCGATCGAGGCCCGCTTCGACGAGCGCGATGAGCAGCGCCGGCACGCCGATGCCGAGAACCAGCACCGTGGCCGCCGATTGCCGGTCGATCTTCGCGAGCCAGGCGTGGAACCAGCTGAAATCGCGCAGCCGGACCAGATCCGGCAAGCCGCGGCAAACGGCGAGAACGAGGACGATTGCGACAAGTCTGATGGCCATGTGTTTTCCCGGAGCCCCAGCGGGATTCTAGCCGGTCAGCGTTTCGTCGCGAAGATCGGATCTTCCTTGGCGATCGTGGACAGTTCCACGCCCGAAACGCGGCACAGCCAGTCTTCGATGAGGCGATACGAAACCGAAATCGGCGACGACAATCCTATCGCGCCCGATTTCACGCCGTCGACGAGTTCATCGGCGCCGAACCAGCGCGCTTCGGCGAGTTCACTGCCGAGCGTGATGGTCGGATCGATCGCTTCGGCGGTGAAGCCGAGCATGATCGAGGCCGGGAACGGCCACGGTTGCGAGGAGTGGTAGTCGCATTCGCCGACGCGTACGCCGGATTCCTCGAACACTTCGCGGCGCACGGCGTCTTCGAGCGTTTCGCCGGGTTCGACGAAGCCTGCGAGCGTCGAATAGCGGCGCTCGGGCCATGTCGGCTGCCGGCCGAGCAGGCATTTTCCGTCGTGTTCGACGATGACGATGATGGCCGGATCGGTGCGCGGGAAATGCTCGATGCCGCATTGTGGATTTGTACACTTGGCGCGATGGCCGGCCGATTCGAGTTTCAGCGGCGAGGCGCAGTTCGCGCAGAAATTGCGTGCGGTTTTGCCAGAAGGAAAGTCCGCGCGCGTAAGCGAACAGTCCGGCGTCGTTCGCCGGCAGCAGTGCGCCGGCCTGGCGCAGATCGACGAAGCGGCCGCCGAATTGCGATGACGCGGCATCGGCGACGGCATCGTCGATGGTCAGCAGGAATCGATGGCCTTCGTCATCGCTGCCGAGGAACGTCGGCGATTCGTCGATCATCAGCGCGGCGGATTGATCCGCGCTCAACTCATGCAGCGCACTGCGATCGTCGCGCACCAGCGCGCTGCCGTCGCGGCGCATGAGCAGGAAGCGGGCGTTGGGTCCGGTGGCGAGTTGATTGAGCGCGTCGGTATCGTCGCGGCGTTCGCTGCCGCGATCGAGTTCGAGGGCGCCGAACGCGTTGACCCGGCTGCGCTCACTCGATCGCATGACAGGTAACGCGGTCAGACAGTGAACGACGAACCGCAGCCGCAGGTCGTCTTCGCGTTCGGATTGCGGATGACGAAGCGCGCGCCCTGCAGGTTTTCGGTGTAGTCGATTTCCGCGCCCATCAGATACTGCAAGCTCAGCGGATCGACCACGAGCGTGACGCCTTCCTTGTTCACGGCCAGATCGTCGTCGGCGCGGTTTTCGTCGAAGGTGAAACCGTACTGGAATCCCGAACAGCCGCCGCCCGATATGTACACGCGCAGCTTGAGGTTCGGATTGTTCTCCTCGACGATGAGCTCACGCACCTTGTGCGCGGCGGCGTCGCTGAACAGCAGCGGATCTTCGAGGGACTGATAGGTGAGCGTTTCGGTCATGGCAATCTGCGCGGCAATTATCCACTAGATTCCGCTGCCGCGCGATGTTTTCAAGCCTTCTCGGCCTCCGGTGGGCCGCCTTCCTCGGGCTTTGGAAGCTGTTTCGGCGGTTCGTCGGAATGCACCATCTTGCCGTTGATGCGCGCGCCGGCCGACATCTCGAGCAGCTTGTAATAGACGTTGCCTTCGACGCGCGCGTTGCTGGCCAGTTCGAGCCGATCCGTCGCGTTGACATCGCCGTTGATGGTGCCGTCGATGACAATGTGCGGCGCGTGCACTTCGCCGGTCACGACCGCGTGCTCGGACAGCGTGAGGATCGCCTGCGCGCCCTCGCCGTGCACGGCGCCGTTTACTTTTCCGTCGATGTGCAGCCGGCCGTTGAAATGGATGTCGCCGCGGATTTCGGTGCCTTCGGCGATCAGCGTCGTCGCCGATTCGGAAACGGTGGCGCGCGCGTCCTTACGGGTGTTGTTGTTGAACATCGGAAACCTCCTGCTCGGCGAGCGCGTCGGACCAGGCGAATTCCTGATCGATCTTGCCCATGTCGCCGGTCGCATCCGCTTCCACGCGGATGCGGTTCGGCGTGAACTTGTCCGGCAACATCAGTGTGCCGGTGATTTGTTGAAAATATTTGAACGAGAACGGCAGGCCCGATCCGTCCTGATTCGGCGCGAGCTCGGCCCAGTTGAGATTGACCAGCTTGCCGTCGCGCACGCCGTTCACGCTCACGCGCATGTGGCCGGTGGCGATCTGGCCGGATTTGAGCGTCTGCGTCAGCGTGACGCTGAAATTGTATACACGCGCCGCCGCCGCGGCCTGCAGGTGCACGCCATGCACGTTCAGCGCTTCGAGTTTGCTGCCGTTGGTGAGTCGGCTGTAGAAGGCGAGATCGGCGCGCAGCGCGGAGATTTCCTCCTGACGATCTTTCAGATTTTGCTGCAGATCGCCGTACGCGGCGCGCGCCACCTGTTCGGATCGTTCCAGCACGGCGAGGCGTTGCAACAGCGCGTCCTGTTCCTTGTGCGCGCGGTTGATCTCGGCGCGATCGACGATATTTTCGGTCTGCTGCGTCAGCAGAAGCGCCGCGCCGATCGACGCGAACCACGCCAGCGCGACCAGGATGATCAGCGGCCAGCGACGCTTCTTGTGCCGCACTCGCACCACGAGCGCTGGCGGTGGTTGGACATGGACCATGCGGACGCAAACAACGCCAGGAGTCCGGCGTTATAGCTTTTGCACGGCGGTGAGCGCAAGCGCGTGCGTCACACTCCGGCGCTTTTATCGTGCGCTATATACTCGCGATGAGTCGGTCGATTCGGATACGCGCATGTCGCTGCTGTGGTTCAAGGCTTTTCACATCGTTTTCGTGGTGACCTGGTTTGCCGGATTGTTCTATCTGCCGCGGCTGTTCGTCTATCACGCCGAAACCGGCGATGCATCGATGCATGCGCAGCTCAAAATCATGGAGCGTCGCCTGCTCATGATCACGCACGTCGGCGGCGCGCTCGCGATCGTGTTCGGCATCCTCACGCTGTCGCAGGTGCCGGGCTATCTGCAGCAGGGCTGGCTGCACGCAAAGCTCGCGCTCGTGGTGTGCCTGATCGCATATCACATGTATCTCGTGCGGCTGAAGAACGCGTTCGCGCAGGATCGCGTGCTGCATTCCTCGCGCTGGCTGCGCCTGTTCAACGAGGCGCCGGCGCTGCTGCTGATCGCGATCGTGATCCTGGTCGTGGTCAAGCCTTGGGGCTGAGTGGCCGATGGTGGTAAATCCTCTGCGTCCAAGCGCTTGAGGAACAAACCTCGCGTTTTGTGGAAGCGCTGGTATAGTGCTGAAAGCACGGGGTTTGCATGCAGAATCACGACGAAACTCAGCAGGCAGCAGAGCTGCGACGCGCCTTCCTGCGTCATTTGCCGAAACGTCTGGAGACGTTGCGCAAGCGCGGCTATCGCCTGTGCACGCAGGGCTGGGACATCAATGCGCTGAGCCTGCTGTTCCGCGAAATCCAGACGCTCGCCGGCACCTGCGGACGCAGCGGACTGCTCGATCTTTCCGAACATCTTTTCGCGCTGGAAAGCCTGCTCACGCCGTTCGTCGCCGAAGTTTCGATTCCGAGCAACACGCAGATGGAAGCGTTCGCTTCGCAATTGCGCGGACTCGAACAGCTCATCGTGCGTCACGAACAGCAATACGGCGAAACGACGACGACGCAGGCCGCCGCCGCGCTCACCGCCGCGCCGGTGACGAGCGGCACGTTCGCACTGCAGGTAGTGCCGCCGCCTGAATACTGGAAACGCTTCGCGCCGATTTTGCCGTCCGGCGATGCGACACCGAAAAAGCCCGCGCCTGTCGCGGCGGAACTGCCGATCGCACCGTTGCCCGCCGCGCCCGCGCCGATCATTGTTCCGACGATAGCGCCGATCGTCGGCCCTGCCGCCGTCGCACCGATACCGAACGAAGCGCCGCCATCGCGCATCGATGTGAGCGATCGCCACAAGGTGTTTCATCTCAGCGACGGCAATCCGCTCGCGTGCGAAGTCGATCAGAAAATCGAAGCGGCCGGTTACGAACTCACGCTTCTCGATAGCGTTTCCGAATTGCAGGAAGTGCTCGGCGCGCTGGCGCCGCATCTGGTCATCGTCGATGCGCCGTTCCAGGATTCGCTGGAAACGATCGGCGACATGATCAAGGTCGCACGCACGCGGCTCGGGCGGCGTTTGAGTCTGCTCACCTTTTCGCATTCGGCCGAGTTGCCGATCCGCCTGCGCGCAATGCGTGCCGGCGCCGACAGTTTCATTCCGCTGCCGGCGCAATCGGGCGACGTGATGGAACGCGTGTCGGAACTGCTCGATGCGGAGAATTCCGATCCGTTTCGCGTGCTCATCGTCGAAGACGATCGTGCGCAGTCGATCTTTGCCGAATCCATTCTGCGCAAAGCCGGCATGAGTACGAATGCCGTCACCGATCCGCTCGCCGCGCTCGATCAGCTCGAAAAATTTCACCCCGAACTGATCCTGATGGATCTGTACATGCCGAACTGTTCGGGCATGGAATTGACCTCGATCATTCGCGAGCGCGAAGCGTTCATCAACACGCCGATCGTGTTTTTGTCCGGCGAACAGAATCAGGAAATGCATTTCGAAGCGCTGAACGCGGGCGGCGACGATTTCCTGTCCAAACCCATTCGGCCAAAACATCTGATTTCGGCGGTGACCAATCGCGTGCGCCGCGCACGCTCGATGGGACGCCGCGCACAGACGCAGAATCCGCGCGATCCAGTCACGGGTTTGTACGATCGCGCCTTCGTGCTCGATCGTCTCAACGCGAAGCTCGCCGCGGAAGATCCGGCATCGCAAGGCGGCGGTTTGCTGTACGTCGTCATCGACGGCGCCGGACAAATCCGCGAACGCGTTGGACTCACCATTTTCGAAGCACTGCTCAATCAGGTCGGCGCGTTCGTCACCGCGCACATCGACGACAAGGACATCGTCGCGCGTTATGGCGACACGAGCTTCGCGCTGCTCGCCGCCGCGCGCGACGAAGATGCGCTGATCGGCCTCGCCGGCACGCTGCGCGACGACATCGCGCGCGAAGTGTTCGAACACGAAGGCAAGACGCTCACCGTGAGCCTCGCGATCGGCATCTGCCCGTTCGCGGCCGGACTCGGCGATGCCGGCGCGATGCTCAACGCCGCCGAACGCGCGATGACCGATGCGCGATCAGCGGCCGCCGGACAGACGCGCATCGGCGTGTTTCATCCGACGCGCCCGAAATCCACCACCGACGAACATCAGACCATCACGCAGCTCATCCGCGACGCGCTCAAGGCCGAGGATTTCCAGCTGCTGTTCCAGCCGATCGTGGCGTTGCAGGGCGACAACGAAGAAACATTCCAGGCGCTGCTGCGCATGCGCGGGCCTGACGGAAAGTTATACACGGCCGCGGAAATCCTGCCGCTCGCCGAGCGCGAAGGATTATCGGCGGATGTCGATCGCTGGGTCGTTTCGCGTTGCCTTTTAGTCATGGCAGAACGGCAGCGTCAGATGCGTCCGGTGCGCCTGTTCGTCAGTCAGTCGATGGAAGCGGCGCTGGATTCCTCGCGCACAGGCTGGCTGCGGCAGTTGCTGGAAACGCGCCGGCTTTCGGGCGAGATGCTCGTCCTCGAATTCAAGCTGCAGGAAGTGCTGGCGCATCTCAACGATTTCGTCGCGTTCGCCAACGCGATCGCCGAACTCGGCGTTTCGATCTCGATTTCCGCGTTCGACGTGAAGGAGAATTCGCTGCAGTTGCTGGAACGCTTCGGCGTCGCCTACATTAAACTCGCGCCGCGGTACGGCGGCACCAATCTGCGCGACAACGCCGTGCGCGAGGAATTGCGGATGATCGTAACGACAGCCCATCACCACGGCGCGAAGGTGATCGCCTCGCGCATCGAAGACGCACAAAGCGCTTCGCAGTTGTGGAACGTCGGCATCGACTATCTGCAAGGTGACTTCGTGCAGCAAGCCGGCCAGGATCTGGTGTTCGACTTCAATGCCACCACGGCCTGACGCACGCGCGAATGACATGACCACGCTGCAACGCGCGGCGCCGTGGATCGTGCGGGGAAGCATCGCCATCGTCGCGGCGATCGGACTGTGCGCACCGTTCGTGCTGGCGCCGCAGGAAGCATTGTGGATTTCGCCGGGACTCATCATCGCCGCACTCGGCGGATGGCTCGGCTGGCAGGCCTACGCGTCGATCCGGCATCCGGTGATGACGTCGAGCCCCACGCCCATCGTGCCGCGTTTCGCCGAACCCGCCGCGCCAAACGCGGGAATGTCGGAAATGCAGGCGGAGATGGACAAGCTTCGCACCGTCCAGCGCGAACTGATGCAGGCCAAACAGGATGCCGAATCGGCGATGATGGCCAAGAGCGAATTCCTGGCCACGATGAGCCACGAAATCCGCACGCCGCTCAACGGCATCATTCCGCTGCTCGACATCGTGCTGTCGACGAAACTCGGACCCGATCAGAAAGACTATCTGCAGACCGCGTACAAATCCGCGCGCGAACTGCTGCGCATCGTCGACGACATCCTCGACTATTCCAAGATCGAGGCGAAAAAGCTCGAGCTCGAAGTCGTCGGCTTGAATCTACGCGACATGGTCGATGCGGTGCATCGCCTGCTCGAAAAGAGCGCGGAAGCAAAATCGCTCACCTTCAACGTGAACATCGAACCGAGCGTGCGTCTGGCCGTGCGCGGCGATCCGGTGCGCTTGCGCCAGGTGTTGACGAACCTGGTCAGCAACGCAATCAAGTTCACGCAACGCGGATCGGTGGCGCTGCACGTCAGCAAGCGCGCCGAAACGCGTACGCATTACGAAATCCTGTTCGCGGTGAAAGATACCGGCGTCGGCATCGCGCCCGAAGCGGCGGCGAAACTGTTCCAGCCGTTCTCGCAGGCCGACGCATCGACGACGCGCATTCACGGCGGCACGGGATTGGGGCTGGTCATCTGCAAACGCATCGTCGATCTGATGGGCGGCAAGATCGGCGTGCGTTCCGAACTCGGCAAAGGATCGCTGTTCTGGTTCAGCGTTCCCTTGCAGAAAGCGCTCGGCGACGTGACATCGCACCGCCGCGACATCCACGGCGCGCGTACGCTCGTGGTCAGCAGCGACTCCAACACCATGCGTCGCCTGAGCAGCTATTTCGGCGCGTGGGGCGTGACGTTCCTGCAAAGCGCCGCGCCGGTCGATGCGCTCAGCAAAGTGCGCTCGGCGGCAAGCATGGGCGACAGTTGGGCCTACGATTTCCTGATCGTCGACGGCGCGGTACTGCCGGCGTCGAGTTCGACCGGATTGTTGCGCAACGTGCTGCGCGATCCGGCGCTCAACCGCCTGCAATTGCTGTATCTGCAAGGCGACGAAGCGGTGCCGGCGGAATTGAACGGCGAACCGCGCGTCGCCGCCATCGCACGCCAATTCGCCGAAGGCGAGCTGCGCGCGGCGATGTTGCGCCTGCTCGGCGCGGGCGAGCCCGCAGCGGCGGGGTTGGCCATACCGCCAGCGCAGGACATCGGCACGCCGGCCGTGCATATCGAAGCCCCGAAAGCGCCAGCGCAGCCCATCGGCGGACACGTGCTGCTGGTCGAAGACAACGCGGTGAATCGCCAGGTCGCGCAGCGTTTGCTGTCGCTGATCGGCATCAGCTACGAAATCGCCGAAAACGGCAAAGAGGCGCTCGATGCGATCGCCGCGCGCGCGTTCGACAGCGTGCTGATGGATTGCCAGATGCCGGTGATGGACGGCTATACGGCTACACGCATTCAGCGCCAGAACGAAGCCCAAGCGGGAAAACACATCCCGATCATCGCGATGACGGCGAATGCCATGGCCGGCGATCGCGAGAAATGCCTGAAAGCCGGCATGGACGATTATCTGTCCAAACCGCTCAATCGCGCCTTGCTCGAACAGACGTTGCGCAAGTGGCTGCCGGCCGGTGCGAAGTCGCGCCCGGCCGCGGTGGCGCCTGCGACACCGATGCAACCGCCGCCGGCACCGATCGCGACGCAGGCGATCGGTCCCTCCATCATCACGGGTCAGGTGCCGTCGCTGGTGCTCGATACGGATGTGATCCGCGATCTCGTCGAAGTGATGGGCGGCGAATTCACCGACCTGGTGCGCGTGTATCTCGAAGATACGCCGAAGGCGATCGCGTCGCTTGAACAGGCGGCGGCGGCGGGAAACGTCGACGGGTTGATTGCGCCGTCGCATTCGCTGAAGTCGACGAGCGCCAATCTCGGCGCGACGAGCTTGTCGGAACTGGCCAAGCGCGTGGAACACGGTGCGCGCGGCGGAACGCTGAATGCGAGCGAAGCGCCGATCCTCGTCGCGGAAATCAAGCGCGGCTTTCAGCGCGTCACGCATGAACTCAATGCGCTGCTGACGCGCAGCGCGCTGTAAATCACGCAGCGATCACAACGATTTGTCGAGCTTGGTGAGCAGGTAATTCTCGATACCGATTTCCGCAATCACGCCGACCTGCGTTTCCAGCCAGTCGATGTGCTCTTCTTCGGATTCGAGGATTTCCACGAACAGTTCGCGGCTCACGTAATCGCGGACCGACTCGCAATACGTAATCGCCTCTTTCAGATCCGGATGCGCGATCAGTTCGAGTTTCAGATCGCACTCGATCGCCTCTTTCGGATTTTCGCCGATCAGCAATTTGCCGAGCGCCTGCAGATTCGGCAGCCCCTCGAGAAAAAGAATGCGCTCGATGAGCTTGTCCGCATGCTTCATCTCGTCGATCGATTCCTTGTACTCGTGTTCGGCGAGCTCCTTGTAGCCCCAGTGCCGATACATCTTCGAGTGCAGGAAATACTGATTGATCGCGGTGAGCTCGTTGAACAGCACCTTGTTGAGATGACGGATGACTTCGTTGTCGCCTTTCATGCACGCGGGTCCAGTAGCGAAGAAACGCTGCGACTATATCGCGCGAGTGCGCGCGCCGATGGAATGAGAATCGTTGCTAGAGTCGCTGGCGGTCAGGCCGCGAGCAAAGGCAGCGGAAACGCCACGCGTCCGTGTTCTTCGTCCAAGATCCGCTCGGCGTAATCCGCGCAGCCGCCGCAGGTGCCCGCGCAACCGGTGCGGCGCGTCAGTTCCGACAGCGTGCGAACGCCTTCGCTCGCCGCCTGGCGAACCGCGCGTTCGGTGACTCCGTTGCAGATGCAGACGTACATGGAAGACCTCTGGATGAGGTCCCATTTAATTGCAAATGCGAATGATTGTCAACAACGTTCCGAAGCCGATCACTTCGACACGAAAATCGCAGTCAGCCTGCGGATTCAGCGCCGCGCAAGGCTTCGGCAAGCGGGGCCAGATGACGCAGCGCGCGTTCGTAGACTTCGCGTTTGAAGGAAACGACGTGCGTCATCGGATACCAGAAATCGACCCAGCGCCACAGGTCGAACTCGGGGTGTCGTGCGCATCGAGACGGACGTGGGATTCGTTGCCGAGGAAACGCAGCAGGAACCACACCTGCTTCTGGCCGATGCACAGCGGTTTTTCGCGCTGGCGCAGATAACGCGGGGGCAGCCGGTAACGCAGCCAGCCGGGCGTGGCGCCGAGCACTTCGACGTGTTCGGGCCGCAGACCGGTTTCTTCGTGCAGCTCGCGGTACATCGCTTCGATCGGCGTCTCGTCGCTGCGCATGCCGCCCTGCGGGAACTGCCAGCCGTCGCGATAGGCGCGGCGCGCCCAGAACACGCTGCCGTCCGTCGCCGCATCAGAATGATGCCGACGTTAGGTCGATAGCCATCCGGATCGATCACGGTGCTGCTCCAAAACTCTGTCCCGATTCAACCATGCCCACACGGGCGGATCAATATGAAATTGTGCGACGCGCCATTGTCGGCACAGCGCTCAGCCAGTAGACTATACCGACCGGTTTTTCCATGCAGTTTGGCTATGTAGCTCAGCCGGTTAGAGCACAGCACTCATAATGCTGGGGTCGGTGGTTCGAGTCCACCCATAGCCACCACGGTGCGAATTCGCCCGTAGTCCTTGAATATATGGACATTTTCAAAGTATTCCAGATCGAGGCGGCACATCGCCTTCCGCATGTTCCTGCCGGGCACAAATGCGCGCGGCTGCACGGGCATTCGTTTCGCGTGGAGATTCACGTTTCCGGCGAGCCGCAGCCGGATACGGGCTGGATCATGGATTTCGCGGATGTAAAAACGGCATTCGCGCCGGTGTTCGATGAGATCGATCATCGTTGCCTGAACGATGTTCCGGGCCTGGAAAATCCCACCAGCGAGCAGTTGGCGATCTGGATCTGGCGCCGGCTTCAACCTTCGCTCGGATCGTTGAGCAAGGTCGTCATCCACGAGACCTGCACGTCGGGATGCGTGTATACGGGTCCTGGACGCACTGCCGCATAATCGGCCGGAAACTGAATTCCAGCCGTATCTACGCGGCGCGAAACGCAGCTGAATCAGTGCATTACTGGCGGAAGGCAAATTCATCGCTTGCCGTGTTGCAATGCAACAAAAGATGTGTATAATGGCCCTCACACTCCAACACCACCTTTTGAGGGCAAGTCCATGTACGAACAATTCAATACCCAGTTCCTCGCGTTCGGCAAGAGCTTCGCCGAAAACGCGTTCCGTGCGCAGAGCCTGGCCGCCGAAGGCCTGGAGCGCATTGCCGACCTGCAGCTCAAGACGCTGGAAAACCGCGTCAACGCGACGGTCGAATTCTGGTCGGAAGCCGCCGAAGTGCGCGATTTCGATGCGCTGAAGTCGTTCTGGCCCAAGGGCGTGAACCTCGTGAAGGAAACCACCGAGAAGTTCTACGCGAACGGTCAGGAAGTGTTCGGCATCGGCCTCAAGACCGCCGAAGCGCTGGGCCAGCTCACCAAGGGCAACATCGACATCGCCAGCGACAACTTCAACAAGCAGGTTGCCAACGTCAAGAAGGCCGCCTCCGCCAAGTAAGAAAACGTCGAGTAAGCAGCCGCGGCCCCTCCGCCGCGCCTGCCGATGCGCTGCGACACTCCCTCCCCTTGCGTCGCAGCGCAATCTAGCCGGATGAATTTCATCCGGCTTTTTTTTGCCCGGAATTCGCGCGGACTTTCCGCATCTGTCGTTAGGGTCTTCGGGCCGGCGCGCGTTCGGTGTACATTCGCGATCATGTCGAAAACGTTTTCGGGGGCGACTTCGCAGTCATGCCGAGTCTGATCGTCACTTCCGGCGTACTGGCCGGACAGGTTTTCAGTTTTTCCGATATGGCCGTGATCGGCCGCGGGCAATTTTCGGAAGTACGGCTCAACGATCCCACCGTATCGCGCCGCCACGCGCTGATCCGCCGCGAGGGCAATGCCTACGAACTGCGCGATCAGGAAAGCGCCAACGGCACGTTCTACCGCGGCGAAAAAATGTCCCAGCCCACGCCCATCGAGGATGGCGACGAATTGCAGTTCGGCGAGATCAAGGCCGTGTTCCGCGTAGCGTCGAGCGAATTGCCGTCGCTCGCTCCGCTGACCGTGCCGAGCATGAACTCGACCGGATCGCGGCCGGCGTTCGACGCCGAAGCGATCAAGGCGCAGCAGCGCAAACTGCAGCCGAGCGGCATGCAGGAAATGCTCGCGCGGCTGAAGCTGTTCCACGACATCGGCGCGCAGGCGCGGCAAAAAATCGATCTGCGCAAACAGCTCGACAACATTCTCGCCGCGGTCAAGTCGGCGTTTCCGCAACTCACGCGGGCATCGGTGTTCACGCCGACGCCCGGGTCCGAACATCTGGCGATGCTCGCCGATCGCACGTCGAAATCCGATTCGGTACCGTTCGGTGAAATCGAAGGATTTCTGCTCGAATCGATACGCCGCGAGCAAGGCTTGATGGTCAACGATGCCGAAGCTCGCGAAGCGATCGCGACGCGACTGCGCGCCGCCATCGTGCCCGCCGCGCTGGCGGGCATTCCGTTGCGGCTCGGCGACGACGTGCTCGGCGTTCTGTATCTGGAAAGCGCGCTGATCGAAAACGCGTGGCGCACGGGCGATCAGGAATTGTTCGTCGGCATCGCCGGCCAGCTCACGTGGCTGCTGGCGAGCGCGCAGGGTCAATCGACCGAACGCGCGGTGGAGACGCACGATCTGGCGTTGGCGCGGCGCATCCAGCAGCGCTTTCTGCCGCAGTCCGCACCGAAAATTCCCGGTTATCGCTTCGCCGACAGCTACGCGGCGGCGCGCGTCATCGGCGGCGATTACTACGATTTCTTCGAGTTCCGCGACGGCAAACAAGGATTCGTCATCGCCGACGTTTCCGGCAAGGCGGTGTCGGGTGCGCTGTACATGGCGCGCATCAGCGTGCAGGTGCGTTCGCTGGCGAAAAATCTCGGCGGCCCGGCCGAACTTCTGGCCGACCTCAATCACAAGCTGTATCACGATCTGGAACCCGGCATGTTCGTGACGATGCTCGCCGGACACATCGATCCGGATTCCGGATTGCTCACGCTCGCGAACGCGGGACATCCGCAACCGCTGATGCGCTCACCCGACAACAAGGTTTCGGAAATCGGCGAACCCGACGCGCTTCCGCTCGGCGCGATGGGCGATACCGTCTTCCGCGAGACGCAGGCGACGCTCGCACCGGGAAGCTGCGTGCTGTTCTACACCGATGGTCTGGACGAAGCGCACAACGCGCAGCAGGAATTGTTCGGCAAGGAGCGCGTGATCCAGACGATGATCGACGGCGGCACCGGCGCACAGGCGGTGCTCGATTCGCTGCTGGCGGAACTGGCGCGATTCACGTCGGGCGAACCGCAAAGCGACGATCTGACGTTGGTGACACTCAGCCGCGGCTGATTGATTCAGCGTTTTCCGCCGAACAATCCGCGCAGCTTGCCGACCACGCCGCCTTTCGGCGCCTCATCGGTTGTCGTCTTCGACGCGGGCGCGGCGGCAATCGGAGCGCTCGGCGCACGCGCCGCTTTCGGCAAAATGCCGCCACTCGCCAGTGCGGGTTTTACGCCAAGCAGTGCGGCAGCAAGCTGCGCGAGTTCGACCGCTTTCGGATGCGGCGTGTCGTTGATCTGCTTGATGCCCCAAAGGCTCGCAATCTTTTGTGCGAGGACAACCTCGACGACGACATCTGCTTTCGCCGGTTCCGGCTTCGGTGCAGGCGGCGGAGCGGGTTTGGGCGGCACGGGTTTCGGTGCCTCGGCTTTCGGCGGCGGCGGCGGCGCTTCGACCTTCGGTGTCACGGGTGGTGCAGGCGCAGCTTCCGCTTTCCGTGCAGGCTTGGGCGCCTCGGGCTCGGCTTTGGGCTTTTCCGCCTTCTTTACTTTCGGCATGCCGGCGAGCGCGGCGTCGCGGTTGGCGAAGATCGAAAACAGTTTGCTGAAACCGGCGACGTCGAACACCTGCTTCACGCTCGCGTTGAGCGAACACAGACGCAAACTGCCTTTGCCGCCTTCGAGTTGCTTCGCAGTCGCGAGCAAAACGCGAAGGCCCGCGCTGCTCACGTAGCCGATGCCGCTCATGTCGATGAGGAAATTGCGCTCACCGGCAGCCATCAGATCCTGCAGCGTCAGTTCGACGTCGGCCGATGTTTCGGTATCGAGACGCCCGGTCAGCGCGAGAACGCGCGTGCCGTCGACGTCTTCCTGCTGGATGTCGATCGCCACGAATCAGCCTTCGCGGAAAACGTAACGCGCCGCGCCGATCTGGATCACGTCTTCGTTGGCGAGCTGGCGTTCCTTGATCTTCTCGGCATTCACGCGCGTGCCGTGTTTGGTAGCCAAGTCGACGATCGTGAAACCGGCCATGCTGACGTTGATCTGCGCATGTTTCGGTTCGACGCCGGGCCCGGCGATGCGGATATCGCTGGCCGTGTCGGCACCGATCGCCATCGGCTTCAGCGTGAGCGTGTACGACTGCTTGCCCGCTTCGGGATTTTGCGGAACGAGCCGCGCCGCGCGGAAAATCTGCGTCGCGCCGCCGCCACCGGCAGGCATCGCCGGCGGAGGCGCGGGCGGCATCGCGGGGCGCTGACCGGTGACGTTCACGGCCGACATGATCTGCGTCTTGTTCGGCGTCATATCGGGACGCACGCCGGGCATGTCCGTGGTGCGCGCTTCGACGGCATCGTCCTGCACGGAGAAACGACCGGTGACGGGACTCGTCGCAGCCGCGGGCGGCGATGCGCTTTCGAGATCGCTTTCGGCGTGGAACGCTTCGAGGAAGCGCGCTTTCATTTCCAGTCCGCGCGCGCGCGCTTCGGCCTTGTCTTTCACCGACGCTTCGATCGCCTTGATGCGTCGCTGAAATTCCTTGTCGTCGAATTCGCCGAGCTTGTGGCGCAATTCGAGTTCCTGCTGATCGAGCTTGATCGCTTCGTGATCGGCCTCGAAACGTTCGATGAGCTGGCGCAGATTCGAATACTGTTCGCGCGCGGCCTGCTTGAGCGGCGCGGCTTGCTGGTCGAGATCGTCGAGACGTTTGGTGATAGTCCGCACGCACGCGTTCGAAAACCGGCGGCGCGAAATTCGCCTTGAGTTCGTCCATCGACTTCAGGCGTTCGTCGAGCTGATCCTGCTCGGCCTTGAGTTTCTTCAGCGATTCGATGGCCGACAGATCTATCGCGGCCAGCGCCTGTTGCCATTCGTTGGGTTGATCTGCCATTGGCTTGCCCTGCTCAGACGCTGACGACATCGACATCGATCAAACCGAAGCGCAATTTGTCGCCCGGTTTGATCGGCACTTTCTGGCCCGCCTGCAGACGCTCGTCGTTGACGAACGTGCCGTTGGCGACGCCGGTTTCCTCACGCAAAAAGTATAGGCTGCCCTCGCGCGCGATGCGGGCGTGGCGGCGGCTCAGTGTTCCGGCGGAATTGAAGGGTCCGAGATCGATTTCGGGATTGATGCCCGCAGCGGGATCGGGACGGCCGATCAGGAATTCGTTCAGCGAGGCGTCGAGCACGATCGGCTGATCGCTGCCCGCGGCGCGAAACGCCAGCGAACGCGACTGAACCGGTGCGGGCGGTGGCGGAGCGGGTGCAGGCGCAGGAACCGGCGCGGGTGCGGGAGCCGCTTCGGGAATCTTCGGCTTCGCGGCTTCGGGTTTCGGCGCTTCTTTCGCGGATGCGGCGACCGACATTCGGATCTGGCGTCCGACCACCTGCTTCAGGATACGCAGCGCGATTTCGGGATTTTGCTTGATCACATCGCCAATCGCGGCGCGCTCGATGCGCAGCAGACGCGATTTCGCGCTGGCGCGCGCCCCCATCGCATAGGGTTTGCCGTCGATCGCGCCTTCACCGAAAAAATCGCCAGCGTTGAGCGTGAAAGCGACATCGCCGCCATGCGTGAGCTCGATCTGGCCCGATTCAATGATATACGAATCGGTTCCCGCGTCGCCTTCTCTGAACACATCGGCGCCGGCGGGGACATCGAGATAAAAATCTTTGGCGTTGCTCATGATCCTGCGCGTCTCGCACGCGGCAACGGGGGCGGACAGCGATTATGCCGACGCCCCCGCGCGCATCGCAAGGCAACGAAGGTCATTGTTTACGATTCGTAATGTATGGCGCGCCTATAGTTCGGCGATGTTTCGTCGATTTGCGATCGTTCTTCTGACTGCGTTGCTCGCACACGCCGCATCGGCCGCGCAGACGGTTTCGCTGCCGGCGTGGGTCTGCGCGCATCCGGATGCGATTTTTGTCAGCGCGTTCGACGCGGGCGAAATCGCGGTTCCGCACGATCCAAGCAACGGAACCGGCGGCGCCACGGGCACGACTGCGCACACGTTGCATATCGCGGGACTCGGCACGGGTACGCAGACCTATTACCTGTATGTGCCGACGTCGTACACGCCGTCGCAGCCGTATCCGTTTCTGCTGGCACTGCACGGCACGGCGCCCTATGCGAACCGCGGTCAGTACGCGGGCGACGTGCTGAGCGCGTGGTCGGCGATCGCCGCCGGCGCGCGATTGATCGTTGCGACGCCGGTAGCGGATGAAGCCGTTAGCGTAAACGGCCAGCCGGGTGCGACCTGGTCGGTCCCGCCGGATAGCCCGAGCGACTACGACCTGTTTGCCGCAGTCCTCGCCGACGTGGAAAGCCACTACAACATCGATCGCACGCGCATCAGCGGCTGGGGATTCTCCTCCGGCGGCTCGGTCATGCACGCGCTCGGCCTCACCGACGTGAGCAGCGCGTTCAACAACTCGACGATGGCAGGTTACGCCGTTGCCGCCGGCGCGCTCGCGGGCGATCTGTGCGCGGGAATGTCGACCGCGGCCTGCAATCAGCTCGTGAATGCTGCGCCGCGCAAGATTCCGGTTTCACTGGTGGTCGGGACATCGGATAGCCCGACGTACACCTATGTCGTGGCCGACGACAACCGCTTCGTCGCGGACGGCTGGACCGCGAATTCCAACGTTTTCCTCACTACGTTCAACGGCGGCCACGTCTATTCCGTGAGCAATATGCAGCCCGCCTGGAACCAGCTTTGCCCGAACGCGGTGGCGCCTTAGCGGCACCCGATTTCACGCGCTGGTTTGGTTGCAGCGAACTTACCGCGGCCGCTATAATAGGCGGCCTTGTTCCCCAGTCCGATCCGGCTGATTTCTCTAGCCGGAACCGAGCCTGGATTTGCGTTCCCTATGCAAAATTCGATCGCTGCCGGCAGGCGGCTCGCCCTACGTGTCGTCGGCGCGCAACTCGTCGCCACGATACTGGTCGCAGCGGGTTTTTTGCTTCAGGGTTGGCAGTCGAGCCTCGGTGTGCTGTGCGGCGGCATGACCGTCGTAGTGGGAACCGGAATTCTGGCGCTGCGCGTTTTCGCAGCGGCGCCGGCAGCGGCGGGCGTGGTGCTGGCACGGTTCATCGTCGGCAATCTGCTCAAGTGGTGCGTCATCGCGCTGGGTCTGTATGTGGCGATGGTGAAGCTGGCTTTGCCTGGATTCCCCGTCATGGCAGGACTCGTCGCCGCGCTGCTGCCGCAACTGCTCGGTCTGCATGACGCGTGGTCGCGCTAAAACTTACTTCAAAACTTTTGACCGGAATTCGATAGAACATGGCGACCGAAGCCGAACCCGCCGCGCACGACGCCGGTAGTTACATCGTCCATCACCTGACCTTCCTCCAGCTCGATCTGAAGACCTGGAAGATCGTCGAAAATCAGCCTGGATTCTGGGTTCTCAATCTGGATTCGGTGTTCTTTTCGCTGTTGCTCGCGCTGGTTTACGTGATCATCTTCCGCTCCGCCGCACGCAAGGCGCATGCGGGCGTGCCGAGCAAATTCCTCAACTTCATCGAAATCTGCATCGATTTCGTCGATAGCCAGGTCAAGGACGCGTTTCACCACACCTCGAAGTTCGTGGCTCCAATGGCATTGACGGTCGGGTCTGTGGATCTTCCTGATGAACTTCATGGATCTGCTGCCGATCGATCTGCTGCCGACGATCGGCGGCTATCTCGGTCTGGAACATCTGCGCGTGGTGCCGTCCGCGGATCCGAATATCGCGCTCGCCATGTCGATCACGGTGTTCGTCACCGCGTTCATCTACAGCTTCGTCAACAAGAGTTTCAAAACGGTCGGCGGCGAATTCTTCCTGCATCCGTTCGCGTCGAACAACAAGTTCGCCATGGTCTTCTTGATCCCGATCAACTTCCTGCTCAAGTGCGTGGAAGAACTGGCCAAACCGGTCAGCCAGGGCCTGCGACTGTTCGGCAACATGTACGCCGGCGAGATCATCTTCATCCTGCTCGCGTGTTTCACGCTCAGCCTCGGTGGGCCGGGCGCGGGAGCATCAATAAGTATTATCTGGTTCTTCGCGTTCGCGGCCGTTGCAGTACTGACGATTTGGGCGTTCATGTATGGAAAGGCACGGCTCGGCCTGGTTTTGCTACTCGCTGTGCCCGTACTCGGTCTCATCGGTATATTTCCCGCAACGGGAACGTCAGCTTTCGCGCAGATTCTGCTCGCGACCGGCTGGACGATCTTCCACATCCTGATCATCTCGCTGCAGGCCTACATCTTCATGGTGCTGACCGTCGTCTACATGGCGATGTCGGCCGACGAGGCGCACTGATTTTTTGTTTCGATTCTCATCCCACGAATTTCATTCACAGCAAAGTTAGACGGAGAAAACCATGGATTTGACCGCACTCGCTTCAGTTGAAGGCATGACCGCCATCGCGGCCGGCCTTATTCTCGGCCTCGCCGGTATCGGCGCCGCCATCGGCATGGGCCTGATGGGTGGCAAGTTCCTCGAAGGCGCGTCGCGCCAGCCGGAACTGGTGCCGATGCTGCAGGGCAAGATGTTCCTGCTGGTCGGCCTGATCGACGCGATTCCGATCATCGGCGTGGGTATCGCGCTGTATCTGACGTTCGTCGATCCGTTCGCGGCGAAGGTCGCAGCGGCGCACGTCGCGGGTCACTGAACGTTTTGAGTTTGGCTACGAGGGTTAACCCGTGAGCATCAACGCAACACTCATCGCCCAGATCATCGTCTTCGGGATCCTGGTCTGGTTCACGATGAAATTCATCTGGCCGCCGATCACCAAGGCGATGGAAGAACGCGCCTCGCGCATTTCGGATGGCCTGTCCGCCGCCGATCGCGCGAAAGCCGAGTTGAAGGCAGCCGACGCGCGCGTGGCCGACGAAATCAAGAAGGCACGCGTGCAGGCAGCCGAGATCATCGACAAGGCGCATGTGCAGGGCAACCAGATCATCGACAAGGCGAAAGCCGATGCGATTCTGGAAGGCGCTCGCCAGAAAGCCACGGCGCAGGCTGAAATCGAAGGCATGGTCGGCAAGGCGCGCGAGCAGTTGCGCGGTCAGGTCGCCACGCTCGCGATGCAGGGTGCCGAGAAAATCATCCAGCGCGAGATCAACGCCGATACACATAAAGCGTTGCTCGATCAGCTCGTCGCCGAGATCTGACGATGAGCGAAGCGCTGACATTGGCTCGTCCCTACGCGCGCGCCGCGTTCGAAGCTGCGCAGAATTCGAAAGCGCTCGACGACTGGTCGTCGAAACTTTCGTTCGCTGCGCAGTTGCTCGGCGACGAACGCGTCCGCTCGGCGGTGAACGATCCGCGCATCAGCGCGTCGGATCTGGAATCGCTGTTGCTGCCGAACGGCGAAACGTCCGATTCGGATTTCGGCCGTTTCGTCGGATTGCTGATCGCGAATCAGCGCGCGGATTTGCTGGTCGAAATCTCCAGCCTGTTCGAAGAGTTGAAACGCGACGCCCAGCGCATATTGAAAGTTACGGTGCGCACGGCGAGCGCGTTGCCGAGCGATGAAGAACAGTCGATCCGCGCGGCGCTGAAGAAACGCTTCAATCGCGATATCGACATGGATCAGCAGATCGATCCGAGCCTCATCGGCGGCGCGATCATCGATGCCGGCGATGTGGTGATCGATGGATCGGTGCGCGGACGTCTGGCGCGTCTCGAATCGGCGCTGATGCACTGAGGAGGTGCGTCAGGAGTCAGGAAGTTAGCGGGTGAGGGAGAGCAGTGCTCTCCTTCGCCGCGTGAGGATTTAGGAGTGCGGGTTTTCGGCTGAGCGCGTGCGCTCTGCCTGACCCCTCACTCCTAACCCCTTACCAAATTCAAGCGCTTCCACGCGCGTAGAGGAATCAGCAATGGCAACGACCCTCAATCCGTCCGAAATCAGCGAACTGATCAAAACCCGTATCGAGAAGGTCAAGCTCGCGGCCGAAGCGCGCAACGAAGGCACGATCGTCTCGGTTTCCGACGGCATCGTGCGCATCCACGGCCTGGCCGATGCGATGGCCGGCGAAATGATCGAGCTGCCGGGCAACACCTTCGCGCTGGCGCTCAACCTCGAGCGCGATTCCGTCGGCGCGGTGGTGCTCGGCGATTACGAACACCTGCGCGAAGGCGACACGGTCAAGACCACCGGCCGCATTCTCGAAGTGCCGGTCGGCACGCAGATGCTCGGCCGCGTCGTCGATGCGCTCGGCCAGCCGATCGACGGCAAAGGCGCGATCCAGACCACGACCACCTCGCCGATCGAAAAAGTCGCGCCGGGCGTGATCTGGCGCAAGTCCGTGTCGCAGCCGGTGCAGACGGGCTACAAATCCATCGACTCGATGATCCCGATCGGCCGCGGCCAGCGCGAGCTGATCATCGGCGACCGCCAGACCGGCAAGACCGCGGTGGCGATCGACACGATCATCAACCAGAAGAATTCCGGCGTGAAGTGCATCTACGTCGCGATCGGCCAGAAGCAGAGCTCGATCGCCAACGTCGTGCGCAAGCTCGAAGAGAACGGCGCGATGGACCACACGATCATCGTCGCGGCCTCCGCATCCGAATCGGCGGCGATGCAGTACATCGCGCCGTACTCCGGCTGCGCGATGGGCGAATACTTCCGCGACATCGGCGAAGACGCGCTGATCATCTATGACGACCTGACCAAGCAGGCGTGGGCGTATCGCCAGATTTCGCTGCTGCTGAAGCGTCCGCCGGGCCGCGAAGCGTATCCGGGCGACGTGTTCTATCTCCACTCGCGTCTGCTCGAGCGCGCCGCGCGCGTGAACGAGGAATATGTCGAGAAGCAGACCAACGGCGCCGTGAAAGGCAAAACCGGTTCGCTGACCGCGCTGCCGATCATCGAAACGCAGGCGGGCGACGTCTCCGCGTTCGTTCCGACCAACGTGATCTCGATCACCGACGGCCAGATCTTCCTGGAAACCGACCTGTTCAACGCCGGTATCCGTCCGCCCGTGAACGCCGGTATTTCGGTGTCGCGCGTGGGTGGCGCGGCGCAGACCAAGATCATCAAGAAGCTCGCCGGCGGCGTGAAGCTCGCGCTCGCGCAGTATCGTGAACTCGCGGCGTTCGCGCAGTTCGCGTCCGATCTCGACGCGGCGACGCGTGCGCAGCTCGAACGCGGCCAGCGCGTCACCGAACTGATGAAGCAGAAGCAGTATTCGCCGCTGTCCGTCGCGCAGCTCGCGGTCACGCTGTACGCCGCGGAGAAGGGCTATCTCGACGATCTGCCGATCGCGCAGATCCTGCCGTTCGAAAAAGCGCTGCACGCGCACTTCGCGAACAACTACGCGGACTGGGTGAAGGCGGCGAACGACAAGTCCGACTGGAACAACGACATCGAAGCCACGTTGAAGAAAGGCATCGAAGAGTTCAAGAAGACCGGTAGCTGGTAAGCCGTCTGCTCGTCATTCCGCGCGAAAGCGGGAATCCAGCGACTTTGATCTTCGTCGCCGGAAAGAGCAAAGGCACCGGATTCCCGCTTTCGCGCGGAACGACGGCAAGAGAAACGACAAGGGTCAAACACCTGGCAGGCGCAAGAGAAATCAGAACCAAAATCAAAAGCGTAGGAACACCCGCAAGGTGACGCGCGCGCTGGAGATGGTCTCGGCATCGAAAATCCGCAAGGCGCAGGACCTGATGAATCCTCGCGCCCGTACGCGCGCGCGATGAAACAGGTGATCGGCCATATCGCCAAGGCGAATTCGCGAATTCCAGTCATCCGTTCCTGGAACGAGCGCGACGCGCTCGAAGCGCGTCGGCTACATCGTCGTGTCGACCGATCGCGGCCTCTGCGGCGGCCTGAACTCGAACCTGTTCCGCAAGCTGCTCGCGCGAAATCCGCGAGTGGCAGTGAAAGGGCGTCGAAGTCGACATCGTCGCGATCGGCAGCAAGGCGAATGCGTTCTTCCGTCGTCTCAAAGTCAATCTGGTCGGCAGCGTGTCGCATCTCGGCGAACGTCCGCAGCTCGAAAAGCTGTCGGCGTGATCAAGGTCATGCTCGACGCGTATACCGAACGCCGCATCGACCGGCTGACGCTGGCGTACAACGACTTCGTCAACACGATGACGCAGAAGCCGACCTTCGATCAGCTGCTGCCGCTGCCGCCGCGAGCGAATCGCTCGTGACGGCGCACGAATGGGACTACCTGTACGAACCCGACGCCGAAACCGTGCTCGAACACGTGCTGACGCGCTACATCGAATCGCTGGTCTATCAGGCCGCGCTGGAAAACCTCGCGAGCGAACACGCCGCGCGCATGGTGGCGATGAAGTCCGCCTCCGACAACGCGACGAAAGCGATCGGCACGCTGACGCTGATCTACAACAAGGCGCGCCAGGCGGCGATCACGCAGGAAATTTCCGAAATCGTCAGCGGCGCGGCTGCGGTTTAAGCGCGTCCCAAAAAATTAAGTACTGAGGACAAGATCATGGCTCAAGGCAAAGTAGTCCAAATCATCGGCGCGGTCGTCGACGTCGAATTCCCGCGCGACGAAGTGCCGAAGGTGTACGACGCGCTGAAGGTCGAGGGCACGGCGCAGCCGATCACGCTCGAAGTGCAGCAGCAGCTGGGCGACGGCGTCGTGCGCTGCATCGCGCTCGGCTCGACCGACGGCCTCAAGCGCAACCTCGTCGTGAACAACACCGGCGAAGGCATCAAGGTGCCGGTCGGCGCGGAAACGCTCGGCCGCATCATGGACGTGCTCGGCACGCCGATCGACGAAGACGGTCCGATCGGCGAGAAGGATCGCTGGGTCATCCATCGCTCCGGCGCCGAGCTACGACGAGCAGGCCACGTCGAACGAACTGCTCGAAACCGGCATCAAGGTTATCGACCTGGTTTGCCCGTTCGCGCAAGGGCGGCAAGGTCGGCCTGTTCGGCGGCGCCGGCGTCGGCAAGACCGTGAACATGCTCGAACTCATCAACAACATCGCGACGCAGCACAGCGGTCTGTCGGTGTTCGCCGGCGTGGGCGAGCGTACGCGCGAAGGCAACGACTTCTATCACGAGATGATCGAAGCGGGCGTCGTCAAGCTCGACAACATGAAAGAGTCGAAAGTGGCGATGGTGTACGGCCAGATGAACGAGCCGCCGGGCAACCGTCTGCGCGTCGCGCTGACCGGCCTGACCATGGCCGAATATTTCCGCGACGAAAAAGACGCGTCCGGCAAAGGCCGCGACGTGCTGTTCTTCGTCGACAACATCTACCGCTACACGCTGGCCGGTACGGAAGTGTCCGCGCTGCTCGGCCGCATGCCGTCGGCGGTGGGTTACCAGCCGACGCTGGCCGAAGAAATGGGCGTGCTGCAGGAACGCATCACCTCGACCAAGACGGGCTCGATCACCTCGATCCAGGCCGTGTACGTGCCGGCGGACGATTACACCGATCCGTCGCCGGCGACGACCTTCGCGCATCTGGATTCGACCGTGGCGCTGTCGCGCGATATCGCATCGCTCGGCATCTATCCGGCCGTCGATCCGCTCGCGTCGACCAGCCGCCAGCTCGATCCGAACGTGATCGGCCAGGAGCACTACGACGTCGCCCGCCGCGTGCAGGGCACGTTGCAGCGCTACAAGGAACTGAAAGACATCATCGCGATCCTCGGCATGGACGAGCTGTCGGAAGAAGACAAAGCGACCGTCGTCGCGCGCGCGCAAAGTCGAGCGCTTCTTCTCGCAGCCGTTCCACGTCGCCGAAGTGTTCACCGGCTCGCCGGGCAAGTACGTGTCGCTGAAAGAAACCATCCGCGGCTTCAAGATGATCATCGACGGCGAATGCGATCACCTGCCGGAACAGGCGTTCTACATGGTCGGCGGCATCGACGAAGCGTTCGAGAAGGCGAAGGGAATGGAAAAGAAAGCGGCGTGATAGCAGTTGTGAGGAGTAAGGGTGCGCGCCGTTGGCGCGGTTAGGAGCAGGAAATGCTGCCGTATACCCCTTGCCGCCTCCCCCTCGCGCTTTTCCATCAACAACTGAAAAAATCGGAACGCTCATGGCACCATCCGCTGCGACATCGTCAGCGCCGAAGCCGAGATCTTCCACGGCAAGGCCACGATGGTCATCGCCTCCGGCGAAATGGGCGAGCTCGGCATCGCGCCGCGTCACGCGCCGCTGATCACGCGCTTGAAGCCGGGTCAGGTGCGCGTGATTCCGGAAAACGGCGAAGAGCAGTTCTTCTACGTTTCCGGCGGCATTCTCGAAGTGCAGCCGAAGCGTCGTGACCGTGCTCGCCGATACCGCGATGCGCGCGAAGGACATCGACGAGAACTCGGCGCGCCGCGCGAAAGAAGAAGCCGAACGGATTCTGGCCAACCGCGGCGAAGCGATAGAAGTCGCCGAAGCGCAGGCGCAACTCGCGATGGCGACTGCGCAGCTGCAAGCGCTGGAGCGGTTGCGTCGTACGCTCAAGCACTGACGCTTATATCTGCGTTCAAACGAAAGCCGGCTATGCCGGCTTTTTTGTTTTCGGTTGTTGCGCTTACGTTGACGTGCGCTTTCGCCGTAGACCAACAATCGCAAGCAGTCCCGCCAGCGCTGCGAGTGCATAGTCGCTCAGCATCGGCAACGATGTGACAGCGACTGCTTTCGGCAAAACTGTGATGCTCACCGTTGCCGGACCGGATTCGCCGACGAAATCTGTTGTGGAATAGGTGAACGAATCGGTGCCGACAAACCCGGTCTGGGGTGTGTATGTCACGTGATCCCCGGTCACGGCACTGAGTTGACCATGTGATGGCTGTGTCTTTACCTCGTACGTGAACGGTCCGTTGGTAGCGTCGTGCCCCACGAACACGATCGATACGGCCGTGTTCTCCGCGGTACGTACCGTGATGGGTGTCGCTACAGGCGCCGGCAGATCCGCGAACGACACACCAAAGCTCAACAATCCAACAACCAGAAACGCGCCCCGCTGCAACGCTGATTTTCTAAACATGATTGTCCCCTTGTTCGTCGTGACCCAACGACAATAGGACAGGAACGCCATTCGCATTCGGACAATAGACAGACAGCAAACGAACATCGAGCCAGCAGTTGGCTCGATGTTCGACTAGCTAACGGTGCATTCAACGCTGCAATCAGGGTTTGTGTAGCCTCCGTTTGCACAACAAGCCAAGCGCACCTGCGAGCGTGAACATGCCCAGCGTGCTGAGCGTTGGAATCGCCGCTGGGCCGCTCGAGGAACTGCTACCCGGCGGCAACACAGTGATCGTAACCGTGGCCGGAATCGAGACTCCGTTTACGTCGGTGACGATGTAGGTGAAAACGTCCGGACCGGAGTAATTGTGCGTCGGTGTGTAGAGGATCGTGTCGCCTTCAACGAGGCCGAGTGTGCCGTGCGCCGGCATCGTCGCTACTGAAAACGTGTACGCGAAGGGACCGCCCGGATTGCCATCGGTCGCGCCGAACTTCACCGACTTCGATGTGTTGTACGGCACCACGATCGCGCGGGGCAATGCGACGGGCGGCACGACCGGCAACACGTGGATCGTTACCGTGGCCGGTACGGAGGTTCCGTTGACGTCGGTCGCCGTGTAGGTGAATTGATCCGGCCCGACGTAGTTGGTATCCGGCGTGTACGTCGCGATGCCGCCCGCCAGCGCTACGGTTCCGTGAGTCGTCAGATCGACCAGCGCGAACGTGTACGTGAATGGGCCGCCCGCATTTTCATCCGTCGCCGCTAGCGCGATGCTCTTCGGCGTGTTTCGCGGAGTGGTTACATCGAACGGCAGCGCCACTGGCGGCGGCAGCGGAGTGACGGTGATGAGCACTGTCGCCGGGGCGGAGGTTCCGTTCACATCGGTGGCGGTGTATGTGAAGGAATCCGGACCGACATAGTCTTTCGTCGGCACATACGTCGTTACGTCCGTAGGCACCGTCAACAATCCGTGTGAAGGACCTGTCACAACGGCATACGTGTAAGAAAACGGACCGCCCGGGTTGCTGTCGCTCGCGCTGAATGCAACTTCTTTGGATGTGTTTTTTGGGAGCGAGATCGATTTCGGATCGGCGACGGGCGGCGGTGGAGGAATAACTTCGACAGCGCCGATCTCGCAATGAGCGCCCATAGGGCGGAATTGCCCACGCTGATCAATGATCGGGCAGCCGACGTCTAGTCCCGTATCAATGGCCGAACTGCCATAGGCGGGCAACATCGTGCGCGTGTATCCGCCGTCTTCTCGCAGCGCGCCGAGCAGTGGAGACGTTTTGTACACCGTGGAACACGTGATGAGCGCGTCGCTCGGGCAGCCGTTCTCGACAACCAGATGCGTACCCGTGACGGTGGCGCCGGTATTCTTAATTTCAGCCGAGGCTGGGTCTAAAGTTGCCGTGTCACCCCAGAGAATGACGTTGATGAGGTCAAGAGAACCTCGACCCTTGTTGATCGCGTTGTAAATGCCACCGCCAACGTCGGCAATGTTGCCGCTGATGGTCACGTTGAACAGGCGCGGCGCAACAGTTCCGCCTGACAATGTGCCATCGAAAATCGCGCCGCCAAGCGATGCTTTGTTTCCGTTGAAGGTTGCGTTAGTGAACGCCGGAGAAATCGCGCTCCCGGCTCCTTCGGCGACCGCAAAGAAGCCGCCGCCGTATGGACTGGCGCTCGCCGCGTCTGTGCTGTTGTCGTTGAACGTTACCGTGTTGAGAATCGGATTTGTCTCGCCTCCGTTCGTCGCGCGCACGCACATACCTCCGCCAGCGCTCGCGTGATTCGCGGCAAACACGACGCTGCTCAATCGCGCGCCGCGCGCCCTGCCGTCCGCTATCTGGCCGTCCATTTCTACGGCAATTCCGCCACCTACCACAGCCGCATTGGAGTCGAAAAATACGGTGTTCAATGTAGGACTGCTGTCGCCGCCATCGTCTGCGACCGTGCTCATCCCTCCTCCGGCGTGGCCCGCGGTATTCCCGTGGAAGACGACATTGATCAGTAAGGGGCTGCTTTGTCCCAAACTCGTCGCGCTGTCGTACAAGCCGCCGGCATCGTTACTTGCCGTGTTACCAATGATTATGAGATTTTTCAGAAGTGGACTGCAGTCGACGCCCGAATCGTCCCGGCCATTGCCGGTACCTCTGCAATAAATTCCTCCCCCATCGATTTCTGGTCCCGTGGCCGATCCGCCAGTGATCGTAAATCCGTCCAGAACAGTCGATGGTCCGACCGGCGCGGACCGAAGACTCCCATTGAAATAGACGACGTGAAACGAGTTGTTGCCGTGGATGTCGGCCGACGAGTCGTCGATGCCGGTGGTAGCGACATTCGCGTCGTTATTGTCGATGTCACCCGATAAGACGGTGATGTAAGTGCCGGGAAGCCGCTGGTCGCGGTTGGTTTCGTCTCCGCTGAACCCACCGTACATCTGGACATCGGCCGGTATCACGAAACTGATGTTCCGCAGTAAGCCGAGCGTAGGTTTGTACACCCCTTTGGCCACCCAGATTTCTTTGCATGTCGAATTCAACAATGCAAACTGCGGATTGCTGTACGCGTCACGCCATGTCGATCCGTCGTTCGCACCTGTGGCGGCGCCATCGACATAACAGGTAGCCCAAGCTGCTGCAGAGCCGAACAAGGCGTAGCCGACGCAGCCCAACATCCAAATTCTTCCTAGTGCTTTTTTACAGCCATCGCGAGCTGATTTCATGTGATCCCCAATGCTTCATATTGAGGTCGCTAGCTTGGTGGGCTGTAGCCCAAATATTCGGACAGATGTAGGACGACGTACGGACGCGTTGAAGATCGAAAAATGGGTAGGTTGTCGAAGTCCTCAACAATATCGACCAATGACAATCATCAATTTCAGCATCCCCCAAGACCTAAAAAAGGCGTTCAACGAAACGTTCCGCGGGCGTAATAAGAGCGCGATCATCGCCCAGTTGATGCGCGACGCCATCGAAAACGAGCGCCACCAACAGCAGGGTGGCCGCGCAATCGATGCAATTCTTATGTTGCGGGCTACGACGCCGTCGCTGGACAGCGACGACGAACCCCGCCCGAAGCGGAGACGCCGTTGAAACGAATCGTTGTGGACTCGACCGTATGCGTGAACTGGTTTACCCAGGTGCGCGGCAAACGTGAGCGCGCCGCCGCGCTTGAACTGCTCGAACACGTGCGTCGCAAGCGGGTGTATCTGACGCAGCCGTCGATCTGGCGCGAGCACGTAACCTCGATGCTGTTGCGCAAGCGCGGCACCGACTCCAACGAGGCGGTGGCAGCGCTGCTGTCGGTGGATTCGAAGGACCATAGCGCCCGCGACATACTGAGCTCTGCCGCTGAACTGGCTACGAGCCTGCGCGCGGATCTGTTCGACACGCTCTATCACGTCGTTGCAATCGACAGGGACATTGAACTGATCACGAGCAACAACGATTACATCGAACGCGCTGCCGGCCTTGGGCACATCCGCCTGCTGCACGACTGGGTCGCGCGCTCGCGCATCGCCGAAGAGGACAACAGTTACTCCGGGCGACGCACGCCGGATGCAGCCGAATAGCCTCAAAAAACGCTGAATCGGACCATCCGTCTGCGTTATCGTAGGCGGATGGAAAACGCACTTCACGTCATCATTCTCGCCGCCGGCGAAGGCAAACGCATGCGTTCGGCGTTGCCGAAAGTGCTGCTGCCGATCGCCGGAAAATCGATGCTCGGGCACGTCGTCGACGCCGCGCGCCAGCTCGATGCCTCGGCAATCCACATCGTGTTCGGCCATCGCGGCGAACAGGTGCGCGCGGCATTCGCGGATCAGCCCGATTTGCAGTGGGTGCATCAGCCCGAGCAGCGCGGCACCGGTCACGCGGTGCAGCTGGCGCTGGCGAATGTGCCCGACGGCGCGCGCGTGCTCGTGCTGTACGGCGATGTGCCGCTGATCCGCGCGGCCACGCTGCAGCCGCTGCGCGACACGACATCCGCACTCGCCGTGCTCGCCGCCGAGCTGGCCGATCCGCACGGCTACGGGCGCATCGTGCTGCGACGAAGGCCGCGTCGCCGCGATCGTCGAGGACAAGGATTGCGACGCCGATCAGCGCGCGATCAGGATCGTCAACACCGGCATCGTCGGCGCGGATGCGTCGAACGCTGCGCGCGCTGGGTCGGCGGCGTCGAAAGCCAACAACGCGCAGGGCGAGCTGTATCTGACCGATGTTTTCGCGCAGGCTGCCGCGGAGAACACGGCGGCGATCGCGGTGCCGTGCGATGACGCCGTCGAAGGATTCGGCGCCAACGACCCCTGGCAACTCGCGCAGCTCGAGCGCCACTTCCAGCTCCGCAACGCGCGCGGATTATGCGCGCGCGGCCTTCGCCTGACCGATCCGGCGCGCTTCGACGTGCGCGGTGACGCTGCAGATCGGCAGCGATGTCTCCATTGATGTGGATGTCGTCATCGAAGGCGACGTGACGCTCGGCGACAATGTGCGTCATCGGACCGTTCACCCGCATCCGGAACTGCGCGCTCGCCGCCGGCACCGACGTGCGCGCGCATTGCGATCTCGATGGCGTCGTCACGCACGGCGCCGTGCACGATCGGTCCGTTCGCGCGACTGCGTCCGGGCACGCGAACTGGCCGAAGGCGCGCACGTCGGCAACTTCGTCGAAGTGAAGAACGCGACGATCGGCGCGGGCTCGAAAGCCAATCACCTGAGCTTATCTCGGCGATGCGACGATCGGCGCCAACGTGAACATCGGCGCCGGCACGATCACGTGCAACTACGACGGCGTCAACAAGCACCGCACCGTGATCGAGGACGGCGCATTCATCGGCTCGAACACGGCGCTGGTTGCGCCGGTGACGGTCGGCAAGGACGCGACCATCGGCGCCGGCTCGACGATCAACACGCGATGCGCCCGCCGGCGAACTTACCGTCTCGCGCGCGCGGCAGACCACGCTGCCGGGCTGGAAGACGTCCGACCAAGTCCTAATCGGAGTTACTTCACCGGCGTGCGCGGCACGATGCCGAGTGCCTTCTCGATCTTTGCCGGATCGTAGACTTTGCCGCCCTTGATGGTGACGTCGACTTTTTCGATATCGCGACATGTTAGCTATCGGATCGCCGTTGATAAGGATCATATCGGCGAACTTACCGGCTGCAATGACGCCGCGATTTGCGTTCACGCCCATCACGTTCGCCGACGTCCACGTCGCCGAACGCAGAACTTCCGCGTTCGCAATACCCGCGCGCGAATAGAGCTCGAGTTCGTGATGCAGCATGTAACCGGCCAGCTCATCGGTGCCGGGGATGATCGTCACGCCCGCCGCGTGCAGCGCCTTGAGCAGATTCAGCATCGACGGAAACGCCTGCGCATACGCATCTTTTTTGTCGGCGGGAACCTCGAGCGCACCGCTCAGCAGGTTGCGGCGGATCTGCGGCGGAAAGCGCGGCGCGATGTTCGCCAGACCCGGCGTCGGCGCGGCGGCATCGCCGAAGAACAGACCTTCGAACAGCACCCATCGTCGGATCGAGCACCGTGTGGTGCGCCTGCAGGAATCCGATGAATTCCCTGACTTGCGGCTTGTCCGGCGTGAATTCGTGCGCGTGTTCGGCGACTTTGATGAAGCGATCGCGATTGCGCGTTTCGCTGACTTCGGGAAACATGAAATTCAGCTCGATGAAATTCAGATGCTGGATTTCGTCCGCGCCGCCTTCGATGAACTGGCGCGCCGACATGAACGCTGGCACGTGTCCGCTGACGCGCAATCCGCGCGCGTGGGCGCGATCGGCGATGATCGGCACGAGTTCGGGTTTCATCGACGAATAAATCTTGATCTGCGCGTAGCCGTGATCGGCGTACCAGTCGACATCCTTGATCGCATTGGCCGCGTTGTCGGCGCGCATCTTGGTCGGACCGGCGAATTCGCCGATGCCGTCGATGATGCCCGCCTTGAGCACGCGCGGTCCGAGTTCGCTGCCGTTGTCGAAACGCTCGACGCGCTTGAGGAAACCATCCGTATCGTTGGCCATGTCGCGCGCGCTGGTGACGCCGGCGATCAGATCGAGCGCACCGTCGTTGTCGCCGAAATGCTGATGGTTGTCCCACAGACCCGGCATCAGAAAGCGGTTTTTCGCGTCGATGATTTCGGCGCCTTGCGGCACTTTCAGCGCCGCGTCCGGCGCGATGCGCACGATGCGTTCGCCTTCGATCAGCACGCTCGTTCCCGGCGTAACGGACAGATCGCGCGGATCGAACAGCCGCGCGTTGCGGATGACGAGCGCGCCCGTCGGCGTGTGCGTCTGCTCGTGCGCGACGCGCGTGATCCATTCGGCGTCGCTAGCGTCCTGCACTTTCTGCAGCTCGTCGACGTGACTGGCTTGCGCCGCATCGATCACCGTGAACCAGCCGGACACCTGCGCGGCGGTGTTGCCGTCGTTGTCGAGCCAGATCGGCGATGGCGAAAAACCGAGTCCGACGATGCGGTACTGCGTCAGCTTCTTGCCGCCGACATCGACGCTACCCGCCGCCTCGACACTCGCCTCTCCCGCCGGCAGTAATTTCAGTTTGTGGTTCGGCGCTTTCAGCAGCGCACGCGCCAGCACGCCGATAGATTTCCGGCGGCGCATTGAGCGGAACGTAAAACGCTTCGCCGCTGACCGCCTGATCGCCGTGCTCGGTGCGGTTTTTCCACGTCGCCTGGCCGTTGGCGATGTGGAAACTCTCGTCGACCGGCGCCTTCATGTAGTCGTTGCCCGAACCCGTGTAATCGGTGAGCACGCCGGCGGCGTCGAGCTTCCACGATGCGGCGATGTGATCGCCGCGTCCGCGATCGTTGTAGGAATACTCGGCGGAATTGCCATCGGCCGAGACCGTCTGTTTCCCGGACACGTTGCCGAGCAAGATGATCTGATCTTCGCGCGCCATCGCCATCGAACTGGCGAGCAGCGCGGCAGCAGGCGAATGTGAGACGGATATTCATGATCGTTCCCCAACCGAAGGAACGCCGATTATGCCGTAGCGCCGCCCGCAGATTGACCGCCGTTGGTCACGCTTTCGTCGCCCCGAGCGTGGAAGCCGGCGCTCGCCGGCGATGCCGGCCCGAAACCGTTAAAATGTCGCACTGAAGCGAGGGAATGGCCATGTGTGGAATCGTAGGTGCCGCGGCGCGGCGTGATGTGGTCGGGACGCTGATCGCGGGCCTGAAATCGCTCGAATACCGCGGCTATGATTCGGCCGGCATCGCGTTGCTGACCGACGCGGGCCTGGAGCGCGTGCGCACCAAAGGCAAAGTGCGCGAGCTCGAGGAACTGCACGCGTCGCAACCGATCACCGGACTCACCGGCATCGCGCACACGCGCTGGGCCACGCACGGCGCGCCGAACACGACCAACGCGCATCCGATCGCCTCGCGCGACCAGACCGCCGTCGTCCACAACGGCATCATCGAAAACCACGAGGAACTGCGCGCCGAACTCAAGGCGCTCGGCTACGCGTTCGCCACCGAAACCGACACGGAAGTGATCGCGCACCTGGTCGAACACGAACAGTCGCAAGGCGCAACGCTGCTGCAATCGCGTGCAGCGCGTGATCCCGCGCCTGCGCGGCGCGTACGCGATCGCGGTGATTTCCAAGCGCGAACCCGGACGCGTGATCGGCGCGCGGCGCGGCAGTCCGATGGTCGTCGGGTCTGGCCGACGGCGAACAGTTCATCGCCTCCGACATCCATGCGCTGCTGCCGGTGACGCGCAAATTCATCTATCTCGCCGAAGGCGACGTCGCCGAAGTCACCGTCGACAACGTGCGCGTGATCGACGAAAACGGCGCCGACGTCGAACGCCCGATCAAGACCGCGCATTTCGGCGCCGATGCCGTCGAGCGCGGCGAATACCGTCACTACATGCTCAAGGAAATCCACGAGCAGCCGCAGGCGATCGCCGACACGCTCGAAGGCCGCATCGCCGGCGGCCACATCCTCACCGAGATTTTCGGCGTGAATGCGCGCGAACTGCTGTCCAAAACGCGCAGCGTACACATGATCGCCTGCGGATCGAGTTATCACGCCGCGCTCGTCGCGCGCTACTGGATCGAAGGACTCGCGCGGGTTCCGTGCAACGTCGAAATCGCGTCGGAATACCGCTATCGCGATGCCGTCGTGCCGGCCGACTCGCTGTTCGTAACCATCAGCCAGTCCGGCGAAACCGCCGACACGCTCGCGGCGCTGAAACTGGCGAAAACGCGCGGCTATCTCGCCACGCTCGCCGTGTGCAACGTGCCGGAATCATCGATCGTGCGCGATTCGGAATTGACGCTGATGACGCGCGCCGGTCCGGAAATCGGCGTCGCATCGACCAAAGCGTTCACGACGCAGCTCGCCGCGCTCGCGCATGTTCGCGCTTGAACTGGCGCGTCATCATGGTCTTGCAACGGAGCGTTACGAAGCGCTGGTGCATCAGCTCGAAACGCTGCCCGGCGCGATGCGCGATGCGCTCGCGCTCGATGCGGACATCAAGAAACTCGCCGCAGCATTTCGTCGGCAAAGATCACACGCTGTTCCTCGGCCGCGGCACGCAATTCCCGATCGCGATGGAAGGCGCGCTCAAGCTCAAGGAAATTTCCTACATCCACGCCGAAGCGTATCCGGCCGGCGAACTCAAGCACGGTCCGCTCGCGCTGGTCGACGAGAACATGCCCGTGATCGCGGTAGCGCCGAACGATCATCTGCTCGAGAAACTGAAATCCAATCTCGAGGAAGTGCGCGCACGCGGCGGCGAACTGTACGTGCTCGCCGACGCCGATGTCGCCGCGCACATGCCCAAAGGCAGCGGCCATCTGCTCGCGCTGCCGCCGTGCGGCGAGATGATCGCGCCGATCGTGTTCACCGTTCCGCTGCAACTGCTCGCGTATCACGTCGCCGTGCAGCGCGGCACGGATGTGGATCAGCCGCGGAATCTGGCGAAATCGGTGACGGTCGAGTGAGTGCGTTAGGAGCTTCCGCTCGGGGAGCGGGTTACTTTCTTTGCTGGTGCAAAGAAAGTAACCAAAGAAAGCACCCTTCAATCTGAGCATTGCACGGTTACACCCACACTTTATCGGCTGTGTCGCATCCTCTCCCGTATTTGTGGTTTTGAACGAGAACCTCACGCGACCAACACGTGGGTTGGCGCCTTAGCAAAGAGCTAATGCCTTCGTTTGCTTTTGCTTTGCAGGCCTCACCGCCTTTGGCTTAGTGCAGTCGTGAGTTACAAGACTCTTTCGACCAGTCACCTGCAGGCTTGTATCGAGCTCACACGCGCGCAGGGATGCGCGCGTCCGCAGCCAGCAGCACGGACGTGCTGTCTGCGGACAGCGTCCACTGCGAGAAAAAAGGTGGTTTCTTTGGTTACTTTCTTTGCACCAGCAAAGAAAGTGACCCGCGATATTCAATCGCGGAAGCTCTTATCTTCAAAGAAGAAAAAAGCAAAGTCGCTGGATTCCCGCTTCCGCGGGAATGACGAGCAAAAGAGCGAAAGTCAGGAATTCCGGCGTGACCCGCCCGCTGCACAGCCACAACCCATCGCTCCTCCACCCCACAAATCCTCGCCCCGACAACAGCCGGGGCGAACAATCGATCTACTTCGGCACAACGACAGCCGACCCCGTCATCGCATGCGGATTGAAATACCAGAAGCCGATAGCCAACACGATCAGATACACGAGCAGCACCAGCGTCCAGCCCATGTTGTGGCGGATGACGTCGCCTTCCTTGCGCACGAATTTCGATGTCGACACGCCGACGCTCGCGGTCTGCGGCGCGATCGGTTTGCCGATTTCCGCGCCGCAGGAATTGAACGTCGGCAGCAGCAGCGGCGGCAAGCCGAGTTGCGCGCCGACCAGCGCCTGGAATTTGCCGAACATCGCGTTCGTCGATGTGTTCGATCCCGACAGCGCGACGCCGATGAAGCCGAGGATCGGCGCGACGATGATGAACGCGGTGCCCATCAGCGAGAACCCTTTCGCCAGCGACGAAGCCATGCCCGAATAGTTGAACACGTAGGCGAGGCCGAAGATGAATACGCCGACGAGCAGCGCGCCCCACATCTGCTTGAACGTGCGCGCGAAAATTTCGCCGATCTGCGCGCGCGCGCAGTTTTTTCAATCGCCATCAGCAACAGGACGACGACGATCCACGACACCAGGATCGCGGTGCCGGCGACGAACGGCGCGCAGTTGAACACCGCGCTGACGTCGGGTTTGGCCGGATCGCAAGCGGCCGACAGCGACGAGCAGGCCACCGCCGACGATCTTGAACCAGATGATCTTCGGCAGCGGTCGACCACGGCCCGGTCCACGCCGCGACGACGACGAGCAACACCACGAACGGCATCCACGCCTGCCCGACTTCGGCGGACGACAATCCGTGCGACGCGATTCTGCTGCGCACGCCGCCGCACTCGACCGGCACGCCGCCGTAGCCGAGCACCTCGCTTCGGCTGCCACACTTTCAGCAGCAGACAGCAGCGCGGCGAAGCAGACGATCGAACCGGTCACGTCGGGCAGATACGGGCCGAGGTACACCGCGACCGGATACTGCCCGGCGATATAGCCGAGCGATCCGACGATCGGCGAGCGGCCATGCGCCGAGCATGCCTTTGCGTCCCGAGACGAGATACAGCAACACCCACGGGCGGCAGCAGCGCGAGCACCGCGACGACCGCGCCGACCGATCCGGACAGATCGAGCAGATGCGATTCAGATCCTGACCGGTCGCGAGCGTCACCGCGGCGAGCGTGATGATCGGCGCACCGAGCGCACCGTACGACACCGGCGCGTTGTTCGCGATCGCGGCGACGCGGATCGCGTTCAGATCGGAGATGCCGAGCGAAATCAGAATCGGCGCGACCACCGCCCACGGATAGCCGAAGCCGACCAGGCCTTCGAGCAACGCGCCGAATGCCCACGCGAACAGCATCGTCTGCACGCGCACGTCGAGACTGCCCTGCGCGATCAGCCATTTGCGGAAATTCTCGAACACGCCGGTAATGTTGAGCGTGTTGAACAGGATCAGTCCCCAGAACGTAATCCAGTCGACGTTCCAGATGCCCGTCAGCGATCCGTACAGATACGCGTGCGTGCCCTGATCGACGCGGCATCTTCCACACCCACACGGCGAGCAGGATAGGTGACGATGCGAACCGAGCAGCGTCGCCAGCCACGCCGGCAGGCGGAACACGGCGAGCAGAAGCAAGCAGGAATACGACCGGAATCAGCGCCACGAGACACGTGAGCGTCAGGCTATTCATTGGATCGATGATCTGGGTGAACATGTCCCCTCCCGCGGTTTATAGGTATGCCGGCGTCGGTCCCAGCGATCGCATGCCGGTTGTGTTGCGTGCAGCCACGCGGCGTCTCGCGACGCGAGCGAAGTCCCGACCGTAACACGATCGGAACGGGCCGGAAATCGCAGGCCGATTAGTCTTTAGTAGTAGACGCGGCCCGGACTTTGTCGCGGGCGTAACATGCGATCGAGGAGACTTTACCCGTGAACGCCGTCCGATCCGACAGCCATCGCGCAACCGCCCGCCATCGTGGCGCGCCTCGCTGCGCTGCTGCCGCCGGAAAGCCTGCTGTGGCAGGCCGAACAGACCGTGCCTTTCGAATGCGACGGCCTTGCCGCATTCCGGCAAAAGCCGCTCGCTGTCGCGCTGCCGCAAACCGAAGAACAGGTGCGCGAGATTCTGCGCATCTGTCACGAATTGAAGACACCTGTCGTCGCGCGCGGCGCGGGAACGGGCTTGTCCGGCGGCGCGATGCCGTGCGCGGACGGGCTTGCTGTTGTCGCTGGCCAAACTCAATCGCATCCTGTCGATCGATGCCGAAAGCGTGCATCGCGCGCGTGCAGCCGGGCGTGCGCAATCTCGCCGTGTCGGAAGCCGCCGCGCCGTATGGTTTGTATTACGCGCCCGATCCGTCCTCGCAACTCGCGTGCAGTATCGGCGGCAACGTCGCGGAAAATTCCGGCGGCGTGCATTGCCTCAAATACGGATTGACCGTGCACAACGTGCTCGGTGTGCGCGGCTATCTGATCGACGGCACGCCCGTGCAATTCGGCGGCGAAGCGCTCGATTCGCCCGGGCTCGATCTGCTCGCGCTCAGCATCGGATCGGAAGGTCTGCTGATGATCGTCACCGAAGTGACGCTCAAGCTCGTGCCGAAACCGAAACTTCGCGCAGGTGGTGATGGCGTCGTTCGACGACGTCGCCAAAGCCGGCGACGCGGTCGCGGCGATCATCGGCGCGGGCATCATTCCGGCAGGCCTTGAGATGATGGACAAGAAAGCGACGAACGCCGTCGAGCCGTTCGTCAAAGCCGGTTACGACCTGAGCGCCGAAGCGATCCTGCTTTCCGAATCCGACGGCACGCCGGAAGAAGTCGCCGACGAAGTCGCCGAGATGGAACGCGTGCTGAAAGCGGCCGGCTCGACGCAATGCGTCGTATCTCAAAACGAGATGGAGCGATTGCGATTCTGGTCCGGACGCAAGAATGCATTTCCCGCCGCCGGCCGCATCTCGCCCGACTATTACTGCATGGACGGCACGATCCCGCGCAAGAACCTAAGCGAAATGCTCGTCGCCATCGAGGCGATGGAAAAAAAATACGCGCTGCGCTGCATGAACGTGTTCCACGCCGGCGACGGCAACCTGCATCCGCTGATCCTGTTCGATGCGAACCAGCCCGGCGAATGGGAACGCGCCGATCGTTTCGGCGCCGACATCCTCGAACTGTGCGTGAAACTCGGCGGCACGATCACCGGCGAACACGGCGTCGGCGTCGAGAAGATCAATTCGATGTGCGTGCAGTTTTCCGATCGCGAGCGCGACGCGTTCTTCGCCGTGAAGCGTGCGTTCGATGAATTCGGCCTGCTCAATCCGGGCAAGGCGATTCCCACCTTGCACCGCTGCGCCGAGTACGGACGCATGCACGTGCATCACGGCGAAATGCCGTTCGCCGATCTGCCGCGATTTTGATGGAAGCATCGCTCGCCCACTTGCGCGACCGCATCGTCGCGGCGAACGCATCGCAAACGCCGCTGCGCATCCGCGGCGCGGGCACGAAGGATTTCTTCGGCGAATCGCTCGATGGCGACGTGCTCGACACGCGCGATCATCGCGGCATCGTCAGCTACGAACCGACGGAACTCGTGATCACGGCGCGCTGCGGCACGCCGCTGTCGGAGATCGACGCCGCATTGGAATCGCACGGACAGTTCCTCCCGTTCGAGGCGCCGCGCTTCGGCGGCGATCCGACCATCGGCGGCGTGGTTGCCGCAGGATTGTCGGGACCGCGCCGCGCGTCGGCCGGCTCGGTGCGCGATTTCGTGCTCGGCACGCATCTGCTCGACGCGCAAGCGGCGAAGAACTGAAATTCGGCGGTCAGGTGATGAAGAACGTCGCCGGCTTCGACGTTTCGCGTCTGCTGTGCGGATCGCTCGGCTTGTTCGGATTGATCACACGAAGTTTCGCTCAAGGTGCTTCCGAAACCGCGCGCCGAAACGACGCTGCGTTTCGAGATGAGCGCGCATCGAAGCGATCGAGACATTCAACGCGTGGCGCGGCCAGCCGCTGCCGGTTGCCGCGACGGCGTGGGCACGACGGCGTAGCGCACGTGAACCTCGCAGGCGCATCGAGCGCCATCAACGCCGCGCGCGCATCGCTCGGCGGACGAGACGGTCGATAGCGACGAAATCTGGCGCAGCCTGCGCGATCAGACGCACGCGACCTTCTTCCGCTGCGCGTCTGTGGCGGCTTTCGCTGCCGACCACGGCAACATTCCTGCTTCCGCGGCGTCACGCTGATCGAATGGTCCGGCGCGCAGCGCTGGCTCGCGAGCGACGCGCCTGCGAGCGCCGTGCGCGATGCGGCCGCGAGCGTCGGCGGATCGGCGACGTTGTGGCGCGGCGAACGCGATACGCACGATGTTCCATCCGCTGACAATCCGCGAATCTCGAACTGCATCGTAAGCTCAAGCTTGCGTTCGATCCGAACCGCATTTTCAATCGCGGCCGACTGATTCCCGGATCTGTAAATCATGGAAACCCATCTCGCCGACTGGATCAAAGGCACGCGCGACGGCGACGAAGCCGACGCGATCCTGCGCGCCTGCGTGCATTGCGGTTTCTGCAACGCGACGTGTCCGACCTATCAGATGCGCGGCGACGAACTCGACGGTCCGCGCGGACGCATCTACCAGATCAAGCAGGTGCTCGAAGGCGTGCAGCCGACGCAATCGACGCAGCTGCATCTCGATCGCTGCCTGACCTGCCTCAACTGCGAAACGACGTGCCCTTCCGGCGTGCGCTACGGACGGCTCGTCGATATCGGACGCATGGCGGTCGAGCAGCGCGTGGCGCGTCGGCCGTTCGACGCATTGCAAGCGCAACGCGCTGCGTTTCGCGCTGACGCGCCGCTGGATTTTCGATCCAGCCGTCGCGCTCGGCCGCGCGTTGCGGCCGCTGCTTCCCGCAACGCTGCGCAAAAAACTGACGCCGCTGCGCGCAAGCCGGCGCGACGCCGCAAGCGCACGCATGCGCGCAAAGTCATCCTGCTCAACGGCTGCGTGCAACCGGCGCTGATGCCGTCGATCGACGCGGCGACATCGCGCGTGCTCGATGCGCTCGGCGTGCAGACGATCGTCGCGACCGATTCCGGCTGCTGCGGCGCGATCGACTATCACCTCAACGCACACGACGCGGCGCGCGAAAAAGCGCGGCGCAACATCGACGCGTGGTGGCCGCTGATCGAAGCCGGCGCGGAAGCGATCGTGATCAACGCCTCCGGCTGCGGCGCGATGGTGAAGGACTATGCGCATGTGTTGCGCGACGATCGCGTCGTATGCCGAGAAAGCAAAGCGCATCGTGGCGATGACGCGCGATCTATCGGAATTCCTCGCGCCGCTGATTGCGCGAACTCGCAAACCAACATCGGTTCCGACGAAACGGCGCATCGCATTCCATCCGCCGTGCACGCTGCAGCACACGCAGAAAATCCGCGGCGTGGTCGAATCGATGCTCGACCGCGCTCGGCGCCGAACTCGTGCCGGTCGCCGATGCGCATCTGTGCTGCGGATCGGCCGGCACGTATTCGATTCTGCAGCCGGCGTTGTCGCAGGAATTGCGCGCGCGCAAACTGGAGAATCTGGAGCGCAACCGGCCGGACGAAATCCTGAGCGCCAACATCGGCTGCCTGTCGCATCTGGAAAGCGGCACCGGCATTCCGGTGCGGCATTGGATCGAATGGGTCGATCAGCGACTGCAGGGAGCAAGGATATGAGTATCGTCGACAACACCGCGCGCGGACGCTTCGAGTACGAAGTCGAAGGCCGCACGGCATTCATCGATTATCGGCGCGCGGGGAACGTCATTTCGCTGACGCATGCCGAAGTGCCGCACGGAACTCGAAGGGCGCGGCATCGGTTCGCGCCTGGTGAGCGGCACGCTCGATCTGATCCGCGGACGCGGCGAGAAAGTGATTCCGGCGTGTTCGTTCGTCGCCGCGTTCATTCGCAAACACGCGGAGTATCAGGATCTGCTGGCGAAGAATCGTTCACCGCAGATGCGCGGCAAGTGCCTCACGCAACTCGAACCGGATTAATCCATCGCTTCGTAAAGCGGCAGCGTCAGGAATTCCGGGAATTCTTTCGACAGCGCCATCTTTTCGAAAATCTGCGCGGCCTGATCGTAAGTGCCGAGCGGCTCGCCCTGCGCGGCGGCATCTTTCTTGACCTTCTCGAGTTCTTCCGCGATGAAGCGCTTTCACCATCGCCGCATCGACTTTGCGTCCGTCGTCGAGTTTGCCTTTGTCGCTGACGACCCATTGCCAGATTTGCGAACGCGAAATCTCCGCGGTCGCTGCGTCTTCCATCAGATTGTGGATCGGCACGCAACCGTTGCCCGCGAGCCAGCTGCCGAGATAGTGAATGCCGACGTTCATGTTGTTGCGCACGCCCGCTTCGGTGATCGGCTGCTCGGGAACGAAATTCAGGAAATCGCGCGCGGCGAATTTTTCGTCGCGCTGTTTGCTCCATTGATTGGGTTTGTCGCCGAGAACGCGCGTGAATTCTTCCATCGCGATCTGCACCAAACCCGGATGCGCGATCCAGCCGCCGTCGAAGCCGTCGTTGGCGTCGCGCTTCTTGTCGTGGCGCACGCCGGCGAGTGCTTTTTCGTTGGCGGCTTCGTCGTTCTTGATCGGGATCAGCGCGGCCATGCCGCCGATCGCCGGCGCGCCGCGCTTGTGGCACGCCTGCACGAGCGCGAGCGCGTACGAACGCATGAACGGCACTTCCATGTTGATCTTGACGCGATCGGCGAGACAGAAACCGGGCAGGTTCCGGAATTTCTTGATCGCGCTGAAAATGTAATCCCAACGTCCCGCATTCAAACCGGCGGAGTGCTCGCGCAGTTCGTAAAGGATTTCTTCCATCTCGAACGTGGCGAGAATGGTTTCGATCAGCACCGTCGCCTTGATCGTGCCG
Organism: uncultured Gammaproteobacteria bacterium; assembly: GCA_963814225.1. Taxonomy (GTDB): domain Bacteria; phylum Pseudomonadota; class Gammaproteobacteria; order Xanthomonadales; family Rhodanobacteraceae; genus Rudaea. Next base: position 243,703 of record CAWFCC010000009.1, on the reverse strand, counting down.
CGCGGCATGCCGATTTCGTCCTGCGCCATGCAGAAGATGTCGTTCCACAATCGCGCTTCGCGATGGCTTTCCATTTTCGGCAGATAGAAAAATGGCCCGGCGCCGCGCTTCACCTGTTCCTTCGCGTTGTGGAAGAACACGAGCGCGAAATCGAAGATGCCGCCGGAGACGCGCTGGCCGTCGACTGTCACGTGCTTCTCGTCGAGATGCCAGCCGCGCGGTCGGATCTGCAGCATCGGCGATCTTGTCGTTGAGTTTGTATACTTTGCCTTTCTCGTTGGTGAAACTGATGTCGCCGCGGATCGCGTCTCTCAGATTCACCTGACCGTTGATCTGATTGAACCAGTTCGGACTGTTCGAATCCTCGAAATCGGCCATGTACGAATCCGCGCCGGAATTGAACGCGTTGATGATCATCTTGCGCTCGACCGGTCCGGTGATTTCGACGCGGCGGCATTCGAGCGCCTTCGGCAGCGGCGCGATTTTCCAGTCGCCGTCGCGAACCGATTTTGTTTCCGGCAGGAAATCCGGCATTTCGCCGGCGTCGATGCGCTGCTGGCGTTCGATGCGCGCTTTCAACAATTCCTGTCGGCGCGAATCGAATGCACGATGAAGTTTGGCGACGAAGGCGAGCGCTTCGGGCGTCAGGATTTCGTCGAAGCGCGGATGCATCGGCGCGTCGATCTCGACGCCGTCCGGACGTGTGCTCATGGTCGATGGCCTCCTGGCAGGAACGGCCATTATCGGCACACGCGGGTGCCCAATCCAGACCACTATCGTCGGAGGCGGCCGGCGCGGTGCGCCGGCGCGAAGATCAGATCAGCGTCGTCGGACGGCGCGCGCCGGCAAAGCGGCGGGCCCAATAATTTTCGGCGAGGTTGCTCACGTGCACGCGTTCGCCGGTGCGCGGCGAATGAATGAAGCGGCCTTCGCCGAGGTAAATGCCGACGTGCGAAACGCGCTTGCCGTGCATCTTGAAGAAGACCAGATCGCCCGCTTTCATGTCGTTGCGCGCAACCTGGCGGCCGACCTGATATTGACCGGCGGAGTTCTGCGGCAGATCCACGCCGAACACCTGCGCGAAAACGTAGTGTACGAAACCGCTGCAATCGAATCCGGTCGACGGTGCCTGACCGCCGCGGCGATAGCGCACATCGAGAAGCTGCATCGCGAACTGCGAGAGTTCATGGCGCGGATCGACGATGGCGATGTCGTTGTCGCTGATGACGGCTTCGTCGAGCGAATCCACGTCATCGGGTTTCGCATCTTCGACGACCCACGACGATTCGCCTGAATCGAATTCGGCGGCGACGGGCGCCGTCGTCAGATAGCCGTTCAACGCGTTGACCATGCACGAAGCCGGATCCGCATTCTGCAGATCATTGGCTGTCACGATCCCCGTTGCGGCGACAAAAAGGCTCACCGCGAACCCAACTCGCTTAAAAGTCATCTCAGCACAATCCCCGTTTTTATAAACGTCCAGCGACTTGCATCAGACCGCTCTTTTTTGGAGCCATGACGGCCGTGACGCGGCGAACCGTAACAGAGGATTTGTTCGAAACCCGTTAACGGTTTCTTCAGCGCGCTAGAATTTACATTTTCGGCCGGACCTCACCATGCGCGTCTGCGTGTATTGCGCCTCCAGCGAGAAAGTGGACCCCAGCTATCACGCCGCCGCGAGGCGTATGGGTATGTTGCTTGCGCGCGACAAATGCACGGTCGTGTATGGCGGCGGGGCCGTCGGATTGATGGGATCGCTCGCCAATGGCGCGCTCGAGGCCGGCGGCGATGTTGTCGGCATCATTCCGCGGTTCATGACGGATGTCGAATGGCAACATCCGGGATTGGCGAATCTCGAAATCGTCGAAGACATGCGCGAGCGCAAACATCGATTGCTGACGGATAGCGATGCGGTGATCGCGATGCCCGGCGGATGTGGAACGCTCGAGGAAGTGTTCGAAGCGATCACGCTGAAGCGGCTCGGGTTGTATTTCAATCCGATCGTGTTTTTGAATACGAATGGGTTTTATGAGCCGCTGCAGACGTTCATGCGGAAGGTGATCGCGGAGCGATTCATGAATGCGGAGCATGAGCAGATGTGGGCGCTTGTGGATTCGCCGGATGAGGTGTTGGCGACGATTCGGGCGACGCCGAAGTGGCGCGAGGATGCGCGCGATTACGCCGTCGTGAGGTAATATCCACACATGCAACTGACACTCGAAGTCGAACGCGAAGACGATGGCCGCTGGCTCGCCGAAGTGCCTGAGCTTCCCGGCGTGCTCGCCTATGGCACCTCTGCCGCGGAAGCGATGTCGAAAGCAGAAGTACTTGCATTGCGCGTTCTTGCCGATCGCATCGAACACGGCGAAAGCGCTCCGCTGTCCATCGATCTGAAGCTACCCGCTGCCGCGTGAGCGCATGGCCTTCGGTCAAAGCCCGAATTCTGCTTCGGGCGCTCCTCAGTATTGGCTGGCGTGAGAAACGGCAGGTCGGATCTCATCGAACGTTGGCGCGCGATGGATGGCCCGAGTTTGTTTTCGCGTTCCATGATGGCGAAGAAATCGGCCCGCGCATGTTGGCGCGAATCGCCAAGAGAACTGGATTGACGCCGAACGATCTGTGACCGTTACTCTTCGTGGCTGCGTTCATTGCCGCCATCCGGATCGTCCAGAAAACTGCCGCCCTCACGCGTTCCTTGATCGTCGGATTCACGCGAATCGCTGGACGCCGGCTCCACCCCCCGCTCACTCCTCTCGACCTGCTTCTGCCACCGCGTCTTGATCGGATTCGCCGCCTGATCCGACTCCGCCGCCGCAACGAGTTCCTTCTTGCGCTCATCAGGCAAATCCGCCCAATGACAATTCTCGATCGCGCCTGCCAGCGAATACAGCAGATTCAGGCTCGGCCGGAATCCGGCGCGCTTCACTTTCATGAACGCTTCGACGGGACCGAGCCGGTTCAAATCGTCCTGCGTGCGCACGCCGACCTGGCGCAGCCACGCCGCCGATTTCGGCCCGACGTTGCGAATCTTGTTGCTGTCGTCCTTACCCGCCATATCAACTCCCCGCGCGGATCGATTCGACAAATATACCCGCCAGACGTTCCATGCCGATACGATCGTCTTCGTCGAAGCGCGCAATCTCGGGGCTGTCGACGTCCCAGACGCCGATGAGCGTCTCGCCATCGAACAGCGGCACGACGATTTCCGATTGCGACGCGGAATCGCACGCGATGTGACCTTCGAATGCGTGGACGTCGCGCACGAGTTGCGTCTGTTTCGTCGCCGCGGCCGTTCCGCACACGCCTTTGCCGATGGCGATGCGCACGCACGCGGGCTGTCCCTGGAATGGTCCGACGACGAGTTCGTTGCCGTCGTAGAAATAAAATCCGGCCCAGTTCAGCGCGGGCAGCGAATTGAATACGAGCGACGAAAAATTCGCCGCGTTGGCGATGCGGTCGCGCTCGCCGGAAAGCAGGCCGCGCATTTGTTCGGCCAGTTCGCGGTAGTGCGCGGCTTTGTCGACGACGTCGATCGGTTCGGCTTTGAACATGATGGCGGCAGCGGCGAGGGCCTTGCATTGTAGCCGCTGCGTTCGTGGGCGGCGACGACTTTGCTATCCTCAGGCAAACGGGGAAACGCATGTCGGACCGGGCGAAACTCAACGCGTTGATGACTGTGCGGCGTCACCAGCCGTCGCGTCTGGAAAGCTTCGTCGATGCTTCGTTCGCGTTCGCAGTAACGTTGCTCGTCATCAGCGTCGGACATGTTCCGAATTCCGTGCCGGAGATGTTGCAGGCGTTCCGCGGCGTGCCGGCGTTCGCGGCGAGTTTCTGGCTGATCGCGCGCCTGTGGAAAGCGCATCGCGACTGGAGCCGTTTCTACGACATCGAAGACAGCACCGCGATCGCGCTGAGTCTGGTTCTCGTGTTCATCACGCTCGTGTTCGTGTATCCGCTGCGGTTTTTGTTCTCGCTGCTGTTCGCGTGGCTCAGTCAGGGTTATCTGGCCGATCCGCCGGTCGACGTTCATACCATCGACGAATACCGTCAGGCGTTCGAGGTATACGGCGTGCTGTTCTTTGCGATCGCGGTGGTATTCGCATGGCTGCACCGGCACGCGCTGCGCAGCAGCGATGCCATCGGCCTGAATGCCAACGAGCGCGAGATCACGCGCATGAACGGCTGGATCTGGATCGTGATTGGCGCAACAGCGCTGGCGTCCGCCGCTTCAGCGGCCGTGCTGCCGTTCGATGTGCACAGAGGCTGGCTGTTCGCCGTTCCCGGCTGCATGTATTGGGGGATCGGCTTCGGTGTGTCGGGTGTGTCGTCGACGCTATCTCCGTCTGCTGTCGAACGGCGAAACACCGCGGTGAACGTTTTCGTCACCGGCACGGACACCGGCATCGGCAAGACGTTCGTGAGCGCGAGTTTGTTGTCGGCGCTCAACGCGTCGGGCAAGCGCGCCGTCGGCATGAAGCCGGTGGCGAGCGGCTGTGTGATGACGCCGCGTGGATTGCGCAACGACGATGCGCAAACGTTGCTCGATCACAGCGATGGCACGCCGGCGTACGAATCGATCAATCCGTTTGCGTTGCGCGAAGCGACCGCGCCGCATATCGCCGCACGCGAGGAAGTTGTGACGATTTCCCTCGCGCCAATCGAATCTGCGTTCACGAAATTGATGGAGATTGCGGATTGCATCGTCGTCGAAGGCGTCGGCGGCTGGTGTGCGCCGTTGTCCGAATCGCTGATGCAAAGCGACGTCGTGAAAACGTTGCGCGTGCCGGCGATTCTCGTCGTCGGCTTGCGGCTCGGATGTCTGAATCACGCGATCCTGAGCGCACGCGCGATCGAAGCCGACGGCTGCGATCTCATCGGCTGGATCGGCAACGGCATCGATCCTGCGATGCAGCGCGTGCGCGAAAACATCGAAACATTGCTCGAGCGATTGCCCGCGCCGTGCCTCGGCATCCTGCCGTATTCGAAAGATCGCGATGCGCGCCGCATGGGCGCGCATCTGCGCGACGCGGTTACTGCGCTTTCGGGCGCATATCCTCGGGCGCCTTGACCGGATCGGCCTGGCGCGGCGCGAGCTGCGGCGGATTCGCGGCGATGCCTTTCATCACCTCGTCGATGGCGCGATCGAGCTGCGGGTCTTTGCCGTGGATGGTCGAGAACACATCGTTCTCCACTTCGATGTCCGGTTTCACACCTTCGCCTTCGACTTTGAAATTGCCCTGTAGATCGGCGATCGCCACGAACTCCGGCACTTCGACCTGCCCGCCATCCAACACCGGACCGTAATCGTTGATGCCAACCACGCCGCCCCACGTGCGCTTGCCGATCGTCGGACCCAGCTTCGCCTGCTTGAACATGTAGGAGAAAATGTCGCCATCCGACGCGCTCGTTTCGTTGATCAGCGCGGCCATCGCACCGTGGAACACCTGCGGCGGATACGTGCCGACAGCGGTCGTGTTGCGGTCGTAATTCAATCCGAGCAGTTTCCGGCTGAGACGTTCGATGATCATCGATGAAACATTGCCGCCGCCGTTGTCGCGCACATCGACGACAAGTCCCTGCTTGCGCAACTGCGGATAGAACCACTTGATGAATTCGCGGATGCCGTCGCCGCCCATATCGGGAATGTAGAGATAACCGACCTTGCCGCCGGTTTTTTCTTCGACGTAGCGGCGATTGTGTTCGACCCAGTCGAAATATTTCAGGTTCTGCTCGCTGTCGATCGGCTTCACGAGCACGGTGCGCGCACCCGCATCGCTGGGTTTCGAATTGACGCGCAGTTCGACCGGCTGTCCCGGCGCGGTTTGCAGCAGATGGTACGGATTCTCCCGCGCCGTCAGTTCCTGACCGTTGATGGCGAGAATGTAATCGCCTTCATGCACGTTCACGCCGACTTCGGTCAGCGGCGAACGATAGCGATCCTCATCGTTCTCGCCTTTCATGATGCTCTTCACGCGATAGCGGCCGGAGGTCTTGTCGAGCTCGAAACGCGCGCCGAGCAGCGCGACGTGCGGTTTCTTCGGCAATTTCAGATCGCCGCCGCTGACGTACGAATGCGAGTTGTTCAATTCGCCGACGAGCTGGCCGAGCAGATAGTTCAGATCGGAACGATCGCCGACATATTGGATCTGCGGTTCGTATTTCGCGCGCAGCGCTTTCCAGTCGTAGCCGTTCATGTTCGCCGCATAGAAATAGTCGCGGTAACGACGCCACACTTCGCGGAAAATTTCCGAATATTCCTGACGCGGATCGCGCGTGAGCGCGAGACCCGACGTGCTGACGGTCTTGGATTCCTTGCCATCGCTGTCGACGTCGTAAACCTTGTAGCTGTCGTCGGATTGCACGAGCAGTTTCTGGCCATCGTCGGACAATGCGGAATTGTCCACATTTTCAACCAGCGTTTTGTCCTTGCGTTTGGCGATGTCGTAAACGTGGATTTGCGGCTTGAACTTGCCGTCGCGGCCGTAATAGAACGCGTCCGTCACACTGTAGACGATGAACTTGCCGGTGATCGCGATGGTGCCGATGTTCTCGAAATCGATTGGCGCGCGCGTGACGCGCGAGGCGAGTCCGTCGAAATCGATCGTATCGACCGCGTTTTCTTTTTTCTTTTCGGTGTCGTTTTCTTTCTTGCTTTCCTTTTTCGACTTGTCGTCGTCGTTCTTGGCGTCGTCGCTCGCCGCTTTCGCTTCGTCGTTCTGCACCGGGAACGGGCTCGGGCCATCTTTCTGCAAGGTCAGCGCATAGATGCCGATAGCTCGATTCGCAGCGTAGTTCCATTCGATCGGACTGATCAGCGGCGCCCATTCGCGCGCGCCTAGGAAATACAGGAATTTGCCGTCAGGCGAAAATGCCGGTGACGTCTCTCCAAATATCGGATCCGTCGCGCGCGCGCTTTTTCCGCCGGCGACGGTCCAGACGAAAATCGACGACTGATTGTTTTCTTCGTTCAGTGTGTACGCCAGATAGGAACCCTTCGGCGACCACACGTAATCGCGCTGCAGACCGAACGGATCGCGCGCCACCTGCGCGACTTTGCCGCCGGCCACTTCCGCCACTTCGATGCGGTTCGCGCTGTCGCTAAACGCGATGCGTTTACCGTCCGGCGACCACTTCAGCGAATACAGGCGGCCCAGCACTTCATGCGTGAGTTGCTTTCCATTGCCGTTTCCATCGACATCGCGCACCCACACCGCTTCCTCGCCACTTTCATCCGAGATGTAGGCGATGTGTTTTCCATCCGGCGACCACGCCGCTTCGCGCTCGTGCGCGCCGGGCGTCTGCGTGAGATTGCGCGTGATGCCATGCTCGACGGGAGCCGTGAACAGATCGCCGCGCGCGACGAAAAACGCGCGTTCGCCGTGCGGGCTCAGGCCGATCTGCTCGATCTTGTCGGCGACCGCGATGTGCTCGGCGCGCGTGCGTGCGCCGTCGGTCGGAACGCTGATCGGCACGGCGCGATCCTGATTCGAATTCACGTCGAACACGCGCAGTTCGCCGCCGAGTTCGTAGACGATGTGTCCGCTGCGATCGCCGCTCGCCCAGCGCACGTCGAAGTTGCGATGCTTGGTGAGCTGATGTGGTCTGGCCGCTGGCGATGTCGTATTTGTAGAGATTCATCACGTCGTCGCGATCGGAGACGAAATAAATCGCGTTGCCGATCCACACCGGATCGCGATCCGTGTGCGGATTGTTGGTGATGTTTTTGCCTTGCTGTGTCGCGATGTCGAAGATGTACAAATCCTGCGCCCAGCCGCCCTGATAGCGATTCCACGTGCGGAAATCGCGGAACAGCGGCGAATAGACGAGTTGTTTTCCATCCGGCGAATACGCGCCGACGCCGGACATCGGCATCGGCAGCGGATCGGGTATGCCGCCATCGCGGCCGATGGTGAACAGTCGCGGCTGCGCGAGCGCGAAGCCCTCCATATAGCCGCGGAACAGGATGCGCGCGCCGTCCGGCGTCCAGCCGTAAACCTGATTGTCGAAACCCCAGCGCTGCGGCAGCGGACCGTTCGACGGGTAATACGTGAGCTGCGTCGGCACGCCGCCGTTCGCGGGCATCGTGTAGACCTGATCTTCGCCGCTGTATTCACCGGTGAACGCGATTTGCGCGCAATCCGGCGAGAAGCGCGCCGATTCCTGCAAGCCGGGTCCCGCGGTCAGACGAATCGCCGTTCCGCCTTGCGACGACACGGTCCACAAATCGCCGCCGTAGGTGAAGACGATGCGGTCGTTGCACACATCGGGGAAGCGCAGCAGTTTGGTCTGCGCGGATGCGAAAGAGGCGACGCTGAGCAGCGCGAGCGCGCCGATCAGGCGAACGATACGGTTCGGCATTGATATTCCTTGTGCCAGTGGACAGTCGGACGAGCGTGCGGCAAGACGCGTCCGTCGTGAGATGACGATGCGGCGCGCCGAGTTTAAACGGCGCCGGGCGGTGTGGTCAGGGGCGGAAGTCATAGGCGGCCCGCGCTCGCCATTCTGCTAGACTGAAAGACCGCTACGGCAGGGAAAATACGAATGGCAAACCAGCGTTATTACATCGTCGTCGACAATCTCGCCAAGGCACGCGGCGAAGTCGGCGAACTGTCCTACACCGGCGAATCGCCGAACGATTTCGCCGCGGCGCTGCAGGCGGCGCTGCGCGGTCCTGATCTGTTCCAGCGCTGGAAAGCGATGCAGCCGGATCCGGATGCGATCGACGATTCGATGGGCCAGAGCGATCCGTCGGCCACCGTCACCGCGAAGCAGACCGATGTGCACTGCGACGCGACGATCACCACCACGTTGTCGCATACCATCATCAAGCATCGCCTGACGTTGTTGATCGGTCGACACTGGACATTGCGCGACGTCACCGCCGCCTGATTTTTTTCGTAATGCACTTTTCCACTTCTATAAAAATCCATTTCGGGGAGTCCTCCACATGTTGCGCGCTCGCATCCTGCTGATCGCCATGACCGCCACCCTCGCCTCCTGCGCCCAGAACCCGCACAAGAGTGCCGACGCGAAAGCGCCCGCTGCCGCGCCGGCTGCGCACGTGAATCCGCTGCTGACGCAGAGCACGCTGCAATATCAGGCGCCGCCGTTCGACAAGATCACCGATGCCGACTACCAGCCGGCGATCGAACAAGGCATGAAGCAGCAGCGGGCGGAGATCGATTTGATCGCCAGCAATCCCGACGCGCCGACGTTCGAAAATACGATCGAAGCCATGGAGCGCTCCGGCGCGACCTTCGTGCGTTCGACCAAGGTTTTCTACGCCATCGCGCAGGCGAACACGAACGACACGCTGCAGAAAATCCAGGAAGACCTCGCGCCGAAACTCGCCGACGCACCAGGATGCGATCACGCTCGATCCGAAATTGTTCGCGCGCGTGAAGGCCGTGTATGACGCGCGCGCCAAGCTCGAGCCGGAACAGAAGAATGTCGCCGAACATTACTATCGCAACTTCGTCCGCGCGGGCGCGAAGCTAAAGCCCGCCGATCAGGACAAGCTGCGGGAATTCAACAAGGAAGAATCGACGCTCAGCACCGCGTTCGCAGAACAAGCTGCTCGCCGCAACCAAAGACGGCGCGCTCGTCGTCGACAGCAAGGCCGCGCTCGCTGGCTTCAGCGAAGCCGATATCGCCGCGGCCGAACAGGCCGGCAAGGATCGCAAGCTCGACGGCAAATTCGTCGTTCCGCTGCAGAACACGACGCAGCAGCCGGCGCAGGTTTCGCTGAAAAATCGCGACACGCGCGAAAAGTTGTTCGAAGCCTCGATCAACCGCGCCGAACACAACGATGCCAACGACACGCGCGCGACCATCCAGCGCCTCGCCCAACTGCGCGCGGAGAAGGCGAAGCTGCTCGGCTTCAAGAATTACGCCGTCGTACAGCCTGTCCGACCAGATGGCGAAAACGCCCGCGCACGCGATCAAGCTGATGACCGACATGGTGCCCGCCGCCATCGCCAAGGCGAAGGGCGAAGCGGCGCAGATGCAGAAACTCGTCGACAACGAGAAAGGCGGTTTCAAGCTCGCGCCGTGGGACTGGCAGTACTACTCCGAGCAGGTGAAGAAGTCGCAGTACGCGATCGACGAGAACGGAAGATGAAGCAATACTTCGTGCTCGACCGCGTGCTGCAGGACGGCGTGTTCTTCGCCGCCAACAAGCTGTATGGACTGACGTTCAAAGAGCGTCACGACATTCCGGTCTACCAGCCCGACGTGCGCGTGTTCGAAGTGTTCGACAAGGACGGCACCTCGATGGCGCTGTTCTACGCCGATTATTTCAAGCGCGACAACAAAGCCGGCGGCGCGTGGGAAGACAGCTTCGTGCAGCAATCGGGATTGCTCGGCAATCATCCGGTCGCGTTCAACGTGTGCAACTTCACCAAGCCCGCGCCGGGACAGCCCGCGCTGATTTCGCATGACGACGTCGTCACGATGTTCCACGAGTTCGGCCACGCGCTGCACGAGATGCTGTCGAACGTGAAATATCCGCTCGTCGCCGGCACCAGCACGACGCGCGATTTCGTCGAGTTCCCGTCGCAGTTCAACGAACATTGGGCCGACGAGCCGACCGTGTTCGCCAACTACGCCAAGCACTACAAGACCGGCGAGCCGATGCCGCAGGAACTGCTCGCGAAGATCAAGAAGGCGGGAACGTACGGCCAAGGTTTCGATACGACCGAATTCCTCGCCGCGGCGCTGCTCGATCAGGCGTGGCACGAGCTGCCAGCCGATGCGCCGAAGCAGGACGTCGACAAATTCGAAGCCGATGCGCTGAAGAAATTCCATGTCGATTACGCGCTGGTTCCGCCGCGCTATCGCACCAGCTATTTCGCGCACATCTGGGGTGGCGGCTATTCGGCCGGTTATTACGCGTACCTGTGGAGCGCCGTGCTGCGCGACGACGCGTTCTACTGGTTCAAGGAACACGGCGGCATGACGCGAGAGAACGGCCAGCGCTTCCGCGACATGATTCTGTCGAAGGGTTATACGCAGGATCTGGATGTCGCGTATCGCAAATGGCGCGGACGCGATCCGAGCGTCGATCCGCTGTTGATCGAGCGCGGACTCAAACCGGGCAAATCGCACAAGTAACACCCGATCGGCGCCGCAAGGCGCCGATTTTCTTTGCGGCGTCTCATCGTCGAAGTACGCCGACGCTTCTTCGGCTCGTCATTCCCGCGAACGCGGGAATCCAGCGACTTTGCTCTCGCAAATGTAAACAAACGAAAGGCACTGGATTCCCGCTTTCGCGCGAATGACACTTGGGGTTTTGTTGACGCCCTCGGAGTCGCTCATGATCCACACTCGCACACTCGTCGCCGCGCTGGCCGTTTCGCTTGCGGCCTGTTCGTCGCCGCAGCACAAGGCCGAAGCGCCGAAATCCGAAGCGACGTCGCGCCAGCCGCGCGAAAATCCGTTCGCCAAGGAAAGCACGCTGCCGTTCCAGGCACCGGATTTCACGCAGATCAAGGACGAGGACTTCCAGCCCGCGCTCGAAGAAGGCATGCGCATCCAGATCGGCGAGATGCAGAAGATCGCCGACCAATCCGATCCGCCGACGTTCGACAACACCATTCTCGCGATGGAGAAATCCGGGCGCTGAACTCAATGCGCGTCAGCAAGGTTCTGTTCGCGGTGGCGCAGGCGAACACGAACGACACGCTGCAGAAAATTCAGCAGGAAGAATCGCCGAAACTCGCCGCGCATCGCGACGCGATTTTTCTCAACGCGAAACTCTTCGCGCGTGTGAAGTCGATCTACGACCAGCGCGATTCGCTCGGCTCGACCCGCAAGCGAAGCGCGTTGTCGAACGCTACTACCAGACGTTCGTCCGCGCCGGCGCGCAGTTGTCCGACGGCGATCAGGCCAAGCTCAAGGAATTGAACAAGGAACTGTCGTCGCTCGGCACGACGTTCAAGAAAAAGAATCTCGGCGCGGTGAAAGCGGCCGCGTTGCAGTTCGACAGCGCCGATCCGCTCGCCGGCATGAGCGACGCCGATATCGCCGCCGCCGCCGAAGCCGCGAAATCGCGCAAGCTCGACGGCAAATGGCTGCTCACGCTGCAGAACACGACGCAGCAGCCGGCGCAGGCCTCGCTGACGAATCGCGATACGCGCAAGCAGCTGTTCGAAGCATCGATCAACCGCGCCGAACACAACGACGAAAACGACACGCGCGACACCATCGAGCGCATCGCGCAATGCGCGTGGAAAAAGCGCATCTGCTCGGCTACAAAACCTACGCCGATTACGTGCTCGAAGATCGATGGCGAAAACGCCCGACAAGGCCATTCAAGCTGATGACCGATATGGGCGCCGGCGGCGTCGCCAAGGCCAAGCGCGAAGCGGCGAAGATGCAGGCGCTCGCGAAGAAACAAGGCGTCGCCAAGCTCGAACCGTGGGATTGGCAGTTCTTCTCCGAGCAGGTTCGCAAGAGCGAATACAAGCTCGATCAAAACGAAATCAAGCAATATTTCCTGCTCGACCGCGTGCTGCAGGATGGCGTGTTCTTCGCCGCCAACAAGTTGTACGGCATCACGTTCAAGGAACGCCACGACATTCCGGTTTATCAGCCCGACGTGCGCGTGTTCGAGGTGTTCGACAAGGACGGCACGTCGATGGCGCTGTTCTACGCCGACTATTTCAAGCGCGACAACAAAGCCGGCGGCGCGTGGATGAGCAGCTTCGTCGACCAGTCCGATCTGTTCGGCACCAAACCCGTCGTATTCAACGTGTGCAACTCTCACCAAGCCCGCGCCGGGACAACCCGCGCTGATTTCGCACGACGACGTGATCACCATGTTCCACGAGTTCGGCCATGCGCTGCACGGCATGTTCTCGAACGTGAAATATCCGCTGATCTGCGGGCACGTCGGTGCCGCGCGATTTCGTCGAATTCCCGTCGCAGTTCAACGAGCACTGGGCCGACGAGCCGAGCGTGTTCGCCAACTACGCCAAGCACTATCAAACCGGCGCGCCGATGCCGAAAGCGCTGCTCGACCGCATCAAGGCAGCCGGCACGTTCGGACAAGGCTACGCGACGACCGAAGCCGTCGCCGCGGCATTGCTCGACATGGCCTGGCACACGCAGGCGACGGATGAAAATGTCAGCACCGATGCGTTCGAAGCAGCCGCGCTGAAGAAATATCACGTCGACTACTACTTGGTTCCGCCGCGCTATCGGTCGAGCTATTTCGCGCACATCTTCGACAACGGTTACGCGGCCGGCTATTACGCGTATCTGTGGACCGCCGTACTGCGCGACGACGCGTTCTACTGGTTCAAGGAACACGGCGGCATGACGCGCGAAAACGGCCAGCGTTTCCGCGACATGATCCTGTCGAAAGGAAATTCCGAAGACCTCGACGCGGCCTATCGCGCATTCCGCGGACGCGATCCGAGCGTCGAACCGCTGCTCATCGAACGCGGCCTGAAACCGGAGAAGAAGAAATCGTGATCCGTTTCCGCATCCTCGCGGCGATAGCGGCATGCGTGCCGCTCATCGCCGCGGCCGACGAGAAGAAGCCGTTCACGCAGGACAGCGCGCGTTCGATCGTCCGCGAATTGCAGAAAGTCGTGACGCCGGGCGGTATCGACCAGCAAATCGCGATCGACATCGGCGGCATCAAACAATGGATCACGATTCGCGGACGCGATCTAAATAATCCGATTCTGCTGTTCATCCACGGCGGCCCGGCCGCGCCGGAAATGCCGACGAGCTGGACGTTCGAAAGTCCGTGGCAGGATTACTTCACCGTCGTGCAATGGGATCAGCGCGGCGCGGGCAAAACGTACGCGGCGAACGATCCCGCAAAAATCCGACCGACGATAACGGCGCAACGGTTGGAGCAGGACGCGCAGGAACTCGTGCAATATCTCCGCGCGACGTATCACAAGGACAAGATCTTCGTGCTCGGCCATTCGTGGGGAACGCTGCTCGGACTCGAACTCGCGAAACAACATCCCGAATGGCTGTACGCGTATGTCGGCATGGGTCAGATGATCGATTCGCGCACGAGCGAACGGCTCGGCTATGAAGCGACGCTGCGCGCCGCCGAAGCCGCGCACAACGACGAGGCGATCAAGGAACTGAAAAGCATCGCGCCGTATCCGGAAAAGGACGGCGCCGTTCCGCTCGACAAGCTCGATATCGAACGCAAATGGTCGGTCGTGTTCGGCGGCCTGAGCTGGCACCGCGACAACTACGGTTACTACTACCACGCGAGCCAGTTGTCGCCCGACTACACCGACGCCGATCTCGCCGCCATCGACAAAGGGTCGGAGATGTCGCTCGGCGCGCTGCTGCCGGCGTTCATCGGCGTGGACTTCACCAAAGACACCGAATTCCGCTGTCCGATCATCCTGTTCAACGGGCGGCATGACGATACGACGTCGGCGAAAGTGGCCGCAGATTGGTTTGCGCGAATCCACGCCCCGTCGAAGAAGCTGGTTTGGTTCGAGAACTCTGCGCACATGATGCAGATCGAGGAACCGGGGCGCGTTTTGGTTCACTTGGTGGAGGACGTGCGGCCGCTCGCGAACCGCTGATTCCGGGGTCAAGCAGATTAATTTGCTAATTTTGGGCTGACAATTCGCAAATAGACGCTTTTAATTTTATAATCGACGAATGGCCCGTCCCAGTCGATCCGAAGAAATCGAGACCGCGCTTTTGCGCGCGGCGGCCAATCATCCGGGCGACCTCGTCGGAACGGTGGCGGCACAGCTCGGCTTGTCAAAAGCCCGCGTGGGCATCGAGGTGCGTTCCCTCGTTGCGCAGGGATATCTCACGAAATCCGGCACGACGAGACCATCGTACTCGCTAGGGGAAAATCGCCGATTTTTCCGAAGCTATCCGCGCGACGGTTTGGCCGAGGATCGCGTCTGGAGCGAGGATCTCGATCCATTGGTCCGCTCACTGCCGCGCAACGTCGTCGACATCTCCCATCACGGCGTCACCGAGATGGTGAACAATGCCATCGATCATTCGGGCGGCGAACACATCACGGTCGCCATGGATCTGCACGACGGCGAGTTGCGTTTCACCATGAGCGACGACGGTATCGGCATTTTCCGCAAGATCAGCGCCGCGTTGAACCTGCACGACGAACGGTTGGCCCTGCTCGAATTGTCGAAGGGCAAGTTCACGACCGATCCGCGCCGTCATTCGGGCGAAGGTGTTTTCTTCACTTCGCGGATGTTCGATCACTTTCAGATCGTTTCAGGCGGACTGGTTTTCGACCACGACGAAAAACATTCCGACGACGTGTTTTTCGACGTGGATTTGTCAGAGCCCGGCACGACGGTGCACATGGCCATCGAGACGCATTCGAATCGTACCGTCACCGAAGTATTCAACGCGTATTCGAGCGGACCCGACGAATACGCGTTTGCGAAAACAGTGGTGCCGGTAAAGTTGGCGCAAATCGGCGATCAGAACCTCGTCTCGCGTTCGCAGGCGAAGCGGCTACTGCAGCGGATTGATCGATTCC
The DNA here is from genome assembly GCA_963814225.1 of uncultured Gammaproteobacteria bacterium. Lineage (GTDB taxonomy): Bacteria > Pseudomonadota > Gammaproteobacteria > Xanthomonadales > Rhodanobacteraceae > Rudaea. The sequence goes on along the minus strand of CAWFCC010000009.1, from coordinate 228,195 downwards.
GGCACGTCGTTCTCGATTTTGACAACGTCGACTCGATCGGACAAGCATTTGCCGACGAAATATTTCGCGTATTCGCGATCGCTCATCCCGAAATCGAGTTGATTCCGACGCACGCGGTGCCCGAAGTGCAGCAGATGATCCGGCGCGCGGAAGTCGCGCGCGACGAAATGGCGGATCGCTAGTAAGCAAACTCGCGAAAAACGTTATCGATGTTGCCGTTCCACTGCGTCTTGAACAACTCGAGCTTGCGTTCGGCCGGCGTCTGATTCGCTTGCGCGTATTCGATCAGCGGTTCGACGAAGACGGCTTCGCTCGCGCCGGTCGTCGTTTAGACGATTGCGGCGTGCCAAGCCGTTGCCGGCGATCTTCAGCGCTTCGATGGCGAGGTCGCGAACGGTGCCGCCGCGGAACGGAAGTTTCAGCGCGTGTTTCGGCACGCCGTCGCGCAGTGCGTGGCGTTCGGCCATCGATGAAATCCTTGACCAGATCCCACGCCGCGTCGAGCGCGATTCGGTGTCGTACAACAGTCCGACCCAGAACGCCGGCAATGCGCACAGACGGCTCCAGCGGCCGCCATCGGCGCCGCGCATTTCGAGATATTTCTTCAGGCGCACTTCCGGAAATGCGGTGGTCGTGTGATCGGCCCAGTCTTTCAGCGTCGGCAGTTCGCCGGGCAGTTCTTTCGAGTTTGCCGGCGAGGAAATCCTTGAACGATTTTCCGGCCAGATCGATGTATTTGCCGTCGCGATAGCTGAAATACATCGGCACGTCGAGCAGGTAATCGACGTAGCGCTCGAAGCCGAAGCCGTCGTCGAAGACGAAATCGAGCATGCCGGTGCGATCCGCGATCGGTGTCGGTCCAGATATGCGAGCGATAGCGACAGATAGCCGTTCGGCTTGCCTTCGGTGAACGGCGAGTCGGCGAACAGCGCGGTCGCGATCGGCTGCAGCGCGAGCGAGACGCGGAATTTCTTCACCATGTCCGCTTCGTCTTTCGAAATCGAGATTCACCTGCACGGTGCAGGTGCGCGTCATCATGTCGAGGCCGAGCGAGCCGACTTTGGGCATGTAGTCGCGCATGATCTTGTAGCGGCCTTTCGGCATCCACGGCATTTCGTCGCGGCGCCATTTCGGCTGGAAACCCATGCCGAGGAAACCGAGGCTGCAGTTCGTCGGCGACGGTCTTCACTTCGGCGAGATGTCCGTTAACTTCCGCGCAGGTTTCGTGGATCGTGTCGAGCTGGCCGCCGGAAAGTTCGAGTTGTCCGGCCGGTTCGAGCGTGATCGATGCATCGTCGCGCGTGAGCGCGATGACGTTGTCGCGCTTCGCGCACCGGCTCCCAGCCGAAGCGCGTCAGACCCTGCAGCATTTCGCCGATGCCGCGATCGCCTTCGTACGTCGGCGGACGCAGATCGTCCAGACGGAAGCCGAATTTCTCGTGCTCGGTGCCGATCTTCCATTTGTCCGGCGTGCGCGCGCCCGAGGCGATGTACTCCACGAGCTGCTCGCGGCGCTCGATCGGTGTCTCCTTGACGTGCTCGGTCCTGACATGGCGCGCTCTGGGAAAGGGGTGAGCAGATGTGGAGGCGTATTTACGCGTTAAGCAAGCCGTTCAGCGACATGCCCGCGCTTCGTCGACACCGGTCTTGGCGTGGGCGGAAAACAGTTGCATCTGCGGGGTCCAGCCTTGCGCGGCGCATTCCTTGCGCACGGCGGCCAGCGTTTTCGCCCCTTCGCTGCGCGAGAGCTTGTCGGCTTTGGTCAACAATAGGAGGCATGGCAATTCGATGCCTGTGCAGTAAGTCAGCATCTGGCGGTCGAAATCCTTGAGCGGATGGCGGCTGTCCATGATCAGGACGACGCCGCGCAGCGACTCACGGTCGCGCAGATAGGTGTCGATGAGCTTGCGCCAGTTATCGCGCATGTCCTCGGGCACTTTCGCGTAGCCGTAGCCGGGCAGATCGACGAGGCGGCGGCCGTCGTCGAGGGTGAAGACGTTCAACAGCTGGGTCCGGCCCGGCGTTTTCGATGTCCGCGCCAGCCCGTGCTGCGCACAGATCGCGTTCAGCGCGCTGGACTTGCCCGCGTTCGACCGGCCCGCGAAGGCGACTTCGGAACCGATGTCCTCGGGCAACTGTCTCAATTGCGCTGCACTGATCTGAAAACGTGCTGTCTGGAACGGATTTGCAGGCATACGTGGGTTTGCTTCGCTGTTTGGCTTCCGAGATAATTCGCGTTCTTGCGCCGCCGCGGTTCGATGGGCGGTTTTCGGCCTTTTCTGGAGTGAAGTGTATGAGTTTTCGGCATTGGGTTGCCTTGCTCGCGGTGTGCGGCATGAGTCTCGCCTTCGCGGCCGACCCGCCGAAGCAGCCGCAGCCGCCGACCAAACCCACGGCGCCCGCGCAGTCGTCGGGCCAGAAGGCGAACCCGACGCCGGCCTCGCCGTCCGCTGAGCAGCAGGCGAAATCGCCGCAGACCACGGGCGAGCCGACCAGCGAACCGACCTCGCAGCCGCAGGGCAGCCCGAAGCCGCAGCAGAGTGAAATCGCCGAAGCGATGAAAGGTCCCGCGCCGGGCGAAACCAAGCCGGGCGACGCCGCCGCCGGCCAAGCCAAGGCCGCCGTGTGCGCGGCCTGTCACGGCATGGATGGCAATCCGGCACAGTCGCAATACCCGAAGCTCGCCGGTCAGCAGGAAGATTACATCGCGCGCCAGCTGCAACTGTTCAAGGAAAAGAAGCGCGACAACGTGATCATGCAAGGCTTCGCCGCGCCGCTGCAGCCGCAGGATATGCACGATCTCGGCGCCTTCTTTGCGTCCAAAACCTCGCTGCCCGGCGTGGCCGATTCGGGTCTCGTCGCGCGCGGTCAGGCGCTGTATCGCGGCGGTGACGCCAAGATCGGCGCGCCGGCCTGCATGGCCTGCCACGGTCCGGACGGGCGCGGCAATCCGGGTGCGGGCTATCCGCAACTCGCCGGCCAGTACGGCGATTACGTTTCCGCCAAGCTCAAGGATTTCCGCGACCAGAAATCCTACGGCGACGACGATCGCGCCAAGATCATGCCGATGGTCGCCAAAGGTTTGAGCGACGCCGATATCGCTTCGCTCTCGTCCTACGTCGAAGGCCTGCATTCGGCCGACGCCGACAAGAAAACCGCCGCGAAGTAACGACCAAGGAATCCTGATGCGCGCAATTCGTTTTTCGTCGTTCGTGGCGATCGGTCTGATCGCGCTGGGTTTCGCCGGCATCGCGTCCGCGCAGATGGCGGGCGCGCCGACCGAATGGAAAGAAGGCACGCACTACTTCGCCATCGATCCGCCGCTGCCGACCACGACCGGCGACAAGATCGAAGTGACCGAAGTGTTCTCGTACGGCTGCCCGGCCTGCAACGCGTCGGTGCCGTACATCGACAAGCTCAAGAAAGATTTGCCGCCGAACGCCGCGATGAATTTCGTGCCGGCCGCATTCAACACCGCCGAAGACTGGCCGGTGTTCCAGCGCGGCTATCTCACCGCGAAAGCGATGAACGTGGCCGACAAGGCGCACGACGCGATGTTCGACGCGGTGTGGAAAACCAACGAACTCGCCATCTCCGACAACGGCCGCCCGAAGCAGCCGATGCCGACGATCGACGACATCGCCAAGTTCTACGCGAAGTACGGCGTCAAGGCTGACGAGTTCGTCGCCACGGCGAATTCGTTCACCATCAACACGCGCGTGAAACAGGCCGATGCCTACATCAAGGCGGCCGGCGTTGAAGTGACGCCGACCATCATCGTCAACGGCAAATACCGCGTCACGACCAGTTCGGCCGGAACCTGGGACAAAGCCGAAGAACTCGTGATGTATCTGATCCGCAAGGAATCCGGCGCACATTGAACTTGGCAGCGCGCTGCGAGTTCTACTAAGCCGAATCCAGGAGTTGAAGTCATGCTGAAGTACGTTGTAATGCTCGCCGCCGCGCTGTTCGCCAGCGGCGCCCTCGCCGACGAAGCCAAGACGCTCGTCGAAGGCACCGACTATTACAAGATCGATCCGCCCGTCGCGAGCGATCCGCACAAAGTGATCGTGACGGAAGTGTTCTCGTACGCATGCCCGCATTGCGCGCACTTCCAGCCGTATGTCGATCAGCTCAAGAGCCAGCTTCCGGCCGGCGTGCAATTCGATTTGCTGCCCGCCGTTTTCCAGCCGGGCTGGGAACCGTTCGCGCGGGCTTTCTATACGGCCAAATCATTGGGCCTCATCGACAAGACGCATCAGGCATTGTTCGACGCGATCCATCGCGATCACAAACCGCTGCGCTCGATCGACGACCTCGCCAACCTGTTCTACGCGAACTACGGCGCGGACGGCGCGAGCTTCGTTTCGACCGCAACGTCATTCGTCGTCGAAGGCGAAATCGCGCACGGCAACGAACTCGTGCACGACTATCAGGTCGACGCCACGCCCACGCTGATCATCGACGGCAAATACCGCGTCGTCGCCAACAGCGAAAAAGGTGTCGGCTTCGGCGAGATGGTGACGACTACGTTACAGCTCGTGAAGCAGGAACAGGCCGCGATGAGCGCCGCTCCCGCGAAGAAGCCGAACAAGAAGTAAAGCAGGGGTATTTCCACCCTTGCGATAACGACACCGGCGGCATAGTCTGGCCGGATGTCGTCCGAGCCGCATCATCGCGCAACGCCGGCGGCGGACGATTCCGCCGGCAGCCTGCAACTGCTCAGTTGCAACATCCTCGCCGGCGGCAGCGTCACCAGCTATCGCGATTACGTGATGCAAAGCCTGCAGCACGTGTTGCCGACGCGCACCAAGCGCGGCAATCTCGACCGCTTCGCGAAACTCCTCTCCGAATTCGATCTGGTCGGCCTGCAGGAAGCCGACGCCGGCAGTCTGCGTTCGGGCTTCCTCAACCAGACGCAATACCTCGCCGAAGCCGCAGGATTTCCGTACTGGAGTCATCAGCCCAACCGCAAGATCGCGCAGTTCGCCGCATCCAGCAACGGCCTGCTCACGCGCATGGAACCGGCCGAAGTGCTCGACTATCCGCTGCCGAGCCGCATCCCCGGCCGCGGCGCATTGTGGGTGCGTTTCGGCGAAGGCGACAATTCGCTGGTCGTGGTGATCGCGCATCTGTCGCTCAGCGCCGCGGCGCGAAAACGGCAGATCGAATTCCTCGGCGAACTCATCGGCGACGCACCCAACGTCGTGCTGATGGGCGATCTCAACTGCACCGCGAAAAGTGCCGAGATGCGTTCGCTGTTCCGCCACACCGCACTCGCGCCGCCCGAATCCGCGCCGCCGACGTTCCCGAGCTGGGAACCCACGCGCGCGATCGATCACATCATCGTCTCGTCCGGCATGCGCGTGGAAAATATCTGGACGCTGCCGCACCCCGTTTCCGATCACCTGCCGATCGCCGCGCGCGTGCGCCTGCCGATCGCGATGAACCGGGCCGCGTAGACGTTTTTTGAGCGGACGTTCCGCTACACTTTCGATAGTTTCGCAACGTCGCGTGTCATGCCGCATCTGCTTCATCGAATTCTTGCCGTCGCGCTGAGCGCGTTCGTCGTCACCGTTTCCTTTGCGTCGGAATCCAAACCCGCGCGACAGGACTTCACCACGCAGCGCGAAAAATTCCTGTTCGTATGGGAAGCGGCCAAACACGGACCCGATCTCGCATGGCGCAAGCTCGCCGGCGGCCTCGAAAATTATCCGCTGTATCCGTACCTCGAACAGGCGGCGCTGCAACATCGCATCACCGACGCGAAAACCGACGAAGTCGAGAAATTCCTCGCGAAATATCCGAACACGCTTCCCGCGCAGATCCTGCGTGAAAGTTTCCTGCTCGAACTTGCGCGTCGTCAGGACTGGAAATCGTTCGCGGCGCTGTACACCGGCAACGAGAAGAATCGCGATCTGCAATGCAACGCGATGCAAGCCAAGCTCGCCACCGGCCAGACCATCGATTTCGATACCGAACTCAAACCTCTATGGCTCACGCCGAAGCCGATGCCCTCAGGCTGCGACGCCGCCGTGCAATGGGCGCTTGTCGAAGAACAAGATCACCGAAACGCTGATCTGGGAACGCATCGACGCAGCCGCACAAGCCGCGCAAGCCGATGTCGTCTCGTCATCGGCCGCGCTGCTCGACGGCGCGAACAAAGCCGCCGCCGAAAAAATCGCAAGCGCGCTGCAAGACCCCACCGCGACATTGAACGACGCCGCGACATGGACCGACGGCCCGCACGCGCGCGACGCCATCGTCGTCGCGATTACGCGCATGGCGCGCAAGGACGACGAGCGCGCCAACGCGCAATGGAACGCACTTTCGCCGAAATTCAAATTCGACGACCAGCAGCGCGGCCGCGTGCTGCGCGCGATCGGCGTCTACAGCGCATCGAGCTACGCGCCCGATGCTCTCGCGAAACTCGACGCCATTCCCGCCGAACGCGCAGGACGACAGCTCACGCGAATGGCACGTCCGCGCCGCGCTCGCCACGCAGGACTGGAAAGCCACACTGGCCGCGCTGCAGGACATGTCGGAAACACAAAAAGCCGACGCGCGCTGGAAATACCTGCGCGCACGCACGCTCGTGAAACTCGGCCGCGAACACGATGCCGAACCCATTTTCGCGAGCATCGCGCAGGAAGCGAATTTCCACGGCTTCCTCGCCGCCGACTGGATCAATCAACCGTATTCGATCTGCTCATCGACATTCACCGCCACGGCGGACGAAGAAAAAAGCGTGCGCAACGACGCATCGCTGCAGCGCGCGTTCGAATTCTTCGCGCTCGCCCGCCTCTCCGAAGCGCGTCACGAATGGGATTTCGCATTCGCGAAACTCACGCCATCCGAACGCCGCGTCGCCGCGGAAACCGCGACGCAACTCGGCTGGTACGACCGCGCCGTCTACTCGCTCAACCAGGGCGACGACCTGCACCTCTACGACTTGCGCTTCCCACTCGCGCGCCGCGACCAGATCGAACGCGACGCGCACGCCGTCGGCATCGATCCATCGTGGGCCTACGCCATCATCCGCGCCGAATCCGCCTGGACCGCCGATGCACATTCCGGCGCCGACGCCTACGGCCTCATGCAATTGCTGCCCGGCACGGCGAAGCAGCTCGCCAAAGCGGAAAAGATCGATTTCACCGGCGCCTCGAACCTGTTCGATCCGGATCTCAACATCCGACTCGGCACGCGCTATCTCAGCAACATGGCGATGCGCTACGACGGCAGCGCGTGGCTCGCGAGCGCCGCGTACAACGCCGGCGTCGATCCGGTCGGCCGATGGGTCAACGCGCGCGACGGACTCGAACCGGATTTCTTCATCGAGACGATCCCGTACAAGGAAACCCGCGAATATGTTGCGCGCGTGCTCGCCTTCAGCGTGATCTACGACTGGCGCATGCACGGCACCGCGCAATCGCTGGCGTCGAAGATGACGCGCATCGGCCAGCCCTATTCGCCGCCGGGCGACGATGCGCCGCGCAAGAGTGTGGTGTGTGCTGCCGCCCTTGATAGGACGCCCGAAAAAACGCGTGTAACATCGCGCGCTGGCGGTAACTAACTCGCAAACTTTCAACAGGGGAATGCAATGGGACGCGGTATCTCGACGAGGTGGTGTACGGCACTCGCCACAGCGTGTGGTCTCTACGCAGGAACCGTATTAGCGGACGCGCCTGCCGCCTTCTCGTTGACGGAAACGCGACGCGAAATCCTGGAGCTCGCGCGGCCGGCATATAGCCGTTTCGCAGTGGCGGACGTCGACGGCGACGGCATCGACGACGTCGTCTTCGTTGGCATTGGCGGCAATGACGCGCTCGCCGTCGTTGGCAAAATGGCCGATGACTCGATCGGCATCAAGCAAGCGTTAATTCTCGATGGTCAGCAAGACACCCGCCGCGTGCTCGCTGCCACGTTCGGCGATGGGACGCACATTATCCTCGTCGACATCGACGGGACTGTTCACGACTTCGCCGGCTGGCCGCTGCGCGAGCTGACGTGGTTCGCAACCGGGTTGCAGGTGACCAGCGCGGCGGTGGGTGATCTCTACGGCAATGGCGGTATGGATCTGATCATCGGAGCGAACGATGGGGTCCACGCCTATGCGCTGGATACGCATCAAGCCCTCTGGGACTACGCGAGCGCCACTCCCTCGGATGTCCTGCTTGCGCAGCTCGATGGTGATCGTGCATTGGAAGTCGTCCTCGACACAGGATTGATCTTCGACGGCGCGACGCGTGCTACAGAATGGCAATACATCGATCCGTTCGGCGTGAATCTGGTCGCGGGCCATTTCCTCGCCGATACCTCGACGCAATTCGCTGGCGCGGCATCCTGGAGCCAATTTTCGGTATTTCGTGGTTCGCCTTATTCACCCTTGTGGAGCGCCGGCAACGCGCCAGGAATCGGGGCGCTGGCTGCAGGCAACATTGATGGCGGCGGCCGCGACGTCATCCTGCTAGGCGATTCGCAATGGGGCAGCGTTCACGTCTTCGACACGACGACGCACGCCGAGCGTTTCGCGATAGACAACCCCGGCTACGGAGTCATCGCCATTGCCTTGGCAGACATCAACGGCAATGGCGTGCCCTATATCGTCTTCTCGTCCGGGCAATCCTTCCAGAGCGTGGCTATGGAAATTGTCGATAGCCAGAGCGGCGCGGTGAAATGGTCGCTGCAGTCGCTATCCGGTTCCTTCTCGCCCGTCGCGATGGGGGACGTCGATGGTGATGGCGCGGACGAACTCGTTGTCGGCAACAACACAGGTAACAGTTACGGCGTCGCGCAGATATTCAACCTGCAGACCGGTGCCCTCAAATGGTCGTCGCCGTCGACGATCGGGAACGCCAACGATCCTTTCTACCTTTCGACGTCGCGCGTGCTGCTCATCCCGCACGCGCACGACAACGCGATGGACATTGCGTTTGCGGGCACATCGATCTACGACGGGCGCATTACGGTGATTGATGGCGCGACGCACGCCGTGAAATTGCAGATCGGCTCATACGCAAGCGGACCGATGCGGTCGCGCACCTTACAGGATGCCGCACTGCTCGATTTCGACAACGACGGGACACCCGATTTCGTTGCCGCCACGGCGGGATCGAGTGGCGCGCTGCTGCAGGTGTTTTCGGGCGTCGACGGACACACGTTGTGGACGTCGGTGTCCATGGGAAACGGTTCTTCCATGATCGACGGCGTGCTTGTCACAGGCCCAAGCAGCAATCCGTCAAGCGAAATGATCGCGGTTCTGCCAGGCAGCCTTCGCGCCTACAATGTGCAGACGGAACTGCTGGACTGGTCGCTGCTCGCCACCTCCACTGGCGCGACGTATGTGCCCAATGGACAGGCTGGCGCGGAGATCGCGGTTTTTCAGCAGTCCGGCAGTGTCACCTTTTTCGACGCGGCGACGCATCACTATCTGCGCGCGCTGGTCACGCCTCCGGTTCTGAATGCATTGCAGCCGCTGCCGAACGATCCGTCGCATTTGATCGCCGTAGCGGACGGTCGAATCATCGTGCTCGGCGCTCTCGACGGAACGGTTCTGGCTCGCAGCGAGCCGCTTGGCGACGCCACCGGTGCCGGGAATCAGCTCGCCGTGCACACAGTCGGCAACAACCAATGGACTGTCGCGGTCGGAAATAATCTCGGTGCGTTCGTGTACACCGTTGCGGGCGAAGCGGACGAGATATTCGGCGGAACGTTCGAACCCTAACTCTTTTTACTGTCCCACAACCTGCGGCCGCATCGGCGACAGCAGCGCGAGCAATTTCTTCTGCGTCGCGTTCGGCACTTTTGCATCGTTCATCGCGCCGACCAGATCGCTGACGAACGCGTCGAAATCCTTGTTGGTCAGATTGAGGCCACTGTGCGCCTCTTCCATCGAACGGCCGGTGTATTTACACGGCCCGCCGCTCGCTTCGCAGATCTGTTCAATGACGAGACGACGCAGATCGTTGTGATCGGTTTTCGCGAACAGCGTGTTGATGCGTGCGTCGGAATTGATGCGTTGAAGCGACAGATCGACGACGCGCGTGATGCCTTCCATGCCGCCGAGTTCGCGGTAGAGCGCGTCCTTCGCTTGCGGCTGCGCGGGCTTGTTCGGCGTCGTGGCGGCGCAGGCCGAGAGCAAAGCGAGTGCGAACGCGACCAGCATGTTCTTCATCGGTTTTTCCAGATCGGCGGCGAGCGGCCATTGTAGCCGCTCGCGAGGGCGTCGACGCGAACGTGCGCGCCGCGTGAAATCGCCGGCGACGCTGCCGCATAATGCGCCGATGAAAACCTATCTCGTCGGCGGCGCGGTGCGCGATCGTCTGCTCGGCATCGCGGTGAAGGATCGCGATTATGTCGTCGTCGGTGCCACGCCCGACGAGTTGCTCGCGCTGCACTTCAAACCGGTTGGCAAAGACTTTCCGGTATTTCTGCATCCGGAAACGAAAGAGGAATACGCGCTCGCGCGCACCGAACGCAAAACCGGGCGCGGCTATCACGGCTTTGCATTCGAGACGGAACCGGGCGTTTCACTCGAAGATGACCTGCGCCGGCGCGATCTCACCATCAATGCGATCGCGCAGGACGAAAACGGCGAACTGGTCGATCCGTTCGACGGCGCGCGCGATCTGCGCGAAGGCATTCTGCGTCACGTGTCGCCGGCGTTCGCGGAAGATCCCGTGCGCATCCTGCGCGTTGCGCGATTCGCGGCACGCTATGCGTCGCGCGGTTTCCGCATTGCCGACGAGACGATGCAATTGATGATCGCGATGGTCGAGAGCGGCGAAGCCGATCATCTCGTGCCCGAACGCGTATGGGCCGAAACACAAAAAGCGCTCGCGGAGCCCACACCAAGCGCATTCGTTCGCGCGCTGCGCGACTGCGGCGCGCTGCGTGTGCTGATGCCTGAAGTCGACGCGCTGTATGGCGTACCGCAGCGCGCGGAATTCCATCCGGAAGTCGACACCGGCATTCATCTTGAAATGGTGCTCGACATGGCCGCGCAGCTTGCGCCCGGCGATGCATTGATCGGCTGGTGCGCGCTCACGCATGATCTGGGCAAGGCACTGACGCCACCGGACGTTCTGCCGAGCCATCGCGGACACGAACACGCGGGCATCGAACCGATCAAGGCATTGTCGGCGCGATTGAAAGTGCCCGCGGAATTCGCGGCGCTCGCGCAACTCGTGTGCAAACTGCATCTGCTCGCGCACACCGCATTCGAACTTCGCGCATCGACCATCCTCGAACTGTTCGAGAAACTCGATGCGTTTCGCCTGCCGCGTCGCGTGCAGCAATTCCTGCTCGCGTGCACCGCCGACAAGCGCGGACGCAAAAGCATGCAGGACGCTGACTATCCGCAGGCTCGTTATCTGACCGATCTGTTCAACGCCGCGCTCACGCCGAAAGCGCAGACGTTTGTCGATCAGGGACTCGCAGGTATCGACGTCGGCAAGGCGCTTCGCGAAGCACGACTGCGCGCGATCAGCAGCGAGATCGAGCGCGTCCGTTCGGCGCGCGCATCCGGCTAAGGCACGCAGCCCGACTCGAATCCGTTCACGAAAATCCTGTCCGCGCCGGTGACGTTGAACGCGGCGCTGTTCACCGACGAGAACCCGGTCGCCGATGCCTGCAGGATCACGCCGTTGGCGACGGTGTTGAGCGTCAGATTCGGGAACGATGCGACACCGTTCACTGCGGCGATCGGACCGCCGCCTTCGGCAATGGTCGTCGTGCACGTGGTCTTGCGTAACGTGATCGCGTTCGACGCTGTCGTGACGACGTTGTTGTTCGCGTCTTCGATCGCAACTTTCACAGTCGGCGTGATCGGCGTACCCACTGGCTCGTTGCTCGGGCTGCACGAGGAATGCGATGTGCGTAGCCGTTCCCGTGGTGATGTTGAACGCATTGCTCGTCGACGGTGAGGCCGGCCGGCGTCGATGTCGCCTTCAGCGTGTAGCCGGTCCCGGATTTATCAATTTTCAATCCCGAAAAAGTCGCAACGCCGGCCGTGAGCGGCTGACTGCCACCGCCGGTGAGTGTGCCGCCGACAGGATTGGTGCCGATGGACAGCGTGGCATCGGTATACAACGTGTACGGATCGAGGTTGCCGCCGGAATCGACCACGCCGACTTTCACCGCCGGCGTCATCGTGGCGCCCGCGAGCGGTGTTCGTCGGCTGCTGCAGGAACGTGAAGCCGGTGTCCTGCGCGAATTTCAGTCGGCCGTAGCCGTACGAATAATCCTTGCCTACCGTGCCGAGATCGTTCGTGCCGGTGCTCGCGATCGTGCGCAGCGGAGTGATGATGTTGTTGGTCAGATTCGTCGCCGTGGTTTGCACGCCGAATTTCTGCATGAACAAGCGCGGCCATGCCAGCGGCGTGCGGGGCGGATGCGGATGTGCCGAAGAAATCCGGGATGCTGACGGTGGTGACGTCGTCGAAGCTGGCCAGATCAGGTTTGAGATTCGTGTCGGTGAGCGGATTCGGATTCGTCGGCAAGCCGCCGCCTGTCGCGAGGACCGGGCCTTGCGAGCTGAAAGGTTCCTGCGGATTGGTCGTGGCGTTCTTCACGTCGATCGCAGCGACGGACAGCACGTTCGGTGAATCGGCGGGAAAATCCAGACTGCGCGCGGGTACGTCGTAGACGAGCGTTCCACCGGCCGAGGTCGATGCAAAGACTTGCAGATTGTCTGTCGCGGTACTCGACACGCGAACGACGGCAACGGCGTATGCCGCCGTGTTCGCCGGACAGCCTGACGTCGAGGCGACACCGGTCGTGTACTGGATGAATTCCTGAGGCGTCTGCCCGCTGCCACCGTTTTGCAGTTCGGTCGATTGCGCGATGTTCAATCCAGGCGGTGCGCTCGGCAACTGGAAAAGATACAGATCGTAATTGTGCGTCGCGCCGGGCGTGGTCCAGTTGTTCCAGTACATCTGCACATCGATTTCGGTGCCGGCGGCGTAGCAGTACACGTGCGTCGTGTCCGGGCCGAATGGATTCAGCGTCGTGTTGGCACCGCTCCATGTGTGATAGCCGCTGCCGAGCGTCGATAACTTGAAAGCGCCGCCCCAGTGATTCTGGCGTTCGTTGCCTGCCGCGTTGACGACGAGCACGCCCTTCGCTTTCGCGAAACCCGCCGCCTCCGCGATCGATGCGGGCAAAGCCGTGCCGTCGCCCTTGCCATCGAGTGGCGCGGCGAGCGATGCCGAAATGACGTTCGCCTTCACCGCTCCGAGCGTTGCGCCGCTCGAATTCAGATGCGCCGCATCGAGAATCGCATTGCGCCAGTCGCCGACGGTTTCGGTGTCGTAGGCGAGGAACGTGGCGCCGGGCGCGACGTCATACGCGATCTCCAGCGTTGCATTTCCGTGCGTAATGTTGCTGCTGCCGAAGTCGCTCGAGGTGCAACTCACTGGGCTGTACGGCGGATTGGAGCCTGGCGCGGAACCTTTCAGATCGAAACAACTGATTTTCGCAGTCGCCGGCCAGTCCTTACTCGTCTGCAAACTCGCGATCGATGATTTCTGGTACGAATCGATCATCGCGATCTTCATGCCGGTGCCGTCGAAGGCGGGCGTGAAGGTCTGCCACAGATTCGCGTTACCGGCGGCCACGCCTTCGCTGGTCTTGCTGCCGATCACGTGCTTGACCAGACGCGCGGGTGTCACGAAGGCGACAGCGTCGTCGGACGCCAGTTCGCGCAGACGATCGAGCGGAATCCAGACTTCGTGCAGTGTATCGCTCAGCCGGTTGCGACGCACGGCGCCGTGCCGGGCAAACGCGTCGAGCGCGGTGTCGTCGGTGGCGTCGTCGCGCAAATGCACTTCAACGAGCACGTTGCCATCGCGATGCAACGCCGCCGGCAATCTCGCGAATGGCGATGCCGCGCCGCGCGCCTGCGAATCGAGAGAGTCGCGCAACTGGCTGTGGATTTTGGCATCGACCGGATCGACCGGCGCGGCGGCGATAGCGCCGTTAAACTGCGCCTGGATCGCGTCGGGATCGATTTCAGCCGTCGGCGGCAGCGCCCACGCCGAGGCGGTGAAGGCGAAGCCCACCACGAACATCGAACGATTGACCCACTTACCTTCCATACGCACCTCGCCGGATTTATCCGCTTCCCCGGCGCGGACGTTCGCCGACGATGCTACGCCCGCGCCCGCGCGGGCCGCAAGCCGACCCGTCGTGCGATTCATGCCGTTGGTGCGATACGCATGGCTATGCCGTCTGATCTCCGCGCCGCAGTGTCATGACGCGGAACGCATCGCCCATCTCGCCCGGCAACGTCAGGCGCTTCACTTCCTGCGCAAGGCGATAACGTGCCGTTTCGTCGGACGCGGCGTCGTAGGCGTGCGCGAACACCGCGTCGAGGCCGTGCGCGATCAGGAATTCCGCTTGCGTCGTGAACGCGGCGACGCGCAGTCCGCACGCCGATCGCCGCTTCGCCGAGCGCGTCGAAATCGACCCACGCGGTGATGTCCTGCAGTCCGGTGAGGACTCAGCGGATCGTTGTGCGCGCGATGGCGATAGTGACAACGCAACGTGCCGTCGCGACGCTGCGGCGCGTAGTAGTCGCGACGCGTGTGGCCGTAATCGATGAACCACGCTGTCGCCATCGAGCAAGTGTCGCTGTCACTTCTGCGAGCCACGGCGACAACATCGTCGCAGTATTCGGAGCGGTAGGGCTGCGGCAGCGGAAGATCGCCGAGGCGCATCCGCACGTTCGCCTCGAATGACGGCGTCGCATCGCGTTCGCGCCATTCGAAACGGCCCGCTTGCGTCGACGCCGACGCAGCGTTCGAAAACTCGCTCATCGCGCAACTCGAACAGTTTGACCGGCAACGCGTCGATCACTTCGTTGGCGATCAGTGCGCCCGTCCACGCTTCGCTGGGCGGCGCGTCGAGCCAGTCGATCATCGACGTGAATTGCGGACAGCGCGCGTGCAACGTCGCGCACTGACGTTCGCGCAGATCGGCGCTGCGTTCGAGCAATAGGTATCGCGCCGGACGTGCGTTGAGCCGGTCCAGTTCCAGCAACAGTTCCGCCGCGAGCGCGCCGCTGCCCGGACCCAGTTCGACGACATCGGCCTCGTCGCGCACGCGCAGCGATCGCACGCGCGAGACAGCGCGCGAACACGAAGCCCAGCTCCGGCGCCGTCACGAAATCGCCGGCCGCTCCGAATTTAGTCGCGCCGGCGCTGTAGTAGCCCAGGCCCGGCGCGTACAGCGCGAGTTCCATGTAGCGGTCGAAACCGATGGCGCCGCTGGCCTCATGGATTTCGGCGCGGATGCGCTCGCACAACCGCTCGCTGTGCGCGCGTTCTTCGCTGCCGGGCTCGGGCAAATCGGTTCGCACGCTTCGCAAATCTCCGCAAATCAGCCGCAAAAAACCGTTAGAGTTGGGTGCATGAGTATCGATCGCCCTGTCGTTTTAATCACCGGCGCCGCCAAGCGCGTCGGCGCGCAGATCGCGCGCACGCTGCACGGCGCCGGCTACGACGTGGCGCTGCATTATCGCCATTCGCGCGCGGAAATGGATGCGCTGGTCGATGAACTCGAGACCGCACGCGACGGAAGCACGCTAACAGTCGCGGCGGAACTCGCCGACCTCGACGCTGTCAGCGGCATTGTGGAAAAGTGTACCGCGCGCTTCGGGCGGCTCGATGCGATCGTGAACAACGCGTCCGCGTTTTTCCCGACGCCGATAGGCGAAGCGACGGCGAAACAATGGGACGAACTCTTCGCGAGCAACGCGCGCGCGCCGTTTTTTCTGTCGCAAGCCGCCGCGCCCGCGCTGAAAACCTCGCGCGGAAGCATCGTCAACATCGTCGACATCTACGCCGAGCGCGCGCTGGCGAAACATCCGATCTACACGATGGCGAAAGCGGCGCTCGTCGCGATGACGCGCTCGCTCGCGCGCGAACTGGCGCCCGATGTGCGCGTGAATGCGCGTTGCGCCCGGTGCGATCCTGTGGCCGGAAAACGGAACGACATACAGCAATCAGGACGATCTCGTCGCGCGCACGCCGCTCGCAGCGCACGGGAACGCCGGAAGAAATCGCGACGTGCCGTGTTATTTCTGATCCGCGATGCGACATTCACGACCGGCGAGATTCTGAAAGTCGACGGCGGACGCTCGCTCGTCGTCTGATCAGAGTTCGACGCGCTCGCCCGGCGTTTCGTTCGAACGGCGCCATAACTCGCCGATGGTTCGTTTCGAAACGGGATGCACGACATCGGGCGCGATGTCGGCCATCGGCTGCAGCACGAACGCGTGCTTCAGTTCGTCGCGCGGGATCTGCAGATCGTTCATCACCGCATCGCCATAGAGCACGATGTCGATGTCGAGCGTACGGCTGGAAAAACGCGGCACGTCGCGACGGCGGCCGTGACGATTTTCGAGATCGTGCAGCCAGTCATTCAGCGCGGCGGCATCAAGATCGGTGTCGATCGCAGCAGCGAGATTGAGGAAATCCGGCCCTTCGAAGCCGACGGCAGGATAGCGATACGTCGGCGAGACGACCACCTCGCCGAATTTCGCGCGCAGTTCCTCGATCGCCGCGCGCAGATTTTTTTCCGGTTCGAGATTCGAGCCGAGACTCAGATAAACGCGCGTCACGCCGGTTTTTCACCGCGCTCGATGATCACGCCGACCGCTTTCGATCCGCGCACCGCGCCGGGTTTCGACAGTTTCAGGCGCAGCCACGGCACGCCGAATTCCTCGCGCACGATCTGCGCGCATTTTTCGGCGAGCGTTTCGACCAGTTCGAAATGCGAGCCTTCGACGAACGCGATCAGTCGCTTGCTCACGGCTTTGTAGTCGAGCGTGTCGTCGATCTTGTCGCTCGCGGCGGGCTTGCGGTTGTCGAACGCCATTTCCAGATCGAGCGCGACGGTCTGCTTGATCTTGCGTTCCCAATCGTAGATGCCGATGACGGTTTCGATGCGCAGATCTTCGATGAAGACGATGTCCATATCAGACCGTCTCCAGCGGCGCGAGCGATTCCAGATCCCAGCGCGGCGACACGTTGATCGCGTTGCCGTCGTGCAATCCCGCTCGCAGTCGCAGCGCGCCGGCGAGCGCGATCATCGCGCCGTTGTCGGTGCAGAACTCCAGGCGCGGGAAATAGGCGCGGAAACCGTCGCGCTGGCCGGCTTCGGCGAGATCGTGGCGCAAACGTTTGTTGGCGCCGACGCCGCCGGCGATCACCAGCCGCGTATTGCCGGTTTCCTCCAGCGCGCGTCGGCATTTGATCAGCAACGTTTCGACGATCGCCTCCTCGAAACCGCGCGCGATGTCGGCTTTCGCGTCGGGCTTTTCGGCGTTCGCCTGATACGCGAGCAACACCTGCGTCTTCAAGTCCGCTGAAGCTGAAATCGAGGCCCGGGCCGATCGGTCATCGGGCGCGAAAACCTGAATTGCCCGTCGCGGCCCGATTCGGCCAGCTTCGCCAGCGCCGGGCCGCCGGGATACGGCAATCCCATCATCTTGGCGGTCTTGTCGAAGGCTTCGCCGGCGGCGTCGTCGAGCGTGTCGCCGAGCAGGCGGTATTTGCCGATCGCGGACACTTCGATCAGCATCGAATGGCCGCCCGACACCAGCAGCGCCACGAACGGCGGCTCGGGCGGATCGGCCTCCAGCAGCGGCGCCAGCAGATGCCCTTCCATGTGGTGGACGCCGATTGCCGGGATGTCCAGCGACCACGCCAGCGCCCGCGCGCACGAGGCGCCGACCAGCAACGCGCCGATCAGGCCCGGACCGGCCGTATAGGCCACGCCGCGCAGGTCGCGCGGTGGTCAGATCGGCCTCTTTCAGCGTCTCGCGGACCAGCGGCAGCAGCTTGCGGACGTGATCGCGCGAGGCCAGTTCGGGCACCACGCCGCCGTAGTCGGCGTGCATCTTGATCTGGCTGTACAGCGTATGCGCCAGCAGCCCGTTGGCGAGCTCGGGACGGCCGGATCGAATACGGCCACCCCGGTCTCGTCGCATGAGGTTTCGATGCCGAGGACCGGCCCTGGCCGGTTGCGATAATCCATTGCGGTTCCGTTATTTTTCACGCTAAAATACGCGGCTCGCCCGTGAAGAAACGGGTATAGTTTACCAGCGGAGCCATCATGCCCAACGTCAAAGTACGCGAGAACGAGCCGTTCGAGTTCGCATTGCGTCGTTTCAAGCGCACCTGCGAAAAGGCCGGCGTTCTGGCCGAAACGCGTAAGCGCGAGTTCTACGAAAAGCCCACGCAGGAACGCAAGCGCAAAGCCGCCGCGGCGGTGAAGCGCCATCTGCGCCGCGTGTCGCGCGACGTGACCAAGCGCCGCCGTCTGTACTGATCGGCAACGCCCTGATCGGGCGCTTGTAACGCCTCGAACGGCCGGTTGCGCCCAGCGCTGCCGGCCGTTTTCGTTTCCGAAGGAAAAATAGCGCCATGAGCCTGAAAACCAAGCTTACCGACGACATGAAGGCCGCCATGAAGAGCGGCGACAAGGATCGCCTCGGCGTGATCCGCCTGGTCAACGCGGCGATCAAGCAGCGCGAAGTGGACGAGCGCATCGAGCTCGATGACGCGCAGGTTCTGTCCGTGCTCGAGAAGATGCTCAAGCAGCGCCGCGATTCGGTCACCCAGTTCGAGGCCGCCGCGCGCAACGACCTGGCCGATAAGGAAAAATTCGAGATCGGTGTGATCCAGGACTATATGCCGCAGCAGATGACGGCGGAGGAAGTGGATGCTGCGATCGGGGCTGCCATCGCTGAATCCGGGCGCGGCGAGTGCGAAGGATATGGGGAAGGTGATGGGTGCTGGTCAAGCCGAAAGTGGCTGGGCGCACGGATATGGGTAAGTTGTCGGAGTTGGTTAAGGCGAAGCTTGCGGCGCTCGGATGATTAGCCGGCAGTTGCGCGCGCCGAAAAAGCCGGGTTCGCCCGGCTTTTTTATTGCTCAGGCGGCGGCTTGGGAAATGGTGTTGAAATCCTCGGATCGCACGCGCTTCGAACCGGATAGTAGTCACGCGTCTCCGCCATGATGCGGTAGGCGAGCGCAGCCTGCTCCTCGGAAAGTGCGCCGTTCGCAGCCGTGGAAAGCACGGCCATTCCGGCGCGATCGTCGCCTCTGGCGTACGCCAAGGCCAGTCCGCCGGCCAGGTTCTGCTCGCGCGCGGTTTCGTCGTCGACGAGAAGAGGTTGATTCGCTTCCAGATAGCCGAAGAACGGCGTTTCCATTCCGCGGACCTGCGAGGAGATCCGTCCGATCTCCAAATGCGTCTTCGGAATGGCTATCGCCGCGCGCTGATCGGCGTCGGATGGTGAGGCGCCCTTGCTTATTTCATCGCGTGCGGCCGTTATCCATTCTGATTGCAGCCGTTCGTAATACAGCATGAGGGCCTTGCTTGAACCGGCATCGGCTTCCCGGCGCAGGTCATCATCCGACATGGCATCGGCCGCGATCATATCCTCGGGCATCGGGAATCCATTTTTTGCGAGCCAGGCGATTTCTTCGGCCGACGAGACGTTCCACGCGTAGGGATAGCGCTGGTTGAAGCGCACGATCAGATCGTGATGATCCGCGTACAACGACATCCAGGATTCGGTGTCGCTTGCCACTCGGTAGCTTGAAATCCCGGCGAAGCGCCACTTCGGAGCGATTTCCGCCGCATTCAACGTGTCATTGGTTTTCTCAGCAGCAGGTGTGCGTAATTTCTCGACGGGCGAAAGGGCCGTGGGAGGCGCAGATGCGACTGTCCGCACAGCTGTTTGGTGTTCCGGCTTGGCGGATTCATGCTTCGCCGAACCACGGCCCAGCCAATATCCGAGCGTCGCGATCGCGAGCGTGCCCAGCAACACGGCCGCGACGACGCCGATGCGTCTGCTGCGTTCGGTCATGGCGATCTCCCTCCCCTGCCCGTGAGTTCGGCGAAGGCGCGGGCGAGCACCGGATCGCGGCCGGCGCGAACGTCGTCGACCGTCGCTTTCACCTCGACATCGGGCGCGATGCCGGAGCCGACGAAGGTATGGCCATCCGGATACTCATCGCGCTTCGCACAGATTCGCGCCTTGCCGCCGCCGGGCAGATCGAACATGAGCGGCTGTCCGGTGCCGCCGCCGGACCGCTCGCCGACGAGTTTGCCGCGATGCATGAGCTGGAAACTGGCGACGAAATCCTCGGCGGCCGAAAAGGTTTTCGGTCCGATGAGAACGGCGACCTTTCCAGCAAACGTGTCGCTGCGTTCGTTGTGCAACGGTCCGACGCCCAGACCCTGCCAGGAGACGGACGCAAATCCCCGCGCACGATTGACGGGCAAATACGCGCGCTGCTTCGCAGATAGACGGGGAATGGAGTCCGGTGTCAGGTGCGTGAGGATTTCTTCGCCATAACCGCTACTGCCGCCGCCGTTGTCGCGCACATCGATAATGAGCGCTTTCGCGGTGCGGATGCGTGGCCAGGCCGCCTCGAATTGCGTGTCGATGCGATCGTTTTCGAACTGATCGAGGTTCACGTAAACGACATCACGGCCCAGATCGCGGAAGAATGGCCGTTCACGCCAATGCGTTTCGCTGTAGTCGCTTCGCGGGATGCTCGCGACGTGCTCATGTCCGCTGCGATCGCGAAGCGTCAACTTCACGGGTATCGATTCGTCGCCACCGAGCAATTGATGGCCGTACATCCGGACGTCCGCATCCTGCGGCGTCGCGCTGGAGACGTAAGGCCGCACGTGCGCTTGCGCGTATTCACGCACGGGCTGGCCATCGATGACGACGATTTCGTCGCCCTCATGCACGCCGAGCGTTCGCACCGTCGCGCTCGCCACCTGCAGCACGAGAACATGTCCGTCCACGAGCGCAGTTTCGATCGGCGGTCGTGCGTAAAACTTCGATGCGATCGGCTCGGGCGGATAGATGTTGGTGTGAGCGTCGCGCAGCAGCGGTGCGAATCGCATCATCACGTCGTAATAGTCGCGCGTGGTTTTCGCCGCGAGCACCTGCGGCAGGAATTCCATGTATTTCTCGTCCCAATCGATGTCGGTGACATGATCGAAATAGACGAAATTGAAATTCGCTTCAGACCAGAACAGTGACAGTCCGGCGACGCGCTGCTCCGGCGAGAGCGCATCGCTGTAGGCTGACGAAATCGCCGGATGTTTCCACAGCCGATCGAGGCTGCGGTTCTCCAGCACCAGCCGCTGAAAACGCGGATCGGACTGCAATGAGGCAAGACCCGGTCGGTTCTTGAGCAGGCTGTCGAGAATGCCGCCCACACTGTTGAATCGCGCCGCGGCTTCGAAATGGTCGATGGCCGCGGTCTTGTCGCCCAGCTCGGCGTACGCTTGGGCGAGATCGAGCTCGACATCGAAACGCCGATACTTGAGATAGATGTTGCCGTTCCCCAACTCGTCGATGTCGGGCTGGTCGAGCATCTTGATCGCCTGATCGAAATAGCCGATCGCGTTGCGGATGGCCTCCGGATCGTGCGTTTCGTCGATGAGCTTGTTGCCTTGGTCCCTGAGCGCCTGGATGGCGGCATAGGCCTGCATCGCAGGCGTCTGATCAGGCGCTCCGGCGGCCATCGCCGCACTCGATATCGACACCAGGCAAAGCAACAACGAGCACGCACGACACGACATCGGCTTTCTCCGCGTCTGATGGGACTCTCGGATTATTCGCCGCCGCGAAAAGTTCGCAACTGCAAACACTGCCGGGTGCCAGAAACCGCTCGGTTACACTAAACCATGCCCGGCCGCATCCCCGAACAATTCATCGATGATCTGCTCGCCCGCGTCGACATCGTCGAGGTGATCGAGCAGCGCGTCCCGCTGAAAAAAGCCGGCCGCGACTGGACCGCGCGCTGTCCGTTCCACGACGAGCGCTCGCCGTCGTTCACGGTGAGCCCGGCCAAACAGTTCTACCACTGCTTCGGCTGCGGCGCGCACGGCAGCGCGATCAAATTCCTGATGGAGTACGACCGCCTCGAATTCGTCGATGCGGTGGAAGATCTCGCCGCGCGCGCCGGGGTGAAAGTACCGTACGACGGCGGACGCCGCGCGCCGCAGGAAGATTCGACCGATCTGTACGCCCTGCTCGGCAACTGCACGACGTTCTATCAGCGCGAACTGGCGAAAGCGCCGAAGGCGCTCGAGTATTTCAAATCGCGCGGGCTGAGCACGGAAATCATCGAGCAATTCCAGCTCGGTTATTCGCCGGATTCGTGGGACGCGCTGAAGAATGCGCTCGGGACCAGCGCGCAACGCATCGCGCTGCTCGAAAAAACCGGCATGCTCGACCAGCGGCGAGAAGGGCAAGAAGTTCGACCGTTTCCGCGATCGCGTGATGTTTCCGATCCAGGATCGGCGCGGTCGCGTGATCGCGTTCGGCGGAAGAATTCTTGCGAAGACCGACGACGGTCCGAAATATCTCAATTCGCCGGAAACGCCGCTGTTCCACAAAGGCCGCGAACTGTTCGCGCTGTGGCTGGTGCGGCAGACGCACAGCAAGATTCCGCGGCTGATCGTCGTCGAAGGCTACATGGACGTGATCGCGCTGTTCCAGCACGGCATCACGCAGGCTGTGGCGACGCTCGGCACGGCGACGACGCGCGATCATGCCGAACTGCTGTTCCGCAATTGTGCAGATGTATACTTTTGCTTCGATGGCGATCGTGCCGGACGCCAGGCGGCCTGGCGCGCGGTGGAATCGGTGTTGCCGCGCATGCGCGACGGACGGCAGGCGTTTTTTCTGTTCCTGCCCGACGGCGAAGATCCCGATTCGATCGTGCGCAAAGAAGGCCAAAGTGGATTCGAGCAGCGCCTGAAAGATGCCACGCCGCTGAGTGAATTCGTGTTCGCCGAACTCGGCCACGAAGTGAATCTCAACACGCTCGATGGCAAGGCACGGCTCGCCGAACGTGCGCGTCCGCTGTTGTCGCAGATTCCGGATGGCGCGTTCCGCGATCTGATGCTCGGCGAGCTCGATCGCATCGCCAATGTGCGTATCCGCATCGAGACTGCGGCGCCGCCGCGAGCAGTCGCGCGGCGCGGCGAAACCGCCGCAGGAACGCACGCTGGTGCGTACCGCGGTCGCGTTGCTGATCCAGAATCCGGGGTTCGCCGCGTCGATCGAACCGCCGTATCTTTTCGGCGAATTGCGGCAGCCGGGCATTTCGTTGCTCGTCGAGCTGATCGAACTGTGCCGGCAGCGTCCGGAAATCTCCACGGCGTTGATCCTCGAACATTTCGATCAGCGCGATGAAGTGCGCGCGCTGCAGAAACTTGCCGTGATGGAATTTCCCGGCAGCGAACACGAATGGCGCATCGAATTCCTCGACGCACTCGCCCGTCTCGACCGTCAGACGCAGATCCAGCGCCGCAACGAACTCGAAGCGCGGCTGGGTGCGCTCAGCGAGGCGGAAAAAGAAGAACTGCGCAGCTTACTGTTTCTGAAGCCGTAGCGCGGTCATTTCCAACCTTGGCGCACTTCGCCACGCGTTCGGCATAGCGCTGCTCGGGCACTGTCCCGCTATCGGTCCACTTCGCCGACCGCGCCAATGCACTGCGACGACGGGCGACATTGCACTCGCACATGAGCTTCAACGCGCGCGCTTCGAGCACTCGGAGCCCGCTGCGCAGACACCAAGACGAATTGTATATTTCTGCGCTTGTATACTTTATTGCAACGCATGATTCTTCAATCATCGTTGGTATGCACGTTGCTCTCCCGCTCGCGCTCGATCGGTTCATCGTGATTCGATCGAAAGGGACAAGCGGGGAGTTTTAGGGAAATCGATTTCGTTTGATCGAATCGGAACGCATCGAAGGATGCGTCGATCTCCCCCGTTCCGACCGGGCGCCAGCGGCCACGCACCTGATGCGAGAAATCGCAGCAGCGGACGCGTTCGGCCCGAAAAACCAAAAAACCATTCGAATGGAGGGAGTATGAATACGCGTACCCAACTAGCTTTGGCAATCGGTTCTGTTCTGTTGTTTCCCACGATGGCCTTCGCGGGCCTGGATTTCACCGCCGGCGACTGGAAGATCGACATCTCCGGCAACGTCAACGCGTTCTATGTCGGCGCGGATTGCGATAACGGACCGGCGGCGACGACGGCCATCGTCGGCGGGCTCGCTTGCACCGGAAGTCGCAGCACGGCCGTGCGCAACGGCTTGCTGCCGGCGGCGCTCGTCTTCAGCGCGACGACGCATCAGGACGATTACGACGTCGGCGTCACGATCGGTCTATATCCCGGCATCAACAGTTCGGCGGCGGCGGGCGTGAACGGGCCTGGTTTGCCGGCTGCGCTGCAATCGCCGGGCATCGATGCACGTCAGGCGTTTTTTACCGTCGGTCAGGACTGGGGCTCGTTCAAGCTCGGCCGCGACATCGGCATCTTCGGCAAGGATGCGATCCTCGACGACATGACGCTGCTCGGCGTCGGCTCGGTCGGCAACAACGCTGCGCCGAGCAATACGAGTCTGGGCCGCATCGGTCTGGGATATTTGTATACCGACTGGGAACCGCAGATCACCTACACGACGCCGAACTTCAGCGGATTCAGCGCATCGACTCGGCGTGTTCCAGCCGCTCGATGCGGTCGGCTCGGCGACGTATACACGCCACAGTTCGCCGCAGATCCAGGGCGGCGTGAACTACACGTGGGGCGATCCGAAATCGTCCGATCTGTCCGGCAAAGTGTGGGTCGGCGGCGTCAGCCAGAAAGTGTCGGCGAACAATGACGACGTCGCCGCGAACGATCCCGCTGCGCGCACGAGTTTCACCGGCACGGGCTGGGACGCGGGCGTGAAACTTGATGTCGCCGGTTTCGAAGGCGTGCTGTACGGCTACACCGGCAAAGGCATCGGCACGACGGGGCTATTCATCCTGCCGTCGTCGGCGCTCGGCGACAAACGCGATTCGAACGGCGGCTACGCACAGTTAAGTTACAAGATCGGCAAGCTGAAACTCGGCGCGAGCTACGGCGAGTCGCGGTTGAAACTCGCGTCGGATGAAAAGGCGTTCCAGTCGTCGAGCGATCTGCTCAAGAGCAATCAATCCGCCGTCGGCGGCGTGTACTACAGCCTGACCAGGAACGTGACGCTCGTCGGCGAATACATCGACACGAAGTCCAAGGCATGGAACGGCAACCACGCCCAAGAGACGACGTACGCGATCGGAGGCATCGTCTTCTTTTAACGCGGTACGCGTACTGCGGCACCTAAGTGGCCGGCGACGGCGACGCAGCAATTGCGTCGCCGCTTTTCGTTGCGCCCGCATTCGGGTTTACTCGACGCAACGGGCGAAGCGGAACGCGACGAACGTGACCAGCGCCGCGGCTGAAAGGTAGTAACCGACGAACTGAAGTCCGTACGTCTTGGCCAGCCACGTGGCGATGTACGGCGCCAGCGAGGCGCCGAGAATGCCGGCGAAATTGAACGCGAGCGACGATCCGGTGTATCTGCACCGCGGTCGGAAACATCTGCGCGAGCGCGGTACCGAGCGGACCGTAAGTGAAACCGATCAGCAAAAGTCCGATCGCGAGAAACGGAAACGGACCGACGCCCAGCGTGAACAGCGGCGCGAACACGAGACCGAACACGAAGATCATCGCGGCAACCGCCATCGACACGGCGCGTGCGCCGTAGCGGTCCGATGCGATCGAGGCGATCGGGATGCCGATCGCGAACATCAGCGCGGCAGATCATCTGCTGCACGAGGAACGATGAGCGATCGTAGTGCAACGCGTTCGTCGCCCAGCTCAGCGCGAACACCGTCATGAGATAGAACAGCACGAAGGCGACGACCGCGGCGAACGTGCCAAGAATCAATGCAGACGTCTGCCGCGCAAACGACTTCGCCCATCGGCAATGCGACGCGTTCGTTGTTCTCGATCGCGCGCAGGAACGCCGGCGTTTCCGTGAGTTTGAGGCGCACGTACAGACCGACGATCACCAGGATCGCGCTGATCAGAAACGGGATGCGCCAGCCGAAGGCGAAGAATTGCGCATCGGTGAGCATCGCGCTCAGGATCAGGAACGTGGCGGCCGAAAGGATATAGCCGAGCGGCGCGCCGAGTTGCGGAAACATCCCGAACCACGCGCGTCGTCCGGGCGGCGCGTTTTCGGTGGCGAGCAGAACGGCGCCACCCCATTCGCCGCCGAGTCCCAGCCCCTGGCCGAAGCGGCACAGCGCGAGCAGCGCGGGCGCGGCGACGCCGATTCTCTCATACGTCGGCAACAGGCCGATGAAGACGGTCGATACGCCCATCGTCAGCAGCGCGGCGACGAGCGTGGCCTTGCGGCCGATGCGATCGCCGAAATGTCCGAACAGCGCCGATCCGAGCGGACGCGCGAAAAATGCCAGCGCGAACGTGGCGAGCGAATTCAGCGTGGCGGATGTCGCATCGCTCGCCGGGAAAAACAGTTTCGGAAAAACGATGACGGCCGCCGTCGCGTAAATGTAGAAATCGAAAAACTCGATCGTCGTGCCGGCGAGACTGGCCAAGAGGACGCGTGCGGTGGAGTTGGCGCGCACCTCGGAAGCAATGCGGTCGGTCATGATCGGCCCCGAAAAGGATTTCGCATTATGCGCGAGCGCGCGTCAGCGTCGCCACGGGCGGCGGACGCGGCGCAGCGGGCGCAAGGTCGTGGCTTCCACGTTGTCGTCGAGCAATCCGCGCCGCTTCAGATGGCGGATGCCGGATTGCACGGATGCCTTCGACAATCCGGTGCGCACGGCGATGGTCTGCAGGCTGACCTCGACCGAATCGTCGCGCGAGCGTGCCGACGCGCGCAGCAAGTACAGGTAGACGAGGAACGCGGATGGACGCCGGTCATGGCCCACCAGATCGGGCAGCAGGGTGTCGATGACGTAAGCGTCGATGGCGATTCGTGGCTGCATAGCAATAAATACTATAGCAATTGTTTTCACAACGCCTCGCCGCGTTCGGCGAGAATGGCGCCGACGCAGCCACGGAGCCCCTATGATCACGCAACTCAAGTTCGCCGGAATCCCGGTCGGCGACCAGCAACGCGCGCTGGAGTTCTATACCGAAAAACTCGGCTTCGAAGTGTCGACCGATCAGCCGATGGGTCCGGGTCAGCGCTGGATCGAATTGCGCATCGCGAACTCGCCGACGCGCGTCGTGCTGTTCACGCCGCCTGGACACGAAGACCGCGTCGGCACGTTCTTCAACGGTTCGTTTCAGTGCGACAACGTCGAGGCAACGTTTCGTCAGCTCACGCAGCGTGGCGTCGAGTTCGTCGAAGGCCCGACCAAGCAGCCGTGGGGAACGTTCGCGAAGTTCAAGGATCCGGACGGCAACACGTTCGTGCTGTCGTCGGCTTGAGCGTCAGCGTCCCGCGCGGAAATCGGCGTTGATGGCTTGCGCGGCGTTGTGTCCCGGCGCGCCGGTGACACCGCCGCCGGGATGCGTGCCCGCGCCGCACAGATACAAGCCCGGCAGCGCGCCGCGATAGTCGGCGTAGCCGAGCATCGGCCGCGCGCTGAACAACTGGTTCAACGACAGCGCGCCGTGGAAAATGTCGCCGCCGATCAGGCCGAAATCGCGTTCGAGATCGAGCGGCGATTTGATCTGGCGGCCGAGCACGGAATTCGTAAAGCCCGGCGCGAAGCGGTCGACGGTGGCGATCATGAGATCGGCCACTTCGTCGCGATGATCGTCCCATGATCGCCCGCCGGACAACGCCGGCTGCACGTGCTGACAGAACAGGCTCGCCACGTGTTGACCTTTCGGCGCGAGCGAATCGTCGAGCGTCGACGGAATCAACATTTCCACAATGGGATTTGTGGACCAGCCGTTCGCCTTTGCATCGAGATAGGCGCGATCCATGTAGTCGAGGCTCGGCGCCATGATGATGCCGGCGGTGAGATGATCGCCCTGCTCCGGCAATGCGCTGAAACGCGGCAATTCCGACAGCGCGACATTCATGCGGAACGTTCCCGAACCGCAACGCCAGTTCGCCATGCGTTCGCGCACGGGCGCGGGGACGGCGGACGGATCGAGCAGCCGTTCGTACAGCAATTTCGGATTCACGTTGGCGACGACCTTGCGCGCGCGGATCGTCTCGCCCTTGTCCGTCACCACACCGACCGCTTTCTCATTCTCGACCAGAATTTCGCGCACGCCGGCACCGGTGCGGATTTCCACACCGGACGCCGCCGCGGATTTCGCCATCGCCTGCGTGATCGCACCCATGCCGCCGATGGCGTGTCCCCACGCACCTTTGACGCCGTTCACTTCGCCGAACACGTGATGCAGCAACACATACGCACTGCCCGGCGTGTACGGACTGGCGAAATTGCCGACGATGCCGTCGAAACCGAGCACGGCCTTGATCGGTTCGCTTTCGAAGAAGCGGTCGAGATATTCACCGGCGGAAATCGCGAACAGATCGAGCAGATCGGTGCGCAGCGTCGCGTCGAGTTTTTTCAGACGTTTGCCGATCTTGCCGGCGTGCAGCATTTCGCCGATCGCGGGAAACAGACCGCGGTTGGTGATGTTGGGCGGCGCCTGCAGCGCGAGCGCGCGCAGTTCATCGGCGATGAGATCGAGTCGGCGATCGTAATCGTCGAGACGTTCCGCATCGCGCGGCGAGAACTTCGCGACTTCGCGTTTCGTGCGTCCATCGCCGGTCAGCAGATAGCGGTTGTCGGGCAACGGCAGGAAGTTGCTGGCCTTGCGCAGCACCACCTTCAAACCATGCGCCGTCAGATCCAGATCGCGGATCACTTTCGGCTGCAGCAGCGATACGGTGTAGGCCGCGACGGAATTGCGGAATCCCGGATGGAATTCCTCGGTGACCGCCGCGCCGCCGACCACATCGCGCTTCTCGAGCACCAGAACCTTGCGCCCGGCCTTGGCCAGATACGCCGCGCAGACCAGCCCGTTATGCCCGCCGCCGACCAGAACGGCGTCGTATGCTTGGTTTTCGTTCGCCATCACGCGATTATGGCGGCTGTCGTATCTACGCGCCATGTCCAACGTGAGAACCGTCCACGCCACCCGTTATGTGACGCCGCTGCGCGAAGGCGGCTCGCTGCCCGCGATTGTCGAAGCCGACGATCAGGGCATGTACGTGCTCAAGTTCCGCGGCGCGGGCCAAGGTGCGAAGGCATTGGTTGCCGAGTTGGTGTCCGGCGAAATCGCGCGCGCGATTGGATTGCCGATTCCGGAAATCGTGTTCGTGCAGCTCGATGCGGAACTCGCGCGCACCGAGCCCGATCCGGAAATCCAGGAATTGATCAAGGCGAGCGTCGGTCTCAATCTGGCGCTCGATTATCTGCCCGGTTCGGTGACGTTCGATCCGGCTGTCGAAAAAGTCGATGGCGAACTGGCTTCGTCCATCGTGTGGTTCGATGCGCTCGTCACCAATGTCGATCGCACCGCACGCAACACGAACATGCTGATGTGGCATCGCAAACTGTGGCTGATCGATCATGGCGCGTCGCTGTATTTTCATCACAGCCGCGACGGGTTTCTCGAACGCGCAGCGCAGCCGTTCACGCTGATCAAGGATCATGTGCTGTTGCCGTTCGCCGACAGCATCGGCGACGTGGACGCGACGCTCGCATCACGATTGACCCGACCAATACTGGAGAACATCGCCGCGCGCATTCCCGATGCTTGGCTCGACACCATGCAAAAATCCGACTACGTCGAATACCTCGCGCGACGGCTGCAAGCGCCGCGCACGTTTGTCGAGGAGGCGATCCGTGCGCGAACCGGTAACGTATGACTACGCCGTGATCCGCGTCGTACCGCGCGTCGACCGCGAGGAGTTCGTCAACGTGGGCGTGATCGTTTCGTGTCAGAAGGACGCGCGGCTCGAGGCGCGCATCGAGATCGACGAAGCGCGGCTGCGCGCACTCGATCCGTCGATCGATATCGAAGCGATTCGTGGACATCTGGCCGCGATTCCTGCGATTGCGGCCGGCGGCGACGGCGCAGGGCCGATCGGGAAACTCAGCCGGCGCGAGCGGTTCGATTGGCTGACGGCGCCGCGCAGTACGATCATCCAGACCTCGCGTGTGCATAGTGGGCGTTGTCGTGATTCGAGCGACGTTGTCGAGCATCTGCTGCGCACGATGGTGCGCGTCAGCGGCTGATGTCCTGCAAGCGTCTGACAACGGTTCGAATGGTGGCTGTGCGTTTTCGTATGATGGCCGAATGGATATCACAACGATGAGTCAAACCTATACCGCCGTCGTGAAACACGACGAAGGCTCCTGGATCGGTTGGATCGAAGAAGTGCCCGGCGTCAATTGCCAGGAAGCCACGCGCGAGGAACTGCTGGCGTCCTTGCGAGTGACGCTCGCCGAGGCAATCGAATTCAACCGCGCGGAAGCGCTGGGTGCGGCCGGCAACGGTTACGAAGAGCTGCCCATCGCTGTATGAAGCGGCGCGATTTGCTCGCGCATCTGCAAAAACATGGCTGCAAATTGCTACGCGAAGGCGGTAGTCATTCGTGGTGGTCGCAATCCAGCTCCAGCAGACGTAGCGCGGTGCCGCGGCATACTGAGATCAACAACCATCTGGTCCGCAAGATTTGCCGCGATCTCGGCATCAAGGAGCCGTCCCGATTCTGATCGGCGGCAGGCTCAAAGCATCGGCGCAACATCTTTCTCGATCGACGCCGGCGTATCCGTTGGCGCGTAGCGCTTCAGCACTTTCCCGTTTTTGTCGACGAGGAATTTGGTGAAGTTCCACTTGATCGATTCGCTGCCGAGCAGTCCCTTCGCTTCGTGCTTGAGATATTTGTACAGCGGATGCGTGTTGGCGCCGTTGACGTCGACCTTGGCGAACATCGGGAATTTCACGTCGTAGGTCAGCGCGCAGAAGTTCTTGATCTCCGCTTCGTCGCCGGGTTCCTGATGGCCGAACTGGTCGCAGGGGAATCCGAGCACGACGAAATCCTTGGTCTGGAATTTCTCGTACATCGCTTCGAGACCTTTGTACTGCGGCGTGAATCCGCATTTGCTGGCGACGTTGACGATCAGCATCGTCTTGCCTTTGTAGGCGTCGAGTTTGGTGTCTTCGCCGTCGATGGTTTTCGCGCGAGAAATCGTAGACCGTGGACATGCGCGTCTCCTTCGGATCGGCCAAGTATACGGCTAGCCGGCGATGGACAGCGGCGCGGCGATGTCTTCGAGCGAACGGCGTTCGGCGGCGACGCCGATCGTCCATTCGGTGATGCCCGCGCCGATCATGAGCACCGAGCCGAGTACGTAACCCCACGCGACGAGTTTCGGATCGCCGGTGCCGATCAGCGAACCGAACAGCCATGGACTGGCCATGCCGCCGATGCCGGTGCCGAGCGCATAAAACACGGCGATGGCGAGCGCGCGGACTTCGAGCGGGAAGCTTTCGCTGACGGTGAGATAAGCCGAACTGGCCGCCGCCGAGGCGAAGAAGAACACGACGCACCACGCAATGGTTTGTCCAGTCGCGGTGAGATAGCCGTTCACGAACAGCCATGCGGTGACCAGCAGCAGGATGCCGGAAATGACGTACGTTCCGGCGATCATCGGACGGCGGCCGATGGTGTCGAAGAGATGTCCGAGCAGCAGCGGCCCGAGGAAATTGCCGGCGGCGAACGGCAGGATGTACAGGCCGATCTTGTCGACCGGCACGCCGAAGAATTTGCCGAGCACGAGCGCATACGTGAAGAAAATCGCGTTGTAGAAAAACGCTTGCGACGCCATCAGCACGAGACCGAGCGCCGCGCGGCGCGGATAAAGTTTGAACAGCGTGCGCGCGATGGCGAGCATGCCGACCGCGTGATCGCGCATGCGTAGCCGGATACGGCGTGGCGGTGTGTGGTCGGCGATGCGTGCGTTATGTTCGATGTGTTCGACGATGCGTTCGGCTTCGTCGATGCGGCCGTGGATCATCAGCCAGCGCGGACTTTCCGGCAGGAAACTGCGCAGCGAAGGATGATCAGACCCAGTCGCGGCGCCGATGCCGAAGGCGAGTCGCCAGCCGATGTCGACACCGAAACGGCCGGGATCGAGCAGCACCAGCGCGCCGAGTGCACCGATCGCCGCGCCGATCCAGTAACTTCCGTTGACGATGAGATCCGTGCGTCCGCGATAGCGCGCGGGAATCAATTCCTGGATGGTCGAATTGATCGCGGTGTATTCGCCGCCGATGCCGGCGCCGGTGATGAAACGGAACAGCGCGAACGACCAGACGTTCCACGAAAACGCGGTCAGCGCGGTGGCGACGAGATAGACGCCGAGCGTGACGAAAAACAGTTTCTTGCGACCGAGGCGATCGGTGAGCCAGCCGAAGAACAGCGCGCCGAGCACCGCGCCGGCGACATACGCGCTTGCCGCGACGCCGACATCGCTCGCGGTGAATCGCAATGTCGGACTCGCTTCGAGCGCGCCCGCCAGTGCGCCGGCGAGCGTGACTTCGAGGCCGTCGAGAATCCAGGTGATGCCGAGCGCGAACAGAACGAGCGTATGGAAACGCGACCAGGCCAGGCGATCGAGCCGGGCCGGTACGTCGGTTTCGATGATGCGCGACGTGTCATCCATGACCGTCGCGATTGTGGACGCGGAGATCCTGAACGGTGTCAGTAGCGCCAGCTCTTCACGTCGGCGCCGGCCGGTGCGGTTTTCTCGATGCGTTCGACGATCTTCGGCAGATACTGCGTGTTGTAGTGCAGGCGCGAATAGATAGTTCGGCTTGCTCGGATCGCCGTTCCAGCAATGTTCGTCGCGCTGGCCGTAAGTGACTTCGCCGTCGTAGGCCGGATCGTGGAAACTCTTCAGCACGTCTTCGAGACGATACACCGCGTCGTTGAGGAAATAGTTGTCGCTCAAGCCGACGTAGACATGCAGCTTGCCCTGCAGATCCTTGCCGATGCGCGACCAGTTGCGTTTCAGGTATTCGGTGAGATCCCAGTGATCGCGCCAATAATTGGCGACGTCTGTGATCGATGACGCCGGTGCGCTTGTCGAAGATTTCTTTCGGATAGCCGTCGTCGCCGACCGGCGAATAGACCGCCTGCCAGATGTCGAACTGCTCGGTCGAACGGCCGCGATCGCCGAGCGTCAATTCATAGGCCATGTTGTCGGGCAGCGAGATCATCGTGCGGCCGAGATAGTCGCGCATCGCCGGCTGCATGACGCGTTTGTTGGCGCCTTCCCAATACAGCGCGTTCGGCGTCGTCGTAAAGATTGATGTGCGTGAACGCGTGGAAATCGACCGGATCCGGACACGCGACGAATGCGCCGTTGTAGTAATCCGGATGAAACACCTGCACGGCGAGCGATTCCCAGCCGCCGGTCGATCCGCCGTAGACGAATCGCGACCAGCCGGTGCCGAGTCCGCGGAATTTCTTTTCGATCGCCGGAATCAGTTCCTGCTCGATCGCGCTGCCGTACGGGCCGACATTGGGCGAATCGACGGCGTACGAATCGTCGTAAAAAGGATTTGCATGCTGCAGTTTGACGATCAGCACGCGCGGGAAATTCTTCGACGTCCACTGCTGATAGAACTTGTACGCCTCTTCCTGCTGGATGCGGTTGTAGCCGCTCAGATGGAAGCGTTCGCTGTAATCGGGCTTGAGTTTCGGATCGGGCGGCGTGGTGCGGAAGCCGTCGAAATCCGGCACGAAATGATCGTGGAAAATGATCAGCGGAAAATGCGATTTCGCATGATCGTCGAAACCTTCCGGCACCAGCACGGCGGCGGAGACGAACATCGGACGTCCCCAGAATTTCGACAGGAGCTCGCTGCGGATGCGGATGTGGCGAATGTATTTGGTGTCCTTCGGCGGCTTGATCGGCGCGATGGTCTGATCGAGCACGAGTTCGAGATGGCCGCCTGTCCGGCACACCGTTCGCGCCGATCGTGATCTTGCGCGGTTTGCTGTACGCGTTGCCGGGCTTGAGGTTCCAGTGCTGTCCTTCGCCCTGATCCGGCGGCAGCGACAGCGTGTGGCCGTCGGCGCGATGGAATGTTTCGTAGCGATTGAGCAGCGCCTGCACGGTGTACGTGCCGGGTTTGATGTTCGCGATCTTGTCGACGGGATAGCCTTGCGCATCCGCATCGATCGCGACGCTGCCGCCGCGCTTCCAGTTGTCGACATTCATGCCGAACATGATTTGCGTGTTCGGCGACAGATCGATCTGGTTGCGCGGTTCGTCCTTGTCGTCGTTGGAGAACAGCAGCATCAGGCGACCCTGTTGCGGAGCTTTGCCCTCGCCGCCCGCGAGTTTCGCGCTGAACGGCGAGTCCGCCGCGTTCGTCATCGAACAAAAAAGCAGGCACGCGCCGGCCAGATAGTGCGTCACTCGCATCGTCGTCTCCCCATTCACCCCGGCCGATGGTAACGCAGCGGCGGTGCGCGGGGTGCGCTACCTAAGTCTCAGGCGTGACGATTGAGAACTTCGTAAACTAAGCCGATCCAGCCGACGAGGCGGCGTGTGAAACAACAGCTCGCTCTCCTGTTCGACCGTTTCACGATCGCGCTGATCGTCACCGTGATCGTCGCCAGCGTGCTGCCGTGCCGCGGCGAAACGGCGCACATCTTCGGCATCGTCACCAGCCTCGCCATCGCGCTGCTGTTTTTCCTGCACGGCGCGAAACTCTCGCGCGAGGCGATCATCGCCGGCATCACGCACTGGCGATTGCACCTGCTGGTGCTGGCGTGCACGTTCGTGATGTTTCCGCTGCTGGGATTGTTGTCGAAACCGATCATCGCCACGCTCGTCGGCGTGCCGCTCGCGAGCGGGTTTGTTTTCCTTTGCACGCTTCCGTCGACGGTGCAGTCGTCGATCGCGTTCACTTCAATGGCGCGCGGAAACGTGCCGGCGGCGGTGTGTGCGGCATCCGCGTCGAGTCTGCTCGGCATCTTCATCACGCCGTTGCTGGTGAGTCTGCTCATTCATACGAATGGCGACGCGAGCGCGTCGTCCGGCAACGCCGTGCGCGATATCGTGCTGCAGCTGTTCGTGCCGTTCGTCGCCGGGCAGATCATGCGGCGCTGGATCGGCGGCTGGGTCGATTCGCACAAGAAGCTGACGGGCATCGTCGATCGCGGTTCGATCCTGCTCGTGGTCTATACCGCGTTCAGCGCGGCGGTGGTCGAAGGGCTTTGGCATCAGGTCACCGCGGTCACGCTGATCTGGCTGCTCGTGTTCTGCTGCGTGCTGCTCGCCGTCGCGCTCATTGCGACGGCACAGCTCGGTTTGCGTCTCGGATTCAATCGCGAAGACCGCATCACGATTCTGTTCTGCGGATCGAAAAAAAGCCTCGCCAGCGGCGTGCCGATGGCGAACGTGCTGTTCACGCCGGCGACAGTCGGACTGGCCGTACTGCCGCTGATGTTGTTTCATCAAATCCAGCTGATGGTGTGCGCCGTGATCGCGCAGCGTTATGCGCGCGAGGATGATGCGGTGGCATCCAGCGACGAGCAGGAGGCCGATTGAATGAAGACGCTGATCGTCGGCATGGGTGCCTTGGGCGGCGTGATCGCGGCGCGTCTGCTTGCTGCGGGAGAAAAAAATGTAGCGTTGGCGACGCGCGATAGAACATCGGCGGATGCGCTGAAATCGTCGGGACTGCGCGTCAGCGGAATCGGCGGCGATGCGCAAGCGCAACCGACGCTGATCGCCGCCGTCGACGATTTCCTCGGCGATCGCTTCGACCTGATCGTGCTGGCGACGAAGGCGCACGCCGCGATCGAACTCGGCCCGAAGCTCGCGCCGTGCCTCGCCGACGGCGGTACGTTGTTCCGATCCAGAACGGCGGCGTGCCTGCGATGCTCGGTCAGCAATTGGGCGAAGATCGCGTGCTCGGCGGACTTTCCAATCTCGGCGCGACGATGCATTCGCCGGGCGTTTACGAACAACGCAATGCAGGACATCTGCTCATCGGCGAACTTTCCGGCGGCATGAGCGATCGCGCCGAACGCGTGCGCGCCTGGCTCGCGCGCGGCGTGGACATGCGCACGACGGCGAATCTGCGCGGCGCGATGTGGTCGAAGCTGCTGCTCAACTGTTCGGTGACGACGCTCGGCGCCATCGCCGGCTGCACGATGCGGCAGTACATCGATACAGCCGACGGACGCCGCATCATTTCGCGGCGCGTACGACGAAGCGCTCAACGTCGCGCTGGCGAGCGGCGTACAGGCCGGAGCGCATGCTCGTCGAACCGATTCCGCCGGGTTGGCATGGCCGCACCGAGCCGGGCGCATCGTATGACGGATGGCTCGAAACCGTGCTCGCCAGTTACGGCGATCTCAAGCCGTCGATGCTGCAGGATTTCGAGCGCGGCAAAATCACCGAGATCGATTTCATCAACGGCTATGTCGCGAAACTCGGCCGCGATCTGCGCGTGCCGACGCCGGTCAACGATGCGATCACGGAAATGGTCCACACCATCGAGCGCGGCGAACGGCAGCCGGCGCAAATGTTGTTGACGGAAATCCTGCGCTCAGCCGACGCGATGTAGCTGCATGATCTGCCGCTGCAGCGGCGGCGTGTCGATGTAGTGATCGATCAGCAGGAAGGCGAACAGCGCCATCAGATAGATGATGGAATAGTTGAACACCTTCATCGCGAAGAATTCGCTCGGCGGACGGATCAGCACGATCGCGTAGTAGAGAAATCCCGCACCGAGCACGAGCGCGCCGCCGAGATAGAACAAGCCGCTCATGCCGGTGAGATACGGCAGCACGGTGACGATGACGAGCAGCACCGTGTAGAACAGCACGTGCCAGCGCGTGAAGGCGACGCCGTGCGTGACCGGCAGCATCGGCACCTGCGCGCGCGAATAATCGTCGCGACGGAAAATCGCGAGCGCCCAGAAATGCGGCGGCGTCCACACGAAGATGATGAGGAACAGCAGCAGCGCGTACGGATGCACGTGTCCGGTCACGGCCGCCCAGCCGAGCACCGGCGGCGCCGCGCCGGCCGCGCCGCCGATGACGATGTTCTGCGGCGTCGCGCGCTTGAGCCACGCGGTATAGACGATCGCGTAGCCGATCAGCGAGGCGAACGTCAGCGCCGCGGTGAGCGGATTCACCAGCGCGATCAGGATCGTCATCGAACATCGCGCCGAGCACGACGGCGAACGTGAGCACCTGCGTCGGATTCAGCGCGCCGGTGGCGAGCGGGCGATTCGCGGTGCGCGCCATCAAGCGGTCGATGCGCTGATCGATCAGATGATTGATCGCGGCGGCGGATGCGGCGGCGAGCCAGATGCCGATCGTGCCGAACACCGCTTCGCGCACCGGGACCATGCCCGGCACGGCGAGAAACATGCCGATGACCGCGGTGAAAACGATCAGCGCGACCACGCGCGGCTTGGTCAGTTCGAGATACTGGTTGAAGGTGGAAGACGACATGAGCCGCGCATTATCGCTCAGGCGCGGCGCGGGCGCAGTCGCACCACGAGCGCGAGCAGCAGTGCGAGCAGAATCGCCGCGCCGCCGTTGTGCGCGGTGGCGACCGGCAGCGGCAGGCCGAACTCGACGTTGCTGATGCCGAGCGCGACTTGCAGCAGCAAGGCGCAGCGCGATCGCCACGCCGAGCCATTTCGTTTCGCGGCGACGGAATGCGAGCGAACGCGAGCGCAAGTCCGTAGACGAAAACGACGACGGCGCCGGCGCGGTGCGCGAGCTGGATCGCGGTGCGCGCGGGCGCATCGAGCACGCCGCCTTCGTAGTCGACGCCGACGCCGCGCCACAGCACGAAGCCCGATCCGAAATCGGTTGGCGGATGCCACTGGCCGAGGCAGGTCGGGAAATCCAGTCCGCAGGCGAGCGCGGCGTAGTTCGCGCTGGTCCAGCCGCCGAGGAAAATCTGCAGGCGAGCAGCACGATGCCGAACACGGCCATGCGTTTGAGCGTTGCGGTCGAACCCTCGCCGATCGGCGCGAATGGTGAGGCGCAGCGCGGTGTAGACCAGCAACGCGAACAGCGTCATTCCGCCGATGAGATGCGCGGTGACGACCAGCGGCAGCAGCTTGAGCGTGACCGTCCACATGCCGAGCAGCGCCTGAAATACGAACACGGCGCACGCGACCACGGCACGAGGGCGAGTTTGCCGAGATCGCGCCGGCGGACGAACGTCCAGACGGCGAGACCGAACGTGAGCAGGCTCAGTCCGCCGACGAGCATGCGGTGGGCCTGCTCGCGCCACGCTTTTTCGGTTTCGACGGGACGCTCGGGAAACGCCAGATTGGCGCTTGCGACTTCGTGCGTCTGCGTCGGCCAGGTGAGTTTGCCGTAGCAGGTCGGCCAGTCGGGACACGACAAGCCCGCGTTCGAAAGCCGCACGAACGCGCCGAACACGATCACGAGCAACGCGAATGCCGCGGCGATCCATGCGAGGCGGCGCAACCAGATGAAGCGTGTGCATGTCAGTAGATGATTTTCGTGATGTCGCCGCGCAGGCCCTGCGCGGAATAGCCGTCCGGATAGCGCATCATCAGCAGGCCCTGCGGATCGACCAGCGCGAGGGCGAGTGAGTCGTCGTTGCGCGAACGGTAGTCGGCGAATGCATTCGCAGGATCGGAAAGTTCGGTGAGCGGCTCGCGAAGTTTGAAAAAGTCGTCGGGCTGTTTCGGTCCGATGTACGCGACGCGCAGGCGCTCGGAGTTGCGGCCGAGCGTGATGCGCATGCGCAGTGCTTCGTCGATGCGTTCGATGCATTTCGCTGCGCAGTTGGCGCCGGGGAGCATCACCAGCGTCCAGTGGAATTGTGGGTCTTTCCAGGCGAACGTCGAGCCATCCGGCAGTTTCGCGACGACGGTTTTGATGTCGCGCGGCGGATCGACGAGCGTGCCGCTGTTCTTGGTCTCGCTCGGATGCCAGCCGGACGATCGCACCACGAACGCGGCGATCAGCGGCACCGCGAACAATGCGACGACAGCGAGCAGGGTGAGACGGCTTTTGGTGAGTTTGTCCATTTTTATGCATTATCCACTTTGCGCCAGTGCACGACCACGAACGCGGCGGCGACGGCGATCGCGAGCGCGAACCATTGGAACGCGTAGGCGGCGTGGCGCTCGGGCGGCATGACGTTCGGCGTCCATTCGCGCACGAAACCGGACGCGGGATCGGGATCGCTCAGCAGGATGCGCGGCAGCACGGGCCGGCCGAGGTCG
Organism: uncultured Gammaproteobacteria bacterium; assembly: GCA_963814225.1. Taxonomy (GTDB): domain Bacteria; phylum Pseudomonadota; class Gammaproteobacteria; order Xanthomonadales; family Rhodanobacteraceae; genus Rudaea. Next base: position 189,070 of record CAWFCC010000009.1, on the reverse strand, counting down.
GCGGCGATTTCCTGCGGATCGAGGTGCAGCGTCAGCTTTGGCCACGTCGGTTTGCTTCGGCAACGGATTGCCGCCGACGCGGATGCCGCCGCCCGGGATACGGCGCGTAGATGCCGGTGACACCGGTCTGCGCTGTCAACGGCGGAACGGCGGGTTGCGTGCCCGGCGCGTGGTTCCACGCGATCCAGCCGCGATCGACGAGCAGCAGGCGATCGCCGCCGGTGTCGAACACGCCGATCACGCGGACGCCGGGTCTTCCGTTGTTGAATTGTTCGTCGAACAGGTAACCGCGATCGGCGACGAAATGGCCTTGTGCGCGCACGTGCGGATAGCGCGTGTCGTCGGCGATGTCGCGGACGGATTCGAGCTCGACCGGCGCGCTTTTCGGTGCTTCTTCGAAGGCGGCGAGAAACTTTTTCTTCTCGTCCATGCGTTCGAGCTGCCACACGCCGAGCGCGCAGAACGCGGCGACAGCCGGCGAGCGTCAGCGCGATGGCGCCAGAGGCGCTGGTCGATGCCAGACGCGCGTCGTCATCGGCGTGCAGCGTTATACTGGCAGACGCAATCTGCACGGAGTTTCCGCGCATGTGGACCACGCTCGTCATCGTCGCCTTCTTCATCGTGATCGTCTACAACCTGGGCGCGGGTCTGTATTACATGATGAGCGACAAGGGCTCGACCGATCGCACGGTCAAGGCGCTGACGTGGCGCATCGGGCTGTCGGTGCTGCTGATCCTGCTGATCATCGCCGGCATTGCGACGGGGATCATCAAGCCGCATGGCGTGACGCTCGTAACGCGTTCGTTCTAGAAGCTTCCGCTGTCCTTCGGCCAGCGGTAACGTTTTGCTCGACGGCAAAAAGTCACCGATGAACGTCTTAATCGTTCTCGATGGGCCTTCGTCCGCGCAGGATTACATCCTGTGCCCGCTGCAGACGAGGCGCGCGTCCTGTCGCGCCCTTCGATGTCTGTTCCGGGCTGGATCACAGCACGTAGACGAACAGGAACAGTCCGAGCCAGACCACGTCGACGAAGTGCCAGTACCAGGCCACCGCTTCGAATGCGAAGTGATGGTCTCGGTGAAATGGTTCTTGCAGCAGCGGAACCAGATCACGGTCAGCATGATCGCGCCGAGCGTGACGTGCAGGCCGTGGAATCCGGTCAGCATGAAGAACGTCGAGCCGTAGACGCCGCGAGCCGAGCGTCAGGTTCATCTTGCTGTAGGCCTCGATGTATTCGTGGGCCTGGAAGTTCAGGAACAGCGCGCCGAGCAGGACGGTGGCGCCGAGCCAGATCAGCAGTGTGCGTGCGATGACCGGCGCGCAACGCGTGGTGCGCGATCGTGATGGTCACGCCCGACGAGAGCAGGATCAGCGTGTTGAGCAGCGGCACGCCCCAGGCGCGCCATCGTCTCGAAGGCGCCGCCGACGTTGGCCGGGCCATTGGTCGGCCATGCGGCCGTGTAGCCGTTCCACAGGAAATATTGGTCAGCGCGCCGTCGCCGTCGCCGCCGAGCCACGGCACCGACCATCGTGCGCGCGTAGAACAGCGCGCCGAAGAACGCGGCGAAGAACATCACTTCGGAGAAGATGAACCACATCATTCCCATGCGGAACGAGATGTCGACCTGCTTGTTGTACGTGCCGGCCAGCGATTCGCGGATCACGCGTGCGGAACCACCGAACATCATCGACAGGATCATGGCGATGCCGAACAGCATCACGAACTTGCCGGGTCCGAATTCGTTGATCCACAACGCGGCGCCGCCGACGGTGAAGAACAGGCCGAACGAACCGATGATCGGCCACTGCGTGCCGTGCGGGACGTAATAGATGTTGGGATTGCGGAGCGTGAACTTCGAGCCATGACGATTTCCTAGTGGATTGCCTACGACGCCGGCTTCGCGGCAGGCGTCGAGCCTGCTTCCGCGATGCGTTTGGTCGCCAGTTCGTTATTGAAAAAAGTATACGAGAGCGTGAGCGTTTCGATGTCCGGCGGCATCTTCGGATCGACGATGAACTTCACCGGCATGCGGCGCGATTCGCCGGCATTGAGTGTCTGCTCGGTGAAGCAGAAGCATTCGGTCTTGTTGAAATACAGCGAGGCCTGATTCGGCGCGATGCTCGGCACCGCGTTGCCGACGATGGCGTTGTCGGCATGATTCGTCGCATCGAACCAGGCTTCGGTGAGCTGGCCGGGATGCACTTTGACGCTGAAATTTTCCGGCGCGAATTGCCAGGCGAGTTTGCTGTTGACGTTGCCGACGAACTGCACCGTGACCCAGCGCGATTCGTCGACCTTCAGGCTGTCGGCGCTGACCTGATCCGGCGCGCTCTGCTGCGTGCGCGGACCGAGATAGCCGTGACTGCACGCGATGCGATAGATCGGCACGCAGGCGAATCCGAACAGGAACATGCACACGCACACGAGCGCGGCGCGCTTGCGGAAACGTCGTGCGGCCTGATCGGGCGTCAGCGTCATGTCAGCCGCAGAACCACGTGCAGGATGAAGCCGACGAACATCGCCACGGCGACGGCCCCGAGGATCAACGCCGTACGGCGCGCGGCGGCGCGGCGTGCGGCGAGATCGGATGTTGTGAATGTCATCTTTGCAATCATCTTGAAAGTGCGGCCATGGATGGCCGCTTTTTGATCTTCGCGATCATGGATGAGCGCATAAGTTATGACGCGACGTCTCCGTGCGCCAGATCTTCGTCATGAATGATCGGCGGCACTTCGAAGGTGTGGAACGGCGCGGGCGACGGCACGGTCCATTCGAGGCCATGCGCGCCTTCCCACGACACGCTGCGGCCGCGGGTTTGCCGTGCTTGAGCGACCAGTACAGCACGCCGAACATCATGAACGGCGTGAGGAACATGCCGTAGGCGCCGATCGTGCGAGATCAGGTTCCAGTCGGAGAAGGCGACGTTGTAGTCCGGAATGCGGCGCGGCATGCCGGCCAGGCCGAAGAAGTGCTGCGGGAAGAACAGCACATTCACGAACACCATCGTCCACCAGAAATGCACCTTCGACCAGAAGTCGCTGTACATCTTGCCCGGTCCACTTCGGCCACCAGTAATAAATGGCGGCGATGATCGAGAACAGCGCGCCGGTGACGAGCACGTAGTGGAAGTGCGCGACGACGAAATAGGTGTCCTGATACTGGAAGTCGGCCGGCGTGATGGCGAGCATCAGGCCCGAGAATCCGCCGATGGTGAACAGGATCACGAACGAGATCGCCCACAGCATCGGCGCCTCGAACGTGAGCGAGCCTTTCCACATCGTGGAAATCCAGTTGAACACTTTCACGCCGGTCGGCACCGCGATCAGCATCGTCGAATACATGAAGAACAGTTCGCCACCGGTCGGCATGCCGACGGTGAACATGTGGTGGCCCCACACGATGAACGAGAGGAACGCGATCGAGGCGATCGCGTACACCATCGCCTGATAACCGAACAGCGGCTTGCGGCTGAAGGTCGGGATGATTTCCGACACGATGCCGAACGCCGGCAGGATCATGATGTAGACCTCGGGATGTCCGAAGAACCAGAAGATGTGCTGGAACATCACCGGATCGCCGCCGCCGGCCGCATTGAAGAAGCTGGTGCCGAAATATTTGTCGGTGAGCAACATGGTCACGGCGCCCGCGAGCACCGGCATCACCGCGATGAGCAGGAACGCGGTGATCAGCCACGACCACACGAACAGCGGCATCTTGAGCAGCGTCATGCCCGGCGCGCGCATGTTCAGGATCGTCGCGATGATGTTGATCGCGCCCATGATCGAGCTGATACCCATCAGGTGAACCGCGAACACCATGAACGCGACCGACGCGCCGCCCTGAATGGCGAGCGGCGGATACATCGTCCAGCCGCCGGCGGGTCCGCCGCCGGGCATGAACAGCGTGCCACAGCAACAGGGTGAACGCGAACGGCAGGATCCAGAACGACCAGTTGTTCATGCGCGGCAGCGCCATGTCCGGCGCGCCGACCTGCAGCGGGATCATCCAGTTCGCCAGACCGACGAACGACGGCATGATCGCGCCGAAGATCATGACCAGCGCGTGCAGCGTGGTCATCTGATTGAAGAAATACGGCTGCACGAACTGCAGGCCGGGCTGACGCCAGTTCCGTGCGGATCACGCCCGAGAACAGCGCGCCGATGCACGCCATCGTGAACGAGAAGATCAGGTACAGCGTGCCGATGTCTTTGTGGTTGGTCGAGAAGACCCAGCGATTCGAGGAACCCGTGCGGCTTGTGATCGTGATGATCGTGCGCGTCGTGGGCGTCGTGATGTGCGGCGGCGTGGGTTGCCATGATGAAACCTCGATTCGAATGCTTTTACGGAATCGATCAGCTGTTGGTGTCGGCCGGATGTCGGCGTCGGATTCGGGCGCTGTCGGCCGCGCGGAGCCGGCGGGCGCTCGGCGTGGCCGGATGCATGCGCGGCTTCCTGCTGATCGATCCACGTCTGGAACTCGTCTTTCGGCACGACCTTGACGACGATCGGCATGAACGCGTGATCCTGGCCGCACAACTCGGCGCACTGGCCGCGGTAGGTGCCCGGCTCGTGAACTTCGGTCCAGGCGTCGTTGATGATTCCGGGGATGGCGTCCTGCTTCCAGCCGAAATCCGGCACCCACCAGGCGTGGATCACGTCGTCGCCGGTGACGACGAAGCGCACTTTCGTATCCGCCGGAATGACCAGCGGCTTGTCGACGTCCAGCAGATAGCGTCTGGTCGTTGCCCGATCTTCACCGCCCACGGATCCATGCCGGATTTCAGCTCGCGCGTTTTGTCGCTGGTCGGTTCCAGACGCGAGATGAAATGCACGTGATAAGGCTTTTCGCCGACGTTGACGTAGTCGTAGCCCCACTTCCACTGGTAGCCGGTGATCTTGATGGTCATATCGGATTTCTCCGTGTACGCCATCTTGAGCAGCACGTTCGTCGCCGGCCACGCCAGCGAGACGAGGATCAGGATCGGGATCACCGTCCAGATCGCTTCGACGCGCGTGTTGTGGCTCCAGCGCGCCGCGACCGCGCCCTTGGATTTGCGATGGAAAATCATCGACCAGATCATCGCGCCGAACACGATGATGCCGATCGACCACGCACACCCACAGCGCCCACATGTGCATGGCGTAGACCTCGTGCGAGGTTTCCGTCACGCCCTGCGTCATGTTGAGCTGCCACGGTTCGGCCAACGCGTGCGCCGCGTTCGCGACCACGGCCAGCGCCGCACAACACGTCCATTTCAGGACGCCAACCTTGCTACGCAATCCGGCCAACTTCATTCGCTCTCACCTTGCACGCTTGTATCCGGTGGACCCTCGCGCCGTTGTGCGTCGCGTATCAGGTCCGAAATCTTCCGCGCCAGTTCGCGGCGCTCGTCGTCGTTCAAAAACGCGCCGATCTCGATTTCGCGACCATGCGAACCGATCAGCAACCGCTCCGGCCAGCCACGATGCCGGCCTTTCTCCAGCCGCACCTTCGTCCAATACGGATGAAAGCACACCGCTTGTGTACCCGCCGTCGTCGCGATTTCCAGCTGCGACGGCGTGATCGTCACGATCTGCCCGGCACCCGATTTCCGCCAGATGCGCAACAAGCAGAACGCCACCAGCCACATCGCCAGGATGGCGAATCCCGGCGCGAACACATTGCCGCCGACCGCCGCCAACCCGGCAAACACCGCGATGGCCACGCCCTGCGCGAGCAGGAATCCGACCAGACCCGCGCGAGACAACGAACGATGCGGCAAAACCAGCACCGACATCGCTCCGCCGGGAGCCGATTGGATCATCGCCGATTTAGTCACGCGGGATGCATTTCTGGCGGCTTGAAGCTTAACCCGCTAATGATAGTTAGGGGACTCGGCAGGGGCAAGCACGATCAAGCTTTTTTACCCTCCGCGCATGCACGAATCGATCGCGCCGGACTGATAAACTATCCGGTCTCGCGCCGGATTGAATTCCGGCAATCCGTCTCGATTCTGGTGCATATCTAAATTTAGTGCAGATGAACGCGATCCTCGCCTCCGAACTCCCGCCGGCGCCCGATGCGGCGCGCGCACGACTCACCGCCGCGTATTCGCGCGACGAAACCGAAGCGGTCAACGAACTGATCGCGCAGGCCGAGCTTCCCGCCGCCGAGCGCGATCTGGTGCTCGCGCGCGCGACCGAGCTCGTCGCCCGCGTCCGCGCCAAGAAGCATGAGCAGACCGCGGTCGAATCGTTCATGCGCGAATACGACCTTTCCAGCGAGGAAGGCGTGCTGCTCATGTGCGTGGCCGAAGCCCTGCTGCGCATCCCGGACAAACAAACCGCCGACAAGCTCATTTCCGACAAGCTCGGCGATGCGAACTGGGAATCGCACCTCGGCAAAAGCGATTCCGTGCTCGTCAACGCCGGCACGTGGGGCCTGATGCTGACCGGCAAGCTCGTCACGCTCGGCGACGAAACCCAGCGCAATTTCATGGGCGCGCTGAAACGCCTGGTCGGCCGCGCCGGCGAACCCGTGATCCGCCTCGCCGTGCGCCAGGCGATGCGCATCATGGGCCATCAGTTCGTGATGGGCCGCACCATCAAGGAAGCGCTCGATCGCGCCGACGAAAAAGAAAACCGCATCTATCGCTATTCCTACGACATGCTCGGCGAAGCCGCGCTGACGCAGCCGGATGCCGAGCGATATCACCAGGCTTACAAAGACGCGATCGCCGCATTGGGCGCGCGCGGACCGTATCAAAGATGTGCTCGACGCGCCGAGCATCTCGATCAAACTGTCCGCGCTGCATCCGCGCTATGAAGTCGCCAAACGCGAACGCGTGCATGCGGAACTGACGCCGAAACTGCTCGAACTTGCGCAGCTCGCGAAGAAAAACGGCATCGGGCTCACCGTCGATGCCGAAGAAGCCGATCGTCTCGAGCTTTCGCTCGAAATCATCGCCGCCGTGCACGCCGACACATCGCTCGACGGCTGGAACGGCTACGGCCTCGCCGTGCAGGCGTACCAAAAACGCGCGCCGTTCGTGATCGACTGGCTCGCCGAGCAAGCGAAGAAAGTCGGCCGCCGTTTCTGCGTGCGCCTCGTCAAAGGCGCGTACTGGGATTCCGAAGTCAAACGCGCGCAGGAAGGCGGCCACGCCGGCTATCCCGTCTATACGCGCAAGCCGAACACCGACGTTTCCTATCTCGCCTGCGCGAAAAGCCTGTTCGATTACGGCGACGCGTTCTATCCCGCCTTCGCGACGCACAACGCGCACACGATCGCCGCGATCCATCACATGGCGCATGGACGTCCGTTCGAATACCAGCGCCTGCACGGCATGGGCACGGACCTTTATGCCGAAGTGATGGGCCCGAACAATCTCAACGTGCCGTGCCGCGTCTATGCGCCGGTCGGCAGTCACGAAGATCTGTTGCCGTATCTCGTTCGACGACTGCTCGAAAATGGCGCGAACACCTCGTTCGTCAACCGCATCGTCGACGAATCGCTGCCGATCAAAGACCTTGTCGCCGATCCGATCGACGTCGTGCGCGCGTTCCCGACCAAGCCGCATCCGCGCATCCCGCAACCGGTCGCGCTTTACGAACAGGCCGTCAACGGCCGAATTCTGCGTCCTCGCAGAATTCATCAACTCCATCTCGGAAGAATTCCATGGGCGTCAATTTCGGCAACGACAACGAACTGCAACGCGCTCGCCGACGCCGTCGCGAAAGTGTCACACGAACTGGAGCGCGACGCCGCTGGTGCCCGGCGCGAAATCCGCCGAGCCGCTGCAGGACGTGACCAATCCCGCCGACCGCCGCATCAAGATCGGCACCAAACAGCAAGCCGACGCCGCGACGGTCGAAAAAGCGCTCGCGAACGCGACTGCCGCGCAGCCGGAATGGGATCGCCTGCCCGCCGCATCGCGCGCGAAAATCCTCGAACACGCCGCCGACCTGCTCGAACAACGCCGCGCCGAATTCGTCGCGCTGTGCGTGCGCGAAGCCGGCAAGACGCTTGCCCGCCGCGATCTCCGAAGTCCGCGAAGCCGCCGACATGTGCCGCTACTACGCGGCGATGGCGCGCAAGCTGATGGGCCAACCCGATGCACTGCCCGGACCGACCGGCGAATCGAACCAGCTTTCACTGCACGGCCGCGGCGTGTTCGTCTGCATCAGCCCGTGGAATTTCCCGCTCGCGATCTTCACCGGACAAGTCGCCGCCGCGCTCGTCACCGGCAACGCCGTCATCGCGAAACCCGCGGATCAAACCGTCCTGATCGGCTACGCCGCCGTGAAGTTGCTGCACGAAGCCGGCGTGCCGGAAGCGGTGCTGCAATTCGTGCCCGGCGAAAGGCTCGATGATCGGCAACACGCTGCTGACGAAACCCGACATCGCCGGCGTCTGCATGACCGGCTCGACCGAAACCGCGTGGACGATCAACCGCACGCTCGCCGCGCGCAACGCGCCGATCGCCGCACTGATCGCCGAAACCGGCGGACAGAACGCGTTGATCGCCGATTCGTCCGCGCTGCCCGAGCAGCTCGTCAAGGACGCCATCGCCTCCGCGTTCGATTCCGCCGGCCAACGCTGCTCCGCCGCGCGCGTGCTGTTCGTGCAGGACGACATCGCCGACAAGGTCATCAACATGCTGTCCGGCGCGATGGATGAATTGAAAGTCGGCGATCCGGCGCTGCTCTCGACCGACGTCGGCCCCGTCATCGATGAACCGTCGCGCAAAGGTCTCGCCGATCACGCCGCGCGCATGGAAAAAGAAGCGAAACTCATCAAGCAGGTTCCGCTCGGACCCGAATGCGAACACGGCACTTTCTTCGCGCCGCGCGCGTTCGAACTGAAATCGCTATCGCAACTCACGCACGAAGTGTTCGGCCCGGTGCTGCACGTGCTGCGCTGGAAAGCCGACGAACTCGACAAGGTCATCGACGCCATCAACGCAACCGGCTTCGGCCTCACGCTCGGCATCCACAGCCGCATCGATTCGACCATCGCGCACATTTCGCAGCGCGCGAAAGTCGGCAACTGCTACGTCAATCGAAACCAGATCGGCGCGGTCGTCGGCGTGCAGCCGTTCGGCGGCGAGAATCTTTCCGGCACCGGACCGAAAGCCGGCGGACCGCACTATCTATTGCGCTTCGTGACAGAGCGGACGTTGACCATCAATACGACAGCGGCGGGCGGCAACGCGTCACTGCTGACGCTGGGCGATTAACGCTCGACCAGCCAGAGTTCGTCGACGTAACCCGGGCGCACCTAGATGGCGATGTCTTCCGCTGTCGACGGCAGCCGCGCGGGTGAACCCATTATTGAACAGGTTGCTCCGCGCGAGCCACGGTCGGCGATCGCGGATTAACTTGAGCGCATCGACTAGCACTTCTCGAAACTCCCCGTTCACGGCTGATCACCGGTTTCACCGTCGGCCGCGTTTTGGCACGAACTATACGATGGTTAGGTGCTTCCCTTCTTCGAATACCGACTACGCAGCAAGCTTGAGTTTCGCGCACAATCCCGCGCGTCCGGCGAGTGTGAGTAGCATATCGACACTGAAGTCTTTCCATTTGCCGGCCATCAATGACGAAATACGTGGTTGGCTCACGTGAAGACGCCGCGCCGCCTCGGCCTGAGTCCACCCTTTTTCCTGCACGCGCATGCGCAGCCGGATGAGCAGTTCTGCGCGCATAGCCAGCACGCGCGCTTCGGCTTCGTCGAAGCCGAGATCGGCGAACACATTGCCGCTGCCAGCGATCAGTCGTTCGTCTGCAAACCGTTTATCGCGTCGAGTCACGTCGATTCCTTTGTACGAGTCGATAACGATGCCTGGCCAGTTCGATGTCGATTCTTGCCGTTCGCTGCGTTTTCTTTTGGAACACGTGCAGTACGTAAACCGCCTCGGGCCACCTTACAACGTAGATGGCTCTGAACGCCCCGCCGATGTGGACGCGAAGTTCACACGCACCGGCGCCGATCGAATTCATGAATTTGAAATCCGTCGGCACGCCACCGAATTGCACGACCATCAACTCGACACCGACGGCATGACGAACGGCTATCGGTAAATCCCGCACATCATCTTGACTGCCGCCTACGAACATGAGCTTTTTCAAGCGCAAGCCTATTATACAAATATTTGTATGCCAATATGCAAAAAAAGGCGCCGGAAAATCTCATGCTCGCACCATGAGACAGGGAGTTCCGGCGCCCGGGAAAACTCGATTGCAGTGGGCGTATTCTGCCGATTCGATCGCGACATAAAGGGACGACATCGCGACGCAAACCGGACAAATTTGTTGATTTCGCGTTAGCGATGCGTCGTCGCGATTCTCTAAACTAGGCGCATGCGAATCCGAATCCTGTTTACGCTGACGTCGCTGGTCACGTGCGTCGCGCTGGCGCAGACCGATGCGCAACACGCCGCGCAGGAAGCTCAGGCGAAACAGAAGCTCGATCAGGTTCGTGCGGAGATCAAAAAGATCACCGAGGCCGAACGACAAATCGGCGAGCAACGCGGCGGTGCGGTCAGCGCGTTGCGCGAGCAGGAGCTGAAAGTCGCCGCGGCGTCGAAGGAGTTGCGTGCGCTCGATCAGCAACTCGCCTGCGCAACAGGGCAAGCTCGACAAGCTGCAGAAACAGCGCGGCGCGCTCGATACGAAACTCAAGGATCAGCGCGAAGCGCTCGCGGCACTCGTGCGATCGGCCTACGCGATGGGCCACGGCGAAGAATTGAAGCTGCTGCTCGCGCAGGATCGCATCGACGACATCAGCCGCATGCTCGCCTACTACCACTATTTCGAGCAGGCGCGCGTGGGCGAAATCAACGGCCTGCTGAAGGATCTCGATGCGCTGGCCAAGGTGCAGGAAGCGATCGCGAAGCAGACCGCCGAACTGCAGGCCACGCGCGACGAGCGCGTCGCGCAATCGAAACAATTCGATGACGAACGGTCGCAGCGGGCGAAGGTGCTCGACGAACTCGATTCGGCGCTGAAAGATCAGCACGCCCGACTCGCCGCGCTGGGCAAGGACGAAAAAGCGACGGTCGACCTCATCGCGAAACTGCGCGACATCTTCGCCGATATCCCCAAGCAACTAGCCGGCGCAGAACCCTTCGCGCAATTGCGCGGTCGATTGAACTGGCCGGTCCGTGGTCAGGTGGTTTCGGGTTTCGGTTCGCACGAGAACGGCGATCAGGCCAGCGCCGGACTCCTCATCGCGCGCGAAAGAAGGCAGCGAGGTGCATGCGGTATCGCACGGCCGCGTGGTGTACGCGGACTGGCTGCGCGGATACGGCCTGCTGCTGATCGTCGATCATGGCGACGGCTATCTGAGTCTTTACGGATACAACGAAGCGCTGCTCAAGGACGTCGGCGACTGGGTCGATGCCGGCGATGCAGTCGCCACCAGCGGCGACAGCGGCGGTCGTAAATCGCCGGGCTTGTACTTCGAGCTGCGCTATGCAGGGCAAAGCGATCGATCCGCGTGGATGGCTCAAATCAGCACCGCGATAGCTAGATGAATCTTCACATTGAATCACGGTTGCCGGGCCTATAATTCAGGCAGAGATACAGGTGAAATCCATGCTTCGATACGTCTTTTCCGCCGCCCTGCTCTGCGCTCCGCTCACACTGCTCGCCGATGATGCGAAAACCGCCCGCGCCGCCGCCGAAACCGTCGGTGAGCCTCGACGACATCCGCATGTTCACGGCCGTGTTCAATCTGGTCAAGCAGGCCTATGTCGAGCCCGTCGACGACAAGACGCTGATGCAGGATGCGATCCGCGGATTGCTGTCAGGTCTCGATCCGCACAGCGAATACCTCGATCAGCGTGCGATGGATCAGCTGAGCGAAGACACCAGCGGCAGTTACGACGGTCTTGGTCTGGAAGTGCTGACGGTCGACGGCACGCTGCGCGTGGTTGCGCCGATCGACGATACGCCGGCCGCGACGCGCCGGCATCAAGCCGGGCGACATCATCGTGCGCATCGACGGCAAGGCGATCACGATCGGAAAACGCGAACCAGTCGGTCGAGATGCTGCGCGGCAAGAACGGCAGCAAGGTGACGTTGAGCATCCTGCATGAAGGCGCGTCGGTGCCGGAAGATTTCGTGCTCGCGCGCGAGACGATCCGCGTCGCCAGCGTGCGCGTGCGTGCGCTCGATCCGGGCTATGTCTACATGCGCATCGTGCAGTTCCAGGAAGACACCGGCAGCGAATTGCGCAGCAAGCTCAGCAAAGTGCTGGCGAAAAATCGGCCGCTGCGCGGCGCGGTGCTCGATCTGCGCAGCAATCCGGGTGGCCTGCTCACCTCCGCCGTCGAAATCAGCGACGACTTCCTCGATTCCGGCATGATCGTCACGACGAAAGGCCGTCTCAAGCAATCCGACCTGAGTTTCAGCGCAACGCCGGGCGACCTGCTCGACGGCGCGCCGATCGTCGTGCTCGTCGACAACGGCACCGCATCGGCGGCGGAGATCGTCGCGGGCGCGCTGAAGGACAATCATCGCGCGCTGATCATGGGCCGCCGCACGTTCGGCAAAGGTTCGGTGCAGACGGTGCTGCCGCTCGACGACACGCACGCGGTGAAACTCACGACGGCGCGTTATTTCACGCCGAGCGGCACGTCGATTCAGGCGTCCGGCATCGATCCGGACATCGAACTGCAGGATCTGAAACTCACCGTGAAGGATTCGCGCGCCGTCGCTCATCAGCGGCGAGCGCGATCTGCCGAATCATCTGGTCGGCGAGCACGAGAAGGACAGGAAAGCGTCGCGCACCCGCGCGACGATCTCGACGACTACGCGCTCAACGAAGCGATGAACGTGCTCAAAGGCATGGCGCTGCAGCATCCGCGCAACGCGCCGAAGGCACAGTCGCGCAGAGCGAAAAAGCACGGCTGACGCTCAGCGCTAGCGCCTGCGCGGCGGCGCCGGGAACGGTCGGACAATCGGGCACGATCTTCTCGCCGCTGGCCGCGTCGCGGATCGACAGCGGTTCGCGCTTTTCCACTTCCTCGATGCGCACGATGCAATGCATCGGCAGATGCAGCACTTGCGTGTTCTTGAATTCTTCGCGCAGCTTTTCTTCGGTCGGATCGACGACGATGCCTTCGCTGTGCTCGAACTCGATCTCGCCGACTTGGGTGAAGCCCCACAATCCGCTCGTATCGACATGGCGCGCATACAGCTCGAGCGTGCGGCCCTGGCTTAGGAATGTGACCTTGTAGAGTTTCTTGCGCATCGGTCTGCACGCGTGCAGTTCGCGCAACCGCCGCGCGATCGCCGGGCGTGAGATGAGCGCGAAAAGTATACCAGATCCGGCGAAGCCCGCGATGTGCGTCCACCACGCGACCGCGCCGAATGCCGGGCCGACGAACGTGAACAGCAACTGCAGCAACACCCAGAAGCCGATCAGCACGGCGGCGGGAATGCGCACGAATTCGAGGAACAGACCGAGCGGCAACACGAGTCCCAGTCGCGCGCGCGGAAACAGCGCGAAGTAGGCGCCGACGATCGCCGACACCGCGCCGCTCGATCCGACGATCGGCGCAGTGCGTTCGGCGAGCGTGAACGCGCCGACGAGATTGGCGAGCGCGCCGCCGAGCATGAACAGGATGAAGAATCGCCACGCGCCCGAGCGCACGTTCGGCCGGCACGCCGAAGATCATCAGGAACAGCAGATTGCCGGTCAGGTGCAGCCAGTCGACGTGGATGAACAGCGACGTGACGAGCCGCGCCGCGCGCAATTCGATGAATTGCTGCAGCAGCGGCGCCTGCGCATCGAGCAGGCGTCGCGGGCACCGTGCCCCAGCGCGCAGCATCGGACTGCGCGCGTCGGCGGTCTGGCTCGCCAGCCACAGGAACACGATCACGCAGATCGCGATGAGACCGATCGTCACCCACGGCAGACGCTGGCGGCGCCGTGCTCGAGTTGGACGAACATGCGGCGCTCGGGTTCTACAGGCCGTCGCGCGGAAAGAAAAAGCGCTGGCCCTGGAATTCGAGCACGACGCCGTCCGGACGGATCTCGCGCACGAAGACATCGTCCGTCGTCTTCTCGCCTTCGGTGAGCCGCGAATCGTTGAGCACGACGAAGCGCTGCGACGGATCGGCCGCGTACACGTGCATGCTCAGCTTCAATTCGGGCAGCGACTTGCGCACGCTGAACGGAAGTTCGGAATACGGTTGCGCGCTGGCGGTTGCGCCGGCCGGTGCGGGTTTAGGCGACACCGCGGGCGCTGCAGATGCCGGCGGAAGTCCGACGGTGGTAGCCGTTTTTGGTGCACGTGCCGATGCGCCAGCTACCGGTGGCGTGCTTGCGACCTGCGCAGATGCGGCGGGTTGCCGAGCAACCGGCGCGACGGGCGGCGGCGTCACAACGCCGGCTTTCGGTGCAGCGGCAACCGTGGCAGGTGGCGATGGTGCCGCCGAAGCCGGAGCAGTCGATTTCGCCGCAACAACGGGTGCCGCAGCCGCCGCGTTAGCGCGGGGTGCCGCGCCGACCGCGCCGGGCACCGGCATCGTCGCCGCTGGAACGGCGGGTGCGTTTCGGCTCGGCTGCCCGCCGCGACGCTCACGCGCCGCTGCGCGCGCGGCGCGGCGATCTTCGACGCTAGGGCCGGTAGCGGCGGGCGCGTTCGTGGTGGGCTGACCGAATACGAACTGTCCCGACGGCGCCTCGTTTGCAGGATGCGCTTCCGGTTTCGGGAGATTGTCCGGCGGTGCGGCCTGCACGAGATCGTTGTTGCCGGTCACCGAACGCAGCGGCGCGCCGGTTTTCTGGCCCGCCAACGGCGCGGCCTGCGCGACCGGCGTTTTCGTTTTGGGTGGAACGACAGCCGCCGGTGTCGGCGGTGGCGACGGCGACGGCGACGGACGCAATGCCCACGCGACCACGCCCGCGACGATGATCAACGCGGCCAGCGGCCACACCCAGCTGCGCCGGCGTGGCGCGCTGAATGGCGTGGCGAGGTCCGGCGCGGCGCCCAGACGTCGCTTGTCGCTTCGGATTTTTTCAACGCTTCAAGAAT
Source organism: uncultured Gammaproteobacteria bacterium (assembly GCA_963814225.1). GTDB lineage: Bacteria > Pseudomonadota > Gammaproteobacteria > Xanthomonadales > Rhodanobacteraceae > Rudaea. The sequence continues at coordinate 174,042 of CAWFCC010000009.1, read as the reverse complement.
TAACGACATGATTCCACGATCAGACAAAAGATAAATGTGTATTTCTTTACAAATGAACTACTCGATGCTGCGCGCCAGATGCGGTCCGTTGTCGTCCAGCGAGGACAATGCGAACAACGTTTCCGGTCCGATCGATCCGTCGGGCTTGATGCCATACGCGGTCTGCAATTTGCGCACGCGCTCTTCGAGCGCCGCGTCGAAATAAGCCGGACCGGCGTCCGACGATTTGCCCTTGTCCATCGCGCGCGAGTTGCTGCTTCACCCACGCCACGCCCGGTCCGGCATCGCCGGGCCGCAGCGCCGCGGGCACGTCGCCCGGCAGCCGCCAGATGCGCCATGAACTCGCCCGACCACACCTCGCCCAATTCGTTCTTCGTCGACGTTGTGCACTGTACCGTCGATCTCGAGCCGTACGTTGTCGCCGCGCACATCGACCAGCATGGCCGCCGTGCGCACGTCGCCGTGATGCAGGATCAGCAGCATCGGCCGGTCGAAGCGCGCGATCTGGTCGATCGTGCCGAATCCGTGCAGGCAATCCAGTCCCGCAGCGAGCACCGGCTGGCATTTTGCCGCGTCGCGCACCGCGATCTGCGAGGAATTGACCTGCCAACGCGCCAAGAGTTGCGTCCATGCATCGAGATCGGCGCCAACGCCGGCCACGGCATTGTGCGCGATGCTGTCGCGCAATTGTGCGAGTGGATCGACGACGGGCGCGACAACCGTCGCCTGCGCTTCGACAACCGGCGCCGGCGCGGGCCGGTGTCGCCACAGTTGCACGCCGGCGGCGATGGCCAGCGCGATCACCGCGGCCGCAGCCCAGCGGCCGTAGCGGCGCATCCAGTACAGCGCGTTGCCCGGCATCGTTTCGTCGGCGGCGCGATCGACGAGACGTTCGCCGATCGTGGCCTGCTCGCGCGCATAGCCGGCCATCAGTGCGCGGTCGGCGATGACGTTGATCACGCGAGGAATTCCGTTCGAGCGGCGATACAGCGCGCGCAGTCCGAGTCGTGAAAACGGCGTGCGCACGCAACCGGCGACGGCGAGGCGATGCCGCACATACGCCTCGGCCTCGTCGCGATCGAGCGGCGTGAGGTGATAGCGCGCGGTGATGCGCTGCGCGAGCTGGCGCAATTCGGGTTTGCCGAGTTCATCGCGCAATTCCGGCTGACCGAGCAGGATGATCTGCAACAAGTTTTTGCGTCGGCGTTTCCAGATTCGTGAGCAGACGCACCTGTTCGAGCGCGTCGGCCGACAGATTCTGCGCCTCGTCGATGATCAGCACGACGCGCAAACCCTGCGCATAGGCATCGAGCAGATACGTGTTGAGCGTGTCGACCAGACCCTTGAGGCTGCCCTTCACGCCCGAAATGTCGAGCTTCAATTCCTCGCCGATCGTCTCGAGCAATTCGATCGGCGACAATTTCGGATTGAGCACGAGCGCGACGCGCGTGTTCTCCGGCAATTGTTCGAGCAACAGTCGGCAGATCGTCGTCTTGCCCGTGCCGACTTCACCGGTCAACTGCACGAATCCGCCGCTGCCGCCCTTTCCGATGCCGTACAGCAGATGCGCGAGCGCATCGCGATGGCGTTCGGAAAGGAACACGTAGCGCGGATCGGGCGTGATCGAGAACGGCGCTTCCTTGAGCCCGTAGAATTCGAGATACATGCGAACAGTTTAACGCAAGTATCCGTATCGCCTTTCAAAATCGATTTGGAAAGTGGACACGAATCGTTAGCGCATCGTTAATGTTTATCGGGGCAAACTCGCCTCGTTGCCGATAGCGTTCGCGCGCCGTCGAGTATTAGGGATTTTCATTTTTCAGGAGTGTCACGACATGCGCGTTTTCAATAAGAAATCCAATTCCAAATTTCCGAGCGCGACGACGGCGCTACTGCCCGCCGCGATCGTGCTCGGTCTGGTCGCCCAAGGCGCGTTCGCCGCCGGATTCCAGCTCAAGGAAGACGATGTCGCCGGTCTCGGCCGCGCGTACGCCGGTTCCACCGCGGCGCCGGACGATGCCGCCGTCGTCTTCAACAATCCCGCGGCGATGATTGATCTGCGCCAGCCGGTGATTCAGGCCGATGTCACCGGCGTCAATTTCAGCACGAATTTCCACGGCGGCGGCACCGATGCGCTCGGACGTCCGCTCACCGGCGGCAATGGCGGCGACGGCGGAACGACGAAGGCGATTCCCGCGATTTTCTTCGCGATGCCAGTGAACGATCGCTTCGCGCTCGGCGCGAGCGTGACCGTGCCGTTCGGATTCGTCACCAACTACGATCCGGGCTGGGTCGGACGTTATCAGGCGCTCGAATCCAAACTCGATTCGCTCGACATCACCGTTTCTGCCGCGTACGCACTGACCGACCAGTTCTCGATCGGCGCCAGCGTGATCGGACAACGCACCACCGCGTCGCTGAGCCAGGCCGTGAACTTCGGCACCATCCTCGCGACCAATCCCGCGCTGCCGCCCGGCACGTTCCTGCCGCAAGGCGCCGACGGTTACGCGAAGATCCACGGCGACGATTGGGGTTACGGTTGGCAACTCGGCTTCTCTATGGAAGCTGACCGACGCCGACCGCATCGGATTCAACTACCACTCCAAAATCAACCACACCTTATCCGGCGATGCGACATTCGGCGTGCCCGCGACCGTCGCGCCGATTTTCGCCGGCGCGCCGGGCAACCTGTTCACCAGCGGCGGTGCCAACGCCGACTTCGACACGCCCGCCTACGTCGAAGCCAGCTGGTGGCACACGCTCAACGATCAGTTCAGTTTTGGCGCCGACGTCGGCTACACGCACTGGTCGACGCTGAAAGGCCTCACCGTCAACTACAACAATCCCGCGCAGCCGTCGTCGACGGAAGTGTTCAACTGGGACAACACGTGGTTCGGCTCCATCGGCGCCGAATACAAGTTCGATCCCGCATGGACCCTGCGCGCCGGCCTCGCCATCGACGGCACGCCGACATCCGCCGACACCCGCGATCCGCGCGTGCCCGACGCGACGCGGCGCTGGGTCACCGTGGGTCTCGGCTACAAGCCGAGCAGCAACTGGAATGTCGATGTCGGCTACGCGCATCTGTTCGTCAACGACGCGCACATTCAAGACGTGAGCGCCACCGGCGACGCGCTGACCGGCTACTTCGACAACAAGGGCAACTTGTTCGGCGCGTCGGCGCAATACAAGTTCTGATGCGTGAGGAAAACGAACCGCGCCGCAACGGCGCGGTTCTCTCGCAGCTCATGGAGCGCTATCACAGCAAAGCCGGCGAAAGCGGTGTCGTCGCGTACGAGATCGGGCGCGGTTCGATCGTGATCAAGTTCGTTGGTGGCGAGAAGTATCTGTATACCGATAAAAGCGCGGGCGCGAAGAATATCGCGCGGATGCAGGAGCTCGCGAAATCTGGGCGCGGGTTGTCGACGTTCATTAGTCAGCATGTGCATGATCGGTATGCGCGCAAACTGAAATCCGTTTGATCAACTTCGATTCCGTTTCACGAATTTCAAACACGCGAAGGTTGGATCTGTCCGACTCGTGACCGTTTCGTTCCCGACCTGTCATCTAGCATGACGCGCCCTGCGAGGGGGCTACTCGTGCTCACAACCGATGCGCGGGTAAATCTTTTTATTCGGAGAACGAAACGATGTTTGCATCAAAGAACAATAAAGTAGTTCGAAATGGCGCACGGCTCACCAGCCTTGCATTGTGCTTAAGCGTCACAGGCTTTGCGAACGCACATCCGGGGGATTTCAACAAGCATTTCGGCGCCGCTGGTACAGCGGCGATTCCCACGTCTGTCCGTTTCGGCGGCGAAGAACGGATCGCGGTAGACAGTTCGGACAGAATTCTCCTTGGTTACAACGTGGATCCGCATGCAGCCGAGATCAGCGCTCTCGATGCGTCTGGCCACGTCGATACCACGTTCGGTACGGCCGGTGTTGTCGAATGCGGTGATTTATACGACATCAAAGTCGATTCGCTCGACCGTTATGTCGTGCTCGGACATGCCGCGTCGAGTGATCGCGGTGTCATGGTGATGCGCTATTTGAACAACGGTTCGCTTGACACGTCCTTTGGAACGGGTGGCGTGGCAACGGTCACCACGGACATCAACTACGGCGCAAATGCACTCGCGCTGGATGCATCCGACAATATCGTTGTGGCTGGCGGCAGATCGACGCGCACCAGCGAGAATGAACTCTATGCCACACGCGTTCTAAACAATGGCACGCTCGACACTTCCTTCGGAAAAAACGGATTTCGTTCCGTCGCATTGGGTTCGCCGGGTACCGTCGCAATCGCTCAGGCCGTGGCGATCGACCATTCCGGAAACATCTACGTGACCGGCTACTCGTCGAGCCCGTCCGCCGTCGTGAACCAACTGATCAAATTGAAAGGAGATGGCAGCCTGGACAAGCACTTCGGCGGTGGTTCCGGTGTCGTAACGACCGACTTCAATCCTTCGACGGCGTTTCACTTCACGTTTGCCCAATCAGTGACCGTCGATGCGAAGGACAATGTCGTAATTGCAGGCGGGGCCGGCGATTACGCGGCGTCCGAAACATTCGTAGGACGTTTTCTTTCCAATGGTCTGCTTGATCCGGCGTTCAACGGAGGCGCCTATTCCGTGTTCCCGATCGAGGCGTCCGTGCAGTCGCAGGCGCGGTCCGCGCTCATCGATACACGCGGTCGGATCGTACTGACCGGTATCGCCAACGATGGTGGCGCTGACGCATCCGACTTCTTTGCGGTTCGTCTCCAGAAAGATGGGCGCCTCGATCCTGGTTTCGCAGGTGGAATCCTCCCGACCGGCGGCTGGAAAGGCGCGGGCGCATTGACCAACAATGGCAATGTCCTCGTATTCGGCGAATCTCTCTCGCCTACCTCGGTCGTTGTTGACGAGTTGAAAGGTAACTCCGCACCTTCATCTGCGTCGCTTTCAGACGAAGTAGAAGAGTAAGTTTGCGCAGCCGTCGGGTGTCCAGCCATCGCGACCGGCTGCGCAATTCGTTTCAGCGCCAGTAGTCTGGGCGCGATATCGAGTAACGACTCGCGATGCAATGTCGCGGGTCGTTCCGTGTATACGAGCGGACACATACGAACGCTCCGCCATGTACTACCTCAATCTGCAGCTTTCATCTTTTGGGATTGTCGCGAAGTCGTCCGGCTTTCGGTCGTGTATTCAAGCGGCTCATTTCATACGCTGAGATCTCACAATCTCAGGGAAGAACTCGCGTGCGTTTCGGAAAACTGGCAACACGTTTCATCGCCTCTGCACTGGTGAGCATCAGCGTCGACGCTTCGGCACGTTCTGGGGATTTCGATACCCGTTTCGGATTGGGCGGCGCCGCGAGCTTTGCGCTTTCGGACAACATTCTGGCGCTTCCCGAACCTATCGCCATCGACCGAAACCATCGCATCATTTTCGGCGTCAGTACCGCCGGAGGCGATGTGGTCGGTGCTTTGAATGCGGACGGCACTCGCGATTCCACATTCGCATCCGCCGGCTTCCTTACACTGGATCAATTTCTCGTCGATCTGAAAGTGGATTCGAAGAATCGCGTGATCGTCGTCCAGAGCAACCAGGACGGTCCGTTCGTCACTGCGGAGATTTCGCGATTCCGGAGCGATGGCTCGATCGACATCGGTTTCGGGGCGGGCGGCGCAATCGTGTTGTCGCGTACGGACGAAGACATTCTTCCCAACGCCATTGCGATAGATGCGGCGGACAATATATTCGTCGTCGCGACCGAAGCATCAGATCCGCTGACGGGCGATAGCAACATCGCGGTCAGCAAGATCGCCGAAGATGGCGCGATCGACCTGACCTTCGCCGGCGGAGCTTTGCGCACTATCGCTACGAGTGCGCCGGGCACGGAACAATCCTATGGAAGCACGATCGCGGTGGATCGAAGCGGTGCCGTCGTCGTCACCGGCTACACTCGCCGCGCCACAAAAGTCATCGTCGATGATGTCGCAAAACTTCTACCGGATGGGTCGCTCGATCCGGCATTCGGCGCGGGCGCCGGCTTCGTTCAGACCGATGCACTTGCGGCCTCGACTACACCGCACTACACGTTCAGCGAAAGTACCGTCATCGATGCGGCCGGCAACATCGTGACGGCAGGCTTCGCGGGCGACTGGGGCGACTACACGTCATCGTTCGTCGTCACGCGCTATCGGCCTGATGGCACGTTCGATCGTTTGTTCAACGGCGGTTCGCCGGAGCTTTTGAACATCGCCAGCAACCACGTCGGACAGGCGGCCGCCGTGATGATCGATGCGCGCGGCCGAATCGTGCTTACCGGATTGTCGGCGGCGAACGTCACCGCAGCCAACAACTTCGCCGTGTTTCGATTGAACGACGACGGAAGCCGCGACCTGACTTTCGGCGATGCCGACGGATCGAAACTGTTGACCGATCATGTTGCAGGAGGACGTGGTGTGTTCACGGCTAACGAAGAAATTCTCGTTATCGGAAACACCGATGACGGCAGCTCGCTTATCTTGAACGAGCTGATCGGATATGACCTACCACCTGTTTTACCGCCGACGCATTTCTGACGCGGCGAAGTCGCTAGTCGAACGAAATTAGCGCACGCCCCGTCATCTCCACCGGCTGCGCAATTCCCATCAGCGCCAGCACCGTCGGCGCGATATCGCTCAACGACCCGTGATGCAACGTCGCGGGTCGTCCGATGTATACAAGTGGAACCGGGCCGACCGTGTGCTGCGTATGCGGCTGGCCGTCGCCGGCTTTCATCTGCTCGAGATTGCCGTGATCGGCGGTGATGAGCATTTCGCCGCCTGCTTTTCGTATCGCGTCGGTGAGGCGTCCGAGCGCTTCGTCGATGACTTCGGCGGCCTTGATGCCGGCAGCGAGAAGTGCCGGTGTGGCCGACCATATCGGCGTTGGCGAGATTGCAGACGATGAAGTCGTATTTGTCGCGACGCGATCGCGTCGACGAGTTTGTCGGTCACCTCGCGACAGCTCATCTCCGGTTTCAGATCGTACGTCGCGACTTTCGGGCTCGGCACGAGGATGCGATCTTCGCCGGCGTACGGCTCTTCGTGGCCGCCGGAGAAGAAGAAGGTGACGTGCGCGTATTTCTCGGTTTCGGCGATGCGCAGTTGTTTGAGATGCAGTTCGGCGAGGTATTCGCCGAGTGAATGGTCGCAGCGATTGCGGCGGGTACGCGATCGCGGTGACCTTGAACGCTTCGTTGTATTGCGTGAGCGTGACGAATGCGGACAGCGCGATTTTTCGCGGCGGCGCGAAGCCGTCGAAATTCGGATCGACGAACACTTGCGTGAGCTGGCGCGCGCGGTCGGCGCGGAAGTTCATGAAGCACGATCGCGTCGCCGTCGATGATCGGTTTGCCGTTGCCGATGACGGTGGGTTTGACGAATTCGTCGGTTTCGCCGCGCGCGTACGCCGCTTCGAGCGCGGCGATGCCGGTGTCTGCATGGAATTCGGAGCGCGCGTCGGTGATCGCGTCGTAGGCGAGTTTGACGCGCTCCCAGCGTTTGTCGCGATCCATCGCGTAGTAGCGGCCGGAAATCGTGGCGATGGTCGCGTTGCCGACGTCGGCGCATTTGCTCTGCAGTTTCTCGATGCGATGCGCGCGCGCTTTGCGGCGGCGTGTCGCGGCCGTCGAGGAACGCGTGCACCGCGACGCTCTTCACGCCGTTCGCGCGCGCGACGTCGAGCATCGCGAAGATGTGATCTTCCTGGCTGTGCACGCCGCCCGGGCTGAGCAGGCCGAATATGTGCAGCGTGCCGTCACTCTGCTTGGCCGCTGTCACACGCGGTGACGAGCGCGGCGTTGCGCGCGAAGCTGCCGTCGGCGATGGCGGCATCGATGCGGGTGAGATCCTGATAGACGACGCGTCCGGCGCCGATGTTCATGTGGCCGACTTCGGAATTGCCCATCTGCCCGCCGGGCAGGCCGACGTAGTGGCCGTGCGTTTCGCACCAGCGTGTGCGGACATTCGGCCAGCAGACGGCGCCAGTTCGGCAGGTTGGCCTGCGCGATGGCGTTGTCGTGCGGGTCGTCGCGATGGCCCCAGCCGTCGAGGATCAGCAGGAGCACGGGTTTGGGTCGGGACATGGCGATTCCGTTCGATTCCAGACTGCAAATGATAGCGGTTTCAGCCGGTTTCGGACGAAACCGCCGCGGCGTGTGCGAACGCATTAAACTCAATCGCACCCGCGCGCATCTTACGTAGCAACCCTATGATGGAGACGCTCATGATCCGCTATGCCTTACCGCTTCTGCTGGCGTTCGCCGCCGCGCCCGTGCTGGCCGACAACGGCGATCTGGATATCGACAAGGTCAACGGCAGCATCCGCATCCCGGACAACGCGACGGCGGGCAAACTCAGCACGGTCAACGGCGGCATCCATATCGGCGCCGGCGCGCACGTGAAAACGGCGGAGACGGTCAACGGCGGCGTCGATGTCGATCGCGACAGCACGCTGACGTCGGTCGAAACCGTCAACGGCGGCGTGCAGGTCGGCGAGAAGGCGAAGATCGAAAAGACGGTCGAGACGGTCAATGGCGGCATCACGCTGCAGCCGGGCGCGGATGTCGCGGGCAAGGTCAGCAACGTCAACGGCGGCATGCGCATCAACGGCGCGCACGTCGGCGGCGGACTGGAGACGACATCGGGCGACATCGACATCGGCGCGAACTCGCGCGTCGAAGGCGGACTGCTCGTCAATGAGGATCACAGCTGGTTCCACTCGAACAGTTCGCGCAAGCCGCGCATCACGATCGGTCCGCATGCGACGGTGCAAGGCAATCTCGCCTTCAAGCGCGAGGTCGATCTGTACGTGAGCGACAGCGCCACGATCGGCCCGGTGCAAGGCGCGACGCCGAACAAGTTCACCGGCGAACATCCGAACAACTGACCGGTAGCGCGGCCTCGCGCCGCTTCCTACAATCGGGACTTTCGCTCCTGCGGAGGTCCCGATGCGCATTTCGATCATCCTCGCCACAGCGGCACTGCTCACGGCGTGCAGTCATGGCGCCGATCAGCCGCCGGCTGCCACCACCACGCAAGCTCCTGCTCCCGCGCCGAAGCCCGAGCCGGTGAAACCGACGCGCGACGGCCATTTCTCGCCCGCGATCACCGCCGAGGATTTCGCCGCATTCGATCAGCGCGTCTCGTCCGACGAATTCGAAGGCCGCGCACCGGCGACGATGGGCGAGCGCATGGTGACGACGTACCTCATCGATCAGTTCCAGCGCATGGGCCTCAAGCCCGGCAACAAGGACAGCTATCTGCAGGCCGTGCCGACCATCGAGACGACCGTGCTCGCCGATGCGGGTGTGGACATCTCGGTATCGGCAAATGGAAATGTGGATAAGTATAATTATCGCGACGACATCATCGTGCGCACGCTGCAAGGCAAATCGAGCGTCGATCTCGCCGACAGCGACATCGTGTTCGCGGGATACGGCGTGGTCGCGCCGGAATATCAGTGGAACGATTTCGCCGGCGTCGATGTGAAGGGCAAGACGGTAGTCGTGCTCGTCAACGATCCGGGCTGGGGCAACGGCGACGCCACGCTGTTCAAAGGCAAGGCGATGACGTACTACGGCCGCTGGATGTACAAGTACGAAGAATGCGCGCGGCAAGGTGCCGCGGCTTGTCTGATCGTTCACGACACGGCCGGCGCGGGTTATCCGTGGCAGGTCGTCGTGAACAGCTGGAGTTCGCCGCAGTTCGATCTGCCGACCAGCGAAGATCCCAGTCCGCGCGTGATGGTCGCCGGCTGGATCACGACGGATGCGGCCAAACGCCTGTTCACCAAGGCCGGCGCGGATTTCGATGCGCTGAAAAAATCCGCCGACATCCGCGGCTTCAAACCGTCGCCGCTGAACGCGAAATTCGCGACGAAGTTCAGCAACCAGATCCGCAGCGTGCAGACGACCAACGTGCTCGCGCTATTGCCCGGCAGCCAGCGGCCGGACGAAGTGATCGTCTACTCCGCGCACTGGGATCATTTCGGCCGCGATGCGAAATTGCAGGGCGATCAGATCTACAACGGCGCCATCGACAACGGCACCGGTCTCGCCGGACTACTCGAAATCGCCGACGCGTTCGCGCATCAGCAGCCAGCGCCACAGCGCTCGATTTTGTTCATGTCGCCGACGCTCGAAGAAGCCGGCCTGCTCGGCTCGAAGTACTACGCGCTGCATCCGGTGTTTCCGATGGCGAAGACCGTCGCCGACATCAACATGGACGAACTGATTCCGTGGGGCAAAACGAAAGACATGGCCGTCATCGGTGTCGGCCAGTCGCAGATGGACGATTATCTGAAGGACGTGCTCGCGACGCAGAATCGCGTGATCTCGCCCGACGAAGAACCCGAAAACGGATTTTTCTATCGCTCCGACCAGCTCAACTTCGCGCGACTCGGCGTGCCTGTGCTGTACGCGCGCGGCGGATTCACGAAGCTCGACGGCGGCGAACCGGCGGGCCGTGCTGCGTACGACGACTTCACCAAAAATCGCTATCACAAACCGGCCGACAACTACGATCCGAACTGGGATCTGTCCGGTGTCATCGAAGACGTGCAGGCGTTGTACGCCGTCGGCAAACGTCTCGCCGATGAAACCACATGGCCGCAGTGGTCTGCCGACAGCGAATTCCGCGCGGCGCGCGAGGCGTCGCAGAAACCAAAGAAGTAGCGCGCGTCAGTGTTGCGTGGGCGTCGCCGGAGTGGCGGCGCCGTTCGTCGGCTTGGTGGAATCCGGAGCGGGCGCGCTACCGCCATCTGAAATGTCGCCGACAGTAACCGTCGCCTTCCACTGCGAATCGCGGCGCGCGAAATATTTTTCCGGTTTCCAGCGCGCATCCGCGTAGATATCGTCGCTGCCGCAACCCGCTTCCGGCAGCGATACGCCGCCGACGTAAACGCCGCCTTTGCACAACGTGCCTTTCGGCGAATCGTGTTTGACGCCGGAATCGAATCCCAGATGCGATCCGGTCATCTGTTCGCGGCCGAAACGCAACTGCTGCTCCATTCGCGGTTTCGCCACGGCGTCGGCATAGCGCAGCGCGAGCTTGTCGCGAATAACCTGCGCGCGCTGCAATTCGTCCGGCGTGAGCGATGCCTTCACGCGATCACGCGTGGCGACGAAATCCGGATATTCGCGCTCGGCCGCGATGTCGATCCACGCATAACCGGTAAGCATATCTTTCGGCACGCCCTCGCCGTTCACGTACATCAGCCCGATGCTGAGCTGCGAGAACTTGTCGGCGTAGTACGCGCCGATCTGGAAATACTTCATCGCGCCGGCGTATTCCTTGTTCACATAGCGCTTCACGCCGGCAAATTCGCCGAACAGATCGGGGTGATACCACGTCGACGCGTCGTTCATTGCGCGCAGGGTTTTCTGCACGGTCGGATCGTTCATCGGATCGTCGTTGGATTCAGTGGCCGCGACGGCCAGCGAGGCCGCGCAGACAAGTACAAGAGCGAGAAACCTGAAGCGATGGCGACACATACTTGAACCCTGGAAAGACGCACGACCGGCGTCGCGCGGATGTTCTACACTTCCGGTGCGCTAACGGACAAGTGCTACCTGTAAGAATTTCAGGACAAGGAACGAACGCATGCCGGACATCCAGATTCTCGTTCCCGTGCTCATCGGGATCGGTATCCTCTTCTTTCTGGTCTCGCTCGCGCATCTGTTCGCCGCGCGGCGTCATTGGCGTGCGCGCCGACGCTTCCACAGCGCGCATCGGCTCGTGTGGCTGCTGGTTTGCCTGCTCGTTGCCGTGTTGAGTTTCGGACTGGGACTTTCGCTGCGCGGCTATCGCCTGCTCACGCAGGAATCGCACGTTGCGACGATCTCATCGCGCCAGCTCGGTCCGCAGCAATTCGCGGTGCGCGTCGATTTCCCCGACGGCACGCATCAAAGCGCCGATCTGCATGGCGACGAATGGCAGCTCGATGCGCGCGTCATCAAATGGACGCCGAAAGCCGTCGAGATGGGCGCGAAACCGGTGTATCGACTCGATCGGCTATCGGGCCGATTTCACGAAGCGACGCAAGCGCAGACGACGACGCCGAGCGTCGTGTCGCTCGACAGCGAATCGGCGCTTGATCTGTGGCATCTGAAAAAACAGTTTCCGCAATGGCTGCCGATGATCGATGCCGACTACGGTAGCGGTGCGTATCTGCCGTTGGTCAATGATGGGAAATATGATGCGGCGGTGAGTCCGCTTGGTGGGTTGGTCGCGCGGCCGGCCGATGATGCGACCGCACAGAAGGTCAACGCGACAGGGTGGTGAACGGTATTGTCACTGAAATCCATCCGCGAAAATGGCATCTTCGAATTCAGCCGCTCCAATATCGACAATGCTGTGATTGATGCGCGGAAAGCCGACTCCACGCTGGTCGTATTCCAGAAGATTGTTGGAAGTATCTGTAGCCAAACTATTGTCGCCTGCGTCGATCGTCGGACTGCCCGGCTGCGGCAGCATCGTCGGCGTGGAACCGCCGTTGTCGGTAAGCGTACCTAGCATCGGATCGTTGGTTCGGACCAACCCGCCGCTCGTCACATACGAGCCAAGCGGCGCGGAGCCCAACACACTGAAGTTGATCGCGCCCGCGCCGGGACCCGTCGAGTAAAAATCGACGCCAATCGCATTCGGCCCGGTGTTGCCGCTGATAACGCTATTGTTGATTAAAGCGTGTCCACCGCTTAGATAAATACCACCCGTTTTATCGTCCGCCACGTTTGCCGCAACCGTCACGTTTAGCGCCGTCAGGGTTCCGGTGAAGTACGCTGCGCCGCCCTTCCCTGTCGCGTGGTTGTTGGTGATGGTCGAATTGGCAACGACGACGCTACCGAGAGCGCAAATGGCACCGCCATTGGGCTGCTTCGTTACCGACGATGGCAGAAGAATCGAGTTTTACAGTGGCGTGATTTTGCGCCTTGATTCCACCCCCGCAGCCCGTCGTAAAACCTCCGGTAATCGTCAGGTTCGACGCATGAATATTTCCCAGGACGTAGAAAACCCGCGACTGCTGATGAGCATCGATGATCTGACCCGAGCCGACGATCGTGATTGGATTGGAACCCTGCACCTGGATCGGACCCTGTGCTAACGAAACGGTCGATTTGACCAACGTATCAGCGAATACGATGGTGTCGTTTTGGCCGATCACGCCGGCTATTGAGCACGTACCGGAATTCGGGCCTAGCGACAGAAGTCCGATGGCGTTGCGCAACGTGCATTGTGTCGCGCCGGGCGAATCGTCAGCGCTGTCCACGGTGACTGTGGCGGCGTATCCGAAATTCGATGTTAGCGCAGCCGCCAACGCACAAAAAATCGGAAGCGAACGCGGATTAGTGGGTCGATTCATCGGCATTCTTCCTCAGTGTGCGCCACTCTTGCCGACTTGCGGACGCGCCGTTAACTGATCAACAAAAAACGCAAACTCCTGCGCCACTTCGCGATAGCGATCGAAGCGTCCCGACTTCCCGCCGTGCCCCGCTTCCATATTGATCTTGAACAGCAGCGGATTCTTGTCGGTCTTCATCGCACGCAGTTTCGCGACCCATTTGGCGGGTTCGAAATACTGCACCTGTGAATCCCACAAACCTGTCGTCACGAGCATCGCCGGATAGTTCTGCGCTTTCACGTTGTCGTACGGCGAATACGACAGCATGTAGTTGTAGTACGCGGTTTCCTTCGGATTGCCCCATTCGTCGAATTCGTTGGTGGTGAGCGGGATGCTTTCGTCGAGCATCGTCGTGACCACGTCGACGAACGGCACGTGCGCGGCGATGGCGTGATAATCCTGCGGCGCCATGTTGGCGATCGCGCCCATCAGCAATCCGCCGGCGCTGCCGCCTGCGGCGAATGTTTTGTCCTTCGCGGCGTAGCCCTGCGCGACTAGGAATTCGGTGGTGTCGATGAAATCGGTGAACGTGTTTTTCTTCTTGAGCAGTTTGCCGTTCTCGTACCACTGCCGGCCCATTTCCTCGCCGCCGCGGATGTGCGCGATGGCGTAGACGAATCCGCGGTCGATCAGCGAGAAACGCGGCGATGAAAAACGCGGATCGGTGTTGATGCCGTATGAGCCGTAGCCGTATTGGTACAGCGGTGCGGTGCCGTCTTTCTTGAAATCCTTGCGATAGGCGAGCGATACGGGAATCTTCGCGCCGTCGCGCGCGATGGCCCACACGCGTTCGGTTTTGTAGTTGGATGGATCGTAGCCGCCGAGCACCTGGTCGCGTTTGCGCTGCGTGCGTTCGCCGGTTTTCATGTTGAGATCGTAGACGGTGTTCGGCGTGATCAGCGACGAAAAGTCGTAACGCAGCACGTCCGTGTCCTGCTCGCGGTTGTCGCCGAGCGTGGCGGTGTAGTCGACGTCGTCGGCCTTGACGAAGAAGTCCTTGCCCGCTTTCCACGGCTTCACGCGGATGCGTTGCAGTCCGTCGCTTCGTTCGCCGATGGCGAGATAATTCTTGAACGCGGCGATGTTGCTGATGAGCACGTCGTCGCGGCCGCCGACGAGTTCTTTCCAGCGCTTTTTGTCGCCGGCGGATTTATCGTCGCATTCCATCACGCGGAAATTCTTCGCGTTCCAGTTGGTGCGGATCACCCAGCGGTGATCGATGTGTTCGGCCGAATATTCGAAATCGTGTTCGCGCGGCGCGAGGACTTTGAACTTGGCCTTGGGCTGGTTCGCGGGAACGAAGCGCGATTCGGACGACAGCGTGCTGGTTTCGTCGATCGTGATGTATTTGTCGTCGCGGGTGCGCTCCACGCCCATGTAATAGCTGTGATCGCGTTCTTCGTAGACGATCGTGTCGCTCGCCGCGTTGCTGCCGAGCGTGTGGCGTTTCACGCGCACGGTGAGCAGCGTGACCGGATCGTTTTCGACGTAGAACACGGTCTTGTTGTCGTCGGCCCAGGCGACCGAGGCGGGCGTGTTTTTCAGCTCGTCCGGCAGCAGCTTGCCGGTGGCGAGATCCTTGAAATGGACGGTGAACTGGCGACGGCCGACGGTATCGTCGGCATAGGCGAGTATCTGTTCGTTGGGGCTGATTTCCAGACCCGCGATCTGAAAGAAATCGTGTCCCGTCGCGAGCGCCGGACCATCGAGCATGACCTGCTCGGCGCCGTTTTCGCCGCGCTTGCGCGCATACACCGGATACTGCTTTCCTTCCTCGAACCGCGTGTAGTACCAGTAATTTTTATACTTCGCGGGGACGCGACGTATCGTCCTGCTTGATGCGGCCGATGATCTCGTTGTAGATCGTGTCCTCGAGCGGTTTGTAGTGCGCCGACATCGTGGCGTAATAGTCGTTTTCCGCCTTGATGTAGCTCAGCATCGCCGGATCGGTGCGCGTGTCGTCGCGCAGCCAGTAATAGTTGTCGACACGGACGCCGTTCGGCGACTCGACGTTGTACGGCTTGATCGCTGCCACCGGCGGTTGCGGCTCGACCGGAGCGGGCGGCGATTTCTGCGTGGCGCACGCGGCCAGCAAAGCGATCGACGAGGCAAGAAAAAGCGCGGAAAAACGGGGCCGGAGCGACATGCGGTATTCCCTTCGAGGAAGGCTGACGATGGTAGAGGCTCGCTATCGGCCGCACAACTCGCTAGCCGAGCGGTTTTTCGTAGCGGCGTGCATCGGCGCCGTCTTCGTAGAATCCGTGCAGCGTACGGTCCGCGGACGTAGCCGCGCGATTCGTACATTCCGATGGCGGCGGCGTTGTCGTCGCGTACTTCGAGGTAGAGACGATCGCGGCCGTTGTCGCGCGCGGTGGCTTCGGCCGCGCGCAGCAACGCGGCGCCGACGCCGGATCCACGGGCATGATGATCGATCGCGATCGAATACAGCCGCGCGCGGCGGCTGCCTCGCCGCATGAAAACGAGCGCGCTCCCGACGAACCGCTCCGCCGCTTCGGCGATGAGCACGACGGCGGATGCGCTGCCGATGTGACGCCGGTACTGCGCGCGCGACAGGCGATCGGTCACGAAGCTGCGGTTCTCCAGTTCCACCAGCGCATCCAGATCGGACGGTAGCGCCGTCCGGATGTGCACGGCGGGTTTGGAAACATTCATATTTTCTTATCCTCCGCCCGCACACACTGTGGCAGACTACCTGCCCCGCAAACCGCACGTGCACAATGCCGGAACCGGCACACCCCGTCAAAAGTATACATTTCCACGGTAAACCCGCATGAGCAAGCTGGTCATCGTCGTGGAAAAAGCCTCGGACTGGGGCTCGTATTATCCGTCGGACAACGTCGTCGCCGCGCAGGATTACCTGAAAGAACCGGTCGGCGCCGACGACGAGCGCGTGCAGGTGATCAACCTGTGCCGCAGCTATAAATATCTGGGCGTCGGCTATTACGTTTCGCTGCTCGCCGAAGCGCGCGGGCACAAAGTGATTCCGTCGGTGCGCACGATCAACGATCTGCGCAAGCGCGCGATCTACGGCCTCGACATCGAAGACCTCAACCAGAAGCTCGGTCAATTTCCTGCCCGAGGAAGGCCGCGATACGACCGATTTCGGCGTGCTCGTCTATTTCGGCGAGACCAGTCATAACACGCTGTCGGATCTCACCCGCCAGGTGTTCGAAACGTTTCCGTGCCCGATCCTGCGCATCGAATTCGAGCGCAACAAGGTCTGGCAGATCGCCGCGATCAAGCCGATCGAGCCTGCACACGCTGAGCGATCAGCAGGAAGACTCGTTCGCCGAAGCGCTGGACAAATTCTCGAAGAAACTCTGGCGCAAACCGCGCGCGCGCAAAAAATATCGCTACGACATCGCCATGCTCGCCGATGGCGGCGATCCGATGCCGCCCTCGAACAAGCGCGCGCTGAAGCCACTTCATCGAGGCGGGAAAAGAAATCGGCATCGAAGTCGAGCCGATCGGCAAGAACGACTACACGCGGCTGGCCGAATACGACGGCCTGTTCATCCGCGAAACGACCGCGCTCGACAACCACACCTACCGCTTCGCCAACAAGGCGGAGAAGGAAGACATGGTGGTGATCGACGATCCGGGTTCGATCCTGAAGTGCACGAACAAGATCTATCTGCACGACCTGCTGAAGTCGCGCAAGCTGCCGACGCCGAAAACCGAAATCATCTATCGCGACGACGCGAAACGCCTCGCCGAATTGCCCGATCTGCTCGGTTTCCCGATCGTGCTGAAGATTCCGGACGGATCGTTCTCGCGCGGCATCGTCAAAGTGGAAACGATCGAGCAACTCAAGTCCGCGTCGGACGATCTGTTCCAGCACACCGCGCTCGTGCTCGCGCAGGAATTCATGTTCACCGAATTCGACTGGCGCATCGGCATCCTCGACGGCCAGCCGCTGTACGCGTGCCAATATTTCATGTCGCGCGGCCACTGGCAGATCTACAACCACAGCGGCGGCAACGGCGCGCAGCGCTCCGGCGGTTTCAAGACGTTGCCGGTGCGCGATGCGCCGAGCGAAGTGGTCAAGCTCGCGCTGAAGGCCACCGCGCCGATCGGCGATGGACTGTACGGCGTCGATCTGAAACAGGTCGGCGATCGCATCGTCGTCATCGAAATGAACGACAACCCGTCGATCGATGCCGGCGTCGAGGACGCCTATCTCGGCGAGGATCTGTACCTGCGCATCATGCAGGAATTCCTGCGCCGCATGGAACGCAAGCGGCTCGGCATCACGGATTAGTCCATGTCGACGTCGGGGGGCGGCGGGTCACATGGGCATTCGCTGGCGCAGCGGGTGCAGAGCGCGCTGCGCGAAAATCGCCTCGCCGATGCAGCACAGCTCGTCGTGCGTTTGCGCGCTGAGGCACCCGACGATCCGAATGCGGATCTCTTCGGCGGCATCGTCGCGTACAAACAGGAACGTTTCACGGAAGCCATCGCGCAGTTCGAAAACGTGCGGCGACTGCACCCGATCGAACGCAACGGCGATGTTCTGGCTGGCGAATGCCTTGCGTCACGAAGGCCGGCTCGATGAAGCGGCCGAGATCTATCACGCCGTCACGCAGCGCATGCCATCCGAGGATGCCCGGGCGAATCTTGAATCGACGGAAAACCTCGCGGCATCTCGCAAGCATCGGACGGCAGGCCCTGATCGAAGACCGCCACTCGCCGTCGGCGGCGGCGTTACAGGCGGTCGTCGATCGCGCGGCGGATCTCGCACGCCACGGCATCGACGCGCCGACAAAAGATCAGTGCCCGGAAGCACCGATGCGACGCTGATTTCGTTCGTCACCTGCACCGTCACGCCGCGAGAAGCTTGCGCGTCTGCGCGCGAGCCTTACCACCGCGATGGGCGCTACGCCGTGGGAACTTATCGCGATCACCGATGCGCGTTCGCTATGCGAAGGCTATACGCGCGGATTCGCACAGTCGCGCGGTGAACTCATTGTTTTCTGCCACGACGACATCGAAATCCTGTGCGATCGGTTTCGCGATCGTCTCGTCGATGCGTTGAACGGCGCGGATCTCGTCGGCGTCGCCGGCACGACCAAACTCAATGGTCCGATGCTGGCGTGGGCCGGCCTTCCCTATCAGCACGGCGCCGTTACGCATGTTGCGCGATGGCGCATTATGCCCGGGGCTCTACAGCAGTGCCGGTCCGCGCGTCGACGGCGCGCACGCGCTCGACGGGTTGTTCTTCGCTACGCGGCGCGACGTCGTCGAGCGCATCGGCTTCGACGCGGACACGTTCGATGGTTTCGATTTCTATGATGTGGATTTCAGTTATCGCGCGCATCGCGACGGATTTCGCGTGCGCATCCAGACCGATCTGCATCTGCTGCACGCATCGCGCGGAAATTTCGGACCGCGCTACAGGTTCTACTCAGAACGGTTTCGCGCCAAATTCACTGAATTCGCCGATCCGCCACCGTTCCGCCGCGCATACATCCATCAGGCCCGCATGCCGTCGCTCGACGACACGCGCCGCTTCCATGCGTGGATCGGCCATTGGTTACGCGGCGTGTCGCAGCACACTTGAACGGCGCGCATGGCGCACCGGTTTTGCCTGGTCGAAGGACGCCGCCGACGCCGCGCGCGGACGAGGACGGCGCGCGACGTCGACAGCAATCGATGACGATGGACGAACGCGAGATCCAGCAGCGGCGCGACCACCAGCCAGAACGGCAGCCAGCCGACCAGCGGCTGCACGCCGCGCGCCTGCGGAATCAGCGCCATGACGACGGCGCCGAACACCAGCCAGCACCACAGCGCGAGTTCGGTCGCGGAAAATTCGGAAAGCGGTAAGGTGATCGTGCGGCTCATGTCGGGTCTCCCTGCGTTGCAAGCACGGTAGCGGGTGCCCATCTCACCGACTGAGATCGCGGCGGCAGCGCGCTTCTTTGCCTATAATCGTTGTCGTCGGAGGGACTCTGTGGAAACCTCGCACTTCCTGTCTTATGCGGTGATGTTCCTCGCCGCCGCGGTGATCGCGGTTTCGGTGTCGAAGCGCTTTGGCCTGGGCGCGGTGCTCGGCTATCTGGCCGCCGGCGCGCTGATCGGGCCGCATGTGCTCAATCTCACGCCGGATACGAAGCAGTGGTCGGAATTCTCCGAATTCGGCGTGATCCTGCTGCTGTTCATCATCGGCACGGAGCTGAGTCCGCAGCGTTTGTGGCTGATGCGCAAGTCGGTGTTCGGCGCGGGCTCGCTGCAGGTCGTGCTGTCGGCGGTGTTGATCGGCGGCGCGGCGATCGTCGGCTGGATTCGACTGGAAGCCGGCGCTGATCGTTGGGCTTGCGCTGGCGTTGTCGTCGACGGCGCTCGGCCTGCAGATCCTGACCGAGCGCAAGCAACTCGGTGCGCCGCATGGACGCATGGCGTTCGCGATCCTGCTGTTCCAGGACGTCGCCGCGATTCCGATTCTGGCGCTGATTCCGTTGCTCGGCATGCGCGAGGCGGTCGGCGATGGCGGCTCTGAACTGTGGGCGGCGCTGAAGATCGTCGCGGTGATCGCGGGCGTGGTGGTCGGCGGTCGTTTGCTGTTGCGTCCGATCTTCCGGATCGTTGCCGGGTCTGCAGATTCCTGAAGTGTTCACGGCGACGGCGTTGCTCGTCGTGCTCGGCACCGCGTGGCTGATGCAGCTCGCCGGCATGCAGATGTCGCTCGGCGCGTTCCTCGCCGGCATGTTGCTCGCGGATTCGGAATACCGCCACGAAATCGATTCGCAGATCGAACCGTTCAAGGGTTTGCTGCTCGGACTGTTTTTCGTCAGCGTCGGCGTGTCGCTTGATCTGCAACTCATCAAACAGCAGCCGGTCGAAATCGCCGTGATCGTAGTGGCGATGATCGTGCTGAAGGCGCTTGTGCTCGGCTCGATCGGCAAGATGTCGCGCAAGCTCGATTTCGTCGAGACGGTGCGGCTCGCCGTGATCCTCGCCGGCGGCGGCGAGTTTGCCTACGTGGTGCTCAATCTCGCTGCGCAGGACGGTCTGCTCGACGCGTCGCAGCGCGATCTGTTCACTGTCGCGGTCACATTGTCGATGGCGCTGACGCCGATCGCGGTGATCGCATCGACGCGCTGGCTGGCCGGCGTGAAATCCAAGCCGGATCGCGAGTTCGACGAGATCATCGACATCGCGCCGCGCGTGATCATCGCCGGTTACGGACGCATGGGGCAGATCGTGGCGCGCATCCTGCGGGCGCAGAATGTTTCGTTCACGGCGTTGGAGAGTTCGGTCGAACAGGTGGATTTCTCACGCCGCTTCGGCACGAGCATCTACTTCGGCGATCCGAGCCGGCCGGAGTTGCTGCGCGCGGCGGGCGTCGACAAAGCCGAAGTGTTCGTGCTCGCCACCGATGATCCGGAAACCAATATCCGCACGGCGCGCATCGTGCGGCGCATGTATCCGCATCTCAAAATCGTCGCGCGTGCGCGCAATCGCCAGCACGCGTTCCGGCTGATGGATATGAATATCGAGCACGTCGTGCGCGAAACACTTTATTCGAGTCTGGAAATGTCGCGTCTGGTGCTTGAGGATCTCGGGCTCGATCCGGCCGTGGCGCAGGATCGCGTCGACAAGTTCGAGAAACACGACGCGAAAGTTCTGCAGCAGCAATATCTCGTCTATGACGACGAAGCGGCGCTGGTGCAATCGGCGAAGGACGCGCTGGACGATTTGCAGAAGCTGTTCGAAGCGGACGTCGAACAGGACGCACGCCGCGCGATCACTAACGAACGCTGACGATCACTCGAATTCGTTGGCGGCTTTGCGCGCGGGGCGAATGTTGGGCGTGATGAGTTCGGGCGGCGCGAGTTCTTTGGCGACATCGATGAACCCGAGCAGATGCGCTACCTCGCGCGGCGTGCGCTCGCGCATGTCGCGCACGAGTGTATCGGCGCCGGCGGAGACAAGTGCGCGCGCAGGCATCAGCAGGCCGTGCATCGCGCAGGCGTGCAGCGCGGTGACGCTGCGGTTGTCGGCGGCGTTCATGTCGGCATTGCGTTTGAGCAGCAACGGCATCATGGCAAGCAGTGCTTTCTGATCGGCCGCTGCGCCGGCTTCGGCGTGCGCGCCGAGCAGAAGCATCAGTGCGGTTTGTCCTTCGGAATTGCGCGCATCGACGTCAGCGCCGCGATCGAGCAAGGCTTCGAGCGTGCGTTGTGCGCGTTCGGCATCGCGTCCGTGGAAGGCGAAATGCGACGCGGCATGCAGCGCGCGGGTGTGGCTGTCATCGGCTGCATTGACGTCGGCGCCGGCGTTGAGCAGCGCTGCGACGATTTCCGGATAGCCGAGCGCCGCTGCGATCATCAACGCGGTACCGCCGCCTTTCAGACGCTGATCGACGGGCGCGCCGTGCGAAATCAGCGCGGCGATGACGGGCGAACTGCGCGCGATGACGGCCGCGCTAAGCGCGGTTCCGCCGCTTGCCGCGGTCTTGGTCGCATCGGCGCCGTTGTCGAGCAGGAAGGCGACTACGTCGGGATGTCCGCTGCCGGCGGCGCGCAGCAATGGCGTGGCGCCTTGTGCGTCGGTGACGTCGATGGGAAATCCGAGACCGAGTAGTTTGCTGACCGCCGCCACGTCGCCGCATGCCGCCGCGGACAGCACATCGTCGTTGCGCAACGTGCGAAGCGGCAGTTTCCACGCGTGCCAGTTGAGCCATTGCTGCAGCACGGGTTCCGGGCGCGCCAGCGCAAGCCCCATCGGCGTTTCACCGTTGGCGGCGGTGACGTCGGGATTGGCGCCAGCGCCGATGAGCAGCTTGATCATGTCGATCGCGATGTCTTTCGGCAGCGGCAGACAGGCGAACAACGGCGTGCGGCCGAGATGATCGCGCGCGTTCGGATCGAGTCCGCGCGCCAGCAGCTCGCGCGTGAGGGCGATGGCGCCCGCGCTGACGCTCAATGCGAGCGCGCCGGCTCCGGCAGCGTCAGTCGAGAAGATATCGGCGCCGCGTTCGATGAGTCGAAGGCTCAACGCTTCGATGGCGTCGCGTGATTCGTTTTTCTCCATCTTCGCGATGAGCGGCACCAATGGATAACCGCCTACCTGCGCGTCGGCATCGAGCAGATCGTGCACGGCGGCGAGCGACGACGGTAATCTGTCCAGCGCCGCTGCCAGTGGTGTTTCCGCAGAAAGGCCGTGCATCAGCAGCCAGCGGCGAGGCGCCGCGTCTTCGTGAGTGAGCACTTCGTTGAACAGATACGCGAGCGTTGTCGCCGGCCACTCGGCGACTTTCGAGGCGAACGGCTCGACGATGTTCCAATGGCCGAAGCGCAGCGCGTCGAGCAGATGGTCGGGCGAATCCTCATCGGCGGCGTGTGCGACGTCGGCGACGCTTTGCGGGCGCGGGTAGTCGGGATCGATGAGGGCGACGATGTTCCAACGTCCCGACGCGGCGGCGAAATCGACGGCGCGGCGACCATCGGCGACGGCGACATCGGGCGACGCGCCCATTTCGAGCAGACGGCGCACGATGGCTTCGTTCGCTTTCACGGACTGGCACGCGATGATGAGCGCGGTGCGTCCTTTCCCATCGATGAGATCGAGCGAGGGTTTGCGCGAGGCGAACACGTCGAGCACATCGTCGGCGCCCGCACGCGCGGCTTCCATCAGCGCGGTGGTTCCCTTTGCATCGGCGAGATCGATGTGCGCACCGGAATCGAGCAGTTGCTGGGCGATGAACGCATTGCCGTGCATTGCTGCCGTCATCAGCGCTGTGCGCTTGAGTGGGCCGCGCGCATCGACGCGGGCTTTGCGTTTGAGCAGAAGTTTGATGCCTTGAGGATCGTCGTCATCGATGGTGGCGGCGGCCATCAATGCGGGTTGGCCGTGTTCGGTTTCGGTCTTGGCGCCGTGTTCGAGGAAGAAGCGCACCATGTCCCAGTTTGCCGCCGCGCAGGCGACACCGAGCGGAGTCAGGCCGTCGGCGTTCACGGCATCGAGTGGCGCGCCCGCATCGCGGAGGAGCGCGGCGAGAATGGGCTTCTCGCACAGAGCGGCGCAGTGCAGCGGCGTGTCGCCGCGCGAATCGGCGCAGCGCGGGTCGGCGCCGTTGGTCAGCAATGTCATCACGGCATCGGGACGGCCTTCGAGGCTGTCGCGCGTGGCTGCGATCAGGGGTGGCAGGCCGGCATGGGCGCGATTGAGATCGGCGCCTTTTGCGATCAAACCGCGCAGCAGGCGCGTGTCCGGACTGACGCTCGCAAGCTCGATCACCGAGCGCTGATCGCGATCGCCGGAGGGCGGCACGCAGTTGGGGTTGGCGCCGCGCTCGAGCGCGGCCAGTGCGAGGTGTGTTTGGCCGGAACGTACGCAGCGAAGGAGCATCGTGTCGAGATCTTCGCCGGGCACGTGTTCGACGATCGGTTCTTGCGGTACGACAGGCTCGGCATCCGATAGGTCGCGCTCGAAACTCGCGGCGCGGCGGCGTTTTGCGTCGACGAGCAACGCGCTCGCCGTACGATTGATCACGATTACGCTTGCGATCGGCACGATCACCAGTGCATAGATCGCCGTTGCACTGATCCGCGCGGCACCCGCGAAGATGCCGCCAAAGCCCGCAATCGCGGCAGCACCGACGGCAAGCAGCAGCAAGCTGACACTGACGGCGAGCCCGTGGCTGAAGTAGATTTCGTTGTTGGAACTGAGACGTTGCGCGTGTTCAAGGATTTTCGACAAGCGCGAGGCGCGGCGTTGGATGCAAATCAATCCGAAGGCCGGCCACACTTTCCATAGCCCGAGGAGCGCGAGGACGGTCAGCGTGGAGACGGTGAGCGTGGCGCCGAGTGAGCGGTCGCGGAGCACCCACAGCAACGGATAGCCGACAACCACGTCGGCGAGCAGTGTGTAAATGCACATCAATCCGAGCCACGTCAGGGCGCGATCGGTTCTTGAGTTCGCGGGAGACGACGAGTCGCGGATGCCGAATGCGTCGGCGATCGCGACGATGGCGATCGCGTCACCGATCAACGCGAGCAGGATCGTAGCCGGATGCGGAATCGACGCGACAACCGCAAAAGCAGCGACGGCCAAAACGAAGGGAAGGAGTGTCGCGATCGTGGCTGACGGACGCCGAGAGCGCATTCAATGACTCTAAGAGCGGTTCTCGGAGAAGAAGTATATTAGTTCGCAGCAGCGACGGCGAGCTTTTTCACGCGGACGAAAAATGAACGATCTCTAGCGAATTTTCTACGCGAATACCGACAATCTCATCCACAAGTGGAAGCACTATTGCGATGTTTACCATCGGCATTTTTCGCGCTTTCGCAGCAGCGACGTTACGGTGCTGAAAGAAGATGGGTGTGGGCTAGGGCGGTTCACGGCGAATGTGGCGAATTATTTTGGGCTACGCGCGAGGGGATCATCAGTGTCGACATCAATCCCGAGTGCGTGGCGCTCGCGGGCGATCAGATCGAAATCATGCTGGCCAATCAGGAAGAGCGCGAGTCATTGCGTGGGTTGAAAGCGAAGGTGCCGCATGTCGACATTCTCATCGACGACGGCGGTCACGCGGTGCAGCAGCAGGTCAACACGTTCGAAGAACTGTTCCGCACGTAGATGCGCATGGCGTTTATCTATGCGAAGTTTGGCATACGTCCTATTGGCCGGGCTCGGGCGGCGGCTTCGTCGGGAAGACACGTTTATCGGACTCGGCAAGCGACTCGTCGATCAGCTTCACGCATGGCATTCGACCAATGCCGATGAGCTGCGCGTCTCGGATTTCACTCTTACGGCGCAGCTCGCTGCATTTATACGACAGCATCTTGCGATCGATGCAGCGAATAACCCCGGTGCAAACGGGAACGCAAAAGCTTGCGCCGCTTCCGGCGCCAAGGAAGTTTCCGCAGTTGGAGGAGTACACGTTGTAACGCTTCGCACCGCCTAGCCTTCCCTATCGCCCAACAAAAAACCCCCTCGTTTTTCAACGAGAGGGTTTGTGTAAGAAGCCCCTGGCAGTGACCTACTCTTGCATGGCTTAAGCCACACTACCATCGGCGCGGGCGCGTTTCACTGCCGAGTTCGGAATGGGATCGGGTGGTACCACGCTGCTATATCCGCCAGGGAGGCGGTTGAGTTCACAAGTCGCAGGGATGCGCCTTGGAACTGCATAGGGTTGGGACGTAACAAGGTTTTGCCTTCTCTCGAGCGATGTCTCGCTGAGGCGGTCGTCTTTTTCTGTAGGTTTAAGCCACAGATCAAGAACGACGCATTAGTACTTTTCGAGTCTCAGTGACTCCAATCTTCAAAGAGACTTGGAGTTATATGATCAAGCCGCACGGATCATTAGTATCAGTTAGCTCGGCATTACTGCGATACACACCTGACCTATCAACCACGTAGTCTTCATGGTTCCTTTAGGGAGCTTGTGCTCCGGGATGTCTCATCTTGAGGCGCGCTTCCCGCTTAGATGCTTTCAGCGGTTATCGCTTCCGAACGTAGCTACCCAGCAATGCCACGGGCGTGACAACTGGAACACCAGCGGTTCGTCCACTCCGGTCCTCTCGTACTAGGAGCAGCCCCTCTCAAACATCCAACGCCCACGACAGATAGGGACCGAACTGTCTCACGACGTTCTGAACCCAGCTCGCGTACCACTTTAAATGGCGAACAGCCATACCCTTGGGACCGGCTACAGCCCCAGGATGTGATGAGCCGACATCGAGGTGCCAAACACCGCCGTCGATATGAACTCTTGGGCGGTATCAGCCTGTTATCCCCGGAGTACCTTTTATCCGTTGAGCGATGGCCCTTCCATACAGAACCACCGGATCACTAAGACCTACTTTCGTACCTGCTTGATCCGTCGATCTCGCAGTCAAGCGCGCTTATGCCTTTACACACACTGCACGATGTCCGACCGTGCTGAGCGCACCTTCGTGCTCCTCCGTTACTCTTTGGGAGGAGACCGCCCCAGTCAAACTACCCACCATACACGGTCCCCGACCCGGATTACGGGCCTAGGTTAGAACGTCAAGCACTTCAGGGTGGTATTTCAAGGTTGGCTCCATGCAAGCTAGCGCCTGCACTTCAAAGCCTCCCACCTATCCTACACAGAAGAACTCAACGTTCAGTGTAAAGCTATAGTAAAGGTTCACGGGGTCTTTCCGTCTTGCCGCGGGAACGCTGCATCTTCACAGCGATTTCAATTTCACTGAGTCTTAGGTGGAGACAGCGCCGCTGTCGTTACGCCATTCGTGCAGGTCGGAACTTACCCGACAAGGAATTTCGCTACCTTAGGACCGTTATAGTTACGGCCGCCGTTTACTGGGGCTTCGATCAAGAGCTTCGCCTTGCGGCTGACCCCATCAATTAACCTTCCAGCACCGGGCAGGCGTCACACCCTATACGTCCACTTTCGTGTTTGCAGAGTGCTGTGTTTTTGGTAAACAGTCGCAGCGGCCTGGTCACTGCGACCCAAGAATGCTCAGCTACGCATGTAGCCACACTCTCGGGCGCACCTTCTCCCGAAGTTACGGTGCTATGTTGCCTAGTTCCTTCACCTAAGTTCTCTCAAGCGCCTTGGGATTCTCACCCTGCCTACCTGTGTCGGATTGCGGTACGGTCCTCGTGATCTGATGCTTAGGAGCTTTTCCTGGAAGCGTGGGATTAGTGACTTCGTCCAAAAAGGACTCGTCTCAGTGCTCGGCATAAAGAAGCGCGGATTTGCCTACGCCTCATGCCTACCTCCTTTCCCCGGGACTACCAACGCCCGGTACACCTACCCTTCTCCGTCACTCCATCGCAATCACGAGCGGTGCTGGAATATTAACCAGCTTCCCATCGACTACGCGTTTCCGCCTCGCCTTAGGGACCGACTCACCCTGCGCCGATGAACGTTGCGCTAGGAAACCTTGGGCTTTCGGCGTGCGGGCTTTTCACCCGCATTATCGTTACTCATGTCAGCATTCGCGCTTCTGATACCTCCAGCATGCTTTTCAATCACACCTTCGACGGCTTACAGAACGCTCCTCTACCGCGTATTAGATCCGAAGATTCAATACACCCCGAGCTTCGGTTTACCGCTTGAGCCCCGTTAAATCTTCCGCGCAGACCGACTCGACCAGTGAGCTATTACGCTTTCTTTAAAGGGTGGCTGCTTCTAAGCCAACCTCCTGGCTGTTTGTGCCTTTCCACATCGTTTTCCACTGAGCGGTAAATTGGGGACCTTAGCTGCGGGTCTGGGTTGTTTCCCTTTTCACGACGGACGTTCGCACCCGCCGTGTGTCTCCCGTGTAGCACGTGTTGGTATTCGGAGTTTGCCATGGTTTGGTAAGTCGCGATGACCCCCTAGCCATAACAGTGCTCTACCCCCAACAGTGTTCGCACGAGGCGCTACCTAAATAGCTTTCGAGGAGAACCAGCTATCTCCAGGTTCGGTTAGCTTTTCACTCCTAGCCACACCTCATCCCCATCTTTTGCAACAGATGTGGGTTCGGGCCTCCAGTGCGTGTTACCGCACCTTCACCCTGGGCATGGCTAGATCACCTGGTTTCGGGTCTACTGCCTGCGACTATTCGCCCTATTCAGACTCGGTTTCCCTTCGCCTTCCCTATACGGTTAAGCTTGCCACAGACAAGTAAGTCGCTGACCCATTATACAAAAGGTACGCAGTCGCCCCTTTTACAGGCTTCCACTGCTTGTACATCTACGGTTTCAGGTTCTATTTCACTCCCCTCTCCGGGGTTCTTTTCGCCTTTCCCTCACGGTACTGGTTCACTATCGGTCGGTCAGGAGTATTTAGCCTTGGAGGATGGTCCCCCCATGTTCAGACAGGGTTTCACGTGCCCCGCCTTACTCACTTTTCATTGTGCGTGCCCTTTCGACTACCGGGCTATCACCGTCTAGGGCCGGCCTTTCCAGGACCGTTCGATCTAAAACACGCTCAACTTTTGGGCTACTCCGCGTTCGCTCGTCGCTACTAGCGGAATCTCGGTTGATTTCTTTTCCTCCAGGTACTGAGATATTTCAGTTCCCTGGGTTCGCTTCTCTACCCTATAGATTCAAGTAGAGATACCTCTTGCGAGGTGGGTTTCCCCATTCGGACATCGCGGGATCAGTGTCTGTTGCCGACTCCCCCGCGCTTTTCGCAGGCTGCCACGTCCTTCATCGCCTCTGACTGCCAAGGCATCCACCGTAGACGCTTATTCGCTTGATCATATAACCCGAAGTCGCCTCCGAAGTCATACGCCAAGACTCGCCTAATTGCCTCAACGACACATCTAAACTCGATAAGAAGTCTAGACGCTTGTTACGTCCCAAATTGTCAAAGAACACCAGCAAGACTTCAACGTCTTGCGGTTTCAGATTCTTTTGTGTGCGCTGATATATCCAAAAACTGGTGGAGCTGACCGGGATCGAACCGGTGACCCCCGCGTTGCAAAGCGGTGCTCTCCCAGCTGAGCTACAGCCCCGTGATCAACCCTTCTACCTTTCATCCGTGGAGGATGTCGAGTGAGAAGTGCGTGCAAGGATGTGCGCTTTTTGATCTGCGCTCTCCGCGGACGGATCCGCGTGAAGTCAATGGTGGGTCTGGGAGGACTCGAACCACCGACCTCGCCCTTATCAGGGGCGCGCTCTAACCACCTGAGCTACAGACCCGACGTCATAGACGCGGCGTGGCCTGTTTGTAAGGCCTTGGATATATGCAGGTGTCTTGTGTGGGGACCTTGGGAGGAAGTAGAAGTCGTTCTCGAAAGGAGGTGATCCAGCCGCACCTTCCGATACGGCTACCTTGTTACGACTTCACCCCAGTCATTGACCACTCCGTGGTAAGCGTCCCCCTTGCGGTTAGACTACCTACTTCTGGAGCAACCAACTCCCATGGTGTGACGGGCGGTGTGTACAAGGCCCGGGAACGTATTCACCGCGACAATGCTGATTCGCGATTACTAGCGATTCCGACTTCACGGAGTCGAGTTGCAGACTCCGATCCGGACTGAGAGAGGTTTTCTGGGATTGGCTTCACCTCGCGGCTTCGCAACCCTCTGTACCTCCCATTGTAGTACGTGTGTAGCCCTGGTCGTAAGGGCCATGATGACTTGACGTCATCCCCACCTTCCTCCGGTTTGTCACCGGCAGTCTCCTTAGAGTTCCCACCATTACGTGCTGGCAACTAAGGACAAGGGTTGCGCTCGTTGCGGGACTTAACCCAACATCTCACGACACGAGCTGACGACAGCCATGCAGCACCTGTGTTCCGATTCCCGAAGGCACCCCCGCATCTCTGCAGGATTCCGGACATGTCAAGACCAGGTAAGGTTCTTCGCGTTGCATCGAATTAAACCACATACTCCACCGCTTGTGCGGGCCCCCGTCAATTCCTTTGAGTTTCAGTCTTGCGACCGTACTCCCCAGGCGGCGAACTTAACGCGTTAGCTTCGACACTGAGAGCCAAGTTGCTCCCAACGTCCAGTTCGCATCGTTTAGGGCGTGGACTACCAGGGTATCTAATCCTGTTTGCTCCCCACGCTTTCGTGCTTGAGTGTCAATGCTGGTCCAGGTAGCCGCCTTCGCCACTGGTGTTCCTCCCGATCTCTACGCATTTCACTGCTACACCGGGAATTCCACTACCCTCTACCGCATTCTAGCCGTCCAGTATCCACTGCCATTCCCAGGTTGAGCCCAGGGATTTCACAACGGACTTAAACGACCACCTACGCACCCTTTACGCCCAGTAATTCCGAGTAACGCTTGCACCCTTCGTATTACCGCGGCTGCTGGCACGAAGTTAGCCGGTGCTTATTCCTCAGGTACCGTCAGACTGCATGGGTATTAGCCCTGCAGATTTCGTTCCTGATAAAAGTGCTTTACAACCCGAAGGCCTTCTTCACACACGCGGCATTGCTGGATCAGGGTTGCCCCCATTGTCCAATATTCCCCACTGCTGCCTCCCGTAGGAGTCTGGGCCGTGTCTCAGTCCCAGTGTGGCTGATCATCCTCTCAGACCAGCTACGGATCGTCGCCTTGGTGGGCTCTTACCCCGCCAACTAGCTAATCCGACATCGGCTTATCCATCCGCGCGAGGTCATTGCTGATCCCCCGCTTTCACCGTTAGGTCGTATGCGGTATTAGCGTAAGTTTCCCTACGTTATCCCCCACGACTGGGCAAATTCCGATGTATTCCTCACCCGTCCGCCACTCGTCAGCACCCTTGCGGGCCTGTTACCGTTCGACTTGCATGTGTTAGGCATGCCGCCAGCGTTCACTCTGAGCCAGGATCAAACTCTTCAGTTGAAATTGCTGGGTCCGAAAACCCAATTCTTCTAAGAGAGTGACCCCAAGCTTCTTTGATTACTCAAATTGACTGTTCGATCTTGCGATCAAACGTCTAGGCTTGGGACGCTCTTGTATCTTCGATGGACATTCTTACCATCCATCCCAAGGCGCCCACACAAGTCACCTGCGCACACTGTCAAAGATCAGCCATCCCGCCGTAACGGTTCTACCCGATTCCAGCGCCCAAACGTTTCGTCCGGGGAGCCGCGTATTATACGAGGCTTTCGAAGGCGGTCAACACCTTCGAGGTAATTTTTTACTCGGCGACGAGCTTCACTTTCGCGAAGCCGCGTTTGCCTAGCTGAAGCAGATGTTCGTTGCCGCGATGCAGCGTGAGTTCGCGGTTCTCGACGACGGCCCCATCGACACGCACGGCGCGCTCGTTGACCTTTCGCATTGCTTCGGAGGTGCTCGGCGCGAGTCCCGCGGCCTTCAACAGCGCCGCCACGCGGATGCCTTCACTAGGTACGGTCACGCTGACGGTTTTCAAGTCTTGCGGCACACCGCCGCCTTGCACCACGTCGTTCCAGTGTTTGATCGCGGATTCCGCGGCGGATTTGTCGTGGAAACGTGCCGTCAGTTCAGACGCGAGCGCCATTTTGTAGTCGCGCGGATTGGCGCCGCCCGTTTCGACGGACTCACGCATCTTTTCGATGTCCGCAATGGATTTGTCGAACGACAACAGCTCGTAATAGCGCCACATCAGATCGTCGGATACGCGCATGATCTTGCCGAAAATCTCGTTCGCCGGCTCGTTGATGCCGATGTAATTGCCGAGCGACTTCGACATCTTGTTGACGCCGTCGGTGCCCTCGAGCAGCGGCATCGTCAGCACGATCTGCGGCGGCTGGCCTTCGTCTTCCTGCAACTGACGGCCGACCAGCAAATTGAACTTCTGATCGGTGCCGCCGAGTTCGACGTCGGATTTCAGCGCGACCGAATCGTAGCCCTGCACCAGCGGATACAGGAATTCGTGGATCGCGATCGGCTGTCCACTTTTATACCGCTTGTCGAAATCGTCGCGCTCGAGCATGCGCGCGACGGTGTGCTTGGCCGCCAGCTTGATCATGCCGGCCGCATCCATCTTGCCGAACCATTCGGAGTTGAAGCGCAGCTCGGTGCGTTCGCGATCGAGCACCTTGTATACCTGCGCGGCGTACGTTTCCGCGTTCGCCACGCACGTCTTCGCGCGTGAGCGGCTTGCGCGTGACATTCTTGCCGCTGGGATCGCCGATCATGCCGGTGAAATCGCCGATCAGAAAAATCACCTGATGGCCGAGATCCTGGAACTGCCGCATCTTGTTGAGCAGCACGGTGTGGCCGAGATGCAGATCGGGCGCAGTCGGATCGAAGCCGGCTTTCACGCGCAGCGGCCGACCGAGCTTCAGCCGCGCTTCCAGATCCTCGCGCTTGATGATCTCTTCCGCGCCGCGACCGATGATTTCCAGCGCGTTCGACAGATCACTCATTCCTCGCACCTTTACGTTGGTCAAAAATTCGTTGCTAAAAAACGACGTTTGGACGTCCAAACGGGACGCCTGAGTTAATTATTCGTTATTCCGACTTTCCCTGCAAATCCGAGGCCTTACACAACGTTTGACGTGTGTCGCTGACCTCGTTACTTTACGGTCGGTGTCGGGGAAGTAAGTGCGTGTGTTGATCGCTGTCTTGCTTTCATTTTACTAGAACTGCGCGGCGAGCGTCTTTTTGAAGCGACCGCGCTCAACGGTGATTTTGCAAATGTATAAATTGTCGGGATTGCGCGGCACCGTACCGCGCGCAGGGGAATGGTTGCGTTCGTGGCGTCGTCTGCATTGGATGGCGGCGGGCTTTTGCCTGGCGTTCACCGCGACGGCAGGCATCGTCACGCCGCGTTTTGCCAACGCGACGCACGACGGCGACGACACTTCGATGCTTAGCATCGAATTGCCGCTCCCGGCATTGCCCGACGACGTGCTCCAGGCGCAGCTGGCAGCGTCAGCTTCTGCGAGCGACGATCTGGACTGGTCGATCGTGTCACGTGCGTTCCGGCCAGACCGTCGGCGACATCTTCCACCAGCAAGGCGTTAGCGCGAGCGATCTGCAGAAGCTCACCGACAATCGCGCCAACGCCAACGCGTTGCGCAACATCCGTCCCGGACAGGAATTCGCGTTCGCGCGAGGCAGCTCGGGCGCGCTGAAAGCGCTGCGGTTCGATCGCGACGAACAGACGCGCGTCACCGAAACAGTCGTCGACGGCGGTTTCCGCGAGACCGTGCAGGCGCGCGGAGTCGAACGTCGCACCCATGTTGCACACGGCGTGATCGAGCATTCGCTGTTCGAAGCCGGCAACCAGGCCGGCCTGAACGATGTGATGGTGCTGAAACTCGCCACCGCGTTCGGCTACGACATCGACTTCGCACAAGACCTGCGCCAGGGCGACAGCTTCACCGTCATTTACGACGACGTCTATTGCGAAGGCGAGCGCATGCATGACGGCGACATCATCGCCGCGACGTTCATCAACCACGGCAAGCGCTTCTCGGCATTCCGCTACACCGACGCCACCGGCAGCCACGATGTACTACAGCGGCGACGGCCGTCCGCTGCGCAAGGAATTCCTGCGCACGCCGGTGGAGTTCACGCGCATCTCGTCGACCTTCTCGCGTCGGACGCATGCATCCGATCCTCGGCACGATGCGCGCGCATCGCGGCGTCGATTACGCGGCGCCGATCGGGCACGCCGATCCACGCGGCGGGCGAAGGCAAAGTCGCATTCAAAGGCTGGCAGGGCGGCTACGGCAACGTCGTGATCCTGCAGCACGGCGGCCACTACAGCACGCTGTACGGCCACATGTCGCAATTCGCGGCACTCAAAGTGGCGGCCAGCACGTGACGCAGGGCCAAACCATCGGCTTCGTCGGCATGACCGGCCTCGCGACCGGTCCGCATCTGCACTACGAATTCCGCGTCGACGGCACGCATCGCGATCCGCTCTCGGTCACGCTGCCGAAACCCGAGCCGCTGCCGGCGGTCGAACTGGCGAAATTCCAGCGCACCACATCGCCGATGCTGGCCAAGCTCAAGACCCTCGAAGCGACGCAGGTTGCCGTCGCGCGACAATAACGCGCGCGTGACGGAGCTTTACCTCGGGCTCATCTCAGGCACCAGCGCAGACGGCATCGACGCCGCGCTGACCCAGTTCGATCCTTCGCCGCGCATGCTCGCGGCGAAAACGTATCCGTATCCCGAATCGCTG
This sequence comes from uncultured Gammaproteobacteria bacterium, assembly GCA_963814225.1. GTDB lineage: Bacteria > Pseudomonadota > Gammaproteobacteria > Xanthomonadales > Rhodanobacteraceae > Rudaea. Next base: position 140,050 of record CAWFCC010000009.1, on the reverse strand, counting down.
CGGCGACGCATCCTCGATCTCGCGCAGGGCGACGGACGCATCGCGCTCGACGAGTTCGCGTCGCTCGACATCGAGATCGCGCGCTGTTTCGCTGACGCGGCGTTGTCGCTGCTGAAAGAACACGGCATCGATGCGAACTCCGTGATCGCGATCGGTTCGCACGGACAGACGGTGCGGCATCGTCCGTACCGCGATCCGCCGTACACGATGCAGCTCGGCGATCCGAACGAAATCGCCGAGCGCACCGGCATCCTCACCGTTGCCGATTTTCGCCGTCGCGACATGTCGGCCGGCGGACAAGGCGCGCCGCTCGCGCCCGCATTTCATGCGGCGATGCTCGGCCAGACTGGCGTTCCGCGCGTCGTGCTGAATCTCGGCGGCATCGCCAACATCACGGTCATCGCCGGCGATGCAACGACGCCGCTCAGCGGTTTCGACACCGGCACCGCGAGTTGTCTGCTGGATGCGTGGGCGCAGGAAAACATCGGCGAACGTTACGACGCCGGCGGCGCATTCGCGGCGCGCGGCAACGTCGACGAAGCGCTGCTCGCCCGCCTGCTCGATGATCCGTACTTCGCAAAGCCGCCGCCGAAAAGCACGGGGCGCGAAGAATTCCATCTCACCTGGCTGCGCGAACGCCTGCGCGATTTCGACCTTGCGCCGGAAGATGTGCAGGCGACGCTGCTCGCATTCTCCGCGCGCACCATCGCGGATGCGATCCGCCGTTTCGCGCCGTCGACGCACGAAGTCCTCGCCTGCGGCGGCGGCGTGCACAATCCGGTGTTGATGAACGCGATCGCGAGTGAGTTGAAGCCGATCAGCGTGCGCAGCATCGGCGAACTCGGCATCGATCCGGATTTCGTCGAAGCGATGACCTTCGCGTGGCTCGCCCGCGAACGTCTCGCCGACCGCGCGGCGCCGAACGTTTACACGGTAACCGGCGCACGCGGTCCGCGTGTGCTCGGCGGCATCTACTTCGGCGGCTGATCTTTCGAATCGACGAACAACGGTTTGCCTTCGATGCGTTCGAAGGCTTCGAGCGCGGTGCGGAACGCGGTGCTTTCCTTCGTATCCCACGTTCCGCTCAATACCGCGACGTCGTGGATTTCGCGATTGGCGACGTCCTCGCCGCCGAAACCCAGGCTGTGGCGAAGGAGGTGCAGGATCACATCGTTGATCGACCAGTTGCGTTCGCGCGCGATGACCTTGATGCGCTCGGCGACGGCTTCTTCGATATTGCGTACGAGTATGTCGGGCACAGCACCACGCTCAGATCCAAACACCCCCGTGGCAGGATTCTGTCAGCATTCGTCGACTATTTCACGTCTCGCGTCGTGCGCTTGCTCGTACAGCTTCCACAACACGACGCCAAGCAGCGCGGCGGGGAGCACCGGCAGCACGGTAATGATGAAAAAATTCGCCATAGCCGGTTGCGGTCGACGATGCTGCCCGCGAAAATCCCGAGCACCTTGCCGGTGACGTTGACGAGCGACGACAGCAACGAATATTGCGTCGCCGTGTGTTCGCGGTTGACCAGTGAGGAAAGAAACGCGACGGTCGGCGGCCCGAGAAAACCGAGCGTCGAATTTTCGAGCAGGATGACGACGGCCAACACCGCCATGTCGCCGTGATGATCGAGCAACATCAGATAGCCGAGATTGCTGCACCCGCAAGCCACGATCGCGACGAGCAGCGGCCACCACACGCCCCAGCGCGCAACCGCGGCGCCGCCGAGGAACGTCGCCGATGATGCCCACGATCACGCCGTAAACTTTCGTGGTCACGCCGATCTGCGTTTGCGTGAAACCCATGTCGAGATAAAACGGGCTCATGATGCCGCCGATCGTGGCCTGCTCGGGAATCTTGTAGATCAGGATGAACAGCAACGTCAGTCCGCCGATCACGAGTCCGTAGCGCCGGAAGAAATCGGCGAAGGGATCGATCGACGCTGTATTCCAGCGCGTTGCGCCATTTCTTCGGCTCGACCGGATGCGCGTCCGGCTCGCGCGCAATCAGGTTGGCAACGATCGGGATCAGCATCGCCGCCGCCATCAACAGGTATACGCGCGGCCACGGGATGTGATCGGCCAAGGTTGCAGCGAGCGCGAAGCTCATCAACAAGCCGAAGCGATATCCCAGCGAATAGGTCGCGACGAGCGCGCCTTGCGCCTCGAGCGGCGCGATTTCGATACGGTATGCATCGACGGCGATGTCCTGCGTCGCGCCGAAGAAAGCGACACCGAGCGTTGCCGGAATGAAGATGCCGAGATTCTCCGGCGTGGACCACACCATGATCAGCAGACAAACGACGACGCCGATCTGCGCGAACAGCAACCAGCCGCGGCGCCGGCCGAGTCGGCTGAACAGCGGCAACTTCCAATGATCGAGCAGCGGCGCCCACAGGAATTTCAGCGCATAGGTCATGCCCGCGCTGGCGATCACGGTGATATCGGCCAAGGCAACGCCTGACTTCTTCAACCAGAACGCCAATGTTCCGGCGACCAGCAGGAACGGCAATCCGGACGAAAATCCGAAAAACAGCATCGTCCACGCGGACGGCTGCGCAAACGCGCGCCATACCGAATGCTGCGGCTTGGCCGCTTCGGTCACGCGTAATCCACAGTATACGGCGCGTGATCCGAAAAGCGCGGCGACGGCGTCACGAAGCAGCCTTTAACGCGCGGCCCAAGCGATGGCGTAATGATCTGATAATCGATACGCCATCCGACGTTGTTTGCGCGCGCCGCGCCGCGGTTCGACCACCACGTGTATTCGACCTCATCGGGTTTTGCGACGCGAAAGCTGTCGAGCCAGCCTTTTTTCGGCGCCGGCGTATCGTCGCCGCATGCATCGGCGATCTGTCCGTTGAGCCACGCACGCTCCGGCGGCAGGCAGCCGGAATTCTTCTGGTTCGACGTCCAGTTCTTGATGTCGTTGCGCGAGCGGACGATGTTCCAGTCGCCGCACAACACGTAATCGCGGCCGCTGTTGAGCCATTTGTCCAGGATCGGTTTGAGCCTTTCCATCGCGAGGAATTTGAATTTCTGCCGCTCCTCGCCCGACGATCCCGACGGCACATACATCGACACCACGCTCAGCTTGCCGAATCGCGCTTCGATGTAGCGGCCTTCGTCGTCGAACGGTTTCCAGCCGATCTCGGTCAGCACCTCGTCGGGCTCCTTGCGCGCGTAGATCGCCACGCCGCTGTAGCCTTTCTTGGTCACCGCGTCGCGGTAGAAACAATGATGGCCGTCCGGCCGGAACATCGGGTCGGTGAGCTGGTTTTCCTGCGCCTTGGTCTCCTGCAGGCAGACGACGTCGGCCTTCTGCGTTTTCAGCCAGTCGAGGAAACCCTTGTTGGCCGCCGAACGGATGCCGTTGGCGTTGAAACTGACGATGCGCATGAAATGTCCGATCCTGGACCGAGAGTCATCGAATCGTACAAGAATTCGCGCGCGATCCTTTACGCTGTCGTTTCCGCTGACGACGATCCGACCACGATGCAACCCTATCAACGCGACTTCCTCGATCTGGCCCTGCGCAAGAACGCGTTGCGTTTCGGCGAGTTCACGCTCAAGTCCGGCCGCGTCAGTCCGTATTTTTTCAACGCCGGATTGTTCGACACGGGCGAATCGCTGTCGATTCTCGGGCTGCGCTTATGCGCAATCGGCGATGGACGCGAATCTGCCGTTCGACATGCTGTTCGGCCCGGCCTACAAAGGTATCGCGCTGGCGACGGTGACGGCGGCATCGCTCGCGCGCGATCACGGGCGCGACGTGCCGGTCGCGTTCAACCGCAAGGAAGCGAAGGATCATGGCGAAGGCGGCGTGCTCATCGGCGCGCCGCTGAAAGGACGCGTGCTGATCGTCGACGACGTCATCAGTGCCGGCACGGCCACGCGCGAATCGCTTGCGCTGATCCGCGAACATGGCGCCGAACCTGCCGGCGTGCTGATCGCGCTCGATCGTCAGGAACGCGGCGCGGGCGCGACCTCGGCAGCGCAGGAAATCACGGCGCAGTTCGGCATTCCCGTCATCGCCATCGCGCGGTTGAGCGAACTGCTCTCGCTCGCGGCCGAACGGCCGGAGTTGCAGTCGTACCGGCCAAAGCTCGATGCTTATCGCGCCGCCTACGGCAGCACTGCATCATGAAGCTATACTGATTTGCGGAGGGAGCGTATGCGTAACCAGATTGTGTTCGCCGCGTTGGCGTTGCTGTTGACGGCAAACCAGGCGTTCGGCGACGAAAAAGGTCACAACCGATACAAATGGCGCGACGGCGACGGCAATCCGCATTACGACGATGTGCTGCCCGACGAAGCGCTGAAGTACGGCTACGATGTGATCAGTCCGAGCGGAATCGTGCTCAAGCACGTTGACCGCGCACGAACGCCGGAAGAACAGGCGTCCGACAAAGCCTCCGCCGAGAAGGCGGCGACCGCGAAGCGACTGCAAGACGACCAGCTCCGCAAGGACCAGCAAATGCTGGCCGCGTATCCACGCGAACAGGATTTGCAAAGTTCGCAGCGCGAGCAGCTCGCCGTGATCGATCAGACGGTACAGGCCACCCAGGCCAGCCTGCAGAATCAGGAAAAGAGTTTGTCCGAGATGCTCTCGCACGCCGCCGATCTGGATCGCACCGGCAAACCGGTTCCGGCGACGCTGCAGCAGCAGATCGATATCCTGCGTGTCGGCATCGAGAAGCAGAAGGCGTACATCACGAGCCGAAATGCCGAGAAGGAAGCGAGCGCGAAACGCTTCGAAACCGAACTCGCGCATTATCGCGAAGTGCAGGCGCGGATCGGTTCGCAATAATCACGGCGCGGGGCCGTTCTAGAACGGCAGTTTCAGGTTCGGCTCGATGGCGAGAAGCAGTTTGCGGAACGTATCCTGGATACGTCTGAGCGCCGCATCGGAATCCGCATCGAAGCGCAGCACCAGCACCGGCGTGGTGTTGGATGCGCGCACGAGTCCCCAACCGTCCGGCCAGTCGGCGCGGACGCCGTCGATCGTGGTGACGCGCGCACCGTCGAACGTTGCCTTCTTCTGGAAACGTTCGATGAACCGGTAGTGCTCGCCTTCGGCGAACGGAATTTTCAGTTCCGGCGTGCTGACGCCTTTCGGAAGACCATCGAAAATTTCCTGCGGCGTACGGCCTTCGACATCGGCGGCGAGGATTTCGACGAGACGCGCCGCGGCATAAATGCCGTCATCGAAACCGTACCAGCGTTCGGCGAAGAAGAAGTGTCCGCTCATTTCACCGGCGAGCGCCGCGTCGGTTTCGCGCATCTTCGCTTTGATGAGTGAATGGCCCGTCTTCCACATGATCGGACTGCCGCCCGCCTGCAGGATCAACGGCTGCAGTTTTCCGGTGCACTTCACGTCATAGATGATCGTCGCGCCCGGCACTCGCGTGAGCACGTCTTTCGCGAACAGCGCGAGCAGACGATCCGGGAAAATCACTTCGCCGCTCGCGGTGACCACGCCGAGCCGATCGCCGTCGCCATCGAACGCGAGGCCGAGGTCCGCGTTCATCTGCTTCACCGACAGGATCAGATCCTGCAGGTTGTGCAGATCCGACGGATCCGGATGATGATTCGGGAACGTGCCGTCGACATCGCAATACAGCGGCAGCACTTCGCAACCCACACCTTCGAGCACCGCCGGCGCGATGGCGCCCGCGATGCCGTTGCCGCAATCGACGACGACCTTGATCTTGTGCTCGATGGCGATATCGTCGGTGATGCGCGACATGTAGTCGTTGCTGATGTCCATCTTCTGCAACGTGCCGCTGCCCTCGACGAACCGGTTTTCCTTGATGCGCTCGTACAAGCCGGTGATCGCCGACTCGGCCAGCGTCTCGCCACCGAGCATGATCTTGAAGCCGTTGTAATCGGGTGGATTGTGGCTGCCCGTCACCGAAATGCCGGAGCCGGCGTTCAAATGATACGTCGCGAAATAAAGCACCGGCGTGGGCGCGGGGCCGATATCGATGACGTTGCAACCAGTCGCGCGCAAACCTTCGATGAGTGCGCCGGAAAGTTCCGGACCCGACAGGCGGCCATCGCGCCCGACCACGATTTCATGCAAGCCGCGATCACGCGCCTCGCTGCCGATGGCACGGCCGATCTGGCGCGCGACACCGGCGGTCAACGTCTTGCCGAGCACGCCGCGGATGTCGTACGCGCGGAAAATACTTTGATCGACATCGACCTCGACTTTCGCTGCAACCGGCGCCGCGAGCGTCGCTTTGATCTTGGCCGCCACCGCAGTGGATTTCGGATCTTTCGCCAGCGTCTGCGCGAGCGTGGTTTCGTCGCTGACCGCGGCCGTGCGCCGCGCCAGGCGATCGACCGCCGCCGACCAACCCACCTTGCGCGCGTACAACAGGAAGACGCCGGCGAGCGCGAGAATGATCGTCAACGGCAGCACGATCCAGAGATTGTCCGGAATGAAAATCGGAAACGCCTGCGGCACCGCGCCGATGCGGAACACGCTTCCGCCGACCGGAACGCCCACATCGCTCAGCGAACTGGGCGTGCTGGCGTCGCCGATCGAATCGCAATAGCAGATCGCCGCGGCCGTCGCCCTGGCGCAGGTCGATGCGCGCGTTGCTGACGCTGATCTGGCGAAACACATCCAGCACCGGTTCGAACGGAAGTTCCACGTACACGAACGCGATCGCATCGCGTCCGCGCAACGCCGGCAGCGCGAACGCGAGCACGCGCTGCCGGTTGAGCTTCATGTGCGACTGCAACGGCGCACCGAGATTGAGCTCATGCGCGCGCACCAGCATTGCCGCTTTTGCATAGCCGAATTTGGCGAAATCACCACTGAGCACGTCGCTCAGATCGGGTTTGTAGAAGTCGACCGAAACGAGATCCGGCAGCGCCTGCTTCAGCGCAGCGCGCGCGGTGTCCTGCGCCGTGTCGCCGCCCGCGGCGAGCGCGCCAGTGACCGCGTCGCCATTGACTGCCTGCGAGATGCGCACGCGCGTGTCGGCGGCGAATTTGCCGAGCGCCTGCACTTCCGTCGTGGCATAGCCTTCGATCTGATGCGCGCCGGTCAGTTCGCGCACCATCAGCCAGCTTTGCCAGAAACACACGGCCGCGGCGATCAGGAACAGGCATCCGCCGCCGAGCAGCAGCGAAGCGGGACCCGTCAGGTGCTGAAAACGCGAGGTGCGCGCATGCGGCGACTGCGACAGCTCGAGCGCCGACGGCTTCTTTGTGGCGGTTGCCTTCATCCGTAATTCTTACGCCGTGCCGGTGTGACCGAATCCGCCGCCGCCCCGCTCGCTTGCCGCGAAGTCATCGACGATGCGCAGCCGAGCCTGAACCACGGGCAGGAATACCAACTGCGCGATGCGCTCGCCGGGCACCATGGTATAGGCGGCCTGTCCGCGGTTCCAGCACGAGATCATGAGCGGGCCCTGATAGTCGGCATCGATCAGACCGACCAGATTGCCGAGCACGATGCCGTGCTTATGCCCCAGCCCGGAACGCGGCAGGATCACGGCGCAATAATCAGGATCGCCGATATGGATGGCGAGCCCGGTCGGGATCAGCGCGCTGCCGCCGGGTTCGAGCGTCAGCGGCTTGTCGAGGATCGCGCGCAGGTCCATGCCGGCCGATCCGGCCGTCGCCGCGGCGGGCAGCGGGAATTCGGCGCCGACCCGCGCGTCGAGCACTTTTACCTCGACATCGATCACGGTGTTGTCGTCGTCATTTTTTGCTTCACGTTTTTTCCTTTGCCGGCTTGCGCAGTTCGATGATCTGTTGCAACAACGCGCGCGCCAACGCGAGCTTGTCCGAACGCGGCAGCTTTTTCTCGCCGTCATTCCAGTACAGCGTGAGCTCGTTGTCGCACGCGTCGAACCCTTTGCCGTCGCCGACCTGGTTGGCGGCGATCACGTCGATTTTCTTCGCCAGCAATTTACCGCGCGCATATTTCGATACGTCTTTCGTCTCCGCCGCGAATCCGACCAGAAACGGCCGCGCCGTCGCGGCGCCGAGTTCGGCGAGGATGTCCGGATTCTCGACCAGATCGAGCTTCAGAGGACCATCGCTTTTCTTGAGCTTGTGATCGGCGATCGTTTTCAAGCGATAGTCGCCGACGGCGGCGGCGGAAAAGAAGACATCGCTTTTCGGCGCATGACGCAGCACCGCCTCGCGCATGTCGCGCGCACTGCGCACGTCCTCGCGCGCGACGCCGGGCGGCGTCGGCAGATGCACCGGACCCGCGATCAGTTGCACGTCCGCGCCCATTTCGGCGGCGGCCTGCGCGATGGCGAAACCCATGCGTCCGGAACTGCGGTTGCCGATGAAACGGACCGGATCGATGTCCTCGAACGTCGGTCCGGCGCTCACCAGAATATGGGTTCCGCTCAACTCGCGCGGACCGTGCAAGCCGACCAGCGCATCGACGAGTTGATTGGCTTCGAGCAACCGTCCCGCGCCGAATTCGCCGCACGCCTGGCTGCCTGATGCCGGACCGAGCACGTCGATGCCGCGCCTGCGCAGCGTTGCGATGTTGTCCTGCGTCGCGGCTTTCGCCCACATGAGCTGATTCATCGCCGGCGCGATCGCGATCGGCGCCGCGGTGGCGAGACACAACGTCGTCAGCAGATCGTCGGCCATGCCGTTGCGCCAGGCGCGCGATGATGTCCGCGCTGGCCGGCGCGATGACGATGCGATCGGCCCAGCGCGCCAGTTCGATGTGGCCCATCGCCGCTTCGGCGGCTTCGTCCCACAGGCCGTGGCGCACCGGATTTCCGGACAGCGCCTGGAACGTGATCGGCGTGACGAAGCGCGCCGCATTTTCGCGTGAGCACGACGCGCACGTCCGCGCCGGCATCGCGCAGGCGTCGCGTGAATTCGCACGCCTTGTACGCGGCAATGCCGCCGGAAACGCCGAGCAGGACGCGCGAATTGGCCAATGGCAGTGCGGAGGTCATGTAGGAATTCGGCTACGCATCGAAGCGGCGATAGCTTACCGGAATTCGGGCAATCGCCCGCGGCGCGGCGCATCCGGCATATCCATCCTATCGACATGACGATTCGTGATTGGCCCCTCAACGAACGACCGCGTGAAAAACTCGCCGAACGCGGTGCCGGCGCGCTTTCCGATGCGGAACTGCTGGCGCTTTTCATCGGCAGCGGACGCCGCGGCGCCAATGCCGTCGACATCGGCCGCGAACTGCTGCAGCAATCGCGGCAACCTGCGCTCGTTGCTCGATCGGGATCTGGCCGACGCTCGCCAAGCACGCCGGCCTCGGCCTCGCGAAAGCGGCGCGACTCCACGCCGCGCTCGAACTGGGCCGGCGCTATCTCGAAGCAAAGGTCAAACGCTCGGTGTCGATGAATCCGACCGCGTGCGCCGAATACCTCAAAGCCAAGCTGGCCGGCTATCCGTTCGAAGTGTTCGCGTGCCTTTTCATGGACATCCAGCAACGCATCATCGCTTTCGAGGAACTGGCGCGCGGCTCGATCGCCGGCGCCGAGGTGCCGATCCGCGAAGTGGTGCGCCGTTGCCTCGCCCACAACGCCGCGTGCGTGATCTTCGCGCACAACCATCCCTCCGGCATCGCCGAGGCCAGCCTGGAAGATCGCGAACTCACCATGAAACTCAAGAAGGCGCTGCGCCTGATCGACGTGCGCGTGGTCGATCACTTCATCATCGGATTCGGCAAGACGCTGTCGTTTTCCGAACGCGGGCTGATGAACGATTTGCTCGTTTCCTTGAACGTGCGCGCGGTTCGCGCGTGCGGACGGCGCGTCCGGCTATACTCGCGGCCGGGAGGATGGCAGCGGCCGTGATCTTCAACTACCCAATCGAGTTTCCGGCGGACGACTGCGAACGCCTCGTTCCCGATCCGGCCACGGCGCGGCGGCTCGTCAACGAGCGCCGTCCGGAGTTGGAGGCGTTGCTCGTTCAGCGCCGCACGCGCTTCGCGTCGATCACCGGCGGCATCAAGCCGCAGACGCTGGCTGCCGCCGAAGATGCCATCCGCATCGCCTTCTGCCGCCTCGCCTATCGGCACGGCAGCTGGGGCAAGGATTTTCATCACTATCACAACGAAAACCATATCTTCGAGATCTTAGGCTCGCGGCTGGAACGCCTGCTCGATGCGATCGGCATCGAAGCACTCGACGTGCTCGACTGGTTCCTGCTCGCCCTGTTCGGCGCCGCGCACGACCTGCGCCAGCGCGAAATCCCGGTGTTCGAAGCCGGCATCGGCAGCAATGAACGCGCGAGCATCGAGGAAACGTTCCGCATCCTCGACGTCTCGGGTTTTTCGCGCACCGATCACGCCGGACGTCTATCTCAGCATCGAACTGATGATCGCGGGCAGCACGTTCGATGCGCGCCCGGCGCCGCCGGCCAAGGAATACAACTCGGCCGAGATGGTGATGGAGTCGGGCGGTGCGCTCGCGCAGAAACTGGACAAGAAACTCGATAAGCACGCGCCCGGCTGGCGCAATGACGCGCGCATCGTGCATGCGCTGGAACTCGCGCTCGTCGCCGCCGATCTCGACACCGCGAACGTGGCCGAAGCGTTCCCGATTTTCATGTCGAGCACGGAACGCCTGTGTCTCGAACGCGAGATGCGCAGCCGCCGCGATCCGGACAGCGCCGAATCGGCCCAGCCGATCTTCGGCTTTCTGACCTCCGGCCAGGAAAACTATTTTTTCGACCTGCACCGTTTCAGTTCCCCGCCGGGTCGCGAAGCGTTTGCGGCTGCGAAGGAAAACAACGTGCCGCGCGTGCGTCGGATGGCTGAGCTGATGCGCGAACGCGTAAAGTCGCCGCGCAATGGCACCGAAGTCATCGAGATTTTCCGCGCCGTCGTCGCGGACGTGAGCTGATCGCTCCCAGACCGGCAGTTGGCGCATCCCTGCACCCGACGCACCGTGCGCATCCCGCACGCTACGCATCCTTTGAAACCGGGCGGTTTCACTGCCGGAACGCAGAATAACCGCGTCGGATTGCGGTTTCTTGACACTCCGCAATCGCGAGTGCGTGGTGCGGCGTTATACACAATGCAGCATTTGTGGAATTGTATCCGTGCAAATTTCTATTTCGGTTATATGTCACCGCGAATCTTTATATAGAATCAGCATGTTAGACAATGCAGATTGCGAACTTGCACGAATTCGTCATCTCCTAGCACAGCCGATATCGAGCGGGCAAGCCTCTCTACCCACAAAGTTATCCACAGGCTCGCAAAGCGCGGAAAAATCGGCTTCGTGACGCGCTTTTCACGTCCGCAAGCCGGTGGCAGAACATCGCCGTCCGGTCGCCTTCCGCTGGATTCGCTTCTGATTGAAAACGCCGCTGACTACAATGGGCGGCATCCTTAGGATTTCCTCGTGAAAGAAGTTTTGCACCAGCTCGTCCTGCGCGCGATCGAGCGCCTGCGGGAACAGGACACGTTGCCCGCCGATGCCGCCGCGCCCTTCGTCATCGAACGCACCCGGCAGAAAGAACACGGCGATTTCGCCACCAATGCCGCCATGCTGCTGGCCAAGGCGGCGCGCAAGAATCCGCGCGCTGTCGCCGAAGCGCTGGTCGCCGCGCTGCCGCAAAGTACACAAGTCAGCAAAGTGGAAATCGCCGGGCCCGGTTTCATCAATTTCTTTTTGAGCCCGCAGGCGTACCACGCCGAAATCGCGCGCGTGTTCGACGACGGCACCGATTACGGACGCAACCAGAACGGCGCGGGCAAGATGGCCGGCGTCGAATTCGTCTCGGCCAATCCGACCGGTCCGCTGCATGTCGGCCACGGCCGCGACGCCGCGATCGGCGATTGCATCGCGCGCCTGCTCGCCGCGAGCGGCTGGGACGTGCGCCGCGAGTTTTACTACAACGACGCGGGCGTGCAGATCCACAATCTCGCGCTGTCCGTGCAGGCGCGCTGCGCGAGGCATCACGCCGCGATTCGCCGGAGTGGCCCGGCGGACGGTTATCGCGGCGATTACATCGCCGATGTCGCCAACGCTATCTCGCCGGCGATTCCGCGACCGCGGACGGACACATCGTCGTCGGCGCGCGCGATCCGGAAAATCTCGAAGCGATCCGCGAATTCGCGGTCGCGTATCTGCGCCACGAGCAGGATCTCGATCTCAAGGCGTTCGGCGTGCAGTTCGATGTCTACTTCCTCGAATCGTCGCTGTACGCGCGACGGCAAGGTCGAGGAAACGGTGCGCGAACTCGTCGCGCACGGACACACCTACGAAGTACGGCGGCGCGCTGTGGCTGCGCACCACCGAATACGGCGACGACAAGGACCGCGTCATGCGCAAGTCCGACGGCACCTACACCTATTTCGTGCCGGACATTGCCTACCACCGTCAGCAAATGGCAGCGCGGCTATCAGCGCGCGATCACGGAGCTCGGCGCCGACCATCACGGCACGCTCGCGCGCGTGAAGGCCGGCTTGCAGGCGCTCGATGCCGGCATCCCGAAAGGCTATCCGGATTACGTGCTGCACCAGATGGTCACGGTGATGCGCGGCGGCGAGGAAGTGAAACTCTCCAAACGCGCCGGCAGCTACGTCACGCTGCGCGACCTGATCGAAGAGGCCGGCCGCGACGCGACGCGTTTCTTCCTGGTCGCGCGCAAATCCGATTCGCAGCTCATGTTCGATATCGACCTCGCGACATCGCAGAGCAACGACAATCCGGTCTACTACGTCCAGTACGCGCACGCGCGCGTCTGCAGCGTGCTGCGCCAGGCCAGCGAACGCGGATTGAAATGGGATCAGGCCAACGGCCTGAAGCACCTCGCGCGTCTGGACAACGAACACGAGATCGCGCTGATGTCCGAACTCGCGCGCTATCCGGAAGTGATCGACGCGGCCGGCACGAATCTCGAACCGCATCTGGTCGCGCAATACCTGCGCGAGTTGGCGTACGCTCTGCACACGTACTATCACGCGCACGCGTTCCTGGTCGACGATCAGGATTTGCGCGATGCGCGTCTGGCGCTGATCGTGGCGGTGCGGCAAGTCCTGAAAAACGGGCTGGATATGCTCGGCGTATCCGCTCCGGAGAGCATGTGATGGCGAAGCAAACCAAACAGGCCTATCGCGAACGCGAGAACACCGCGTGGCCGGCGTGGGTGTGGCTCGGCATCGGCGTGCTGCTCGGGCTGGTCATCTCGGCGACCGTGCTGATCAAAGACTGGGCGCCGATGCTGCGCAAGAAAAACCTGCCGCAGCCGAATGCGGAAGCGACCGCGCCGAAGGAATCCGAACAGGCCGTCGCCGACGAAGCCAGCAAGAAGCCCGGCCCGCCGAAGAAGCAGTACGATTTCTATTCCGTGCTTCCCGAAATGGAAGTGGTGATTCCGGACGCCGAACTTTCCGCGAAGGCGCGCGCCGAACAGCAGAAACAGCAGCAGGCGATGGCCGCCGCGCAGAACAATCCGAATGCCGCGACGGCGCCACCGCCAGCCACGGCGCCCGCGGATGCGAGCGCGCACTACGTCCTACTCGCCGGTTCCTACGGCGACGCCAAGACCGCCGACGAAGCCAAGGCGAAACTCGCCATGCTCGGCATCATCGCCAAAGTGCAGACGGTGTCGGTCAACGGCAAGAACTGGAATCGCGTGATGGTCGGACCTTACGCCAACGCGAGCGATACCGAAGCGGCGCAGAAGACGCTCGCCGATGCGGGCGTCAAGGCGATCCCGATGAAGCAGGCGACGCAGTAGCGCCGCCTGCGTCGGTTCAGTCGAATTTGCCCCGGAAAACGCCGTCGAACTTGAACGCGTACAGGTGCGAGGCGTTGTCGATCAGATAGAGTCTGCCGTTGGCGACGATCGGGCTTTGCCAGTGCACGCCGCCCTTGAAGTTGGCGTCGGACGAACTGCTGTACGACCACAGCTGGTTTCCAGTGAGTGCATCCAGCGCATAGACGGTCTTGCTGCCCGAGTTGTCCGGTTGGGAATTTCCGTCGCTCACGTAGTAGACAACGCCCGCCGCGACGACCGGTGACGATCCGCGCTTGTTGTTGTTCCAGCGCATCGTCAGCGACGGCGTGCCGCCGCTCAGCGTGACCTGATACGCAGCGAAACCGGCGTTGTGGCCGATGAACGCCCACGTCGATCCATCCGACGGATTCACCCAAACGGCAGGCTGCGTCTTGAACGTACTCAGGTTGCCGCCGTCGGCGCAATGATCGGTCACGTTCGGCAACGGCTGCGCCTGCAGCTCACCGCCGACCTTGCCCGGTTGGCCCTGACCGCTGAGGTTGCCGAGATTGATCAGGCGAACGCAGCCGTCCTTGCCGCCCTGCAGGGCGAGGTGCGCGACATTGCTCCCCGCCGGCGCGGGCAGCAGTGCCGGCGATGTGGAACCCAGATCCGCATCAGTGGTCTGCAGATTGGCGAAGCTGCTCGGGGTGTAACTGTCGACCGGCTTGCCGCTTCCCGATCCGCTGCCATCCGGGTTCAGGGCGAGAACGCTGTCGCCCCAGTTGTGTCCGCCCGTATTCGCGTTGAACGGACCGTTCGCGGTCGCCACGAAAATCAGGCCAGTACCCGGATCGTAAATCGCGCCCGGACGGCCCCAGATACCGTTCTGCACGGACGAGCAATCCGACGACGACGTGAAGTGAATCGCCTGGTCGCTGCATTCGACGTTGAACACCTTCTGTGTATTCGTCGACAAATTGATCGCGGTGACGTGGCCCTGATAGTCGCCGCCATCGCCGTCGTAACCATTTGTCACGGAATACGCAAACGTGCCGCTCGCCGTCGCATTAATGGCGATGCCCGACGCGCCCTTTTCCGATTCCGGTTTCAACGTGGAGATTTCTGGCCAGCCGTTGGTCTTGCCCGTTGACGTGTTATTGGTGAGGACTTCTGTGCCGTTCGCTAGCTGATATTTGTGGACATTGCCGTCCAGTCCGTACGCGTAGACAAACTGTTTTGCCGCGTCGATAGCGGGCGATCCGGTGATGCCGCCCTGCGCGAGTATTCCGTTTGTGCCGGGCGCTGGCGTGGGTTGCTTCGACCAGACGACATTCCCCGTTGCTGCGTCGATCGCCGACAACGTGCCATCGAGCGCATTGATCAATAGCAGGTTTTTTGTTCCAGAGGAAGTCGCGACTGCGCTTGCGTACGTGGGCGCACTGTCAGTGCGATGGGCCAACGCAATGCCGGCGAGCTCGAGCGTGTTGTTACTGGGTGCCGCGTAGCCGTTTTCCTGTCGATTGAAACTGCTATGCGCTTCGTCTCCGCCGAATTGAAGCCAATCGGACGCGTGAGCGGACGCGGAAACGGCCGCGATAACCGACGCGGCGAGAACGGAACGAAGCAACGGCTGACCCATGACGCAAAACTCCTTGGCAAAAAAATAGCGCTTACCCTGCGCACCGAGACTAGCACCGGTTTTCGGACGAATGTGTGAAAAGCGCCACCAATGTAACCAACGAACGGTGACGGTTGCTTCGGATAACCGCAGAAGTGGGAAACGGTTTCTCAGCGCAGCCGTTTAAACGGCCATTTCGCCGGATCGCGAAGGATCGTCAGCGGCGGCGCTTAAGGCGAATCAGACCTGAAATATCGTCGTCGCCGTGTCCCTGCTTCATCAGTTCCGCGTAATCGGCCAGCGATTTTTCGATGATGCTTCGATCAGTGCCGGCCGCTTTCGCCAATGCATCGACTATGCCGAGATCCTTGTGCAGCAGCGCGAGTTTGAAGCCGACCGAGAATTCATTCTTCATCATCGTCGCGCCGCGCTTTTCGAGGAACCACGAATTCGCGGCGCCCGCCATCAGCGTCGGCAGCAATCGTTCCGGATCGAGCCCGAGCGCTTCGCCGAGCGCGAGTCCTTCGCACGTCGCCTGCGCGATGCCGGCGACGAGCACCTGATTCACCGCTTTGGTGTTCTGACCCGCGCCGACATCGCCCATGTGGCTGATGCGTGCCGCGTATGCTTCGAGAACGGGTCGGGCGCGCTCAAGCGTTTTCGCGTCGCCGCCGACCATTTCCGAGAGCTTGCCGTTCTTGGCGCCTTCGACGCCGCCGGAAACCGGCGCATCGAGAAAACCGATCGTCGCCGGTTTCAGCAAATCGCTCGCTGTCTTCGCCGTCATCGAGGAAACCGTCGAGTGATCGATCGACGATCGTGCCGGGTGTCGCGGATTTGCGCGATTTCGCGCGACCACCGCGATCACATCCTTGTCCGCGCTGACGCACAACACGATCACGTTGCACGTCGCCGCCAGCTCGGCGACGGCAAGCGCGGAGACGCCGGAATGTTCGCTCGCGAACTGCTCGGCTTTCGCCATCGTGCGGTTGCGACACCGCAACGAGCAATCCGGCGCGATGCAGATGCCCGGCCATCGCGTAGCCCATCGCGCCGAGTCCGATGAATCCTGCTTTCAGATCGCTCATCTCGAATCAGCCTTCGTCGTGTTCGGCGAGATAGGTGTAACCGGTCAATCCGCGTTCGAGCGCATCCGCGAGCTTTCTGCGCCTGTTCCGGATTCAGTTTCGCCGCGTCGATCTTTTCGCGATACGCGACGCGCAACGCGTTCAGGTCGTAGCCGACGTAGTCGAGCATCACATCGGTCGTATCGCCGCGACGCACGTTCGAAAACGCGAATCCGCCATCGGTCGATGCGCACGTTCACCGCGTCGGTATCGCCGAACAGATTGTGGATGTCGCCAAGCGCTTCCTGATACGCGCCGACCAGGAAAATGCCGAGCCGGTACGATTCGCCCTCGTTCGGCGCGTGCACCGGCAGGCTGACGTCGACGCCTTCGGAATCGACATAGGCGTCTATACGGCCATCCGAATCGCAGGTCAGATCGGCGATGACGGCGCGGCGATCCGGCGCGACGGTCGAGGCCGCGCGATCGGCACGATCGGGAAAATCTGGTCGATCGCCCACGTGTCCGGGAATCGATTCGAAGATCGAGAAATTGACGAAATATTTGTCGACGAGCTTCTCGTTGAGTTCGTCGAGCGCCTGGCGATGCGAACGCTCCTCGGGTTTGAGCCGCACGCGCAGCGCGTTGACGATCGCGTAGTACAGATCGTCGAGCCGCGCGCGCTGGCGCAGCGTGATCTGGCCGAGCGAAAACAACGCATGACCTTCGGCCCAGTGATGCTGCGCTTCGTGATACAGCTCGATGACCGAACGCGAGTCCGACTTCGCCGTGGATCTCGCGCAATCGGCGCAGAACGCGACGGTTCGTTCGTGTCCACCGGTGGAACGCCGCCCATCAGGCGCGCGTTCGATGTCGCTGACGTTGACGATGAGCACCGCGTGATGCGCGATCATCGCACGGCCGGTTTCGCTGATCACGTGCGGAGGCTTCAGACCATGTTCGCGCACACGCTTCGGCGAGCGGCTGCGACGATCGTCGCCGGCGTATTGATCGAGTCCGTAATTGATCGAGCATGCCGAGCGCGATCGCGTGCCTTCGTAATCGACGCCGAGCCCGCCGCCGACATCGACGTATTCGATCGGCAATGCCCAATTTACACAATTCCACAAAGTAGCGCGTCGCCTCGCGCATGCCGGTGGCGATGTCGCGCACGTTGGAAATCTGCGAACCCATGAAGACGTGCAGAAGTTTCAGCGAGTGGGTGAGATCGGCCGCCTTCAGTTCGTCGATCAGCGTGAGCAGCTGGCGCGGCGTGAGGCCGAATTTGGATTTTTCGCCGCCGGTGTTCTGCCATTTGCCCGCACCGAGGCTGGTCAGACGCATGCGCACGCCGAACAGCGGCTCGACATCCGAGCGCGCGCGCTTCCTCGAGCGCGGGTTTCAGTTCCGATGGCTTCTCGATGACGATGAACACGCGCAGCCCGAGCTTGCGGCCGACCAGCGCGAGCCGCAGATATTCGCGATCCTTGTAGCCGTTGCAGATGACGATGCTGCCGGGCTTCGCCAGCGCGAGCACCGCCATCAATTCCGGTTTCGATCCGGCTTCGAGACCGAAGCCGTCGGCATCCGCGCCGGCGCGAGTTCGCTCGACCACGCCGCGCTGCTGATTCACCTTCACCGGATACGACGGCGGTGTAGCCGCCGGCGTAATCCCAGTCGGCCATCGCGCGCGCGAACGCGCCCTGCAAACGGCCGAGGCGATCGCGCAGGATGTCGCCGAAGCGCACCAGCATCGGCAGGCGAGAACCTTGCGCCGTCGCTGCCTCCACGATCTGCGGCAACGACAATGCCGGTCCGTCCGCGCCGCGCGGACGCACGATCAGGCCGCCGTCGTCGCCAACGTCGAAATAGTCTTCGCCCCAGTGCGCAATCGCATATTGATTGCGGGCGGCGTCGATCGTCCATGTCTGCATGCGGGTATTGTAACGTCGCGTATTGCGACATGTTTACCGGTTACAATCGCCGCCCCGATTTTAGACCGGATTTCGATGTCGACCCCAACGCCCGAATGGTTCACCGAGCAGCACGATTATTCCGGCTCCTCGATCGGTTTTCGTGTGAAGGAAAAGCTTCACGAGGAACAGACGCCGTTCCAGAAGATCGAAATCTACGACACCACCGACTGGGGCAAGTTGATGGTGATCGACGGCTGCATGATGGTCACCACGCGCGACAATTTCCTCTATCACGAGATGATGTCGCACCCGGCGCTGTTCACGCATCCGCGTGCCAAACGCGTCGTCGTCATCGGCGGCGGCGATTGCGGCACGCTGCGCGAAGTGCTCAAGCACGATGAAGTGGAAAGCGCGATCCAGGTCGAGATCGACGAGCGCGTGACGCGTCTGGCCGAAAAATATTTTCCCGAGCTGTGCGAATCGAACAACGATCCGCGCGCGCAATTGCTGTTCATCGACGGCATCAAGTGGATGGCCGAGTGCGAGCCGGAATCGCTCGATGTGGTGATCGTCGATTCGACCGATCCGATCGGCCCGGCCGAAGGCCTGTTCAACGCGGCGTTCTACGCTCGGTCCTGCGCGCGCTGCGGCACGGACGGCATCCTCGTGCAGCAGAGCGAATCGCCGCTGGCGCATCTGCCGCTGCTCAAATCGCATCCGCAAGGCGATGACCGCGCCGGGTTCCATTCGATCCAGACGCTCACCTTTCCGCAGCCGTGCTATCCGACCGGCTGGTGGAGCGCCACGATGGCGCGCAAGGGCGTCGATCTCTCCGATTTCCGCGAGCGCGGTGCGGCAACGAAACAGTTCGATACGCTGTACTACAACGTCGACACCCACAAGGCCGCGCTGGCGATGCCGGATTTCCTTCGGCAGGCGCTGGGCGAGTAAGCCGCGTCGGCAACGCCGCGTCGTCACGGAACGAGCGCCGCCTTGTTCGCTCGTCCAAGACAGCCACCGGACCTCGCGCACATTGTGCGCGGAGCCGTCGCGGTTAGAATCGGGACACTGTCCTGTATCACGCCTCGGAGAAACCATGCGTCTTCGTCCGCTCGCCGCCTGCACCGTTTTCGCCGCGCTGCTTACCGCGTGTGCTCCCGAGAAACCGAAACCTGTCGCGCCGACGGCGCCGTCCGCGCCGCCGATTATTCCGCGTCATGCCCTGTTCGGAAATCCGGAGAAGGCGACGGGCGAAATCAGTCCCGATGGAAAATGGCTCGGTTATGTCGCGCCGGATGAAGGCGTACTCAACGTTTTCGTCGCGCCGCGCGAACATCCCGATCAGGCGAAGGTGATCACGCATGACCGCAAGCGGGGCGTGCGCAGTTTTGCTTTCACCTACGACGGCAAATACGTGCTGTATCCGCAGGACGAAGGTGGCAACGAGAATTTCCACATCTACAGCGTCGATCTGGCGACGAACAAACAGACCGACATCACCCCGTTCAAGAACGCGCGCGCCGATCTCGCCGGACTGTGGGCAAAGCATCCGCATGAAGTGCTGATCAGCGCCAACGATCGCAATCCGAAATATTTCGATCCGATCCGCATCGATCTTCGCAGCGGCAAACGCACGCGCCTGATCCAGAACGACGGCTACGCGGGCTTCACCACCGACGACGATTTCAACCTGCGCCTGGCCAACAAGGCGATGCCCGACGGCAGCAGCGAATGGTTCAAGCGCAGCAAAAACGGCTGGAAATCATTCGGCCGCGTGCCGCAGGGCGATTCGCTGACCACCAATGCGCTCGGCTTCACGCGCGACGGCAAAACGCTGTACATGATCGATAGCCGCGACCGCAACACCGCCGCGCTGTATTCGATCAACTGGTCCGACGGCAAGCGCGAACTGCTGCACGAGGATCCGCGCGCCGATGTGGGCGGCATCCTCACCAATCCGAAAACGGGCGCGGTGCGCGCGGTGGCCGTCGACTATCTGCGCAACGAATGGACTGCGCTTGATCCCTCGGTGCAGAAGGATTTCGATTATCTGAAGACGCTCGGCGATGGCGACATTGCCGTCGTCAGCCAGAGCGACGACGACAACTACTGGGTCGTCGTGCTGTCGCGCTCGGATGCATCACCGAAGTATTACCTGTACGACCGCGCCGCGGGCAAGGCGAACTTCTGGTTCGACACACGCCCGGCGCTCACGCAGGCGAAACTCGCGCCGATGCATCCGGTTGAAATTCCGGCGCGCGATGGACTGCAACTCGTCAGCTATTACACGTTGCCGACCGAAATCGATCCCACCGGCAGCGGCAAGGCGTCGCATCCCGTGCCGATGGTGCTATTCGTCCACGGCGGACCGTGGGGCCGCGACGATTACGGCTACAACGGCTATCACCAGTGGCTTGCCAATCGCGGCTACGCGGTGCTGAGCGTGAACTATCGCGCATCGACCGGTTTTGGCAAGCAATTCACGAACGCCGGCGATCTGCAATGGGGCCGCAAGATGCATGACGACCTCATCGATTCCGTCGACTGGGCGATCAAGAGCGGCCTCACCACGAAAGACAAAGTGGCGATCATGGGCGGCAGCTACGGCGGCTACGCCACGCTCGCCGGACTGACCATGACGCCCGATGAATTCGCCTGCGGCGTCGACATCGTCGGCCCGTCGAACCTGATCACGCTGCTCAACAGTATCCCGCCGTACTGGGCATCGTTCCGCGCGCAGTTCACCACGCGCATGGGCAATCCGGATACCGAAGAAGGCCGCGCCCTGTTGAAGGAACGTTCGCCGCTGACATACGCCGACCAGATCAAGAAGCCGCTCCTAATCGGTCAGGGCAAGAACGATCCGCGCGTCAACGTGAATGAATCTGAGCAAATAGTGAAAGCGATGCAGGGAAAAAATATTCCGGTGACGTATGTGCTGTATCCGGATGAAGGCCACGGTTTCCGCCGGCCGGAGAACAACACGTCGTTCAATGCGGTGGCGGAGGATTTTCTGTCGAGCAAATGTCTGGGCGGACGCGTTGAGCCGATCGGGAATGATTTTGCTGGTGCGTCGATTACTGTGCCGGTCGGGGCGGAGCTACTGCCAGGTTTGACAGATGCGCTGAACGCGAAGAAGTGATCTGATCGGTGCGATCACGTTAGGAATGGTCATGACGCTACGTTTGCTGGGTTCGATCCTTCTGGTCCTTGGTCTCGCGAACCTGTCGCGCGCGGCCGAGGCGGAGGGCGGTAGCTGCGCGGCGCCCCAAACGGCCGAGCCGACCTCGGCCGTCGACGTGCCGCAATACGCGGAGGAAGAAGACGATGACGCGCCGGATCCCGCCGCCGAAGCGCACGCGCGTGCCTGGGGCGATTATCAGCATCAGGTATTCACTTCGCTGAAAGCCAGCTCCGATCCGCGTGATTGGGCGGTGGCCGCGTCGTTCAATTTGCTTCTGCCGTCCGCAACTGCCCGCACTGAAAGCAACGCGCTCATGCGTCACGCCGCAAAGGCTGCGCCCGACGATGTGCTCGTGCACTGGATCGTGCTGAGAGGCGCGCGACAGCTGAATGCCACCGATCTCGCCACGGACGCCGTGAACCGGCTGAGGCAGATCGAACCCGACAACGGCGAAGTATGGATGGAAATTCTGCAGGACGCCGCCACGCGGCGCGATCGGGCGGGCGTCAGCGCAGCTCTGCGCCGGATGTCGGCAACGTCGCACATGGACAACCATTTCTCGGACGTGACGAAGATCGTGACGGAAGCGTTCCAACGCAATCCGATACCTGAGGAAATAACCTCCGCGGATGACCGCGGATCCTCACGCAAGATGAGCACGTACATGTACGCCATGGGAGTCGCCGCAGCCTTCGCGCTACCGGCCTATCAGCATCTGACCTTGGCATGTCAGTGGGACGAAAGCGGCCGCAACGCCGACCGTGCCGCCGACTGCGAGCGTGCCGGCCGCACGATGTCGCAGCACGGCGACACCATGATCGGCCAAGCCATCGGTTTCGCCGTGCTCAGGGTTTCGCACACATTCAACGCCGACGACATCGAAGCCGCGCGACAGGTGGATTGGGTCGCCCAGAATTTTTCCGATATCGCGCTGAAGCAAGCCGGCGACGCTGACGGTGACGGCACCGACAACACCTTAGCGACGGCCTTTATCAATGATTGGATGGAAACCGGCAGCGAAACCGAAGCGATGCGCCGCCGCATCGTTCACGACGGTCTGCCACCAACGCCACCGGACGGCTGGACCAGCCGTACGCCCAGATTTGCACCAGAACGCATTGCCGAAGGCGACAAGAACGGCGCCGAAAAACTCGCGACGGCCGGCTACTGATCAACGCCGCAAGCGCCCCCAAGCACGCGTGGCGGCGAGATCGATGCGATCAAGAGACTTCGCCGCAACACGCGATTCACCCGCAATCAATGCCGCGCCAATCGCCGCGACCACAAACCCCGGCCCCGGCGTCACCAGCATCACGATGCCCAGCGCGAGCAGGACCAGTCCGCCGCCGATCCCAACGACCGCGCGCCACGCGCCGGGTTTGGCGCGCATGCGTTCGTAGTGCGTGCGAAAGCGGCGGCCGCTCGGCACGGTCATGAAAGTGCGCATGTTGCGTCGTAGTTTGGCGAACATTGCGATCTGCCAGAAACGTTCTTTGTTCCATGTATCCTCTTAACGATGACTTCAAGAGGTCTGCGCATGAATCGTTTCGTTCTCGCCGCCGCCGCACTGGCGGCGACGGTTGCCGCGCATGGCGCGGACCGCATCACCGGCAAGCCTTTCGCGACGCGTTCGGAAGTCCTCGCCACGCACGGCATGGTGGCGACATCGGTGCCGCTGGCGACGCAGGTCGGGCTCGATGTGCTGAAGAAAGGCGGCACGGCAATCGATGCGGCCATCGCGGCGAATGCGACGTTGGGTTTGCTCGAACCGGTGTCGAACGGCATGGGCGGTGATCTGTTCGCGATCGTGTGGGATGCGAAGACGAAAAAACTATACGGCTACAACGGTTCGGGACGTTCGCCGAAATCGCTGACGCTGCAATATTTCGTCGATCACGGCATCAAGGAAATCCCGGCGCTCGGGCCGCTGCCGGTGAACGTGCCGGGTTGCGTCGATGCGTGGTTCGCGCTGCACGACAAGTTTCGGCAAATTGCCGATGAAGGATGATCTCGCGCCCGCGATCAAATATGCGCGCGAAGGTTTTCCGATCACCGAGCTCATCGCGCATTACTGGAAACTGTCGGTGCCGCGCCTGAGCAAATATCCGGGTTTCACCGAACAGATGACCATCGATGGCCGCGCGCCGGAGAAAGGTGAAATCTGGAAAAACGCGAATCTCGCCAACACGCTGGAGACGATCGCAAAAGGCGGTCGCGACGCGTTCTACAAAGGCAAGATCGCGCACGTCATCGGCGACTATTTCAAGGCGAACGGCGGATTCCTTTCGTACGAGGACATGGCCGCGCACAAAGGCGAATGGGTCGAGCCGATCAAGACGAACTATCGCGGCTACGACGTTTACGAATTGCCGCCGAACGGGCAAGGCCTCGCGGCGCTGGAAATCCTCAACACGCTGGAAGGCTACGATCTGAAGAAGTTCGGCTTCGGCAGTCCGGAGCACGTGCATCTGTTCGTCGAGGCGAAGAAGCTCGCGTGGGAAGACCGCGCGCATCTGTACGCCGATCCGGATTTCTTCAAGGCGCCGCTCGACAAACTGTTGTCGAAGGAATACGCAGCCGAACAGCGCAAGAAAATTTCGATGGATCACGCGATGCGTTCGGTGCCGAGCACCTCGGCGCTCGAACACGGCGACACGATCTACATGACCGCCGCGGACCAATGGGGCAACATGGTTTCGCTGATCCAGTCGAACTATCGCGGCATGGGTTCGGGCATGACGCCGCCGGGTCTCGGCTTCATCCTGCAGGATCGCGGACAGTTGTTCGTGCTGAAGGAAGGCCAGGCGAATTCGTACGCGCCGGGCAAGCGGCCGTTCCACACCATCATTCCGTCGTTCATCACCAAAGGCGATGATTTGCGCATCAGCTTCGGCGTGATGGGCGGCGGCATGCAGCCGCAGGGTCATGCGCAGATCGTGATGAATCTGGTCGATTTCGGCATGAACCTGCAGGAAGCCGGTGATGCGCCACGTATCCAGCACGAAGGCGATACCGAACCCGAAGCGCAGAACGTGACGATGACCGACGGCGGCGAAGTCGAACTCGAGAGCGGATATCCGTACGAAACGGTGCGCGCGCTGATGGAAAAAGGTCATCACGTGACCTGGGCTAACGGTCCGTACGGCGGCTATCAGGCCATCGAGTGGGACGGTAAACATCGCGTCTATGTCGGAGCTTCGGAAGGCCGCAAAGACGGGCAAGCGGCCGGATATTAAGCTGCGGTCAAGCGTGGCGGCGGGTACACTCGCCGCCTTCGCAAAAGGAATTCGACCGATGCCGCGTTGTATACATTTTCGCTTCGCGCCGCTGCTCGTGTTGCTCGCCGTCATGCCGGCATTCGCGCAACCGCTGCTGCCGCAGGAACAACGCAAGCCCGACGCGGCCACCGCTCAGGACAAAACGCCCGAGCAGATCATGCTGCAGTTCCGCCGCGACCAGATCAATCTGCTCGCGCTGCAAGGCAAACCGCCGTCGCTGATTTCCGCGGCGTTGCTCGCGCAGTCCGATGCGAAGGATCCCAAACGTCCCGACGCGCTGAAGACACCGGGCCTGATCGCGCATGCGCAGCGTTCCGGACCGGACGATCCGCTGGTGTGGTGGGTCACCGCCGAACTCGAATGCAAGGAAACGCCGAAGGATTGTCCGAAAACCGAAACGCTGCAGAAAATCGAATCGCTCGACGCGCAGAACGCCGCGGTGTGGGCGATGGCGCTGATGCGCGCGCAGAACGCCGGCGATACGACCACCGCCCGCGCCGCGCTGACCAGCGCCGCGCAATCGCAACGCTATGAAGACTACTTCGGCCGCACCATGGCCATTCTCGACGATGCCGAACACGTGATGCCGATCGGCGACGAAATCATTCGCGCCAGCGGGCAGCTCAACGCCAGCGTCGAAGGTTTTCAGCTCGTCAACGCGGCGGGTATCGCGGTGCGCGCTGTGCCGCCGATCGCTCAGGCGATCACCGATACCTGCAACGCCGCCGCGGGTTCGGATCGCGAAGCCGATTGCATCGCCGTGGCCAGGAAAATGACCCTCGGCGGCAGCATGGGCGCCAAGGACAGCGGGCTTAAAATCCTCATCGCGCTGCTGCCGTCCGGCCCGGAACAGAACGCCGCACGCGACCAGCAACGCGCACTGATGTGGCAGACCGTGCGCATCGGCGAACTGGCCGAAACCCTGGCCGACGATCAGCGCGTGACCCGCCTCTACACGCAGGCGCTGCACGAAAACGGCTCGGAAATCGATGCGGTTTTCGCCGTATTGCGCGCGCAGGGCGCCTCGCTGCAACCTGCGCCCGACTGGCATCCGCCGCAGGCCGACGTGCCGCCGCGTCCCTGAGTCGTCGCCTTCGGCGGCGAACGACGGGTTTCGCGGTTCTGGCATCCCGTTGTACTCTTGAGACATCTTTGTTGCAGTCGGGGTGCCTCATGCAGAAGATCCTGGTGGCCAGTTCCAAAGGCGGCTGCGGCAAAACGACGATCGCGACCACCATCGCCGGCTACTTTTCGCACGACGGGAAACGCACCGTTCTGGTCGATGCGGATCGCCAGGGATCGAGTCTGCGCTGGGCCGAGAAACGGGCCGCGACATCGACGCCGGTGCTCGGCCTGAGCGCTGCGCGCCGCGACTGGCCGGAGAAAATCCCCGCCGATGCACAACGCGTGATCATCGACGGCCCGGCCGGCATTCGCGTCAATGAACTGACGGAACTGCTCGAACACGCCGACGCGCTGATCATCCCGGTATTGCCGTCGCGCATCGATCTGGAAGCGACCGAAGCATTCCTGCGCGATGTCGCCGACATCCCGCGCGTGAAGCGGGGCAAGGTTCCGGTCGGCCTCGTCGCCAATCGTCTGAAACCGTGGACGACGGCATCGCAGGAAGCCGTCGACGAGATCAAGAAATTCCCGTTCCCGCTGATCGCGCAATTGCGCGACACGCAGGGTTATATCGTGGTCGCCGGTCTGGGCAAAAGTATTTTCGACTACAACTCCGAAACGATCCGTTCGCACCAGGAAGACTGGGAAAAAATCGTGCGCTGGCTGAAAAAGCACGGCTGATCGCGCCGAAATAATCCGTCAAGGAAGCAATCACATGAAACACGAACTGATCCTGCTGCGCCATGCGCATGCGGAAAACGCGGCGCCGGGACAAGACGACCGCGACCGACCCCTGAGCGAGCGCGGCATCGCCGAAGCGCAAGCCGCCGCGGCGTGGCTGAAGACCAAGAACATCCTCGCCCGCGCGCATCCTGTGTTCGCCGTCGGTGCGCACGCATCAGACCTTGCAGATCGCGCTCGGCGATGTCGAGGCGCGAGACGAACCGCGCATCTACGAAGCGACGGCCGGCGAACTCGACTCGATCATCGACGAAAACTCCGACGCGCAGCGCCTGCTGCTGGTCGGCCACAATCCCGGTTTCGAAACGCTCGTCGCGCTGCTCGCGACGGGACAATCCAGCGATTTCCGCGGCATTCCGCCGGCCGGCATCGCCTGGTTCGAACTCGACGGCTCCGCAGAACCCGCCAGCGGACGGCTGACCGCGTTCTGGTCGCCCTGATCTCGCAAGACCGGGTGCGCCGCGTGACGCGATGGTTTTTTCCCTGCGCGGTTTTCCTCGCCATCGTTCCGGCGATGAGCTGCCATGCGGAGGACTACATCATCGATTCAGCGCGCTCGCACGCCGAGTTCGACGTGAAGGTCATGTGGCTGGTCGGCATCCGCGGCGATTTCGGGCTCGTCAAAGGCAAGCTCAGCGTCGATCGTTTTCACGGCACGGCGACTGTCGACGCCGAAATCGACACCAACGCGCTGCACATGCGCACGCACACATACGAGAACTGGGCGAAGTCGAACGAGTTTTTCGATTCGGCACAATTCCCGAAGATCCACTTCGTGTCCGACAGTTTCCCGCTCGTGCGCATGAACCAGGGCGGCGGTCTCGACGGCAGACTCACCTTGCGCGGCATCGAGCATCCGGTGCACATGACGATCGACGCCTCCGATTGCGACGATCCGCTGCGCGGCGATTGCGCCGTCGAAGCGTGGGGTTCGATCAACCGCAGCCAGTTCGGCATGCAGTCGCGGCACGGTGCGCTGTCGGACAAGGTGCAACTGCGATTCTCCGCCTTCGTCGAAAAGCACGATCCGGATCGCGGGTCCTGATGCGCGCACGGTTCGGCGCGATCATCGCGCTGCTGTACCTGTGTTGCGCCGGCTGTACGGTCGATCGCCTGCACGCGCGTCGCGCGCTGGCGACGGCGACCGCAGCGCAGACGACCACGATCACCTGCGATCGGCCGGACGCGTGCGCGCTGTCGTCGCCATTCCACGCATTGGCCGAGCGCGCGCTTGGCGAGTCGCGACCAAACGCGCCGGTTCATTTCGTCGAACTGCTCGACCGCGGCGAAGACTCCTTGCTGCTGCGCATCCATCTCATCCGCGCCGCAACGCGCAGCATCGATGTGCAAACGTATATTTTCGAGGAAGACGACGCCGGTTTCCTGATGCTCGACGAACTGGTCAAAGCCGCGCGCCGCGGTGTGAAGGTGCGCGTCATCGTCGACCAGCTTTTCTCGCTCGATGACATCGAACTGCTCGCGCAGCTCGCGCGCGCGCATGTGAATTTCGAACTGCGCGTCTACAACCCCACGTTCCACAAGGCGAGCACGCCGCCGCTCGAATTCGCGATGGGAATCCTGTGTTGCTTCGCCGAATTCAACCAGCGCATGCACAACAAGATCCTGCTCATCGACGGCAAAATCGGGATCACAGGCGGCCGCAATTACCAAAACCGCTATTTCGACTGGGACGATGAATTCGATTATCGCGATCGCGATGTGCTCGTCGCCGGACCCTGCCGGCACGGCGATGCAGACGTCGTTCGACGCATTCTGGACCAACCCGAACAGCGTCGCATTGAGCCGATTGCGCGATGTATCGCGCCGCATCCTCGATGACGGACTCGACGGACCCGCCTACGCCACGCACACCTACAAGGATGCGGCGCGGGTGGAGGCGCTGTCGCATCGCGCCGACGACCCGAACTACATCGCCGCGAATTTCACGCGCGACGCGATGCGCGTCGGCGATGTCGAATACTTTTCCGATACACCGAACAAGTACGGCGATACGTCGACACCG
Source organism: uncultured Gammaproteobacteria bacterium (assembly GCA_963814225.1). Taxonomy (GTDB): domain Bacteria; phylum Pseudomonadota; class Gammaproteobacteria; order Xanthomonadales; family Rhodanobacteraceae; genus Rudaea. The sequence continues at coordinate 111,400 of CAWFCC010000009.1, read as the reverse complement.
AGCGCACGCTCGCACAGCGCACCGTTGAGCCATCAGATCCTCGATCTGTTGCGAGGTGCGCAACACGAAATCGTGCTGCAGACGCCCTACCTCGTGCTCAGCAAGACCGCGCGCGACATATTCCGCGAACAGCACAAGTCGCGACCGGATTTGCGTATCGTCGTCTCGACCAACTCGCTGGCCGCGACCGATGCCTTCTTCGTCTACGCACTGTCGTACAAGTACAAGAAGCGCTATCTCAGGTTCGGATTCGAAATCCACGAACTGAAACCGTTCCCGGCCGAGGCATCGGCGCTGATCGCCAACTACGAAACGCTCGGCCGCAGCGACACGCCGGCATCGGCCGCCAAATACAGCCGCTACGGCAAACCGCCGGTCAAACGCGGTGGCGTGCGCGTCGGCCTGCACGCGAAAACCATCGTGATCGACGGCGAAATCGCGCTGATCGGCTCGCACAATTTCGATCCGCGCTCCGATCACTACAACACCGAATCGGGCTTCATCATCCGCGATCGCGCCTTTGCCGCGCGCGTGCGCGAATCGATCCAACGCGATATCGAACCGGACAACGCCTGGACCATCGCACGCCGCCAGCGGCGTAGCTGGATTAGCCGTCTAAACGCCCGAATCGGCAACATTTCCGAAGCGCTGCCGGTGTTCGATCTGTGGCCGTTCCGCTATGCCGCGAGCTTCGAGATCAAACCCGGCTGCGCGCCGATGCGGGCTCAAGATCCGGGCTTTTACGCCTGCTATGTGGATGTCGGCGATTTTCCTGAGGTGAATCTGCCGTTGAAGACGATTTACACGCGGATCGTTACTGCGTTTGGGGCTGGATTGCAGTCGATTCTTTGACTGTCGCTTGTTTGTCATTGCCGTGGGAGTGGGAATCCAGCGACTTTGCTCTTTAGCTCACTTTTCAGAGCCAGAGCTTCCGCGATTGAATATCGCGGGTACTTTCTTTGCTGGTGCAAAGAAAGTAACCAAAGAAACCACCCTTTTTCTCCCATTGGGTGCTGTCCGCAGACAGCACGTCCGTGCTGCTGGCTGCGGACGCGCGCATCCCTGCGCGCGTGTAACCTCGATACAAGCCTGCGCGCGACTGGTCGAGAGAGTCTTGTAACTCACGACTGCACTAAGCCAAAGGCGGTGAGGCCTGCAAAAGCAAAGCAATGGCTGTTGCTCTCCACGGGGCAAACCTACGTGCTGTCTCGTGAAATCAAAGCAATTGCTCTTTGCTCTCTAAGGCGCCAACCCACGTGTTGGTCGCGTGAGGTTCTCGTCCAAAACCACAAATACGGGAGAGGATGCGAGATAGCCGCCGAAGTCATCGGTCTAACTGTGCAATGCTCAGATTGAAGGGTGCTTTCTTTGGTTACTTTCTTTGCACCAGCAAAGAAAGTGACCCGCTCCAAGAGCGGAAGCTCTTGCTCACGCAAAACCATCCAACAATCTTCACGCACCACCCTCACCCCGACGCTCTCCCGCCAGCGGGAGAGGCGGAACATCGAAGGCTAGATCCGCGTCGGATTGACGCGCCCGCGCCGGCTGGCTAGTCTGCGCTACTCCCTTTCGCACAGCGGACGCGCCCCATGGCCCTCGAGTTCAACGTAACCATCCAGGACGACGATCTGGCCGTTTTCACCGACGCCATGAAGCGCGCGGAGGAGCGTGCCTCGAGCAAGACCGCCGAGCAGATCCTGAGCGAAGCGGAGAAAACGTTCGCGACCGTGTCGACATCCGAGATGCCTGACTTCGTGAGCTCGCGCATCTCCAGCGTCGAGAACCTGATCGCGATGGCGCGCGACAAAGGCTGGGGTCTGTCCGACGAAGACCGCAGCCGCATCATCTCCGCGCTCACCTACTTCGCCGATCCGGAAGACCTGATCCCGGACAACGTGCCCGTGCTCGGTTTTCTCGATGACGCGATCATGATCGAAGTCGTGCAGCGCGTGCTGCAGCCGGAAATCGATGCGTATGCGGATTTCTGCGCCTATCGCAGCGCCGAAGGCGCGCGCCGCGGCGAAGACGTCAGCACTTTCGATCGCGCCGAGTGGCTGGAAGGCCGCCGCGCCGAACTGCAGTCGCGCATGCGTTCGCGCCGCGGTTCGTATGCGCCGTCGGGTTCGTGGGCGCCGTCGTTCAAGTTTTCCTGATCGGATTGTATTGATCAGATCGCGCTGATCAATCGCGCTGATCCGATCGTCATGATCTGAATTTACGTCACGGCCGTTCGACGATGGCCGTGACGCCCATGCCGCCGGCGGTGCAGATCGAAATCAGGCCGCGGCCCGATCCCTTTTCCTCCAGCATTTTCGCCAGCGTGGCGACGATGCGCGTGCCGGTCGCCGCGAACGGATGGCCGAGCGCCAGGCTCGATCCGTTGACGTTGAGCTTGGCCGGATCGATCGATGCCGAGCGGCTTGTCCAGGCCGAGTCGGTTCCTGCAGTAGTCCGCGCTTTCCCACGCGCGCAACGTGCACAGCACCTGCGCGGCGAATGCTTCGTGGATCTCGAAGAAATCGAAATCCTGCAGCGTGAGTCCGGCCTGCGCGAGCATGCGCGGCACGGCGATGGTCGGCGCCATCAGCAAGCCTTCGCCGTGCACGAAATCGACCGCGGCGACTTGCGCATAGGTCAGATACGCCTGCGGCTTGAGTCCGCGCGTTGCCGCCCACTCGTCGCTGGCGAGCAACACGGCCGACGCGCCGTCCGACAGACCGGTCGAATTGCCGGCGGTCAGCGTGCCTTGTCCGGATGTCTTGTCGAACGCGGGTTTCAGCGCGGCGAGTTTTTCCAGCGTGCGTGTCGGGGCGCAAGAAATCCGTCGCGATCGAGGCCGCGGAACGGCACGACCAGATCCTTGAAGAATCCGCGCTCGTACGCCGCCGCGGCTTTCAGATGGCTCGCCAGCGCGAGCTCGTCCTGATCCTCGCGCGAGATGTGCCATTCCTTGCGCCATCAGTTCGCAGTGATCGCCCATCGACATGCCGGTGCGCGGTTCGGCCACGCCGGGAAAACTCGGCTTCAATTCGCCGAACGAGAATCCTTTCAGCGCCGCCTTGAATTTGTCCATCGGCGTCGCGGCGCGATTGACGTTGAGCAGGCGCTGCTGCAGCGCGCGGCCGTAGACGATCGGCACATCGCTGGTCGTGTCCGAACCGCCGGCGATGCCGGCTTCGATCTGGCCGGCCGCGATCTTGTTCGCGATGATGATCGCGTTGTCGAGCGAGGTGCCGCAGGCGCGCGCGGTGGTGATGCCGGGCGTGGTCGGCGCGAGTCCCGACGACAGCATCGCCTCGCGCGCGAGGTTCCAGTCCGAGGAATGCTTGATCACCGCGCCCCACGCCACTTCGCCGAGTTCGACGCCGTGCAGGTCGAACTTCTCGACCAGCGCGCCGAGCGTCTTCACCGACATGCCGAAGTTGCCGACGTCCATGTACGCGGTGTTGTTGCGGCAGAACGGAATGCGGACGCCGCCGAGGATGGCGACGCGCTGGGTCGTTGTCACGTTCACTGCGTCATCCTTCGCGAGGTGAGGCGGGGCTCGCCGGCGTCGCGGCCGGCTCGTCGTATTGTATGCCTTGCGCGCGCGGAGTCGACAGATCGCCGTCACGCTTTGCCGCTGCATCGGCGAGCCACGCCGGCCATTCGCGCCAGAAAAACCATGCGCTCGGCGTGCGACGGATTTGCCGGTCGAGGATGTCGGCGAGCGTTTGCAGCGTGCGCTCGACATCGAACGGATCGAGCGGTTCGCCGATGCAGACGCGGCGCGTGCAGCGATCCAGATCAAGCTCGACCCAATAAGGAATGAGCTGCGCCTTCGCTTCGCGCGCGAGATCGAGCAGGCCGTCGGGGAAGCTCGCCGGTTGTCCGAGCAACTGCACCGGCCGCTGACCGCGCGGCGCCATGCGCGGCGGCATGTCGATCACGCCGACGAGGGTGATGCCGGTTGCGAGTCCACGCGAAAGCTGTTCGCGCACACCGGGCCGGAACACCATCGGATGCCCGCTCTGTTTTTTCACCTGCGAGGCGCGCAGCCGCGCCTGCCAGTAGCGCAGCGGCAGGCCGCGATAATCGCTTTTGTCGAAACGCGCGGACACAATCTGCGAGGAATGCCCGCCGCGCGCGAGCGACTGAAACACCCACATCGCCGTGCTGTGATGAAAACCCGTCGCGATGAAGCAACTCGTTTCCGGCCACGCGCCCTGCTGACTCAGATGCTGCGGCCACGCACTTCGCCGGCGCAGCAGCGAGAGGTACATGTCGCAGCAATCGAGCAGCCAGACCAGGCGCATGTCGGCGCGGAATGCGCGCTCGTCGCCGATATCGACATACGCTGGCGCCACCATCGCGGCCATGCGCGCGGCTTCTTCGTACGGACCCATCTCGCGCCGCGCCCAGAATTTCAGCCATCCGCGCGCGAGCGTCCACGGCATCACGGCCGCCAGGAACGGCACGAAATAGAAATACAGAAAATCGAAAAACTGGACGCGCAGGAATTTCATCAGAACAGTTTTTCGTACATGGCGTAGTGCGTGCGTTCCATCGATAGCGACTTATAGACCTGCTGCGCTTTCAGGTTTTCGAGTTCGACATACAGACGCACGCCGATCACCCCGCACGTGCTGCGCGCGCGGCGTTCGACTTCCGCATACAGGCTCGCGAAAACTCCACCGCGCCGATGGTCGGGATGCACATAGACGCTTTGCAGCCACCACCATTCGCCGTTGCGCCAGTCGCTCCATTCGTAGGTGATCATCAGGCAGCCGACGGCGCGGCCATCGCTTTCGGCGACCAGATAAAAGCCGCGCCGAGGTTCATCGAGAACGGCGGCCACGCCGGCGGAAAGCACGTCGCGATCGAGTTGCTTGTCCTCGGTTTCGAGCGCCATGGCGAGATTGAATTCGACGAGCGCCGCGGCATCGCCGCGTTCGGCATTGCGGATAACGGGCGCGCGATCCGTGTTCGGACATCATTTCTTTTCCTTGCGTTGCCGCCGGCGCGAACTGCCGAGCTTGCGTGTCAGTGTATTGCGGCCGAGCCCGAGCTTCTGCGCGGCGTGGCCGCGGTGATTGTCGTTTTCAGCGAGTGCGGCGGCGAGAAGCGTGCGGTCGAATTCGGCGCGCAGTTCCGCGTAAATGCCGCTCGCGCCGCCCGCCAGCCGCTCGCGTACGGAGCGCAGCAGCGGATCGCGCCAGTCGGAGACGGTCGCTCTCGGCGCGTTCGGTTTGCGGCAGATCCTGCACGCGGATTTCGCGGCCGGGCGCCATCACGGCCAATCGTCGCGACAGATTTTCGAGCTGACGCACATTGCCCGGCCACGGCATGTCCGCCAGCGCGCCGAGCGCGGCGGGCGAGAAGCGTTTCGGTTCGAGGCGCATGTCGGTCGCGGCGCGCGCGAGGAAGCGCGACGCCAGCAACGGAATGTCTTCGCGGCGTTCGCTCAGGCGCGGAAGATCGAGCCGCACGACGTCGAGGCGATGCAGCAGGTCGGCGCGGAATTCGCCGCGCGCGACTTTGGCGTCGAGATCCTGATGCGTCGCCGCGACGACGCGCACGTCGGCGCGAATCAGCTCGCGTCCGCCGACGCGATAGAACTCGCCTTCGGCCAGCACGCGCAACAGACGCGTCTGCAGCGGCAGCGGCATGTCGCCGATTTCGTCGAGGAACAGCGTGCCGCCCTGCGCCTGCTCGAAGCGTCCGCCGTGACGCTTCACCGCACCGGTGAACGCGCCCGCTTCGTGGCCGAACAATTCCGATTCGAGCAGTTCCGAAGGAATCGCCGCGGTGTTCATGGCGACGAATGCGTGCGTCGCGCGCGCGCTGTGGCGATGCAACGCGCGCGCGACGAGTTCCTTGCCGGTGCCGGTCGCGCCGATGACGAGCACGTTGAGATCGGTGGCGGCGACGCGGCCGATGCTGCGAAACAGTTCGCGCATGATCGGCGATTGCGCCGATCAGTTCAGCGTCCGGTTCCGACACCGGCAGCGGCGGCGGTGGCGGCCGCGTCTCGGCGAGCGCGCGCTCCACCGCAGCGAGCATCAGATCGAGATCGAACGGTTTAGGCAGGTAATCGAAGGCGCCGTTGCGATACGCCGCGGCTGTCGCGGCGACATCGGTGAATGCGCTCATCACGATCACCGGCGCGGCGATGCCGCGATCCTTGAGTTGCTTGAGCAGCTTCAGGCCGCCGGTGCCGGGCATGCGCACGTCGCTGACCACGACATCGGGCGCGGCGTTGTCGAGCGACGCCAGCAGCGATTCGGCGTCGGCAAATTCGCGCACCTGCGATCCGCTCTCGCGCAGCGCTTCGCCGAGCACGAAGCGGATCGCGCCGTCGTCGTCGGCGATCCAGATCTCAGCCATGACTAGCCTCCAGCGGCAGCAGCAGGCTGAAAACCGTGTGCCCCGGACGGCTGTGATAGCGTGATCTGTCCGCCGTGCTCCTGCGCGATTTCCTGCGCGACGGCGAGACCCAGACCGGTGCCTTCTTCGCGTCCGGAAACCAGCGGCAGGAACAACGTGTCGCGCACCGCATCCGGCACGCCGATGCCGTCGTCGATGATGTCCATGCGCAATGCCATGCGAGCCGGCTGGCCGCCGACGATGCGCGCCGTGTTCGGCGCGCGTGCGCAATGTGATCGTGTGCGCCGACGCCTGTGCGGCATTGCGCAGCAGGTTCAACGCGAGTTGCAGCATGCGGTCCGCATCGCCGCGGAACGGCGGCAGGCTCGGGTCGTAGTCGCGGTGGAGATGCAGCACCGGATCGGCGTCGGCCGTCATCAGCGCGCGTGCGCGTTCGGCGACTTCATGCAGATTGACGCTGCTCAAGTGCGGTTTGCCGCCGGGCCGCAGGAAGCGGTCGGCGAGATTGGCGAGCCGGTCCGCCTCGGTGATGACCATCGCGGCCAGACGCTGCAGATCGGGATCGGCGATGCGTCGCTGCAGAAGCTGCGCGGCGCCGCGCAAACCCGCCGAGCGGATTTTTGATCTCGTGCGCGAGTCCGCGCAGGCTCTGGGAAATCCGCGGCGACATCCCCGCCGATTCGTGCGGCGCCAGCGCGTGTACTTCCACGATCGCACCGTTCGGCAGCGGGCTGACGGCGATGTCGCACCGCAACGGTGTGCCGGATGTACGCAGTTCGACACCGCGCAGCGCGATCCGCACGCCTTCCCGGCGCGCACGTTCGGGAAGCACGGCGAGCTCGGGTGTCGCGAATTCCAGCGTCGCCAGAGGGCGGTCGCGCCAGCCGGTGATTCCGGTCGCATCGATCAGGGCGGGGTTGGCGTGGATGAGCACGTCACGCTCGTCCAGCACAGCGACTCCGGTTGAAAGCTGGTCGATTAGACTGAATTCGTCGGCGTTCGCGGGCATTGCACCATTCTAGTGCAAGGCTCGCGCGGAGTGTCATTTTTTGCGGTTATAGGCGGAAAGATGCAGTTCGGCGCAGGCGAGATCGATGAACGAGTACTTCTGCAGCTCGGGCGTGTAGTCGACGCGATCCTGCGTGCGCAACGCCACGCGCCACGGCTCGAAATGGCGCTTGCGCAGTTCCTGTTCGAAGTCCGGCACCGTGATCGGATTGAGTTCGGTGAACCACTGGTAATACTGCTCGGGCGAGGCATCGTCGCCGGCGCGATCCATGTAGGTGATTTCGCTTTTCATGATCTGCTCGCGAATCCATTCGCGCGATCGTTTCAGATGCACGTAAGGCTCTTCGCGCGCGAAACGGAATTCGCCCAGATGATTGCCGATGTCGGAGAAAAACAATCCTGGCGCGATCATCAGCAATCCGTCCGGACGCAGCACGCGCTGGATTTCGTCGAGCGCCGTGAGCATAACCGCCGGCGATGTGTTCCATCGAACCCCACGACAGGACCACATCGAACGAATTGTCGGGGAACGGCAGCGCGTTGGCGTCGGCCGGCATGAAGCGCAGCGTGGACGGAATCCAGTCGAGCGGAAGATTGCGCTCGCGCAGAATGTCCGGCAGCCGGTCGAATCCGCGGAACGGATCGACGCCGACGAATTCCTTCGGCTTGGTGCGCATCGCGATGCCGAGATCGGTGATGCCGTCGCCGCAGCCGACATCGAGGATGCGTCCTTTCAGCAACGGCGAATCGCCGAGCAGATAGGTGACGATCGTCGTCGCCGAGTGATCGAAGTGCTTGAAGAACCAGTCGTCGGCGCCGAGTCGCCACGGCAGATGGTCGATCGACGTGCCCGATTCGCCGTCGAGTTGCCACATCCAGCGCGGTCCTGCACCGCTGCCTTCGGTGACCTCGAACGCAAGCGCGGCCGCACCGGCTTTATGTTCGACCCCTTCGTCGCGATGCCACAGCGCGACATGCGCGACGTAACGGCCCGGCGGAAGATCGCATTCGGCAGCGATGGCCCGCCCGCGATAGCGGCCGCGAGGCAACCAATGGCAGTTCAGGCCGTCGCTGCGCATCTGTGCGTGCGTGAGTTGCGCGCCGTTCGCATCGAAGATATCGACCGACACGTCGATGTCGAACGCGATCGGCGATTCGACGGCGAAGCGCACCGTCAGGACGCACGGTTGTCCGGCTGAAATTGTCGTGGCCGACAGCGTCGCGTCGGACAACACAAGATGGGTCATTATCGAATTCGCGTGAGGAGGCGCTGGCGCCGCGTGAATCGTCCACGATTCGCCGACGCGGTGCAAATCATCGGATTACTCGTAATGCGACCAGAGCCGGAGCACTTTCACCGTCTTGATCGGTTTGATCACCTCGTAAACGAGGCGATGCTGAATGTTGATGCGTCGCGAATAAACGCCGAGCAGATCGCCGACTAGTTTTTCGTACGGCGGCGGCACCTCGAACGGATCACGCACAAGCAAAGCCAATAATAGTTCCGCTTTTGGCTTCAATCCTGCTGTTTTGAGTTTCTTGGCGTCATTCTGCGCGTATTTCGAAAATACCAGCTTCCATGTCACCAGCGAAGTTCCTTCGCCATTTTCGACACCGGCGTCTTTTGACCCTCGCGGATTGACTCGCGCATGCCGGGAACGGACAGCAGATAAAGCGTCTCCTGGATCGCGTTCCAGTCTTCTTCGGATAAAAGCACGGCATTGTTGCGGGGCCCGCTGATGTGCACGGGCTCATGATTTTGCGCCGTTTCGTCGATGAGACGATAAAAGTTGGCGCGCGCGTCGGTGGCGGTGAGGTCGATCATGTGGCGTAGCGTACGCTATTACGTACGCTTGCGCAATTTCGCTTTGACACGCCTACGGTTTTAGAACGAGTAGTACATCTGGAATTCGACCGGATGCGTCGCCGCGCGGAAACGCGTGACTTCGTCCATCTTCATTTCGATGTAGGCATCGATGAAGTCGTCGGAGAACACGCCGCCGGCCTTGAGGAAGCCGCGATCCTTGTCGAGCGATTCCAGCGCCTGATCGAGACTGCTGCACACGGTCGGGATGTTCTTTTCTTCTTCCGGCGGCAGGTCGTACAGATCCTTGTCCATCGGCGCGCCCGGATCGATCTTGTTCAGGATGCCGTCGAGGCCCGGCCATCATCAGCGCGGTGAAGGTGAGGTAGCCGGAGTTCATCGGATCGGGGAAGCGCACTTCGATGCGGCGGCCCTTCGGCGAATGCACGAACGGAATGCGGCAGCTCGCCGAGCGGTTGCGCGCGGAGTACGCGAGCATCACCGGCGCTTCGAAGCCCGGCACCAGGCGCTTGTAGCTGTTCGTCGTCGAGTTGGTGAACGCGTTGATCGCGCGCGCGTGCTTGAAGATGCCGCCGATGTAATACAGCGCGGTCTGCGACAGGCCGCCGTACAGATCGCCCGCGAACAGGTTCGTGCCGCCCTTCGCCAGCGACTGATGCACGTGCATGCCCGAGCCGTTGTCGCCGACGATCGGCTTCGGCATGAACGTCACCGTTTTGCCGTTGCGCGTGCGCGACGTTCTTGATCACGTACTTCATCGTCAGCAGTTCGTCGGCCTTCTTGCACGAGCGTGTTGAAGCGCGTGCCGATTTCGCACTGGCCGGCGGTGGCGACTTCGTGATGATGCACTTCGACGGTCTGGCCGACGGCTTCGAGCATCTTGCACATTTCGCCGCGCAGATCGCCGAACGAATCGACCGGCGCGACGGGGAAATAGCCGCCCTTCACGCCCGGGCGATGGCCGGAATTGCGATCCTCGAACGCTTGCCCGAACTCCACGCCGCTTCTTCGGATTCGATTTCGTAAACCACGCGCCGCGCATGTCGTTGTGCCAGCGCACCGAATCGAAGATGAAGAATTCAGGTTCCGGACCGAAGAACGCGGTGTCGGCGATGCCGGTCGATTTGAGGTACGCCTCGGCGCGCTTGGCGATCGAACGCGGATCGCGCGAATACGCCTGCATGGTGCTCGGCTCGAGCACGTCGCAGGTCAGGATCAACGTCGGTTGCGCGGTGAACGGATCGAGGACCGCGGTGGACGGATCGGGCATCAGCACCATGTCCGAATCGTTGATGCCCTTCCAGCCGGTGATCGACGAGCCGTCGAACATCTTGCCGTCCTCGAACAGTCGACGCATCGACGGCGTGGGCGGGAAACGTGACGTGATGCTGCTTGCCGAGCATGTCGGCGAAGCGCAGATCGACGAACTCGACCTCGTGCTTCTTGATCAGATCGAAAACTTTGTCGGACATGGCAACCTCGCAGGGAGAAGACCTGCGCCATAGAGCAATCCCAATGCCAGCCTGAAATAATGAGAGAAATCAGCGAGTTACGCGCTAGATCGAGAGCGTGTTCGCACGGCAATGGTGCACATTTTCGATAGCTTGGCACCACTTTGGCGAATCAGTGGTCGGCGGCGATCACACCCGCATCGCGGTTGAACGAACGAATCGCGGCGATCAGCGCCGTCAGCGCATCGCGCTCGACGGCCGAAAGGTGCGGATTCCATACGTCGACGATCAAAACCGCGCGCGTTTTGTCGCTGCGATTCCACGCCTCGTGTTCGAAGGTGTCGTCGAACGTGATGCAGCGGCCCTCTTCCCACACGTGCGTCTCGCCGCCGACGACGATCGCGCAGTCCGGCGGCACGATCAGCGGCAGATGCGTCACCAGCCGGGCATTGGTCGAACCGTGATGCGGCAGGATGTGCGAATCCGGCGTCAGGATGGAAAAGCAGATTTCCGGCGCGTGCTGCGCGATGCGGACCAGCGGCAGGCTTTCCAGAATCGCCGTCGTCTTCGGGCAGCGTGCGCAGTTTTCGTCATAGCGACGGCCGTGCCGGTAGAAGAAAAACGCATTCCAGTTCGGCTTCTCGCCGCCGAGATACTGCGGCACCTGATCCTGCGATTCGAATTTGAGGAACGGTTCGAAGTTGTCGCTTTCGCCGAGCAGCGCGAGCAGTTCGGCGCGGATCGTTTCGGTTTCGCGTTCGAGCGCCTCGTACCACGGAAACAGCGCACGCGCGAAATACGCCTGCGTCGGCAGCTGCGGCACGTACAAAAATTTCGGCCGCTGATTCGGGTTGGGATAGTCGGCGTTTTTCTCGCCCAGATAGATCGACAGCGCATCGTCGATGCGCGCGAGCTCGGTGGGCGCACGCGCGCGCATCGGTTCGAGCGCCGCGTCGAAAAGCCGGCGGCGCTCGGCATCCACGTATTTCATGGCGTAGACGACCAGATGCTGCAACGTCGGAAGCGTCGTCTCGGGACTCAGCCAGCGTCCGCGCCGTTGCGCATCGTTGATGGCGCGGTAATAGTTCACCGTCGCCTCGTAGCGGCGCTCGAGGATTTCCAGCGCGCGCGCGTAGTAAAGACGGCCGATGAACGCTTTCGGGCGATACGCCAGCACGCGTTCGCAGATCGGCAGAACTTCCTGTGTGCGCTCGTCGCGCAGAAGGTGCGCCGCCGTTGTCAGTTCGGCATCGACGTCGATTTCGCTCTGCGCATTCATGCGGCGCGGACCTTCGCGGCGTCTTCGGCGCGGCCGAGGCCGTCGAGCAGCTTGGCCAGCTCGACGCGCACCATCTGCGGATCGGTGGCGTGCTTGAGACCTTCGGTCAGATAACGCTCGGCAGCGGCGTGATCCTTCATGAATTCCATGCACCACGCGCAGGCGATGATCGCGCCCGGATGCGTCGGATCGATCGCCAGTGCGCGCCGGTAATACTTCGACGCGCGCACCGCCTGCTGGCGGCGCGCGCGATGTCGCCCAGACCGGCATTCGCACCGAACGGCTGCTGGCCGCCGGCGGCGAGTTCGGAGAACAGTGCCTGCGCTTCGTCGAGCTTGTCCTGGCGCATGTAGGCGCGCGCGAGGAAAAGCTTCGCCAGGCTCAAATCCGGACGCTGCATCAACGCGTTCTGCAACGCCTTCTCGGCGATGTTGTAGGCGCCTTGCTCGAACAGTGCGCGGCCCAGACTGAACTGGATCGCCGCATCGTCCGGCCGCTGTTCGGCGGCGCGCGCGAGGAACTTCGCTGCGTGGTCGGCTTCGCCGCGTTCGAGGTAAACATTGCCCAGACCGAGCAGGATCGTCGGATCGTCTTCTTCGGCGCGACGGCCGATGCGAAAGCGGCTTTCCGCGCTCGCCGTATCGCCGGCGAGCAACGTCAGATGACCGAGCACGCCGTGCGCCTCGATGCTGTTGGGATCGAGTTCGAGCGCCCGCTGAAAACTGGCGAGCGCGGCGGACTCTTCACTGCGATGCATCTGCACGCCGCCGAGCGCCAGGTGATAGCGCGCCATGTTGCCGTCGAGCGCGAGTCGCGCGCCGGAGCAGCGTTTCGGCCTCGTCGTCGTCGCCGCGCTGATGACGCAGCACGGCGAGCAGGTACGCCGCGTCGGCGACCTCTTCGTCGGTGCTGACGTGATCGGCGCCGACCTCATCGGCAAGGATGGCGCGATAAGCCGCGTCGGCCGCGTCGAGCTGGCCGTTGCGATGCATTTCCAGAGCGGATTGAAGTGACATGCGGCAAATTATGCCGCAGACGCCGTTCTCACGTCGTCGCCGCGCGCATCGAGCGCGCGATGCAGATGCGCGACGATGAAATCCTCGGCCCAGCTGCGCAGGCTCGCAGTCGAGGATGAAACGCGCAATGGCCGCCGTGCGGCGTGACGACGAGTTCTGTCTGCGGCGCCAGCTTCAGTTCGCGGAATTCGGCGACCGGAATCATCGGATCGTCCTCGGCCGTCAGGATCGTCGCGGGCAATCTGCAGCGTCGACAGCGTATCGCCGGCGATCGAATAGCCGTCCAGATAATTTTCGAGCGAACCGAAATCGGTGTGGCGCAGCACCATGTCTGCGCGTCAGTTCGCGCATGCTGCCGCGCAACTGCTCGCGGCGTGAACAGCTCCGATTGCGGAAACAATGCCTGTTTTCGGCTGCAGCGACTCGCGCCATTTGCGCATGAAGTAATACTCGTAGAACCACGGCGCGTCTTCGATCGACGCGCAGCGCCCGCGTGCGGGCTGATCACCGGACACACCGCGAACGCCCACGCCAGCGGAATACCGGCCGACGGTGCGCGAAGCGCAACGCGCAACGCGAAATTGCCGCCGAGCGAAAAGCCGCCGATGACGAGCGGCCGCGTGCGGGAATGCCAGCGGCGATCTGCTTCACGCGCGCCGACGACTTCGTCGATGCGGCACGAATGGAACAGCCCGCTGATTCAGATGATGCGTGTCGCCGTGATCGCGGAAATTGAGCCGGAACACGTCGCAGCCTTCGTCGAGCAGGCGGCGCCGGTGTTGAGCATGTAGCTCGACTGCACGCTGCCTTCCCAGCCGTGCAGCAGGATCGCCAGCGCGCGCGGCTGCTCGGCAGCACGGTCTGGCGCGTGTGGAAACCCTGCAGGCGCACGCCGTCGCCGCAATCGAGGACGTGTTCGGTCGAGCGCGTTCTCGACAGTCGCGCCGGCGTTTGCGGAAGCAGGAAGCGCCGCACGCCGCTCGACGCGAGAATCGACTGCACGTGCGGATTGCGCAGCCAGCGCGCGCGGCGGACGATACCGCTGCGCGCTCATTCGGCCGGCATCCGCAATGCCGTCGGCGATGCGCGCGGCGCGCGGCTTCGGCGATGTGGCGCCGGCCTTCGTCGCTGAGCGCGAACGGTTCGAGGAAATACACCGTCGCATCCATGCGACGGACCGCCGAGCAGGCGCAGGAAATTGCCGAAGAAATTTTCCTTCGGCGCGAACGGCACGCTCAGATCCATCGTGTTCGCCGTGGCCGTAGCACAGCGCCGACCGGCTGGATCGGCACGTTCGTCATCGACCGCGCCTGGAAAATCCGCGCGTGAAACGTGCGCAGCGCGATCGCCGGGACCCGTTCCGCCTTCCGGAAAAATGCCGACGGCCATGCCGCTGCGCAGGCGATCGCACCATGCTGTTCCTGCACCGCGCCGAGCGAATGCGTGCTGCCGCGGCGGTGATAAATCGTGCCCGGCGCGCGTCGCCAGCCAGCCGACGCAGCGGCCAGCGCGAGATTTCCTCTTTCGCGACGAACGCCATCACGCGCTGGCTGTGCATGAGTTCGATGTCCAGCCACGACACGTGATTGGCGACGAACATCACCGCACCCGGCAGCGGTTCGCCGACGCGGCGGATGCGAAATCCGAAACAGCGCACCAGCGCAGCCCGACCACCACCGCTGCATCCAGTGCGCGAGCGGTTCGCCGCTGCACTCGTCATGCCGCGCGCGAGCGGGCCGAACACGAACAGCGCCAGCGGAATCGCGATGAGCGCCAGCACCAGCAGCAGCGGCGCGCGATAGAGATAGCGCAGCGGCCGCAACGGATCGCTGCGTCGTTTTGCGGCGGAGTCGGCCTTCCCTGTCATCGTGCGATTGTATCCGCTGCGCCGCGCCCGCTGCCACGCAAGGATGTATCTACGCCGACTCCTCGAGTGCGGACGCGGCTTCCTGCAGATCGTTGACGTGCTGCTCCCACCAGCGCGCTTCGCCGGCGAACGGGAATGCGAGCGGAAACGCCGGATCGTCCCAGCGCTGCGCGATCCAGCCGGCGTAGTGGATCTGCCGCATCAGCCGCAGCGGTTCGATCAGCGCGAGTTCGCGGCGGTCGAAATCGCGGAATTCCTCGTAGCCTTCCAGCAAGGCATCGATCGCGCGCGGGTTGGTCGCGAGCATCCACAAATCCTGCACGGCCGGACCCATGCGTGCGTCGTCGAGATCGACGAAATGCGGTCCGCCATCGGTCCACAGCACGTTGCCGCCGTGGCAGTCGCCGTGCAGGCGCAGCGTCGTCGCGTCGATCCAGCGCTCGCCGATGAGTGCGTCGAGCCGATCGATGGCGCGCACGTATCTGTCGCGAACCACATTCGGCAGCAAGGCCGGATTCCATCACGATTTTCGACGGCGCCCGAATGAACGTGGCGCGGTCGATCGAACCGCGTGCGTGAAAGCGCCCGCGCGATCCCACGCCGTGCATGCGCGCCAGAAGACGTCCGACCCACGCGAGGTTGTCGGCCGATTCGAGTTCCGGCGCGCGCCCGCCTTGCCGCGGATACAGCGCGAAACGGAAACCGGCGTGATGCTGCAATGTGGAATTATCCACATTTATGGCGCGACGACGGGCAATTCCGCGTCGGCGAGTTCGGCCGCGAACGCATGTTCCTCGAGGATCGCCGCATCGCTCCAGCGCCCGGCGCGATAAAACTTCGCGACGATCGGCGAAGCATCCTCGATGCCGACCTGATACACGCGATTCTCGAAACTGTTCAGCGCGAGCAGACGTCCATCGGTATATACAGCCGGCCGATTCGACGGCATCGATCACCGCATCCGGGCTTAAGCTTCGCATATGGCGTCGAACCGCTCATCCGGGTTTCGGCACGACGGCGAGCGTCAGCCGCGAAATGCACACCAGTCGCTGCCTGTCGTCCTCGATGCGGATTTCCCACACCTGCGTGGTGCGGCCGATGTGCAGCATTTTCGCCGTGCCGGTGACGATGCCGCGCGGTCACCGCGCGGATGTGGTTGGCGTTGATGTCGAGTCCGACGGCGACTTCTTTCGACGGATCGAGACACAGATTGCCGGCGAGGCTGCCGAGCGTTTCGGCCAATGCGACCGACGCGCCGCCGTGCAAGAGCCCGAACGGCTGCCGCGTGCGTTCGTCGACGGGCATCGTGCCGCGCAGGAAATCGTCGCCGACTTCGACGATGCGGATATCGAGCGTCGACACCATCGTGTTGCGGCTCGACGCGTTGATCTGTTCGAGCGATCCGGTTTGCTTCCAGATGGCCATCGTGCGTTCTCGCCGGTTGGGCGGGCGACTATAACAATCCTCGGCCGCATCGGCGACAATGCGGCATCGTGTCTTACACCGTCACCCTGCAAACCAATGGACGCCGTTTCGACGTCGACGCCGGCGAAAGCATCCTCGATGCGGCGCGCCGCGCCGGCCTGGCGCTGCCGTACAGCTGCCTTTCCGGCGTGTGCGGCAGTTGCAAGGCGACGCTGATTTCCGGCGAATGCCACTATCCGCGCAACCCGCCGAGCGCGCTGAACGCGGCCGAAGTGGCGCGCCATCAGGTGCTGTTGTGCCAGGCCTCGCCGCTGACCGATATCGTCATCGCGGCGCGCGAAGTCGCCTCCGTCGCCGACATGCCGCGCCGCACGCTGGCGGTGAAGCTCGTCGAAAAGAATCTGCTCGCGCCGGATGTCATGCAGCTCATGTTGCGTCCGCCGCGCGGCCAGCGCCTGACGCGGCTGGCCGGCCAATATCTCGACATCATGCTGCCCGACGGCCGGCGCCGCGCGTTCTCGATCGCCAACGCGCCGCATCTCGGATCGCGACATCGAACTGCACGTGCGCCACGTCGCGGGCGGCGATTTCACGCATCACGTGTTCACCGATCTGGATGTCGGCGCGGTGCTGCGCGTCGAAGGTCCGCTCGGCACGTTCGTGCCGCGCGAGGATTCCGAGCGGCCGATGATCCTCGTCGCCGGCGGCACCGGTTTTGCGCCGATCAAGGCCATCGTCGAGCATTTCGTGCATCTCGGCACGCTGCGGCCGATGACGCTGTACTGGGGCGCGCGTTCGCCGGACGATCTGTACATGCGTGCGCTGCCCGAACAATGGACGAAGCAGTCGCCGCTGACCTTTCATCCGGTTATTTCCGATGCGGAACTGGCCGGATCGCTGCGGCACGGCTTCGTGCACGAAGCGGTGCTGGAAGATCATGCGGACCTGTCGAATGTCGATGTCTACATGAGCGGGCCGCCCGCACTGATCGATGCGGGCCGGCGCAGTTTCGTGCAGGCCGGGTTGCCGGAAGAACGCCTGTACTACGATTCGTTCGACTACGCGCCGGATGTTCTCGCCGAAATCCTGCGCGGCCGCGCAGGCCTGCAAGGGCACTGATCTCGTCCTAAGATCAGGCCAGCCGCGGCACGCCGTGTTCGCTGCGATGTTCGACGGCACTGGCGCGCGTATCGAGCGCGCTGCGCGACATCGCCTCGACCGCTTCGCCACGCGCGATGCGCAATGCATTGCGCAGACAGCGCGCCGCTTCTTCTTCGTCGCCCTGACCGAGGAAACATTCGCCGAGCGCTTCCCACAATGTCGGCCGAAGGTTCGATCGACAAGACCGCGTTCGAGATATTCGCGCGCCTTGCCCCAGATGTGCGCCTGGATGCACAGACGTCCGAGCGTGAGCAGCAGACCCGGGCTATTCGGATGCGCATCGAGCCAGCCTTCGGCGCGACGCAGGCGCGTATCGGCATCGGCTTCGCCGAGTTCGCCGTAGGTGCGAACGAGCGATTCCGACCACGATTTGCGCAGCGCGCTTTCGATTTCGTCGAGCGCGGGCAACATCACGCCGAGCGCGGCGGCGCGGCGCGCGTAGGCGTCGATCGCTTCGGGCAAGCTGCGTTGCGCGCGCGTGAGGCCGGTCCACAGCGTGTTGAGCTGGACGCTGTCCGGCGCTGCGAGCAACGCGGTCGCGACGACGCGCGACTGCAGCGATTCGTACGTGGCTTCGGCCAGTTGTCCGCCGCGGCCGAGCGCCGCGAGTGCATCGAGCGCCGTGGCATGATCGCCGCACAACAACGCGGATTCGGCGAGCAGGCGCTGCGCGCTCGGCGCGAGCGGCGCGGTCGATTGCGCGGTCTTGAGCAGATCGAGCGCGGCATCGGGCTTGCCCTGTTCGATCAGGAAACGCGCGCGCAATGCGAGCGCGGCAGCGGGTTCGGTTTCGGCGGCTTCGTCGAGCGATGCGTCCGCGCGCGCGGGTTCGCCGCTCGGCATGCGCGGCGCGCGCGGCGGCGAGCAGCGCGGGCGCGCGCAGACCGGTTTGATGCGACGCGCGTTCGAGATCGCGCATCGCTTTGCCGTAGCGGCCTTCCGCGAGCGCGGTGAGACCGGCGGCGATGCGTTCGCGTCCGCGCCGCTGCGTGCGATGCGACCACGCGCGGAACGGCCAGCGGCTGAGTCGCACGAGCAGACTCAGCACGCCCCACAACAAAAGCAGCGCGACGATCGCGAATACGACCGTGGTTTCGATGCGCCAGCCGCCGAGACGGATCAGCACGTAACCCGGATCGGTCGCGACCATCTGCCAGCCGAACGCCGCCGCGAAGGCCACGAGCAGCAGCACCAGCAGCAGAATCCACAGTCTCACGGCTTCTCGCCTTCGTTCTTCAGCACTTCCGGCGGAATCGCGGTGCCGCTCGATGCGCGCAACGCGTGCGACGCGCGCAGGTTGCGCAGTTCCTTGAGCGACGTGCCGAGGATCGACGGCGGCGCGGGCGCGATAGGTGCTTTCAGCAGCGCATCGAACTGCGACAGCACGGCGGCGACATCCGCCGAATTCGGATCGAATGCCGCGGCGACCTGCGCACGCGCAGCTGGCGACGGCGACTTTGAAATTCGCCTCGTCGCGCGCCAACGCGGCGGCCTGCGCATCGCGCAGATCGAGCATGGCGAGCTGGCGCGCCAGGTAGACGTCGGTGACCGGCATCGCCGTTCCGGGTTCGTCGTGATGAACCTGCACGAGCGCGCCGAGCACGCGCATCAGCCGCGATTCGCTCGGCGCGGTGCCGACAGCCGACAGCGTGCGTTTGGCTTCCAGACTCGCGATCCGCGTGCGCAACTGGCTGAGCTGGTTGACGAGCAAGGTCGGATCGGCAGCCTGCAAGCCGGACAGCGCCGAGATTTCCGCATTTATACTTTGCCGCACTGTGGAAAATGTCGCATCTTCCACTTCGGAGAAGGCGGTGTCGGCGGCGCGGTAAGCGGCGATCGCGCCGGCCGGATCGTGGAACAGCTCGAAGCGTTCGCCGCCGAGCGTGAGCAGCAATTCGGCTTCGTCGAGCGCGACCGAATCGTGGCCGGACAGGCGCTTGTTGGCCAGATTGCCGATCGCATCCTCGAGCAGGCGCGTGCGCTCGCTCAGCGTGAGCAGCTGTTCGCGCACGGATTTGTCGACCTTGTCGCCATCGTCGAGCCGCGCGCGCACGGTGTCGGTCGCGCTGCGCAATTGCGTGACGGAATGCATCAGCGATTCGATCTGCGAATCGGTCGCGGACACGGCGTGCGGGCGTCGCCGATGTGCCGCGCGTCGTCCACCACCACCATGCGGCCGCCGCGACGGCGGCGAGCACGATGAGGATCACGATTCCTTTCAGCGCGCCGCGCGACCGGCGCGTCGGTTCGTCGGGCACGGCCACGACCGGGCTTGTCGGTTCATCCATGCGCACATGCTAACGAAAACGCGCGCGGACTTGCCCGCGTCACAATCGATGATGGGCGAGCGCGCCGCAGGCGGTGCGCAGCAGATCGCCCGGCGCCGGCGAGGCGGCGATGTGGACCGAGCCGAACAGACTGCGCCGCGCAGCCATCGCCAGACGCACGCTGCTGACGACGAGTTCGCCCCCGGCGAGCTTGCCGAACAGCGGCAGCGGCAGCACGGCGCGCAGGTTGTCGAGTATTTCCTCGCTGGTGATGAGCGTGATCAGCGGCGTGT
This sequence comes from uncultured Gammaproteobacteria bacterium, assembly GCA_963814225.1. Lineage (GTDB taxonomy): Bacteria > Pseudomonadota > Gammaproteobacteria > Xanthomonadales > Rhodanobacteraceae > Rudaea. The sequence goes on along the minus strand of CAWFCC010000009.1, from coordinate 91,442 downwards.
CGGCATTTTCGAGAAGCGACAGCTGATCGCGCCGGAAACGCGGCGCCATGCCGGCGATAGACGTGAATCGGACTGCACGCGCGCCTTGCGCGATTTGAACGTGTTCACGAGCAGCTCGCGACCGCCCGGCGCACCGATGATGGCGACGCGCTTGCCGCGCAGCTTTTGCAGTTCGGGCAGCGCGAGCAATCCTTCGGAGTTCTGCGTGTCGAGCGGGATGCAGGATTTTTTTCACGCCGCGCCGTCGCAGCGCGCGCGCCGTCGCTTCGCCCATCGCGCAGACGAGGGCGTTCGCGGGAAGCGCAGCTTCGTTAGCGCGAACGCGTATTTCACCGCCGCGGGACTGACGAAGACGATGATGTCGCTCGACCGCGCGGCGAGCAGTGCAGTCTTTGGTCGATTTCGGCATCGCCGGCCTTTCGCAGCGTCGTGCCGGGCAGGCTGAGCGCCGTGCCGCCGAGCTGGCGCACGCGCCGCTTGATCGGCGCGGCGCTCGCGGCAGGCCGCGTCACCACCACGGTCGCACCGGCGAGCCGGTTGTGCATGTCCATCGCGTCCATCGACGGCATCGTACTCTTTCGTGGCTGGCTCTATTGTACGCTTGATCGCCGACGCCGCGCTGCGCACACTGCGCGCCCATGACGACACCGATTTCCGAACTGCAGTCGCTGATCCTGAGCGAAATCCCGATGGCGCGCGCGATGGCAGCTCACCTTGCGCGACTACGACGGCGACTCGATCTCACCATCGCCGCGCCGCTCGCGCCGAACATCAACGACAAGGGCTGCGCGTTCGGCGGCAGTCTGGTCAGCCTGATGACGCTGGCCGGATGGAGTGTGGTCGTGCTGAAGCTGAAGGAGCTCGGCCGCGACTGCGATGTCTACGTGCAGGACAGCACGGTGCGTTATCTGGCGCCGGTGTGGTCGGATATCGTCGCGACAGCGCAATTGGCCGAGGCGAAACGCTGGGACGATTTCGCGCAATCGCTCGCGCAGCGCGGCCGCGCACGCGCGACGGTGACTTGCCGCGTGCCGCTCGACGACGGCCGCGACGCGTGCACGATGCAGGCGCGCTTCGTGGCCATCGCGCGCTGAAAAGATTTGCGGCAGAATCGGCGCGTCCTGGCGGGAGTCGCACATGCTGCGTAGAAGCGTTGTTTTGACGATGGTGCTGGCGTGCGCCGGCTGCAGCTTGAGTCCGCATTCCGAAGGCGACGACATGCGCGTGACCATGGTCGCCTACGCCAACGCGCTGCGCTGGCAGGGATTCGACCAGGCGGTGAAATACGTCGATCCGGAAACGCTCAAGCAACATCCGCTCACGCCGCTCGATCTGGAACGCTACAAGCAGGTGCGCGTGGTGTCGTACATGGAACAGAATCCGGTGCCGGCGGGCGAGCACGAAGTGACGCAGATCGTCGAAATCGGCATTCTCAACATCAACACGCAGACCGAACGCCAGATCGTCGATCGCCAGCTGTGGCGATACGACGAAAAAACCAAGCACTGGCACATCGTTTCGGGCCTGCCGGACATCACTCAGCATTGATCGCAAACATTGATTCTTTGCGCCGGCAGGCGCAAGGTAACGGATAATCCGCGCCCTTTTGCGCTGTCTGTCTGCTTGCCTCTGGCCATGTCCGAATTCCTGCACCGTTTCCCGGAATATTTCTCGCATCACATGCTGCTGGTGATGCTGTTCGTCGTGCTCGTGATCGTGATCGCGGGCAACGAGATGTCGCGGTTTTTCCGCGGCTATCGCGAAGTGACGCCGGGCGGACTTACGCTGCTGATCAACCGCGAAACGCCGCTGATCGTCGATCTTTCCAGCATTCAGGATTTCGACAAGGGCCACATTCCGGGCGCGAAACACGTCGCGCTGAGCCAGTTCGATCCGGAAAACAAGGATCTGGCGAAAGCGAAGGAATTGCCGGTCGCGGTGTACTGCAAAAACGGCCAGAGCTCGTCCACCGCCGCCGCGCGGCTGGTGAAGGCCGGCTTCAAGCACGTGTACTGGCTCGGCGGCGGACTTGCCGCGTGGCGTCAGGCCGATCTGCCCACGTCCAAGCGCAAATAGTCGCAAATGGCACGGCCGCGCATGGCCGTGCGATAATTCCGCTTCTTTCCACCTTATCGATTTTGGAGCACACCATGGCCGACGAAGCCATCCAGACCGGCATGCAAACCAATGGTGCCGCCGGCGCCGGCCCGCAGTTGTCGTTGCAGAAGATCTACATCAAGGACGCCTCGTTCGAAGTGCCCGGCGCGCCGCACATTTTCCAGGAACAGGGTCAGCCGCAGATCCAGCTGAACCTGGCGCAGCAGGTCGGTTCGCTGGCCGATAGCGTGTTCGAAGTGGTGCTCACCGTCACGGTCACCTGCAAGGTCGCCGAAAAAACCGCGTATCTGGCCGAAGTGCAGCAGGCCGGCGTGTTCGGTCTGGCCGGTTTCGATCAGCCGAATCGCGAAGCCGTGCTGTCGACGTATTGCCCGAACGTGCTGTTTCCGTATGCGCGTCAGGCGGTGTCGGACATGATCCAGAACGGCGGCTTTCCTCCGTTCCTGATGCAGCCGATCAATTTCGAGCAGCTCTACGCCGAACAGATGCGCCGCCGCGCCGAAGGCGCCACGCCGAACGCGTAAGCCCCACTCGTGACGGGCGCGATGCGATTCGCGTCCGTCATGCCGGCATCGCTTCTAGCGACAGCCTCGATTCTTCGTTCCGCACTGCGGCGTCTTGTCCCGTACGCCAGTAGCTCCGTTGACGATAACGGCCGTGTTGAGCGTCACCAGCACCGTGAACGGATGCAGGTAACGGAACGAAACGATGTGCGAGCACAGCACCTGTCCGACGACCAGTCCGCAGGCGACGAGCGCGAGCAGTAGCGCTGCGCGTTTGCGGCGTGATCGAATGCCGCAAGCAGCGACAGCGGCGCCAGCGCGAACAGACATGCGGTCGGCCACCACGGCGTCGCCTCGAAATAGCGGTAGACCGGCGAAGGCGATCGCGCGACGCCGCTGGCGTCATAGCCGAATTGGTCGCGCAACAATGTAGCGTTCGTCGGGTCGGGCAATTGTCCGTAGCCGAGATCGCTGTATAAGCGCATCTTCGCGCAATCGCGGATCGAAATAATCGCCCGTCGTCGCCAGCCCGAGACGGACGACGCCGAACGGATCGCGCCGCATCGCGTGTGCGGCGATCGTCGACGCAACTTTGTATGCGCGCTCGCCGGCATGACGCTTGAGCACGTCGATCAGCCACCCGGCGACCAGATCTGCGCTTCGCGCGTCGTTTCATCCGACAGCGGAATTCTCACTTCATCGAGCAGATGCGCATCGACGCGCGTGCCGTCGAAATCTTCGGCGCGGACCAGCGGCGCGACGAGTCCGAGGCGGAACAATCCGCCATCGCGGATGTAAGTCGGTCCTTCGTGCATGGCGAATCCGTACAGATGCCGGTATGCGCCGTGCGTGCCGAACGTCAGCAGCAAAGCGATCGCGAGATGACGCACGATGTTTTCCGCGCGATGTCGTATTCCATCGCAACAGAACGGCGGCGACGATCAGATCCGTACGCAAGCGGCACCAGGCCGACGCGCAACTCGCCGAGACCAAGACCCAACCCGCACAGGCGGCAAGCTCGACACGCGGCCGTAGCGGACATACGCTACCGCGACGCACAAGCTCGCCATCAGCACGCACGTGCTGAGCGATTCGGTCATCACCATGCGTTCGTAGAACAATTGCATCGGATCGAGGCTGACCAGAAGCGCCGCGCACAACGCAACGCCGCGCCGCACCTCGAAGACATCTCGCAACAACCACGCCACCATGGCCGCCGTGGCGACGCCGCACAACGTCTGCGCCCACAACAATGGCGTGATCGACACGAACGGCGAGGCGACCGCGCGGATGAACAGCGGATACGTATACGAGCGATCGCTCGGCACGTGCAGTGATACCGCGCTCCATAGATATGTCGCCGAGTCGCCCATGAACAGGCGCACGCGGTCGTCGATCAGGATCATCACGACCTTCACGGTAAGACTGCGCGCGACCACGAACAGGCGGAAGCGCGATTCGCCGCTGCACGCTTTCGGTTTGTCGGTTTGCGAAAACACGAATGTCTGCCGCCAACGCAATGGCTGCGCAGACTACGGGCGCACCGCGCCGCGCAAAACGGCAGAATGCGGACGGCTTGCGGACAGCCGACAACCGCACCGCATCAGGTAAGATTCGCCGACGATGGGCGAGCGGATCGGATTCTGATGAAAGTGTCGGTTCTCGGCGCCGGCTCGTGGGGCACGGCGCTCGCCTGCGTGCTCGCGCGCAACAACGTGCAGACCACGTGTGGGGCCGCGACGCGGATGCGGTCGATGCGATGACGCAATCGCGCCGCAATGCGCGCTATCTGCCCGATCTCGAACTGCCCGCGTCGCTCACGTTGACGGGCGATCTCGACAGCGCCGTGGCAAGCGCGGACGTGCTGCTGATCGTCACGCCGAGTCATGCGTTCGGCGAATTGCTCGGAACATCGCGGTCGAATCTGAAACCCGGCAGCCGGCGTGGCGTGGGCGACGAAAGGTTTCGATCCGGCGTCAGGCCGCTTCCTGCACGAACTCGTCGCCGAGAATTTTTCCGCAATCGCCGGCCGCGATCGTGACGGGTCCGTCGTTCGCGCGCGAAGTCGCCCAAGGTTTACCGACGGCGGTCACGGTGCATTCGCAATTCCGACGCGTTCGCAAACAGATCGCGAACCTGCTGCACAGCACGCGCTTCCGCGCCTACACCGGCAGCGACATGATCGGCGCCGAACTCGGCGGCGCGATGAAGAACGTGCTCGCGGTCGCCACCGGTGTCGCCGACGGCATGCATCTCGGACTCAACGCGCGCGCCGGCATGATCACGCGCGGGCTCAACGAAATGCTGCGCCTCGGCGCCGCGATCGGCGCGCGCGCGGAAACGCTGATGGGTCTGGCCGGACTCGGCGATCTCGTGCTCACCTGCACGGGCGATCTGTCGCGCAACCGGCGGCTCGGTCTCGCGCTCGGACGCGGCATCGGTCTGAAGCAGGCCGTTGCGGAAATCGGCCAGGTCGTCGAAAGCGTGGAGACGGCCGATACGGTGATGCGTCTGGCCAGAGCGCACGGTCTCGATCTGCCGATCGCGTCGGGCGTGCAGCGCGTGTTGCGCGAGGAGCTCACGCCGGCCGAAGGTCTGCGCGAATTGCTCGCGCGCGAACAGAAGCCGGAATATTCGCAGGCGTTTCTGCGCAACTAATGCGCGTCGACAGCGGCTGTTGTTGTCTTTTCGTAGGGGCGCGATTCATCGCGCCCGCTTTCGCCCGTGCGGGCGCGATGAATCGCGCCCCTACATCGGACCGTGCACTCGTCTCAGACTTTATCGACGATGATCGGCGGCACCTTGTGCGCGCGCCAATAATTGATCGGCATCAAACCGCCGCGGAGCAGACGCCACGCGATCATGCGCGTGATGCGCGTGACGTCGCGCAATGGACGAAAATGGCTGGCGCGGCGATCCTCGTCGTAGCGTGCTTCGATCGGCACGGACACGGTGCGAACGCCGTGCCGCGCGGCTTCGATCAGGATTTCGCTTTCGAACACGAAACCGCCCTCGTTGCAATTGCAGCGCGAGTTCGATCACCGAACGCGGATAAAAACGCTGGCCGCTCTGGCTGTCGACGACGCGCTGTCCGCACGCCCATGAGACGCAAAAATCCGCCTGCTGGTTACCGAATTTGTTTTTGTCCGGCGCGGTTTCGCGATTGAGCAGGCGCGCGCCGATGACGATGTGATTCGGATACTGCGCCGACGCGGCGAGCAAGCGCGGCAAATCCGACGCGGCATGCTGGCCGTCGCCGTCCATCGTCAGCACGCCGCCGGCGCCGCGTTCCAGCGCGAGGCGGAATCCGTCGAGCAGCGCGCGCGCTTTGCCGGTCGGCGACGTGTGGCGGATCAGCTCGATGGGCAGATCGGAAACGGCCGCGATCGTGCCGTCGCTCGACCCGTCGTCGACGACGATCACGTGCTTGCAGTACGACAACGCCTCCTGCACGACCGCGCGGATCGCGCGTTCTTCGTTCAGCGCCGGAATGACGACGAAACTGTCGCCGGCAGAACGGTCCATCACATCGCCCAAGGCAAGATCTCCACGTCGAGCATCAGCCGCGGTCCTGCGGCGATGCGGATCACTCCCGGCGTCTTTGCGCGCGATGGCCTGCAGCAGCGGCAGGCCGCGCGCGGCCGGGTTTTCTCGATGTACAGCGTGCAGGACGCGACGCAGCCGGCGCAAGCTCCGTCGGCATTGCTGTCCGCGGCGCGTCGGATTCGCAGACGCGCGACGCGCATTCGGCGCGATCGGACCGAGCACGAAACCGACGCCGAACTTCGTCGAACAGGCGATCACGTCGCGCAGCGGACCGGTCGCGGCGACGTCGTAAACCGACAGCAACGCCGGCGACATGTTGCTCGCCGACGGTGAGCGCCGTTTCCAGCAGACCCGCGCCGAACGTCGATTCGCCTGCGCTGATCGCCGAGGAACTGCGCGTGCAACCGGTCGCGATCGCCCAATAGCCCGCCGGCGCGTTGTGCACGGAGTTGTGGAAATCGGATCGGCGAAACCTCGAGCGGCGCTTTCGCCAGCGTCTCGCACAGATAATCGTTGATCGCCAGTTCGCCGTAGCTCGATGCGAACACGTGCGGCAAATCCGCCGCGCGCGATGCCCGCCATCGCGCACGCCTGCAGCGCGACTTCGACGCCGAGCAGAACCGATTCCGGTGCGCGGCGGCGTTCGGTCGGCGGCAGGATCGCCGGCGCGGGGCGCGATGCCGCATTTGCGGCACTATCCACATTTCCACAAAGCACGGCGGCGGCGGCATTCCAGTCCGGCCATTCCGGCGACCAGACGCCGATGCCTGCGACGGCGATTTCGATCGCCGCGCTCATGCGCGTCGCCGGCGACGAATGCGAGGCAGCAGTTGTTGCCGCCGAAGCCGAACGAATTCGACAGCGCGACGCGCACGTCGCGCTGCGACGTTGTCGAAGCATGATCTGCGGACCGCACGCCGCATCGGGAACGCGTCGAATTGAGCGTGCCCGGCACGAAGCCGCGCTCGATCGCGATCAGCGTGATCACCGCTTCGACGATGCCGGCCGCGCCGAGCGTGTGGCCGGTCCAGCCCTTGGTGGAACTCGCGACGCGTCGTCGCCGGAAACGTGCGCGCGACGAGCGCCGCTTCGACTTCGTCGTTCTGCCTGCTCGCGGTGCCGTGCAGGTTGATGTAGTCGACGTCGCTCGCGGCGAGATGCCGGCGCGCGCGAGCGCATCGTTCAAGCGCGAGTTCGGCGCCGAGGCCCTGCGGATGCGGCGCGGACATGTGGTGCGCGTCGGCCGATTCGCCGTAGCCGGCCAGGCGCGGAACGTTTTTGTCCATCCGTCGACTTTTCGAGCAGCGCGAATCCGGCCGCCTCGCCCAGCGACAAGCCGCGTGCGATTCGCGTCGAACGGCGGCACGTTCGCGCGAAACGAGTTCGAGCGCGTTGAAGCCGTACAGCACGCTGCCGCACAGACTGTCGGCGCCGCCGACGATCGCCGCGTCGACCAAACCGCTTTCGATCAGCCGCGCGCCGCTCGCGAACACTTTTGCGCTGGACGAGCATGCGGTGGCGATGGTCAGCGCGGGCCCGTCGATGCCGAGCGCGGCCTGCACGAACGCGCCGAGCGAATGTGGTCTGATGCACGTGCGGGCGCCGCTGATCGGGCGGCAAATGCCCGTCGGCGTCGAGCTCGGCGATAGGCGTGCTCGGTCTCGTCGATGCTCGATGTCGAAGTGCCGAGGACGAGCGCGACGCGATCGGCGCCGTAGCGTCGCGATCGCGTCGCGCGCGCGATCGATGAAAGCCATCGCTGTTCGAGCGCGAGCCAGGCGAGACGATGGTTGCGCGCAGTCCCGAACGCCAGATCGCGGCGGGCAGCGTCGCGTTTCCAGACGCTTCGACGCGGCCGATCCAGCACGGCAGCGGCTCGACGCCGAAATCGTTGGCGCGCAAGCCGCCGCTGCGCGTTTCGACGGCGCGCGCGATGGCCTCGCGTCCGCGGCGGCGGCGCAAGTGGCGGTGTAGGCGGTGATCGGCGAGCGGCGGGATGCGGGCGGGCAAGCGGAAGCGTCGGCGGCGAAGTATGACGCGCGAGTATAGTGAAAGTGCGCGCGCGTCCATGGTTCGACCCGCCTGATACCATGAGCGAGCCTCCACAACCTGACATGCGATGATCCAGATGTCCGAATCCGCGCAGCGCCGCCGGTCGAACGCTATCTGCGCGACTCTGCAGGATCGCATCTGCGCGGCGCATCGAACGCGCCGACGGCCGCGCGCAGTTTCGCGAGGATGCATGGCAGCGCGCCGAAGGCGGCGGCGGACGCACGCGCGTGCTGAACGACGGCGCGGTGTTCGAGCAGGCCGGCGTCAATTTTTCGCAGCGTCAGCGGCGAGCAACTGCCGCCGGCGGCGACGGCGCATCGGCCGGAACTCGCCGGATCGGGCGTGGACGGCGCACGGCGTTTCGCTGGTGATCCATCCGCAGAATCCGTACGTGCCGACGACGCATCTGAACGTGCGCTTCTTCGAGGCGACGAAACGGACGGCGATCCGGCGTGGTGGTTCGGCGGCGGCTTCGATCTGACGCCGTTCTATCCGTTCGACGAGGATGTCGTGCATTGGCATCGCGTCGCGCGCGATCTGTGCGCGCCGTTCGGCGACGATGTCTACGCGAAATACAAGAATTGGTGCGACGACTATTTCTTCATCAAGCATCGCGGCGAGACGCGCGGCGTCGGCGGATTGTTTTTCGACGATCTGCACGCGTGGCGAATTCGAGCGCTGCTTCGCGTTCCAGCGCGCGGTCGGCGATGGATTTCTCGATGCGTATCTTCCGATCGTCGAAAAACGCAAAGACACACCGTTCGGCGAGCGCGAGCGCGAGTTCCAGCTTTATCGGCGCGGACGCTATGTCGAATTCAATCTCGTCTACGACCGCGGCACGCTGTTCGGTCTGCAATCGGGCGGACGCACGGAATCGATTTTGATGTCGCTGCCGCCGCGTGTGCGTTTCGAATATGCCTACGCGCCGCAAGCCGGGCAGCGCGGAAGCGAGACTCGCACGATTACCTGAAGCCGCGCGACTGGCTTTCCGACTTAGGCTTTCGGCCACACGGCGTGCAGCGGATCGAATTCCATCCGCTCGCACGTTTCGGCGCGCCAGCCGAAGCCGCAGATCGCCAGCGGCCCTTCGCGCATCGGTTCGAGCTGCAAGGCGCGTTCGATATCGGCTTCGTTGATCGCCGAAGTCACGAACGCGCCGAGACCGAATTCGGTCGCCGAAATCTGCAATGTCTGCGATAGATGTCCGACATCGAGCGTGACCGCGCGATAGACCTTCGCGTGCGAGCGGTATTTCCAGAAGCTGCGCACGAACCGCGGCGCGAGGATGACGATCGCGTGCGCGTTGGCGAACCAGTCCTGGTGCGCGAGGAAACGCATGGCGAGCGCGTGCGCGTCGTCGGTCGATAACGACTGCAGCGGTTCGAGCGCGTGCTCGCCGGCGTGATAGTGATACAACCCCGGCGCGATGCCTTCGACGTGCTGGATGAGAAAATAGGCTTCGGTCGGATGAAGTCCGCCGGCCGACGGGCTCGTCTTTTTCACGATCGCAGCCGTTTGCGTGACGTGGTGCGTCGCCTGCGCCGCGAATACGCGATGCACGATCTTGTTGAACATCGTGCATCGGCAGCGGCCGCGATGCATCGTAGTTTCGGCAAACAGTCCGGCGGCGCAGCAGATCGTCGAGCGGCGTTTTTTCGTCGGGCACGGTGAGCGGAATGCGTTGCGCGGGTTCGGCGCGCTCGTGGAAATGCGGCGGCGGTTCGCCGAGTTCATTGACCAGATCGGTCACGCTGACGATGCCGACGCTGCGCACGTTATCGCCCGATGTCACGCCGTCCCAGCGCCCGAAGGCGTGCGCGACGGCGGTCAACGGATGCCAATGCGCTTCGCGCAGTCGCTCGTCTCGCTCACGCAGCGCGGCGAACGCGGGCGCGTCGCTGATGAGCAATCCGCGGTGCAGCAGCGCGTCGATGGTTTTTTCGTCGAATTGTGCGCAGAGGTGCGCGTGCTCGATCCAGTCCTGCGCCGACAAGGCTCCGAGCGGCGCGATGTCGTCTGCCGACAGTTCCACGGCTTCGTCGCAGATGCGGCGCGAGAGCCAGCCACTGCCGCTCCGCGCGCAATCCGGCGCCGCCGGTGAGCAGCGAATCGAAATCGAAATCGAAGCGCTCGCGCGGTTCGATCAGCAAGATGGCGCAGCGCCGGATGAGCATTCGGATTCTTAAGGGTGAAATCGGCGATTAGTGTAGCTCCGCGCCGCACGCCAAAATGCATCGCGCGCGAAGGACGGGCATGCGTTTTGCTACACCCAGCCGCGGGACCAAAACTTACTCAGGGGGAATCTCATGGCCAAAAGCGCCTTTACGCCGCAGCTTGTCGACGCGCTGCTTACGCAGCTCAGCACCAATCCGAAGTTTCGCGAGGCTTTCAAGGCCAATCCGCAGACCGCACTGGAATCGATCGGTGCGCCGAAGGGCTTTGAGTGCGACGGCTGCATGAAGCCGAAAAGCCTGGCCTCGATGGACGAATTGCGTCAGAGCCTGCACAAATTCCGCGAGAAGCTGCTCGGCCAGGGATCACATCGGTCTTCAACCTCGAAGCGGCTTCCTGAGCGACGCGCGCAGTGTCTCTATGCGATTCTCTGATCGGCGCAGGCACTTCGTTGCCGGAAAAAATGCGCTCGGCTTCAGCCAGGCGCTCGCGCGCCTGATCGTCGTGCCCGGCGGCATGTGCGATTTCGGCCAGGCTCAGCGCCGCGAGGTTCGAAGCGACCACATTGCGCGGCTGCAGCAGCTGATAGCTGTTCTGCTCCAGGTAAGCACGTCCGCGATGATTCGTGCACCCATTCGAATTGCGGCGGCTCGATCGGCGTTTCCGGCCTGCAGATACGCCTCGGCGAGGGTACTCGTGGGTGAGACAGAGTTCGCGGCCGTCCAGCGTCGCTTCGAGGAGCTTCACGGCGTCATCGGGCATCCCGTGGCGCGGGCGACTTCAGCCTGAACGATGACCGATCATGTGATCGATATTGTTGAATCCTTTGTCGACGCAGACGTGGCGGCGACTCTCTGCGACCACCCTGTCCGCGAGATCCGCGTCGCCCGCGCGCGCGGCAGATAGGCCCCATACAAAAGATGAAATGCCGCGTCCTCGAGACCCGGCTCCTTGTCTGCCGGCAGCGTGCGATGTTCGTTGATGAACGCAGTAGTCGCGTCGCGCATCGGCTGCTTGCCGAGCTTGAATTCGTCGATGCCCGAGCGCGATCCCTGCGAACAGCGCGCTGATAGACGCGTCCTACTTTGCGCCTGACGACTGCATGGCGGCGTGCGCGACACGCTGCGCTTCTTCCCAGTGCTGGCGATCCAGCAACACGGCAACGCGCGTGTCACGTCGAGCAGCGTATCTTCGCTGGCGATGCCGATGCGCTTTACATTGGCGAAGATGGCACTCGGCTTCGGCTGAATTTGCGCTGCGCGGCAAGCGCGTCGAGGCGAACGATGCCCTGGTCGTGATCGCCGTAGTCGATCGGCTTTCTGAAAGTTCTCGCAGGCATCGCGCGTATTTTTCGTCGGCAGACCTGAAATGCGGCGAGTTCGTAGTACGCGCTGCCGCGCATCGGATCGTGTTCGGAGAGCGCCGGCTGGATCGCCGCGATGGCATCGGTCACGCGATTTTCCGATTCCCAGGCATAAAGCGCGTAGTTGTAGTGCGCCGCGTAGTAGTCCGGATACATCGCGCCGAGCAGTTGCCATTTTTCGAGCATCGCTTTCGGCGATTCGAAGGCGCGCCATCCATGCATCGAGGTAAAGCTGATCGCGAGCCGGCAAGCGGTTGCGCAGCGCGAACGCTTTTTCCATGTAGGTGTGAGCTTGCGCGTCGTCGCTGGCGCCGAGGTAGACGCGCGCCAACCCCATGTACGCCAGTGCGAAATCCGGATCGAGCTTGACGGCATGTTTGAACAATTCCAGCGCGTCGCGCCGGTTGGCGTGCGCATAGGCCTCGAGCGCCAGCGCATATGCGCGCAACGCATCGAGATTCGCCGTGGTGACTTGCGGCAGCGGCGCCTTGTTCGCATCGACCGACGAAAGCGCTTCGCCCAGCCGCAAGCGCAACGAGCGGCTGACCTGGTCGAACGACGGCAACGCGGACGACAGGCCCACGCCTTCGGCCGATTCGGCGTATACGGTCGATTGCGTGCGCGGATTGACCACCTCGACGGTGACGCGCACACGTCCGCCGATTTCCATGACGCTCGGCAGGATCAGCGCGCGGGCGCCGGAGCGGAGGGCGATCTCGCTGCCGACGGCGCGGTCGACTCGATCCTTGTTCGGGATCGCGCTGCATGAGTGAAAGCGTGTGCCGCACATCGAGGTCGGAAACGACGTTCACGTACGGCGACTGCTCCAGGCCGATCCGGAAAGCAGTCTGCAGCGAATCATTGAAAAGCGTTTCGCTGGTCTTGTTGGATCAAATCGCCGACCACGACCCAGTCGCGCTTGCCGAATGCGATCGCATCCGGACTGCGCAACGAGAAATAAGCTGCGCCGCAGGCGATGGCGATCAGCAGCGACACTTCGATGGCCAACGCGGTGGCGGCGGCGCCACCACGGCACGTCGCGATAGGCCTTCGCGTTCCGACCGGGCTCGCCAGCGGCGCGATGTCGCGTTCGCCAACTTCGAAGACGATCACCGGTTCAGGCACGCCTTTCAGGCGATAGCGGCCGTGTTCTTTCCAGACCAGCCCGCGCTCGCCATCCAGTTCGGATCTGCGAGCGCGCGACGAGCGCCTGTGCGACGCCGGTCATCAGAATCTGTCCGGGCAAAGCCAAATGCATCAGCCGCGCCGCGACGGGTTTTGCCAAACCTTCCACTTCGACGGGCTTTGCGCCGCGCGCGATGTCGTCGCTGCTGTTTTCCCACACCAGCACGTCGCCGACGTGAATGGCGATGCGCGCTTTCAGCGGCAGAAATTCCATTTTCGCCGAGCCGCGCGCAGCATGCGCTGGTATTCGACGGCGAACGCGACGGCCTGGATCGGGCGGTCGAACAGCAGCAGGAATCCGTCGGTCTTGTCGATCTCGCGGCCGCGATGGCGCTGCAGGAGATCGCGCGCGACGCGGTCGAGCTGCTGCATGAACGCGGCGCCTTTACGGTCACCGAGCTGTTCGATCAACGCGGTGCTGTCGACCAGATCGCATACGGCGATCGCGCGCAGCAGCGATTCGGGTGCGGCGCTCGCGGAACGATCGGCGTGTGGCGGACTCATGCTTTCCAGCGCATCGCGGACGATGCCCTCGGCCCCTTCAGCAACTCTCGATACGCACCGCCGCGAGCGGCGGGTCAGGCGTGTAATGTCCAGGTGCCGCCGCCTTCGCCTTTTGCGCGATACAGCGCCGCATCGGCCTGGCTGTACCAGCTCGACCAGTCCGTTTCGTCCGAACAGCGACTCACGCCGACGCTCACCGACACGCGCAACGACTCCAGCGGCATGGTGAAGCGCAGTTCGCCGACCGCCTCGACGATGCGTGCGGCGAGCGCGACCGCGTCGCCGGGTTCGGGCAGTTGCGCGAGCAGCGCAAATTCGTCGCCGCCGAGGCGCGCCGGCAGATCGCACGGATGCGCCACGCGCGAGACTTCTTCGGCGACCGCGCGCAGCACTTCGTCGCCGGCGAGATGGCCGTATTCGTCGTTGATGCGTTTGAAGTTGTCCAGATCGATCAGCAACAGCGCGAGTTCGGTGCCCGGCACGCGGTTGCTCGTCGAGCGTTTCCAGAAATTGATAGAGGCCGCGGCGATTGGTCAGGCCGGTCAGTTCGTCGGTGCGAACCAGATGATTGCGCGGTCGACAGCTGCGTCTGCGTCTGGCGCAACGAATCGAGCGTGACCAGCAGATCCTCGTTGCGCCGTTTCAGATGCGCGATGAGCTGCTGTTCGCTCGCGACCAGATACGCGAACGAGCGGCGCATGAACGTGGCGAGGATGGCGGGTTCGGTTTCGAGCAGATGATCGAACGCCGGATATTCGATCGAGGCGCAACGAGCACGCCGTGTGCGCGACCGCGCGTCGCCACGCGCGCATGATTGCCGATGAACAGCGCGAGTTCGCCGAAATATTCGCGCGGACCGAGCAGCTTGTGCGGCATGCCGTCGCCGAATTCGATGCGGACCTGGCCGGTTTCGATCGCGTACATGCTGTGGCCGATCTCGCCTTTGCGAAACAGCACTTCGCCCGCGGCCACGCGGCGGTTCGGGCCGGCGCCGCGCAACACCACGAATTCGACATCCGACAACTGCCGCGGCAGGTGCGGCGCAGTCGCGCGCGGCGGCAGGTTCACCGCCGCGTCGTAGCGGATCTCATTGGCCAGCGAAACGGTCGACACTGTCCGTAACCCCGCGGAAGGATCGATGGTGGCAACGATCGATCCCCGGATGATAGCGGAATTGCGCGACCGTCCGCACCCTGACAACTTTACCGGCCCGTCAGGCCGCCGAAGCCACCTTGGCGCTGGGTTTCTGGAACTGCTCTTCCTCGGTCGAACCCTTGAGCGCCATGGTCGAGGACTGCGCGCCCTGGATCGTCTGCGTGACCGTATCGAAATAGCCGGTGCCGACTTCGCGCTGATGCTTGACCGCGGTGAAGCCGATGTCGGCGGCGGCGAATTCGGCTTCCTGCAGTTCGACGAATGCGCGTCATCTGGCGGCGCGCATAGCCGTGCGCGAGATTGAACATCGAATAGTTCAGCGCGTGGAAGCCGGCCAGCGTGATGAACTGGAATTTGTAGCCGTAGGTCGCGATTTCCTTCTGGAATTTCGCGATGGTCGCGTCGTCGAGATTCTTCTTCCAGTTGAACGACGGCGAGCAGTTGTACGCGAGCAGTTTGCCCGGATATTTCGCGTGGATCGCTTCGGCGAACTTGCGCGCGAATTCGAGATCGGGCTTGCCGGTTTCGCACCAGACGAGATCGGCATACGGCGCGTAGGCGAGGCCGCGCGAGATCGCCTGGTCGAGACCTTTGCGCGTCTTGTAGAAACCTTCGACGGTGCGCTCGCCGGTGCATGAACGGCTTGTCGTTGGCGATCGATATCGGAGGTGACCAGATCGGCCGCTTCCGCATCGGTGCGCGCGACGAGCAGCGTCGGCACGCCCATGACGTCGGCCGCCAGACGCGCCGCGACGAGTTTCTCGACCGCTTCGCGCGTCGGCACCAGCACCTTGCCGCCCATGTGGCCGCACTTCTTCACGCTGGCGAGCTGGTCCTCGAAGTGCACGCCCGCGGCGCCGGCTTCGATCATCGCCTTCATCAGTTCGAACGCGTTGAGCACGCCGCCGAAACCGGCTTCGGCGTCGGCGACGATCGGCTGCAGCCAGTCGATGTCGTCCTTGCCTTCGGCGTGATTGAGCTGGTCGGCGCGCAGCAGCGTTCCGTTGATGCGCTTGACCACCTGCGGCACCGAATTGGCCGGATACAGCGACTGGTCGGGATACATCTCGCCGGCGAGGTTCGCGTCCGCCGCGACCTGCCAGCCGGAGAGATAAATCGCTTTGAGGCCCGCCTTGACCTGCTGCATCGCCTGATTGCCGGTCAGCGCGCCGAGCGCGTTGACGAAATCCTCGGTCTGCAGATAGCGCCAGAGTTTTTCGGCGCCGAGTTTGGCGAGCGAATGTTCGATCGGCACCGTGCCGCGCAGCCGCACGACGTCCTCTGCCGAATACGGGCGCGTGACGCCCTTCCAGCGCGCGCTGTTCTGCCAATCGAGTCTGATCTGTTCTGCGGATGCAAGTGTAGCTTTCATGACGACCTTCCTGTTGTCTGTCCTAGCGAAATGCTGCAGTCGCAAAATAGGCCATTAACGGATGTTTTGACAAACTGAATGTTTCAATGGTCTGATTTAACTTTGTCAAAGCACTGGTAAGTGTCTACATGACAACGACAATTCGCCCACAACAGAAGCTGAAGCGGCCGAAAAAGCCTGCCGAGACGCGCTATTACTACAAGGGCAATCGCAACCGGCAGTTGCGCGCGTTCTGCTACGCCGTGAAATTCGGGACCGTGGCGCGGGCAGCCGAAGCGCTGTTTCTTTCGCCGTCGTCGGTGAGCCTGCAGTTGTCCGCGCTCGAGCGCGAACTCGGCGCGCATTTGCTGGAACGCATCCGGCCGCGTCTCGCGCTCACGCGCGAGGGACAGATTCTCTACGACCTCGCGCGGCCACTGATCGAAGGCGTGGAAAGCATCGACCGCCAGTTCCAGAATCGCCGCCAAGGCATGGATGCGGGCGAAATCGTGGTTGCCGCCGGCGCATCGACGATCCAGTACCTGTTGCCGCCGCTGGTGCGCGAATTCCGCGAACAGCACGCGCAGGTTCGATTGCAGCTGGCGAACGTCACCGGCAAGGATGGCCTGGCGCTGTTGCGTTCGGATCAGGCCGATCTTGCCGTCGGCTCGATGCTCGACGTACCGCATGATCTTTCCTACGAGCCGGTGTACTGGTTCGATCCGATGCTGATCTTGCCGCTCAATCATCCGCTGGCGGAAAAAACCGACATCACGCTGAAGGACCTGTCGCCGTACGGGCTGATCCTGCCGCCGCAACGCCTGACGACCTATCGCATGGTCGATCTGGTTTTCCAGCAGGCGCAGGTGCCGTACAGCGTCGCGATCGAAGTCGGCGGATGGGAAGTGATCAAGCAATACGTCGCGATGGGACTGGGCATTTCCATCGTGACCGGCATCTGCATCAACGAAACCGATCGCGACCGGCTCGCCGTGCACAACATGCGGCGATTCTTCCCGCAGCGAAGCTACGGCGTGGTCATGCGCAAGGGCAAATACCTGTCGCCGCAGGCGCGCGCCTTCATCGACCTGGTCAAGCCGGACCTGTTCGTCCGGCGTGACTATTACGAATCAGGAGATTCCACGCGCTGAGGCCGCGCTCGCCGCCGTCAGTGATTGGCGGCAGGTGTGCTGAACTGATGGAAATCGTACTGGGCCGCGGTTCTGTTGCGGTCCGTGGATTTGTCCTGCATCAGTTTTTGCGAGTCGGCGCGATTTCGCTCGATGTCGGCCACCGTGCTGCATTCGTTGACCGGCAGGTTCGAGCCGAGCTTCTGACGACGTTCGCAGACGACGCGATTGCGATCGCTGTGGGTCAGGATGCCGTTGAGGTGTTCCTGCGCGTTGAACAGCTGCACGCGATCGCCCTCCTTCATCGCCGACACCGAACCGGCCTTCGTCATCAGCGCCATCATCTTCGCGAAGTCGTTGTCGACATTCTGGCGCTCGGTCGGATTGATGAATTCGTAGCGCTTGTCCACCGCCATGTCGGCGTGGATCGAATCCATCAACGACTGCAGTTTTTCCGGTGTGTCGGCCGCATCGACAGGCTTCTTCACCACATCACCCGCCCACGCGCACGACGTGGCGAGCGCGACAACCAGTGTTGCCATGACATGACGTTTCATAACCATTACCCCTGCGTTTGATTGCACGTAGTGTCTCGTACACCACTTATCGTAAATACCGCCGCGGCCATACGCAACGGCATTTACACAATCGCCGGCTTCAGTTGTGGCCGTACTTGTAAAAGTCGTATTCCGCCGCGGTCCGGTTGCGGTCGGTGGATTTGTCCAGCATCAGTTTCTGCGAATTGGCGCGATTGCGCTCGATATCGGCGACAGTGCTGCACTCGTTGACCGGCAAATTCGATCCCATCTTTTGGCGGCGTTCGCAGACCAGGCGATTGCGGTCGGAATGGGTCAGGATGCCGTTGGCGTGTTCCTGCGCGTTGAACAGTTTCACGCGATCGTCTTCCTTGAGCGCGGAGACCGAACCGGCCTTCGTGATCAGCGCCATCATCGTCGCGAAATCGGTGTCGACCGCACTGCGTTGCGTCGGGCTGATGAATTCATAGCGCTTTTCCTGCGCCATTTCCGCGTGCACCGAATCGATGACCGCCTGCAGTTTTTCCGGCGTATCGGCCGTGTCGACCGGCTTTTTCACCACCTCGGCGGCAAGCGCGGACGATCCGGCCACCGCCAACAGGATTCCCATCACGAGCTGTTTCATTGTCGTTCGCCTGTATGTACGTAAAGTGTCGTACACCTTTAATCGTACACACGGCAAAGCGCATTGGCAACGGGGATTACACGGTGCCTCTGTTGCGGCCCTGCCAAGGTGCGTAAAAGGCGCGGATGCGCGCCATGTCGGCATCGGCATCGGCCGTGGGATACAACAGCTCGCCCAAGCCGATGGTCTTTTCCGGATAGTGGAAATAGATCATCAGGATAGGCACGTTCGCCTCGCGCGCGATGCGCCAGAAACCGCTCTTCCACTTGGTGACGCGCTTGCGCGTGCCTTCCGGCGCGATGGCGAGCCAGAACCGCTCGCGCTCCTCGAACTCGCGTTTCATTTCGCCGACGACGCCATGCGCCGCATTCCGGTCGATCGGGATGCCGCCCAGATGACGCAGCAACGGACCCAGCGGCCAGAAAAACGCCTCGCGTTTGCCGATGAACTGCACGTTGAGGCGCAAGCCGTATTTGAACAGCAGGCCCCAGATCACATCCATGTTGCTCGAATGCGGCGCGGCGATCGCGACGAGTTTCGGCACGTTCGGGAATTCGCCGGCCATGCGCCAGCCGGACGTTTTCAAAATCCAGCGGCAGATCGGCGCGATCACGCGCGAGGGTTTCATGCGCGGCATCTCCGGCGGAATCACCGGAAATCGCGTGGCGCTCAATCCAGACTCCAGCGAGACGAACGCGTCTGCTTGTGCTGCGAGCGCTTCTTTTTCGCCTCGATGCGGCGTTCCTTCGATGCGCGCGTCGGCTTGGTCGCGATGCGTTTTTTCGGCACATGCATCGCGGCGCGGATGATGTCGGCCAAGACGTTCGCGCGCATCGTCGCGGTTGCGCGCCTGATCGCGAAAACGACTGGCCTGGATGACGAGCACGCCATCGGCCGTCAGGCGCCGGTCCTTGCGCGCGAGCAATCGCGCGCGCAACGCGTCCGACAAACTCGGCGAATTGGCGACGTCGAAACGCAGTTCGACCGCGCTCGCCACCTTGTTGACGTTCTGCCCGCCCGGTCCGGATGCGCGAATGAAACTTTCCGACAATTCGCTGTCGGGAATTTTCACGCTGGAAGAAATTTCGAGCACCGTCAGTCCCGGAAATTTTCGAACTGCAGAGGCATTTTCAGATCGGACGCGCGCAGTAATGCGATGACGGTCTGCAGGTCGTCTTTCTTCTTGCCGGTGATGCGCAATTTGTCGCCCTGGATCTGCGCCTCGACCTTGAGCTTGGCGTCCTTGATGCGCTTGATGATGTCTTTCGCCAGCGGCTGATCGATGCCCTGCTTCAGCGTCACCTTCTGTTTCGCGCTACCGAGATTGATTTCCGGATCGGCGATCTCCGCAGCGCGAATATCGATGTGGCGCGCGGCGAGACGTTGCTTGAGGATGTCGAGCATCTGCTTGAGCTGGAATTCCGCCTGCGCTTTGAGCGAGATCACCGTTTCATCGTCGCGCGCATATTCGGCGCCGGTGCCCTTGAAATCGAACCGGTTGGTCAGCTCGCGATTGGCCTGATCGATCGCGTTGGTCAGTTCGTGCAGATCGAGTTTGGAAACGACGTCGAACGATGGCATGTGATCACCCTGGATTTCGGGCTGGATTCTATCAGCGCGCGCCAGCCGAAGCGGTCGAGAACGCCGTTGAATGTTTCGTCGAGCCCGGCGCGCAGCGACATCGCCGCGCCGCGCGGATGGCGGAAATCGAGCGTCCACGCGTGCAACAGCATGCGATGCATGCCGAAATGGATGCGCCAAAGACGGTTGTGATCGCCGCGGCCATGGCTCGTATCGCCGACGACGTGATGCGAAACGTGATGGAAATGCTTGCGGATCTGCCGATAGCGGCCGGTGTGCGGCGTCACTTCGACAAGTGCGTAGCGCTGCTCGGGATAGCGGCCCATTTCGATCGGCACCGTCGTCGTCGCGAGCGTGCGCCAGTGCGTGACGGCCGCTTTTCGCGGCGAATTGTCGCGCACGTCGGGGAGCGGATAATCGATCGTTCCTTCCGCATCGGGCCACCCGCGCACCACGGCGAGATAGCGCTTCGTCACGCTGCGATCCATGAACTGTTTTCCCAATTCGCCGGCGATGTCGCGCGACTTCGCCAACAGCACGAGCCCCGACGTGGCGCGATCGAGACGATGAATCAGAAACAGTTCGGGACGTTCCGGCGTACGCAGCCGATCGAGCAGGAAATCGTCTTCGTCCGCCGCGATCTTGCTGCGATGGACGAGCAGACCGGCGGGTTTGTTGACGGCCAGAATGTCGCCGTCTTCGAAAACGACGTCGACGTTCAACGTGTGCGACGCAACGCGATGAAAAGCGCGAGTACGCCGACGATCGCCGATGCGATGGAAACCCAACGCGGCAGCGCCGGCGTGTAAAGCACCGCGGCGGCGACGATGAACACGCCGCCGATGCCTGCGATGATTGCGGTGCGCAGACGCGAACGGCGAAACGCTTCCGTCGCGACGAGCGATGGACCCGTGCGCGACGCATCGAAATCCCCGGCCTGCGCTTTCTTCAAAAACGTGTGCACGAGTTCGGGCATTTCCGGCGCCGACGAAATCCATTGCGGCAACCGCGTACGGATGTCGCGCAGCGTGCGGCGCAGTCCGTAGCGTTTGCGCAAAATGTCGGCGAGCACCGGTCGCGCCGTCGCCCAGATATCGATCTGCGGATAGAGCAGCCGCCCAATGCCTTCGATGTTGAGCAGCGTTTTCTGCAGCAGGATCAATTGCGGCTGCAGCGTGAGTTCGTACTGCCGCGCGACCGAGAACAGTTTGATCACCACTTCGGCCAGCGAAATTTCCGACAGCGGCCGCGTGAAATACGGTTCGCACACGGTGCGCACGGCGGCTTCGAGTTCATCGACGCGGATGTGCGGCGGCATCCAGCCCGCTTCCAGATGCAGTTCGGCGATGCGTTTGTAATCGCGATCGAACAGCGCCATGAAATTCTGCGCGAGCAAAAACTGGTCGCGTTCGGACAGCGAGCCCATGATGCCGAAATCGAGCGCGATGAAACGCGGATTCTGCTTGCGCGTCGTATCGACCCAGATGTTGCCCGGATGCGCGTCGGCGTGGAAAAAGTTGTCGCGGAACACCTGCGTGTAGAAGATGCGGATGCCTTTCTCGGCGAGCGCGATGCGGTCGATGCCGGCGGCGTCGATGGCGGCGAGATCGTCGACGGTGACGCCATGCACGCGATCGAGCGTGAGCACGCCTTCTTTGGAATGCGTCCAGTGCACGCCGGGCACGAGGATGTCCTCGCCGCTGGCAAAATTTCGGCGCAGCACGCTCGCGTTGGCGCCTTCGCGCTGCAGGTCGAGTTCGTTGCGCAGCGTCATTTCGATTTCGGCGACGATTTCGCGCGGCTGGATCTTGTCCGCCGCCGGATGCCAGCGCTGGGCGAGCTCGCCGAGCGCGCGCAACAGATCGATGTCGGCGGCGACGCGTTCGTGGATGCCTGGCCGCAACACCTTGATGACGACGGATTGGCCGTCCGGCAATTCCGCCGCGTGAACCTGCGCGATCGAAGCGGACGCGAGTGCGGTTTCGTCGAATGCGCGATACAACGTCGTGATCGGTGCGCCGAGCGATTTCTCGATTGCTGCGCGCGCGATCGCGCCGGGAAACGGCGGCACCTGATCCTGCAGCAGCGCGAGTTCTTCGGCGATATCGGGTGGCAACAAGTCACGCCGTGTCGACAGAATCTGTCCGAACTTCACGAAAATCGGACCGAGTTCGACGAGCGCCAGCCGCAAGCGCGCGCCGCGCGGAAGGTCGGCGATGTCGGCGGCGGGCTTCGGCATGAACGGCCGCAGCCAGCGCAGCGGACGATACAGATGCGTGCTGCGCACCAGCTCGTCGAGACGATAGCGTTCGAGCGTGGCGGCGATGCGCAACATGCGCGGGACTTGCCGCAGCGGCGTCAACGTTTTTCTCCGAGACGCCTGATGCGTGCGTCGAGGCGGTCGGCGCGTTCGCGCAGCGCGTCGACATCATCGAAGAATTGTTCGGCTTCGGCTTTCGCCACTGCGTCGCGGCTTTCGTCGCGCACGAATTCGACGGCGTCGCGCGCGAACGATTCCGCCGAATCGCGCGTCCACGCGAACGCGCTGCCGACGGCGCGACCGATCGGCACGCCGAGCACATCGCCGAAGGTTTGCGCGAACGCTTCTTCGAAATCCGGACGGAAATCGCGCATGATTTTTTCGAACTGACGCGCGAGTTCGGCGTCGCCGGAAATATCGACTTTGCCGGGCGGCAGCACCGAATCGTCGCCGCGCCGCATCGCGAAGGCGAGCAACGAAGCGGGACTCGCGCGCAGGTTCAGATCGCGCTCACGTTCCCAATGCGGGCCGACGCGCAAACGATCGCGATCGACCGTGATCGCCAGCGCGAGATCGAGCGGCTTGAGTTCGACGCCGATGCGGCGTCCGTCGAGTTTCGCGATCTTCTCGCGCGTGCCGGCATCGAGCGCGACGGCGCGATTGATCGCGAATTCGAGCGCGGAGCCGAGTCGCGACAACAACGGATTGGGCGTGCGGGGTTTTTCGTCCACGACGCGATTCTACCTTGCGCGCGGCGCTATCAGCCGCGGCGCGACATGCGTTCGCGCGCCAGATGTTGTGAAAGTCGCACGAAGCCTTCGGCGAGCGAGACGGTCGGCGTGTAGCCGAGATCGCGTTTGGCGGCATCGGTGTTGAACCATTGCGCGGTGGTCAGCATTTCCACGCCGATGCGCGTGACCGGCGGTTCGCGTTGCAGGCCAAGTGTCTGATAGATCGTCTCGAGCGATGTGGCGAGGAATTGGGCGAGTCCGAGCGGCATGCGCCGCGTCTCGGGCGGAAATCCGCCGGCCTTGAGCCAGCTGTTGACCAGATGTTCGACAGTGATCGGATCGCCCTGCGTGACGAAGTACGCTTTGCCGGCGATCGGCGAACCGACGGCGAGTTTCTGCAGCGCGAGCACATGCGCGTTCGCCGCGTTGTCGATCAGTGTCGTGTCGACTTTCTTGCCGGCATCGCCGATCAGGCGGAATCGTCCCTTGCGCGCCTGCTCGAGAATGCGCGGCAGGAAATTCGGATCGCCCGGTCCCCACACGATATGCGGACGCAGCGCGACGGTGGCCAGACCCGGCCCGTTCGCCGCGAGCACGCGCTGTTCGGCGAGCGCTTTGGTCTGCGCGTACGGGCTGCTGAAATGCGTAGCGTAGGGCGCAGATTCGTCGATACCTTCGATGTCGCCGCCGCCGTGGACGACGGTCGCGCTCGAGGTGAACACGAACTTGTCGATTTCGTTGAGTTCGCACGCGGCCAACAGGTTGTCGGTGCCGCGCACGTTGGTATCGTAGAAGTCTTCGAGCTTGCCCCACGCGCCGACTTTGCCGGCGCTGTGCACGACGGCGTCGATGTCGGCGGTCGCATCGCACACGGTATCGAGATGACCGATGTCGCCGATGCGCTGCTCGACTTTCAGTTCGTCGAGACCCGCATGCCGCGTGCGATTGAACGCGCAGACGGTGTAGCCGGCCGCGACGAGCTGCTTGCAGATCGCGCTCCCGAGAAAGCCGCCCCCGCCGGTTACCAGAACCTTCATGGCCGCACCGTGTGTCCCCTGTTCAACGATTGTATCGCGGCGTGCCGGGATTTACGCACGCTTAAGTCGGCAGCGACTATTTTCGAGCGAACAGGTGGAGTTGCGTGATGCGGTGGATGCGATCGGTTTTAGGCTGTGGCGGCGTTGGCCGCGATGATGTCGGCGCATGCCGAGCGTGATTTCAGCGGACAGACGCCATCGGGCGCGTATTACCGCATCGCGGTGCCGGACAACTGGAAGCCGGGTCAGGTGCTCGTCATGTATCAGCACGGACTGGATTTCGGCGGGGCCGATCCCGATCCGAGTCTCGGTCCGCTGAAGGATTTGCAGATCAGCGAAGGTTACGCCGTCGCCGCATCGAGTTATCGCCAGCGCGGATGGGCGTTGTTCACCGCGCCGGACGACAACGCGGAATTGCTGAGCGCGTTCAAGCAGCTCGTCGGCACGCCCGGCGCGATCGTGCCGTTCGGCGCATCGCTCGGCGGTCTGATCTCGCTGAAGATGGCGGAAGATTCGCGTTTCGCACCGGTGCCGGGCGTTTATGCGGCGTGTCCGCCCGCGGCCGGCACGCGCGCGTGGGATGAGGCGATCGATCTGCGTCTCGCTTATGACGTGATCTGCAAAGGCGCCGGCGATTTGCCGACGGGCGATCAGCCGACGCCGTGGGCATACAACCTCGGCGACATTCCGAGCGATCTGTCCGATCTGCAGGACAAAGCGCAATTGCTGCAGACGCTGATTACCCGTCAATCAATGCACGGGCATCAACCTGCCGTCGGAAATCCGCAACGGCGCGATGAAACGCCGTCTCGCGCAACTGATGGCTCTCGGCCATATCACGGACGAGGATTTCTTCGTCACCAACATGGGCTATGCGACGTACGCGCTGAGCGATCTGGTGCGCGCGCCGGACAAATTGAACGGGCTGAATCCGTTCAGCACGATCGGCGTCGATTACGGCGACGCCACGCTCGACGCGGACATCGCGCGCATTTCGCCGGATCCGTTCGGTCAGTTGTATTTCAAATGGTCGTCGGATTTCCGCGGTCGTGTGAGTCCGTCGACGAAAATCATTTCGATCCAGACCAGTCAGGACCAGCTCGTCATCCCCGCCAATCAGGACGTGCTGCGCCACACGTTGCCCGCATCGCAACTGACGAGCGCGCTGGTCAACGAAGCGAGCGCCGACACATTGCGGATTCACGCTCGCCGAAGGTGTGGCGGGATGGGAAGCGTTGCGCGCCTGGGTTGGCGGCGCGCCGCAGCCGACGGTGAACGATCTGCAGAACACGTGCAACGCCGCGACCGCGCAGGTGCGGCCGGTCCGTGCCGCTACGACGCGAGCATCACCGTGCCGAGTTTCGACAGCCAGGTGCAGCCGCGACAGGCATCCGCCGCACCGCCGGTCGATGCGCATTACAGCGGCCAGTGGTATGACCCCGCGCGCAGCGGCGAAGGCATCAGCCTCGAAATTCTGCGGCAACGGCAAGGCGGCGGTATACTTTTTCACCCAGCCGCCGAAAGACGTCGCCGGCAAGCAGAGCTGGCTGTTCGGTGTCGGCGACGTGGTCGGCAACGGCATTGAATTCGCCGACGTGGAATTGCCTGCGCTCGACGCGAGCGGCAACTTCACCAGCACGCGCTGGGGCCGCATCGGTCTGACTTTCGACGATTGCAGCAGCGGCGCGATGCGCTGGGACGGGCCGCCGGATTGGGGTTCGATGGAAGTGCCGCTGAAGCGTCTGACGTCACTGCAGTCGCTCGGTTGCGGCATCCAGGGCGGCACGCCGCCGTCGGTGAACGCGGTGAGCGGTGCGTGGTCGGATCGCGAATTACAACGGGCGCGGTTTCGTCTTCGAGCAACTCGATGCGCAGCGCATCGACGCGATCTGGTTCGGTTTCGACAACAGCGGCGTGCCGGTCTGGCTGACCGGCATCCTCGATCAGGATCAGACCGGCGGCTATGCAGGATCGATGGTGCAGGCGTTCGGCACGCACTTCGGCGCGGATTTCGACAGCGCGTCGATACAGCGCGCGGTCAACGGAACGCTGAGCGTCTCATCCATCGCATGCAACATCGCGACGACGACATTCCAGACTGCCGCCGGTCAACTCGGATTGATGCCCGCTTCGCTCGCGCCGCAACGTTTCACGATTCCGCTCGGCATGCCGAGCTGTGCGCCGTAGCGATCAGTGTTCGGGAATCGCGTAGGTCTGAACGCCGCTGCTCGGCGCTGACGGCGGCGGAGGCGGTGCGCGATCGGCGCGCTGGCGCATGCGCATGCCGCCGCAGACATAGGCTTCGAACGATTGCCCGCCGTCGAGCGGATCGCTGGTCGCCCGGATCGTATCGGCCGGAATGCTCGCGGCCTGGTTGCGCGCGAGGGTTTCGAGTTCGTCGCGAACCTTCAGCGACGGACGATGGTAGAAAGCGACGTGATCGGCGACGGAGACATTCACCGCGCCGACATCGCGGCATCCGCTGACGTTGCCGTCGTAGGCGACGTGCACCGCGTTGCCGCTATCGGAAGACTTCACCCACGTACACGCCTGCACACCGGCGAGCGTGACGACGACAATAAAAATGTAGCGCGATTTCATATCGGTGGCCGCAACTAATTCCGTTGCGGCCACCCTATCGCGATTGAATGGTTAATGCACTACGTTGCCGTCGGCATCGAGCACCTGCACCGCACCGAGGTTCAGCGCGCGGACAGGTTGTTCGATCTGTTTGCGATCGCCGACGATCACCCATGTCAGCGCGGTCGGGCTTCACGACTTCCTTCGCGGCGGCCTGGATGTCGGCGTCTTTTTGCGCTTCGACGCGATGCTTGAATGTCTGCACGTAATCGTCCGGGCGATGGTAGACGACGATGTTCTGCATCGCACCGAGCACGGCGCCGGCGCTTTCGTACTGGCCGGGCAGCGCGCGCATGTCGCCGTTTTTCACCTTGGCGATTTCTTCATCCGTCAGCGGTTTCGCGCCGACGAGATCGTTCGCTTCCTTCTGCACTTCGGCGGTGGCCGGACCGGTCTTGTCGGTCTGCACCGGCGCGTACATCAGGAAAATGCGCTGGCCGACGGCGTTCGGCGAGAAGGAGAACGCGCCGTACGCCCAATGCTTGTCTTCGCGCAGATTCATGTTGAGGCGCGAGGTGAACAGAGCCGCCGAACGCCTGCGTCATCGTGCTGATCTCGAGATTGTTCGGCGCCATCGTCGAGGGCGAGACGATGCCGGCGATGATCACCGACTGCTGCGAACCCGGACGATCGATCAAGTACACGCGCGGCTTCGCCGGCGGCTGCACCTTGGTCAGATTCGATCTTCGGCACTTTGGTCGACGGCGCGGTCCAGTCGCCGAATGACGGCGTCGAGCTGCGGGATGATTTCCGCGAGCGTCGTGTCGCCGGCGACGATGATCTTGACGTTGTCGGGACGCAGAAATCCGCGACGAACTTGCGCATGTCGTCGGTCGTCAGCGATTTGATCGCGGCTTCGGTACCGCTGCCGGTGAACGGAATCGCATACGGATTGCCCTTGCCGTACAGCAGCGGCGGCAGCGTGCGCAGCGCGAGACCGGTCGGTTCGGTTTTTTCCTGCGCGATGCCGGCGAGCCATTGGCCGCGGATGCGCGCGATGTCTTCATCGCGGAACGCCGGATTGCGCACGATGTCGGCGCACAATTCGCAGCGACGGCACGAGCTGCGACTTCAGCGAATTCAGACTTGACGCTGCAGTTATCGAGATCGCAGCCGGCGCCGATGATGGCGCCGAGCCGCTCGCGGCGGCGCGCGATCTCGAGCGAGTCGAGCGTTTTGGTTCCTTCATCGAGCATGCGCGGTGGTGAAGCTCGCGGTGCCGAGCTTGCGGCCGTGATCGGCGGCATAGCCGCCCGGAAACAGCAGCTTCATCTGACGACGGGAATCGCGTGACGCTCGGCGAGCACGACCTCGATGCCGTTCTTCAACTTGCCGTGCTGCAATGTCGGGAAGCTGAGTTCCGGGAACGGCATCGACTTCCGGCACGCCTTTGCTGCGATCGACGTCGCTCTTCACGGTCGTATAGACACGCTTCTCCGGCATCACCGGCTTCGGTGCGCCGCGGCGCGGACGCGATACCTTCGGCTTCCGCTTCGTCCTTGGTCGGATCGGGCGTGCCGGGTTTCACGGTGAGCGTGTAGTCGCCTTTCGAAATCCATTTTTGCGCGGCGGCGAGCACGGTCGCCGGCGTCGCCGCTTCCATGCGCTGCTGATCGATCTTGTACGCGCCCGGATCGTTCGCGATAAACCTGGCCTTCGGCGAGAAGGCGCGCCTGCGCGGCGACTTTTTCCACGCCGCGCATAAAGCCCGCGCGGCGACGCGCTTTGGCGCGGTCGAGTTCGTCCTGCGGTCGGGCCTTCTTTCAGGAATTTCGTCCACTCGTCGTCGATGGCGGCTTCGACCTTCGCCGGATCGACGCCTTTCTTCACGTCGACCTGCAACTCGAGCAGGCTCGCCAGCGCGAACTGTTCGACGTCGACCTCGACGCTGTCGGCGATCTTGTCTTTGTATACAAGCCGGTTGTACAGACGCGAGGTCTTGCCGTCGCCGAGCACGGTCGCGGCGAGACTGAGCAGCGGCGTTTCCGCGTCGCCGAGTTGCGGCACGTTCCATTCGCGATAGATGCGCACCTGCGCGACCTGATCGACCATTTCGCCGCGCGTGGAATCCGTGCGCTGATAAACCCACGGCTGCTGACGCGCGACCGGCGGACCGGCCGGAATGTCGCCGAAGAATTTCTCCGCCTTCTGGCGCGCAACGGCGGGCGTGATGTCGCCGGCGAGCACGAGCGTGGTGTTCGCCGCGCCGTAATGATCGGTGAACCATTGCTTCACGTCGGCGAGCGACGCGGCGTTCAGATCCTTCATCGACCCGATCGTGTCGTGGTGATACGGATGGTTGAACGGAAACGCGTTGACCTGGATGTTTTCTTCGACGCGGCCATACGGCTGGTTTTCGCCCTGGCGCTTTTCGTTCTGCACCACGCCGCGCTGCGTATCGAGTTCCTTCTGGCCGATCGCGCCGAGCAGATGGCCCATGCGGTCGGATTCCATCCACAGCGCCATATCGAGCGCGGTGGTCGGCACGGTTTCGAAATAATTGGTGCGGTCGTTCCACGTCGTGCCGTTCTGATCGGTCGCGCCGACCAGTTCGAACGGCTTGAAGTAGCCGGTCTTGTGGTTCTCGGAACCCGAGAACATCAGATGCTCGAACAGATGCGCGAAACCGGTCTTGCCGGTCGGCTCATCGGCCGAACCGATGTGATACCAGACCGCGACGTGTACGACGGGCGCTTTGTGATCTTCGTGCACGACGACGGTCAGGCCGTTTTCGAGCTGGAATTTTTCGTAGGTCAGATCGACCGTATCGAATTTCGGCGGCGCTTTTTCCTGCGCCCCGAGCGGCGCCGCAGCCAGCATCAATGCCAGCGCGAGCGGCCGGGCGACCATGGACGTGAACGACATGCGCATCTCCCTGAAAATTGGTATGACCGGCGAGACTAGCCCATGCCCCAACCCCTGACAATGTGCCATTCGCTGTGCTTACACCGCGGAAACTATTGAGGTTTTCGGCGGTCGAGGAAGGCTCGCATGGTGGCGTTGAAACGGAATGGCGTCGGCCGCTTGGCGATGATTGCATCCACCGATGAGGAATACGTTGCGGACGCGTATGCGGTCGTCCGCGCGGACACGAAGTCGGACGCTGAATCCCTGCCGGAAGTCACGTGCAACGTCTGTTTGCGCAACCGATTCGTCGCTTGATGCATCCAACTGCGCATCAGGACGACGCGAAAGCCGCTGGCACATCCGTTGCTCCATGCAAAACAATTCGAAAAGTATACAAAAGGATTTTCGCCATGAACCTCGCCCTGCAAACCCGCCGCGCCGTGATCACGTTGAGCTTGATGGCTCTCGCCATGGCCTGCATCGCAGCGAAGACGATGACGCGTCACGACGCGCTGTCCGCCGCGACGCCGGTGCGTGTCGAGAGCACAGGTGCGCAGACGGTTCAGGTGTCGGCGATATCGGGCGCGGTTCGCTGCGAAGCGAAGATCATCAGCATCTGATGGGCGCGGCATCGGCGTGCGGCATAATCGCCGCATGCTGCATGTCGTGCTGTATCAACCGGAAATTCCGCCGAATACCGGCAACGTGATCCGCCTTTGCGCGAACAGTGGCGCGCGCTTGCATCTGATCCGTCCGCTCGGTTTCGATCTCGATCACGCGAAGCTGCGCCGCGCCGGACTGGATTACCACGAGTTCGCGGATGTCGCCGTTCACGATGATCTCGATGCGTTTTCGACTGACGTGAAGCCGCATCGCTTGTTCGCGTTGTCGACGCGTGGACGTCACGCCTACACCGACATTCGCTTCGACGAAAACGATGCCGTCGTGTTCGGGCCCGAAACGCGCGGGCTGCCGCAAACATTGCTCGATGCGTTACCCCCGAACAACGCGTGCGATTGCCGATGCGGCCGAACAATCGCAGCCTCAATCTTTCCAATGCGGTTGCCGTCGTCGTTTACGAAGCGTGGCGGCAAATGGGTTTCGCCGGCGGCGCATAAAAGAAAGGCCGCGCGAGGCGGCCTTTCGAGCGATGAAGCAACGTTCTTATTGAACTGTGAGCGTCACGTCGTCGAGGACGAACGAGGTCTGCAGCGATGAATCTTCCGTACCGGTGAACTTGATCGTCACCGTCTGGCCGATGTACGCGGCGAGACTGTTGGTGTGCACCGTGTAGCCGCTACCCGCGTTGAGGTTCGAGTACGTCGACAGCGTGGCGAGCACCGTGCCCGAGCTGTTGAGGACCTGAACTTTCAGCGTGTCGTACGCGGTCGATGCGGACGTTTCGTTGGTGTCGACGTGCAGGTAATACTGCAGCGTCGCCGACGATTTGCCCGACGGAATCGTCACGGCCTGCGACACCGTATCGGTGTGCGCCGAGCCGTAGCCGTCCATCCACGCGAAGCCGACGCCGGCGTGCGCGGATTCACCCGAACAGCCCGTGTTGCAGATGACGCCGCTGCTCGCGGTCCACGAGCCGGTCGATTCGAAGCCGGTGTTGGCGAACAGTTGCGACGAACCGCCGCCGCTCGCATTCACCGTCAGGCTGATCGTCGTGCTGTGCGACAGCGAACCCGACGTGCCGGTGACCGTCACGGTCGCCGTGCCGGTCGAGGCGGTGGCGCTCGCGGTCAACGTCAGCGTGCTCGTTGAAGTCGTGCTGGTCGGATTGAACGAAGCGGTCACGCCGCTCGGCAAGCCCGACGCCGCCAGACTCACGCTGCTGCTGAAGCCATTGAGCTTGTTCACCGTGATCGTGCTCGTACCGCCCGCGGCACCCTGCGTGATCGACAATGTCGACGGCGCAGCGGACAGCGAGAAGTCGGCCGTGGCCGTCGCTGAAACCGTGAGCGTGATCGTCGTCGTGTGCGTCAGCGAACCGGACGTACCGGTGATCGTCACCGCTTTCGCACCGGTCGTGGCGGTCGAGCTGGCGGCGAACGTCACCGTCGTGCCCGATGTCGAGCTGGCTGGACTGAACGAAGCGGTCACGCCCGTCGGCAGACCTGACGCGGAGAACGTCACGCTGCTGTTGAAGCCGTTCGTGCCGGTCACTGCAACCGAGCTCGATGCGTTGTTGCCCTGCGCGACGGTCAGGCTCGACGGCGATGCCGCCAGCGAGAAATCCGCCGTGCCCGTCGAACCACCGGCCAGCGCCGTGATCAGCGCCACGCCTTTCGGCGAACCCCAGCCGGTGACGAGATCGAATCCGGCGACCGCATTGAAGCCTGTGCCGCTGCCGGCCGTGGGCTTGTTGTTGCCGCTGGTGATGTCGTGGAAGTCGCTGCTGTAGCTCGAGCTGATGCCGACGTTATAGATCGCCGGATTGACGAAGCCGACCGTGCCGTGACCGTTCGCCACCGACTGCTGATTAACCAGCGCGATAAAGCCCGCCCAGCGCGGCGCGGCAAAGCTCGTTCCGCCGTAGCCGGTGAGGAACTGGCCGTTGCTGGCCGTCGGATTGTCGAAGTTGGCTTCCATGGCGACGTCAGGATCGTTGCGATACGTCGTGGAACCCTTGTTCGTCGTCGTGATCACGCCGGCGAGCTGCTGATAGCTCGGCGTGTGCGAACCCGAACCCGAATAGAAACCGCCGCCCGAATCCGGCCAGCCGGTTTCAGACGCCCACGCACCGCCGGCGCTCGCCGTGGTGAGATCGGTGCCGCCGACTTCGAGCACGTTCGGATCGGCCGATGGCGCAAGCCACGTCGAGCTGTTGTACGCACCCTCGTCACCGGTGGCGTTGAGGAACGTCTGACCCTGCGCGGCCATTTCCTGATAGATCGGATCGTCGGTCGTATTGTTGAAACCGCCGCCGCCCCACGAGGAGCTCAGCACTTTCGCGCTGTTGTCGCTGACCATCTTGTTGAGGATCGGCGTCGCGCTGGAACCTTCATAGAAAAGGACCTGCGTGATGCCCGGCGCCATGCCGATCGCGTTGACGATGTCGAGGATCTGCTCGCCGTCATCGCAGGTGCCGGTGCCGGAACCGGTGCCGTCATCGCACACGCCGCTGTAGCCGTTCACGAGCACGTTGTTGACCGGCGTGCTGAACGTCATGCCGGTGCCGTTCTTGTACACGGTCAGGTCGGACGCCTTGTAGCCATCGAACGAGAAAATGCCGATGGTCTGGCCGGCGCCGGTCAGCGAACCGGAACCGTAATACGCCGCGCGCATATCGCTCGGCAGGAATTCACCCGACGGACCGGAACCGCCCGCGTGCGCAACCGGTGCGCTGTTGTGATCGCCGCCGCGCGCCTTGAGGTGGTTGAACGGACGCTGGAAGTTGTCGAGACCCGTCACGTGCAGAAGCTGCACGCCGATGTTGACCTGCGGTTCGCGATCGGCCGCGAAGAACGTGCGGTTTTCCGTCGGATGCGCGAACTGCGACATGGTGACGTGCATCGCCTTGTTGATCACCGACACCGGCGCTTCGACGTTGACCAGGCGACGGTTCGGCGCCGTCTCGGTCACCGTGAATCCATTCGCCTGCGCCCAGCTCACCACTTCGTCGTAGTCGGCCTGCGAGGGACCGAAACGATCGGTATATTCGGCAACGCTCAAATATTTGTGGAAGTTCGGACTGTTCGGATCCTGCAATTGCGCCAGGAAGTCATCGAGCTGGTCCTGATTGCGCACCGGCAGGTTCAGCGAAAGCTGCAACCTTCTTTCCGCCGGCAAAACGCCGAGTCGCGGCGCGAGCCCGGTCGCGACGGCCATCGGCACGTGCGAACCGGTCATGAGCTGGCCGTGGGCGACATTGAAGTCGCTGGCGTAAGCGCCGGCACAGCCGAGTCCCAACGAAGACAAAAGCAACGGTAAAACTGACGCCTTGCGACGCCAGAATGCGAGTTTGGAAGTCATTTACGGATCGTCCCTATTTTTGTTGGATCGAAAAGTAAGCCGCGCGCGAGCGCGACCCCGGATCCCCATCCCCAGTTCGATACCGCCGTCGTGTTGCCCTGCGCTCCTTCGCGATGTCTGTTGGATCGGTTGTACGGACAACTCGCCCCTTCACGAGCCATCCGAACCGCATGCCGCCGGATCGATTGCCCCGACCCCGTGAGTCGGGAGCCGCGAGACCGTACCAGCCACCTGTCTACTGCGTCAAGCGCTGATAGTGGATAACCCTATGAATTTACAGAATATGTGACGCCGCGCACAATAAATGTCCGTACAACTCGCTCGGCCCGGATAGGTGTCGTTTGGCCATCTAGACGTCCGTCCGGACAATTGATTTGCGCTGCTCGTCCGGCTTGCGACCCTTCATCTGTCGGATTGCGCCGCTGATACCGAAGTCGCCTCCGCCAGCCCCGAAGAGGTGTTCGGATCGCCGCGTCGATGCCGTTGCTGTAGTCATCGCGACCACGAAGGGGAAGGTCATGCGCTTGCGCCACATCGCTGCCGTCATCGGCTTGCTCTGCGTCGTCACTGCCGCGGACGCCGCACCGCCGCCGCATCCGTTGCTGTTCGTCACGCAGGTGCCGACGGGCTACGACTTCGTCAACATGACCGTCTCGGCACCGTTCGCCAACCATTTGCCGACGACGCTCGCCGCGCCACGCGGCGGCGATCTGATGCTGCTCGGCACGAACGGCAATCTGCGCTATCTCACACAAGAAGCCGGCTACGGTTCGACCGGCGGCGGCACGCTGCTGACCGGCAACCAGGCCATCGCGGTGCGCAATCCGGCCGTCTCGTTCGATGCGGGCAAGGCGATCTTCAGCATGGTCGTCGGCGCGCCGGCAACGCTCGGCGGCGCGGAGAACTACACCTGGCAGTTGTACGAGATCACCAACCTCCCGCAAGTGATCGCCGGCCAGACGCCGACGATCCAGAAAGTGCCGAACCAGCCGGCGTTCAACAACGTCGAGCCGAACTATCTCAGCGACGGCAGCATCGTCTTCGTGAGCGATCGCCCGCGCAACGGCGCGGCGGGTCTGTATCCGATCTTCGACGAATATCGCGGCCAGCCGGCGAACAGCGGGCTGTGGCGACTCGATCCGGCGAACGGCGCACTGACGCTGCTCGAAAACACGCCGTCGGGTTCGTTCGGTCCGATCGTCGACAGTTTCGGGCGCATCGTGTTTTCGCGCTGGGATCATTTGAATCAGGATCTCAACAACGATCAGAACAGCGCGCCGACCGGCATCACGCCGTTCGACTACGTGTCCGAAGCCGGCGCCGCCACCACCGGCGGCGCGGTCGACTTGTATCCCGAGCCGATCCACAGCGCACCGGGCAGCAACCTCAACGGGTTCGAGATCAACCAGTTCTTTCCGTGGACGGTAAATCAGGATGGCAGCGACGAAGAAATCCTCAACCACATCGGCCGCCACGATCTCAAGCAATCGTTCAATCGCAGTTTCACCAACGACACCAACCTGATCGATTTCAACGCGACCACCTCCGGGCGCGCCAACCAGAAACCGATCGACAACCTGCTAGAGATCCGCGAAGACCCGACCACGCCAGGACGCTACATCGGCATCGACGGCGTCGAGTTCTCGATGCACCACTCGGGACAAATCGTAGCGGTGAATGCCGCGTCCGGCGCGCCGCCCGCACTGCGCAACGCCAACGCGGTGACCGTCACGTACCTCACCGATCGACAGACCGCGACGCCGTATTTCACCGGCGCATCGTATCCGTTCAACATCGGGCATTTCCGCGATCCGCTGCCGCTGAGCGATGGTTCGCTGGTCGCCGTGTTCTCCGCGACACCCGGCGTCGAAAGCGCGACCGGCCCATTGCCCCTGCCGCCCGCGAGCTACCATTTCGCTTTGTATACTTTGCAATCCGTCGCGCAGAACGGCGGCACCGAATTCGTGCCCGCGGCGCAACCGCTGGTCGTCGGCGGCATCTCGAAGAACGGCATCAAGTACAACTACAAATCCAATATCGCAGGACAACCCGACGGCACCGTGAACTACAGCGGCGCGTTGTGGGAGTTGCAGCCTGTCGAAGTCGTCGCGCGATCTGTTCCGCCGAACACGACGCAGACGCCGCTCGCGGGCACACCCGAGCAGACCGTGTTCGACACATACAACAGCGCGCATCCGACGGGCCAGATCACGGTTGCCGACATGCAGCAATTCCTGCGCGCACAAAATCTCGCGCTGGTCGTGATCCGCGATGCGACCTCGCGCGATCGCGCCGACCAGCAACAACCGTACGACCTCAGCGTACCTGGCGGCGCGTTGACGTTGAGCAACCAGCCGAGCTACAGCGGCCCGCCGCTGTATTGCATCGATCGCATGCAGTTCTTCCAGGCCGATCAGGTGCGTGGATTCACCACCGGCAGCGTCGCCAATCCGATCCCCGGCCGCCGCCCAATTGCGCGTCCGCTCAACGACACGCACGCGCTGCAGTTCAACATGCCCGGCGATCTCGCCGTGCCCGGCAGCCAGTTCATCGATGCCGACGGTTCCGTCGCGCTGTTCGTCCCGGCGCAGCGGCCGATCGTGTGGCAATCCATGGCGCCGCAAACAAGCTGCGGCAGTTCACCGGAACCGGTCAACACGCCGGTCGTGCGCGAAC
Source organism: uncultured Gammaproteobacteria bacterium (assembly GCA_963814225.1). Taxonomy (GTDB): domain Bacteria; phylum Pseudomonadota; class Gammaproteobacteria; order Xanthomonadales; family Rhodanobacteraceae; genus Rudaea. The sequence continues at coordinate 55,449 of CAWFCC010000009.1, read as the reverse complement.
GCTACTGGATCGAATTCCAGCCCGGCGAAATCCGCGCCTGCAATAGCTGCCATGGCGTGAACCAGCAAAACCAGGCGGGCCAATCGACACCGGTCAATCCGCCGCAAGCGCTCAGCGACCTGCTCGGCTGGTGGAAGCTGCACGGCGACGAAATCTTCCCCGACAAATTTGGTGGCTGATCGGAACGCGCGCGACGCAATATCGCGATCTTTGGCGATCCGCGCCGTTCGTGCGAAAATACGCGTCGTCCGCGTGATGCGGACGCTTTCGCAACTGCATCCACGCGCCCGTAGCTCAGCCGGATAGAGTAGTGGCTTCCGAAGCCATTGGTCGGGGGTTCGAATCCCTCCGGGCGCGCCAGCTTTTCACTTCTTCGTGCGACGCGGACGCTCGATCGCGCGCACTTTGCCGCTGTTGCCGCCGCCGCAGAAGAATCGGTCAGCGCCGTCCCATTCCAGACCCGACACCGCCGTGCCTTCCGGCATCGCGAGTTGTTCGAGCATGTCGCCGGTTTGCGGATCGATGCGGCGCACATCGCTTTCGTCGCCTTCCCAGGTGCCGTGCCAGAGTTCGCCGTCGGCCCACGTCACGCCGGTGACGAAGCGGTTCGATTCGATGCTGCGCAGGATCTTGCCGGTCTGCGGATCAACTTGATGAATCTTGCGCGCGCGATATTCGCCGACCCACAGCGAGCCTTCGGCCCACGCCAGACCCGAATCGCCGCCGTTGCCCGGCGCGGGAATGGTGTGCAGCACTTCGCCGGTGTCCGGCGCGAGTTTCTGGATGCGGTCCTCGACGATCTGGAAAAGGTGCGTGCCGTCGAACGCGGTTCCCGCATGCGCGGCGACATCGAGCGCGCGCACGGCGTTGCCGCTGTCCGGATCGAACGCGCGCAGCTTGTCGCCGTTGGCCATCCAGACGTTTTTACCGTCAAACGTCACACCGCCCACCTGGGAAACGCCGGGGAGCGGACCGTATTCGCGAATCACTGTGGCTGTGGTTTTCATGCGTGCATCCTATCCAAGCGACGGCGGCGCGGGGAGTAACAAGGTCGTCGCGAATCCCGGCGCGGGCGGCATGGTCCAGCGACGCGCGCGGCCGCGACCGAACGGCTGCACTTTTCCGGCGGCCGCCAACGCATCGAGCGCGCGTTGCATGGTGCGTTGTCCGGTGCCGAGTGCGACGGCGAGCGCGGAGCTCGACCACCATTCGCCATCGGCGAGCAAGGCGAGCACGTCGGCGTGCGCGAGATCGATCGGTTGCGCAAGCACGACCACTTGCGCCCCGTGATGCGGATGCAGCGCAAATCCGCGCGGCGTGGCGCGGATGTCGGCGAGAGGACGCAAGGCTTTGCGCAGCCGTCCGATCTCCACACGCAAACGCGCGCGATACGATTCGTCGGCGCGCTTCGCACGAAAGGCTTTGGCGACCAGCGCATCGCGCGGCACGTCGTCAGGCCAGCTTTCGCCGAGTGCGCGAGCGAGCGTGAACAGGATCGGCCGTCGCGCGAGCGGAATCGCGATGTTCGCGTCGCGCACCACGTGACGGCATGCATCCACGATCAGCTTTTTCGACGCGAACAGTGTTTCGACGTCGTCGAGCCGCAGCAAGGTTTCTTTGCCGCGCTCGATCGCCCGCGCAGCCGGCGCACCGAGCACAACGGCGGCGGCTTCCAGTTCGCCGAGCAACGCCGGAATGTTCGCCCGGCGCGCCGCGCGTTCGGCGCGCACGAGCGCAGCGCCCGCTGCTCGCGCACGCACGCGGCGCATCGCGATGCCGGCGACGATCAACTCGTGAACGGCCGTAAACGCGGGCGGAAGATTCGCTGGATCGAGTCCGGCCAATGTTTGTTCCACATCATCGAGATGGCCGAGCAGAAGCTGACGCCGCGCTTCCAGATAGCGCGCGTGCGCCGCATTGACACGATCGCCGTGCGACTCGAGCGTCGCGCGCGCGGCATCGAGCGCTTTCGTCGGCCAGCCCAGATCGCGGGAGACGAGCGCGATCTCGGCTTCGGCGACGACGCAACGCGCACGCGCGACGCGTTCCTTCGATCCGAATGCGCGCGCTGCGCTTCGCAACAATTTCCTCGCGCGATCGAACTCGCCGAGCTGCGCCATCGCGATGCCGCGCAACGCCAGCGCCGGCGCATCGTCGCGCAACGCCACGCGCTTCAGCGCGCCGAGCGGATCGCCCTGCGCCAATGCGCGCGCGGCGGCGTCGATCAACGAGTCCATCGCAATCCCGTCACACTTGTCACTCCCATCCGTCGTGTTGCTGCGCCTAATTTAGCGCACACCCCAACGACAGGACGGCATCATGCAAACGAACACACACACCACCGGCACACGAAAGGACTGGCTCGACGCGCGTCTGGCGCTGCTCGATGCCGAGAAGGAACTCACGCGCCGCAGCGACGCCGTCACGCAACAGCGCCAGGCGTTGCCGTGGGTTCGCATCGACAAGGAATATCGTTTCGACACCGACGAAGGCAGCGCAACGCTGGCCGATCTGTTCCGCGGACGCTCGCAGCTTTTGATCTATCACTTCATGTTCGGACCGGACTACACCGCGGGCTGCCCGTCGTGCTCCTCGATCGCCGACGGCTTCAACGGAATCGCAGTACATCTGGAAAATCACGACGTCGGTTTGATCGCCGTGTCGCGCGCGCCGTTGCCGAAACTGCAGGCATTCAAACGTCGCATGGGCTGGTCGTTTCCGTGGGCATCATCGTTCGGCAACGATTTCAACGCGGACTTCAGCGTCTGCTTCACGCCGGAAGAACAGCGCGCCGGCGTCGAATACAACTTCCGCCAGGAAACGCCGACGCCGGATATCATCGCCACGAAAATGCCGGAATGGTCGGACAGCGAAAATCCGGTTGCGCAAGTCGCCGCGACGGTCGGCACCAACGTGCCGACGTTCCTGCGCGACCTGCCCGGCATGAGCGCATTCGCGCTGCAGGACGGCGTGGTCCATCACACCTATTCGACCTACGCGCGCGGCCTCGACGGTTTGTGGGGCATGTACCAATGGCTCGATCGCGCACCGCTCGGACGCAACGAGCACGGGTTCTGGTGGCGTCATCGCGATTCGTACGCGCAGCGCTGATCGGTGCATAACGTGCAAACCTCGCGACGTTTCATCGGCATCTCAGCCGCGCTGTTTTTCGGCAGCGCGGCCTTGACGATCGGCTGGTGCGGATCGATGTCGTCGCTGCACGGCATGCCGATGTGCAGCACGCGCGGTTCGCCGTCGACCATACATACCGCAGCAACGTTCGGCATGATGTGGCTGACGATGATGGTTGCGATGATGCTGCCATCATTGATGCCGATGTTGTTGCGCTATCGGCGTTCCGTCTGCGCAATCACATCGGCGCAGCTCGACATGCAGACGGCATTCGTCGGTCTCGGTTACTTCTTCGTCTGGGCCGTGTTCGGCGTATTCGCTTTCGTCGGCGAGGCGATCTTGTCCGAATTCGCGATGCGCTGGCCGCCCGCGACGGGATTGTTCGTGCTCATCGCCGGCGCGCTTCAGTTCAGCCGATGGAAAGCGCGTCATCTCGCGTGCTGCCGCGACACGCCAGCGTGTTGCAGCGGATTGGCGTCCGCGGCATGGCGGCACGGTGTGCGTCTCGGCATCCATTGCGTGCACTGCTGTTTCGGATTGACCGTCATGCTGATCGCGCTCGGCATGATGGACCTGCGCGCGATGGCGCTCGTGACCGCCGCGATTTCAGCCGAACGTCTCGCGCCGGATGGTCTACGCGTCGCGCGATTCGTCGGCGGCGTTCTTATCGCGACGGGCTTGTTCGCCATGGTGTGAGCCGTGCTCGAACGGATCATCGCGATCCGCACCGTGTTCGACGCGCCACGCTTTCACCAGTTCCGCGCCGAAAAAGAAAATCGCGCTCGAGTAATAAACCCACACCAGCAACACGACCAGCGAGCCCGCCGCACCGTACGCGCCGCCGACCGAACCGTGCGCAAGATAAAGTCCGATCGCCGCTTTGCCGAGGCCGAACAGAATCGCGGTGACGGCACCGCCCGCGAACGCGCGGCGCCAACCGAGCCGCGCATCGGGCAAGTAGCGGAACAGTCCGGCGAACAGAATCGCGAACACGATCGTCGTGATGAGCTGATTGACGATGTCCCACCACACGCCGGTGTTCTTCAGCACGATGCCGAGTCCCGCGCTGATCACCAGCGACACCGCCATCACGAACGCGATCGCCGCGAGCAATCCGACCGAGAAGACGCGATGGCGAACCCATCCCCATAGCGCGTTGCGTGCTTCGGCTTTGATCTTGAAGATGTCGTTCAACGAAGTCTGCAACTGCGCGAAGACGGTCGTCGCGCCGACGATGGCGACGATCACGCCGAGAATTCCTGCCACGCTGCCGAGCGCCGGACGCTTCTCCGCGCTGTCGATCACCGCTTGCGCGGCCGCGCGTGCATCGTCGCCGATCAGCGATTGCAGTTGTCCGAGCAACGCGTCCTTGGCACTTTCGCCGAGCAAGGAGGTGGACCACAGCGCGAGCAGCATCAGCGGCGCAAACGACAGCATCGTGGAAAACGTGACGGCGCCCGAGAGCGTCAGTACGTCGTCCGAGAGAAAAGCGAACACGGCCTCGCGCGCGGTGTTCCAGTACGGGCGCCAGAAAGCAACGTGCTTCTTTCCCGAGGTTTTCATTGCGGCTTTCGTTGTTCGCTTCGACGCATCAACACGCGCCGCACGCATTCGCCGATCAGCGCGATCGCCAGGATCAGCGCATTGCTGACGACGAACACGACGCTGCCGACCATCGCGCTATACGCGATGAATCCGATCGACGCCACGCACTGCCCGCCGAACAACGCAGGGGAAACTTCATCGGCCTTGCCGATTTTCCACTGGCGCCAGATTTGCGCGAGCAACGTGGCGAGCAGGACGATCGTGCTCGCCCAGCCGATCCAGAGTGAAACGACATCCTTGTCCATGCATCCGCCGCGGAAATGCGCATCGGCAATCGATGCGTCGGCGCGACGCTGCAAACAGCTCGCCATGGGTCGCGACGAGCATCGAGGCTGCGCAATAGCTGGCACAGCCGGCTAGCGGCGCCTTCGGCGTGTACTCTGCAACTATTTGGATTTGCGCGGCCTGCAAAGTGCAGGTGCATCGACGCGGGTTTCTCCGCCACCGCCGCGCGCAAGATCATTGGCACTGGAACTCGAAGCCGTTCGCGAAAAGTCGGCCGATGCCACCAAGGCACATCGAGAATTCCGAGGTGTTGCCGTCGGGATCGGTCGCCGTGGCGGCGAACGCGGTTTTGTTGTTCGGCGCACCGGTGAATGCGAGCGGTCCGAAACTCGCGTTGCCGCTGGCGTCGGTGGTCACATCGTTGAATCCGAGCAACGTCGCGCCTTCGCCGAATCCGGATTTATTGCACGCGATGCTCGAAAAAAATTCCAGACGGTACTGCTTTCCCGGTTCGCTGTTGAACGTTCCGGAAATCGTTGCTGTTCCGCCGGCAACTGACGCCGACGTGAGCACCGGATAATTCTGCAGATTGTTGCTGCCGCTGTCGGCGTCGCCCGCATCGTTGATGGTCGGGTCGAAGATGCTGTGCAGCGAGATGCCCAAACCGCTGTTGTTGAAAATCGAATTGCCGAGGATCGTCCACTGCGCGGCGCCGTTCTGAATCTGCACGCCCGCATTGCAGCTGTTGGCGATGACGTTACCCTCGCCCGGCGCCGTGCCGCCGATCAGACCGAGCGAGGTCGCAATGCCGGTGACGATAGCGATCGCGGATGCGCCATTGGGCAGCGGCGATCCAGTGGCGCCGAGGCCGAACGTGTTGCCCTGAATCGTCGTTCCGACTGCCTGATCGGCGCGTAGACCGAACGTGTTGCCGCTGATCAGGTTGCCTTCTCCCTCGCCCGGTCCGCCGATGAACGTGTTGGTGGAACTGCTGAGCAAAATGCCATTCGCATTGCCGAATGGGCCGCTGCCGAGTGCATCGGTGCCGAGGTAATTGCCTTGCACCATCGTACCGTCACTGTCGCCGATTTTGATGCCAGCGTTGGTAGCGCCGGCGATGACGTTGCCTTCGCCGGGAGCCGAACCGCCGATCAGATTGTCGTTCGCGCTTTGAACCAGTTCGACGCCGTTGAACGGAGTGCCGAGCTTCGATGCGCCATCCGGCGAGATGCCGATGTAGTTGCCTTGCACGACGCCGTTGCTACATTGATTGAGCAGCACCGCATCGCCGAGCGATGTCACCACATTGCGCGCCGCCGGCGCGGAGCCGCCAACGATCAGGCCGGAACTCGAGATGCACGAGATCGGCGCGGTAAAGCTGCTGTCGTCGCCGCCCGTGCCGATGAAATTGCCTTGCAGTTTGATGTTGTCGGCGCCGTTTCCAAAACCGGTGCCAACACCGAATGCCGGGCCGTGGTCGACGTGATGGATCGCCAGCCCGCGAATGGTGCTGCCGCCCGATTCGCCGCCGCCGAATTTCGAGCCGTGCAGGTAGAACAGCGCGTCGCTCAGATCCGACGCGTCGAACGCAATCAGAAGGACTGCGTTGTCGCCGATGCTCGACGTATTCGCGCTCGCACCGGGTTGCGTATATCCATCGATGAGCACGATGTCGGCGATTTGCGGATACGCCGTCGCCGGCCTGATGGTGTGCACGCCCACGCCGGAAATGTTGAAGGCGATGGTATCGACGGTCGGTCCCGCCTGCCCTGCCGCGCATTCGCCCGGCATGCTTCCCGACGAAACGTTGTTGTTCCCCGCCGCGATGGCCTCACGCATGGTGCAGTGGCCATCGTTGGCGACGGTGTCGTCCGTGCTGCTGACCGTGATCTTCGTTGCCGCGGCGTCAAGCGATGCGAATAGAAACAACGAAGAGCAAATCATCGGTTTGAATAGAAATACCATGGCCTGAATCCCCGCGATGCGAAACCCGTATGGACCAATACACGGTTCAGCGACGAAACCCGCCACGTCGGGTATATGCTAGCCGCCGGCATCGGGGGAGAGTCGTCTTGGACGCCTCGCGCGACGACGATCTGCTATCCGGCTGGATGCGCACTGGCGGTCTGCTGCAGAGCGCCCTCGTGCGCGATCTCATCGCCGCCGAATCGCTCGATCTGCCGCCAGGCACGCGCATCGGCGCGTGGCGCGTGGTCGAGGAAATCGGCCGCGGCGGCATGGGTGTCGTGTATCGCGCCGAACGCGCTGACGGCGCCTATCACCAGGAAATCGCACTCAAGCTGATCGATGGCAAAGCCGTGCGCGAGGATCAGCGCGCGCTGTTCGTGCGCGAACGCCACATGCTCGCCGAACTGGAACATCCCAACATCGTGCGCCTGCTCGACGGCGGCGAACTGGCCGACGGACAGCCGTGGTTCGCGCTCGAACTCGTGCGCGGCGAGACGATCGATGTGTATGTGCAAGCGCGGTCGCTCGGAACGCGCGTCGATCTCGTTATCGATGTCGCGACGGCGATCTCCTATGCGCATGGACGTCTCGTTATCCATCGCGATCTGAAACCGGCTAATGTTCTCGTCGGCGCAGATGGCCGCGTAAAGCTTCTCGATTTCGGCATATCCGGACTCGCGCGCGATCACGATTCCACTGTCGCCGGTTTCGGCACGCGCGCATTCGCGAGTCCCGAACAACGCGCAGGTGCCGCCCGAGCACTAGCGATGACATCTACGCGCTCGGACGGTTGCTCGAAACGCTCTGGGGCGCCGACATTCCGGCTGATTTGCGAAGCATCGTCGATCGCGCCGTGTCCGGCGATTCACAACGCCGCCACGCATCGGCGACGGCGTTCATCGACGATCTTCGTGCCTTTCGCGCGAACCGCCCAGTCGATGCGTTCCACGGCGGCATCGGCTATCGGCTGCGAAAGCGCGTCACGCGTCATCCGATCGCAAGCGGAGCTTTCGCGCTCGTCGTCATCATCATTGCCGGGTTCATCGCCGCGCTCGTTCAGCAGCGCAGCGAAGCGCGCAGCGAGGCCGCACGAGCCCAGACCATCAACCGCTTCCTCAACGACGATGTGCTCGCCAACGCGAATCCACTGGTGTCGGGCGACAAGGACCTGAGCGTGCGCGCCGCGCTCGATCGCGCAGCGAACTCCATCGATGTTACGTTCGCGAACGATGCGTCGATTCGCGAAGCCGTCGAAATAACCCTGGCACGTAGCTACAACGGCATCGGTGCGTTCGATGTCGCCGCGACGCACGCGCAATCGGCCGCGCGCATCGATCGTCGACGCCTCGGCGATACCGGCGCGGCAACCTGGCCGGTTCGCGCGCTGCTCGCGGAGATCGCCGTTTCGAGCGGCCACACGCCACTCCGCGACATCGACGCGCAATACAAAACATTGTTCGACGAAATGGAACGCGCCGGCGCGCTCGACAGCCAACTTTGCATCGACGCGCGCTATATCCAGATCACGGCGCACGCCAACAACTCCGACAACGCGGGCGTGATTTCGTCAATGGCCGATTTGCTGCCACGTGCGCGCCGCGTCGATGGCGACGACAGCATGGCCGTCATCCGTATGGAATCGACGCTCGGCAATTCTCTGGCATTTTCGCGTCGTTTCGATGAAGCCGAAGCACTGTTGCGTTCGCGTCTCGCCAGACCGCCGATTGCCGATCCGGCCTATCCGCTGGCGCGCCTGGACATACAGCAGAACCTGGCTTATGTGCTGCGCAAACGCGATAAACCGGATGAAGCAATTCCGCTGCAAAAGGAAGCGCTCGACGCGTACACGAAGCTGCTCGGCCGCGAACATCCCGACACCTTGCACTCGATGAACGAGTACGCCGGCATGCTGCAGGATGCCGGCCGTTTCGATGAAAGCGCGGCGATGTTCCGCGAGGTGCTCGGCATCCGACTCGGGCGCGACGGTGAGGAAAACTACAAATCGCGCACAAGCATGAACAACCTCGGTCTCGCGCTGTTCGATCTGGGCAAGTTCGACGAAGCCGAGCAATGGCTGCAGCGGACCTACGATCTGGAGTTGCGCCTGCAAGGTGCGGACGCGCGCGACACACTGCACGCAGCCAATCATCTCGCCGAGGTGAAACGCTGCCGCGGCGATATCGAAACGGCGTTGCATCTGCAGAGCGACGCCGTTGCGCGGGCCGCCGCCGCATTCGGCGCGGATCGTCCGGATGCGGCGATCCTTCGCTACAGCTACGCATTGACATTGATCGCGGCCCAAAACTTCGATGCGGCCAAACGCGAACTCGGCGCTGCGCGCACTGATCTGGTGCGCTTGCTCGGCACCGATCATCCGCGTGTACACAAGCTCGACGATCGCTTAGCCGAACTCGGACGAGATCCCGCTGCGGCTCGCCGTCACGCGATGACCGCGGCGCGATGACGCACGACATCACATCATTGTTGAGCGCCGCGCGAGACGGCGACGACGATGCCTACACGCGGGTCGTATCGCTGCTCTACCACGATTTGCGCTCACTGGCGCGCGTCATCGCGCATGATCCGACCGCCACGCTGAACCCGACGGCGCTGCTGCACGAGACGTATATCAAGCTCAACGCCGCATCCGGCGTGCCGGTCAATCGCGAACATTTCCTCGCCGTCGCCGCGCGCGCGATGCGGCAGGTGCTGTGCAACCATGCGCGCGACCGTCTCGCGCAGAAACGTGGTGCGGGCGCGCTGCACGTAACGCTCGACCACGAAGGCGGAACACGTGGGTTCGAGGCGGACCGTTTGCTCGATCTGGATCGCGCGCTCGGCGAACTCGAAATGGAAGATCGTTTGCTCGCAAGGATCGCCGAATGCCGCCTGTTCGCCGGCATGAGCGAAACCGAAACAGCTGCCGCGCTCCACCTGCCGCTGCGCACCTTGCAGCGGCATCACGCACAGGCTCGCGCGCGCCTGCAGGAAAAACTCGGCGCGCGCGGTTGAGACGAATTACTTGCGCGCGTCGGCGATGAATTTCTCGATGCGCGTCTCCAGCACCGGCAGCGGGACGGAGCCGATGTCGAGCACGGCGTCGTGGAATTTGCGTAGATCGAACTTCGGACCCAATTCTTTTTCGGCCTTGGCGCGCAGTTCGACGATTTTGATCTCGCCGAGCTTGTAGCTCAGCGCCTGACCAGGCCATGAGATGTAGCGGTCGACTTCGGTCTCCACTTCGTGCTGCGACAATGCCGTATGGCCGGCGAGGAATGCGATGGCCTGATCGCGCGTCCAGCCTTTGTGGTGCACGCCCGTGTCGATGACCAGACGCGCCGCACGCCACATTTCATAACTCTCGCGGCCGAATTCTTCGTAGGGCGTCTGATAGATGCCCATTTCCTTGCCGAGTTTTTCGCAATACAACGCCCAGCCTTCGCCGTACGCCGAAATGTAGCTCTTGGTGCGGAATTTCGGCTGTTCCTTCTGTTCCTCGGCGAGTTCGCCCTGCAACGAATGACCCGGCGCGGATTCATGCAGCGTCAGCGCCGGCAGGTTGTACAGCGAGCGCGACGGCAGATCGTATGTGTTCACCCAATACGTGTGCGAGCCGCCGCGGCCGGCGGTCCAGAACGGCGCGATTGCATCGGGCACCGGCTTGATGGTGAAACGTCCGCGCGGCAGCAGGCCGAAGAAATGCGACAGCTCGCCGTCGACGCGCTTGGCAATCCACGCCGCGCGGCATCAGCAATTCTTCCGGCGTTTTCGCGTAGAACTGCGGATCGGTGCGCAGGAATTTCTGGAAATCGGCGAAGCTGCCGTTGAACTTCGTCGACGCGATCGTCGCTTTCATCTCCGCGTCGATGCGTTCCACTTCCTTCAAACCGATCTGATGGATCGCCTCCGGATCCAGATCGAGCGTCGTGTATTCCTTGATCTGCTGGCGGTAAAACGCGGCGCCGTCGGGCAGCGCTTCGGCGGCGAGCGTGTCGCGCGCGTGCGGAACGTAATCGTCCTTGAAGAATTTCAGCAGCTTCGTGTACGACGGCAGCACGCGGTCGCGGATCGCGGTTTCGCATTGGGTCTGCAATTGCGTCTGTTCGGCGGCGGCGATCGATGTCGGCAGTTTGCTGCACGGTTTGAAGAAGTCGCTGTCGCGCGGCGATTTGACATCGGTGTACGTCGAGATCGACACGTCGCGTCCGACCAGCACGGCCTTCGGCACGGTGAATCCGCGCTTCATGCCGGCGCGCATGTTGTCCATGTTCTCGTCGAAATAACGCGGGAAATCGTTGAGCTTGCCGATGTACTCGCGAACTTCCTTCGCGTTTTTCATGTGCCGCGACGACAGGAACGCGACATCGGACCAGAACTGCGAATCGCTGTTGAGCGGCATTTCGTAATTCTTGAAGCGAATCTCGGCGGCGAGATTTTCGATCTGCGGTTTGTAGACGTCGTAATTGATGCGCTGTTCCGGCGACAGTTGATCGCGCGGAATGTCGGCGAGTTGTTTGAGCACCTTGTCCCAATACGCGAGCCGCGTGGCCTGCGAGGCGGCATCGACGTGGGCGAGATGATCGTCGGGCGGCGCGGAATCGTCGGCATCGGCATCATCTTCGCGGCCGAGACCGGGAAACTGCTCGGTGCGCCATTTCCATTCGGCCGTATAGATGGCCGTGAAGACCTGATCTGCGCTCGCCGGCTTTATGGCGTATGCGAGACACGGCGCGACGGCGAACAGCAACAGGACGGCGATGCGCTTCATCGAGTTCTCCTCATTTGCGATCGGGCGATGATCGCACTCCCGCGTAGGGACCGGTAGCCCGTGCTGAGCAGCGGTCATCCGCATCACGTCCGCATCGTGTCTCTTTTCACCTGATCTTAGCGATCAGACTTCCCTCGACTTTGCGGCCATGCCGCACCCTGCGAGGAAGTTCCATGCGACATGCAGCAATAGCAAACTATCTGGTTGTTCTTTCTATCCTGACGTTAGGTCTGGCCGACACAGCGCACGGGATGCCGACGCAACTGAGTGCCGCCGAGAAGAACGATCTCCGGCAAGCCGTGATCGCCATCATCGGCCCTTATCGTCAAACCGCGGAACTCGGCCCGCCGCTGCAGACCGACGAAAGCATCGGTTTCGGTGCGGCGATCGCCGCGTCGAAAAACGACTCCGGCGATGTAAGGGCGGTCGTCGGAGCGCCATCCGCAGACAGCCAGCGCGGTGCAGCCTATGTCTTCACCCGAATGCACGGAACAACATTTTGGCATCAGCAGTTGATCGCCTCAGGCGAGGCGTCGCTGGATCAGTTCGGCGCCGCGGTCACGATCGACGGCGACACCGTGGCCGTCGGCGCGCCCGGCCATGACAACGCGGGCGCTAAAGGCGCAGCGTACGTCTATGTTTACGACAGCGGCAGCGACAAGTGGACGCAGCAAGGAACCACCTTCATCGGCGCGAACGCTTACGGAACCAGCGTCGCGCTGAGCGGAAATACGCTCGCGATCGGAGCGCCCAAGTTCGGCGCCGGATCGGTCGGCATTTACTCCAGAAGCGCGGGCGTGTGGTCGTTCAGCAGCTCGGTCACTCCACCGGACAGCCCGCCTTCCGCGCAATTCGGCAAGACGCTCGCGATGGACGATCAGCACCTGCTGGTTGGCGCGCCGCAGGACAGCAGCATTGCGCACCAGAATCTGCGCGGCTCGGCGTACATGTTTGCGCTCGACACGTCCGCCGGTCACTACAAGTTCCAGCAAAAGCTCATCGCCGGATTGGACGGCGCAGCCAACGACACGTTCGGATCATCGGTTGCGTTGAACGGCAACATCGCCGTGATCGGCATTCCAGGCCGTTCCAGTTCTCAAGGCGCTGTGAATTCATTCCGATTCGATGGCTCGGTGTGGGTTCCACAGCCGACGCTCGCGGCATCAGGCGGCGCCATGAACGATGCCTTCGGATCGTCCGTTGCAGTGGGCACGGGCACACTGGCCGTCGGTGCGCGTTTTACGAACACGAACGCGGGCAGCCTTTACACGTTTAACGGTGGGCCGTGTGCGGGCGGTACGCCGTGCCTGTGGACGCCCACCATCATTGGGGGCTCGTTGGCCAACGAAACCGGTGATCGCCTCGGTTCGTCGAGCGCGCTTGCGGGCGACACGCTGCTCGTCGGCGCGCCGCAGTACGATTTGCCTGCGCCGGGGTATGTGCTGCCGCTGTCGTTCGATGGGCATCGGTGGAATGCGCAGCAACGCATCGCGCCCCTCGGAGCGGATAAGGTGGCGTTCGGGGAAGCCGTCGCCATCTCCGGGAATCGAGCAATTGTCGCCGCGGATTCGCGAGCGATACTGTTTGAACGATCGGCCGACGGTAGCTGGGCTCCACAGGCGACATTTGCGCAAAACGGTTGCCCTGCCGTCGCCATCGACGGCGATACCGTCGTCATTGGCCTTGCCAACACAACAGTCACTTCTATCGGCCGAGGCATTGCGTCTGTCTACATAAAAAGCGGTTCAGGTTGGGCCAAGCAGCAGGATCTCAGCTATCCGCTGGGCCGTCCGGTCGACCTCTTCGGCTGCGGGGTTGCCATCTCCGGCAATACGATTGTGGTCGGAGCACCCGGTAGAAACTTTGATACCGGCGCGGCCTATGTGTTCGCGCGTAGCGGATCGACTTGGTCCATGAAGGCTCAAATTAGCGCAAGCGATGGCTTAAGCTCGGACGCCTTCGGCGGCAGTGTAGCCAGCACTGGCGACCTCATTTTGATTGGGGCGCCTGATCATGGTTCAGATGCCGCCGGCGCAGTCTATTTATTCGTCCGATCCGGTTCGGCATGGCTACAGCGCGAAGAGCTCAATGGCGAGGCGGCTGGTGACAACTTCGGGGACGCAATCGCAGCCGGGAATAACACCATCGTAATTGGGGCTCCCTTGCACGATGGAGGTAAGGGCCGCTCGTACATCTATACCGGCTCGGGCTCGTCGTGGTCGCTCCAAAAAGCCTTGGACGCCCCAACACCGATTGCTGGAGGGCATTTCGGTGGCGGAATAGCATTGTCTGGGGATCATATAGTTGTCGGCGAGAACGGCAACGCCGCCGCGCATGTCTTCACACGCAAGGGTGCTACGTGGTCGCTGCGCGCCAGTCTGGGGAGTGGGTCGGGTAGCGAATTCGGCAATGCCGTGGGTCTATCCAATACTACGGTGCTAGTCGGCGCACCTGGCGCCGCAACCAGCGGTCGCGCTTATATCTTCGACGAAAGCGACGTCATTTTCGCAAACGGTTTCAATTGATCGTTGCACCGCGCATCATTCCATCGAACTCGAATTGGCGCCGACATGTCGCAGGTAGGCGTCGAATCCGCGTTCGGCAGTTTCAGTGAACACTTCTCCGATCGCATCGAACTGCTCGATGCGATCGGGCCGGAAATTGCGAAAGCTCCGGCGCAATCGGCACCATGCCCCGAGTGTCCATGCGCCGCCCCAGAACGCCAGGCACAACGGTTCGATGTCGCGCTCGGTGCCGCTGCCGGTTCCATCGCGATAGGTCAGGCGCAGCACGTGATGATCGATCACGGCGGCGTGCAGGCGATCGATGATGCCGGTCGCTTCGATGCGATCGCTCGAAGCCGGGGCGAAGATGCGCGAACGATCGGACTTCTCGCGCAATTCCGGCGGCAGCACGGCTTCGATCTTGAGCAAGGCGGCTTTCGCGCCGGTCGCCAGCCGTGTGCCCGCGAACGCGCGCACGAAGCGTGTGCCGACGACTAGCGCTTCGAGTTCGTCGGCGTTGAACATGAGCGGCGGAATGTCCGAACCCTTGCGCAGCATGTAGCCGACGCCGGCTTCGCCTTCGATCGGCACGCCGGAACGCTGCAGATCGGCCACGTCGCGGTAGACGGTGCGCAGCGAAACGCCGAGGGTCGCTGCGAGATCGCGCGCGAGCGTCGCGGCGCGGCGTCCGCGCAGGGCGTGGATGATGAGGAACAGACGATCGGCGCGGCGCATGCGGAAATGATTGCGCAGCGCCGATCGGTTTGCCAGCATTTCACCGGCGTGAGGTTCGCGAGAGACGCAGCGTCTGCGGATCGGATCTCAGGCGATGGCGCAGATCGACCGAAATCCAGTCGCGCCAGTTCGGCGATGCCTGCAAGACAGCCGCGGATCGGGTGTATGCGCGCTCGTCGTCGTACGAGGCGAGCCAGACGAACATGTGCAGGTCTTCGTTTCCGGTCTGCGAATACGCGATCGGATTCACGCCTGCCTTGCGCAACGCAGGAACGATTTTCCGTTCGAAGAATCCGACGAAATCCGCGTCGACCGCGTGATCGAGCCAATAGATCGTCGCCACGAATTCGTTTCGATGCGGGGTGTCGACGATCACGTCGTGATCGCGAAACAGCGCCGTCGCGGCGGCGGCCGGCATCTGCGAACGCACCAGCGCGGCGAGTGCCGCGCCGGTCACGCTGAGCATCGGCAGCGCGCTCATGCCGGCGACCACAGGCCGACGCGATTGCCTTCGCAGTCGCGGAATTGCGCGAAGAAGCCCATTCCTTCCGGCAGTGCGGTGCGCGGCACGAGCGTGTCGCCGCCGTGTTCCTGCGCGCGGTCGAGCACCGGCGCGAGATTGTCGACACTGAGGTACACGATCGAGCCCTGCACCGACGGCACGCAATCGTCCATCGCAACCAGCGCGCCGCTCGCGTGCGGTTTGCCGCCGTACGGAAACACCGCGATGTGGGTGCCGCCGACGTTCTCGCGGCGCAGGGAAAGTCCGAGCACGGTTTCGTAAAAATGTTGTGCGCGGTCGAGATCGTCGGTCGGAATCTCGAACCACGCGGGAACGTTGGGATTCAACATGGCGCTACCCCGTATCTGCTCGTGCGGAAGTGCACGTGCGCAGCATGCGCGGGGGCTGCTGACATCATTGTGTCAGCAGGAAACTAGAACAGTTCGGCCTGCGGCGAAGGTTTGCGCGGCGGGATGAAGTGCGATGTATCCAGAACCGTTTCGCGGGCGCGAGAGAGGCCGAATTTCTTCGTGGCGATCTGGAATCGCTGTCGGATCAGTTCGGCGAAATTGCCTTCGCCGTGCATGCGCGATCCGAAACGCGGATCGTTTTCCTTGCCGCCGCGGATCTGGCGTACGAGGCTCATCACGTGTTCGGCGCGTTCGGGAAAGTGTTGTTGCAGCCATTCGCGCATGAGGTCTTTCAGTTCGTACGGCAGACGCAACATCGTGTAGCCGGCGGCGCGTGCGCCGGCTTCGGTGGCGCGTTCGACGATGGCTTCGAGCCAGCAATCGGTCAGCATGGGAATGATCGGCGCGACGAGCACTCCGCACGGAATGCCCGCCGCACTGAGCGTACGGATCGACTTCGACACGTCGATGCGGCGCGCTCGCGCGCGGTTCGAGTTTGGATGCGAGGCGGTTGTCGAGCGAGGTTATCGAAACGAACACGCGCACCAGATTTCGTTTAGCCATCTCGGCGAGCAGATCGATATCGCGTTCGACCAGCGCATTCTTGGTGACGATGGTGAGCGGATGTCCGCAATCGTGCAACACCTGCAGCACGGCGCGCGTGATTTTGTAGCGGCGCTCGATCGGCTGATACGGATCGGTGTTGGCGCCGAGATTGATCGGGCTAACCTTGTAGCTCGGCTTCGCGAGTTCCGCGACCAGCAATTCCGCAGCATTCGTCTTCGCGAACAGTTTCGTTTCGAAATCCAGCCCCGGCGACAGATTCAGATACGAATGCGACGGCCGCGCGAAACAATAGATGCAGCCGTGTTCGCAGCCGCGATACGGATTGATGCTCTGATCGAACGCGACATCGGGCGAATCGTTGCGGCTGATGATGTGCCGCGCCTGTTCGTGCGTGACCTCGGTTTTTATCGGCGCAGCGGGTTCGTCGTCGGGCATCCAGCCGTCGTCGAACACTTCGCTGCGCAGCGATTCGAAGCGGCCTTCGCGGTTCGACGCGGCGCCGCGTCCTTTGACGGCGCCGACTTTGTCGAGTGAGCGCGGATCGTGATTCATCCGCAAAGTATGCGCCCGCCGCGTCTCAGCGGGCGCGACTCACGATCAATGCGCGGCGAACACTTTCATCACGTCCTGACGCATCGCCGCCTGGCTTGCGCCGCGGCTGTAGAACATGTGTCCGCCGGGATATTCGCGGACCTGCACGCGTTGTGGATCGTCCATGATCGGCATCTGGTCGACGATGAGCACCGAGGCCATGAACGGACACGACAGATCGGCCCAACCGTGCACGATCAGTACGTGCAGTTTCGGATCGATGGCGACGGATTTGCGCAGTTCTTCGACCGAGCCGCGTTGTTCTTCCTGGCCGCGATCCCACAGGCGGTTCACTTCGTAGCTGAGCGCGTTGTAGCGGCCGGAATATTTCCAGCCGACGGTGCGGTTGATGAAATCGACCATTGCCGTGGTCGTCGGCGCGATGATGGAATCGAGCAGCGGATCGTTGGTGCGCTGCGTCGGCGCGAACGGGAACGGATCCCATTCGGTGACGTTGGAATCGTAGCGGCTGCCGAGCTTGCCTTCGTTGCGGTAGACCTCGCGTAGATACGCCTGCGTTTCGAGACGACCGCCGGAGCGGCGCACGAATCCGGCGTCGAGTCCGGAAAGATCGGTGACGCGTTTGACGATGCGTTCGGTGGATTGCGGATCGGAACGGCCCTTGAGCAGATCGGTGACGTAGTCGCCGCGCGTGTAATCGATGACTTGCTTCATCGCCGCGTCGGTGAGCTTGCCCTGACGTTCGAGATTGGCGGCGCTGATGCTCGGCAGCGTCAGCATCCACGGCAGCGGCGACAGATCGCCGTTGTTGTCGGCGGTGGGTTCGAGGTACGGCGAGACGAGCACCATGCCGTTCATGGCGACGCCGAGACGCGTTTGCAGATAGTGCGTGATGCGCGGGCCGCGGAAACCGCCGTAGCTTTCGCCGACGATGTATTTGCGCGAGAGCAGACGATCGTTCTTGACCAGCCAGTCGTAGATGATGCGCGAGAGATATTCGATGTCAGGGCCGGTCGCGTAGAATTTTTTCTTCGCTTCGTCTTCGGGAATGCGCGCGCGGCTGAAGCCGGTGCCGACAGGATCGATGAAGACGAGATCGCTGAAATCGAGCCAGCTGCCCTGGTTGTCGACAGCGATTGCCGGATCGGACGGGCTGTTGCCTTCGGCGCCGAACTGCACGCGTTTGGGCCCGAGCGCGCCGAAGTTGAGATAGACCGACGATGCGCCCGGTCCGCCGTTGAGCGCGAACGTGATCGGACGATTCGCTCCGGGGACGATGTAGGCGATGAACATCACGTCGGCGATGGTTTTGCCTTTTTCGTCGAGCACGGGCAGTGTGCCGACGGTGGCGTCGTAGGTGATCGTCTTGCCGCCGATCTGCACGCTCTGCTTCACCGTCTTGTCGGCGGGAAACGCGGGCAGGTTCAGCTCGTCGTCTTTTTTCGCGCCGTCCTTCGGTTTGTCATCCGCGAACGCGACGTTGAGGAACAAAAAAGAGACGGCCGCGACGGCGGCAAGAAATCGTACGCGCATGATGGTTTCCCGTTCGTGGGCAGCTTGCGAAGAGAACGGAACGATACGGATTTTCGCCGTCGGCGGGTATGTGCCTTTCGTCGTGCGGCCGCTCGCGCGAGGGCGCGGTCTGTGGCAGCATGCGGCCGTCAATCGTGAAGGACTGCGCCATGCGTTGGCTTCTTTTGGTGGTGTCGATCGCCTCGTTCTCGGTGGCCTATGTGGCCAAGTCGCCGGCTGGGCTCGGCATTGCGATAGTCGTCGGCCTGGTCGCGCTGGTCGGCGCGTTCCTCGGGTTCGCACAAGCACGTATCGAGGCGACGGCGCGGCCGGACGCGGCGATGCTTAGCGACAAGGAAATCGCCACGCTGCAAAGCGCCGTGCGCAACGCGAAGAAGAATCCGCCCGCGCCGAAAGCCTGATCGAAACAACGTGGCAAATGTCGTAGGGGCGCGATTCATCGCGCCCGTCCACGCCATAAAAAAAGGGCGCGATGAATCGCGCCCCTGCGATTGATGGTTGACGCGGCTGCTATTTGGAAATGTCCACGTCCTTGGTTTCACGCAGGAACAGCGTGCCGACGATCAGCGTCATCACCGCGATGACGACGGTGTACCAGAGTCCGTAGTAGATATCGCCGCTCAGTGCGACCAGCGCGAACGATATCGACGGCAGGAATCCGCCGAACCAGCCGTTGCCGATGTGATACGGCAAACTCAGCGAGCTGTAGCGGATGCGCGTCGGGAACAGTTCGACGAGCCAGGCAGCGATCGGTCCGTACACCATCGTGACGTAGATGACGAGGATGGTGAGCAGCAGCAGCAACATCGGCCAGTTCACCGCGGCGGGATCGGCTTTCGCCGGATAGCCCGCGGTTTTCAGCGCGTCGCCCATCGATTTGCCGAATGCGGCGGTTTGGGCCTTGAATGCGTCCGCATCCAGACTGCCGCCTTCGAACGAGGCGATGCTCGTGCTGCCGATCTGCACCGTCGCGGGCGTTCCCGCCGGCGCTTCCTTGTTCGTGTACGGCACGCCGGCTTTGCTGAGGTAGTTCTTGGCGATGTCGCACGAATCCTTGTACTGGCGTTTGCCGACCGGATCGAACTGGAACGCGCACGAGTTCGGATCGGCGTTGACGACGACCGGACTGGTCGCACTCGCCGCTTCCAGCGCCGGATTGGCGTAGTGCGTGAGTCCCTTGAAGATCGGGAAATACGTCAGCGCCGCGAGCAGGCAGCCCGCCATGATGATCGGCTTGCGTCCGATCTTGTCCGACAACGCGCCGAACACGACGAAGAACGGCGTCGCGATCAGCAATGCGCCGGCGATGAGATAGCTCACCGTGGTGGCGTCGACCTTGATGACGTTTTGCAGGAAGAACAGCGAATAGAACTGACCGCCGTACCACACGACCGCTTCGCCGGCCGTCGCGCCGAACAGGGCGAGCAGGACGAGTTTCAGGTTGTCCCAGCGCATGAACGATTCGGTCAGCGGCGATTTCGATCCGCGGCCTTCGGCCTTCATCTGCTGGAACAGCGGCGATTCCTGCAACTGCAGGCGGATGTAGACGGAGATCAGCAGCAGGAAGAACGAAATCAGGAACGGCACGCGCCAGCCCCAGGCTTCGAAATCTTCCTTGCTCATGAAGTTCTTGCACAGGAGGATCACGATCAGCGACAGGAACAGGCCGAACGTCGCCGTGATCTGGATGAAGCTCGTGTAGAAACCGCGTTTGCCCGGCGGTGCGTGTTCGGCGACGTAGGTCGCTGCGCCACCGTATTCGCCGCCCAATGCTAGACCTTGCAGCAGGCGCAAAATGATCAATATCACCGGTGCGGCGAGGCCGATCGTCGCGTAGGTCGGTATGAGGCCGACCAGGAACGTCGACGAACCCATGATGATGATGGTGATGAGGAACGTGTACTTGCGGCCGATCAGATCGCCCAGCCGGCCGAACAGCAGCGCGCCGAACGGACGCACGAAGAATCCCGCGGCGAAAGCGAGCAGCGCCATGATCAGGCCGCTGGTCGGATCGAGTCCGCTGAAGAATTTCGCGGCGATGTTGGCAGCGAGCGATCCGTACAGATAAAAGTCGTACCACTCGAACATCGTGCCGACGCTCGATGCGGTGATGACGCGAACGTGACTGCTGCTCAGTGAGCCGCGGTCATTCGCCGTAGTGGTCGCCATGTTCTACTCCCCAGACAAGAAATAAGTGGTGTGAAAAACCGCGCCCTGATCGCACGGCTTGCATCGCTGCCGATCGAAGGCCGGTAGCGCATCGTGCGCAGCAGGGGAAAAAGCAGCCATACGCCTTTGGTCGAAGGCTCGCTTCCCACTCGACCAAAGTAGTATTGGTGCCTCGTCCGCGCGGGCACAGGTCCGCTGCCCGCCGAAAAGGAGCCGTCATGTCGCAGCTGCATCCCGTCCCCGAAGATTTCGCCGCGCGTGCGCGCATCAAGAAGGCCGATTACGAATCGATGTACGCCGAATCGGTGCAGGATCCGGAGGGATTCTGGTCGAAGATCGGCAAGCGCCTGGACTGGACGCAGGCCGTACACGAAGATCAAGGATGTTTCGTACGACGCGAAAAACCTGCACATCCGCTGGTATCACGATGGCGAGCTGAATCTGTCGGCGAACTGCCTCGACCGTCATCTGGCCACACGCGGCGACAAGACCGCGATCCTGTGGGAAGGCGACGATCCGAACGAATCGAAAGCGATCAGCTATCGCGAACTGCACGCAGAGGTGTGCAAAGCCGCGAACATGCTCAAGAGCCTCGGCGTCGCGAAAGGCGATCGCATCACGATCTATATGCCGATGATTCCGGAGGCGGCGATCGCGATGCTCGCGTGCGCGCGCATCGGCGCGGTGCACACGGTCGTGTTCGGCGGATTTTCGCCGGATTCGCTGGCCGGACGCATTTCCGATTCGACATCGAAAGTCGTCATCACCGCCGACGAAGGCCTGCGCGGCGGCAAGAAAGTGCCGCTGAAAGTGAATGTGGACGAAGCGCTGAAGCGCCCCGGCACGACGAGCGTGGAAACCGTGCTCGTCGTCAAACGCACCGGCTCGCCGGTCGCGATGCAATCGCCGCGCGACCGCAGTTGGGACGAGCTGATGAAACACCAAAGCGCCGACTGCGCGCCGACGCCGGTCGAAGCGGAACATCCGCTGTTCATTCTGTATACGTCCGGCTCGACCGGAAAGCCGAAAGGCGTACTGCACACGACCGGCGGCTACGGCGTGTTCGCGGCCTTCACGCACGAATGCGTGTTCGATCTGCGCGAAGACGATGTGTACTGGTGTACGGCCGATGTCGGCTGGGTCACCGGCCACAGTTACATCGTGTACGGTCCGCTCGCCAACGGCGCGACGTCGCTGATGTTCGAAGGCGTGCCGAACTATCCGGATTCCGGCCGCTTCTGGCAGGTCATCGACAAGCACAAGGTGAATCTTTTCTACACCGCGCCGACCGCGATCCGCGCATTGATGCGCGAAGGCGAAGAGCCGGTCAGGAAACACAAACGGACGTCTTTACGGCTACTCGGCAGCGTCGGCGAACCGATCAATCCGGAAGCGTGGGAATGGTATTGGCGCGTGGTCGGCGACGGCCGCTGTCCGATCGTCGATACGTGGTGGCAGACGGAAACGGGCGGCATCCTGATCACGCCGCTGCCGGGCGCGATCGACCAGAAACCCGGCTCGGCGACGAAACCTTTCTTCGGCGTGAAGCCCGCCATCGTCAACGCCGACGGCAAACCGCTCGACGGCGCGTGCGAAGGCAATCTCGTCATCACCGATTCGTGGCCCGGCCAGATGCGCACCGTGTACGGCGATCACGAACGTTTCATCGATACCTATTTCAAGACGTATCCGGGAACCTATTTCACCGGCGACGGCGCGCGGCGCGATGAAGACGGCTACTACTGGATCACCGGCCGCGTCGACGACGTGATCAACGTTTCCGGCCATCGCCTCGGCACGGCGGAAGTGGAAAGCGCGCTGGTCGCGCATCCGAAAGTGGCCGAGGCGGCCGTGGTCGGTTGTCCGCACGACATCAAAGGCCAGGGCATCTACGCGTATGTGACGCTGAAAGTCGGCGATCGAACCGAGCGAGGATTTGCGCAAGGAACTGGTCAACTGGGTGCGCAAGGAAATCGGGCCGATCGCTACGCCGGACTATCTGCAGTGGGCGCCGAGCCTGCCGAAAACGCGGTCGGGCAAGATCATGCGCCGCATCCTGCGCAAGATCGCCGAGAATCAGCCCGATCAGCTCGGCGACGTTTCCACGCTGGCCGATCCGGCGGTGGTGCAGAATCTCGTCAACGAGCGCCTGATCAAATGATGCATTGTATACATTGCGGCGGGCACGTCGATGCGTGAAGTCCTCATCGCCGACGATCATCCGCTGTTCCGCGACGCACTCGCGCGCGCGGTCACGCAGGCGCGTGCCGGATGCGCGCCTGTACGACGCCGACAGTGTCGCGGCGCTGCTCACGCTCATCGAAACGCATCCGCACGCCGAACTGCTGCTGCTCGATCTGCACATGCCGGGCGCGAACGGATTTTCCGCGCTCGTGCACGTGCGCGGACAACAGCCGGGATTGCCGGTGATCGTGGTGTCCGCGCAGGAAGATGCGCGCGTGATCCAGCGCGCGATCGGCCACGGCGCGTCGGGCTATATTCCGAAATCGACGTCGGCAGACGACATCGTCATTGCGATCCGCCGCGTTCTCGAGGGCGACGTGTGGTTGCCGCCGCATGTGAACGGCATGGCGGCGAAAGTGGAATCCGCCGAAGCGCACGCGGCCGCGCACGTCGCCGAACTCACGCCACAACAATTCCGCGTGCTCGGCATGATCGCGGAAGGTCTGCTCAACAAACAGATCGCGTACGAGTTGAACGTGTCCGAAGCGACGATCAAGGCGCACATGACCGCGATCATGCGCAAGTTGAATGTGTCGAACCGCACGCAGGTCGCGCTGCTGGCGCGGCGTCTGTCGCTCGATCCGACGGTCGAAGCAATCGATTCCGCCGGCTAAGTCAGCGATTCCATGACCATACCCGCGCGGCGTGCGGCGACGCGTCCGAGCTGCGCGATCAGCGCACGCAGCGCGGCGGGTTTCACCGGCTTGTGCAGGATCGCGTAGCCGCGCTGCTTGGCGCGCGCTTTCAATTCCGGCGACGAATCGGCGGTGATGAGCGCGCCCGGCGGCGGCGCGACGCACAATGCGCGAAGGCGATCGAGCGCTTCGATGCCGTCGATCGGATCGTCGAGGTGATAGTCGGCGAGAATCAGATCGGGACGGCGTTGTAGCACCGCATTTTCCGCATCGGCGACGCGGCTGCATGTATCGCAGGAAACGTCCCAGCGCGTGAGCAGCGCCTGCATGCCGTCGAGGATCGCCGCATCGTTGTCGAGACACAGCACGTGCAAACCGCCGACGATGCCGGGTGCGGAGATGCGTTGCTTCGGCGTCGGCGCGATCGGCGCGGGCGCGGCCATCGGCACTTCGACGGCGAAAACGCTGCCGCGTCCCACGCGCGAACGCAATGAAAGTTTGTGACCGAGCATGTTCGCCATGCGCTCGCAGATCGAGAGTCCGAGGCCCAATCCTTTTTCGCCCCACGGCGAGGCGAGCTGGCCGCGCTTGAATTCGTCGAAGATGCTGCGCTGCTGTTCGGCATCGATGCCGATGCCGGTGTCCCACACTTCGATGCGCACGTTCGAGCGATACCGGCGCACGCCGAGCAGCACGGTGCCGCTGCGCGTGTAGCGCAATGCGTTGGAAAGGAAATTCTGCAGGATGCGGCGCAACAATTGCGGATCGCTGGTCACGCGCAGTCGGCTGTCGACGAAACGCAAATCGATATTTCGCGCCGCCGCGACGACACTGAACTGATGCTTGAGCGGTTCGACGATATCCGACAACGCGAAACTGCCGAGTTCCGGCGTGAGTTTTCCGGCATCCAGACGCGAAACTTCGAGCAACGCATCGAGCAGATCCTCGGCGGCCTTGAATGCGGCATCGGCGCGTTCGGCGAGACGTGCGCTTTCCGTATCGAGCGGCTGCTGGCGCAGTGCGGATGTGAACAGGCGCGCGGCGTTCAGCGGTTGCAGCAGATCGTGCGAAGCGGCGGCGAGAAATCGCGTCTTGCCGACGTTTGCGGCTTCGGCTTCGCGTTTGGCGGTTTCCTGTGCGACCAGTGCTTCGCGCAATTCGCGCGTGCGCTGGGTGACGCGTTGTTCGAGATTTTCGTTCGCTTCGCGCAAGGCGAGTTCGGCGCGTTTGTAGTCGGTGATGTCGCTGAAGGTCGTGAGATATCCGCCGCCGGGTAACGGTCCGCCACGCGTTTCGATGAGGCGTCCATCGGGACGTTCGCGCACGAACACGTGCGGTTCGCCGTCGGCGCAGATGATCGAGTCGGCGCTGGATCTGTTGCTGCACGACGCCGTCGCCGAGCAATTTGTCGCTCGGCGTTGTGTCGGATCAGATCGTCAACCGGACGACCGACGTAGACGAAGCCTTCCGGATAATCGAACAGATCCAGATAACGGCGATTCCACGCGACGATGCACAAATTGCGCATCGACGACGCTGATGCCCTGACTCATGTTCTCGAACGTGACGGTGATGAGTTCGCGGCTGAAGCGCAGTTCCTGCGAGGTTTCGTCGAGCAGCATCGCCGCTTCGGATAAATCGAGACCGGTGCCGCGCAACGCGCTGGTCAGCATGCGGCGCGCCGACGCCGCGCCGATCGCACCGGCAAGCAGGCGTTCGGTGAATTGCAACATCGCGCGATCGGCGATGGTTCCCGTCGCATGTATTCGTCGCGGCATATTCGGCGAAGGCGCGATCGGCGTTGGCTTCGCCGAGGATGCGTCCGGCCAGCGTGCGCAGATCGGCGACGGGAATGCGGCCGCGCCATTCGCCGGCCGATGCGGTGCGTTCGGAATACGGATCGAGAAAGCTCGCGGCGCGCAGGCGATCTTCGACGGTTGGGCGAAACCGCAACGAGAGAAAAATAAGACAGCCGACATTGGCGAGCAGCGACCAGAATGCGCCGTGCGTGATCACGTCCCAACCCTGCAACTGGAACAGCGCGTGCGGTTTCAGCCACGCGATGCCGAACAGGCCGGTGCGCACCCAGTTCGCCGCCGATGAATCCGGCGTCGGCGAGGCTCGGAAAAAGCAGTGTGTACAGCCAGATGACGAAACCCGCCATCAATCCGCTCGCGACACCGACGCGGCTCGCGCCGCGCCAGTACAGCGAACTCACGATCGCCGGCGCGAATTGCGCGAGCGCGACGAACGACAGCAAACCGATCGACGCGAGGTTCGCATTCTTGGTGATCGCGCGGTAATACAGATACGCCATGCCGATCAGAAACACGATGGCGAGCCGTCGCGTCTTGAGCATTACCGATGAAAGATCCGGCCGTTTGTCGAGACCGAACACATGCAGGCGCAGCATGGCGGGGATGACGATGTCGTTGCTGATCATCGTCGACAGCGCGACGCATTCGACGATGACCATGCCCGTCGCCGCCGAAAATCCGCCGATGTAGGCGAAGGTGGCGAGGATCGTGTGGCCGTGCGCGAGCGGCAGCCACAATAGATACGTATCCGGTGGAATGTCGGCGGCGTATCCCTGAACGGCGCTGACCGCGACGATCGGCAACACCAGCGCGCACACGATCAGCAGATAGGCGGGAAACAGGCGGCGCGCGACGGTGACGTCGTTTGGATCCTCGCACTCGACGACGCCGACCTGGAACTGGCGCGGCAAACAAAAAATCGCGACGTAGGCGAGCAACGTCTGCGTGATAAATCCGGACGGCAATCCTTCGTTGCGCAGCGCCTGCAGTGGCGGTTCGATGGCCGCGGAAAATCCGCCGATGCTGAGCGCATAGATGCCGATGGCAACGAAGGCCACGAGCTTGATCACGGACTCGGTCGCGATGGCCAGCATGAGTCCGTGATGATGTTCGGTGGCGTCGATGCGCCGCGTGCCGAACAGCATCGCGAACAGCGCGAGCAGCACGCAGATGTACAACGCGCTATCGCCGAGCACGGGCGAGTTGGCGGTGCCGCGTCCGCTCAGCGTGTCGATGCTCATCGCGACGGCTTTGAACTGCAGCGCGAGGTACGGAATCGTCGCGATGACCGCGATCACGGTCACGAACGCGGCGAGCCGGTGCGAGCGGCCGAAGCGCGAGGCGATGAAATCCGCGATCGAGGTGATGTTGTGCTGTTTCGCCGCGAGCGTGAGGCGGCGGAACAGACGATGACCGAAAAGAAACAGCAGGATCGGTCCGACGTAGATCGGCAGATACGACAAACTCGATCCCGACGCGCTGCCGACCGCGCCGTAAAACGTCCACGACGAGCAGTACACCGCGATGGCGAGGCTGTACACGAGCGGTCGCAGCCACGCGCGGTTCGGATACAGCGGACGGCGGTCGCCGTAGTGCGCGACGGCGAACAGGCCGCCGACGTACACGAGCGATACCAGCAACAACACCCAACCGCTGATCACGGACGGCTCCGCAAAAATAGAACGCGCTTGGATTCTAGTCGTGCCGCGCGGTTCGTGTCGAAGAAAGCGCTTGACGGCAACGGCGGCGCACTTAAGCTGCGCGCGTGACTTCTTTCGAATCGGTCGCGCACCCGCCGCCGCTGCGGGACGACGACATCCATCTGTGGTTCTTTCCGCAGTGGAGCGTCGCCGGACGCAGCGCGGAATCGGCTCCCGTGCGATCGCTGCTCGGCGAATACGCGGGCGCGGATGCCATCATCGAATACGACGCGCGCGGCAAGGCGCATGTGTGCGGCGACGGATTGCAGTTCAACGTTTCGCACAGTGGCGGCGCATTGGCGCTCGCGATCAGCCGTTCGCAACCCTTGGGAATCGACCTCGAACATCAACGCCGCCCGCGCCGCGCGATAGAACTGGCGCAGCGTTTTTTCGCTCCGCATGAAGCTGCGGCGTTACAACGACTGCCCGAATCCGAACAGCAAGCCGCCTTCCTGCGGTTGTGGACACGCAAGGAAGCGTTGGTGAAAGCGGAAGGCGGCGGAATCTCCGGTTCCCTGCATCGGGCCGTGTTCGATTTCGACGAACGGGGCGACATCGCCGGTCCGCAGGATCGGTCATGGCAGGTCGTGCCGTTCGAGCCGGTGCCGGGTTTTCACGGCGCGGTCGCCTGGCGCGGGGCGGCGCGGCCGATTAGTTACCTGATTCGCAGAACAGTGCGCTAGGCCATTGATCCAATGCCGAATTAGGGCTAAGTTCCAAGGTCGAATCAGGGGTTTGTGTTGGGATGTTGAGACTGCTGCGCAATCTTGTGCTTGCGGCGATCCTGCTGGCCGGCGCCGTGAAGCTGCTCGCCTGGTATGCGGTCGGCAACGATGCCGAACGCATGGTTCAGGCGCTGGCGCCGTTTGCGCAAATCAAATACGACAGCCTCTCGACCGGGCTCGATGGCAGCGTCACCGTCACCCGCCCGAGCGTCACCCAGGGTGCCGAGCATCGCGTTTATCGCGCCGATTCGGTCACGTTCGAAACACCCGGCCTGTTCTGGCTGCTCAAGCATTCGCTGCTGCACGAAAACGAATTTCCGACGGCATTACGCGTCTCGGCCAAGCACGTGCAGATGCCGCCGATCGCGTGGATCGATCCGGAACTGTTCGATGCGACGACGCTCGTGCCATTCGCCGCCGCCGGCTGCGGCGCGACGTCGCTGGTGAGCGCCGACTACAAGCACATGGGCCTGTCCGACGTGGTGATGGACGCGCAGCTCGACTACCGTTACCAGCCCGAAACGCATGCACTCGCGGTGACCGCGCAGGCGTCCGCCGGCGGATTTTCCGCGGTGACGGTGCATGGCGATCTTCATCCTTTCGACCTGGCGACGCTGACCTCCGCGCCGATGTGGCAGAAGCTGCATGCGGGGCAGCTCTCGTTGAATGTCGCCGATCAGGGTTTCCTGCGTCGCCGCAATCAGTTTTGCGCGCAGAAAACCGGCGTCGCCGTGGACGAGTTCATCAACCGTCACGTCGCCGCCGTGCAGATGCTGCTGGCCGATCGCCATGTCGAACCGAGCAACGAAGTGCTCACGCTGTATCGCAATCTCGTGGCGCGCGGCGGCGAAGTCAGTGCGCTGAGCCTGCCGCGCACGACGTTCGTGCTCGCCGATTGGCGCAACGGCGCGCCGGACGACACGCTGCGCCAACTCAATATCACGACGCGCTACGGCGATACGCCGCCCGTCATGTTGCGGCTGGTGTTCACGCAACCCGCGCAGGGTCCGGCCGACGATACGGCGCAGACCGCCGTCGCCGCGGTGATGCCTGCCGAGTCGGTGCCCGTCGTCGCAAAGCTGCCCGCAAACGCGCCGCCGCCCGTCGCGACGGCGGTGCCGACGATCAGCGCGCCGCCGACGTTGCCGACACCGGCAAAACGCAGCGACAGCAAAACCAGCGACAACATGGGTCTGCACGATCTCGATCGCGTCGAGGCGAAGCTCGCGCCAAAGCCGCAGCCCGCCGCGCAGGAGCCCGTAAAAGCGGACACGACTGCTGCCGATTCGACCTACGCGTCCGAACCGCCGCCGCCGCCCAATTCGACACTGGCGCTGGCGTGGAAACCGGGAATCGAGCGTCTGCCGCCGAAGGCGCCGGGACGTCGGGAGTACGAAGTGATCGAGTACGCCAATCTGGGTGGCGTCGTCGGACAGCGCGTGCGCGTGATCACCGAGGGCGAAAAACGCATCGAAGGTTATCTGATCGGCGCGGATTCCAGTGCGGTCCATCTGCGCGTCGGTCGCGCCGATGGCGATGCACAGCTCGAAGTGCCGAAGAAACGCATTCAACAAGTTCAGCTGGTGCGTCGCCAGCCGTCGAGCTGATCGGGACGATGCGACGCTCCGCCGTGCTGCCGCGTCCTTTTCTGCAATGACTGGCGGACTGGAACCGACGGCAGGCTTCGATCAGACCGTCGACGCAATGATCCTCGCCCGCGCGCAGCGCGGCGACATGGACGCATTCGCCGAAATTTACCGGTGCTTCGGTCGCGCCTGCTTCCGTCTGGCATTGCGCATGCTGGGTCAGCGCCAGCCGGCGGAAGATCTGGTTCAGGAGGTTTTTTTGAAGATGATGGACACCATTCGCGGCTATCGCGGCGATGCGCCCTTCGGCGCGTGGCTCAAGCGTATGTCGGTGAACGCGTGCATCGATCATCTGCGCCGACAGCGTCACGACGGCATCGAGGATGCCGATGCGGTGTTCGCGCAGACCGCGAGCGCCGATAGTAGTGCGGCGCTGAAAGTCGATGCGTGGTCGCTGCTGTCGCATCTGTCGCCGCGCGCGCGCGCTGTCGTCACGCTGCACGAACTGGAAGGGTATACGCACACGGAACTCGCGGTGCTGTTCGGGCAAAGCGAGAGTTATTCGAAATCGATCCTGGCGCGCGCGCTGAAACGCTTGCACGCGCTGGTCGAACCCCAATTGTCTACGCCGGAGTTGGTTGTTTCATGCAAAGCGAATTGAAATTCATCGATCTTGCCGACAGCAGCGCCGAACCGGCGATGCTGCCGCCGAGCGCCGATCTGTGGCAACGCATCGCCAGCGCACACGCGGCGCGCAAGCGCCGCCGCGCGATGCAGCGCGTCGTCGGCATCGGCGGCGCGGCCGTGCTGGTGATCGCCATGATTGCGATGGGCGCCGGCAAGCTGCGTGAGCCGGCCGCCGTCGACTGGCAGGCACGCGCGCAGGCGCTCGAGTTGCAATTGAACGACGCGCTCGCGCAACGCGATCTGCCGAGGTCCGGCGATACCGAAGAAGAACTCGAACGCGTCGATCTCGCGCTGCAATCGGCCTACGACCGCGGCGCGAACAAAACAGAATTGGTGCCGTTGTGGAAACAGCGCAGCGAACTGCTGGGCTTGCTCCTCTCGGCGCGCCAACAGCAACTCGCTCTGACTCGTATTTGAGGTGATGACCATGAAACTACGCCTGTCCACCCTGATTGCGCTCGCGCTCAGCGTCAGCGCGTTCGCCGCCGATGTGAACGGATCGCCCTCGGCCACATCGAAAGTTCTCGCCGAACAGCATCTGCGCCAGGACATGCAGATGCTGCTGTCGCGCATGTCCGCGAGCGGCATGCTCGGCGATCATCCCGAAGACGTGCATCTGAGCATCGATGAACCCGGTCGGCGCGTCGCCGATCTTGGCGTGCTCGTCGATTCGACCAGCGGCGAACGCGCGCATGATGGTCTGCGCATCGTCGGCACCACGCCGGGCGGTTCGGCCGAACACGGCGGACTGCGGCCGGGCGACGTGATCGTGTCGGTCAATGGAACATCGCTGAAAAATCTCGGTGCCGATCCCGACGGCCGCGCACTCGCGGCCGCGACGTTGCGCAGTTCCGTGAACGAAGCATCGTCTTCCAAATTGCAGCTCGACGTGATGCGCAACGGCGATCTGGTCGCGATGAACGTGCCGGTGCAAAGCGTATTCGTGCCGGCGATGCGCGTGGAGCTCGGCAGCGCGACTGTCGCCGCGCAAACCGCCGCAGCACCTTCCTCGTCGTCGGGTTGCGGACGCATCAGCAGCTACGACGTGGCGCCGCGCTCCGAGCGCATCTATCACGCGACGATCGAACAGATCGACGGCGTGACGCCGGGTCCGACGGGTCAGGAGACGTATCGCGTGAGTGCCGGGCAGCACAAGCTGCTCGTGAACGAAGACATCCCGACGCGGCAGGTCGGCATCGGCCCGGATGCGACGATGCGCAGCCAGCGCGATCATTCCAAGGTTTTGCTGATTGACGTGAAGCCGGATACCACCGTCATGGTCGGCGCGAAGTTTCATCAGGACAAGGCCAACCAGATACACAGCGGCGAGTACTGGGATCCGATCGTGTGGCGCGAGAAAGCAATGACCTGCCCGTAAGCGAGCGATTCGCCCGCTGACTTTTTTATCGGAGCACACGGACGTGACGGATGCGTGCCCCCCGCCTCCGTTTTGGTCACGGCATTGCGGTATGCTCCGCAGCCGTGACCCGCTTTCTCCTGCACAAATCTCTTTGTATACTTTTTGCGCTGCTGACCACCGCGCCGGCGCGCGCCGAGCCGCTCGATAGCGCTCAATACCGGCAGTCGCTGCAGGAAGGCATCGATTCCGGCGCATACGGTCGGCTCGCCATCGGATGGATCGACGGCGGCGAACGCGCCACGTGGCTGCTCGGCAAGAGCGACAAGCCGGGCATGCAATCGCGCTTCGAGATCGGCGCGCTGACCGAGATCTTCACCGGCCTGCTGTTCGCGCAGGCCGCGATCGAAGGCAAGCTCGGGCAACACGCGACGCTGCGCGACACGATGCCGCATCAAACCTTCGCTGATCCGCGCATGGCTGCCCTCGCGCTCGATGCGCTTGCTTCGCATCGCGCGCCGTTGCCGCTGATGCCGCCCAACCTGTTTCCCGACGGACATCGACGACGTGTTTGCCAATGTCGGTGCAAACGATATGTCGGCGTTCCTCGGCAACTACCGCATCGCCGACCTGACGCCGCATTATTCGCCGCTCGATGCGGGCGTGCTCGGCGTCGCCGTCGCTCACGCCTACGGCGGCGAGTTTGACGCGGTGCTGAAGGAAAAAATTCTTACGCCGCTCGGCATGTCGAGCACGGGTTTCGATGACGCCGGACTGGTGGATGGCCATGCGCACGGTCAGGTCGCCGCGCATTGGCATTTCGGTGCACTGAGCGGCAGTGCGGGTTTGCGTTCGACCCTCGGCGATTTGCTCGATTTTCTGCAGGCCAATCTGCAACCGCAGCAATCGACGACGCTGCGCGCTGCACTGCTGCTGTCACGTCAGCCGCGATTGGATGCGAAATCGCAAGTCTGGGCTCGGCTGGAACATCGTCGACGCCAGTTCCGACGGACAAACATGGCCGCTGCTATGGCGCGCGAGCATCACGGCGGGGTTCTCGGCCTTCATCGGATTCCGCACGGATCGCCAGCAGGCGCTCGTGATGCTCTCCGATACGGATTCCGATCTGAGCCAGATCGGTCTGGCCTGGCTGCGCGGCGACGATGCGCCCGGCGCGCCGCTGCCGGGTTCTAGCGTTTCGGCGTCAAGTGATCCCGAGACGTACGCCGGACTTTATCGCTTCTCTTCCGGCGGTTCGGAGCTGGTCGTGCGCGCGACGGGCGGTGCGATGACGGCGCAACTGCAAGGCTCTCCCGCCGTGCGGCTGCGCGAGGTGGACAACGACGTGTTCATCGCGCGCGGTGATGCGTTGACGTTGTCGTTTCAGCGCGAACTGTCGAAGGTCACGAGCGTGCTCGTCAATCACGGCGGCATGAACCTGCTCGCGCAACGTTTGTCTGCGCAGACGCCACGATTGGCGCGCAAGGTGATGTCGATGCGCAGCGAGCTGCTTGCGAACTACGCCGGCGACTACCGTATCGATCCGGCTACGTTCGCGCGCGTAACCGTCGAAGGCGGCGGATTGTCGTTGCAGTTGACCGGCCGCGCGGCGATCGCGCTCGCTCCTTTTGCAGAAGACCGTTTCACGGATGCGGACAATTCGTGCGAGGTTCGTTTCGAGCGAAGCAAGGGTGGCAAGGCCGAACGTATCGTCATGAGCTTCGCTGGAGCCGATCGCAGCCGGCGTGCGAGAAACGTGGTTGGCGTCCGACGCGGCGACGAAGTAGCCGCGACCGCACGCGCACCGTATTCTTATGGCATGACCGTTCTCAGCGTCAACGTCAACAAGATCGCCGTGCTGCGCAATTCGCGCGGCGGCACCGAGCCCGATGTCGTGACCGCCGCGAAGACCTGCATCGCGGCAGGTGCGCGCGGAATCACGGTGCATCCGCGGCCGGACCAGCGGCACATTCGGCCTGCGGACGTGCGCGCGTTGTCGCGCGTTGTGCGTCGGCGGAGTCGAATTCAATATCGAAGGCAACGGATTTGCGCCGCCGCGCGGAGACTATCCGGGCTTGCTCGCACTGGTGAGCGAAACGCGGCCGGCGCAATGCACGCTGGTGCCGGATTCGGATGCGCAGATCACGTCGGATCACGGTTTCGATTTGCGCGCCGATGCCGCTCGCCTGAAACCGCTGATCGCCGAGTTGAAAGCAGCCGGTGCGCGCGTGAGTCTTTTCGTCGATGCGGGTTGTCGTCGATGTGGAAATCGCCGCGGACCTCGGCGCCGATCGCATCGAAATCTACACCGGACCTTACGCTCACGCATTCGCGCGCGGTGATTACTCAGGCGAATTGACCGCGTGCGTGGATACGGCACAACGCGCAAAGAACGCGGGCCTCGGCGTCAATGCCGGGCACGATTTGAGTCAGCGAAATCTCGGCGCGTTCTGCGCAGCGATTCCGTTTCTGGCCGAAGTGTCGATCGGCCATGCGCTGATCGGCGAAGCGCTGTATTCCGGACTCGATCCGACGGTTCGCGCGTACCTGAAAATCCTCGGCGGCTGACGCGCAAACAAAAACGCCGCGACATGCGCGGCGTTTTCGTACCAAAGGTCCGTTACTTATTCGATGCGCTTATTCGCTTTGCGGCGCGACGAAGCCGATCTTGATCACGCCCGCGTTCTTCGCATCGGCCATCACGGTCGCGATGAGCTGATATTTCGCGGAGCGATCCGGCTTGATGTTCACTTCGGGCTGATCTTCCGGACGCGAGCCTTTCTTGCCGATCAGCACGAGCTGCGCCTGCAGCAGTTCTTCGGAGACCGGCTGGTCGTTCCAGAAAATCTGCCCGCTCGACTTGATCGACACATTGACCGGCTCCGGCGGCGGCGGCGGTGGAACCGGCGGCGGCGGCGTCGGCTGCGGCAGATCGATCTTGATCTTGTGCGACAGCATCGGCACCGTGATCATGAAGATGATAAGCAGCACGAGCATGACGTCGACGAGCGGCGTCACGTTGATGTCCGCCATCGGGCCGCTGCCACCACCTGAACTGAAAGCCATGACCTAAAACCTCTTCGTTTCTTTGATGCCGCGAGCCGAAGCTTACGGCGAGCCTTTCGCGTGCGCCTGCGAAATGAATCCGAGATGCACGATGCCCGAATTCTTCGCGTCGGCCATCACCATCGAGATCACCGAATACTCGGTGTTCTTGTCGGCGCGGAGCTGCACTTCCGGCTGCGGCGTGCGCTGCGCGGCGACGCGCAGTTGTGCCTGCATCGTCGCCTCGGTGATCGGCTCGTCGTTCCAGTACAGATCGCCGGCTTCTTTTACCGTGATCGTGATCGGCTGGACGGGCGCCTCTTCGGGCGGCCGATCCAGGCTGGCGATCGGCAGTTCGACCTTGATCTTGTGCGCGGCCAGCGGTGCCGTAATCATGAAGATGATCAGCAGCACCAACATCACGTCCACGAGGGGCGTGACGTTGATTTCCGCCATCACGCCGCCGCTGCTGTTGTTGCTGAACGCCATCGGATTACTTCCTTACGACGCCGGTCGTCGGCTTCGGCGCAACGAGCGTCGCGGCCGCACCCGTGTCGACGCGCGCACCGGTTGCGAAGAAGTCGTGCAGGTCATGCGCGAATTCGTCGAACTGGGCATTCGTCACGCGGTTGGCGCGGATGAAGATGTTGTACGCCAGCACGGCCGGGATGGCGACGCCGAGACCGAGCGCGGTCATGATCAGCGCTTCGCCGACCGGACCCGCGACGGTTTCGATACCCGCGTTGCCGGATGCGCCGATGCGGATCAGGGCGTGATAAATGCCCCACACCGTACCGAGCAGACCGACGAACGGAGCGGTCGAACCGGTGGTGGCGAGCCAGGTCAGGCCGCCTTCGAGACGGGCGCTTTCACGGGCCACGCCCTGACGCAGCGAGCGGTCGATGAACTCGGAGCGATTGAGTGCTTCGACCATGCGGCTGCCTTCATGACGCTGATGGTGCGCAGCGGCCGAAGCGCAGTCGAGCGCGATCTTGGAGAACGGTTCCCATTTGGGCTGTTCTTCCATGAAGCGCACGGCTTCCTGGGCGGAGTTGTTCTCCCAGAACACGTGGCGGACCTTGTCGGCGCGCGACTTGATCGCCAGCACGCGCAAGGCGTTGATGACGATGAAGAGCCACGAACCTATCGACATGATCGCCGAGGACGAGGAAGACGACCCAACCCAGATAGTCGAAATTCTGGATGAGGTGGTCGAAGCCCATTGCCGTGAGGGCAGCGGCATCGCCGTGCCCCGCGGCAGGGGCGCCTGCCGGAGCCGCCGGCGCCGGGGTCGCATCCGCTGGCGGCGGAGTGGCTGGAGTCTGTTGATCTTGTTGCATAACGCTACCCTTGGTTTGGTTGTTTAGTGTGTCACCAGTCCCGGCTGTTCGCTACTTGGTTCGCGACGGTCGGGACTCCTTGTCAAAGTTCATTCAGATTGAAGTCGAACGGAACCAACGCATACCCTTCGTACGCCTGACCGTTGCGCTTGCCAGGATTGAACGTCCACGTCTTCGCGGCGGCAATCGCGGCCTGGTCGAGTTCACGATATCCGCTCGATTTCTCGACCGTCACTTCTTTCGGCGAACCGTCCGCTGCGATCAGCACCTTGAGGATGACCTTGCCGGTGTGATGTTCGCGGATCGCCTGCGGTGGATATTTCGGCGGGCGGAACTTGCGATAGCTGACGTTCTCGCTCGGCGCGATGTCCTGCGGCGGCGGCGGCGGTGCCGGCGGCGCGGGTGGCGTCGCGATCGACATCGGTGTCGGCGGCGCTTCCACGACCGGCGCGGGTGGCGGCGGTGGCGGAGTCGGCGGCGGCTTGATCACCTGCTTGATCACCGGCGGCGGTTTCTTGATCGGTTCCGGCGGCGGCGGCGGCGGTGGTGGCGGTGGCGGCGGCGGTTCGATGAATTCGACGCGCACGGTGTTGTCTTTCGTCTTGTCCGCGAGGCTCGGCGGCGCCACGGGCGAGATCAGCATCAGGAATGCGAACGCGTGCAACGCGAACGTCGCAGCCAGACCGAGCGTGCGTCGCCAGTTGAATTTATCTCTGGGTGCTTCGTAGGACGGTAACGCCATCAGTCTTTAAACCAAAAATGTTCGAGTGGTTGGGTCGTTTGTAGGGACGCCGACGGAATCGGCGGCACTCCGGCTCGCACGCTATTCGTTCGCTGGGGAGCGCGGTAAATTACACCAGCGCCTGCACTTTGTATATATCTGTACGCCTTCCCTGCAAACGTCCTTTTTCCTAATGTTTCTTCGCTGGTGCAGCCGCCTTCGGGGCGCTCTTGGCGCCACTCAATCTCTGCAGCTGGTCGGTGGCTTCGGCGTTGGTGTCGGGGTCCGACTGCGCCTGCTGAAACGCCGTCCGCGCAGCCGCCGTATCTTTCAGTGCGACGTTGAGCTTGCCGAGCAGAAGATACGCTTTTCCTTTCTTGGTCACGCCACGCTGGATGGCCTTTTCGGCCACGGTTTTGGCTTCGGCCCAGTTCTGTTCGGCGCCGATGATCTGCGCGCGGGTGTAGTCGATGTCGCCGTTGGTGGCCAGCGGTGAGGCCTTGCCATACGACGCCAGCGCCTTGTCGTTTTGCTGCGCGATCATGTACAGATCGCCCTGCAGCTTGTAGTTCTCGAGCGTGGGCTTGACGATGTTCTTGGTCATGCCTTCCTGCAGCAGCTCGGCGCCGTTCACCGCGACGTTCGGCTTGTCGCCGCCCTGCGCGATGTTGGCGTAGAAGCGCGCGGTTTCGGTGTAGTCCTTCTCATCGGTCAGCAGACCGTTCTTGCGCTCGCTCTCGAGCAGCGGCAGCGCCTTGTCGTACTGGTTGTTCTGCACGTACACGACGAGCGCGTTATGGATGACGCCCTTGTTCTTCGGATCCTTCTTCAGTTCCTCGTCGAGGATCTGCGTGGCCTGACCGCCCTGTCCGCTTTCCGACAGGCTCGCCATCAGGATGCTGTTCCACGAATCCTTGGGCTCAGTGGTAAGCGACTGCGCCTTGCGGATCGCGGCGATCGCTTCCGGATATTTCTGCAGGCGGTAATAGATGTTGCCTTCGAGCGCGTACGAATCCGCGGTTTCGCGCTTGCCCTGCTCGCGCCATTGCTTGATCTCGTCGAGCGCGGCCTGGTACTGCTCCGACTGCACGTACGCGGCAGCCATGTTGTACATCGAATCGTAGTACTGGTCGTTGCTGACCGAATTCAGTTCGAACATCTGTTTGTAGTACGCGATCGCGCCGGGATAATCGTTCGCGTTGAATTTGAGATTGGCCAGACCGAGCAGCGCGACGCCCTTGGCGTATTTGCTCTTGCTCGAGTCGAACACTTTCTGCAGCTGCGCGGTCGCTTTGTCGTCGTCGCCGGAATTCAGTTCGTCGAGACCTTCCTGCAGCATCTTCTGGTCGGCGGCGGTGGAAAGATCGCTCTTCGGCGCCGAGCGCGTGGCATTCGGGTACTTGGTTTCTTCCTTCTTCGCCGCAGGCGCCGCGATGGCGGTCGCGATCGACAGGATGGACGCGATCACGATGATCGAAACAAATTTCCCCGCTCGCACCCAGCTTCCCGTTGTCATGGTGTTCTCCGAATTCCTTTGTACTAATAATTAACTTCGTACACTTGCAGCTCGCCGCGCGAGGTTAACCCGACGCGCGGCGCAAGCTCAAGGTCTTGCGCACCATGACGACGACAACGTCGGCCATTCGTCAAGAAAAGGTGACGAACGCCTGTGAAACGACCAGACGCACGAAAGGTGCGAATCGTTTCACACCAGCCGTCTATACGTCCAGATTCGCGACCTGAAGCGCGTTCTGCTCGATGAAATTGCGTCGCGGCTCGACGATGTCGCCCATCAGCGTCGAGAAAATCTGATCGGCGGCGACCGCATCCTCGATGCTCACCTGCAACAGGCGGCGAGTTTCCGGATTCACGGTGGTTTCCCACAACTGATCCGGATTCATTTCACCCAGCCCTTTGAAGCGCTGCACGGTGCGGCCCTTCTTGGCCTGATCGAGCAGCCATTCGTCGGCCTGCGCGAAATCGCGGATGGATGAACTCGCATTGTCGCGGCGGATTTCGCCGCCGGCCTGGACCAGACCATCGAGCTGCTTCGCGATGTCGAGGATCGGCTTGAATTCCATGCCTGCGAAGAACGCCGCCGGCAACACCTGCGCGATGCGCGTGCCGTGATGTTCACGCTCGATGACGAGCGCGGCCGGATGTTCGGCGGTCGCCGCGCGCACGCGCAACACGTAAACAGGCTTGCCGAGACCCTGCGAATTCACGCGCGCGCTCAAGCGTTTCAGCCAGTCATTCGACCACATCGTCGTTCTGCCACTGATCGGGCTGCGGCGGTGCGATGTCGAGCATGGCGCGCAACACCGCGTTGTCGCAACGCTGGCCGAGTCGGCCGATCTGATCGAGCGCGGTGTGATAGTCGAGCAGCAGTTTTTCCAGCGCCTGACCGGTGAGCGGCGGCGCATCGGCGGAATAGCGCAGCTCGCCGCCATCGACCGCGTTTGAAATCAGGTACGCGTTCAGCGCCGCGTCGTCCTTCAGATACAACTCCTGCTTGCCCTGCTTGAGCTTGTACAGCGGCGGCATGCCGATATAGATGTAGCCGCGCTCGATGAGCTCCGGCATCTGACGATAGAAGAACGTCAGCAGCAGCGTGCGGATGTGCGAGCCGTCGACGTCGGCGTCGGTCATGATGATGATGCGGTGATAGCGCAGCTTGTCGACGTTGAATTCTTCCTTGCCGATGCCGCAGCCGAGCGCGGTGATCAATGTGCCGACTTCGGCCGAAGCCAACATTTTATCAAAACGCGCTTTTTCCACATTTAAAATTTTACCCTTCAGCGGAAGCACGGCCTGATATTTGCGGTTGCGGCCCTGCTTGGCCGAGCCGCCGGCGGAGTCGCCCTCGACGATGAAGAGTTCGGACAGCGCGGGATCTTTCTCCTGGCAGTCGGCGAGCTTGCCCGGCAGGCCGGCGATATCGAGCGCGCCTTTGCGGCGCGTCATCTCGCGCGCCTTGCGCGCGGCTTCGCGGGCGCGCGCGGCGTCGACCACTTTCGCGGCGATCGCTCGCGCTTCGTTGGGATGTTCCTGCAGGAATTCCTCGAGCCGCGCGTTGATCGACGGACTCGACCGCGCCCTTCACTTCCGACGAAACCAGCTTGTCCTTGGTCTGCGACGAGAACTTCGGGATCCGACATCTTCACCGACAACACGGCGATCAGTCCTTCGCGCATGTCGTCGCCGGACAAGCGCGACCTTGGCCGACTTGCCGCAGATTGCTGTTCTCGATGTAGTTGCCGAGCGTGCGCGTCAGCGCGGCGCGGAAGCCGGTCAGATGCGTGCCGCCGTCCTTCTGCGGAATGTTGTTGGTGAAGCAGAAAACCGTTTCCTGGTAGGAATCCGTCCACTGCATCGCGACGTCGACGCGTGATACCGTCCTGCGTCGAGCCGAGATTCATAACCGTTTGATGCAGCGGCATTTTTAGCTGCGCGAGATGTTCGACGAAGGAGCGGATGCCGCCTTCGTATTCGAATACGTCGTGTCTTGGCCGACGCGCTCGTCGGTCAGCTCGATCTTGACGCCGGAATTCAGGAACGACAGCTCGCGCAGCCGCTTGGCCAGCATGTCGTAGTGGAATTCGACGTTGGTGAAGATCTCCGGTACTCGGCCTGAAGCGCACTGTCGTTCCGCGGCGAGTGGACGCGCCGAGCTGCTTCAGCGGATACAGCGGTTCGCCGAGGTGATATTCCTGCTGATACTGATGGCCGTCGCGATCGATGGTCAGCCAGAGATGATCCGACAGCGCATTGACCACGGACACGCCGACGCCGTGCAGGCCGCCGGAAACCTTGTAGGAATTGTCGTCGAACTTGCCGCCGGCGTGCAGAACGGTCATGACGACTTCCGCCGTCGAGCGCCCTTCTTCGTGCATGTCGACCGGAATGCCGCGGCCGTTGTCGACGACGCTGACCGAGCCGTCGTTGTGAATGGTGACGACGACGTGGTCGCAATATCCGGCGAGCGCCTCGTCGATCGAGTTGTCGACGACCTCGAACACCATGTGATGCAGGCCGGTGCCGTCGTCGGTGTCGCCGATGTACATGCCCGGGCGTTTGCGGACCGCCTCGAGGCCTTTCAGGACCTTGATCTTGCTGGCGTCGTAGTTATCCGGATTGTCCGGTGTGGTTTTCTCGTCGGTCATCAAGCCTTCACTCGTTGGAGGCGAAGCCGCGTACGGCCGCGCAATGGTTCAAATTATATCAAGCCTTCGACCTGCCCATGTTCCACGTGGAACATGCGGTTGACGCCGTTACCGTGCTGAAAGCGGCGGGTGCTTCGATGCCGGTGATGAGAATCTGTGAGCCGGTGGCGCGCAGCGAGATCCATTGCTGTTTTCTGATGCGCCCTGTCCAGTTCGGAGCGAGAAATCGTCCAGCGCGACGACGGGCGGCTCCGATTTCGCGGCGGATAGACCCGCGCCTGCGCCAGGACGCACGCCAATGCGCACAACTTCTCCTGACCGCGCGACAGCTGCTCGCGGCTTGGCGCTTGCTCGAAGCGGATCGACCAATCGGCGCGATGCGGTCCGCGCGTGGTGTGACCGCGCGACCGGTCCACGCCGTGCGTTTCCGACAGAGCGCATCAGAAGCGGCTTGTCGTCGGTCCAGCCGCGGCGGAATGAAGCCTTGGCTGATCCCAACTCAGGCAGAAATATGGAGAGAATATTCGCCAATTCAATGGCATACGCCGGAAAATGCGTCTCGCGAAGCGCTGTCAGGCGGCTCGGCAGCGCGTGCCAGCTCCACATCCCACAGTCACAGTTCGCTTATCGGCGCCGTTGGCCTTCAGCAGCGCATTGCGCTGCTGCAAGGTCGCGGCGATAGTCGCGGGCAAGCGGCGATATATCCATGTTCCACGTGGAACAATCCCCAGTCGAGAAAGCGGCGGCGCTCGGCACTGCCGCCGGAAATCAGGGCGTGACTTCCAGGCTCGAAACAAACCAGCGGCGAATTCGGCGAGTCCGGCGGCCAACGTCGATGCGCGGTCGCCGTTGACCTTCATCTGCCATCCCGACCCTAGCGACAGCATGTCCGAGCTTCGATGCGGACCAGCGAGCGCGATCGACGTCGGCGTGAATCGCGACGCGTCTCCATGCCGCGTCCTGATAAGCACAGCGCTTTGCGACGTGCGAAAGCTCGCCGCCGTGGCTGAGCACGTAGGCGCCTTCAAGAATGCTGGTTTTGCCGGCGCCATTCGGACCGACGAAAAATTGATGCCGCGGCGCAAGCCTCGACGATCGAGCGATTCGGCATATTGCGAAGGTTGGACAGCCGCAGGCGTTCGATGCGCATGCGGCTACGATCTGTTCCGCGAACGCGTCAGAGGCGCAACGGCATGATCACGTGCCGCGACCGTTCGGTGCCCGGCGTCTTGCAGCAGGCAGCTTGAATTGGCGTCGCGCAGGCAGAGCACGACTTCCTCGCCCTGCAGCGCATTCAGCGCATCGAGCAGATAATTGACGTTGAAACCGACGCTCAGCTCACTCGCGCCAGTCTTCGCCTCGAGTTCCTCGACGGCTTCTTCCTGTTCCGGATTGTGC
Source organism: uncultured Gammaproteobacteria bacterium (assembly GCA_963814225.1). Classification (GTDB taxonomy): domain Bacteria; phylum Pseudomonadota; class Gammaproteobacteria; order Xanthomonadales; family Rhodanobacteraceae; genus Rudaea. The sequence goes on along the minus strand of CAWFCC010000009.1, from coordinate 13,361 downwards.
GCGACGATGCGCAGCTTGTTCTGGCTGACCTCGAGTTTCACGCCGCGGTATTTCTCGTTCGACAGAATCGCCGCGCGCTGCAGGGCGCCGCGAAGCGACTCGCGCTCGATGCGCACTTCCTTGTCGGCGCCGATCGGAATCACCGCTTCGTAGTCCGGGAAACGGCCGTCGATCAGCTTGGAGGTGAACACCACCTCGTTGCGACGCACGCGCAGATGGTTCTTGCCGAATTCGAGTTCGACGCTGCCGTCGCCCGATTCGAACAAGCCCTGCAATTCCAGCACGCCCTTGCGCGGAATGATGATCTGCCGCTGCGCCGAACCACCGCCGGAAAGCTCGGCCTCGGCCAGCGCCAGGCGGTGACCGTCGGTCGCCACGCAGCGCAGCGATTTCTCGCGCAAATCGAGCAGCAGGCCGTTGAGGTAATAACGCACGTCCTGGTTCGCCATCGCGAACGCGGTGCGGTCCATCAATTCCTTGAGCGACGCTTCCGGCAGGCTGACTTTTTCGATCAGGTCGATGTTGTCGATCACCGGAAACTCGCGACGCCGGCAGCGTCGCCAGCGTGAAGCGGCTGCGGCCCGAACTCACCGTCGACGCGATCGCCGGCCAGCTTGAATTGGATCTTGCTGCCATCCGGCAACGCGCGGCAGATATCGAACAGCTTGCGCGCCGGAATCGGTGATCTCGCCGGGCTGCGCGCCGGTCGCCTCGACGTTCGCCGACATTTCCACTTCCAGATCGGTTCCGGTGAAGGTCACGCGCTCGTTGGCAGCGCGACGACCAGCAGGTTGGACAGGACCGGCAAGGTCTGCCGGCGCTCGACGACACCAATCACTTGCTGCAGCGGTTTGAGGAGCACTTCGCGCTGAATGGCGAATTGCATGGACGGCTTCCGTAATGTTCGTTTGATAAGTATTGAAAAAGATAGAAGCTGTTGGTGGCTGTTGATATGTGGATCAAGTCTATAATTCTTTATAAATCAATAGCTTAGCTGTCATTCACACTGCGGATAACGGCCTGCATGGCCACTGTGTGACGATCTGTGGATAACTACGCCCGCGCGTATTCTTGCACAAGTTATCCACAGGTTCCTAACCGGTCAGTTCGCGAAGCAGCTTCTCCCAGTCCTGCCGCATCTTGCCGTCGATCAGACTCAGATCGCGAATCGTGCGGCAGGCGTGCAGCACGGTCGTATGGTCGCGCCCGCCGAACGCCTTGCCGATTTCCGGCAGGCTGTGCTCGGTGAGTTCCTTCGACAACGCCATCGCGATCTGACGCGGCCGCGCCAGCGACCGGCTGCGATTCATCGACAGCAGATCCGACAAGCGCAACTGGTAATAGTCTGCCACCGTTTTCTGGATATTCGATACGGTGATCGACTGGCTGTGCACGGTCAGCAGGTCGCGCAGGGTTTCCTGCGCGAAATCCTCGGTGATCGGCAGGCCGAGGAAATTCGCGCGCGCGGCCAGCGTGTTGAGCGCGCCTTCGAGATCGCGCACGTTCGAGCGCATGCGCTTGGCGATCACGAACGCGACGTTCCTCCGGCACATCCAGTCCGCGCGATGCCGCCTTGGCCAACAGGATCGCCGCGCGCGTCTCGAAATCGGGCGGCTCGATCGCGACCGACAAACCCCAGCCCAGACGCGATTTCAGGCGCGGCTCGAGGTTGTCGACTTCCTTCGGATAACGGTCGCAGGTCAGGATGATCTGCTGCTTGCCTTCGAACAGCGCGTTGAAGGTGTGGAAGAACTCTTCCTGCGTCGTGTTCTTGCCGGCGAAAAACTGGATGTCGTCGATCAGCAGCGCATCGACATCGCGGAATCTGCGCTTGAAATCGTCCATGTTCTTGGTGCGCAGCGAATCGATCATCGCGCTGACGAACTGCTCCGAGCGCAGGTACATCACCTTCGTCGCCGGGTTGTTGCGCGCGGATCAGATTGCCGGCCGCGTGCATCAGATGGGTCTTGCCCAGACCCGTTCCGCCGTAAAGCAACAGCGGGTTGTAGGCGCGTCCCGGATTGTTCGCGACCTGGATCGCCGACGGCCTTGCCGAGCTGGTTCGACTTGCCTTCGACGAACGAATCGAACGTGTAATGCGGATCGAGGTTGTGGTCGTGTTCCGCCGCGTCCGACGACGCGGAACTTCGCTGCCGGTTTGTCGCACGCGCCGCGCCGTGCAAGCGTGCCGACTTCGAGCCGCACCTTCACCGGACCGCCGTGCAGATGATTCACCACCTTGCCGATGCGCGGCAGGAATTCCGCCTGCACGAAGTCGAGCGTGTAGGCGTTCGGCGCCAGCAGACGCAGCCCCTCCGCATCCTCGCCGGCCTGCAGCGGCATGAGATAGGTATGCATGTCTTCCGCGCTGAGCTCGCCTTCCAGACGCTCGAGACAGCGTCGCCACAACTCGCTCATCCGTTTCCAATCCTGTACAACATTGAACGCTGGCGGGACGCCGGCAGTCTACGCCTGCGTTCCGAAGCGCCGCCAAGCAAATCAGCGATTGACCCACGCGCGAAGCCTCCTGTATCATTTCCGCTCTTTACTCGCCACATTTTCGAGCGCACGACATGAAACGCACTTTCCAGCCCGGCAACCTCAAACACGCGCGCACGCACGGCTTTCGCGCGCGCATGAAGACCCGCGGTGGACGCGCCGTGTTGAACGCCCGTCGCGCCAAGGGCCGCAAGCGCCTGATTCCCTAATCGACGCGCGTCTGCCGACCATGCGCGAACCTGAGCCTGCCACGCACGCGCGCGGCTGCTCTCCCGCTCCGATTTCGCCACGCTGCGCCAGCGCAGCGACCGCCTCGGCCACACGCACTTCGTCGCCGAATTTCGCGAATCCGTCGCACGCGACGGCCGCGTCTGGGCTGCGCGATTTCGCGCAAGGTTTCCAAGCTCGCGGTCGTGCGCAACCGCATTCGCCGCGTCACGCGCGAAAGCTTTCGCCACCACCGGCAATCGCTGCCGAATGTCGACATCCTGATCATCGCGCGTTCGTCCTCGGCCAATCAGACCAACCCGGTCCTGCGCGCCGATCTCGAACGCATCTGGCAGCAACTCGCTGCGCGCCGATTGAACCCATAGCGCCATTCCTCGCACAATGCGCGCCGGTTTGCGCTATTGAATCAGCGCCGCGCGGTTGCAACTCGCCGATCGAGCCGCAAATCCGATCCCAGTGCGTCGTTCCCAGCCGCACATCCTGCGGCACTCATCAAAGAAGATCCATGTCCACGACCCGTTCCTTCCTGCTCGTCGCCCTGGCATTCGTCGCGTTCCTGAACTGGGAAGCGTGGCAGAAAGACTATGCGCCGCAACCCGCGCTCCGCTGCGATCGACGAGCGCGACACCCGCCGCACCGAGCGACGACGTCGAGCGCCGAAATTCCGCAAACCCGCAGGCAGCGCAGCGCCGGCTGCAGCCGCGACCACCTCGCCTGCGCCGACCGCCGCCGCAAATGCCGAACCGTCGGCGCGCGTCCACGTGCGCACCGACCTGCTCGATCTCGCCATCGACACGCGCGGCGGCATCGCTGGTGCAAGCCGACCTGCTCGCAGTACCCGATCGATCCGAAAGAAAAAGACCATCCGGTGCGCCTGCTCGACACCGCGCCTGCGACATTCTTCGTCGCGCAGGACGGCCTGGTCAGCACCACCGTCGCGCCGGATCACCAGGCGCAATTCACCGTCCGAAAAGAACGACTACGCACTCGCCGACGGCGCCGACAAGCTCGAAGTGCCGCTGACTGGCAGGACGCGTCCGGCCTCAAAGTGCGCAAAGTATACATTTTCACGCGCGGCCAGCTACCTGATCGAAACGCGCAACGAAATCAACAACGGCACGCAGCCGCGTGGACCGGCAACGAATACCGCCAGCTGCAGCGCGTGCCGCCGATCGTCTCGACGCAGCGGCTTCTCGCTTCAACAATCCCGAACGCATCGCCTTCGCCGGCGCGGCGTGGTACAGCCCGCAGGACAAGTTCAAGAAGCTGGCGTTCGACAAGTTCGCCGACTCGCCGCTCAACGGCAGCTTCGCCGGCGGCTGGGGCGCGATGCTGCAGCACTACTTCTTCGCCGCGTGGATTCCGCCGGCCGAGGAAACCGACGCGTACGCGACGACGCTCGTCACCAACGGCGGCGCGCCGCGCTATCTGATCCGCGCGATGTCGCCGGCGATCACGGTCGCGCCGGGCGAAACGAAATCGACCGTCGCGCATCTGTATATCGGTCCGAAACTCGCCGCGCAGCTCGATCCCATCGACAAGGCCGGCATCGCGCACGGCCTCGGCCTCACCGCCGACTACGGCATGGCTCACGCCGATCGCCGATCCGCTGCACTGGGTGCTCGTCCAGCTGCACAAGTTCGTCGGCAACTGGGGCCTCGCGATCATCCTGCTCGTGCTGATCATCAAGCTCGCGATGTTCAAGCTCAGCGAAGCGCAATACCGCTCGATGGCGAAGATGCGCAAGCTGCAGCCGCGCATGGAAGCGCTGAAGGAGCGCTACGGCGACGATCGCCAGAAAATGAGCCAGGCGACGATGGAGTTGTACAAGAAGGAAAAGATCAATCCGCTCGGCGGCTGCCTGCCGACGCTGATCCAGATTCCGGTCTTCTTCGCGCTGTACTGCGTGCTGCTCGAAAGCGTCGAGCTGCGTCAGGCGCCGTTCTTCGGCTGGATCCAGAATCTCTCCGCGCCCGATCCGTATTATCGTCCTGCCGATCATCAACGGCCTGATCATGCTCGGCGCGCAATGGCTCACGCCCGCGAGCCCGGGCATGGACCCGCTGCAGCAGCGCCTGATGAAGACCATGCCGCTCATCTTCGCCGTGCTGTTCCTGTTCTTCCCGGCCGGCCTCGTGCTGTACTACGCCGTCAACGGCGGCCTCGGCCTGCTGCAGCAGTGGATCATCACGCGCCGCTTCGCCGCAGTCCGAGCGACCCGCCGTGAGGAATGCCGCAAACTGACGACACCATCGCCGCCATCGCCACGCCGCACGGCGCGGGCGGCATCGGCGTCGTGAGAATTTCCGGACCGCGCGTGCTCGAGATCGCGCGACGCACTGCTCGGCAAGAAACCCGAACCGCGCATTGTCCACTTTTCCATTTTTCGCGACGCCGACGGCTACGCCATCGACCGCGGCCTCGCGCATCTATTTCGCCGCACCGCGTTCGTTCACCGGCGAGGACGTGCTCGAACTGCACACGCACGGCAGTCCGGTCGTGCTCGATCTGCTGCTGAGACGCAATCTATGCGCTCGGCGCGCGACCGGCGCGGCCCGGCGAATTCTCCGAACGCGCCTTCCTCAACGGCAAGATCGACCTCGTGCAGGCCGAAGCGATCGCCGACCTGATTTCGCGCGGTTCCGAAGCGGCGGCGCGCGCCGCGATGCGCAGTCTCGACGGCGAGTTCTCAAAACGCGTTTCAGACTCTGTTCGACGGCTTGGTGCGCCTGCGCGCCTGGCTCGAAGCCGCGCTCGATTTTCCCGGAAGAGGAAATCGATTTCCTCAGCGCACCGCAACTCGCCACCGAGTTGACGCGCGCTGCGTCAGCAATCTGAGCGACCTGCTCGAAGCCGCACAACGCGGCGCCATCCTGCGCGACGGACTGCATGTCGTCATCGTCGGACGTCCGAACGCGGGCAAGTCGAGCCTGCTCAACGCGCTCGCGCAGAGCGAACGCGCGATCGTCACCGCGATTCCCGGCACGACGCGCGACGTGCTGCGCGAAGCGATCAACCTCGACGGCATCGCACTGACCCTCGTCGACACCGCCGGCTTGCGCGAAAGCGCGCGACGAAGTCGAACGCGAAGGCATTCGCCGCGCGCACGCGGAACTCGCGCGCGCCGACGTCGCGATTCTTGTCACCGACACCGCATCGGCGGCGATCGACGATCACACCGTTGCTGACCAACGTCGCGGCCGGCGCGATGCGCGATCATCGTCCACAACAAGATCGATCTCGCCGGCGAAGCGCCACGCACCGAGCGCGACGCGAACGGATCGCTGCACGTCCACCTGTCGGCGCTCACCGGCGACGGCTCTGCCACTGCTGCGCGACGAACTGCGCCGGCTCGGCGGCGCAACCGACGCCGGAACCGGCACGTTCAGCGCGCGCACGCGGCACGTCGCCGCATTGCGCGACGTGACCGAACATCTGGAACACGCGGCCGAGCACTCTGACGCGCAGCGCGCCGGCGAACTCGCCGCAGAAGAATTGCGCGCCGCGCAACACGCACTCGGCGAAATCACCGGCGAATTCCGCAGCGACGATCTGCTCGGCGCGATCTTCTCCACGTTCTGCATCGGCAAGTAAACAGCGCTTGCAATCGCCGACCTGGCCTCCATGCAGATTCGGCATGACATCAGACGGAGGATCTCATGATCGAACTCTTCTACTGGCCCACGCCGAACGGCCACAAGATCACCCTGTTCCTCGAAGAAGCCGGCCTCGATTACACGATCACCCGCGTCGATATCGGCAAGGGCGATCAGTTCAAACCGGATTTCCTCAAGATCGCGCCGAACAATCGCATGCCCGCGATCATCGACCACGAGCCGGCCGACGGCGGCGCGCCGATCAGCATTTTCGAGTCGGGCGCGATCCTGTGGTATCTCGCGGAAAAAACCGGCAAGTTCCTGCCGACCGACACGCGCGGCAAAGTCGCCGTTTCCGAATGGCTGTTCTGGCAGATGGCGGGCCTCGGTCCGATGACCGGTCAATACGGCCACTTCGCAACGTACGCGCCGGAAAAAATTCCGTACGCGATCGACCGCTACACGCGCGAGCGGCAACGCCTGCTCGGCGTGCTCGACAAACAACTGAAAGGCCGCGAATTCATCGTCGGCGACGAATACACCATCGCCGACATGGCGTGCTATCCGTGGATCGATCCGTACACCAAAGCGCCGCTCGACCTGACCGACTACCCCGACGTCGTGCGTTGGCGCGCAGCCATCGAAGCGCGTCCGGCAACACGCCGCGCCTACGCGCAAGGCGATTTCAACAAGCCATCCGCGGAAATGTCCGACGAGCAGCGCAGAATCCTGTTCGGCCAAGGCGGCAAACCGTAAAGACGCTGGTGAAATCCCCACGCCGCCGCAATAATCGCGGCGGTTTGCACTCGTGGGGATTTCATGCGCGCCGTCTTCGCCTTCATCCTGTTCTGCTTCGCGACAACTATGGCATCCGCTGAACAACTCAGCATCGATCGCATCTACGGCGGCGGCGGGCTGAACGGACCGACGCCGACCAAAGTCGAAATCTCGCCCGACGGCGAACGCGTCACGTTCCTGCGCGCGAAAGCGGACGACCAGACCACGTACGACCTGTGGGAATACAACGTCAAGGCACGCAAGACGCGCCTGCTGCTCGACTCGAAGAAACTGGTGCACGGCGAGGAACAACTCACCGATGCCGAAAAAGCGCGCCGCGAACGTGCGCGCGTCGCCGGCCGCCACGGCTTCGTCGACTACACGTGGGCGCCGGATGGTAAAAAGCTGCTTTTTCCACTTAATGGAAAATTATACCTTTATGATCTGACCGCAGCGGATCGAAGGCGTTGCGCGAACTGCCCGCCGGTGGCTCGGTGATCGACGCGCAAGTTTCGCCGAAGGGCCGCTACGTCTCGTACGTGCTCGACCAGAACCTGTGGATCATCGATCTCGCCGGCACCGGCAAGCCGCTGCAATTGACCCGCGACGGCGGCGGCACGATCCACAACGGCGAAGCGGAATTCATCGCCGCAGGAAGAACTCGAGCGTTTCACCGGCTACTGGTGGGCGCCGGACGATTCGGCGATCGCGTTACGAGCGTTATGACGAATCGGGTGTCGACAAAGTCAAGCGCTTCGAAATCTACGCCGATCGCAGCGAAGTGATCGAACAGCGCTATCCCGCTGCGGGACGCCCGAACGTGACCATCAAGCTCGGTCTCGTCGCGCCGACCGGCGGCGAAACGCGCTGGCTCGATCTCGGCGCAAATGCGGACATCTACCTCGCGCGCGGCGAAATGGCTGCCGGACGGCAAGCGCTTCTCGTATCAGATGCTGCAGCGCGACCAGAAACGGCTCGATCTGAATGTCGCCGACGTGTCGTCGCTGACGACGAAAACACTGCATCACCGAAACCAGCGAAACCTGGATCAACCTCAACGACGATCTGCACTTCCTCAAGAAAAGCGACGCCTTCGTGTGGGGCAGCGAACGCAGCGGCTTTCATCATCTGTATTTGTATACATCGACGGCAAACTCCAGCACGCCATCAGCAGCGGCGACTGGGACATCGAAGACACGCTCGCCGTCGACGAAGACGCGGGTCTCGTCTATGTGAATTCGAATCGCGATTTCGTGCCGGACCGGCAACTGTATGCGCTGCGCCTCGACGGCAGCGACGCGACTTCGCCCAGACGCATCAGCCAAGGCGACGGCGTGCACGGCGTGACGTTCGGCAACAGTCCGAAACTTTACGTCGACACCTATTCCGAATCCGAGCACGCCGCCGCAAACATCCGCGCACGACGCGACAGGAAAATTCCTGAGCTGGATCGAAGAGAACAAGCTCGACGCGAAGCATCCGTACTGGCCGTTTCGCGACGCGCACATCGTTCCGGAATTCGGCACGATCAAATCGGCCGACGGACAGGATTTGTATTACCGCGTTTTCAAGCCGGCGAATTTCGATCCGAACAAACGCTATCCCGTGTTCAACACGTATTACGGCGGTCCGCACGGACAAGTCGTCACGCGCGGCTGGATCGACTATTTCAGCGAGTACATGGCGCAACACGGCTATGTCGCGTTCTCACTCGACAACCGCGGCATGGCCAATCGCGGCCGCCAATTCACCGACGGCATCTACAAACAGTTCGGCAAGCTCGAAGTCGAAGACCAGCTCGCCGGCATCCACTGGCTGAAACAGCAACCGTGGATCGACGGCAACCGCATCGGCATGTTCGGCTGGAGCTACGGCGGCTACATGACGTCGATGCTGCTGGCGAAAGCGTCGAACGAACTCGCCGGCGGCGTAGCGGTCGCGCCGGTCATCGACTGGAGTCTCTACGACACCGCGCTACACCGAACGCTATCTCGGCACGCCGCAAAACAACGCGAACGGTTACGAATTATCCAGCGTGCTGCATTGGCTCGACGGATTGAAAGCGCCGCTGCTGCTGATCCACGGCATGGCCGACGACAACGTGCAGTTCACCAACTCGACCAAACTGATGGCGGCGTTGCAGGAGCGCGGCATCCAGTTCGAGCTGATGACGTATCCCGGCGGCAAGCACGGCCTGTCGACGCCGGCGATGCGCAAGCACGCATTTCACGCCATCGCCGATTTCTTCGACAAACACGTCAAGGGCCGCGCTGACGGCTAGTGCACCCAGCGTCCGCCGCGACGGCGGCGCGGATTGGAAGCATCGCCATCCGCCATCGGCTGCGCGAGTTCTTCCGGCGTCGGCGGCAGCTCGCGCCAATACTGCGCGACGGCGCCGACCGATGCCGGCAACTGCGCCAGGCACTCGTCGTATTCTTCCTCGGTGAGCGGCGAAAAATCGGCGTCGGTCGCGAAGATGCCTTCGTCGACCGCGAGCGCCATGATCGGCCCGAGCACTTCGGTGAGTTGCGAATCGGCGCCGAGTCGCGTCTCCCATAATCGCGCGCGCAGATCCACGCCGCGCGAAAATCCTTCGCACCAGCCCTGCGCGCTTAGCGCCGCGTTGCCGTCGTCGAGTTCGATTTCGCCGAGGATCGGTTCGTATTCGTCAGCTTCGATTTCGAGCAGCACGCTTTCATTCAACCGCGCGAGCAGTTCGAGCACGCGTTTGCCTTGTTCTGCATCGGCAAACGGTTCGTTGAGAATTTCCGGCAGCCATTCTTCCGGCCCGGCCGGTTGGGGACCGATCGCATTCGCGGTGAGCAGTCCGTGCACGCCGTCGAGCAGCAGCGATTCCTCGCCCGCATGCGCGCGCAGGAACTGATCGAGTTCGTCCAGCTCGATGTCGTCGAGCATCGATGGCCAGTTCGGGTTTGAGGTCTGCTCACTCATCGGCCAGCTCCAGGATCACCGGCGTGTGATCGGATGGACGCTCCCACGTGCGCGGGATGCGGTCGATGGTCACGCTGCGACAACGTTCGCGCAACGCTTCGCTGGCGAGGATCAGGTCGATGCGCAAACCCATATTGCGGCGGAACGCGGCCTGGCGATAATCCCACCACGAAAAATGCCCCGCGCCTTCCTCGAAGAAACGGAAACTGTCGTGCAGGCCGAGCGAAAGCAGATTGCGCAACGCGTCGCGCTCCGGCGTCGAACACAGGATCTGTTCGCGCCACGCGTCCGGATCGTGCACGTCGCGATCGTCCGGCGCGATGTTGAAATCGCCCAGCACGATCATGCGCGGATGCCGGGTCAGTTCGTCCTGCAACGAACGTCGCGCACTTTCGACGAGCCAGTCGAGTTTGTACGCAAATTTCTCGCTGCCGACCGCCTGGCCGTTCACGACGTACAGATTGATGATGCGCAACGCTCCGACGCTCGCCGCGAGAATGCGCCGCTGCGGATCGTCCAGGCCGGGAATGTCCTTGACCACATCGGTCGGCTCGCTGCGCGCGAGAATCGCCACGCCGTTGTAGGTCTTCTGGCCGGAGAAAACGCAGCGATAGCCGAGTCCGCCGATTTCCTCGTGCGGAAACTTGGCGTCCTCCATCTTGGTTTCCTGCAGCGCGACGATGTCGGGCGCAGACGTCGCCAGCCAGTCGCGCAGATGCGGACGGCGCACGTTGAGCGAGTTGACGTTCCATGTCGCGATCTTCATGACCTGCCCATTATGCCTCACCGCCGGCGATCGCTTTCTGCCACAGCTCGAAGCCGTGATGCGCGGAAATTTTGGCGATGTCGATCGCCTCGTTCGGGAACGCGCCGAAATAGAACGGGCGCTTCAACACCCGCGCAAATTTGCGCCCGCGGATGCGCTCGAATTCGCCATTGAATTCCGCCCACGGATGCCGCTGCTTCGGCGCATTGCTCGCTACGCCGCCGTGGAATTGATGAAAGCTGCCTTCGCCGAGCAGCATCACGTAATCGCCACGTTCGCGCGCCAGCGCGCGTTGATAGAAATCGAGCGCGACCAGACCGCCGCCACGCGAGACGAAACGTTCGTCGAAGCCACCAAGGGTAAAATAATCATCCTTGCGTATCGCGAAACAACTGGTTTCGAACGCGCACCCGAACCAGCCCATGCCGGGATCGGCGAACGATCCGGCAATCGAATACAACCGGTAGCCATTCTCCTTCCAGCCGCTGCGCGCGAGCAACGCATCTTCGGCGTGCTGGTTGTAACCTTCCATCATCGCAAGGTTTTGCTGTTTCGGCCCGAGATGAAACGGCGCGGTCGACAGAAACGGCGTAGTGAAATGATCGAACGCGCGTTCGGCGAGCGCATAGATGCCCGGCGAAAGAATATGCGCGCCATCGATCACCACTACGAGCTTCTCGCCGTTCGCACTTCGGCATGCGTCGTTGATCGCTTTCGCGGGCGACACCGACGTAGTCTCGACGAAGCGATAGTGGAATTCCGGACCGAACCGCCGCACATCCGCCTCAGTCGAGCGGCGCCGAAGAACCGTGATCGATCGCGATCACTTCGAAATCGATCTTCTCCGCGCCGCGCTGATACGCACGCGACATCGAATGCAGCGTGTTCATCGCCTCGCGGCGATTGTTGTAGAAATTGACGACGACCGACAGCAAGGTCAGGCCGCGAGTCCGTAGCTGCGCAGCAGCGCATCGATCTGCGGTTCGCGTCCGCGAAAAGCGACGAACGATTCCAGCGCCGGGCGCGATCCGCCGACCGCGAGCACGTTGCGCCGGAACGCCGCGCCGGAATCCTTGTTGAAGATGCCCATCTCCTCGAACTGCGCGAACGCATCGGCCGACAACAACTCCGCCCACAGATAACTGTAGTAACCCGCCGCATAGCCGCCGGCGAAAATATGCGCGAAGCTGTGCGGCATGCGCTGCCACGCGGGCGGGAAAATCACCGCGACCTCGTTGCGCACTTCGTTGAGCAGTTCCATCACGCGCGCGCCCTGCTTTTCGTTGTATTCCAGATGCAGACGGAAATCGAACAGCGCGAATTCCAGCTGACGCACGAGGAACAGTCCCGCGTGATAATGGCGCGCGGCGAGCATGCGCTCGAACAGACTATCGGGAAGAAGTTCGCCAGTCTGATAGTGCCGCGCGAAAAGATTCAGCGCGTCGCGTTGCCACGCGAAGTTTTCCATGAACTGGCTCGGCAGTTCGACCGCATCCCACTCCACACCGTCGATGCCGGCCACACCGGGATAGTCCACTTCGGTGAGCAGATGATGCAGGCCGTGTCCGAATTCGTGGAACAGCGTGGTCACTTCGTCGTGCGTGAGCAACGCCGGCTGATCGCCCGACGGCGGCGCGAAATTGCAGGTGACGTATGCGATCGGCAGATGAATCGTGTCGGCGTTGCGGAAGCGCGAGCGGCACACATCCATCCACGCGCCGCCGCGTTTGCCGGTGCGCGTATACAAATCCACATAGACACCGGCGATGACGCGACCGGATTCGTCGATCACATCGTAGAAGCGAACGTCGGGATGCCACACATCGACATCCTTGCGCACCTGCAACACCACGCCGAACACGCGATGGACGATGGAGAACAACCCACCGATCACCGCCGGCAGCGCGAAATAGGGTTTCAATTCTTCTTCGCTCAGATCGTATTTGCGCACGCGCAGCTTCTCGGCGGCGTACGAGACATCCCACGGCTGCAGATCGTCGAGCTTGACGTGCTCGCGCGCGAATTCGCGCAACTCGGCGAGTTCACGTTGCGCGATCGGTTTCGCGCGCTGCACCAGATCGCGCAGAAAATCGAGCACGCGATCGGGCTTTCCCGCCATCTTCGTCGCCAGCGATTCTTCTGCGGAATTCGCGAAGCCGAGTAGTGTGCGCCGCTTCGTGTTTCAGCGCGAGGATCTGTTCCATGCGCGCGGAGTTGTCGAACTTGCCGGCGTGCGGGCCTTGATCCGACGCGCGCGTCTGATACGCGCGATAAACGCGTTCGCGCACCGAACGATCATCGGCGTAAGTCAGCACCGCCGTCACGCACGGCTGCTTGAGCGTGAGCTTGAATCCGTCGCCATCGCGAAACATGCCGAGTTCACTTTCCGGAATGCCGGCGAGTGATTTCTCGTCGACCGTTTCGCTCCATGCGTCGGTCGCATCGAGCACGGCATTCTCGAATTCGGTGGAAAGCCGCGTGAGTTCGTTGACGATCTCGCGAAATCGCGAACGCGCCGGTTCTTCGAGACTCACGCCCGATAG
>CAWFCC010000008.1:0-30494 GCA_963814225.1 uncultured Gammaproteobacteria bacterium | reverse complement strand
GTGGCTCTATGCCGTGTCGTTGGCTGTGTTTCGGGTTAAGCCGCCTGCTGGCAGACGAATTGATCTTCTACCTAGTTTACAAGCCATTTTCGGTGAGTCGGCCGGGTTTGTGATCGACGGATGCCTCTGGGCGCTCATCGGCAGCGGACTCATCGCCATCGTGTTCAGTCGCACGTCCAAGCACAAAGAGCGGGTCAAAAACTGATGTGTTATTCAGCTCAAATCGAACGTGACTGGCGCAAATATCTCCGGGTCATGGGAACCGAAGCCACGCTAGACCTTGGCGACTTCATCAAAAAATACTGGTGGCGCCAGAACGAATTTCCTTCGATGAAAATTCCGAAGGCGGTCGATGCCTGGTTTGCTGATCCGCAAAACGGTGATGAGCAAAAGATCGCGGCATTCATCGAGGCATTCAACGATCAGGAAATCTCGAAGCTCGAACAGGAAACGTTCAAGCAGAAGAAGCGCCTTGCCGATGCGCAACGTGCGCTTGCGATCAAAGAAACAAAGAAGGCCCTCAATGATCAGCGCGCCTCGTCAAGCAAGATTGAATGGGCACTCGGCAAACTCGGCGACATCAAGCGGTCAGACTTCAAGCCGCGCGACGCTAGAATCTTTCCCGGCTGGTTCGTGCCAGTGTCTGTGGTCGCACTGGGAAGAAGCGGGCGAAGCGCTGGATTCGTTTGCAGTCATCACGGACGAGCCGCCTTCCGAAGTCGCTGCGGCTGGTCACGATCGCTGCATCATTCCGATCAAGGAAGGAAATATCGACGCGTGGCTTAATCCTGATTCAACAAACCTCAACGCGATGCAGGCGATTCTTGAGGATCGTGCTCGACCGTATTACGAGTACAGGATGGCAGCTTAGCGTCGATTGCTATGTGCGCCGCTGAGCTGACGCGATTATGTAAGCGCCGATGATGATCGCGACGCTGGTGGGCAACGCCGCGAATGCTCCGAGTATCGAGTAAGCGATCATTCCAGCAATGACAAGCAGCGTGATTTCCCACGCAAGGATGGCGCTTAGAATCAGCCCGCAGGCTACTGCTGCATGGCGAACTAAGTCGCTTGATTGAGTTAGGGTTGTCGCCAAGTAAAGTGCGGCCGCCATGGCCAGCGCTGCACACGGATAGCGCACTCGTTTGATCTGCCACAGCTCCCGACCGTCCTGCACCTTGCCGAATGAAGCCGCTCGCAAGAAGTAGGGGAGTTGCACGAATCCACGTCGCAGACGCGAACCAAGGTAGACAAAAGGTACGCACGCGAAGGAGAGAATTAGTCTTTCCGGCTCTCCATCTTCAAGCATCAGCAAAATGGAAAGCACAACGACGCCCAGTGCGGCGGCGTAAGCCATGAAGGCCAAAATGAAGGAGGCGCGTTCGACGGGCGGCGCGCTGCTTGCAGCTGACATAAATGACCTCGTCCCCGACACTGCATCCTACCCTTTGCTCCGCAGTTGCTTGGGGGTAGATATGGGGTGCCATCTCAACAGGCGTCCAAACTAATCGAGTTCAATCAGCGGCTTAGGTGTTAAATTGGAAGACGGCTCCAACCAAGTCAATCACTTAGCTCTTGGCAGTCGCTGTTGAGCAGTTCCAAATGTCCCGCCGTTGGGACAATTCGTACACTCAGTGGCGACCTTCGAAAAGCGCATCGGCAACACTGGAAAATCACGCGTCCGTCGGACACGATTTCTGCTGACGGCTTCGAGTCCAACTAACCAGCTAAACTGAAGCTGATAATCGCTCCGACTTCTCGCGATGCAAAGCGTGCGGACGGAGCTGGTTTTATACGCAAATGTTCGTTCAACCTCGTCGCCGCGCTTACACGCTCGCATCATTCCGCCATAGGAGCACTCAGTTTCCTTCGGGTGTCGCGTTCCACTGTTCGGCTGATTGTCTGTCCATGCCGGAAGAATAGTTGGCGGCGTCTCACCGGTCGCGAGGGCGTATGATCAGTCAGGCGGGAAGCCTTTAATAGTCAAGGAGCGTGTCATGAGCGACGTCGTAGTCGTAATCGGTCCCGGGTCGATCGGACAAGCCATCGCGCGCCGTGTGAGCGCAGGCAAACCGTCCTTCTCGCTGATCTGCGAAAAGAGAATGCGGACAACGCAGCGCAAGTGTTCGGCGATGCCGGTTTCGACGTTAGCACCACTCAGGTAGACATCGCTTCGCGCGAGTCAATTCGCGCACTCGTATCAGCCGCGCAGGAACCTGGCGACATCGCCCACTTCATTCACGCCGCGGGAGTCTCACCGACACAGGCGAGCCCGCAGACTATTTTAAGGGTGATCTTTACGGCACGGCAGTATTGCTCGAAGAGTTTCGTAACGTTATCGCGGCGGGCGGTTCGGGTGTCGTGATTTCGTCGCAGTCGGGCCATCGTCTGCCAGGACTCACTCCGGAAGAAAATCGCCTGCTCGCGGAGACGCCAGCCGAGGAATTGCTCGCGCTGCCGATGTTGAGTCTTGACCGCATTATCGATCCCCTGATGGCTTACCATATTCGAAACGCCGTAATTCCCTGCGCGTCATGGCGGAAGCTGTGCACTGGGGCAAACGCGGTGCACGAATCAACACGATCAGTCCCGGCATCATCATCACGCCATTGGCGAATGACGAACTATCAGGCCCACGCGGACCCGGTTATCGGCGGATGATCGAACTATGCCCCGTGGGGCGTGCCGGAACTCCGGACGAAGTAGGAAATGTTGCGGCGCTACTAATGGGCTCGGACGGAGCGTTCATTACTGGCAGCGATTTTCTGATGGACGGCGGGGTAACGGCGGCTTATTGGTTCGGCGAACTCGACCCAAGTAGTGGGAGAGGCAGTGGAAATCAAACTGAATGGAAGTCAGCTCTCTTCAAAGGCCCCGAGCAATATTTCATTGGCGGGGTCCGGGTCGATTCTTTGTGTCCGACCAGCGAAGCGCCACTGACCGGCGCGACGGTCACCCTCGAGCCCGGCGCTCGTAGCGCGTGGCATCGGCACCCGTTCGGCCAACCCTTGAGGTTGTCTCCGGTTTGGGACTCATCCAATGCGAGTGCGCGGACCGAGTCGGCGCATCGATGCCTGAGACGTGACCGTGTGCCCGACGAACGAGAAGCACTGGCATGGCGCATCGCCCACGACGAGAATGACTCATCTTGCACTGGCCGGGACACGAGGCGGCCAGATGGTTGAATGGCTCGAAAAGTTCAGCGACGAGCAAGACAACGGTAGAATTGAAGACTGACGATGTGCTACTCCGCCCAAATCGAACGCGACTGGCGCAAATATTTGCGCGTCATGGGAACCGAGGCCACTCTCGATCTCGGTGACTTCATCAAGAAATACTGGTGGCGCCAGAACGAATTTCCGTCGATGAAAATTCCGAAGGCTGTCGATACCTGGTTTACGGATCCGCAGAATGGCGAGGAACACAGGATCGCTGCGTTCATCGAGGCATTCAACGCCCAGGAAATTGCGAAGCTCGAACAGGAAACGTTCAAGCAGAAGAAGCGACTGGCCGACGCGCAACGTGCGCTCGCGTTAAAGGAAACGAAGAAGGCGCTCAATGATCAGCACGTGTCACTAAGCAAGATCGAATGGGCGCTCGGCAAACTGGGCGACATCAAGCGATCGGAGTTTAAACCGCGCGACGCTAGAATCTTTCCGGGCTGGTTCGTGCCACTGATCGTAAGCGAGAATGGCAAGCCCGCCATCAAGCTGATGCGCTACCAGTGCCGTCCGGCGGGCAAGCCTAAGTTCCACGATGCGAAGTATCCCGGCACATATAACGCGCGTAGAGACAATCTGACTGGATTCTGGAAAGACCTTTTTGGCTACCAGCACGGCATCATGTTGGCGACGACGTTTTTCGAGAACGTCAGCAAGCACAAGGTCGAAGGACGCGAGCTAGCCGAAGGCGAGAAGGAAGAAAACGTTGTATTCGAGTTCAAGCCGCGCGGGCTCGATACGATGTTTGTTGCTTGCCTATGGTCGCATTGGGAGGACGGTGGCGAGTCGCTCGACTCGTTTGCCGCCATCACCGATGACCCGCCAGCGGAAGTCGCCGCCGCCGGACACGATCGCTGCATTATTCCGCTCAAGGAAGAGAACATCGACGCGTGGCTCAATCCAGACGCGAAGAACCTCGGCGCGATGCAGGCAATCCTTGAGGATCGGGCTCGACCGTATTACGAGTACAGGATGGCGGCGTGAGCAACGACGAGCCGATGCTATGTCAGAAACCCTGGTATCTGTATTTCCTGGAATGTCGCGACGGCAGCATCTACACCGGTGCGACTACTGACGTCGCCCGACGCTTCGACAAGCATGCCGCGGGCACGGGCGCGCGGTATACGCGCATGAATCCTCCTGCGCGACTTTTAGGGTTCGTGACTTGCGATAGTCGACGCTCCGCACTAAGTGAGGAAATGCGTATCAAGCGGATGTCGGCATCTGCCAAGCGCAAATGGATCGCCACTTTGAAACTCCAGAGCCTCTGATTTGGGCGAATATCGCCAAAACCTTCCATCTAAGCCGCAACCGTACGCATTCGCTGTTGCAAGCAACTACGTGGCGAGTGCACGAACGTCCGTTGGCCCATTCGGTCATGGGATCGAGCAGGCTGGAGCAATCTTCCGCTGTCACGTCTCACGACACATGCTTTGATCACGATGAAGAACTGTGCAGAATTAGCAGCGGACGATGCTTTAGGATCTTTGCTACCTCATGGCCGTTGCCCCCATTGCGCCTCCCGATTCGCTGTTCGACCGCCAATGGTATCTGGAGAACAACGCAGACGTAGCGGCTGCCGGCGCGGATCCTTGGGAACACTATCTAGCGCATGGCGCCGCCGAAGGGCGCAGACCAGGTCCGCTTTTCGACTCCGAATGGTATCTGTCTAAGTACCCCTTCGTACGCGCAGCTGGTGTGAATCCACTACTGCACTATATAAGTCACGGTGTGGCTCAAGGTTGCAACCCCAATCCGCTCTTCGACAACGATTGGTATCTGCGGCGCTATCCCGATGTGCGTGCCGCTGGACTCAACCCATTGCTGCATTATCTGCACTACGGCGCAGCGGAGGGACGCGACCCTTCCGAGCAATTCGATTCCACGTGGTACTTGCGTGCCAACCCGGACCTGCGGACCGGCAGACTGACGCCGCTCGGCGACTTCTTGACGCTTGGCCATCTGGAGGGTCGCAGTCATACTCGCCCGCAAAAATCCGTCGCGGCGAAAACCGACTGTGGCCGAGAGCGGATAGCCGTTTATACCGCAATCATCGGCGACTACGATTGTTTGAAAATACCCACCGTCATTGATGCCAACTGCGACTATTACTGCTTCACCGATCGCGATATTTCCTGGCAGGATGTCTGGGTACGGCGAGATGTCTCATGGCGCGATCCGGATCCAGTGCGCGTGGCACGGTATATCAAACATAATCCACATGTATATTTTCCGAACTATCAGGTAAGCATCTGGCTGGATGCCAACCTGCAGCTGGCTTGTGCTCCCCAGGACCTGCTGCCAGAGACGAGGAACGCATGGGATTTTGCGACATGGAAGCATCCTTATCGCGATTGTTCATATGCAGAAGCCGAGCAATGCGTCCTTGAAGGAAAAGATTGTCCCGCGACGATCCGGGCCCAGATGAGCCGGTATCGGGAGTTGGGTTTTCCGGAAAATGCCGGACTCAACGAAAACAACATATTGGTACGCCGTCACAACGTCGCGAAAACAATTGATCTCGCCGACGCGTGGTGGAACGAAATTGCGCTTGGCAGTCGTCGCGACCAGTTGAGCTTCGCGTTTGTAGCCTGGCAGCGGAAAGTACGCGTCGCCTATCTGGGCAAATGCGGCAGCAATGCGCGCACCGACTCACGGGTCCGGCACTTCTCCCACAATTTAGCGCGTCCGTGACGATGCCTTAGGACCACTCTCCCTAAGGCACGACGTGAGATGGTTTTACGGATCGCTTGCTAAAAATCCGCCGCGATGGAGATGAAAACACGTCCACCCTGACGCGCATCGTTTCCAGAGAACACAGTCCGCGGCCGGATCGCGCGCATCGCGTTGGTCCATCAAATGGACTGACGCAGCTCGAACCTAGCGCGTAGGGCTTATGCTTACGGAACAGGACATCAAACAGAGGGTTGAAGGTCTTTCCATCGTCCTCAGAGACCGTTGCCGTCTCGCGCACGTCTGCGCCTTGTGGTTCCCAGAAAATGCGAATGCGCTGTTTGCGCCCCGTGGCGGTGAGACTGTTGCCTTCGAGCGTGATGCGAGAACCGGTGCGCGTTCCATCCAGAAGCCATAAGACGCCACCGTTTGTAACCCAACTCTGGTGCCAGACTTTGCGCGTACGATCGAAGAGCGTGAAACTTTCGCCGTGCAGACCGTTGAACTGGTCATAGTCTTCATGCACAACGCAGCCGTCCAAAATCGAGTCAACATGATTGCGAGCAATCGATTGAGCTGATTCTTTACCGTTTTCGATATCGAACGAATCCCAATCGCCGACCCAGAAATCGAACTGCCGGAATACGGGATCGTTACATTTCGGCGCTGGCGCCGCCCACGCCATGTGCGTAACGACAAGCATTGCGCAAAGCGAACGCGATCCGAGTCGCACCAGAAGACTATCCATTACGCTTCTTTCCTGTCGGTCCCATCAAGCCCAGGGCACCATATTCCGCGCGTCATACGCCAGCAATCGTTTTGCGCCTGAACGTGCAAAAGCCCGGCTGAGCCGTGCGGACTCTCTGTCAAAGCCAGTTCACAAGCACGATTTCTTCGGTCTGCCGAATTCCCTCAACCATGCCGCAACCGCCAATGTTCTTCGCACCGATCAGGGCAAACGCGTTGCCGTAATGGGCGGCACCGGTCCAAAGCCGGTATCTGTTTTCAGACGCCCCACGATCCCACTTGGGTCTCGCTCAAATGTCACCTTTAAACTTGGATTGTCGCGGCCTACGAACTCCTCGTCGGAAATCGGTATGAAGTGAAATACCGGTCCGATTCCCGGATAATATCAATCCCATTTTGTGTCGGCGTCACCACGATAGGGGGCGGGCTCCCCATAATCTTCATGCCTTCCGGAACGATGGGGGCATATTTCCCACGAAATAAATTGAGCGCAGCTTGATCGAGAGCGAATGCTCGCAGTGGTGCTCGCCCCGACAGCGCACCTCGCAGTCGATCATCCACCTCTGACATCGCGTTATCGTAATTCGTCATGATCGCGACGACGTAGCCGTCTTGCGGATAAATGTCTAGCACATCATGGATGCCGGGGCCGCCGCCGCTGTGGCCCACAATGCGTGTGTCGTTGATAAAAAGTTCCTCAAAACCAAAACCATACTTTGCACCGGCATGTGGCGTAGCGAATCGACCGGTCGTTGCCATCTCGGTGTCTTGCTTGTTAAGTAGTTTGTAGGTTTCCAACGCGTCTGCGAAATGGAACAAATCCTCGACCGTCGAGTCCACCACCGGCCGAACCCCCGCGCTGAAGCATAAAAATATTGGACTTTCGTGGCGAGCCTTTTGGCTGCCCTGCGTAGGTGTACCCGAGCGCCCGATTCGGCACGTCGGCATCGGCGGCCCAATTGTCGGTATTCTGCATTCCAGCGGGTCTGTAGACGTGGTCGCGAACGTAATCGTAGTAGCTGTGCCCGCTCACCTGCTGGATGACCAGGCCCAGTACGATGTAACCCGCGTTGCTGTAGGACCATCGCGATCCCGGGTCGAACTCAAGCGGCTTGTCCACAAACAGCGGCAGCAGAGATTCGAGAGTGTCGAAATTCGCCATGTTGCTATCGGCGAATTGCTGGCCGAAGAAGTCCGCTAGCCCCGATGTATGACTGAGCAATTGACGAATAGTGACTTTGTTCGCGACCTCCTTGTTGGGGTAAGCGGGAAGGTGAGTGATAAGCTTGTCATCCAGCGAGATTTTTCCCTGTTCTACGAGTTGCAGGACGGCGATCGCCGTGAACATCTTCCCCATCGATGCAATGTTGAACTTGGTATCGAGGCGGTTCGGAGCGGCAAAGGCGTGATCGGCATAGCCGTAAGCATGTTCGAAAAGAATTTTTCCGTGTTTGGCAACCAGCACCGTTCCGGAAAATTGATCCTCGGTTGAGAGTTTTTCCAGAGTGGCGCTTAGGTCTGCAACGATTTGATCGTCTGAAGGTCGCGCGAGAACTTCTTGGCAGGTCTGCGCCATGCAAAGCGCCATCACAACACTGAGGTGGCGTTGAAACGATGAGCGTCGAGCGTTTGCAAGAGTACTGACAGCTCTGGACATAAAGATGGCTCCCTCCGAGGCATGACGATGTTCAAAGCATCTCTACTTCAATTGCTATAGTTGCCGTTGAACTAGGACGGTCGATATAGGAGGTGCTGTGCGCCAACAATTGAAGATCCAGAATCCAGCGGCCGCCCGCGTGTTCGAGCATTCTTCACAGCGACGTCTTTTGTTGCACCTCGTCGCGCGGGAACACTCACTCCAAGAGCTGTCGCTCACGACTGGAATGACCCTCAGCCTGCTGCACTATCACGTGAAACGACTTTGCAAACTGGAGTTGATCCATCTCACTCGGGAAGTGCCTCGTCGCGGAAGACCAATTAAGTATTACCGCGCAACGGCTCAATCATTCTTTGTTCCCGGTCACCTCGCCTCTGACAGGCGGACCTTCTTAAAAGGTTTCGAGGCGGCGTTGGAGCAAGTTTTCTCAGACGCGTCAACTCGGCGAAGGAATAGCTTATGACGTCTCGAAAACTGGAGAACCGCGAATGCGCAGGATTGCATCGTCCGGGGAAGATGGCAGCCGTGAAGTTCGGAAGAGTATTGCGGCTGACGGACTCCGAAGCTCAGGCGTTGGCGATGAAAATGAAACGTCTGTAACGACGCAGCGACGCAACGTTGGATAACAAACGAAGGCGCCCAGTATTCGATCTTCTGCGCTATGGCCCCGTCAAAGTAGAGGTCGTTTTCGTCTGCATTTTCAGTAGCATCTGCGACGGTCGGGGGCTCAGCTTGGCGCGTTCCGGTTGGTAGCCTGCACCTCCCTGCCGAGGGCGGTTCTGGTCGGCCATTCCTTCAATGCGAAAGCCTCCCGCAGGTGGGCGCGCAGTTGCTCGTCGTCCCAGGGCTTGGCGAGGAACTTGTAGATCGCGCCTTCGTTGATCGCATCGGTGATCGACTGCAGTTCGGTGTATCCGGACAGCACCAGCCGGATCGTGTCCGGGTACAGCTCCTTGGCCCGGCGCAGCAGCTCGACGCCGGTCATGCCCGGCATGCGCTGGTCCGACAGCATCACGTCCACCTCGTGTCGTGCCATCCGTCGCAGCGCCTGCTCGGCGCTGGTGGCGCTGACACCATTCCAGCCCTCGGCGCGCAGCAGCCGGCGCAACGCAGCGACGATGTTCTCCTCGTCGTCGACCAGCAGCAACGTGCGCTTCGCGAGCGGCGGCCGAGCAGCGCCGGGTCGATCCGGCGGCCCTCGCGCAGCATCGACTCGACCGCTGCCGCCGGCACTGCGGCGCTGAACCAGTAGCCCTGCATCTGGTCGCATTGGTTGGCCGCCAGGAGCGCCGCCTGGCCTTCGCTTTCGACGCCTTCGGCGAGCACCTTCATCTGCAGTCGATGCGCCATCGTGATGATCGCGCGCGTGATCGACACGTCCTCCGCCGGCGCAGTGACGTCGGGCACCAGCGAGCGGTCGATCTTGACCACGTCTACCGGCAGCCTGCGCAGGTAGCTCAGGCTCGAGTAGCCCGGTGCCGAAGTCGTCGAGCGAGACCTCGACGCCCAGCGCCCGCAGCGCTCGCAGGTGCTGCACCGCCTGGTCGAAGTTGCTGATCAGCATGCTCTCGGTCACCTCGACGCCGAACAGCCGCGGGTCGAGGCCGCTTCGCGCGAACAGCTCTCGATGCGCCGCGCGAGGTCCGGCTGCATCAGTTGGCGCGCCGACAGGTTGACCGCCATGCGCACCGGCGGCAGACCCGGCACGCTGCCAGGCGGCGGCCTGCTCGACGGCGCGGCGCAGGACCCAGTCGCCGATGGCGACGATCAGGCCGGTCTCCTCGGCGATCGGGATGAAGCGGATTCGCGGCGCGACCCGCCCCGCGTGGGGTGCTCCCAGCGCAGCAGGCCTCGACACCGACGATGTGGCCGTGCTCGAGGTCGACCTGCGGCTGGTAGTGCAGTTCGAGCTGCTCGTCGCGAAGGGCGTGGCGGAGCGCCGTCTCCAGCGCCAGCCGACTCGGGGTCGTCGTCATGCGGGGCGCCTGCATAGACGTTGACCTGGCCGCG
Source organism: uncultured Gammaproteobacteria bacterium (assembly GCA_963814225.1). Classification (GTDB taxonomy): domain Bacteria; phylum Pseudomonadota; class Gammaproteobacteria; order Xanthomonadales; family Rhodanobacteraceae; genus Rudaea. The sequence goes on along the minus strand of CAWFCC010000008.1, from coordinate 20,186 downwards.
ACCCGCAGCTTGGCGTGGTGCATCGCGGCTGTCGGCGCGGCGCAGCGAGGTGTCGGCGCCGTCGCCGTCGGTGGGCGCCGACCGCGATGCCGATGCTGCAGGTCAGGTGGATCTCGTGTTCCCCGATCGTCATCGGCCGGGCCACCGTGTCGAGCAGCAGCTGCGCCGACCTGCGATGCCGCCTCCGGCGCAGCGGACAGCACGATCACGAACTCGTCACCGCCGCGCCGTGCGACCAGTTCGTCGCTCGCACGCGTGGCGACGATGCGCCGGGCCACTTCGCGTAGCACCGCGTCGCCGACCGTGACGCCGAAGACGTCGTTGATTCGCCGGAAGCGCTCGAGCTCCAGCACGAGCACCGGCTGCTTCGGGCCGGTCTCCAGCGTCGCGCCCAGCCGCTCGAAGAGCCGCTGGCGGTTCGGCAGGCCGGTCAGCTCGTCGAACCGCAGCAGCTGCTGGATGCGACGCTCGGCAGCGCGGCGCTCCCGCAGGTCGTCGACGCAGACATGGGCGAAGGTCAGGTCGTCGCTGATCACCAGGCTTGCCGAGACATCGACCGGAATCTCATGCGCCGTCGAGATGACGGAGGGTGGTCTCGAATCGCAGGGAGCCGCATTCGCACATGTCCGCGCCATCGCTGCGGCCCATGCGGCCTCGTCGATCCGTGGATGTCGACGTCATGCACCCGCAGCCCAACAGCTGTTCGCCGCGTGAGGCCCAGCAGCCGGCAGGCGGCTGCGTTGGCATCGCGAAACGCGCCATCAGGCCCGACCTGCAACAATGCGTCGTTGGCCTGCTCGACGGCGTGGCGTGTGAGCTGCAACTGGTGCCGCCTGCTCGCGTTCGCTCACGTCGCATGCGGAAGCGATCAGGTACACCACCTGTCCGTCGGGCCCGTACAGCGGCAGCAGCGAAAAATCCATGAGGAGCGACTCGCCGCTCCGCGTCGCGATGCGGACGTCGAAGCGCGAAGCTTCGCCGCGCGCTGCGCTGACGAGCGCCAGTTGCAGCTGTCGCCGCGACGACGCGCAGCCCTGCCACCAAGGGGTAGCCTCGAAGCGCTGACCAAGGACCTGCTCTGGCTTACTGCCGATGGCCTGCAACGCTGCATGATTGGCGTAGAGCAGTTTCCCATCCACGTCCAGCAGCCCGCTGAAGACAGAAGGGCTCAGGCGGTTCAGAACCTCCTGCGCCGCGCGTTCAGGAGCGCGCGGTGTGCGTACCCGCGCCAGTACTCTGCGGCATACAGAGATGAAACTGGTTTTCGCCATGACCGCAGTCTGCCCGCCGACCTGCGCCGGTGGCGTGAGCAGTTGCTAACGCCGACGACCGGATCAGATAGATGTCGGCAAAGCGGCGACGCTGCGCGCTGCTTCGTCGACCAGTCGCGCCAGCGTTCGCATGGCGCGCTCGAGCGTTTCGTCCCAAGCCTGACCGCAGGTCAACCGGATGTGGTGCGGGAACTCGCCGTGCGCAGAGAATATGGGCCCCGGCGCCAGGCTGATGCGCAATGCCAGCGCCGCACGGTGCAGCGCCATCGCGTCGACCTCAACGGGCAACTCGACCCACACGAAGTATCCGCCGGCCGGCCGCGCTACGCGCGTCCCGGCGGGAAAGTGGCGATTCACGGCGTCGAACAGGCTATTGCGCTGCGTGTGAAGCGATGCGCGCAAACTGCGCAGGTGGCGGTCGTACCCGCCTTCCTGGAGATACTCGGCCACTGCTGCCTGTACCGGGATTGAGCCGGACAGCGAAATCACGCCTAGTGCGAAAGCGACATGTATCGTGACGTTACGTTTGAAAATCGCCGAGCCCACGGAGCAGAAGAGCCAACCGATGACCGGAACAAATTAGAAAACCCGTCAGACGTGGAATAACCGGAGCGAACTCGTGCGCCCGAATCAAATGTTCCACCTGACCGGCGACGATCGAGCACATGAAACGGACTCGATTGTGTGGCACGATTTTGGGATCCAGAACCAAACGCGGAGCTCGTCATGTGCACTCGGTCAGGTTGGATGCGCGTCGTTTTATGGAGCCTTTGGCCTGCCACGCTGCCGTCGGGTCGCCGTCTACGGTGCAGTCCGATCTCATCGTTCATAAGCCTGCCGGAACGAGGTTCAAGCTGCTCGCTCAGCGACCGTCTGCCTTGCATCGGCAACTGCGGCTCGCGACCTCAGACGGTGATGGATTCACGAATAGCTCGATGGCTAACTCGGCCGACGTAATTTACTGGGACGCGTTTGAGCTTTGCGGAAACGGCACGATTGACAGCGGCGAGGCCTGCGATCGCGACAACCTTGGCGCGCAGACCTGTATGACGGCTGGATATACGGGAGGCAGTTTGACGTGCACGCGGCAGTGCCAGCTCGACACTACTCAATGCACCGGAAAAGTATGTGTTGTTGGAACGTGCAATTCTGATGCAGATTGCGGCGCTGCACAGTGCGGTCCGGTGTTTCTTGAATACTTGTCTTGGAGCGCAAGGCGGCTGACGAAGCGCAGGATTGTTTTAGCTGTCGCGCTAGCCCCGTAAGGGTCTTCTGTCGTTTGTCGTGCACACGTGGCGATCGGAGTGGATTAAGCAGATACCGCGGTTGCCCGCACACTTGTGTTCCGAACGCTGCGACCGTCAAGATGCCGACGAGCGACTTCTTCTTCTCATTGGCCATTCCTATGCCTCGACCAGACTAGCGTGAACATTCGGGACGATTCATCAAGCGATACCGAAGGCGGCCGCATATTCGCCGGATTTCGGGCACGCAAGATTCGAAGGAGTCGGAGTCGTTAGGGCGCACTCGAATTTTGTGCCACCTCAGTCCATCGGCAGGCGGCGGTACAAGGCGTTCACCGGGTTTGGGTACGTCGGCAAATTCCATCAAGGGATGTGCGTAGTAGATCGCCCGTGTTGATCGATTGCGCAGTGTGTATGTGCAATCGTCGGACTTTTCTTTCGTTTTGAAAGAAATGGACACGACGGCGTCGAGGGAAGCGGCGGCGCACAGTTGCATTGTGGAGCAAAGCAGAAACAGCGAAATCCACGACAAAGGTTGCCTGATAGTCTTGTGCATAGTCTGCTCGGATATCACTCGTGTTGGTTAGCTTACAGTCGGATGGGTAGAGTGTCGCGTAGACGGTAAGCCACGTCTCGAAGTCGTGCTCTAATTTGCGATACGCCACAATCGTTCGCGTATCCGGCGGCGTTTACACGTTCACAATCAATAGTACGTAGGCGCAAGGATGTATCGACGAAAATGGTAGCTCGCTCGTTGGCGATCAGCGGGGCACGATTCGTTCGGTCGGGTTTGCCTGCGACATCGGATCTTTCGAATTTGGCTCGACTTTAGATTCGATATTCAACAACGGTTTTGAATAACGGCTCACTGTCATTACGCGCTTTGCACGACCGTGGCAATTCCGATAGCGACGTACTTGCACTTGGCGAAAACCACTGAGGCCTCGTCAATTTGTGATTGTTCAGTCACGTACGCGATGGCCACAGGCAAATTCTCGAAACCTTTACCAATCGTTGTTCCTTGCCAGCGGGCCGCTACGATTACATGGCTGATGCGTCTCTCTTCTTTGTCTGCGATCCACCGCAACGGTTTTGTCAGTTCGCCAGCCAATAGTCCGGCCGATCGGGACCAGGCATCTGTCGAATGAGTTCTATCGTAAAGGGAGTCTGGTCTTCCAGTTCACTCGGCGCGTGGTCGACACCAGTTACGGCAAGTCTCATTGTTTCGCCTTCAGTGGAATGTATAGCTCGAAGTAGTCGCGTAGACATAGCAGAACATCACGCTTGTCTAGAGCACGATTCGATCTTGTAATCGGGCACCGCTCGTCAATCCATAAGCTTGAAACGCACCCCAAATGCTGTGCGGAAAAAGCCAGACCTTCCGGAATCAATTGCTTGCCGTCAGGGGCGTAGAACTTCGCAGGCGCGAGGTAACGCATTCCGCCGTTGGTCGTTTCGACGAAGCTCGATTCCTGGCGTTCGACGAGTTTCGACACGCCGGCCCGCCAAATCGATTGCTCGCCGTTTGCGTTCGTACATGGACGCCTCGTTCGATCGCTGCGTTTGAAGGATATGCGAAGAAACGTGCTGTGGAGTCTCACTCGCCGAAATTATTTTTACGATCGGCGCATGAAGGAACAGGAATTTGTGGGCAGCTCGATTTTTTAGTTACGAAGCACCCCTCAGCATGGGGGCGGAATCGTCCGGGCGTGCGACGTATACGGCGCACGGTGCGTCTAGCAGCTCCCACCGCGTTTGACGCTCCCATCCGATTGTCCCGCCCAGGGATCGACCATGCTAACTAGCTTTTTTGCTTTGGCTGCGTTCTTGAATGCCCCGATTTCCGCCGGAGCGGCAACGGAAAAGGTACCGCCCCTAACGCCGGTACATCGGACACCGGGCTGCGCCGAGCAAGAACGGCATCAACTGGATTTTTGGCTGGGCGATTGGGACACCTTCGAGCCCGAAGGTGCGCCCGGTGTTTCGCAGGCGCGCGCGCACGTCGATTCCATTCTCGCCGGTTGCGCTGTACATGAACTGTACGAACAAACGGATGGTTTGGTCGGCGACAGTTTCCTGAGCTACGACTCGATCACCAAGAAATGGCAGCAAACCTGGCTCACGAATTTCGGTGCGTTTATGTTCCTCACCGGCGATTTCAAGGATGGCGTGTTGACGCTCGAAGGTCACTCGCATACGAAGACGAAGGACGTCGAGCAGCGCATCACGTGGAAAACCGAGCGCGGTGGCGTGCGCGAAACCGGCGTGATGTCGACGGACGGCGGCAAGACCTGGACGCCGGCGTTCGACGTGCTCTTCCTCAAGCACGCAGCGAAGTAAGAATCATAGCGAGGAGCCCCAGTGGCTCCTCGCTGTTGGAGCGCTTACCATACCTCGCATCGATCGCTGCGGGCCGGACCATTGCAGTTCCGCCTTGCATGAGAACGCTTTAGAAACTCCGGCAGATTCGAAAGCGGTCCGATGACGCGGTACTTGGCAATCGGATGCGGATCGCCTTGCACCATCATGCGCTGCGTTTCCGGACGGATCTCATCGCCGCGCCACTGGCCCCAGGCAATAAAGAATTGCTGATCAGGCGTGAACCCGTCGAGGTCGGGCTGGATGCTGCTTGCTGTGCCTTCTGGAAAGCAAGATAGGCGATCTTTGCGCCGGCCAGGTCGCCAATGCTTTCACCCAGCACGAGCTTACCGTTGTGATGTATGTTCGGCTCAATGTAGTAATCATCAAACTGGCGCACCACGCAGGAAGTGCGCTGTCAAATCGCTTGATGTCGCCGGCAGTCCACCAATTGTTGAGTCGGCCCTGCGCGTCGAACTTCGCGCCTTGGTCGTCAAAACCATGGCTGATTTCGTGGCCGATGACTACGCCGATGGAACCATAGTTCACAGCGTCTACAGCACTCATATCGAAAGCAGGCGGCTGCAGGATGCCGGCCGGGAAGACAATTTCATTCAGCAGCGGATTGTAATAGGCGTTGGAAGTAGGTGGAGTCATCCCCCAGCGTCCGCGGTCTGTCGGCTTGCCGATATGCGCGCCAGGTATCATCAACGACATTCCATCTCGCCGCGGCCATCGGTTGTCCCAGTAGGAATCGCGGCCGATTTTGATGCTGCTGTAATCTTTCCATTTGTCGGGATAACCGATTTTGGGATTGAAAGTTGAAAGCTTTTCCAGCGCCCGTTTTTTTGTATCGGCGTCCATCCATTGCAGGCCTTCGATAGTGTCATGCATTGCAGCCAGAATGTTTTTCACCATCTCTTGCGCACGCGCCTTGGCCTGCGGCGGGAAATACTTTTCCACGTACTTCTTTCCGAGAGCTTCACCGAGCTGATGGTCGGTGGATTGAGCACAACGTTTCCAGCGGGGCTTGATCTCCTTGCGCCGGCCAGGTATTGCCCATGAACGCGAAATTTTCATTCACGTAAGGATCAGAGAGAGTATCGGCCGAATTCGTGCAGTAACTGCCATTTAAGGTAAGTCTTCCATTCCGCGAAGGGAAGTTGCCCGGAGTTGCCGGTCGACCTGCTGCAGGAATTTTGGCTCGGATACGTTGAGATCAGCTCTGGGAATCCCGCGCCGCCTGGAAATAGGCGTCCCAATCAATTGCCGGCGAGAGCTTTTTGAGATCCGGGTAGCGTGGTCTTGTGATCAGTGTTCACGGGATCGCGCAGGGCCACGTTGTCCAGCGATTCTCCGGCGAGCCGCTTTTCGAACTGGAAGACGGTTTCCGCAGTCGCTTTCGGTTTCGTCTGCTTCGTGCCGGCCAGTTCGAACATGTTCGCGACGTGGACTTTGTATTTGTCGCGGGCTTCTGGAAGCGCTTCTCGGTTTTCAGATAGTAGTCGCGATCAGGAAGTCCCAGTCCGCTCGCCGTCACGTGCGCGATCATCTGTTTCGGATTATGCAGATCCTGTGCTGCGAACAAACCGAACGGCGCGGCGATACCGATGTCGTGCAAGTGTTCGATCGTGCGCTGCACGTCGTTTTTGGTCTTGATTGCGCGCACTTCGTCCAGCATCGGCTGCAAAGGCTTGACGCCGAGCGCATCGATGCGGTTTTCGTCCATGCACGCGGCGTAAAAATCGCCTGACAGTTGCTCGGCACCGCCTTTCGGCCAATCGGTTTTCTTCGATACCTTCACCAGGATATCGCGCACGTTTCCTTGTTGAGTTCGCCGGATTCCCAGCGTTTACTCCAGCGGTCCATGTAATCCGGGATGCTGTGCGTGCTGCGCCACGCGCCGTTGGCGTAGTCGAAGAAATCGGTGCAGGCGGCGCCGTTCTTGTTGATGTCGTTCAGATCAATCCCGTGTTGCGCAAATGCGGGCGCGACGACGGCAAGACAAATCGGGAACAGAACTTTCGTTTGAATCGGCATGGCAACCCCGTACCAGCGAAGGACAGCGCGATCCTACGTGGGGTTTGCGGTATTGCAAGGCCCGTTAGGCATGGGCGATCTTCGCGACGGCGCGGCGGTTCGACGCGTCCTTCCCTACGACAGAACTTCAGCGCAGGGATTTTTTCTTGCCCGACCCGACGTCCTCCGCCGCTTTGCGACTTATCGCATCTTTGTTGGATTGCGGGTTGTTCCGTCCAGGATTTTCATCCGCGTAGCCTTTGGTGTCGCCGCTGTTTCGTTTCGGGCGGCCACCGAGAGTCCCGTCCTTTTTATTGTTCGTCGCCATCCTTTGCTCCTTGCTGATCGATCAACGTGAATATAGACAAACCCAGTATGCCACTCGCCGTCGTCCGATCGTTTCGGTACGGTGCAGAACACCGCGATATGCGAAAATAAGCTCATGAGAAATTTATTGTTGGTGCCCGTCTTACTGCTGTTTTTCGGCATGGCGCAGGCGGCCAATCCATTCGACGGCGGCAAACACGCGATTCACGTCGGTGATGCCGAGAGCAAGCTGCTCCATGAACTCGGTGTGCCGCAGCGGACCATCTCGGTGGAGGACGCCGCCGGCAATGTCGTCGGCAAGCACCTCTACTATGTCGTGGAAACCGGATCGATTCGCTTCTACGTCGAAGGCGGCTACATCGTTGAAATCACCAACGAGCGTGAGCGCCGCTGAGCGATTCACCCAATGGCCACTTCGTCGATGTGATCCCGTCGACAAAAACGGCGCCGCCATATGATACGGCGCCGTGTTCGTAAGTCGCACTCGACTAGATGTAGCCGAGCACGAGCAGTATCACCACGATGATGACGATCAAGCCGACGCCGCCGGTCGGTCCGTATCCCCACGAGCGGCTGTATCCCCACGTCGGCAACGAGCCGATGAGAGCGAGGATCAGGATGATGAGCAGGATGGTTCCGATAGTCATGACTTCCTCCTTGATTGACAATGCCTTCCAAAGCGGCGCCAGTGTGATGGCGCGAAACCCGCTGGAAGCTGAATCGGTTGCGTTGACCGTCCGCTGCAGGCCGTGATCAGATGCGGCCGATGTTCCTACTGCGAAATTTTCTGCGTTGAAACGTCGTAAATTCATTTCGCTGGCTACAGTTTCCGCGATGCCGCTGATCGCCGGCTGCATGCCGAAGCAATCCACGCGCGGTGCGGTCCGCGACTATCTTGCGCCGGATACCTCGTTCGTCGATGGCGCATGCGGATTGCCGCCCGTGCGAGTCTCCGCCGGACCGCGAAATCCGCACGGTGGTTGGGCTACGTCCCTACCGGCCTTCCGGATTCGCGGTGCGCGCCGAAACGTTTGGCGATACGCTCGTCGTCCACAACTACGGCCACGGCGGCAGCGGCATCACGTTGTCGTGGGGAACCTCGAAACTCGCGGTCGATCTCGGTGCTCCGGGGCATCGGGGACCGGTCGCCGTGCTCGGCGCTGGAGCAGTTGGGTTGTCTAATGCCGTGCTGCTGCAGGAAGCGGGCTTCGACGTCACCATCTACACCAAGGCCATGCCGCCGGAGACTACATCGAACATCGCGGGCGGCCAGTGGTTTCCGGCGTATCTCTTCGATCGCCGAGAAACGCACGCCGGCATTCGACGCTCAGCTCGCTCGCCGCGGCGAATTACGCATATCGCCGCTACCAGATCATGGTCGGCCCGCGTTATGGCGTGCGCTGGATGCGCAACTACGCGTGCAGCCATCATCCGTTCCACGAAAGCGGACTGCTTGCCGACAACAGTCCGATCCGCGATCTCATTCCGGAGCGCCGCGACCTGCGCGCCGGCGAACATCCGTTTCACGGGCTTCGACTACGTGCGCCAATTCGACACGCCGATCGTCGAGCCCTCGATCTATCTCGCCGCGCTGCTCGACGAATTCCGCATTGCCGGCGGCAAGGTCGCGTGTCGGCGACATTCCGGACATCGCCGCGGTCGCGCTCGCTGCCGGAAAAACTCGTCTTCAATTGCACCGGACTCGGCGCGCGCAATCTCTTCGGCGATGAAGAACTGACGCCGGTGAAAGGCCAACTCACCATTCTGCTGCCGCAACCGGAAGTGCAATACGCCATCCTTGCCGGCGAGTCTCTACATGTTCCCGCGGTCCGACGGCATCGTGCTCGGCGGAACGCACGCGGAAGGCGACTGGTCGCTCCAACCCGATCTGGCCAAGAAGCAGGAAATCCTCGCCGGCCACCGGACGTTCTTCGAATCCTTCGCACCCTGCTAATCCGGCGCACTTTCTGCTTTTGCGTGCGCTTATGAAACCTCATTCGATCCTGCTGCTCGACGACGATGCGTGGACCGCCGAGACCGCGCTCGAAATGCTGCGCTTCCAGGGCTTCCAGGCCGAATGGGCGGCGAGCATCGCCGAGGCTTTGCAGAAACTCGCCGCACAACCGTTCGATCTGGTCCTGTTGGACCTCGATCTGGGCGAAGAACGCGGCGAATCGCTGATTTCCGAAGCCGAAGAGAACCACGTCAAATTACCCCCAGTGCTCGTCGTTTCCGCCGAAGCGAGCGAAGACGGCAGCGCAGCGGCGGATCGGATCGGAGCGATCGGGTTTCTACGCAAGCCTTACGTCGTCCGCGATTGCTCGATCGGCTGGCGAAAGCACCCGATACTCGTGCAAATTGAGTTGGCTACAAATCGATCTCAAAGTCTCGACGAGCCGAAAGACGCAAAGCGCCGTTTTGTGACGTGATCCGGACCAGATGTGCTTCGCATTCGCGAAAGCGCGCCCAAACTCCCGCCTTTTCGATTGGCACAACGTTTGAATCTCTCCGCATGTAACAGGGGAGAATCCAATGAGCCGTAGTCAGCCTTACAAAGAGCGCGCGCCGTCAATGCAGATCGTTGCGCGCCGCGTCGACTTGCGCGAATCCTTCGCACGCAGCCACGCGGTCGCTCCCGAGCAGCGGTCAGCGCTTTGCTTCGCGCGCGCTGATGGTGAGTTCGCTCGCCGCGATCGTGTTGACGCTGATCGGTCACCTCTGACGTAAGCGTATTCCAAGCACAGTCATGCGCCGATCGCGTCATTGCTTTCGGCCGCTGCACATCGAGTACTAGCCCACCGCTGATTGTCGGGATCGAAAATCGACACTGCAGGCTGGCTTTTCTGGGCGTTGCTCTCGGCATTGTTCGCCGCGCTGACGGCGATCTTCGCCAAGATCGGCATCCAGAATGTGGATTCGGACCTCGCTACGCTGATCCGCACCATCGTGCTGATCGTTCCGCTCGCATTGTTCGTATGGCTGGCCGGCAAATGGGCGAATCCGTTTGAGCTGTCGGCGAAGACGCTCGTGTTCCTCAGGCTGTCGGCGCTCGCGACCCGCGCCCTCTGGTGTGCTACTTCCGCGCGTTGCAAGCTCGGCGAAGCGGCGAAGTCGCGCCGGTCGACAAATTGAGCGTGGTGCTCGTGGCGATTTTCGCCGTCGTGTTCCTCGGCGAGCGGCCGGGCTTGCGCGAATGGTCGGCATCGGACTGATCGGCGCCGGTGTCGTCTTGCTGGCGCTTCGACGATACTGTGGCCATACAGAGCGTTTTTCCCGAACGACGGCGAAACCGTCTGATCGAATATCCCGAAGGCCGACCGCCTCCGCGCTACATACGAGGCGAGTGGGGAATCCATTCGTCGGCGAAGACGGCGCGGACGTTGCGTCTGACCGTATCGCCAACTGGTCCGCGACGAACGCGAAGACTACGACATCAGCGGCGACCGCAAACAGACATAGTCGGAGGCGTACTTGCGCGCGACAAACTTGAGTGAAACGAATGCGCTTCAATTCGCGTAAGAAGGGCTGGCGAATGGCGGCCAAGACCGTGAAAATCGATTCGCACCTCAGATGGGCAATGTTTTCATCATCGGACCGGGACGGGACTCGCGAGGAATGCATCGCACACTATCGCCGCTTCGTCGCGGGCAGGGGGGCCACCACGCGCGGGATGTACTCGCTTCACGCACATACATCGCCGAGCACATCGGCGATCTGAAAGGGAAGAATCTCGCGTGCTGGTGCTCGCTGGATGGACCTGTCATGCCGATGTCCTGCTCGATCTGGCCAATCTTTAAGCGGATCGTGAACACGTCACCGCATTTGCGCGGCGACGAAGCTGAACCCTCGTGGGCGCATGCTAGGATCGCCGCGCTTTACCCATTCCCTTACATAAGGAGGTGTTCCATGGTGCTGACTATCGGCTTGGTCGCTCCCATCGTGGCATTGATCGCTGGCATCCTGATTCTTCTGGTGCCGCGCATCTCAATTACGTCGTTGCGATTTATCTCATCATCATTGGTCTGCTGGGGCTGTTCGGCAATCATCTGCATTAGGCCGGATCGCGACTGCGCCTGCTTGCGCGCGCAGTCGTGAGCTCATTATTTGCGACGGCCATCAAAAAAAATCGCGATAAGCGGCGACGCTCTGGCTGGCAGTTAAACGGCGTGCCGGCCTGATGCGCATATAATGTCGGTCTTACCGGCAACTAACATGAACCGCAGTAAACTCGCCCAGCGCGAGCGGTATTGCGCAGCAGACCTGCACGGATGCGATGTGCACGTCGACGAGATTTCTGTCCATCAATTAGTTGCTTTGGAGATGATATGAAAAGTACGCTGCTGGCCTTCGTGGCTGGTTCCATTCTTAGTTTCGTTGTTGGCGCCCACACGGAAGAGGCAGCAACGCAGACCACCACGGCAGGTTCGCCGGGGCCGCTCGTTCTTACGGTTCACGACGCTTCCCAACGCACGTTTGTCGTTTCGGGCGTCTACAACACGCTGCAATACAGTGGTTCGGCGTTGTCGGTCGATTACGACAGCGACCAGTCCCTTTGCTCCGGTTTCGGCAACTAAGCCCAAATTTCGGTTGCTCGAACGGACCGCCTGCACCGGCGGTCCGTTGCCGTATTCGTGTCAAATTTGCACATCCGGGACGTGCTACCATCGCCGCTCATTTGGCCGTCCAAACCACCACAGCCATCCACACGCCGGCGAGGCTCGATGCAGATTCGACAGCAAGCTGCCGAAAGTCGGCACGACGATTTTCACCGTGATGTCGCAGCTCGCGATGGAACACAAGGCGGTGAACCTGGGACAGGGTTTCCCGGATTTCGAAGGCCCGCAGTCGCTGCGCGATGCGCTGCACGCACGCGATGAACGACGGCAACAATCAATACGCGCCGATGACGCGGCGTCCCGACAGCTGCGCGAGCAGATCGCGCTGCAAGACCGAGCGGCTCTACGGCCGCAAGGTCAATCGCCGACACCGAAATCACCGTCACCAGCGGCGCGACCGAGGCGCTGTTCGCCGCGATCGCGGCGACCGTGCGTGCGGGCGACGAAGTCATCGTGCTCGATCCGTGCTACGACAGTTACGAACCGGCGATCGAACTCAGCGGCGGCCGAGGCGGTGCATGTTCCGCTGCGACTGCCGGATTTCTCGGTCGACTGGCAGCGCGTGAAAGATGCGATCACGCCGACGCACGCGCATGATCCTGATCAATTCGCCGCACAACCCGTCCGGCGCTGTGCTCGGCGCAGCCGATCTCGATACGCTCGCGGAGATCACGCGCGACACGGACATCCTCGTGCTTTCCGACGAGGTCTACGAGCACATCATTTTCGACGGCCTGCAGCATCAGAGCGTGCTGCGCCATGCCGAGCTTGGCGGCGCGCAGTTTCGTCGTCAGCTCGTTCGGCAAAACCTATCACTGCACGGGCTGGAAAGTCGGCTACTGCATCGCGCCGCAAGCGCTGAGCGCGGAATTCCGCAAGGTGCATCAATACCTCACGTTCTGCACGTTCAATCCCGCGCAGTGGGCGTTCGCGGATGTGCTCGAAAGCGATCCGCAGCACTATCTCGACCTGCCGGCGTTCTACCAGACCAAGCGCGACCACTTCCGCGCATCTGCTCGCGCCGTCGAAATTCAAATTGCTGCCGGTGCAGCGGCGCGTACTTCCAGCTCGTCGACTACTCCGCGATCGCGACAGCGACGATCTGAATTTCTGCGAATGGCTGATCCGCGAAGCAGGCGTGGCCGCGATTCCGGTTTCGGCATTCTATGAAACGCCGCCGGATGCGAAAATCGTGCGGCTGTGCTTTGCGAAAAACGACGCGACGCTCAACGCCGCCGCGGAACGTCTTATGCAATCTCTAAGAGTTTCGCTGATCCAAGGCGCGACGCGCTGGCACGATCCGGCCGGCAATCGCGAGTACTACGGCGCAGTTGATGGCGCCGTTGCGCGGCCAGACCGATCTGTGCGTGCTGCCGGAAACGTTCACCAGCGGCTTTTCCAACGACGCGATTCACAACGCGGAAACGATGGACGGGCCGACGGTCTGCACTGGATCCGCGAGCAGGCGCAGGACGCTCGGTGCGGCCGATCACCGGCAGCGTGCAATTGCGCGTGGCGAGGGCGATGCGGTAGCAAGTATACAACCGGCTGTTGTTCGCGCGCCGGATGGCAAGTACGCGCATTACGACAAGCGCCATCTGTTCCGCATGCCGGCGAACACGAGCGTTATGCGGGCGGCAGCGAACGCCTGATCGTCGAACTGCAAGGCTGGCGCATTTGCCCGCTGGTCTGCTACGACCTGCGTTTTCCGGTGTGGATCCGCAATCGCGTACGATGCGTCGCGCAGACGCTTCGACTACGACCTGCGATCTTCGTCGCCAACTGGCCGAGCGGCGCGTCGCGACGCCGTGGCGCACGCTGCTGCGTGCGCGTGCGATCGAGAATCTGAGCTATTGCGTCGGACTCAATCGCGTCGGCATCGACGGCAACGATCTGCAGTACGGCGGCGACAGTGCCGCGCTCGATTTCCTCGGCCAGCCGATGATCGAATCGGTGCCCAGGAGCAAGTCGTCGACTGTCACGCTGGATCGCACGATGCGCTCGCTGCGCATCGCGAACATTTCCCTGCATGGATGGACGCCGACGATTCCGTCTCGGCCTCGGATAATCAGGCGGCGCGAATTCCCGCGGCCGACGCGTCGTTCTGACCGAGTGCGCCTATACTCAATTCCCGCCCGATGACACACTCGCGCGCTGCCGCCAGCGTTGGGCTGCTGGACATCACGAAACCGGTGTGAGGACAGCGCACTTCGAAACGGATCTGCGTGGGCAGCCGGGCGTTGTTGTAGGTTTCGGTACGCTCGATGGTGTAGCCGAGCATGCGCTCCAGAAACGTGCGGACTTTTCGCATGGCGCCTCCTGCAGAAGTGCGCACATCTTAGCCGTCGCAAATGATTTGCCGGTTAACAGCAGCATTGCAGGAGCATTAATCGCCGTCGCGATTACGAAGGTTTGCGTTTGTTTGCATTCGAGGCTTTGAGGAACGCCGTCACTTCGTCGGCGGTGTAGATTGGCAGCGAACAGCGGCTTTCAGTGCAGACGAACGCGGCAGCGCGCTTGGTCGGGGGATAGCCGACGTCAGGGTTCGGCAGATTTCCCTCGGCGCGATCCCACCATTCGATTCGTTTGTACCATTGTGGCAAATGCTGCAATGTGGAGAATAGCGAAGCGGCCGACCGATCCGATTTCGGACCGCTGACCGTCAGATGCAAAGGGTCGGCATGATTCTCGTCGTCGGCAAGCAGAATTCCAGGTTCGGTGATTTCCGACAACGCCACGCCTGGCGCGGCGAGATAGCGTAATGCCGCTTCGGCGATCGCGGCATGTTCGGGTCGAAGATGACCGGGGTTGTGAACCGCGAACGCCGTCGCACGTTAAGCAGGAGCGTGGACTGTCCCCGACGATGAACAGGGTTCCCCGATCTCGGTCACCCCCCCTGTGCACCTCTCCCCAACGAGGAATCACGATGCTCATCACAAGAACGATCGCCTGGCTCGCTACCCGCAACGCTCTCCTTCGCTACCGTGGGCGCCCAGGCCCAGCGAAGTCGCCGACGCGCTCATCAAGCAAGGTGTCCACGAAGTGCTGGATGCCGTCAAGGCAGACAAGTCGATCAAGTGGGCGACGTGAGAAGGTGATCGCGCTGGTCGACCAGAAGGTCATCCCCTACGTCGACTTCCAGCGCATGACGGCATCGGCGGTCGGCCGTTACTGGCGCCAGGCGACGCCAGAACAGCAAAAGCGGCTGCAGGAAGAATTCAAGCTTCTTCTGGTCCGGACCTACTCCGGCGCGCTGTCGCAGGTAAAGGACCAGGCGGTCGAACTCAAGCCGCTGCGCGCTTCGCCGGCGGACAAGGAGGTGATCGTCAGAACCGAAATCCGCGGCAAGGGCGACCCGATCCAGCTCGACTACCGTCTCGAAAAGGCCGGCGACACTGGAAGATCTACGACGTCAATGTGCTTGGCGTGTGGCTGGTGGAAAACTACCGCAACAACTTCGCGCACGCGATCGGCAGTCCGGCATCGACGGCCTGATCAGCAAGCTCGCCGAGCGCAACAAGGCGGCGGGCGAAAGTGAAGCTGCTGCTGCCGGCGACGCTCACCTCGCGCGAGGCCCGCGTCACGCTGCGCTTGCTCAAGCAGACGCTGCAGAGCGAAGGCAGCGAAGGGCCGGTGATCGTCGAGGCCGCGCCGCTGCAGGTGCTCGACTCGTCGGGCGCTCGCGGTGCTGCTCGAGGTCGAGCGCCTGGCGGTGGCCTGGGGAAGGGCCTTCGTCGTCCGAGGGGTCCCGCCCAAGCTCGCCGCCCTGGCCAAGCTCTACGGCGTCGACGTCCTGCTGATGGAGCCCGAAGGCGCGGCCCGTGCCGCGCCCCTCACGACGAGCTGAGAACGCTCAGCGCAGGCCGGCGACGTAGTCCGCGAGCGCCTTGATCTCGCGATCGTTGAGCTTGGCGGCCACGCCCGTCATCGCCGGGTTGTTGTGGCGCGCGCCGCCGCGAAATGCCACCAGCTGGGCTTCGACGTAGTCGGCCTGCTGTCCGGCCAGGCGCGGATACTGCGAGGGGATGCCGGCGCCGCCCGGCCCGTGGCAGCCGGAGCACGCCGGAATGCTGCGATCGGCAATGCCGCCGCGATAGATCTTCTCGCCGGCCGTCGCGAGGTCGCGGTTCTTGGCGAAGCCGGGCTTGGCCTGCTTGGTCGCGTAGAACGCCGCGACATTCTTCATGTCGGCCTCGCTCAAGGTCGACGCGATGCCGCGCATGATGGGGTTCTCCGCACGCCCGACTTGAACTCGGTCAGCTGCTTGACCAGGTATTCGGGATGTTGCCCCTGCAGGATCGGATTCGTGGCCAGGCCGCGAGAGCCGTCATTGGTGTGGCAGGCGACGCAGACATTGGCCGAGATCGTCGCGCCCTTGGCCGGCTCGGCCGCGGCGGCCGCAGCGGGCTCCGCGCCGCGCGCGGCGACTCCGGTGAGGGCCACGGCCAGCAGGCAGAGCAATCGAGGAACGGGCTTCATGGGTCGCGCAACTTCTCTCAAGCCAAAGCCAGCGATTTTACAATGAGCGCTTCACGACGATTGCGAGTACCTCCATGCCGACTTCTGCGGCCCCACCGGAAGCGGCGCACGACGACGACGCCGCCGCGCGCGCGGCACTCGCCTGGACCCACACCGCACGCTTCCTGACCACGGCGAGCGCACTCTCGCAGCTGCCGGTCTCCGAGCTGCCCGAGATCGCCTTCGTAGGCCGCTCGAACGCCGGCAAGTCGACGGCGATCAATGTCCTGACGCAGCAAAAGCGACTCGCCTTCGCATCGAAGACGCCAGGCCGAACGCAGCACATCAACCTGTTCGAGCTCGGGCCCAAGCTCGCGCCCGACGCGCTCTTCGCCGATCTGCCGGGCTACGGCTACGCCGCCGTCGAGCGCAATGCCAAGCTGCGCTGGCAGGAGGTCATGGCGAACTACCTCGACGTCCGACGCAGCCTGAGCGCGATCGTGGTCCTCGTCGATTCGCGGCTGGGCTTCACCGACATCGACCTGAAGCTCCTCGAGTTCGTCTCGTCGCGCGTCGCCAACGGCTCGGTCAGGCTCCTCACCCTGCTGACGAAGGTCGACAAGCTCAATCGCCGCGACGCCGCCGCTGCGCTGACCGCGGCCGCCGACGTGCTCGGCGGCATCACGACCGAGGAAAGCGTGGTCTCGCTGACACCGTTCTCGTCGCTGAGCCGTGCCGGCGTCGACGATGCCGCGCGC
Source organism: uncultured Gammaproteobacteria bacterium (assembly GCA_963814225.1). Classification (GTDB taxonomy): domain Bacteria; phylum Pseudomonadota; class Gammaproteobacteria; order Xanthomonadales; family Rhodanobacteraceae; genus Rudaea. The sequence goes on along the minus strand of CAWFCC010000008.1, from coordinate 3,135 downwards.
GTCCTTCACGGCTGGGTCCATGGGGCTGCCGCATGATCGAGACCTTCGTCCAGAGGCTGCCTCACGGCATCGAGCTCAGTTGCCGAGCCAGCGGCCCGCCCCGGCGCTCCGGTGCTGGTCTTCCTGCACGGCTTTCCCGAGGCGGCGTTCGTGTGGGACGCGATGCTCGAGCACTTCGGCGACCGCTACCGCTGCGTCGCGCCCAACCTGCGCGGATTCGAGCGTTCGTCGTCGCCTCCGGAAGTCGAGGCGTACCGGGCCAAGCACTTTGTCGGCGACATCGCGGCGTTGATCGACGCGCTCGGTGGCCGGCTCGAAGCCCTGATCGCGCACGACTGGGGCGGCGCGTTCGCGTGGAGCTGGCGGCGCTGCACCCCGGCGATCCAGCGCCTCGTGATCATCAACTCGCCGCACCCGGCGACTTTTCTTCGCGAGCTGCAGACGAGCCCGCGCAGCAGGCGGCCAGCGCGTACATGAACTTCCTGTGCCGGCCCGACGCCGAGGGGCTGCTGAGCGAGAACGACTATGCGCGCTTGTGGCCCTTGTTCACCGGAACCGGGCGGGCCGATGCGGCGCGGGTAGGCGGCGGCTGGTTCACCGCGCCGGTGCGCGACCAGTATCGCGCCGTCTGGAACGCCGGCCTGACCGGCGGCTGCAACTACTACCGCGCCTCGCCGCTGCGCCCGCCGCTGCGCCGACGCGGCGGTGATGAAGATCGAGTTCCGCCCGAGTCGTCACGTGAGCGGCCGACGCTGGTGATCTGGGCCGAAGACGACACCGCGCTGCCGATCGGGCTGATCGACGGGCTCGACGCGTTCGTCCCCGAGATGCGCCTCGTGCGCGTGCCCGGCGCGACGCACTGGATCATCCACGAGCGGCCGGCCCTATCGCCGCCGAGATCGAAGGCATCTCGCGAGCTAAGGCCCTCAGGCCGCCGCCCCGGAGCTCGCGCGTCATTGTCGACCGCGCGCTGCACCAGCGAGCGCGATTCGAGCGGCTGCATCAGCCCGGCCGCGCTGAGTCGTCGAGCGCGCGACGGGTGATCGAGTGGGTGCGAGCCGGCCGACTCGCCGGCGAACAGGAAGAAGAGGCTGCGGTCGCTGCGCCAGAGCAGCTGCACGCGGCTCCAGCGACAGCTCGAGGAAGATGCGGTGGCGCTCGCCAACCCGCATCGACTCGACGCGTTGCCGGGGACCGTCGTCGGCGCGGTCGGCGCCGGTCGGCAGGTGCTCGGCGGGCACCGTCTCCATCGACGACAGGTCGATCACCGAGTCGCTGAAGGTGCGCGCGGGCGGCGTCTCGGAGAGACATCGTCGCGCATCCGCTGGACGATCTCCTCCGGGCGTGGGCATGCCCGGGAGTGGCGCGCGTGCCGGGCCGCAACGCGTCGGTGTGGATCGTCATCAGCTCGTCGAGCACGACGTGTCGCTCGGTCGCCGGCAGGCGAACCGTCTCCATGCCCGCGCGCAGCCGCTGCAGCAATCCGGGCAGAAGGGCGATGAGACGCTGGCGGCTCTGGGGATGGTCGGGGATCTTGGAGGCTCCAGAGCAGGTCGTCGACGGTCTTCAGCGTCGCCATCGCCTGCTCCGACTGCTCGCCGTGGCCCAGCATCGCGGCGGCGATCACCTGCGCCCAGGTGCCGGTGACGAGGCGGCGGATCGCAGGCGTCGTGCGCATGCTTGCCATCGAGTCGGTGAGGCGCTGGGTGAGATGCTGCTGCAGCGCCTCGCGTCGCTCGGCGAGGCGCAAGGCCTCGATGGCTCCGCCCGCGGCGCGCACCTGACCCTGCGACTGCTCCGAGAGAAAGACATCGACCCGGTTGAGGCCGCGCCGGAACCGCGCCGCGTCGGGCACCGCGGCGCCGGCCATCTCCTCGGCAACTCCGACGCAGAAGGTGGAGAAAGCCCGACAGGCGCGGATCCTCGATGCGCGAGTAGCCCAGGCTCGTCTGGCCAATGCGATCGAGGAAGCGCCACACGGGATGATCGAAGGATTCGAGCGCGCTGCCGTCGGTCAGGCACAGGCGAAGCGCGGCGACCTGCATCCTCGAGAGCACAGGGCGCAACGGTCCCGGCAGCGCCGAGTCGGCAAGCATCGATTTGAAGAGTCGGGTGACGAGCTCGATCACCTGGCGCTCGAAGGGCTCGCTGGCGCTCGCGACGAGGGCGGAGCGATATTGCTCGAAGCGACGGCCGGGTGAGCCGTCGCCGGTTGGCGAGGCCTCCATCGGCGGATGGCGGAGCAGCTCGTCGAGCCGCATCAGCGCCTGTTCGAGCTCCGGGCTGCGGCGACCGGCGCTGTTCGCCACCAGAGCCTCGTGCGGCCGTCGCGGGATGCGCCGTCGCCGCGACCGGCCCGGGACGGGCGACTGCCGGCATGCTCGCCAGCAGCGCGCTCAAGGCACCGGCCCGCGCCGGTTCGCGGCGCCGGCCGGCCGAAGGTCGCGCCCGAGGGCAGGACGACGGTGCGGTAGACGCCGGGCTCGACGCCCTGCGCCTCGAGACGCGACGAAGCGGCCGCACAGGCGTTCTTCAGCAGACCCGCGGCGACGCCGGCCGACGTGCGCAGGATGAGCAGCGCGATGACGACTGCGAGCTCACCACGACGCAGGCAGCGTCCCAGAGCGCGGTGGCGTAGACGAGAGGCCGGAACGGATTGGATTCCGGCGTGACGTGGGTCTGGCCGACCAGCGTCGACGTGAACATCTGCAGCTCGCGCAGCTCCCATTCGGCGGTGCTGTCGATCAGCTGCATCGCGCGCGAGATCTCGATGTCGACCTCGACGCGAGACTCGTCCATCAGCTCGAGGCTGTCGAGCGGCGATGCCGTACCGTCTGCCGGTGAGTCGTCTCGCTGGCGCAGTTCTTCCCCGACCTGCTTCTTCAGCGAGTCGATGAAGGCCTGTTCGTAGTGGGCGGCGCGCTGGCGCAGGCTGGCCATGACATCGGCGTGCTCCATGCGCTCGGCGCCGCTGGCGGTGTCGTTCGACGGTCCGAGCAGCTGGACCGTGCCGGCAACGACGCGTGCGACGAGGGCTGGAGCGAGCGCCAGCTCGTCGTCGACGAATCGTTGAAGTTCTGCGGAGCGATCGACATGCAGCGTGGTCTGGGTGACCATCGATTATCCGCGGCCACC
>CAWFCC010000007.1:0-245105 GCA_963814225.1 uncultured Gammaproteobacteria bacterium | reverse complement strand
ACGGCGTCAACGCGATTGTCCTGCTGTGGTCGCCGACCCATCTGGCTTCGTTGTGGTTCCGCCTCATCCTGCGCATTCCGGTCAATGCGTTGTGGGCTTTGCCGAGTGTCGGCTGGCTGTTCCTGTGCTCGAGCTTCGTGCGTTCGAAACCGTTCCTGTGGGCTACCTTGGTTCCGGTTCTGTCCGGCATGCTGGTGACATGGTTCAGTCTCATGCAGTCGTTCTCGCTGACCAGCGTGTGGTACTGGAAGAACATCGTCGGACGCGCACTGCTGAGTCTCTTTCCGGGAAGCTGGGCGTGGTTCGATTTCTCAGCCGAATCGTTCACCCGGATCAAGAATCCGTCGCAGATCGCCGATGCCTTCCTCTCGCTCGAAGCCCTCGGCAATGAACTGATGTCGGTGCAGTTGTGGGCCGGCGCCGTGATCGGTCTGGCGATGATCGCCGCATCGGTCTACTTCCGCCGCAAGCGCATTGAAGCCATCGCCTAACCAAAAGAGCAGGCACAAAAAAACGCCCGGGACTTTCATCCCGGGCGTTTTCGTTTTCGCGATCAGTGAATCGTATCGGAAATCACGCGATACGGCGTTGGCGCTCTGCTTTTGCAATCCAGCCTGGCCGAAATTGAGATCGCCATCGAGCCAGAAACGCAGGTACGTCGTGCCCTGCAGACGCGACACCAGCGCCGCCGATTTGCCGACGTAGACGATATCGCCGGAACGCAGATCCGTCGGAGATAACGTCTCGATGACGTTTTTACCTTCGGCGAACTGCTGTTGCAGCGCTTTGCGATCGGCCGAATCCGCCGCCGGCACAGTCGCGGCGATATGACCCGTCGTCGACTTCGTGCGCAGCACGAGCGGCGCGTTGTCGCGGATCGGATCGTTCACCTTGTAGTGATTGTCGCCGAGCGGCAACAGTTCGACGCGATCGAGATTCAGATCGCCGTCGAGCCAGAAGAACTGCGAACGCGCACCGCCGCGACGAACCACGCCGCGGAACTGGCCGTTGACGAATACCTGATCGTCCTTCTGCAACTGGTTCGCGCTGATCGTGCCGTCGGCCTCGCGGCCGCCGTTGAGATTCTGCAGCAATGCCTTCTTCTGCGCCGCGAGCTTGTCGGCCGCATCTTTCTCGGCCTTCGCTTTCGCCTCGGCGGCGGCTTTGGCTGCCTGCTGCTTCGCCGCTTCGGCTTTCGCCGCTTCAGCGCGAGCCGCTTCCTGGCGTGCAGCTTCCTGACGTGCGGCTTCGGCTTTCGCCGCTTCCGCCTTTGCCGCTTCCTGACGCATCGCTTCGATCCCGCTCGGCCTGCGCGCGCGCCGCTTCCAGACGCGCACGCTTCGGCCTTCGCCGCTTCGGCTTTCTGCGCCTCGACTTTCGCCGCGTTGGCCTTGGCTTCCGCAGCCTGTTCGACGGCTTTCGCCTTGCCGTCGTCGATGCGGACGAGGACGTTCTCGAAGAACCCTTCCTTCATCTGCACGTCGACGTTGGCCGCACCGGCGTGCAGCTTCGCGGCCACTTTCGATTGCCAATAGTTCGGCGCCGTCACGACGAGATGCTTGCCTTGGGCAGCCGCCTGTTTCGCGATATCGGCGAGCTTCGCATCGCTCGGCGCCGGACAAAAATCCTTGCCGTCGACACTCACTTCCTGCGCCGTCACGGCGGGTCGACACCAGAGCAGCCGACATCAGCGCCGCTGCCAGCACATTACGTTTGAACACGTTCATCTCCGCAAACCCCTGTTACTTTTTGACAGAAGACAACTTCACAAAACGAGCGAGTGTGCCCGCAACCCCAGCCGCCGCATGTGCCTTTCGGCATGGCGGCGGACGTTTTTACATTACTTAGCCGCCGGCCGAACCACCGTGCACGCCACCTTTTGTGAGCGCCATCGGATCGAGCAATTCCTTGAGCTTCGCTTTCGGCAGTCCCGTCGTCTCCAGCGCGACATCCAGAATCGGACGCCCCTGCTTGTACGCCTGCTTCGCCGTCGCGGCGCCCTTTTCATAGCCGATCACCGGATTCAGCGCCGTGACCAGAATCGGATTTTTGTCGAGCGCTTCCTTGATGTGATCCTCGCGCACCTTGAATCCGGCGATGGCGCGATCGGCCAACGCACGCGACGCGTTCGCCAGAATCTCGATGCTCTGCAGAAGATTCAGCGCGACCACCGGCAACATCACGTTGAACTGGAAGTTGCCGCTCTGCCCCGCGATGGTGATCGTGGTGTCGTTGCCGATCACCTGCGCGCACACCATCGTCATCGCTTCCGGAATCACCGGATTGACCTTGCCCGGCATGATCGACGATCCCGGCTGCAATGCCGGCAATTCGATTTCGCCGATGCCCGCGAGCGGGCCGGAATTCATCCAGCGCAAATCGTTCGCGATCTTCATCAGCGAACACGCAAGCGTCTTCAACTGGCCGGACAGTTCGACTGCCGCATCCTGCGACGACATGCCTTCGAAAAAATTTCGGCGACGACTCGAACTTCACGCCGGTCGCCTTGCGCAACTCGTCGCAAATCTTCGGACCGAGCTTCGCATCCGCGTTGATGCCGGTGCCGACCGCCGTGCCGCCTTGCGGCAACTGGCGCACGCGCTTCAACGCATCTTGCAGACGCGCGATGTTCGATCCGATCTGCGCCGACCATCCGCCCAATTCCTGACCGAACGTCACCGGCATCGCATCCATCAAATGCGTGCGGCCGGTCTTCGCGACGTTCTTCAATTCCTTCGCGCGCTTGTCGAGCGTCTTCTTCAGATGCTCGAGCGCAGGCAACAGCTTTTCCGAAACCGTGAGCGCGGCGCTCACATGGATCGCCGTCGGAATCACGTCGTTCGACGACTGGCCATTGTTCACGTCGTCGTTCGGATGCACTTTCGTGCCCGACTGCGTCGCGACGTGCGCGATCACCTCGTTCGCATTCATGTTCGACGACGTGCCCGAACCGGTCTGGAACACGTCGATCGGGAAACTGCTCGTCGAACTCGCCCGCCGCAACGCGCTCGGCCGCCTTGCGGATCGCCTTCGCCTTGTTCTTCGCCAGATGCCCGAGATCCGCGTTCGCCTGCGCCGCGGCGGATTTGATCAGGCCCAGCGCGCGGATGAACTCGCGCGGCATGGTCAGACCCGAGATCGGGAAATTGTCGATCGCGCGTTGCGTCTGTCGCGCCATACAGCGCGTCGGACGGCACTTTGAGCTCGCCCATGCTGTCGCGCTCGATGCGGAAATCGGCCATTGAAAACTCCGTGAAATAGCTGAGAAAAGGACAGATCAACCCAGTCCGCAATTATAGCGTGCAGTGTATGATTCGCCCGTTACCCCTCGCGAATCACCCTAGATAAAATCCGCATGGCGCACTCCGAACTGACCGCCCTGTCTCCGCTGGACGGCCGTTACGCTGCGAAAGTCGGGCCACTGCGCCCGATTTTCAGCGAATACGGGCTCATGCACCGCCGCGTGCTTGTCGAGGTGCGCTGGCTGATCGCACTCGCCGACGAGAAAGGCGATTGCCGAAGTTGCGCCACTAAGTGCCGCAGCGCGTCAGGCGCTGGAGACGCTGGCGACCGGTTTTTCGTCGCAGGATGCCGAACGAGATCAAGGCGATCGAGGCGACCACGAATCACGACGTCAAAGCCGTCGAATATTTCATCAAGCAGCGCATCGGCGACAACGCCGAATTGGCCAAGGCGAAGGAGTTCGTCCATTTCGCCTGCACGTCGGAAGACATTAACAATCTTTCATACTCGCTGATGCTGCGCGATGCGCGCGACGACGTGCTGCTGCCCACGCTCGACAAGGCGATCGCGCGGCTGCGCAACATGTCGCACACGATGTCGTCGCTGGCGATGCTGTCGCGCACGCACGGCCAGACCGCATCGCCGACCACGCTCGGCAAAGAACTCGCGAACGTCGTCGAACGCTTGAATCGCCAGCGCGCGCAGATCGCGCACGTCGAATTGCTCGGCAAGATCAACGGCGCGGTCGGCAACTACAACGCGCACGTCGTCGCGTATCCGGACGTCGACTGGAAAACGTTTGAGCGAACGCTTCGTGCAATCGCTCGGTCTGGTGTGGAACGAGTACACGACGCAGATCGAACCGCACGACTGCATCGCCGAAATGTGCGATGCGATCCGTCGCGCCAACACTATCCTGATCGATCTGTGCCGCGATGTGTGGGGCTACATTTCGCTCGGCTATTTCCGTCAGCAGTTGAAAGCCGGCGAAGTCGGCTCGTCGACGATGCCGCACAAGGTAAACCCGATCGATTTCGAGAATGCGGAAGGCAATTTCGGACTCGCCAATGCGCTGCTGTCGCACTTCGCCGAAAAACTGCCGATCTCGCGCTGGCAGCGCGACCTCACCGATTCGACCGTGCTGCGCGCCATCGGCACGGCGTTCGGACACACGCAGGTCGCGCTCGATTCGCTGCTGCGCGGACTGGCGAAACTCACCGCCGATCCGGCGCGTCTGGCCGCCGATCTCGATGCGAACTGGGAAGTGCTCGCCGAAGCCGTGCAGACCGTCATGCGCCGCTACGGTCTGCCGGAACCGTACGAGCAGTTGAAGATGCTCACGCGCGGCCAGGGCATCACGCGCGAATCGCTGCAGAAATTCATCAACGGGCTCGAGCTGCCCGACGATGCGAAACGCCGCCTGCTCGCGCTGACGCCGGCCACGTACGTCGGCTTGGCCGTGCCGCTCGCCAGCGAAATCTGATCGTGGCCGCGCCGCCCATCGAAGTCCGCGCAAAACGCGGCGCGATGCTCGGCATGGCGCCCGCAAAATTCCTTCGCGACTACTGGCAGAAGCGTCCGCTGCTGATCCGCGCGCGCGTTCGCTTCGGCCGAGTGGATGAAGCCGAATGATCTTGCCGGACTCGCCTGCCAAGAATTCGCGCTGTCGCGCATCGTGAAGCACGACCCGAAACGCGATCGATGGAAAATCCGCAACGGACCGTTCACCGAACGTGATTTCGCCAAAACCGGCAATCGGAACTGGACGCTGCTCGTACAGGATGTCGACAAGTGGGACGCCGATGTCGCCGCGATCCTGACGCATTTCGATTTCATACCGGCCTGGCGCATCGACGACGTCATGATCAGCTACGCCGAAGACGGCGGCGGTGTCGGCGCGCACGTCGATCAATACGATGTATTTCTGATCCAGGGCGTCGGACAGCGTCGCTGGCGCATCGACGATCGAACCGGTGCGCCCACCGAATTTCGCGACGACGTCGAACTGAAACTGCTGCGCCGATTCGACGCGACGCACGAATGGATTCTCGAATCCGGCGACATGCTCTATCTGCCGCCCGGCGTGCCGCACGAAGGAACGGCGATCGGAAACTGCATGACCTATTCGGTCGGCATGCGCGCGCCGTCGAAAGCGGAAATGCTGATCGATTTCGCCGAATCGATCGCCGAACCGCTCGGCGAGGAAGCGCGATTCGTCGATCCCGATTTGCTGCCGGCCGACGACGCCTACGAAATCACGCCCGCCGCTATCGAGCGCGTCCGCGCCGCACTGCCGTGGTTCGGCGCCGTCAGCGACGATGCACTGACGCAGTGGTTCGGTCAGTTCATCACCCGATACCGCGCCGCGCATGAAGCCGCGCCGAGTCCCGAAATCGATGTCGCCGCAACAACTGGAGAAGAAACTCGCGACGCATTCCCTCGCGCGGAATCCGTGGAGCCGTGTGGCGTGGGCCCGCAGCAGCCGCGGCGCCACCCTGTTCGTCGCGGGCGATAAATTTGCCTGCTCGCCGCGCGTCGCGAAATGGATCTGCCGATTCGCCTGAACTCGCGGGCAGCGATCTGCTCAAACACCGCGCCTCACTTGCACTGTTCACCGAACTCCTCAATCGCGGACATTGGACGCTGATTCGCAAGCGCAAAGTCGCCGGAATTCCCGCTTTCGCGAGTCATGACGAACGAAGAGCGTCCGATCGAAGAACGTTCTAAAATATCCGCATGATCCCCGACGACTTCACCATCGATGCCGCCGACTGGCAGAACGACGACGACCGCGCCGCCTGCATGCGCGTGCGCGAAGCGGTTTTCCAGATCGAACAGAAAGTCCCGCGCGAAGACGAAATCGACGACTTCGATCCCAGCGCGCGCCACGTCGTCGCGCGCGATCTGCAAGGCAATCCGATCGGCACCGGACGCCTGACCACGCAACACGTGATCGGCCGCATGGCCGTCGATCAGGCGTGGCGTTCGCGCGGTGTCGGCGCGGCGATGCTGCAGCGTTTGGTCGAACAGGCGCGCGCGCTGAATTATCCATCCGTCGAACTTCACGCGCAGACGCAAGCGGTCGCGTTCTACGAAAAATTCGGCTTCGAGAAATTCGGCGATGAATTCGTCGAATGCGGCATCAAGCATTTCCACATGCGCATGCCATTGCCGCCCGGCGCCGCACCCGAACGCGCCGCGCCGAGCGCGCGGCCGGATGTCAGCGTCGTGCAAGTCACCGATCGCGACGGCGCCGTCGCCGAAACGCTGAAACTCATTGCCGCGACGCGACGCGAACTTTGTATCTACACGCGCGATCTCGATTCGGCCCTGTTCGACTACGAACCGGTGCTCGACGCGCTCAAGCAGCTCAGCATTGCCGGTCGCGGCAACTCGATCCGCATCATCGTGCAGGAACCGCGCGTGCCGGCGCAGCGCGGTCATCGGCTGGTCGCGCTGGCGCAGCGCATGTCGAGCGTCTTTGCGATGCGCACGCCGACGCAGGACGAAGACCTGCAATATCCATCCGCATTCGTCGTCAACGACGTGCGCGGCTTCTATTTCCGCGTCCTCGGCAGCCGGTTCGATGGCGAGGCGGTCAATTACGCCCCCGGCCAGCACGCGCAATATCTGGATTTCTTCAACCGCGTGTGGGAACGCTCCGAACCGAGCGAGGAATTGCGCCAGCTCAGCCTGTAGCGCCCTTGATTTCCTGTCACACGCAGGCACTTCAATACCGTTCCCGCAGCGCAACACGACAGGTATAATCCGGGGTTTGCGCGTCCCCTGTTTCGACGCGCCTCTCCACCACGGCGGATCAGCGTGAGCGTCAACCTACTTCAGCAGTTTTCCGCGTCTTCCCAGTTGTCGGGCGGCAACGCCGCATTCATCGAAGGTCTATACGAAAATTACCTCCGCGACCCGGCCTCCGTCACGCCGGAATGGAAGAAATACTTCGACGCGTTCCACGGCCGCGAATCCGGCGACGTTCCGCATTCGGATGCGATCCTGCGCATCGAGCAGGCGCAGAAACTCAACGGACACGCGCGAGCGCCGACGTCCGAACGCGCCGCCGACGCGGTGTCGGAAAAACAGGCCGCCGTCCTCAAGCTCGTCACCGCCTATCGTTCGCGCGGCCATCTCGCCGCCGATCTCGACCCGCTCAACATGGCGCAGAAACTCGAACGCGCCCGATCTCGATCCGGCGTTCCACGGCCTCACCGCTTCCGATCTCGAAACCGAGTTCGCGACCGGCTCGCTCGCCGGCCCGAAGCGGCTCAAGCTCAAAGATCTCGTCAGCTGGCTGAAGGCGACCTACGCCAACACCATCGGCGCCGAATTCATGCACATCAGCGACGCCACGCAGCGCCGCTGGATGCACGAGCGCCTGGAATCGTTCGGCGGCAAGTTCAACCTCAGCGCCGATGAACGCAAGCACACGCTCGAACAGCTCACGCAGGCCGAAGGCCTCGAACGCTATCTGCACACGAAATACGTCGGCCAGAAGCGTTTCTCGCTCGAAGGCGGCGACAGCCTGATGCCGCTGCTCGACGAACTCGTCAGCCAGGGCGGCAAGGACGGCGTGCGCGACATGGTCATCGGCATGGCGCATCGCGGCCGTCTCAACGTGCTCGTCAACCTGCTCGGCAAGGCGCCGCAGAAACTTTTCGCCGAATTCGAAGGCAAGTTCGATCATCCGGACGATCCGGCGCACTCCGGCGACGTGAAATACCACATGGGTTTCAGCGCCGACGTGAAAACGCCGGGCCACACCGTGCATCTCGCGCTCGCATTCAATCCGTCGCATCTGGAAATCGTGAATCCGGTCGTCGCCGGTTCCGTGCGCGCGCGCCAGACGCGCCGCGGCGACGAAGCGAAAGAACAATGCGTGCCCATCCTGATCCACGGCGACGCCGCCCTCGCAGGCCAGGGCGTCAACATGGAATTGCTGAACATGTCGCAGACGCGCGGCTTCGGCATCGGCGGTTCGATCCACGTCGTGGTCAACAATCAAGTCGGCTTCACCACGTCCGATCCGGGCGACGCGCGTTCCACGTTGTATTGCACCGACGTCGCCAAGATGGTCAACGCCCCCGTGCTGCACGTGAACGGCGACGATCCGGACGCCGTGCGTGTTCTGCGCGCGTCTCGCCTTCGACTATCGCCTGCAGTTCAAGCGCGATGTGGTGATCGATCTGGTCTGCTATCGCCGCCAGGGCCACAACGAAGCCGATGAACCGGCCGCGACGCAGCCGCTGATGTATCAGGTCATCCGCGCGCGTCCGACGGTACGCGAACTGTATGCGAAGCGTTTGGCCACGGAAAACGTGATTGCCGACAACGACGCGAAGGCGATGGTCGATGCGTATCGCGCCAAGCTCGACGCTGGCACGCCGATCGCCGACATCGACACCAACGTCAAAGACGCCTTCGCCATCGACTGGACCAAATACATCGGCGCCAAGCTCGATCAGCCGGTGAAGACCGGTGTCGCCGCCGACAAGCTCGCCGCACTCAGCAAAACGATCCTCGATATCCCGCCGAATGTCGCCGTGCATCCGCGCGTCGCGAAGATCTACGAAGACCGCCACAAGATGGCCGCCGGCGAACAGCCGATGGACTGGGGTTTCGCCGAGAACCTCGCCTACGCCACGCTGATCGATCAAGGTTTCGATCTGCGTCTGGTCGGCCAGGATTCCGGCCGCGGCACGTTCTTCCATCGCCACGCCGTGCTGCACGATCAGAACAGCAGCGCGACGTATCTGCCGCTGTCGACCGTGCGCAAAGACGCGCACGTCGCCGTGATCGATTCGCTGCTGTCCGAAGAAGCGGTGATGGCGTTCGAGTACGGTTATTCGACGGCCGATCCGAACACGCTCACGTTGTGGGAAGGGCAGTTCGGCGATTTCGCCAACGGCGCGCAGGTCGTCATCGATCAATTCATCAGCTCCGGCGAATCGAAGTGGGATCGCCTGTGCGGACTCGTGCTGCTGCTGCCGCACGGCTACGAAGGCCAGGGTCCGGAACATTCCTCCGCGCGCCTCGAACGTTATCTGCAACTGTGCGCGCTGCAGAACATGCAGGTGTGCGTGCCGACCACGCCGGCGCAGATGTTCCACCTGCTGCGCCGCCAGATGGTGCGCGACTGCCGCAAGCCGCTGATCGTGCTCACGCCGAAATCGCTGTTGCGTCACAAGCTCGCCGTCTCGACGCTCGAACGAATTGTCGAACGGAAAATTCCAGCTCGTCATTCCGGATTCGACCGCGAAGGCCGGCGCGAAAACGCGTCGCGTCGTGCTGTGCTCGGGCAAGGTTTATTACGACCTGATCGAAGATGCCGGCAAACGCAAGGTCGACGACGTCGCCATCATTCGCGTCGAACAGCTTTATCCGTTCCCGCGCGCCGAGGTCAACGCCGAACTCGCGAAGTATCCGGCGGCGAAGGAAATCGTCTGGTGTCAGGAAGAACCGATGAATCAGGGCGCGTGGTATCAGATCCAGCACCATCTGTTGTCCGTGATCGCCGACGAACATTCGCTGCATTACGCCGGACGCGCGCGCTCGCCCTCGCCGGCGGCCGGACACCTGAGCACGCACGTCGAAGAGCAGAAAAAGCTCGTCGAGCAGGCGCTGGTCGGCCCGCCGGGCTTCGACCACGCGGCAGAATAACTATACAAGTGCAATAACTATACAAATTACAGGACACACGCACATGACACTTGAAGTCAAAGTACCCGTTCTGCCGGAATCCGTCTCCGACGCCACCATCGCCACCTGGCACAAGAAAGCCGGCGACGCGGTGAAGCGCGACGAAAATCTGGTCGATCTGGAAACCGACAAGGTCGTGCTCGAAGTCCCCGCGCCGGCCGACGGCGTGCTCAAGGAAATCAAACAGCAGACCGGCGCGACCGTGCTGAGCCAGCAAGTGCTCGCCGTGATCGAAGAAGGTGCTGCGGCCGCACCGGCGAAAGCCGCGCCGGCGCCTGCGCCGGCCAAGGCCGAAGCGCCGAAGGTAACGGCAAACGCATCCGCGCCGCCGGCGAAGCCGTCGTCATCCGAAGGCGACGACGCACCGGTGAAGCCGTCGCAGCCGAAGACGAACGAACTCTCGCCTGGCGGTCAGCGTCTCGCCACCGAGAACAAGATCGATCCGTCGCAGGTCAGCGGCACCGGCCGCGGCGGACAGGTGACGAAAGAAGATCTCGTCAACTTCATGCGCACGGGCGGTCAGACCGCTGCGCCAGCCGCAAAAGCGCCCTCGCCCGCCGCGCCGACGCCGGGCTCGCGTCCGGAAGAACGCGTGCCGATGACGCGCATGCGCGCCAAGATCGCCGAGCGCCTGATGCAGTCGAAGAATTCCATCGCGATGCTGACCTCGTTCAACGAGATCAACCTCGCCAAAGTCGCCGCGATGCGCAAGGAACTCGGCGAAGCAGTTCGAGAAAGCCAACGGCATCAAACTCGGCTTCATGAGCTTCTTCGTCAAGGCCGCGTGCGAAGCGCTGAAGCGTCATCCGATCGTCAATGCGTCGGTCGACGGCAACGACGTCATCTATCACGGCTATCAGGACATTTCGGTCGCGGTCTCGACCGAAAAAGGCCTGGTCACGCCGGTGTTGCGCGATGCGCAATCGATGGGTTTCGCCGATATCGAAAAACAGATCGCCGCATACGCGAAAGCCGCGCGTGAAGGCGGACTCAAGCTCGAAGACCTGCAGGGCGGCACGTTCACCATCACCAACGGCGGCACCTTCGGATCGCTGTTCTCCACGCCGATCGTCAATCCGCCGCAGAGCGCCATCCTCGGCATGCACACGATCAAGGACCGCGCGATCGTGCAGGACGGCCAGGTCATCGCCGCGCCGATGATGTACGTCGCGATCAGCTACGACCACCGCATCATCGACGGCAAAGATGCCGTGCTGTTCCTCGTCGACATCAAGAACCAGCTCGAGAATCCGCAGCGCATGCTGCTCGGCATGTAATTCTTCGTTCGTCATTCCCGCGAAAGCGGGAATCCAGTGCCTCGGCTCTCCGCAATAAAGCAAAGTCGCTGGATTCCCGCTTTCGCGGGAATGACGAGCAAAAAAATCAGGACACATTCGATATGAGCGACCAATTCGACGTCATCGTCATCGGCGGCGGCCCCGCCGGTTATCACGCCGCGATCCGCGCCGCGCAGCTCGGCCTGAAAACCGCGTGCGTCGACGCGTGGGCCGGCAAGGACGGCAAAGCCGCACTCGGCGGCACGTGCTTGAACGTCGGCTGCATTCCGTCGAAGGCGATGCTCGATTCGTCGAAGCAGTTCTACAACCTGACGCATTCGTTCAAGGATCACGGCATCAGCACCACGGATGCGAAGATCGACGTGAAAACGATGGTCGGCCGCAAGGACAAGATCGTCAAACAGTTCACCGGCGGCGTGGCGCTGCTGTACAAATCCAACAAGATCACCTCGTTTTTCGGCACCGGCAAACTGCTGAAGGATCGCAACGTCGAAATCACCGGTGCCGACGGCATCCAAGCAGACCGATCGCCGCGACCAACGTCATCATCGCCACGGGTTCGGTTCCGATCGAACTGCCGTTCGCGAAATTCGACAATAAATTCATCGTCGACAACGCCGGCGCGCTTGATTTCGATAGCGTGCCGAAGAAACTCGGCGTGATCGGCGCGGGCGTGATCGGCCTCGAACTCGGCAGCGTGTGGCGCCGGCTCGGTGCGGAAGTGACGATCCTCGAAGCGTTGCCGGATTTCCTCGGCGCCGCCGATCGCGACGTCGCGAAAACCGCCGCGCGCGAATTCGCCAAGCAAGGTCTCGACATCAAGCTCGGCGCGAAAGTCAGCAAGGCCGAGATCAAGGGCAACGCGGTCGAAGTCACTTACGCCGACGCGAAAGGCGAACAGAAAATCGTCGTCGACAAATTGCTCGTCGCCGTCGGCCGCCGCGCGTTCACGAAAGATCTTCTCGCCGAGCGACACCGGCGTGAAGCTCGATGAGCGCGGCCGCATCGCCGTCGACGAGCATTGCTGGACCGGCGTCGAAGGCGTCTGGGCCGTCGGCGATTGCGTGCGCGGCGCGATGCTCGCGCACAAAGGTTTCGAAGAAGGCATGGCCGTCGCCGAACTGATCGCGGGCAAACCCGGCCACGTCAACTACGACACGATTCCGTGGGTCATCTACACCGAACCGGAAATCGCCTGGGCCGGCAAGACCGAAGAAGAACTCAAGAAAGAAAACGTGCCGTACAAAGTCGGCTCATTCCCGTTCGCCGCTGTCGGCCGCGCCGTCGCGATGAACGAAGGCATCGGCCACGTGAAAGTGATCGCGCACGCCGAAACCGATCGCATCCTCGGCGTGCACATGGTCGGGCCGGAAGTATCCGAACTCATCGCCGAAGCCGTCGTCGCGATGGAATTCCACGGATCGGCGGAAGATCTCGCGCGCATCGTGCACGCGCATCCGACGTTGAGTGAAGCCGTGCATGAGGCGGCGTTGGCGGTCGACAAGCGGTCGATTCACAAGGTGAATTGACAACCGCCACACGTCCGCATTTCGGTCGCGAGATGTCCTGCATCTAACAACGATCGCAAGCGATACTGGGTGTCAGCAGACGACAACGTCGCTTTCCGCGGATGCTCGATGACGGTCGGTTTCACGCGCTATTTCGAAAATGAAGTCCTGCGCAAGCGTCCATATTTGAAACGCGAATGGTGCGTGGCGGTGATCGCCGATCCGCTTCGCGTTGAAGCGCAGGAAGGCGGCCGGTTCCGGTTTTGGGGCCGGATCGATGCACTGGACGGAAAGATATTGCGCGTCGTCACGTTGGCAGACAAACTGACCATCCATAACGCCTTCCCGGATCGGGACTTCAAGCCATGAAGCTGCGCTACTACTCCGACACCGATTCGCTATATATCGACTTGTCCGATCGTCCGAGCGTCGAAAGCAAGGAAGTTTCCGAAGGCGTCGTGCTGGATTATGGCGCCGCGGGCGAACTGGTCGGCATCGACATCGATCAGGCGAGCAAGCGCGCGCGACTCGACGAATTCAGTTTGGTGCATTTGCCGCACAAGGCGGCGTAGTTCGATTCAGGATGTCAAGATCATCACCGCACACGCCGCAAACGCGACGGCGGTAATCGAAAACCACAATCCGAAAACGATGCGCCAGAATGCCGGTTCGGAAAGATTGCGCGCGAAGCCGCCCGGCGTCTTTTTTCCTTCAGCAGCCATCGCATCGACGACATCGGAAACGCCGCTTTTCGCGCCGGATTTTTGCGCCCGCGCCGAATAGCGCTGCACGACATCGCCCAGCGTAGCCGCGCGCAAAAACGCCACGACGAATCCGACCACAGCCGACGACAACAGCGCGTGCAACCAAACGTTCATGCAAAGCGACTCGGATCGAAGAGACCGCAAGCATAGCGCGTCGCGGCCCGCGTTCGAAGAACATCACGGCGGCAATTCGGGCACACTGGCGATCTCTGTGTTTCTCGGCGATCCCAATGACGTTTACGATTCCGTTCACGGCCTGCCCGTTGTGCACATCGGCCGAATTGACGGAGCACAAGCTCGCCGATGCATCGACGCACCCGCTCTATCAGGCGCCGCTGCCGCAGACGATGCGCTGGCTGCGCTGCGGCGCATGCGCGCACGTTTTCACCGATCGTTACTGGAGTGCCGAGGGCGAGAAAATCCTGTTCTCGCACTCGTTGCCGTATCAGTTGCCTGATACGACGCAATCCGAACAGGTGCGCAACACGTGGGCATCGACGGTGCGCAATGTCTCCGATCGCCTCAGCGAAACGCGCGGACGTGAAGCAGTTTTTTCGGCGCGCGGTGCTGCAGCGTCCGCGCTGGCTCGATGTGGGTTTCGGCAACGGCGGACTGTTGATGACAGCGGCCGAGTTCGGCTTCGCCGCATCGGGCGCGGACGTGCGCGACGAAGCGGTGCGGCGTCTCGTTGCGCTCGGCTATGACGCGGTGTGCGCCGCGTTCGATCAACTCCGACCGTCGGCGGATCTCTCGGTGTTGTCCATGGCCGACGTGCTCGAACACATCCCCTACCCGCGCGATGCGTTGAAAAAAGCGCATGCGATGCTGCAGCCCGACGGCCTTCTTTATCTGTCGTTTCCCAACAGCGAAACGGCGACGTGGCGATTGTGGGAACAGACCAACACCAATCCGTACTGGGGCGAGCTCGAGCACTACCACAATTTTTCGCGCGACCGGCTTATCGCGCTGCTTGAGGAAAGCGGATTCGCCGTCGTCGATTACGACGTGAGCGTCCGTTATTATTCGTGCATGGAAATCATTGCTCGCAAGCGCAGCGATTCTGCCGAATTCACGCCGATGGAGCCGCAACGATGACGACGTTTTCCGCCTTCCGCATCCACGCGGACAAGACTTCGCATCGCGCAGGCGTCGAAGAGATGAAGCTCGACGATCTGTCGCCGGGCGAAGTCGTGATCAAAGTCGCCTACTCCAGCGTGAACTACAAGGACGCTTTGGCCGGATCGGGCAAGGGTAAAATCCTGCGCCGATCGCCGTTGAACGGCGGCATCGATGTTTCGGGAACGGTGGTTTCGTCGACCGATCCGGATTTCAAGGAAGGCGATGAGGTGCTGTGCACCGGCAGCGGATTGTCCGAAACGCACGATGGCGGCTATGCGCAATACGCGCGGCTCGAATCGAAGTGGACGATTCCACTTCCGAAAGGTCTGTCGTTGCGCGAGGCGATGGTGATCGGAACGGCCGGGTTCACCGCGGCGCTGTCGCTATATCGCATGGAGCAAAACGGCCAGGTGCCCGCGATGGGACCGATCGTCGTCAGCGGCGCGACGGGCGGCGTCGGCCAGCTCGCCATCGATATCCTGACCAAAGCCGGTTACGAAGCGCACGCCATCAGCGGCAAGTTCGAGCACTTCGACGATCTCATCGCGCTTGGCGCCAAGCAGTGCATTTCGACGCAAGGATTTGTATTGGGGCCAGCGTCCGCTCGAATCGACGAAGTGGGCGGGCGCGATCGACAACGTCGGCGGCGATCTGTTGTCGGGACTGACGCGCGTGATCCATCCTTACGGCAACATCGCCAGTTGCGGAAACGCCGCGGCGATCGAACTGCAGACGACGGTGATGCCGTTCATCCTGCGCGGCGTGAGTCTGCTCGGCATCGCCTCGGCGGGAACGGCGCGCAACATACGCGACGAAATCTGGCGGCATCTCGCCTCCGACTGGAAGCCGGCGCATCTGGACAAAATTGCGACGAGCGAAGTTTCGCTCGATCAGCTAGCGCCGGTGTTCGACAAGATGACGCACGGCGCGTCGTTCGGACGAACGGTAGTAAAAATCGGCTGATCAGCGTTCTCGATTCTGCGACGAGCATTGCGTGCTAACGCACTGCTACAGGTCAGGATTTTTTTGGCGGCTTTGCGCAGCAACTCGCTGTTGTCCGCACATGCTCTTAACGCCTGTTGTTTTATCCGGATTGCCCCGTAGAATGCAGTCCGTCCGTGATCCGTGAACAGGAACTGTATGGCGCGTATTCTGATCGTCGACGATTCGCCGTCTCAGCTCGTCAGCTTGAAACGCATCGTCGAGAAGCTGGGGCATCAGACGATCACCGCCGAAGATGGCGCCGCCGGTGTCGAGGTGGCCAAGCGCGAGGTGCCGGATCTGATTTTGATGGACGTCGTCATGCCCAACTTGAACGGGTTTCAGGCGACGCGCACGATCGCCAAGGATATGAAGACGAGTCATATCCCGATTGTGCTGGTGACGACGAAGGATCAGGAAACCGATCGCGTGTGGGGGATGCGTCAGGGCGCGAAGGCTTACGTTACGAAGCCGGTGAACGAGGGTGAGCTTGCCGATACGATTGGGAAGTTGTTGCCGGCTGCGTAGTTCGATCGCTTGTCATTCTGCGGAAGCTGCGAATCAGCTTCCTGCAAGCTCGTCATTCCAGCGGAAGCTGGAATCCAGCCCTCGTTCTTTCTTGATCGTCATTCCCGCGAAAGCGGGAATCCAGCGACTTTGCTCTCGATAAAAAAGAGCTTCCGCTATCCTTCGGCTAGCGGGTAACTTTTTGCTGATCGGCAAAAAGTCACCAAAAAACGATTCTTTTTCTCCCATTGGACGCTGTCCGCGGAGAGCACGTCCCTGATGCTCGCCGCGGACCGCGCGCTTCCTGCGCGCGATCACCGTCGATCTGCGCTTGCGCGTGACTGGTATAGAGAGTCTTGAAACTCTCGACTGCACTAAGCCAAGGGCGGTGAGGCTGAGAGCGCGGGCGATTGGATTTCTTACGCCGGTTCGCGGCGTGGGTTCCAGTCGAACGTTTTTTCCATTTGTTCGTAGAGTTTTTTCTGTTCGGCGGTGTCGGCTTTCGGTGCGCGCACTTCGAGTGTGATGATCTGATCGCCGGGCGTGCGGCCGGGCATGCCGCGTCCGCGCAGGCGCATGCGTTTGCCGCTGTCGGAACCGGCGGGAATTTTCAGTTCGACTTCGCCGCCGAGCGTCGGCACTTCGACTGTCGCGCCGAGTGCGGCTTCCCAGGGCGCGATGGGGAGCGTGTGATGAATGTCGCGGCCTTCGAGCTGGAAGCGCGGGTCGTTCTGGATGCCGACTTCGAGCAGCAGATCGCCGCCAGGTCCGCCACCCGGGCCGGGCGAGCCTTGGCCGGCGAGACGAATCTGCTGGCCGGGAAGGATGCCGGCCGGGATTTTCACTTCGAGTGTGCGATCGCCCGAACCGTCGCGCAGGCTGATGCGTTCCTTGCCGCCGCTGAATGCGACGGCGAGCGGGATTTCGATGCGCGCTTGCACGTCGCGTCCGCGGCGCGGTCCGCCGGGTCTTGCGCCGCCGCCGCCGGCTGCATTGCGGCGGAACAGCGACTCGAAGAAATCGCTGAAGCCGCTCTCGCCGTGCATGTCGGAGAAATCGAATTCCGCGCCATCGCCGAAATGCGGCGGCGGATGGAATTCATCGCCGGGACGGTAGCCGCTCGCCTTGAGTTGATCGTAGGCGCGACGTTTGGCGGGATCTTTCAGCGCTTCGTAGGCTTCGTTGACGGCCTTGAATTTTTCTTCGGCGCCGGCTTCCTTGCTGACGTCGGGATGGAATTTGCGCGCAAGCTTGCGATACGCGGATTTGATTTCCGCGTCGGTGGCCTCGGGCTTCACGCCGAGTACTTCGTAATAATCCTTGAATTGCATGGTCGGTCCGTTTCCACTAATGATGTGCCGTGGACGCAAAAAAGCAAAGCCCGCGGTCGAACGAGTCAACCGCGGGCCGCTTTAACCTGGAGCTTCTTACTGGGCGACGGCGATGCGGCGCGGCGCGATTTCGGGTTTCTTCGGAATCGCGATCTGCAGGACTCCGTGCTTGCCCGTGGCGGTGATGCCTTCGGCGTCAGCGCTCTCCGGCAGCGCGAAACGGCGGTAGAACTGGCCGTACGTGCGCTCGGTGCGAGTCACTTTCTCGTTTTCCTTGGTCTCTTCGGCGGCGCGTTCGCCCTTGATCGAGAGGACGTTCTTGTCCATCTGGATTTCGATCGAGGCCGGATCGACGCCGGGGACGTCGGCGAGGATCACGAAGCGGTTGGCTTCTTCCTTGATGTCGCAGCGCGGGATCCACTGGTGGGCGGTCGCTTCCGCCGGCGCGACTTCATCGGCGCCGATGAAGCGATTGAAAATCTGGCTGACTTCGTTGGCGACACGGCTCGGCGCCCACGGATAATAACGTGTAATAGTCATGGCAATTCCCTAAATGTATGCCGGGCACCACGGCCCGTATGCCAAGCAGATGCGGATTCGCGACTGCCTTTCAAGGGTGCGACAATGCGCGCCATCCGTCCGTTTAATTTCCATTGAATTTCCCTCGAGAAAGGAGTCCGCAATGACGATCAAGGTAGGCGACCGCATCCCGAACGCCACGCTGAACTACCTCAAGGACGGCGTGCAGGCCGTCAACACCGACGAGATTTTCAAAGGCAAGAAAGTCGTGCTGTTCTCCGTGCCCGGCGCGTTCACGCCGACGTGCTCGGCCAAGCATCTGCCCGGATATGTCGAACGCTTCGACGAATTCAAGAAGAAGGGTGTCGAAGTCGCCTGCATCGCGGTGAACGATGCGTTCGTGATGAACGCCTGGGCGAAGGATCAGCACGTGCCGGAAGGCTTGTGGATGCTCGCCGACGGCAATGGCGCGTTCACCAAGGCGCTCGGTCTTGAAATGGACGGCACCGCCTTCGGACTCGGCATGCGCGGCAAGCGTTTCGCGCTATATGCCGATGATGGCGTGGTGAAACATCTGTGGGTCGAAGCGCCGGGCGAATTCAAGGTTTCGGCCGCCGACGCGGTCATGGCCGAAATCGCCTGATCGCGATCTGTACTCCTAGCAATCGTGATAACGGCGGCGCACAGGATGCGCCGCCGCCACGTCGTACCGTCACTCGGCCGGAGCGGGCGCTTCTCGTGACGCGATGTCGCCGTTGTCGGACAGCATCTTCGCCCTCGGCAACGAGCGCATCGACGCGCACGACGCCCACGAGATTTTCTTCCTGCGGCAACCGGATCAGCGTGACGCCCTGCGTGTTGCGTCCGACGCGTGCGATTTCGCGCAGCGCGCGTGCGCACCAGCGTGCCCTGATTCGAGATCAGCATCAGGCCGTGCGTGTCGTCGAGTTGCACCGCGCTGACCAGTCGAACCGTTGCGGTCCGAACACTGGATCGCGATCACGCCCTGCGTGCCGCGGCCCTTGCGCGGATATTCGGTCAATTCCGTGCGCTTGCCGAAACCGCGCTGCGTGGCGGTGAGGATGTCGCCCTCGCCTTCCGCGACGATCATCGAGACGACGTGCGCTTCGTCGGTCAGACGAATGCCGCGCACGCCGTGCGCGGTGCGGCCCATCGGACGCACTTCGTCTTCGGCGAAACGCACGGCTTTGCCGTTGCTCGCGAACAGGAGAACGTCGCGCGAACCGTCGGTGATGGCGACGTTGACCAGAGCCATCGTCCTCGTCGAGATCGATCGCGCGTATTGCCGTTCGCACGCGGACGCGAATAGTCGCTGAGCGGCGTCTTCTTCACCGTGCCGTTGCGCGTCGAGAAGAACACGTAGCGGTCTTCGGGGAAATCGCGCACCGGCAAAATCGCCTGCACTTTTTCGTTCGCTTCGAGCGGCAGCAGATTCACGATCGGCTTGCCGCGCGAACCCGGACCCGCGTCCGGGAATCTTGTGCACGCGCAGCCACAGCACGCGGCCGGCGCTGGTGAACGCAAGCAGCGTGTCATGCGTGTTGGCGATCCACAGTTTCTCGACGAAATCCTCTTCCTTGATCGCCGTCGCCATGCGGCCTTTGCCGCCGCGTTTTTGCGCGCGATAAATGGTGATCGGCTGACGCTTCGCGTAACCGGCATGCGACATGCGTGACGACGACGTCTTCCGGCCTCGATCAGATCGAGCACGTCGAGATCTTCCTGACTCGCCTGGATCACCGTGCGGCGTTCGTCGCCGAATTCGCTGCTTGAGTTCGGCGAGTTCGTCGCGGATCACCTGCATCAGCTTGTCGGGATTTTCGAGAATCGCGATCAGTCCGACGATGCGTCGCCAGCAGTTCCTTGAATTCGTCGGAGAGTTTTTCCTGCTCCAGACCGGTCAGGCGGTTCAGGCGCATCTCGAGAATTTCTTTCGCCTGCGCTTCGGACAGTCGATAGCCGTTCTCGAACAATCCGTATTCCGCGCCCAGCGTTTCCGGGCGCGACGCATCGCTGCCCGGCCGCCGCGAGCAGCGCGCGCACCGGGCCGGCTTCCCAGATTTCACTGAGCAGGCGTTCGCGCGCGACCTGCGGCGTCTGCGAGGTGCGGATCACTTCGATCATCGCGATCGATGTTCGCGAGCGCGACGGTCAAGCCTTCGACGATGTGCGCGCGATCGCGCGCCTTGCGCAATTCGAAAATCGTGCGGCGCGTGACCACTTCGCGGCGATGGCGCACGAACGCTTCGAGCACTTCCTTCAGCGCCAACAGGCGCGGCTGGCCGTCGACCAGCGCCACCATGTTGATGCCGAACGTGACCTGCATCTGCGTCTGCTGGAACAGGTTGTTCAGCAGCACGTCGGCCATCGTGTCCTTGCGCACTTCGATGACGATGCGCATGCCGTCCTTGTCGGACTCGTCGCGCAAACCGTCCGATGAAATGCCTTCGATGATTTTTTCCTTGTGCAGTTCGGCGATCTTCTCGATCAGCCGCGCCTTGTTCACCTGATACGGCAGCTCGGTGACGATGATCGTCTCGCGGCCGCTGCACTGTCGACTTCGATTTCTGTTTTCGCGCGCACCAGAATGCGGCCGCGGCCGGTGCGATACGCTTCGAGAATTCCCGCCGCGCCGTTGATGATGCCGCCGGTCGGGAAATCCGGACCGGGAATGTGCTGCATCAGCACGTCGAGTCCGATCGACGAATCGTCGATGAGCGCCACGATCGCGTCGATCACTTCGGTCAGGTTGTGCGGCGGAATATTCGTCGCCATGCCGACCGCGATGCCGGCCGAACCGTTGATCAGCAGATTCGGAATGCGCGCGGGCAGCGCGCTCGGTTCGCGATTCTTTTTCGTCGTAGTTCGGCACGAAATCGACGGTGTCCTTGTCGATGTCGGCGAGCAGGTACGAGGTGAGTCTTCTGCAGACGGCATTCGGTGTAGCGCATCGCCGCGGCGGCGTCGCCGTCGACCGAACCGAAGTTGCCCTGACCGTCGATCAGCGGATAGCGCAGCGAGAAATCCTGCGCCATGCGCACGAGTGCGTCGTAGATGGAGGAGTCGCCGTGCGGATGGTATTTACCCATCACGTCACCGACGACGCGCGCGCATTTCACGTAGGCGCGGTTCCATACGTTGTTGGTTTCCTGCATGCCGAACAGCACGCGGCGATGCACCGGTTTCAAACCATCCCGCACGTCCGGCAGGGCGCGGCCGACGATCACGCTCATGGCGTAATCGAGATAACTCTGCCGCATTTCGTCTTCGATGTTTACACGAATGATTTCTTTGGCCAGCTCAGCCATCAGACAGATTTCCTGGTGATTTTTTCAACGCGGACATCTGAAAACGACACTCGAAATTCAGGCGCCGCAGCCTCCCGCCGCAACCGACGGATTTTACCACAAAACGTGATTTATCGCCACTAAAAAGACCAGTGGATTCAGTAACTTAGCCACCGAAAAATAGTTTCGCGGCGAGCCATGGAGAATCAGCCTTCCGGCGGCGTTTTCGGGTGCCTGAAAACCCAGTAGCGCGAAGCGGTGTAGTTGACGCCGAGACCAGCCAGCGACCCCGCGCCGACCGCTGCGATGAGCCACGGTCCGTCAAGATTGAAAAAGTATACAAGCGCGGAATACGCGGCGAAGTTGCACGCGAACCCCCAACTCATCGCGAATACATATTGCATCCATTCGACGATAAGCGTCTGTCGGCGCGGACCTTTGAAGGTGAAGTGCCGATTGAAAATCCACGTCGCTGTGGCCGCACACAGGAACGAAACGAGACGGCTGCTGTAACGATCCCAGCTCAGCCCGACCACGAGCAGCTGCAGCACACCCGCATCGACGATGAATCCGATGAAGCCGCCGAGACAGAATGTCAGCAGCTGCTTGAGACTGGATTTTTTCATCGCGAACATCGTTTTCATTTTTTCCGTCGTCGGGTGTTCGATGACGCCACGCTCGGTGACGATGGCGTCGATCAGATCGGCCGGCGTGACATCGAATACCGGGTTCCACGCCTCCGCGCCTTCGACGACGTGACGCTTGCCTGTCGCGATGCCGAAAAGTTCTTCCGCATGGCGCAACTCGATTTCGATGTGCGGCACCGCTGTCAGTCGACATGTCGACCGTCGACGACGGCGCCACGACCATGAACTTCACGCCGTAGTGCCTGGCGACGATGGCGAGCTGATGCGTGCCGATCTTGTTGGCGGTGTCGCCGTTCGCGGCGATGCGGTCGGCGCCGACGATCACCCATTTCACCTCGCCGGATTTCATCAGGTGCGCGGCGGCGGAATCGGCGATGAGCTTTGCCGGAATCTTGTCGCGCACCAGTTCCCACATCGTCAGGCGCGCGCCCTGCAACCACGGGCGCGTTTCGCCGGCGTATACATGTGAAATTTTTCCATTAGTCACGCCGGCGCGGATCACGCCGAGCGCAGTGCCGTAGCCGGCGGTCGCGAGTGAGCCGGTATTGCAATGAGTCATCACGCTGCTGCCGGCCGCGATCAGATCGGCGCCGAGCTGGCCCATGCGGCGATTCGCAGCGAGGTCTTCGTCCTGGATCGCTTGCGCTTCGGATTCGAGTGCGGCGACCGCGTCAGCCGGGTCGCGTTCGAGAACGCCACGCACGCGCGCGAGCGCCCAGGCGAGATTCACCGCCGTCGGCCGCGCCGCTTTGAGTTTGTGCAGCGACGCGTCGAGCGTTTGGAGCGATGGCCGTTCGCGAACCTCGTGCAGGCGTCGTGCTTCGAGCGCCACACCCCACGCCGCGGCAATGCCGATAGCCGGCGCGCCGCGTACGACGAGATCACGTATCGCCGCGGCCACGTCATCGGCATTGCGGCATTCGATGTATTCCTCGAGCAACGGCAACTTGCGCTGATCGAGCAGTTTCAGAACACCATCGTGATAGGAGACGGCGCGGATGGTGTCATGGGCGTCACGGGGATCCATTTGATTTTCGGTCCATGAAAGTACGTGCAGGATACCTCAGACGGTCGGCTGCGAGTCAGACGCGAATTGGTACGATAACGGACATGATCGACATACCCGCGAAAAAATCCCCGCGGCGAAAAACCGCTGCAAAGAAGCCGCGCAGCCAACAGATCGTCGCGCGCAAATCGCACGACGCAGAGTTCATGGCGCTGCTTCGTCGCAAGTGCGGGCGCGCGGCGAGTATCGGCGCTCTCACTGCCGGCGCGGAAGCGGTTCCCGGCATCGGACGCGCGATCGGATTCCTGTTCGGCGAAGCACTGGATGCGACGATGCTATCGGGCGTGCAGCGCGAACTGGTCGAAGGCACGTTCGCGATTTATGGTGTCGGGTTGGAATCGGCGTCGCAGCGGGCGCTGGTCGACAAACTTCACATCGTCGGCGCGGGCGCGAGCATCGCGACAGACACGGCCATCCGCGGGCTGGTCCGCGGAAGCCTCGGGCGCGCGGGAAGCGTGCTGACTTATCGATTCATGCCGATCGCGCCGATCGTGACATCCGCGCTGACCAATGCGGCGATCACCTACACCGTTGGAAAGCGCGCGCAAGCTGTCGCGAAAAGTGGCGGCGAAGATGTTCCAGGCGTCGTGCAGGCATTCACCGGACTCGACGAACGGCGCGTGTTCGAGTGGACGATGAACGCGATCAAGGGTTCGACGGGCGCGTTGTCGAATGCGTTCTCGAAAATAAAGACGGCGCTGACATCGCGTCGCGCAGCAAAGAATTCAAAGTCGACGAAATCCGCCTCGAAGAAGTCGACCGCGCGGCGTGCGCGGTCGACGTCGTGATCGATCAGCCCGTCTTGCCCGGCTGAAGGAAGAACTCGCCCGCTTCGTGACCGGCGAACTGGATCGGCGCGTATTCCGGCGCCTGCTGCAATCCCGCTTTCTGGTTGCGCAACGCCATGCCGGTCGCGATTTCGCGGAAAAGCTGCTGCCCGGTGAGCAACTGATTGTTGCTGTTGAGCGTGCTCAGGAGCGCACTGGCGAAGACGGAATGTTCGCTGTTGTTCGCCGCGTCGGCGACAGGCTGCACGCCGCCGGAGGTGAGCGCGGTGCGTGACTTGCCGGCGACCATCGTTTTCACCCAATCGCCCCACGCGCTGTCGGGCATGCCGCCGCCGAAAGTGGCGAGCGACGAGCGCGTCATCGTGCCGGAATAGCACGAGTCGGCGATGACGAGCACGTGCTTGGCTTCCATCGTGGTCAGGATGTCGCTGACGGCGCGGTTGGAAATCCACGTGTTCGGCGTGGAGGCTTGTGCGTCGACCGGCAGCCAGTAACCCTGGCGGCTGTTGTCGATTTCGCCGTGGCCGGCGTAGTAGACGACGAGGTTGTCGTTTTCCTTGAGCGTCTCGCGCATGTCGTTCAACGCGGAAAGAATTTCGAAACGATTGGCGTTCGTGAGCAGCTTCACGTCGTAACCGTATTTCGACTGCAGCACGGCACCGATCGCTTTCGCATCCGATGCGGCGCTCTTCAGTGCGGGATACGTCGAATAGGTATCGTTGCCGATGATCAGCGCGTAATACTTGCCGAGCTTCACGCCCGACGGAAGCGCGTTGACCTTGATGCCCGAACCGCTTTGCGCCATGCGCGCATCGCTCGGACCCGGCACCAGCACGAAATCGAGCGTCGCCTTGCCGCCGGCTTTGTCGACAGCCGAGACCTGCACCGCCGTGTTATCGCCGGACACCGGCACGTGCGTCTTGAAGATGCCGCTCTGGTCGACGGTGATTGTCTGCCCGTTGAGGCTGAGCGTGGTGAGTCCGGCGGGCGCCTGCACGCGGCCGACGACATCGATGCCGTCCTGCGATTTCGGCACGGACGCTGCGGGTTTCGCCGAACCGCGCGTCATCGCGAGCGCAGGCTGCAGGATTTCGACTTTCAGATCGCCGTTGGTACTGGCCGTCGTCACGCCGGAATCGGGTGCCGAGATCGGACTTTCGATGCGCGACTGCAGACTCGCGATCTGCGTGCGCTGCGAAGTCATCTCCTGACGCTTCTGCGAAAGCTGCGTTTCCATCTGCTTGAGCAGGCGCTTGGAATCGTCGTTCTGCGCGCGCTCGCGCGTGAGTTCGGCGCGGGCTTCGTCGAACTTGGCCTGCGATTCCTGACGTTGTGCATCGTTTTGCGAAAGCTGCTGCTGCAACAGCGCGTTGCGTTCGCGCGCTTCGCGCAAGGCGCGGTCCATCTGCGCAGCTGATTGCTTGAGCGCGGCGACATCACCGTTGCCACCCTGCTGCTGCGACTTCAGACGCGTGACTTCGGCTTCAGCATCCGCCACCTGTTTCGCACTCGCGGCCTGTGCGGCTTCGAGTTCTTTCTGCTTGGCGGCGAGTTCGCGTTCCTTGGCTTCGTTGTCGGCCTTGAGCTTGAGGAATTGCGGATCTTTGTCCGATCCGACTTTCGCTTGCTCGCTATCGAGCTTGCGGCGCACGTCGTTCAGATCGGCTTGTGATTTCTGATAGCTCTGCTGTTTCGACTGCAGTTCGGATTTCAGTTTCGAAACCTGCTGGCTCAACTGCGCCGATTTCTCCTGCTCCGCGCCCAACTGCGTGCGCAGCGTCGCGCTTTCGGCTTTGGCGGCGTTTACTTCCGCGGTGACGGTCGAGGCGAACACGAGTTTGTCGTTCTGCACGCCGGATGCTTCGCCG
Organism: uncultured Gammaproteobacteria bacterium; assembly: GCA_963814225.1. Lineage (GTDB taxonomy): Bacteria > Pseudomonadota > Gammaproteobacteria > Xanthomonadales > Rhodanobacteraceae > Rudaea. The sequence goes on along the minus strand of CAWFCC010000007.1, from coordinate 219,450 downwards.
TAAAGGTTCAGCGCTTTGGCGATATCGCGATCGACGCCCAAGCCCTGCTCGTACAGATAGCCGAGATTGATGCGTGCGCGACGCGAATTCTGCGCGGCGGCTTTTTCGAACCATTCGCGTCGCCTTGACGTAGTCGGGTTCGGTGCCGAGACCTTTCAGATAAATTTCGCCGACATAATTCTGCGCATCGGCATCGCCGGCGTCGGCCTGGCCCAGCCACACTTTCAGCGCGGTCTGGTAGTTGGCGCGATCGTACGAAACATATTCGCCGCCGCGGATTTCGCAGTCGGCCTGCGTGGTGCGGATCGGGCGGCGCGCGCCCATGAACGTGGAGGAGCGGCCGAGCTTGCGCATCTGACCTGGCAGAAGGCAATCGACGATGAGGAGGTCTTCGGGATTGCGCGTCTGCACGCTAGCCTGCGCAACGCGGTGCGGGGCGAGAAATCCGGCGCCGCGTCACCAGTGCGAATGCAGCCAACAGCGGCAAAGGACTGAGCTGCGACAGCCTCATCTTCGACAGTCGATACGAGCGCCCCATAAATTTCCCCTTGTCATGAAACGACGGTATATGGCGTTGTTACTTTGCCGTTATACTCATTATAGCTGCCAAAGTTGCTTGGGACATGGGAGAAGGGGATGAACGCAATTCTTAGCCGCACGGCCGGTCGTGTGTGGTCCGTCGTGACGACATTGCTGCTGCTCACGGTGAGTGTTTGTGCGAATGCACAATCCAACGTCATGAGCAAAGGCGGCGGTGACAACCAGAGCGCCTACGCCGGAGAGTATTCGCTGCCCAATCCTCTCAGCGTTTCGTTTTCGGGATCGTCCTACGTGACGCTCGACTTGACGGCTTCGAACGGCGCCCGACTCGGAACCAACTTTTCCTCAAGCGATTCGGTGTTCTACGACCCGAGTTCGAACCCTACCTTCAGCGTCAATGTCTACACGCCCGATAGTGCCGGCCCGTTTCAAGTCACCATCACCTGCAGTAGCGGCTGCACATCGGTGCAGAGCTTCACATTCAACGAAACCGCACTGCAGCCGCCGCCGTATTTGCAAATGAGGAAATCGGGTGGCGATGCTCAGACGGGCCCACCGGGAACCGAGTTGCCGACAGCACTGCAGGTGACGCTGACACCCACCACGGTCGGCTACGACGGCCCGTTCCAGGAAACGATTACGTGGACTGTCGAAGACAACAACGCAACGTTCGCCGAAAGCAACTCGTCGACGTATAGCGAAGTCATCAGTCTCGGCTCCGGACAACCCGGACGGCCCAATAGCAAAACGCGCGCGAAAGCTGTCGCTGCGGCCGCACAGTCATTCATTGGACGCGCACATCTGATACTCGGCGCTGTGCCGGGCGACGTGCGCGTTCGCGTGCGCTGTCCGGATTGCACGCAGGGCGGCGACGCAGATTTTCCAGGAAACGATCGCAGCCCCCACCGGCGGCAGCACGCTCGCCAAACTTTCCGGCGATGTTCAGAGCGGCTCTGTCGGATCGCAAGCGGCATCGCCGCTCGTGGTCAGCTTGCCGAACGGTACCGGTCAGACCATCACGTGGACCGTGACGAGCGGACAAGCGACGCTGAGCGCGGCATCGAGCACGATCGATGCGAACGGACAATCGCAGATCACGTTCCGCTACGGCAACACGGCTGGACCGATCTCGATTCAGGCTTCCGCGGGCAGCGCCGGACAAGTGACGTTCACCGAAACGGCGACGTCCGCCGGCAACGCGTCGATCGTCAGCGGCAACAACCAGTCCGCCACGACAGGCTCGGCACTGCAGCCGTTCGTCGCACAATTCGGTTCGGGTTCGCGGCGTGCCGGTGACCTGGTCCGTCGTGCAAGGCAACGGAACGCTGTCCTCGCCGACGACGCAGACCGACGGCACCGGCCGCGCGACCAACACGCTCACGCTGGGCACGAATGCGGGCACGGTCATCGTCACCGCGTCGGCACCCGGTTTCAGCACGCTGACATTCACCTCCACCGCGATTGCCGGCGCGCCCGGTGGCGCGGTGCTGACGATCGTCTCGGGCGACAAGCAGGCGCTCATTCCGAACGAGAGTTCGCAGCCGCTCGTCGTCAAGCTGACCTCGAACGGCGCCGGCGTTTCCGGTGTCACGATCCAGTGGTCGGTCTCCGGCTCGTCGGGTTCGCTCGACAACACGACGACAACCACCGACGGCACCGGCCAGACGCAAAACCGCGTCAAGGTCATCCTGCCGGCGTCGTACACGGTGACCGCGCAAGTCGCCAACCAGCCGACCATCGCGCCGGTCACGTTTACGTTCAACAACGCGGTGGTCAATCTGCCGACGCTGAACCCGGGCCAGACCGGCGTGGCGCACGCCATCGACCGCGCCTGCCCCGCCCTCGCCGCGCAGACGAGCCTCACGGCACAGCAGCAGGATTGCTGGCGCGCTGCTCGGAAATCGTCGTGAATTCCGGCACCAATCCCTCGCAGGTTCCCGGCGCGCTCGATGCGATGCTCAACAACAAGACCACGCCGCAATCGGGCCTCGCCGACACGGTGATGCAGGGTCAGTTGACCAACCTCAATACGCGCCTGACCGAACTGCGCCAGGGCGCGCACGGCTTCAGCGTGGGCGGCCTCGCCCTCAATGAAGATGGCCGTTCGCTGCCGGCATCGTCGCTGTCGGATATCTTCACGAGCTATCGCAAGGATCCGAAAGAAAGCACCGACGACGAAGTCGGCAAGGACTTCACGCGCTGGGGCTTCTTCGCGACCGGCCTCGTCGATCGCGGCGGCGCCTCCGCCGACGGCATGGCGCCCGGCTACGATTTCCACAACGCCTCGCTGACCGCGGGTATCGACTATCGCTTCAACGATACGTTCGTCGGCGGCGTCGCGCTTGGCTATGCGAGCAACAATTCCGATATCGATCGCAACGCCGGCAACGTCGACGTGAACAGCTACAGCATCAACGGCTACTTCACGTGGTATCGCAACAATGATTTCTACATCGAAGGTTCGGTGGTCTACGACTGGCTCAATTACGATCTGAGCCGCAACATCGCCTACCAGATCACCAGCCTCAGCGGCGGCACGACGACGGTCAACAACTCCGCGAAAGCCTCGCCGGATGGCCACCAGTACACGTTGTCGTTGTCGGTCGGCAAGGATTTCAATCGCGAAGCGTGGACGTTCAGCCCGTACATCCGCGGCGTCTACACGCACGTTACGCTGGAAGGTTTCGACGAACGCATGACCGACACCACCGGCCCCGGTTCGGGTCTGGCCACGTCGGTCGACGGACGCTCGTTTACTTCCGAGCTCGGCGTCATCGGCGGACGCGTCAGCCGCACCCTCACGATGGATTGGGGCGTGCTGGTGCCGAATGCGCTAATCGAGTGGAACCACGAGTTCAAGAACGATCCGCAGTCCGTCGTCACGCGCTTCCTGGCCGATCCGACGCAGACGCCGATCATCGTCACCGACTCGCGCATCGACCAGAATTACTTCAATCTGGGCATCGGCCTGAACGCCATCCTGCCCGCCGGCAAGTCCGGATTCCTGTACTTCGAACACGTGACCGGCTACTCGGGCATACACGAGAACCGGCTCTCGGCAGGTATCCGCATCGAGTTTTGATGATGCGCATGACCTGTCGAGCTTGCGCATGCCGCGCCCCGCGCGGCATGCTATGGCGGCCGCGTTGGATTGCATCGATGCGGACCGCAGCGCTTGGGGAGTTCCGCACGGTGTCGTACAACGGTATGGTCAAACCCATGATCGCTTCATGATTGAATTTGGCCACAGCACCCACGTTGGCTTGCGTCGCGAGCACAACGAAGATACCTACTACGCTGATGCGGACCTCGGCCTGTGGCTCGTCGCCGACGGCATGGGCGGACATGAGCATGGCGAAGTTGCCAGCGCGCTCGCTCGCGACACCGTCGTCCGCGAAGTGAAAGCAGGCGCACCGCTTGCGCAGGCCGTACAGCGTGCGGATGAGGAAATCATCCAGCACTCGAGCAAGAAAGCCGAAGCCCTGCCGATGGGCACGACGATCGCGGCTATCCGCATGCGCGGCGATGAATACGAAATGTGCTGGGTCGGCGATAGCCGGGTATACATCTGGAACGCCGAGCTCAAGCAGTTGTCGCAGGATCACTCCTACGTGCAGGAGCTGATCGATCAGGGCGCGATCACGCAGGAGCAGGCGCGGACGCATCCGCATCGCAACGTGGTGACGCAGGCGCTCGGTGTCACCGATCCGCAGAGCCTGCGCGTCGAGACGCTACGCGGCACCCTGCAGAACGGCATGCAGCTTCTGCTGTGTTCGGATGGATTGACTGAGGAAGTCAGCGATCGGCAGATTGCCGAGGTGCTGGCGCGCAGCGATTTGTCGGCGCAGGAGTGTGTCGATCATCTGATTCTGGCGGCGCTGGATGGCGGCGGCTCGGATAACGTGACGGTTCTTCTGGTGCGCAATCGCTGATTTTCATTTTGCGTTGGGCGACGCGACGCGCTTCGCTTTGATCTCACGCTCGTCATTCCAGCGAAGGCTGGCATCCAGTTCTTGATCCTGCTCGTCATTCCCCGAAGCCGGAATTCAACTCTTGATCGTCATTCCCGCGAAAGCGGGAATCCAGCGACTTTGCTCTTTACCGATCTCGTAAAGGTCAAAAGCTTCCGCTGTCCTGCGGTCAGCGGGTGCCTTTTTGGTAAACGCCAAAAAGGCACGAAAAAACGTTTTTTGCTGTTCGCGTTTGGACGTTGTCCGCGGAGGATCACATCCCTGTGCCCGCCGCGGACCCGCGCTCCCGGCGCGGGTTGCGTGTTGTTGCAAGCTGGAAATCAAAAAACGAGAAGAGCGCTTAGCCGCCCTGCTCTTTCTTCGCGAGTTCGGTTTTCAGGCTGGCGAGATTCTGGTTGCTCGGATCAGCGCGCAAGCCTTTGTCGATGAACTCGTCGGTCGCGGTGAACAAGCCTTGTTTGAGCGCGGTGCGCGCGGCTTGTTCGTAGTACACGCCGATCTGCGACAAACCATTTCTGGCTTGCGCGTTTGATGAATCGCGGCGCAGGACTTCGTGGTACATGTCGATGGCGTTTTCGCCGGGTGGGAAGTCGAGTTTTTCGCCGTAATTCTTCTGGCCGTAGGCGAGATATTCGTCGCCTTTCGACAGCAGCGTCGGCATGTCGAGCTTCATGATCGCGGCCGTCGCCTGGTTTTCGCCCTGTGTCGGCGTCGGCGGTTGCGTCGGCGCGATCGGCGGGTTCACCGGTTGCGTCGTGGCCGTGTTGTCCGCTGGCGAGGCGGGATTGCGGCGCATGACGAACCATCCCAGCGCGATCACGACGGCAAGTACGGCCACCGCAATGCCGGCCATCGCGCCGGTGGACATTTTCGGTTTCGCGGGCGCTTCCTGGCTTCTCGCCGCCGGAACGGAACCGGGCAGCGGTGTCATGCTTTTGAGCGTCGCACGTTTGCGCGCGGCGAGCTGCGCGGTGGCGTCGGCCTGCGGATGCTCCATGAGCATGCGGTCGAGTGCGGCGATGTAGGCGTCGCCGGTGGCGAAACGCTGATCGGGATTTTTCGCCATCAATCCTTCGATCAATGGCTGCAGCCACACGACGTGCTCGGGCAATTGCGGCACGGGTTCGGTCACGTGCATGAGCGCGACGGCGTACGCGTCGTTCGCCTGATACGGTTTGTATCCGGCGAGACATTCGAACAACACGGCGCCCAGGCTGTACAGGTCGGAGCGGCCGTCGATCATCGTGGCCTGCGCCTGCTCGGGGCTCATGTAGTCCGGTGTGCCGATGGCGTTGCCGGCCATGGTCGCGGCACTGACCGACTTCATCGCCTTGGCGATGCCGAAATCCGCCAGCACGGCGGTGCCGTTCGCGCGGAACATGATGTTGCCGGGCTTCACGTCGCGATGGACGAAGCCCTTGTCGTGCGCGTAGGCGAGACCGGCGGCGATGTCGCGCGTCACGTCCAGGATTTCGGTGGTGGTGATGCGATCCATGCGCTCGCGCAGCGTGCCGGCGGGCAGGAATTCGCTGGCGAGATAGTAGACGCCGTTTTCTGTGCCGATGTCGTGCACCGTCATCAGGTGCGGATGCGTCAGCTTGGCCGCGATGCGGCCTTCCTTCATGAACTGTTCGCAGAACGTCGCGTTCGCCGCGAGTACGGGCGCCATGACCTTGAGCGCGACTTCGCGGTCGAGCGATTCCTGCACGGCCAGGAACACGGTGGCCATGCCGCCTTCGCCGAGTTTACGAATGACCTTGTAGCCGGGGACTTGGACGTTGTCAGCCATTCGAACGGATCAGGATTTCACACGCGCGAAAATTTTTGTGCCGCGGCCGCGCTGGGCATCGCGGAAGGATAAGAGCGGTGCGCGGCAGCGGCAACTGCCGCGCGCACTTCGTGATCGCGGATCAGGGGGCCGACGAGCGAAGGTCCTTCAGCGACGCTTCGAATCGCGACATCTGGTAGTTGTTCTCGTCTTTCACGGTTTCGTAGAGGCGGTCGAGCTTGGCGTGCAGCGCCGCGCCGCGATCCTTGTCGAGCTTGCCGTCGTTCTCGAACGCGACGATCAGCGATTGCGATGCCATGGCGACCTGCTCGGCCGCGACGAAATCGCGGAATTCACCGCGCGCGCCGTCGGACTGGATGCTGGCGAGGATCACATCGAAGCTGGCCGGATCGTAATTGAACGACGCCACTTTCGGCAGCGCGCCCGCAATCGTTTCGCGTAGCGCGCGCGCGGCGGCGAAGGTTGCGTCGCGACTTTCGGTGGTGGCGCGATGCAGCGCGCGCGTCTGATCGAACACGCGTTGCGCAAGGCCCTTGTCGACCGGCGCGAGCACGTGGCGGAACATGACGAGATTCGCATCGTTCAAGCGCACGGTGCCAGGCCCCAGGCCCGTGCCTTGGCGCGGACCCCACGAGCGATCTTTCATCAGCTTGTGGCACGCCTGACAGTTGAACAGCACGAGTTCCGGGAAGATGCCCTGCCAGCCGGTCTTCGGATCGAGCAGCAGGCCGAGCAGGTTTTCAGCGGCGACACCCTGGCCGACGGCCCAGTCGCGCACGCCGTTCCAGTTGCCTTTGCGCGCGATCCATTTTTCGCCGATCTTGTAGTGCGGATGCAGCCACGTGAACGTATCGAGTTCGAACGACAGGCGCGGATGGCCGGCACCCATGATCCGGTGCGTGATCATGCGTTCCTTCTCGCCCATGTGGCACGAGAGGCACAGCTGCGCGCGCTTGATCGGATCTTCCGTCGCGTACATGCCGTTGTGGATATTTTCCGCGTGCGTGACTTTCCTGTCCGCATGCGCGTTGAGCCAGATTTCCGCACCGCCGTGGCAGGCTTCGCAGCCGACGCCGTCGCTTATCTGAAAGCGATCGCCGCGATGACCTTCGGGCTGGTTGTCGGTATGGCAGTCGAGGCAGATTTTCGCTTTGGTCGGATCGCCGACGCCGAGCTTCGCGGCGATGGCTTGCGATGCCGGCTTTTGCAACAGCTGATACGACTTCGCGTGCGGATCGAATTCCTGCCAGATGGCGAATTCGTTCTGCATGACGTCGGAGTCGCGGAACGGTTGCGAGGCACCGTGGCAGACGGAGTTGCTGCACGTCGCCACGCCCATGTGCTTATGCGCTTCGATGGCTTCCACCGCCGTTTCGGCGTGGGCAGCTGTTGCGAACAAGACCAGAACCGCGAAAAAAGCTCTCATCGCCAACTTCTCCCCAAGTCTGGCTGATCCAATCCAGTATTCTGAATCGATGCTGCGGGTACCCTAAGGCCCGATCATACCGCAGTCGCGGCAATTTCGTTATCTTGCGCGCCCCAAATCGTGTGGCCCTTGCTGGCCTTGTCGATGCCCGCCAGACGCGCCACGTGGGCGGCTTGCTCAATCGCGTCGGCATGACGCACGAACAGCGCCGGACGCGACGCGGGAATGAGCGCGGCGCGCGAGCGAACAGCCACATCGGCGCCGCCGAAACCCAGATCGCCCTGCCCGCCTGTCATCAACAGGTAAACGTCGGCGAGCAGTTGCGCGTCGAGCAACGCGCCGTGGAATTCGCGATGGCTGTTGTCGATGCTCAGGCGTTTGCACAACGCATCGAGACTGTTCTTCTGGCCGGGATATTTTTCGCGCGCGAGCAGCAGCGTGTCGAGCACCTGCGCGTGCTGATGGACGCGGCCGTGCGCGGCATCGGCGAGCGCGAGTTCCATGTCGAGGAAGGCGACGTCGAACGCGGCGTTGTGGATGATCAGTTCGGCGCCGCGGATGAATTCGATGATTTCGATCGCCAGTTCGGCGAAGCGCGGTTTGTCGAGCAGGAACTCGTTGCTGATACCGTGGACGGCGAGCGCGCCTTCATCGACGGCACGTTCCGGATTGAAGTAGCGGTGCAGCGTGCGGCCGGTGGCGCGGCGTTCGGACAATTCCACGCAACCGATTTCGATGATGCGATGGCCTTTACCCACTTCAAGGCCGGTTGTTTCGGTATCCAGAACGACTTGCCGCATCCGATCATCGTCTCCGCTGCGGCGAGCGCCGCTTCGCGTGCAAGTTTATCGACTTTTTCGTTCTCCGCGTGGCCGGAATGTCCGCGCGTCCATTCCCACGACACCACGTGCTTTGCGGCCGCCGCGGAAAGTCGCTCCCACAAATCCTGGTTCTTCACCGGCTTCTTGTCCGACGTTTTCCAGCCCGACGCCATCCAGCGCGCAAGCCAAAGCTCGATGCCCTGCTTGACGTACTGCGAATCGGTGACCAGTGAACGCGCGATCGGTTGCGCAAGTGCCTCGAGCGCCTGGATCGCGGCCATCATTTCCATGCGATTGTTCGTGGTCAGCTTTTCGCCGCCGGAAATACACTTTTCCACATTTTTATAACGCAGCAACGCCGCCCAGCCGCCCGGACCCGGATTGCCGAGGCAGGCACCGTCGGTGAATACCGCCACCTCCGGCTCGCTCATGCGCAGGCCCGATGCGCGCCGGGCGCGAGGCGCGGATTCATTGCGCGCTCGCGTTTCGCGCGGAAGCGCAACGGCGTCAGCGTGCTGCGTCGTTTGCGCGCGAGCAGCAGCCACGAACTGCCGAAACGACCGAACGCATCGGCGAACCAGCGCGCGTAACGGCTGTGCGGTTGCGCCGGATCGTTCGGCAGCATCAAGCCCGGGATAGCGCACCTGCAACGTGTCGATCTGCTGTCGCGCGAAGCGGATATTGCCATGCGGATGCGGACTGCAGCGACAAGCTGCGCGCCGCGCATCGACTGCGCCATCAGCCACGGCCGCCACAGTTCCGAACGGATTGAAGCCGAGCACCAGCAGCACGCCTTCGGGTGCGAGCACGCGCGAGACTTCGCTGGCGAGATCATCCGCGTCGGATACGAGTTCGAACGCATGTTGCGCGATCACGAGCTGGAAACTGTCGTTGACGAACGGGAGTTCGGCCGGGTTGAAACGCGCCGCGCCGGAAAACGTCTGACCGCCACTCGGCGACACGTCCACCACATGGCTGACCAGATGCGGCGGCAGCGTCGGCGCCACCGATTCGTGCGGCCGCATGAACAGACGCGTTATTGCCGTAAACCCCGGCGAGGATCGGCGCCAGCGCGCGTCAATTCGCGGGAAAACAGCGCCTGCAGCGTCGGGCTGGCATAAAAACGATCGATGACTCTCCTGCATGCCCGTGGCCGAATGACTGTGTGCGGCGATTGTGCGTGAAAGTCCGCGATCGGGTAAACCTATGTTGCGCCGCCGCAACACGGCACGGTGAAATCCGGCGCGACGCTGCTATAGTGCGCGTCCTTTTGGGGGCGGCACAGGGGCGTCTCTGGCGACTGGCATGCGGAAGACAACTTCCCGCGATATCAGCGTGCGCGTCTCCGCGAAAAGCGGAACACGCGACTGGCGCCTCGCCGCGCTCGGCGCGGGTTGCTGCACGCTCGGCGTCGCCTGCCTGACGCTCGTCGCGTGCAGTGCGGCGCCTAATCGGCCTGTCGCACCGCCCGTCAGCGCCAATCGTCGATCGAGAAGCGCCGCAGCGTCCGACGCCGCTGCCGATCGCGCCGGCGACTACCGTCATTTCGTCGGATGTACTCGTCATCCGATCGCCATGGGAACGACTGCGCAAACGCATGGCGATGCCGGGCTGCGATTACAGCCCCGACGTGCGTCGATGGGCGCGCGCGTTCACGCAAAGTCCGGCGCAATTCTCCGCGTCGATGAGCGAAGCGATGCCGTATCTGCTGCTCGTCGTCAACGAAATCGAGAAGCGCGATCTTCCCGGCGAATTCGCGTTCCTGCCGTACATCGAAAGCACGTATACCGCGGTCGCGGCGGATGGTCCGAAAGCGGCCGGCATCTGGCAGCTGATGCCCGACACCGCGCGCGAAACGGGATTGCGCATCACGCCCGATTACGACGGACGTCTGGATATCTATGCATCGACCAACGCGGCGCTCGATCTGATCGAACGCTACCAGCGCGAATTCGACGATTGGCGCGTGGTCGATCTCGCCTACAACGCCGGCGAATATGGCATGAAGATGCTCGTAGGCAATCCGACGGTAGCGCGCAGCGCCGACGAGATCGCGCGATTGCGCGTGAACCAGGGCGCGCACGATCATCTGGCGAAGTTGCTGGCGGTGGCGTGCGTGACGTCGCAGCCGGAACGCTTCCACATCGAACTGCCGGAGCCGACGGCGGACGATCTCCTCACGCACATCGAATTCGATGCGCCGGTCGATCTGAATCTGATCGCGTGGATTTCCGGCATCGACATTTCACAGCTACGCCGCTACAACCCCGGTTACACGTACGGCCGCGTGCCGGCGAACGGTCCGTACGGGTTGCTGATTCCGTCGGCGCAAAAGCAGAACAGTGCAAGACGCGCTCGCGTTGCTGCCGGAACCGATGTGGCGCAACTGGCACGAGATTTCGCTGCAACATGACGAAAGCGTCGACGTGCTCGCAACAGCGCACGATCTCGACGCGAAAGCGATCGTGTCGATCAATCACGTCGGCGCCGACGGCGTGATCCCGGCGGGCAAACACGTAATGCTGCCGGGCGCGCCGGCGGAAATGCACACTCCGCTGCCGGTCGAAAAGAAAAGTGTTGTTGCGACGAGTTCCGTCTATATCGTACGGCGCGGCGACACGCCGTGGAACATCGCCCGCAGCGCGCACATCCGCGTCGACGATCTGATGCGCTGGAATGGGCTCGCATCGAACACGACACTGCATCTCGGCCAGCGCCTGCGCCTGCAGAATCCGCAAGCGGCCATCGGCGTTTCGACCGTCGCTGGCGGCGCGCACTGAGAGATCGCGCTAAAATCCGCAGGCTACGTCCACTCGCGGAGGCATCATGGGATTTCTGCACGGAAAGCGCGCGCTGATCACCGGCATCATCAGCCAGCGGTCGATCGCCTTCGGCATTGCCGAGGCGATGCATCGCGAAGGCGCGCAACTGGCGTTCACGTACGTCAACGATGCGCTGAAGAATCGCGTCGAGGAAGCCGCCAATCAATTCGGATCGAACATCGTGCTGCCGTGCGACGTGGGCTCCGACGAACAGATCGATGGACTGTTCGACAATCTCGGCAAGCATTGGGACGGACTCGATATCCTCGTCCATTCGATCGGCTTCTCGCCGCGCGAAGCGTTGCAGGGCGAATATCTCGACAACCTGACGCGCGAAAACTTCAAGATCGCGCACGACATTTCCGCGTACAGTTTGTCGGCGATGGCGAAGGCTGCGCGTCCGCTGATGAAAGGCCGCGGCGGTTCGATCCTCACGCTCACCTATCTCGGCGCCGATCGTGCGATGGCGAACTACAACGTGATGGGCTTGGCCAAAGCCAGCCTCGAATCGAGCGTGCGCTATCTTGCGTACAACCTCGGCGCGGAAGGCACGCGCGTGAACGGCATCTCGGCCGGACCGATCAAAACGCTGGCCGCGGCGGGCGTCGGCAATTTCCGCAAGATGCTCGAACACGTCGAACAGAATTCGCCGCTGCGGCGGAACGTGACGATCGAGGAAGTGGGCAATGTCGCCGCGTTCCTCGGCTCCGATCTTGCGTCGGGAATCACCGGCGAAATCATCTTCGTCGATTCGGGCTTCAACATCATGGGCATCACCGGCATCTGAGAGCCGGCGTCGTGAAACAAATAAAAAGGCCGCGAAATTCGCGGCCTTTTTATTTCTGCGAAGCCTAACTTATTGCAATCGGTCTTCGGTGACCTCGATCTTCGCGCTCTTGCGCAGACTGTCGATGTAACCGCGCACCGCAAGACCACCCTGGCCCTGACGCAATGTATTGCGCGCCGCTTCCTTGGTCTTCGCATCGACCTTCGACGGATCGGCATCCTTCACCGCTGTCAGTTCGACGAGCGCGAAATCACCGTTCGACAGCGACGACTCGCCCGCCGTCGGCTTGCCTTCCGCGGGACGATCGAGCTTGAACACATCGTCGACGAGCTTGCGATCGACGTTCGACGCGTTGCGGCCGATATCCTTCTGTTCGTCGAGCTTGAGCTTCAGTTCGCCCGCGATCTTTTCCAGCGACTCGCCCTTCTGCACGCGCGCGAACAGCGTATCGGCGCGCTCGTGCGCGGCCTTGATCACCTGCTCGTCGACGAGCTTTTTCTTGATGTCGTCGCGCACCTGATCGAGCGGCTTCGGTTCGGATTTCTCGTGCTGATCGACCTTGATGATCACGATATGGTTCGGGCCGAGGTCGATAGGATCCGAAGCGTTGCCTTCGGTGAGCACCGTGTTCGAAAACGCCGCCTTGAGCACCTTCGGATTGGTCGCGATGCCTTCGCCGGCCGTGCGGGTGAACAGACCTGTTTTCTGGATCGGCAGGTTGAACTGCTTGGCGGCCGCGTCGAGCGAGGTTGGATCCTGATAAACCGCGTCGGTGAGATGTCCCGACACATCGCTGTATTCGCGGTCACGCTCGCCTTCCAGATATTTGCTGGCGAGCTCGGACTTCACCTGCTCGAACGGTTTCACTTTTTCCGGCTTGATGTCGCGCAGCTGGATGATGTGGTAACCCTCGTCGGATTTCACCGGATCGGAAATGTCGCCCTTCTTCATTGCGAACAGCGCGCTTTCGAACGCCGGATCGGTGACGCCTTTTTCGAGCCAGCCGAGATCGCCACCCTGCGCTTTCGAGCCCGGATCATCGGAATCGGCCTTGGCCAGCGCCGCGAAATCCTTGCCGGACTTCACCTGCTCCGCGATGCCCTTCGCCTTTTCGAGCGCGGCTTTCTGCGCATCGGCATTCGCATTTTTGTCGACCTTCACCAGGATGTGCGAAGCCAGACGCTGTTCGTTGGTCACGAAGTGCGACTTCTTCTGCTCTTCGTATTGCTTCTTCAGCGTTTCGTCGTCGACGCTGGTCGTGCGGCCTTCATCTTCGCCGCGTCGAGTTCGATGTAGTCGAGCGACACTTTTTCCGGCGTCATGAACTCGTCGCCGTGCGATTTGTAGTACGCATCGACATCGGCATCCGTGACGGTCACGTCGGACGCGGCCGGCTTCGGCAGCGCAACGTAGCGAAAATCGCGCGTCTGATCGCGCAGGCGGATGTAGTTGTCGACATCAGCGGTGCTGATGAACGCGCTCGACATCAACTGCTGATCGGTTTGCTGCAGCAGCAGATCGCGGCGGATGTCTTCATCGAAGCCTTCGGCCGACTTGCGCGATTGCGCGAGAAACTGCTGATACGCGGCCGGATTGAACTTTCCGTCGACCTGGAACGCGGGCACGCTCAGGATTTCCTGCTGCACGAGATTCGCCGGGACGACCGCGCCGTTTTTCTGCGCCGAATCGAGCAGAAGCTGCTCGTCGATCATCTGGTCGAGCAACTGGCGCTTGCGCTCCGGCGTTTCGATCATCGACATATCGACCTGATTGCCGAACTGCCGCGTGATGCGCTGGCGATACGCATCCCAGCGTTCACGGAAATCCTGCTGCGTGATTTCGTGGCCGTTGACATCGGCAACGTAGTTGGCCGAGTGCGACGATCCGAACTGTTGCGTGCCGAAGAATCCACCGAACACGATGGTGATGATGCCGAGCATGATCTTGGCGAACATGCCGGACGTTTTTTCGTGAATTGATTGCAGCATTCGGGATACCGATTGAAATAACGCGCAACGGATGGAGTTGGAACGTCGCGCTCGACGTTAGTTGCAACTCGCCCCAGCGAAGGGTGCGAAGTTTACACGACCGTTACGCGAGGCGCAGTGCGGGCAGCGATCGTCACATTCAGAAACACAACTGACGAACCAGACGCTCGCACCGAAACTCAAGGCACCGAGATAGCGCCCAAACAGAAAGCGATCAGGGAAGCACGCTCAAACAAAAGGGCGCCAGGGGCGCCCTTGAGCTTGAACACGTGGCGGAGTGGACGGGACTCGAACCCGCGACCCCCGGCGTGACAGGCCGGTATTCTAACCAGCTGAACTACCACTCCGCATTGTTCTTCCCCAAAAGTCCGGCTCAGTCTCGGGCCGGGCTTCCTGCGGAGATGCTACGCACCGCGGTATTGGTGGGTGCTGAGGGTTTCGAACCCCCGACCCTCGCCTTGTAAGGGCGACGCTCTACCGCTGAGCTAAGCACCCCTTGCCAAAGCATACTCGTGTCGCGTGAGCCGATTAGTTTATTGCATCCTTCAGCGCTTTGCCAGCCTTGAAGGACGGATTCTTCGAGGCCTTGATCTTGATCTGCTCGGCGGTGCGCGGGTTGCGGCCCATGCGCGCGGCGCGCTTGCGCACGACGAACGTGCCGAAGCCGACGAGCGAAACCTGGTCGCCTTTCTTCAGCGCCTTCTTCACCACTTCGATGACGGCTTCCACGGCCTTGGCGGCGTCGACCTTCGACATATCCGACGCGTCGGCAACCGCACTGACAAATTCAGCTTTGTTCATTCTCTCTCTCCCGACAGGACAAGCGCCCGTTTATTCGTAGCATTAGTTGTGGGCGAATCTACTGCACACTTTTCGTGTCGACACTTTCGATTCGCGACTCCGCGTCAACGTCTGCGAAAGGCAGCGTGATTGCGGCGCGGACTTTATACCAGCGGCTTCAACCTCGCGCAATACAAGTAACGGCGCGGGTTTGAGGGAATTCGAAAATATTATTCGCGCAGGAATTTTGAGCGTTTTGTGCTTGACGCTCGGTAGGAAATTTGCAAGGAACGATCACTCGCACGAACGACGCAGCCATCGCGGCTGCGTCGTCATTTTGCTTCAGTGCGCGCGCGGCTGGTTGGCGTCGCCTTCGCCTTCCCTGTTTGTTTCCAAAGTGGATTTTTCTGCATTCTCCACTTTTGCACTCCCGCTGGGGACGAGCGCGCGCTCCAGCGCGATGTCGAGCACCTCGTCGATCCAGCGCACCGGCTTGATGGTCAGCGATTCCGTGATGTTCCTCGGGATATCGGCCAGATCCTTCTGATTTTCTTCAGGAATTATGACCAGCTCGATGCCGCCGCGATGGGCCGCGAGGAGCTTTTCCTTCAAGCCGCCGATCGGCAGCACGCGGCCGCGCAGCGTGATTTCGCCCGTCATCGCCACTTCCGATCGCACCGGCACCTTGGTCAACGCCGACACCAGCGCGGTGCACATCGCGATACCGGCACTCGGGCCGTCCTTCGGCGTCGCGCCCTCAGGAACGTGGATGTGGATGTCGAATTTGGAGTGGAATTCCGGATCCACACCGAGCCTGTCCGCGCGCGCACGCACGACGCTGAGCGCGGCGTGGATCGATTCCTTCATCACATCGCCGAGCTGGCCGGTATGAATCAGCTTGCCCTTGCCGGGCACCACGGTCGCTTCGATGCTGAGCAGATCGCCACCGACCTGTGTCCACGCCAGGCCCGTGACGAGCCCGATTTCGTTTTGCAGTTCCTTGCGGCCGAAAGTGAACTTCTGCACGCCGAGATAATGCTCGAGATTTTTCGAAGTAACGGCGACTTTCGCTTTCTTGTCGCCTTTCTTCTTCTCGACGAGGGAAAGTTCCTTCACGACCTTGCGGCAGATCCTCGCGACTTCGCGTTCAAGATTGCGCACGCCGGATTCGCGCGTGTAGAACCGGATCATGTCGCGGATCGCCGATTCGGAAATCGACAGTTCTTCCTTGCGCAGACCGTTCGCCTTCATCTGCTTCGTCGCGACATAACGCTGCACGATATTGAGCTTCTCGTCCTCGGTGTAACCCGGGATGCGGATCACTTCCATTCGATCGAGCAGCGGACCTGGGATATTCAGCGAGTTCGCCGTCGCGATGAACATCACCTCGGAAAGATCGAAATCGACTTCCAGATAGTGATCGTTGAACGCGTGATTCTGCTCCGGATCGAGCACTTCGAGCAGCGCCGACGACGGATCGCCGCGGAAATCCATCGACATCTTGTCGATTTCGTCGAGCATGAACAGCGGATTCTTGGTGCCACCCTTGGACATGTTCTGGATGATCCGTCCCGGCATCGATCCGATGTACGTGCGGCGATGACCGCGGATTTCCGCTTCGTCGCGCACGCCGCCGAGCGACATGCGCACGAACTTGCGATTCGTTGCGCGCGCGATGGATTGTCCGAGCGACGTCTTGCCCACGCCCGGCGGTCCGACCAGGCACAGGATCGGGCCTTTCATCTTCTTCACGCGCTGCTGTACCGCGAGATATTCGACGATGCGTTCCTTGACCTTTTCCAGACCATAGTGATCAGCATCGAGCACGTCCTGCGCGGCCTTCAGGTTCTTGCGCACTTTGCTGCGCTTCTTCCACGGCGAGCCGACCAGCCAGTCGATGTAGTTGCGCACGACGGTCGCTTCGGCAGACATCGGCGACATCTGCTTGAGCTTGTTCAACTCCGTGCGCGCCTTCGTCTCGACAGGCTTCGGCATGCCGGCGTTTTCGATTTTCTTGGCGAGTTCCTCGACTTCGTTCGGGCCATCCTCACCCTCGCCGAGCTCCTTCTGGATCGCCTTCATCTGCTCGTTGAGGTAGTACTCGCGCTGGCTCTTTTCCATCTGCGTTTTCACGCGGCCGCGAATACGCTTTTCGATCTGCTGAATGTCGATCTCGCCTTCGACGAAACCCATGATCGTTTCCAGACGATCAGCGACATCGGCAGTTTCGAGAATGCGCTGCTTGTCCTGCAGACGGATCGACAGATGATGCGCGATGGTGTCGCCGAGGCGACTCGCGTCATCGATACCGGCGATGGTGGTCAACAGTTCAGGCGGAATCTTGCGATTGAGTTTGACGAACTGCTCGAAAGTCGTGACCACCGAGCGCGCCACGACTTCGATTTCGCGCTGATCGCGCGTGTAGATCGGCTCGAGCACGCGCACGTGCCCCGTCGGGATATTGTCGCGCTCGGAAAATTCGATGACTTCGGCGCGCGTGGTGCCTTCGACTAGCACCTTGATGGTGCCGTCGGGGAGCTTGAGCAGTTGCAGGACGGTCGCAACGGTGCCGATCGGATACAGATCGCCCGCTTGCGGATCGTCGATATCAGGACTGCGCTGCGCAACGAGCAGGATCTGCTTGTCGCCCGCCATCGCGACGTCGAGCGCACGCACGGATTTTTCGCGACCGACAAAAAGCGGCAGCACCGTATGCGGATAAACGACGACATCGCGCAGCGGCAATACCGGCATTTCCTGGATATCGGCGCTGATGGAGGTGGTTTTTGCAGCTTTTTCCATTCCAATTCCAGATTAGGAGTGTAGTGGCGACGCGGGTTTCTCTAACTGAAGTTGAGACTGACCGGGTGCTTCTGATACGTCAAGTGCGGGTGTTGGAGAGGATTGCAAGGCGTTAGCCATTGGGGTGAGGAGTTTTCTGCAAGTTATCGATTGTTGGTGGGTTTTGTTGTGAAGTTGATGTGGATTCTGGATTGTAGATTTTTGCGTGGATCGGGGATCTCGACGGGGGCGCGAGTTCTAGAGCCAGAGCTTCCGCGATTGAATATCGCGGGTCACTTTCTTTGCTGGTGCAAAGAAAGTAACCAAAGAAATCACCCTTTTTTCTCGCAGTGGACGCTGTCCGCAGACAGCACGTCCGTGCTGCTGGCTGCGGACGCGCGCATCCCTGCGCGCGTGTGAGCTCGATACAAGCCTGCAGGCGACTGGTCGAAAGAGGCTTGTAAAAATGCAGGCACACAGTGCAAGCCGGTGAGGCCTGCAAAAGAAGAGCTCATGCGGCCTGGCGATCGCTTAGAAGCAACATTACAAAGCCGGCGAGACTACAAGCAAGAGCTCTTGCGGCCCCGTCGCCGGTCGCTTAGTGCAGTCACTTTTACAAGACTCTTTCGACCAGTCGCGCGCAGGCGCAGATCGAGGGTGATCGCGCGCAGGAAGCGCGCGGTCCGCGGCGAGCATCAGGGACGTGCTCTCCGCGGACAACGTCCAATGGGAGAAAAAGAGGTGTTTCTTGGTTACTTCTTTGCACCAGCAAAGAAGTGACCCGCGATATTCAATCGCGGAAGCTCTTTTCTTCAAAGACGAAAAAGACAAAGTCGCTGGATTCCCGCTTCCGCGGGAATGACGATCAAGAGCGGACGGCTGGATTCCAGCGTCGGCCGGAACAACGAGCAACAGAAAGCCGGTTACTCGGAAGCCGCCCTCGACTGCATCCCCCGATAAATCAGATACGGCTCCGCCTGCCCATTGATGACAGCCTCATCAACAACAACCTTGCTGACGTGCTCCAGCGACGGCAACTCATACATCGTATCGAGCAGCACCGATTCCAGAATCGTACGCAACCCTCGCGCACCGGTGCGACGCTTGAGCGCCTTGCGCGCGACAGCACCGAGCGCCTCGTTGCGGAATTCGAGTTCGGCGCCTTCCATCTCGAACATGCGCTTGAACTGTTTGACGATGGCGTTCTTGGGCTCGGTGAGGATCTTGATGAGCGCCGATTCGTCGAGTTCTTCGAGCGTCGCCACGACGGGCAGACGGCCGACGAATTCGGGAATCAGGCCGAACTTCACCAGATCTTCCGGCTCGACGTCGGTCAGAATCTTGCCGACGTTGAGCATCTTGGTGCGGCTGCGGACTTCGGCCACGAAACCGATGCCGGTCGTGTCCGAGCGTTGCTGGATGATTTTCTCAAGACCCGAAAACGCGCCACCGCAGATGAACAGGATGTTCTTGGTGTCGACCTGCAGAAATTCCTGCTGCGGATGTTTGCGGCCGCCCTGCGGCGGAACCGAGGCGACGGTGCCTTCGATCAGCTTGAGCAGCGCTTGCTGCACGCCTTCGCCGGAAACATCGCGCGTGATCGACGGGTTTTCGCTCTTGCGCGAGATCTTGTCGATTTCGTCGATGTAGACGATGCCCGTCTGCGCTTTCTCGACGTCGTAGTCGCACTTTTGCAGCAGTTTCTGGATGATGTTTTCGACGTCTTCGCCGACGTAGCCGGCTTCGGTCAGCGTCGTCGCATCGGCGATCGTGAACGGCACGTTGAGCAGGCGCGCTAGCGTTTCGGCCAGCAACGTCTTGCCCGAACCGGTCGGTCCGATCAGCAGAATGTTCGATTTCGCGAGCTCGACCTCGTCCTGGCGCTGACGCGCTTCGAGGCGTTTGTAGTGGTTGTAGACAGCGACGGCGAGCACGCGCTTGGCGCGGCCCTGCCCGATCACGTACTGATCGAGCACATCCATGATCTCACGAGGCTTCGGTAAGTGATTGCGCGCAGTGGCGTTTTTCTCTTCGAGCTCTTCGCGGATGATGTCGTTGCAGAGTTCAACGCATTCGTCGCATATATAAACACTGGGTCCCGCAATCAGCTTGCGTACCTCGTGCTGGCTCTTGCCGCAGAACGAGCAGTAAAGGATCTTGCTGCTGTCGCCTGAACGGCTTTGCCGGTCCTCGCTCATGATGCCGAACCCCGGAAATTTCTATACAGATGGATGGAGAATAGCACAGCTATCCGGGATTGCAGTCCCATGACGGGACTGCAATTTCCGCGGTTAGCGGGCAGTCAAAAACCCGGCGTTCAGACGGCTTTGACCACGTCCGAGGGCCTGGATTCGAGGACTGAATCGACGATGCCATAGGCTTTGGCATCCTGTGCGCTCATGAAGTTGTCGCGGTCCACGTCGCGTTCGATCTTCTCGACCGGCTGGCCGGTATGACGCGCCAGGGTTTCGTTGAGTCGATTCTTGATGGACAGGATTTCCTTCGCGTGAATGGCGATGTCCGATGCCATGCCGGAGAACCCACCCGATGGCTGATGGATCATCACGCGCGAATTCGGCAGCGCATAGCGCTTGTTCTTCGCGCCCGAGGCGAGCAGGAACGAGCCCATGCTCGCGGCCTGGCCGATGCAGATGGTGCTTACGTCGGGCTTGATGAATTGCATGGTGTCGTAGATCGCCATGCCCGCCGTGACGGAGCCGCCGGGTGAATTGATGTAAAGGTTGATGTCCTTGTCCGGATTCTCCGATTCAAGGAACAGCATCTGCGCGACGATCACGTTGGCCATGTAGTCTTCGACCGGACCGACGCAGAAGATGACGCGCTCTTTCAGGAGGCGCGAGTAGATGTCGTACGCGCGCTCGCCGCGGGAGGTCTGTTCGACCACCATCGGCACCAGATTCAAACCACGAATGGTTTCCATTTTCTCTATTACCTCGGCGCCGATTTATTCAGATGGGTTCAGCCTGCCGGGCGCATCGCCTCAGTGAAGCTCAGCGTCTGTGTGCTCACGTTAGCATGCTCGGCGACCCATTCGGCAACTTGGTCTTCGAGCACCCGATTCTGCAGGCTGCTCATGAGTTGGGGATCGCGCTGATAGAGTTCAACTACCCGCTCGGGTTCTTCGTAGGTCGAAGCGATCGACGCCAGCGCTTCGGCAACACGGCGATTGTCGACGCGAACGTTGTTCTGGCGAGCCAGTTCGCCGACCAGCAAGCCGGCGATCACGCGGCGGCGGGCGATGGCGCGGAATCCTTCGGCATCCGGAACCGCAATCTGCTGGCCTTGCTGCTGAGCCTGCATCTGCGCCTGCTGTGCGAGCGCGCTGGCTTCGGCGGTGACCATCGTTTCCGGCACGTCGATGTTCGGATAAGTGTCGACGAGCTTCTGCACCACTTCGTTCTTCAGACGCGCAGCGAGCACGTTCTTGAGTTCGCGCTCGAGATTGGCGCGCACGTCGCCGCGGAATTTGTCGAGACCGCCATCGCCGATGCCGAAGCTGGCGATGAACGCGTCGTCGATTTCCGGCAATTTCGATTCCTGCACGCGGACGATCTTGACCGCGACATTCGCCTGACGTCCGGCAAGCGCCGGGATGCGGAAGTCGGCCGGGAATGTCATCTCGGCATCGAATTCGTCGCCGGTCTTGTGGCCGGTGAGCTTGTCTTCGAGTTCCTTTCCGACCGCATTTGAACCGATGATCGTGCCTGCGCGTTCGCGCGCGGCTTCGTCCTTGTCTTTCTCGGCGAGTTCGAACAGAACCATGTCGCCTTCTTTCGCTTCGCGATCGACCTGCGACCACGAACGGCGCTGCTGGCGCAGCGTGTCGATCATCGTGTCGACATCGGATTCTTCGACGGCGGATTCAGGCTTGCTGACGGCCAATGTCGTGACATCGATTTTGTCGACGTCCGGCAACACTTCGAAGGTGGCGGTGTATTCGATCTGTCCGTCGACGGGTTCGCCCGACGTGGAAATCTGCGGGCTGACCGCCGGACGCAATTTCTGCTGATCGACAGCCTGCTGGAAACTGGTGCGCACGAGTTCATTCATCGCCTCGCCGCGGATCTGCGCGCCGAAGCGCTGCTCGACCACTTTGGTCGGCACCTTGCCCGGACGAAAGCCTTTCAGCCGAACCGTCTTGCCGACTTCGGCGATGCGCGATTTGACTTGGGCTTCATACGAATCGGCGGGGATGCGCACGATGACTTTGCGCTCGAGCTTGCCAACATTTTCAACGGACACTTGCATGATCGGACCTCTGAATCATCGGCTGACGCGTTTTCACGCCGCCCGGACAATAGTAATGTTGGTGCGAAAGGAGAGACTCGAACTCTCACGGGTTGCCCCGCTGGAACCTAAATCCAGTGCGTCTACCAATTCCGCCACATTCGCGTGCGGGGTATACGCGATCAAGGACAGGATTGCTTGGGAAGAAAAGTGGTGGGCCGTCTAGGATTCGAACCTAGGACCAAGAGATTAAGAGTCTCCTGCTCTACCAACTGAGCTAACGGCCCGCTTGATTTGGCTTCCGGCAGTCCGGAACTGTTCTCGCTTCTACACCTATAAAGTGGGGTGGACGATGGGACTCGAACCCACGACAACCGGAATCACAATCCGGTACTCTAACCAGCTGAGCTACGCCCACCGTAATTCGTTGAATTATACCTTCTAATCTGGCGCGCCCGACAGGAATCGAACCTGCAACCGCCGGCTTAGAAGGCCGATGCTCTATCCGGTTGAGCTACGGGCGCATCGATTACCGAAGTCTAGCGCAGGATCGCCGATCTGGCCGCGTCATCTGGTTGCAGTTGCCTGCACGTTTAATGGTCGGGGTAGAGGGATTCGAACTCTCGACATCCAGCTCCCAAAGCTGGCGCTCTACCAGGCTGAGCTATACCCCGATGTGAGTTCTCGCGCTTTTCGAGTATCCCTACCCGCCTGCACCTCGCAAAAAATAAAAGGGTGCTCGCGCACCCCCGCAAATCTGGCGCGCCCGGAGAGATTCGAACTCCCGACCACCAAGTTCGTAGCCTGGTACTCTATCCAACTGAGCTACGGGCGCGAAGAATCGCGAATTATTCCGTTAAGGCGCGACTGCGTCAACCCCAAGCGAACGAAACCGGCGCATGACGCCGGTTTCGAGTGACGTCAACCGCCGCCGCGATCGCGTTGTCCGGGAATGGTGAACGGCACCGCAGGCTCTGAACCTTGCTCGCCCGTTTCGCCGCCGCCCTGCGGCGCCGGATGATCGTGATGTTCGATCGTCTGCCACGACGGCGCTTGCGCCGCGCGCTGTTTTTTCGCCTGCACGAGCTGCCACATGTGCTGTGTCGCGAGCTTCTTGCGCTGTTCCGGCGACAGATTCTGCTGCGATGACGATTTCTGCGACGGCGCATCCGAGGATGCAGATTTCGGCGCCGACGCAACCGTGCTATTCGCCTTCGGCGCCGTCGCATTCACCTTTGCCGGCGCGGGCGACGTTTTTTTCGCAGGCGCACTCGCGCGCTCCGCAGACTTTTTCGCCACAGGCTTCTTCTCCACCGACTTCTTGGCCACTGGCGTGTTCGCAGCCGCTTTTTTGCTGGCGGCGTTGTTCGACGTTTTGTTCGCTGCCCCTGCGCGGCTCGCCGGCATCTTCTTCGCCGCGACTGCTTTTCTTCGCCGCAACATTTCTTACGCGCCGGCGCGCGCGACGCCTTCTTGGCACTCTTCTTTTTGGTTGCCATGTCGTCTCCTCGATCGGCAGTTGCACCGTTGCAACTAGCGGATGCCTATCCTGCGCAAGTCCGTCTGAACCTTCAACGACTGATTACGGACCGGGTTGTCCCAGCTTTTCCCAGAAGCTCGCGAACACGATCGAAGAAAGCACGAAACCGAGGATCACGTTGACGATCACGCCGCCGGTGAACGCCAGGAATGGCCGCGAACCCGCGCTGACCAGATCGCGCAACCGCGTGCTCAATCCGATGCTGAAAAAGCAAAAAGTGAACGCCCAGGTGCGCAGGCCGACGAGCGGCGCAATGAGGTCGGGCGTGAGCGTCTTTTTGTACTGGTCGTAGCTATAACCTTGCGAGACGAACGTGATGATCGCCGACGCAATCAGAAAGCCGACCACGAATTTCGGAAAACGCCGCCAGATCTCGCCCGCGTTCGCACGCGAGTTCACGCCGGTTTTCTCCCAACGCGTCGTCGCGACGATCGACAGCACGAGCGCCCACACGCCGATCCACATATCGCGTCCGATCACTTTCATCAGCGTGAACGCCTGCACCGATGCTTCCGGCGTTCCCGTGATTCCACCCTGCCCCGCGTAACCCGAATAGGTTTGCGCGGCGGCGAATCCAGCCGCATCGGCGAATTCCGACGTGCCGATCCACGCACCCGCCACGCCGGTCGACAACCCAAGCGAGCGCGCGACCAGCGGCAGCGCGAAAATCATCACGATCGCCCACAAGATCACCAGCGTGATCGCGATCGGCGCATCTTCTTTCCTCGCGCCCACCGCGCCGGCAACGGCGATCGACGCCGACACGCCGCACACCGCACCGCCGGTGCCGAGCACCGCTGCGAATCGGCGATCGAGCCCGAGCTTGATGGCGATGAAATAGATTGTCCCGAACGTCACGAGCGAAATGATCGCTGCCTGCACGATCGCCACCGGTCCCGCCCACGCGATCAGCGTAAACGGCAACTGCGCGCCGAGCAGCACGATGCCGGTCTTGATGAAGAACTCGACGCGCAATCCCGTCTTGAGCCATTCCGGGATGCCGAAAATATTCGAGATCAGCAATCCGAGCACCAGCGCAACGAGCGGCGGTTCGAGATTGTATTTGCTGGCCTGATCCCACTGGCCGACGAAAAAGATAATCGCCGAGACGACGAACACAAACAAAAACGCGCCAACGAATTCGCCGATCCTGAAACCCATCGTTGCGACGGCGATGCCGAACAGCACCGTCCACAACACGAACAGCGCGACGAAGCGAAGTCCGTTCGCCTGAAGCTGCGCGGCGAGATCGCCCAACGTGGCCCACTTCTGCGGCGTCACCGCGATCCATTTGAAACTGACACCGAACTTGTATGCGATCACCGCCGCGACGACGAGACCGAGTCCGATCCAGATGGCCCACCAGTCTTCTTTCGCGATCAGTTCACGCCAGCCGGAAGGTGGGTTGGCGGCGGAACGGGATGAGGTCGACATCGATCGGCTCCGAGTTGGTCAAGTCCATGGTAGCGTGTCTAAAAGAACCCCGCCGAAGCGGGGTTTGAAGGCCACGCTGTCGAATAAATCAGGCTGCGAGCGCAAGGCTCCGCGACACGAGCGGCGCCGCACCGAACCAGTGCAACGTCTGCGCGAATGCGGCGACTTCGCCCACGATCAGCAGCGCCGGCGCGCGCACGTCGTGATCGCGCGCGAGCTCATCCAGTTCACGAAGCGCACCGGCGACGACGCGCTG
Organism: uncultured Gammaproteobacteria bacterium; assembly: GCA_963814225.1. Classification (GTDB taxonomy): domain Bacteria; phylum Pseudomonadota; class Gammaproteobacteria; order Xanthomonadales; family Rhodanobacteraceae; genus Rudaea. Next base: position 194,267 of record CAWFCC010000007.1, on the reverse strand, counting down.
CGATGCATAAGAACCGTTTTCGATCAGCGCAAACGGTGTATGCGCATCGCGCCCATGATCGATGAGGCGCTGCCGCAGTGTTGCGAGTTGCGCAACGCCCATATAAAACGCGAGCGTCTGTTTTTCGTCCGCCAGCGAACGCCAATCGAGCGCATCGAGCGACTCGCGGCTGTGCGCCGTAATGAAACGCACCGACTGCGCATGATCGCGATGCGTCAACGGCACGCCCGCATACGCCGCGCACGCGAGCGCCGCGGTAATTCCCGGAACCACTTCGAAGGCGATATTGTTCGCGCGCAGAAATTCGAGCTCCTCGCCGCCGCGTCCGAACACGAACGGATCGCCGCCTTTCACGCGCGCGACGCGTCTGCCTGCGCGCACATGCTCACGCATGAGTGCGTGGATGCGCGACTGTGTCGCTTCGTGATCCTCGCCGACACGTTTGCCGACCTCGATGCGTTCGGCATCGCGCCGCGCCAGATCGAGCACGCCTTCGCTCACCAGGCGATCGTGAAGAATCACGTCGGCTTCGTTGAGCACACGCAGTGCGCGCAACGTCAACAATCCCGGATCACCCGGACCGGCGCCGACCAGCGCAACCGATCCTTCGCTCGTCACGTCGTCGCGAAGCAGCCGACGCATCACCGCATCGCGATCGCGTCGTCGCCAGATCGCGCCATCGAGAACACGCTGATAGAAGCGACGGCGCGGAGCGACATCCACGTGACGCTGACGAATCGCCGCACGATGCCGTTCAAACCAGCGCGCGGCGACGCCTATGCTGTCGTCGAGCAGCGTTTCGAGTCGTTCACGCACCCATCGCGCCAGCATCGGCGCGGTGCCTGCGCTGGAAATCGCAATGATCAGCGGTGACCGATCGACGATCGCAGGCACGTGGAACGTCGACAGCGCCATATCGTCGACGACGTTGACGAAGCAGCGACGCGCTTCCGCTGCCGCAGCGATGCGACGGTTCGTTGCGCCATCGTTCGTTGCGGCGACGACGAGCCAAACGTCATCCAGCCATGATTCCTCGAACGCACCTTCGATGGATTCGATATCCGAACGCGAGCGCAATGTCAGCGTTGAAGGAAATCGCGCCGACGCGCACACGCGCGTTCGCCTTGAGCAACGCCTCGACTTTCCGCGTCGCGACGCTCCCCGCGCCGACGACGAGCACGCGGCGTCCGGAAAGATCGGCGAATAGCGGATAAAGTTTCATGCGATGCAACGTAAGACGCCAGCGTATGCGCGTGAAATGCCATTTCGTTACCGCGACATGCCATCGCGTTATCGAATGAAGCCAACGACGCACACCAATTCTCGTTTAGGCGTCTGGACGTCCAAATAACTTTACGTTATGATAAAACTTTAGCCGGTTATGTACCCATGACGCTGACGCAGTTCCGCTATCTCATCGCCATCGCCGACGCCGATCTCAACATCACGACGGCGGCCAAACGCGTGCACGCCACACAGCCCGGCGTCAGCAAGCAGCTCAAGCAACTCGAAGACGAACTCGGCTTCCAGTTGTTTTCGCGCAAAGGCAAAGCGCTGCACGCGATCACGCCCGCGGGCAAGCAAGTGGTCGAGCGCGCGCGGCAGATCATGGCCGAAGCCGCCAATATCCGCTCCATCGCCGCCGATCTGCGCGGCGACGAGCACGGCGAACTCGCGATATCGACAACGCACACGCAGGCGCGTTTCGTACTGCCCGCCGCGATTGCGGCGTTGAAGAAACGCTATCCCGGCGTCAGCATTCATCTCAAGCCCGACAAGGATGCGCACGTGCTCGGCGCGTTCGAATCCGGCGAAGCGGATCTCGCCATCGTCAGCACCAGCGAAGGCGCGCCGACCAGCGGTCTCGCCGTGCCGCTGTTCCGATGGCAACGCAGCGTCATCGTGCCGAAAACGCACACGCTCGCCTCGCACGGCAAACCGCTCACACTCGCGGAACTGGTGAAGTATCCGCTGCTGAGTTACGAATCGTCGTTGAACGTCGAATCGTCGCTGCGCAAGGCGTTCGCGACAGCGGGCAAACAACCGGAATTCGCGTTCACCTCGCGCGACGCCGACTTGATCAAAACATACGTGCGCGTCGGACTCGGCGCCGGCATCCTCGCCGAAATGGCGTTGTTGCCCGACGACGCACACGATCTGTACGTCATCGATGCCGCCAATCTTTTTCCGGTGTGCACGACATGGATGGTGTTGCGCCGCGACCGCGTCGCGCGCGCATTCACCCTGTCGCTGGCCGAACTCATCGCACCGCAGCTCGATCGGCGCGATCTGCAACGCGCACTCGCCGGCGAGCCGCCGCGCCGCTGGCCGGAGCCGCCGTACTGGAAAGATGTCGTCGCGAAAAACAAAACGCTTACGCGCGCGGCCTGATCAGGCGACCACTATCGCTGCGAGCGGCAGACGTTTCGGCGCGACGACGATCGCGGAGCGATGCAGGAAATCACCGAACGCTTCACCGTCTGCACGTTCTGAAGCGAATCGTCCGAACAGAGTATCGAGCGCAGCGAGTATTTCCGTTTCATCGATGTTTTCGCGATACAACGTGTTGAGACGTTGCCCACGCACATCGCCGCCGAGCATCAGGTTGTAACGTCCCGGCGCCTTGCCGACCAGCGCAATCTCGGACACGTACGGCCGCGAACACCCGTTCGGACAACCCGAAATGCGCAGCGTGATCGGCTCGTCCCGCAGTCCGTGCGCATCGAGCAATTCCTGAACCTTGTCGCACGAACGTCGGCAGATAACGCTCGGCTTCGGCGAACGCCTGTCCGCACGTTGGCAACGCGACGCACGCCAGCGCATCGAGCCACAATGGCGTCGCGGATCGATACGTGTCGAGCCCGTGTGCTGCAACCAACGCATCGATCGCATCGCGTCGCTCGGGCGCGACATTCGCGACAACGAGATTTTGATTCGGCGTCAGCCGGAATTCTCCTTCGTGGATTTTCGCGATCTCGCGCAGACCACTGAGCTGCGTGCGCTCGCCGCGATCGGCAACGCGCCCCGCTTCGATGCGCAACGTCAAATGCCAACGGCCGTCTTCGCCCTGCGTCCAGCCGAAACGATCGCCGTTGCGATCGAATGTGAAATGCTTTGGTTCTCCGAACGCGATTCCCACGCGTCGCTCGACTTCAGCCTTGAACCACGGCAACCCGCGATCGTCGATGGTGTATTTCAGACGCGCATGTTTGCGGTCGCTGCGGTCGCCGAAATCGCGCTGCGTCGTCACCACCGCTTGCGTAAAGGCAAACAGATGTTCAACGTCGATGAAACCGAGTGTGTCGGCCAATCGCGGATAGGTTTTCGGATCGTTGTGCGTTGCGCCGAAACCGCCGCCGGCCACGACGTTGAATCCGCGCAACACGCCGTCATCGATGACCGCGATGAAACCCAGATCGTTGGAAAACACGTCGACGTCGTTCACCGGCGGCACCGCGAATGCGATCTTGAACTTGCGCGGCAGATACGTCGGCCCGTAGATCGGCTCGTCTTCCTCGCCGCTTCCAGCGATTTTTTCCGCGTCGAGCCAGATCTCATAGTACGCGCGCGTTTTCGGTTTCAGGAATTCGGACAACGCACGTGCGGCCGCATAAACGGCTGCATGCGCGGACGATTGCGCCGGATTGGCGGCGACAGTCACATTGCGGTTGACGTCGCCGCACGCGGCGATCGTGTCGATGAGCGTCGCGTTGATCGCCTGCAACGTCGCCTTCAATTCGCGCTTGATGACGCCGTGAAACTGGAATGCCTGCCGCGTCGTGAGCCGCAACGTGCCGTTGGCGTAGCGCGTCGCGATCGAATCCAGTGCGAGCCATTGCGACGGCGTCACCACGCCGCCCGGCAATCGCGTGCGGATCATGAACTGGTAGTCGGGCTCGAGCTTCTGGCGGCGACGCTCGTCGCGCACGTCGCGATCGTCCTGCTGATAGCTGCCATGGAACTTGATGAGGTGCGTATCCGCGTCGGCAATCGCACCCGTCACCGGCTCGGCGAGGCTCGCTTCCAACGTTCCGCGCAGTCTGCGGCTGGCGGCCTTGATGCCTTCGACGGCCGACGGCGCTGCCATCAGTAGACGTCGCGGCAATAGCGGCGCTCGCTGGTCAGTTGCGCGAGGTACGCATCCGCGTTTTCGGCGCTCTTTCCGCCGTGCTCGACGATGATGTCGCGCAACGCGGCGTGTACGTCCTTCGCCATGTTCACCGCGTCGCCGCAGACATAGAGATGCGCGCCATTTTCGATCCAGTCGTACAGCGCGCGTCCCTGACGACGCAGATTGTGCTGTACGTATACTTTTTCGCCTTGATCGCGCGAGAAGGCGAGATCGATGCGATGCAGCGCGCCGCGATTCAGCGCGGCCTGCCATTCGAGCTGATACAGGAAATCGGTGCGGAAATGTGGGTTGCCGAAAAACAGCCAGTTGCGTCCGCGCGCCGCAACCGCTTCGCGTTCCTGCACGAACGCGCGGAACGGCGCGACGCCGGTGCCGGGACCGATCATGATCACGTCGCGCGATGCATCGGTCGGCAAGCGGAATCGTTCGTTGGTCTCGACGTAAACCGGTACGCGACGCTGTTCTTCGCGGCCGGCGAGGAAATGCGATGCAGCGCCGACGTGCGGGCGTCCGAAGAAATCGTAGGCGATGCGCGCGACGGTGAGATGCGCTTCGTCTTCGGCAACCTTCGCGCTCGACGCGATCGAATAAAGCCGCGGCGTGAGCGGGCGCAGCGCGGCCGACGAGCGCCTCGGCCGTCCCATGGCGCGGGATAGCCATGCAGTACATCGATCGGCTGACGCGTCGCGAGAAACGGCTGCAATGAAGACGTGTCGGCTGCGATCGCGTCGAGCTCGGCGTTGCGCGCACGTTGCGCATGCGCGAGCACGAACGGTCGCGTCAGCCGGGTGATTTCGCGCTTCTCCATCAGCCAGTCGCGCAACGGCAATGTCTCACCGTCGTGCGAAACGATCGCGTTTCCGTCGAGCCTGGGTAACCTCGAGAATCGCGGCGACGAGCTCCGGCGGATTGCTCGGCCAAACGCCGAGCGAATCGCCCGGTTCATAGCTCAGGCCGGAATCGCGCAATGAAAGTTCGATGTGGCGAATGTCTTTCGCGCTGCCGTTCGCGCTGATGCGTTGATTGGCGAGCACCTCCGCGGAAAATGGTCGATCGCGATGCCAGGCGATCGGTGCGCGCAACGCACGCAATGGCGTGACGGTCGTTCGCGGCGCCGATATCTGCACGTTGTCGCGCGCCGATGCGAGCGCCGCAGTGCGCCACGGCGCAGCGACGGTTTCGATATCGACGTCGGTATCCGCGCGCGGCAACAACCGGCGCGCGCCGAGCTCGGCGAGTCGCGCATCGATCTGCGCGCCGACGGCACAGAATTTCGCATAGCTCGAATCGCCGAGCGCGAGCACGGCGAAACGCAGATCGTCCAGTCGCGGCGCGCGTCGGCTGGCGAGAAATTCGACGAAGCCGCGCGCGTCATCCGGCGGATCGCCGTCGCCTTGCGTGCTGATGACCACGTACAGATAGCGTTCGGTTTTCAGTTCGCGCAGCGGATACGCGTCGGCGCGCACGATTCGCAACGGCAGACCGGCCGCATCGATGGATTGCGCCAGCCGTTCCGCCTCGCGTTTGGCATTGCCGGTCTGGCTGCCATAGACGATCGTGATCTGCGGCGACGATTCCAGCGCAACGAGCGGTGCGGCTTCGCGCTCGAGCGGCTGGCTGCGCACCGCGAGACCCGCCGTGTAGCCCGACAACCAGTTCAGCGTGGCCGCATCGAGGCCTTCGACGAGGTGCGCCAGCAACAAGGCTTTTTCGTCGGGAAGCGGGACTAGCGGCTGGATCGGTTTGGCTGACATGGTGATAGACGCCTAGACGGCCAAACGATAATAGCGGCGACGATGCGCCTGCCGAAGGGAGCGATCGGAATGTGTGTATGCTTTTCCGTTATCGCTCGAGGTGAAAGATCGAGAGGCGCACGGCTGTCAGGAGCCGCGCGCCTCTCGCGCCGCTAGCGGACGGGAACCGCGAGGAAGTTCACGTACGCGCCGTCGACGATGGCTTGTCCGGTTATTTCGCCGCGATCGTTGATGTCCTGCGCATCCACGATCGTGCCCTGATAGCCTGCAACGAGATCCTGCAGATTCAGCATCTGTCCGTCTTGATACAGGAATCCGCGGCTGCCGCCACTGAGCGTCGCGCTCGCGGAAATGCCGACCACCTGCCCGCGGTTGTTGATGCCCAGCGCCTGGCTATACGCGGAATCATCGTTCGGTGTCAGTGTTCCGATAGTGGTGATCGCCGCATCGCCCGGGCGCCACACGAAGGCGAGCACGAACCCGTTTGGATTCGGATCGCCGACGAATCCGGCGACGTCGCCGTGCTGGTTCATCGCCATCGGCGTGTTCCACGCAGCCGTTGCGGCGTACGGAATCTGATGGACGATGCGGCCGTTCTGCCAGATCAGCATGTGATTGGCGCTGCCCGAACCGATCGATGAACCACACTTGCCGGAAATTCCGGCGACGAGTCCGCTATCGTTGATCGCGGTTGCCGCGGACGTGCTGTCTCCCGGCAACGGCGCCAGTTCCTGCATCCTGTTGGTGAGCGGCTGCCAGAGCGCCGCGCGGAACTGCAATTTTTGTTTTCCGGTACCGCTGCCGTTGCCGTTGCAGGTCGGATCGCGAACGGTGTTTTCGGCCCAACCGACGACCTGGCCGAGATTGTTCGCGCTGGTCGCAAAACTATTTTCGCCCCCGAACGTCGGCATCATGTGCATGTCGCCGAGGAACCAGGCGAAGCCTCGGCACGTGTGGCCGTCGGTTCCGATGAATGCGCCGCAGCTGAAACTTTCTCCCAACGTCTCGTCATCGGACGTCCGCGAAATTCCGACGATCAGGCCGAGGTCGTTTTTTACCGGCCAGAGCACGGCGCTGCTGGCGCCGCCGAGTGTTTTCAGATCGTATGCCGTGTCGAAAATCCACGCGGTCGCGTGCGTCGCTCCACTGGCCGTGGTCGAGGTTCCGGCCATGAGGCCGATCTGGTTGATGCTGTTGCCTTCGCTCGCGCCGCCGGGACTTAGCGATGGCTGATCGATGACGCGATAGCGCGGCAAATGCGATGCGGCATTGCCGTCGTTGGCGAACGACGCACCGGCAAGCGCGAGTGCAACGATGAGGACGGTACGGTGTGGCGACATAGCTCACTCCTTTGTGTGGGTGAGCGCAGCGTGAGCAATGCCGCGCCGTCGAAAAAGAACCACATTTGCGACGGCTGCTGGTCCAGCGCCGTCTGTTTGATCATCGAAGGACGAAGCGCATGCGCAACTGGCAACTCACCGTTCCACTGGATCGGAACCGCGACAAGCCGCTGTATCTACAGTTGGCGGATGCGGTCAGTGAAGATATCTGTCGCGGACGATTGCGACCCGGTGAACCGCTACCCGGCACGCGCGAACTGGCCGACGCGCTCGGACTGAACCGCAACACGATCGTCGCCGGTTACGCGGAACTCTTCGCCGAAGGCCTTATCGAATCGCATCCGCGCGGCGGTACGTTCGTCGCTGCGCGGCAGGCGAATGTCGCCGGTTTTGCGCACGGGTCGCGCGATACGCCGACGTATTCCATCGAACCCGTGCCGGCCGTGCCGAGTTCACCGCTGGTCAAGCCGGGCATGCTCACGCTCGCTTACGGTTGGCCGGATTTGCGGTTGCTGCCCGCTCGCGCGCTGTCACGCGCTTTTCGTCGAGCGATCAGTCCGCGCGCACGCACGCTGCTGACGCAAAACGATATCGGCGGCCACCGCCGCCTTCGCGAAGAACTCGCACGCATGCTGTCGCGCACGCGCGGATTGGTGACTACGGCGCAGGACATCGTCATCACGCGCGGCATCGAGCAAGGCATCGATCTCGTCGCGCGCACGCTCATTCGTCCCGGCGATGCCGTCGCCATCGAAGCGTATGGTTATCCGCCGGCGTGGCGATCGCTCAAGGCCGCCGGTGCGCAACTGCTTCCGGTTCCCGTGGATGCGAAAGGTCTCGACATCGATGCGCTCGAAGTCTTGCTGGCGGAACGTTCCATACGCGCGATTTTCATCACGCCGCATCATCAGTTTCCGACGACGACCGTGATGGCGCCCGAGCGCCGCGCGCGTCTCGCGCAACTGGCGCTTCAGCATCGCTTCGCGATCATCGAAGACGACTACGACTACGAACTGCACTATGAGCGCGATCCGGTGTTGCCAATCGCCGCCGGCGTCGGGCGTTCCAATGTGGTCTACATCGGTACATTGTCGATTCTGCTCGCACCGACGGTGAGCATCGGCTTTATCGTCGCGCCGCCTGTCGTGCGCGATCACCTGATCGGGCTGCGCGCCTTTTGCGACCGGCAAGGCGATGCCGCCATCGAATGCGCGATCGCCGAATTGTTCGAAGACGGTGAACTGTTGCGTCATGTGCGCCGCATGCGCCGCGCTTACACGACGCGGCGCGACGCGTTCGTGCGCGCGCTCGATCGGCATCTGCGCGGATATCTGCAATTCGATGTGCCGCAGGGCGGATTGGCGGTGTGGGCGCGTGTCGAAAAAGGAATCGACGTGCCGCGCTGGCGCGAAGCCTGCGAGCGCGAAGGCGTGCTGGTCGGCGATGCGCGTGGTTTCGATTTCCGCGGCATCGACGCATCGCACCTGCGCCTTGCGTTCGGCTTCCACAACGCCGAAGAACTCGAAGAAGCCGTCCACCGCATGGCGCGTGCGCTGCCGATGCAGCGCCGCTCGGAACCGGCGAGACGCCTTTCGGAACCGGATAAACGAATTGGACGGGTGGACGTCCAGGCGATCTGACGAAACGGCGGATTTACTCTGGATCGTCGCAGCGACAGTTCATCGCGATGCGGGAATGACGCGCGACACCGCGTGGCGATCAATCACGCGCGGCCACCCAAACGGTGACCGCGCGCGGCGCTGCATTAGACAGCGGCGTCTTTCAGGCGCTTCAGCGGACGAATCTTGATCTTCGTCGTGGCCGGCTTGGCCGCAAACCACTGCTCTTCCTTGGTGAACGGGTTGATGCCTTTGCGCTTCGGCTTGGCTGCAACCTTGATCGCCGAAATCTTCATCAGACCCGGCAGCACGAACGTGCCGGTGCCGTTCTTGTGCACCGAACCCGCAACGGCGGACTCCAGCGCAACCAGAACCGAGCGCACATCGCGGCTCGCCACGCCCGACGCGCTGGAGATGTAATCCACCAGACCCGACTTGCCCAACTGTTCCTTGATGGGCTTGTTGTTACCGCCGCCCCCAGACTTCGCCGTTGTTTTCTTTGTTGCCATCGCGTCTTATCTCCTCGTGATCACGGGAAATCCGTGCACGGCAAAGATACCTTAATTCATGCGGTCCGCGGCCTCTCGCGACACGAAAATCGAATTATTTCCCGGAAAAAGGCTGTTTTTTGTAAAACAGGCGGTGCCGCCGCCGCTGGCGGACGACATTTCCCGGAACGAATCCGGACACATCGCGGCATGCGCTCACTTCTGCCGGCCGGTCAGTTTCAGAAAGCTGTGATGCTGATAGCGGCTCATTCGCAGCTCCCGTCCGGTGCTGAGCACGAGCACGCCTAGCGGCTTGCCGCTGCCTTTTCAAAGATGCTTTTCGAGATAAATCTTGATCGACTGCATGTTCTGATTGGACGACGACGAAAACGGGAACGCATATTTCAGGTTTCCGTTCGACAGTTCCACCGACATCTGCGCAGCGCCCGAACACGTCAGGCTCTTGACCGACTTGGCGATGGCGTCTTTCCCGATCGCCGACGCGGTGCAGACGTTTTCCATCGCATCGAGCGCCGCCGTGCACCAGCTCACCGACGATTTCTGCGTGAACTCATCGGGATCGAACGTGCCTGCGTCGATGTTCGTTTTGAGTTGCGTGCCGCAGGTCTTGTCGGTCAGCGCTGCCTTGGTTGCCAGTTCCGCTTCCTGCGCGGCCAGACGGTTCCGGATCTCCAGCGATTGCGCGCCGGCGGCCGCTGCGCCCGTGAACAGTACGCACGCCGCGATTCGTTTGAAAGTTTTCATGACGCCCTCGTGTGGATGGATTCAACACAGGAGTAAAACGTCACGCGGCAGGAAATCCGAACAACAACTCTTCACGCATTCCGACTCAGGTCTTGATGCGAGTCAGCAATGCCTTGAATCGCGGCACCCACGTGCGGCCTCCGTCCTGCGAAAACGAAATCTCGAAACGATGGGAATCGGCCGTCACGTCGGACCAGACTTCACGCATCAGCACCATGCGTCCCTGATAGTCGACTGTTCCGAAAAGCTCGCCGCGGCCGTCCTTGAAACTGCCGACGGTCGATGGCTGGACGCCGGTTTCGCCGTCGATGTACGTCTGGCTCCATTGTCCCGACTTGGCGTTGTACGTGAAGAGTGTCGCGCCTTCCCAATGCCCGTCCGGACCGTCTGCCTCGATTTCCTCTAACCACGCGCGGCCGTTCCAGACAGCGCGCGCCGTCTTCGTGCCGTCCAGCGTCACCGTGTGTGTGCCGCCGGAAAACGGGTCGAGCACGCGCGTGACGTGTGTGTGCCATGTTCCGCGCGCGAAATCGAAATCGTGCGAACCGTCGCGCACGGCCGGCGCGTCCGCCGCTTTCGCCAAGATGCACGCCGCTGCGAGCGCCGACGAAAAAAACGAGACCGTAAACTTCATGATTCCCTCCAGCGAAAAACTGGAGTCAGGCTGAGGCTGCCGCATGAAACCGACAAGGGCCAGCTTGGCAGAACTCCACTGGGCCACGGCCGCGCGAGGATTCACCGCGACAATTCTTCCTTGACGGACTTCAACACGGCCAGTCCCTTGCGGATGTCGGAAACTCGCGCGTCGCCGTAGCCAAACACAAATCCCGAAAAAGAATTGCGTTGAATGCGGTAGCGATCGAACGACTGAAGCATGACGCCGCGTTCGTTCACCGCCGTCTCAATCGAATTGACATCGATATCGGGATTGGCAATCGCGCCGATGTGCAATCCATGACGCGAAGGAAGCGGTTCGAGCCAATCGCCGCAGCTTTCGCGAAGCGCACGGACGAGAAAGTGGCTGCGCTCCTTGTATACGCGACGCATCTTCCGCACGTGCCGCGACAGATGCCCTTCCGAAATGAAAGCCGCAACGCTGAGCTGCAACGGCACCGGACTGTGCCAATCTGTGCAATTTTTTGCCGCCGTGAGCGTCGGCATCGCCCATCTGGGCGCCACGAGAAAGCCGAGCCGCAGCGACGGCAACATGCATTTCGAAAACGTGCCGACGTAGAACACACGTTCAGGCGCATCGCTCATCTGCAGCGCCTGCAGTGGTCTGCCGTCGTAACGAAACTCACCGTCGTAATCGTCTTCAACGATCACGGCGCCATGTTGCCGTGCGAAATCGATGAGCGCGCGCCGGCGTTCGTCCCATCGCGATTCCCAACGGAAAACTGATGCGACGGACAAACGCAGATGATGTTCGCATCGCGCGGAATCCGATCGACGATCAGCCCTTCGCGATCGACGGCGACGGGAACCACACGCGCTCCCGCCGCAGCGAACGGAATCCTCATCGGCGGATATCCTGGATCTTCGACCGCGACGACCGTTTCCCCGGGACGAACCAGAGCGCGCGCGACGAGATCGAAGCCCTGCTGAGCGCCGTTGGTCACGAGCACATCGTCGGGCTCGCACACGATCGCGCGCGCTACGCGAATGTGATCGGCGATCGCCTTGCGCAGAGAATAGCTTCCCTGGTTTTTCTGCGGACCCTTGTTTCGCAGCGGCTTGCGCTCGAGCGTGCGAAGCTGCTGGGCCGCGATGCGCCGAAAGACAGCGAACGGGAATAGCCGCTGGTCGATGACACCCGGACGAAACTCGGCGATCGTATTCGCACTGCGAAATTCCGCCGGCACACGTTCCCGCCAGGAGTTGATGGCGGCCTGCACATCATCGCGCAACCAGAAATCATTTAGGCGAAATGCCGGCACGGGCGTGTGCGGGCGAGCAGAAGCATTCTTTTTACTGCGAGCGGCGACGAACGTGCCAGACCGGTGATGCGCGACGACATACCCTTCCGCCGCGAGGCGTTCGTAGACATCCATCAGTGTGTTTCGCGAAACACCGAAGATCGCTTGAGCATCGCGCGTCGCCGGCAAACGTGCGCCGTCCGCGAGCCTGCCGTCGTCAATCGCGCTTTTGAGTTCTGCGAGGAGCGGCCGTGCCGCACCTCGCGTGCCCGGCTGCCGCGGTGTGAGTGCGAGTTCGAAGAGCGAGTTCAACGATGTTCCACGGGCAATCCGAAAGTCACACGACTTTACAGGAGCTTCGGAATTGTTCGTCTAACATCGCGTCGATATGGAACTGACCCATTTCCCAGGCTACGGACAACCCGCTACTTCGAAGTTGTTCGAGAATATGCGCTCACCGACGGCGAGCACTTCAAGCCGCGTCTCAAGCGGAATCGAGAACGTGCCGTCGCTCACGTCGAAGGAGAATTGCAGAATGCCGGCGGGTGCCGGTGCGGTGCCGGTCAGCGTACATTGCAGCGTGCCGGATCCGCTGGTGCACGACGACGTCAACTCGGGTGGAAGTCCGGGTTCGGCGAGATCCGAATCGCGCTGATAGCTGAATTGACCGGTCAAGGTGGGACTATCCGGATCGGTGGCGAGAAACTCGACCGATCCGATCGGCGCGCCCTCGGTGCGCGTCTGCGCGGCGCACATCGAGACGCCGGTCGGCGGCTGATCGACGGAGCAACCGCACATCGCCAGAACGTGGCCGCCCGGCACAGGGCGCGGCGGCGTTATCGCAACGAAATGCTCTTCTCTTGCCTGAAGCAGTGGATCGACGGGCTGACGACGACCCGTTATTTTCTGCAATCGATAGCGCAGCGAAATCAGATCTTGATCGCTGACCGGCTCGCACCGCTTCGACGCTGGGAAATACAACAACGCACTGCTTGCCGTTGGGCTCGCGGAAGCACATGCGCGCTCGACTTCGCGCGCGGCGAGAAACCGTCCGGACTCTATCTGCATCGCGGCAGGCAGGCTGTGGTCGATGACGCTTCGCGCGGATACGACGATCACGGTCTGATGCACATCTTCGCCGAGCGAAATCGAACCGCCGTGAGCGATGCGCGCCGATGCACTCAGCAGCCCGAGAGCAATCGCGGCAGCGCCGCGCACCGTCACTCCGCCAAATGCACGCATCGTAGGCGTTCCGACCGGCTATGGCGTCGCGGGGACGGTATACGTTTCGCACACCGCCGTAGCAAGCACGCCTGACTGCGGATCAGCGATGCGATAGCAGAGTTTTGCCGTCTTGAAGGCCAAACTTATGCTCTCGGTCGGCCTGTCATCGCCCGATCCACCTGACGACTGGGTCGAGACATACGGACCGCTGAGATCGATCGTAAGGTAAGGAGTTGGCGTAGCGCAGTTTTGAGGACAATTTCCGTAGACACGAAGCTGTAGCGTCCCAACAAAGTGAGTGCCGGTGGTGAGGAACTTGAAAAAGGTGGTGGATGACGAATCGACAAACTTCTGAAAGCTGAGTGGAGAATACGTCGCCTGACCGGTACCCGAACCACTCCCGAGTTGTCCCACTGGACTAGAAACGCCCCACGTCCATGAAAGTAGCTCGACGCAGCCGGGTGCCCCGGCCGCCTGACTTTCCCCTTTGAGTTCCGCTGAATTGGAGTCGCACAAAACGAGCGTTTCGGCAAACGCAGCGGGAGCATGCATACCGAAAAGCGCAAGCGCAGATAGCCACACAAGTTTCTGTGGAAGTGTCATCGAATTTCCCCTGACGCAGCGGAGCCTGATTCCGCGACGCGTCGAGATTAGCACACAAAAAGAACGCCCCGCCGACAGGTGGTGACGATCTTTCACGACCAGCGCGTGAAATGCGCAGCGGCATGCGGACACCTCACGAGACACCCTGCAACCCCGCAACTCGTCACTGCGGGATTGCCCACTCGCAATCAAAGTCGGCAGCCGTCGAATCCATCAGCGAACAGGAAATCCGAACCGGCAAGCACGCTGAAACCATTGCTGGTCGCAGTGAACAATCCACTGGTTGCAGCAATCGTGAGTCCACTCGCTGACGCGTAGAACCGCTGCGTGCTGTTCAACATGGCGACGCCGCCGACCATCGCCACACTGCCGAGACTGAGCGTTCCTCCGCAGGCGGTGATCGAAAAGTCGACGGTCGCATTGTCGTTAATGGTGTTGCCGCTGCCGTCTTCTTCGGTTATTGCAACGGCACCGAGCACATCGCCGCGCGTAATGGTCGCCGGTTGCGTGGTAAACACCAGCACGTTGGGGGCGAAGTTCGCGGTTACGCTGCAATCGGCGCTGATGGGCGCAGTGGTGAACGTGTTGCCCGACAAGGTTCCGCCGCAGGTGCCCGTCACGTTGACGAGATGGTTGCCGACGTTCGGTGTAACGGTGAAGCTCGTCGTTTGTCCGTTGATAACGATTTGCGGCGTGCTCGGCGCGATCGCGCCGCTGCCGCTCACATCCGGTGACACGGTGTGGGTGGACGACTGCACGTCGATGCACCCGGTGGCAGTCACCGTCTGTCCATCCGGATTCTTGATCGTCACGTCCTGCGCACCGACCACCGTTGCCGTGATGTTGAGCGTGAGTTGCGTCGGTGAGTTGTACGTGACGCTGTTCACGATGCCGTTGGTCATCGTCGCGCTCACATGCTTGAACGCGATCGCGGGCGGCGGCAGGTTACTACCGGGATCGAAAAAGCCCGAACCGCCGGTCGATGTCCCGGTGATCACCACGTCGCCGGTCGGGCCATTGAACGTGAGCGGCGTGGCCGAACACGACGGCGTCGCGGGCGGCGGCGCTTTGAGCTGTGCCACGCGCACGGCGTAGCTGTTGGTCGCCTGATTGTATTCCTGGATGGTCCACACGGTCATCTCATCGAGCGGATCGACGACGGTATACGAATAGTCACCCCAACGCCGGCCGCTGGTACCACCGCTATCACCCGACGGGTTGTAGCCGGCGGCAGTGGTGCCGAAGAACACCGCGCCCGCCGTCGGCGGTCCGGTCATCACGCCCAGCGGATCAGCCGACAACCGGCCCACGAACCCGGGCGTGGCTCCCATCGGCGTGCCGGCCACGCTGAAACCCAGGATCGAATGTCCCTGCCCTGTCACCGTGACCGACGGGATCCAGTATTGCAACGCCGCTGCGCGCGTACTCGCGCTGTCGTAAACCGTGCCCGACTGCACGAGCGTCGGCGTGGTCGTCAGATTCTGGAATTCGTACCAGCGCGTGGCGTTGCGGCCGGTGGTTGTGTTGTTCGTCGCGACACCCGCCGATGTCGTCAGGATGTTGTGCGCGGTCCACAGGCGTCCGTTGCGCGCGACCGCGGCGTAAAGGCGATCATCGAGCGAATCAAGTCGGCCATTGCTTCCGCCGGTGTTGCCGGCATGCTCGACGGGATTCGGATTCTGGGTGGTAGGGACGGTGACCTTGATCGTGGCCGACAACGTCGGCGACGCGCTGCCGGGATTGCTGACGCGGCGAAAGCTGATCGTGCTGAAGCTCAAGAAATCGGACCCGACGAAATATCCTTCGGTCGCGGTCGGGCTGACGTTATCGACGCCGCGCGGCGAATACGGACCGGCAACGGAAGATGTCGCCATGTTGGCGAATTTGGTCACGACGATCGGCCCTGCGCCGAGAATCGAGCTCTTCTGGACCACGTATCCATTCGTACCTGCGAGCGTGGTCGGGCTGAACATGTTGCAGCCCACGTACAACGCGTTGACGTCGACGCCGAGCGAGGGATAGTCGCAGAAGTTGGCGCTGTCGGCCTGGAAGAAAAAAAACTTCCAGACCGTGCTCGCGCTGATGGTGCCGTTGCTCGCCGCATCGCTGACGGCAAGCAGCCAGCGGTTCGCCGCCGTGCTCGAACAATCCGCGCTCGTGCACGGCACATCGATGATCGACAGATACCAGCGCGCCGTGAAGCGGTCGTAGCGCGCCTGCGGATCGCTGGTGAAATTAGTGACGATGGGGCCGGTCACCGGCGTCATCACGGAAGAAAAAAACACGTCCGGGTCAGCATCGATCACACCGTCGGCTGTCCCGGTTTTCGAAAACGTGCGCAGACGACCATTCACGAAAACGAAGAACTGCGTCGGACCGACCGTTCCCATCGAATCCGGCGGCACGGCATTGGTGTCGCTCAGTGTCGCGCCATTGAACGCGTTCTGCGTCGTGTGGATCGCGCGTTGCGTGCCGTGCACGAAAGTCTCGTTGCCCAGCGGAAAGCGCGCACTCGCCGGAGCGTCCGGGTTGTCCGGCAGGATGCGACGGTCCGGATATTCCAGCTCGTGCTCGGGGTGCTGACGCGGCGGCGGCGCCTTGGCCTGCCGCTGCATGATCTGCGACGTCCGCTCTTCGGCGCCACCAATCACCGATACGCGCTCGCCCTTGATCGGCCCGGCGTGCGCTTCGTCGCTGTCACTTTGCGCTTGCGCGCTGACGGAACCCAGCGAAGCGCTGAGGCAAATCGCGAGCAACAGCGAAACGGCGTTCAAGTAACGCAAAGCAAGCATCGGAATTCCCCAATCGTTAGTCGCAATGATGACGCGAAGCGCTATGTGGATGAGACTTACGTCATACGAATTGCATTTCGTGAAAAACCGGTCTGGTAGAGAGCCGGCAAAACTACCTTACACGTTTTCTGCGAAGGTATGCCATCGCTGCATGTAAAAAGTTGAGCGCGATTGTGCGCGGATGAATGTGGAAGAAATGTCAGCGGAAGTGCAATCAACGGAAACGGCGTTGCTCGATTTATGGCGCAGATTGAAAAAGTGAACCGCCCGTCTCTACGAAGTGCAATGTCATTCATCTGACATCGCACGAGCTTCACCCCATTTGTCGAGCACGCGAATCCGCGACAATTGCGCGCAACGTCTGATCGAGCGCTTGCAAAGGCGCATCGGAATGAGTGAGCTCGGGCAGATGCTCGCGCATGCGCTCGACGAGACGTGCGCGAAGCGCGCGGTCGCGCGCGACCGCAACCGCGATCTGCGCCGCATCCGTCGGCGACGACGCGATCAGTTCGCTGCAATCGAGCGCACGCAACATGGCGGCGGACTGGCGTCCGCGCATGACCGGTCCGGGACACGTCACGATCGGCACACCGCAATGCAGCGCGTCCAGCGCGGTGTTGCCTCCGGACCAGTGCAGGCCATCGATCATCACATCGCAGGCGAGATTGATGCGCAGATAGTCGGACCGCGAACACTGCGCAAACCAGTGGATGTGGCGGCGCGGCTCGGTGCTCACTGCCGTCAGCGCGCGCATCAGCCGATCGTGCACGCGAAGGACGGGGCTCGGCGGCTCCAGTTCGAACAGGATGAAGAGTGCCGACGGATCGAGCCGCACAATATCCACAAGTATACGATCGGTGTCCGGATGCAGTTTGAAAAGTGTCTGCGGCAGCAGATATAACGTGCGTTGTTCCGGCAAACCCATCTGCTGGCGCGACAGCGCGGCAGGAATGTCGGGACTGAGATAGCGCGTGCCCAATCCGGGCAACGTGATCAGGTGTTCGGCATAGTGTTCCTGTGCATCATCGGGCTCCATCGCGGCGCACGACAGGAACACGTCGACCGTCGGCAATCCCGTGGTCACCGGATGACCCCATGCGCAGACTTGACGTGGCGCCAGCCGCAACGCGGCGAGCGCGAAGACATCGCGATCCATGCCGAGTTCCGGGTAGAGGATGATGTCGGCGTCGAGTTCGCGCAGGGTCGCGGCGTTTTCCGACAACGTGCCGACAAGTGTGACCTCGGCGTGCGCGAAAGCGGCGAGGCGTTCGGTCAACGCATCGCGATCCAGCCCGGCGTGGACAAGGATCAACTCCCAATGGCGCGCGAGCGCTTCGACCCACGATGCGAAATACCAACCAACCGTGCATTCGCGGAAATAGCTTGAGACCATCGCCAGTCGCGGACGCGCGCGGGCAGGTGGTGTTGGTGCGTCGCCGAAACTCCGGCAGACATACGGCGAGCGAGTGCGAGAGCCAGCGGCCGAATAGCGTCTGCAGCGCGCGGTCGTTTTCGCCATGATAGGCGAGCAGGAAATTGTCCCAGCAGAGTTTGTCGGCCGATGGCGCGATCCGTCGGATTTCTTCCTCGGAGTATTCGCTCGCGATCGCGGTGAGATGGCGTTCGAATCGTGCCCGCTCGCTGCGCAGTTCCGCGGTGCTCGCGTACACGGCAGGCAAGCCGAGCGCCAGACCGAGTTCCGCGCGCATGCGCAAACCCGGATCTGTTTGCGCATCGCGCATCGCGCCGAGCACGGCGCGGCTCGCATCGACATCGCTCTTGGCGCGCATGTGGACTGCGAAATGCCAGCACCACGCCCACGCGTCGATGTCCTTCGTCGCGATGCGAACGGCCAGCGCAGTGGCGGCATCATCACAGCGGGCCGTCAACAGAAGTTCTGCAGCTTTGCGAGTGGACGCCCCGCTGCCTAGCCGCGGTGTCCACTCGAGCAACCGGCGCGCCGCGCTCTGCATCGCGCCAGTGGCGAGTTCGGCGGCGGCAAGCTTGAGCGCAACGTCGGCGTCGTCGGGATGGTGTTGTGCTGCAGCGATCAACCACGGCAATGCGTCGCGGGGCTTGTTTACCTCGACCAGCAGATCGCCGAGACCAACATACGCTTCCACTTGTCGCGGAGCCGATTGCGCCGCATTGCGATAGGCGGCGATCGCCGCGTCTCCCTGTCCGGAATTCCTGTGCGCGTTTCCGATGCGCAGCCAGCATGACGCGAGTGCGTCACGAAATCGCATGTCGTGCGGATGGGCCGCGATCAGATGTCCGATGTCGGCCAGCGCTTCCGCCCACGTCGATAATTCGGCGGCCGACCTCGCACGCAGCAGGCGCATTTCCACATCGGCCGGGTCGAGCTCGAGGCACGACGTCGCCAACCGACGTGCGCCTTCGAAATCGCCACGCGCAAACGCTGCGCGTGCAAGGCTTGCCTGAGCATTAATCGAACTGGTCACGTACGATCCGGATTTTCAGCGGCGGGATATTTGCGCGGAACAGCTTAACTTGTCCGCTTGCGGGGATTCGGATTGCGCAAAATGCTTGCGGCGAGCGGGTGCGTTGTGGAAATCGCACGCTGTTTCGATGGCCGTCGGGTAATCCGCATCGCTGAGCAGTTCCGATAGCTGCTTAATTGCCCTCTCCTCCTCCCAACGCGGGGCACGGCTCTTGCTCTCGTGTCCGATCTGCCTCGACGAGGCAGACGTTGCGCCGGCGCTGAAAGGGAGCCGGGGAAAGCCACTACTACAGGGAAGCAAAATCATGTCCTCACCAACTGGAATACCCATGGCAACGCCAGCGCGCGCCGTGCGAACGGACGCGTCCATCGAGTCACCGCAAAGTGCCGTTTCATGGGGCGCGATCTTTGTCGGCGCTGCCGGTGCCGCGGCACTTTCGCTGCTGCTCGTCATTCTCGGATTCGGGCTCGGGCTGTCAGCGGTGTCGCCCTGGAACGGAGCGGGCGCCACGGCCGGCACGATCGGTATTGCTACCGTGATCTGGCTTGCATTCACGCAGTTTGCTTCGGCAGGCGTGGGCGGCTTTCTGGCCGGACGCCTTCGCGTCAAATGGAGTGCGTTGCATACCGATGAAGTGTTCTTTCGCGATACCGCACATGGCTTCATAGCGTGGGCCGTGGCCACTCTCGTCGTCGTCGCTTTTTTAAGTTCAGCGGTAACGTCGGTTTTGGAAACCGGCACGAAAGCCGCGGGCTCGCTTGTCGGCGCAGCTGCCGGCACGGCCGCGGCGGGCACCGCTGCTGCAGCCGCATCACCCGAGGGCTCGAGCGCGATGGATTACTTCACCGATCGCCTGTATCGCAAGGCGCCTGGAACTGCCGCGTCGACACCGACACCGGCAACTGCAGCATCGAACGGTCAGTCTTCGTCGCACGCGGAGGCGGCACGCATCCTCGCCACCTCGCTGAAAAACGGGCAGCTCAGCGATGAAGATCGCGACTATCTGGCGAGCACCGTGGCGCAGGAAACCGGTATCCCGCAGGCCGAAGCGAGCGCGCGCGTCACCGACGGATTCAACAAGGCCAAGGCTGCCGCCGACAACGCAGCGAACACGGCAAAACAAGCGGCCGACGATGCGCGCAAAGCGGCCGCACACGGTGCGTTGTGGTCCTTTGTTGCGCTGTTGATCGGCGCGTTCATTGCGAGCTTCGCCGCCACGATGGGCGGTCGGCACCGCGATCTTCACGACTGATCAATTTCGTATTTCCTAATTAAGGAGCATCTCATGCGTTCCATTCTTCTGTTGTTGCTCGGCGTTCCGATTCCGCTGGTCATTCTCATCGCACTTTTCATGCGCTGATTGCGCCCGCACGCTTTTAGGAATCGAACATGGCTACGAAAAAGAAGTCCTCGTCGTTTGACGGGGCTGGTTCTGTATTGAGTTCGATTTCAGGTCCATCCACGAAAAAGATGCCCGGTGCGCTGGGCAGCAAACCGGCGGATGCCACCCCGCTTTTGGAAAAGGTCGGCAGTGCGCAGGCACTGGCGGCCGAGCTTCCGGTGAACGAGGACAAACCTTCCGAATACGGGCAAGCCGCTGCGACGCCGGTACAAGGGCAAAGCGTGAAGCCTGCGTCGGACTGGGCGACGGCAAGTACGACCGGCGAGACCGAAGCGTCCGACAAACTCGGCAGCGGCGCGCCGATGCTCGGCGTGAATGCGGGCAATGGACCGCTCGATCGCGTTCGCGTCGATTCCAGCGGACAGCGGCTGACCACGAATCAAGGTGTGCCCGTCGGCGACAATCAAAATTCACTCAAGGCCGGCATCCGCGGACCTACCCTGCTCGAAGATTTCATCTTGCGGGAAAAGATCACGCATTTCGATCACGAGCGGATTCCGGAGCGCGTAGTACACGCGCGAGGCTCGGCCGCGCACGGCGTGTTCGAGGCGTATGACGACTTGAGCCATCTGACGCGTGCCTCGCTGTTTTCGGAAGCGGGCAAACAGACGCCGGTGTTCGTTCGTTTCTCGACGGTCGCCGGCGAACGCGGATCGACCGACACAGCGCGCGACGTGCGCGGGTTTTCGGTGAAGTTTTATACCGATGAAGGCAACTGGGATCTGGTCGGAAACAACATCCCGGTGTTTTTCATCCAGGACGCGATGAAGTTCCCCGACCTCATCCATGCGGTGAAACCCGAGCAGCACCATGCGATGCCGCAGGCGTCGAGCGCGCACGATACGTTTTGGGATTTCGTGTCGCTGACACCCGAGTCCACACACATGTTGCTGTGGCAGATGTCGGATCGCGCCATTCCGCGAAGCTATCGCATGATGCAAGGTTTTGGCGTCCACACGTTCCGTCTGGTCAACGCGCAAGGTGCTTCGGTGTTCTGCAAGTTTCACTGGAACCCGGTCGCCGGCACGCATTCGCTGGTGTGGGACGAAGCGGTCCACATCAGCGGCGCCGATCCCGACTATCACCGGCGCGATCTTTGGGAAGCGATCGAAGCCGGCGCGTATCCGCAATGGGAACTTGCGCTGCAGGTTTTCACCGAGGAGCAAGCCGATAGCTTCGAGTTCGATGTGCTCGACCCGACCAAGATCGTGCCCGAGGAACTGGTGCCGTTGCAGCCCGTCGGACGGCTCACCCTCAACCGCAATCCCGACAACTTTTTCGCCGAGACCGAGCAGGTCGCGTTCTGCACCGCGCATGTCGTGCCCGGCGTCGATTTCACGAACGACCCGCTGTTGCAGGGCCGTTTGCATTCGTATCAGGACACGCAACTCTCGCGCCTGGGCGGACCAAACTTCCACGAGATTCCGATCAACGCATCGGTCTGCCCCGTTCACAACAATCAGCGTGACGGATTCCATCGCCAGGCGATCCCGCGCGGACGTGTGGCGTACGATCCCAATTCCCTCGCCGGCGGCTGTCCATTCCAGGCCGGCACGTCGGGGTACGTGAGTTTTCCGCAACCTGTCGAAGGCGACAAAGTGCGCGGCAAGCCCGAAAAGTTTTCGGAGCACTTTGGTCAGGCGCGCCTCTTCTGGAAAAGTCAAAGCGCGATTGAACAAACCCATATCGTGAACGCATTCCGGTTCGAGCTGACGCGTGTGCAGACAGTCGCGGTACGTGAGCGCGTGCTGTCCATGCTCGCGAATGTCGATGACGAACTCGTCGCCCGCGTTGCTGAAGGACTCGGCCTCGACGTGCCCGAACCCATGCCGCGCGCGCTCGATACTCCGATTCCTGAAATGGAACCATCGCCTGCGC
Source organism: uncultured Gammaproteobacteria bacterium (assembly GCA_963814225.1). Taxonomy (GTDB): domain Bacteria; phylum Pseudomonadota; class Gammaproteobacteria; order Xanthomonadales; family Rhodanobacteraceae; genus Rudaea. The sequence goes on along the minus strand of CAWFCC010000007.1, from coordinate 171,892 downwards.
TATCGCTGTTGCATCGCCCGGGCGATGTGGGCATCGCTACGCGCCGTATCGCGATTCTGGCCGATCACGGTGTAGACGCCGACAGTGTGCGCGCGATCTATGCACGCTTGCTCAAGGAAGGAGCCGTGCCACGCGTGGTCGGGTCGCGCCTGGGCGATCTTGAAACAGCGGGAGGAGAGCCGCTACCCGTCGAGATCACACTTGAGGCGGGACCCTCCGTGCTTTACGACGCAGCGATCGTCGCCGCTCACAACGAAACGCCAGCGTTTGTCGATGACGCGCACGCACTCGACTTCGTGCGCCTGCAGTTTCGCCACTGCAAACCGCTGCTGGTTTTCGGCAGCAGCAGCGCACTACTGAAGAAGGCAGGAATTCCGATGGGACGCAAAGCGGCTGACGCAGGTCTGATCATCGCGGAGCCCGGCGACGCCACAGCGCTCGATTCGTTTATCGCGGTGCTCGCTACACATCGCGTATTCGAACGCGAAACCGATCCGCCGCTGGTGTGAAGAAAGATTCAGCGCCGGCTTTTTGAGCGGCGCTCTTCTGAATCTGAATTCAAAGAGGTTTGATCAGCCGCACAATCTCACGATGGAATCCACGTCGCTCGTACAGGTCCAGGGCGGCTTTGTTGCGTTCGAATACGGCAATCGTCAACTGCCGAAATCCCCGGCTCGCCGCCCAGTTTTCCGCCGCTTCCAACAACCGCGTGCCCAGCCCCAACCCGCGCGCAGCGGGTGCCACCACAAGATCGGCCACGTGCCCCTGCAGGTCTTGTGTGTAGTAATCGGCCGCCGCGCGCATGTGGACGAAGCCAAGCACGTTGCCGTTTTCCACCCCCACGCAAACGCGCGCAGCGTTGTCGCTGTCATCCGCCAGAACAGCAGATCGAATGACGTCGAGATCGGTGCGTGTCATCTGATCCGCATCACGCCACGGCGGCGGGCCGAACGCGACGAGTTGCGGAACCAGGTCGAGAATCGCGGGAAGGTCATCGGCAGTGGCGTCGCGAATGGTGAGTGTTCGCATCGAATCCATTTGTTGCAATCCTCATTTGTTTCCCGCCCACTCTCATCGACGCGCGTCGGTCGCCCTTTTCAGCGCCAATGCGCTATTGGCGAATCATGTCTCAACGACCAGCTGCCTCAAGGAGACTATCGAGGGCCTTCTCCTTGGCCTTGAAATCCGCTTTGCCAGCGCTCGTCGGATTTTTGCAGTACGAATCGGCGACGTTATAAAAGTCCTTGATGGCGATTTGTTGTTCTGCGGAATTACCTGCCGCTTTGATCGCAACGGGTCCGTCTTCTTCGATGCCAGCGAGCGCCTTCTTTCGGTCTTCGTCGTACTTCGCCGACTCAGCCGCATCGGTGGCAAGCGGCTTCATGGTAATTGCGAATGCACAGGAGTCGGCACTCAGCAAAAGTAATCTTGCACGGTCGGGGCCGTCGTAGGCACCGGCGAGTATTGAGAGGGCGGATAGCAAGCTAACGACGATCATGCGGGATTCCTTTTTTTGCGAAAGACCTGCGTCGGATCATGCCACACGACGCGATCGGCGCAACGACCGATGGATTCGGCGTTTGTTGGGAGAGTTTCGACTCGACACGTCTCGCTGATTATTGAATGCTCACAGCTTCACGCCAAACCGCGCAGCTATAAACACTGTCATCGCGTACAGCACAATGGTCAATATGCACGCGAGCGCCAGGGCCATCCAAAAACTCACTCCCGTGCGGAGCAAGTAGGGAAACACCAGAAACATCGGAAGCGAAGGAATGACGTACCAGAACGTTGCTTCGGCATGATTGGCGATGCGCGTGACGTCGCCGGTGTCACGCCACAGCCAGACAATCGCTAGCAACGACACGAGCGGAAGTGACGCAATGAGGGCGCCAAATGCCGGACTACGCTTCGCGATCTCCGACACCGCCATGATGATCACGCCAGACAAGAGAGACTTCAGCACCAGATACAGCATCGAGCCATTCCTTGTTGCGAACTCACCGATGCCATAGGCTGACGTCATCATGAGCGACAGTCCAGTCCTGACGGCGAAACACGTGAGCTTGGGCGAGGCCACCCGTGTTTGGGCAAAGATTGGATGGTTGAGCTTCGGCGGGCCTGCGGGTCAGATCGCATTGATGCATCGCGAACTCGTTGAGCAGCGACGTTGGATCAGCAACGAGCGCTTTCTGCACGCGCTCAGCTATTGCATGCTTCTGCCGGGCCCCGAAGCGCAGCAGTTGGCAATCTACATCGGCTGGCTGATGCACCGAACGGTCGGCGGCGTCATAGCCGGCGTGTTGTTTGTCATTCCGGGTGTCCTTGTGATCGGTGCGCTCAGTGTTCTCTATGCGAGCTTTCAACACCTGCCCGCCTTGAACGTGCTTTTCTTTGGACTCAAGGCCGCGGTACTGGCCATTGTCATCGACGCGGTTCTGCGTGTTGGCCGACGAGCTCTCAAAAATCGTGTGATGGTTTGTATTGCCGGCGCAGCCTTTGTTGGTATTTATTTCTTCAAGGTGCCCTTTCCTGCGATCGTTCTGGGCGCTGCCGTCGTCGGCCTAATCGGTCGCCGCATTTCACCGTCGAGTTTTCCATTGCCGGCAACATCTCTAGCGCTAGCACAGACCAACTATCTCATCGACCAACGCATGTCGCGTGGAGAACTCGCACACACGAGACCCGCGCTCGCTCGCTCCATTCTCGTCGGCGTCGTATGCCTGATGCTGTGGGTATCACCCATTGCCATTGTGGGTGCCCTATTCGGCGGTGACAGCATCTTCATGCAAGAAGGAGTGTTCTTCGGCAATGCCGCCATCGTGACGTTCGGAGGCGCATATGCAGTATTGGCGTACGTTGCGCAGCGCGTCGTCGAAACGTACGGATGGCTCAACGCCGGGGAAATGTTGGACGGCCTCGCCCTCGCCGAAACAACGCCAGGCCCACTCGTCATGGTGGTGCAATATGTCGCCTTCATCGCGGCCTTCCGTCATCCCGGCGGAATGTCTCCGTACGCCGCGGGCGTCATTGGATCGCTGATAACGACATGGGTCACGTTCGTTCCGTGTTTCCTGTGGATATTCGTGGGCGCTCCCTACGTCGAGAGTCTCAGGAACAACCCGACGATTCATGCAGCTCTTTCTGCGATCACCGACGCAGTCGTAGGAGTGATCCTCAACTTGTCGATGTGGTTTGCCGTGCGCACGATCTTTCGTTCGATGCAAGCTGAAACGTTGGGACTGTTACGCATCGATGTGCCGGTGTGGTCGAGCATCGACATTGCAGCGTTCGCTCTGAGCGCAGGCGCACTTGTCGCCATGCTGCGCTTTAAAGTTGGCGTCATATGGACGCTTCTCTGCACGGCGATTTTGGGTGCCGGTTGGTGTCTACTCGTCTGATCGGCGTTCGGAGCTAGGGTGACGTCGCGAGCGGCGCGGCTACGGAGGGGACAAACTGCCTCGGCCAACGCGGGTCACCACGGTTCCCTTCTCCAACGACTAGCCCGCGCGTTCTACTGAGCGGCGGGGCCAGCACCAACGATGCGGGCCAACGATCAGCAACCACAAGCCAGTGCCGATCTCGCCAATGCTTGCCGGCAGGCTGACCCATCCGCCGAGAGAAAGATCGATCGAAAATATTTCGCCCGTCACCGTCAGCAGGTAGCCGAAGCATCCCACCATCAACGCGACACCCAATATCTTCGGAAGAAAACCACTCCGGAAAACCAAAAGCCCGAATGGCAAGAGCCACAAGCCCCAAAAAATTTCCGATAGAACGATCTTGTCGCTTGCCGCGTCGCGAAGTAGGGCGACATGCGCGTACAGGTCGTTTGACGCGAACGGGCGCTGATACTTTTGATCGGTCAACAATGAAAGAAGATCGACCTGGTTAGCCAAGGCCAGAAAATCCATTGGCATAGCGATGAGCGCGAGTACGACCATGCAAACGCCGGCCGGCCGATTAACGGGTGCGAGCAATCGAAACAACACCAGTGGTAGTAACGTGAACGCGACGTAGCCGATCGCTCCAACGAAGATGCCCGAACGATAAAGCGCTTGAGACTCAACAATGTGGTTCGACGTAGCCACTATGTCGCCATGAACATATAGGTGCGACGGGACATAGATCAAACTGAAGATACCCGTGACAATCGTAACGAGGTAGAGAAAACCAGCAGTGCGGGCGATTGCAGTTTGAGAATCCATCAGACGTGACCTTGAGCTTTCAAAGTTGGACGCGCGGAAATCGCGACTACGGCAGGCGCGCGTCGGGCGTCATGGCGTTGCCGAAAGGCATCATTGTCGTTCGATCGCGCACGTTCGGTGCGCCACTATAATGGGTGCTGTTCCGGGAAGTATGTCCGCCAACACGAGAAACGGCTACATAGCGCATGGGCCCTGCTTCATGGAAGCGAATGTTGACTCGAGCGGCTCCTGCGTTTTCAAACAAATCTCGCCGCCCGGGGCCACAGCTTTCGCAATCGCTTTCGCCACACCGAGATCCGCACGCACCGAAACCTTCGCCGATCCGACCGCTATTTTGAGCAACCACAGCTCTACGCGAAAAGCGTCTTGTGCAAAAGAAACGATGTCCGAGAGAACCCCAAAGATCGAAGCTCTAGCCTTCGTGGATGCCTCGAGGCGATCGCCGTTCGACGTGCTCTTTTTGGCAAGTGCCGACGTAAGCTGATAGCAAAGATTGGAAAACGGAAACTCCGTCAGGCGCGGCGTCGCCCTTTTTCCGCCGGGGTCCGATTCCGCCTGTCACGCTCGCGCCGGTCAACGACTACTCTTGCGCCGCACTGGCAACCTACCTGACGTCGAACGCCAAGCCGTGCGAAGTTCTCAACGACACGTCCACACTCCGGGCATTCGACGGCTCGGGCGTTCTTAGGAATGACAGCGACAGAGTTTCGCAATTCGGGTCGATTCGTGCTTGGGGCCCAGCGCATGTTTGCGTCACTCATCGGTCAGTCGACCAGCCGGTAGCAAATTCCCCATGGACTTCGGAAAAATCCTTTGCCTTCGGGAATAAGTCTTTTTCCATAAGGATCAAAAAAAGCCATAGCCGAGTCGCGGTCGGTCGAACCTTCGTATCCAGTCATCGATTCCGCCCGCGATTCGGTGATCTCAATCCGGTTGCCACGAAGGTCAATGGCCATCCGCTGTTTGCTGTACATCGAAAGATTCCTAGGCATCAAACTGAATGGCCACGTTTTCGACCGTGGACTTTCTGGCAGGTATCGCAGACGCCATGAAACCGTGGCGTCGACGCTTACGAAGGCAACGGTCATGCCATTCCTGAGAGAGCCAATACCTTTGAAATCCCGTTGCGGAGAGCGGCGAGGATTGCGATTCGCAGTCTCTGGTCGCAACCCTCAAGTGCAGAACTGCACGACCGTAGCGGTCGCGCGCTGTGGCTCTCGATTGCCACTAGTCCACGAGCTTAAGGAGCACACCGCCGGGCGTGCGATAGAAGTCGTGTCCTTCAGGAGTCAACGGCTGCCTGTCCGGGCCAAGCAACTGGCCTGAGGTAGCGCATTCCGGCCCGGCTGCAAGCTGCTCAACCAACTCCACCTCGTTCCCTGCCACGTCGATAGCCCGCCGCTTGCGCTCATACATGGTCGTTGCTCGATGCCCTGTTTTAAGGATATACGCCGAACGGCTGCAGAACGTGCCATCGAGCGGCACTTGTCTCCGGTGTCGACAATCACGTGTGCGCGCGGTTCGTCGCGTGCCACGCATTGCGAGAACGTGGCTCAGTCAGAGCCGTTCTGGCCAGCGTTGCCCTATTAGGACGTACTCGCGATCCGAATTTCTGAGCGCACTCGCTCCTCGTTCGCCTTGGAGCCGTTTCTGTGAGGGCCCTTAGTGGAGACGTGCGACCGCCTCACACGATTTTGCAAGGAATGATGGCGTCTTCATCAAATGAGTAGACCGCGCACAGCCGATGGTACCCGTCAGCAACGATGAGGTTTCCAGCCTCATGCCGGACCAGAAGCAAGGGCGACAGTGCTTTACCCTTCATGATCTTTTTCTTGTCACGCTCGACGTGCGAATCGCTCACGCCCAACAGTGAAAGGCGTGATGCACGGAAGATATCTTTCGCCTTGAATTCTTTCAGCTTGGCCGTTTTCAATTTGGCCACGAACTTATCGACGCGGGCGCCTGGAAATATAAGATTGAGGTAAGAACGCGCTGCCGGGTAGTCTTTCTGTTCGACATCAGGCAGCCACGTCGGTGCCAGCGGAGTCTTGACCGTCATACTCACCTCGCGAGATTGCACGTTTCGCCATTCGGAACGCGCGCTTGCGCATGATCATGCCGACAATTGCATCGCGAGTCGAACGGTGAATACAAGTTGACGACGCAGAGTTGTCGCTACCAGGGACGCGGATATCGATTCCGCCTATCACACGCGGGAATGCTCTGACTCACTAACCAGCCGCTTGCGCGTTGTGGCATCTACGTTGATTGCGAGCCTTCGTAGGTCGCCGCTGGATCCCGAGCGTATGCCGCGCAATCCAACACGGGAAATCGAATCGCCCTCACGGGTCGATGTCGACACCAAACAACGTGTTACCGGCGTCGTTGATAACGTTCACGTGCAGCTTCTCCGGCGTGAGCGTCAACGACATGAAACCATATTCGCTGGCGCTGAAAAGCGTGCCTTCGGTCTTGCCGGTGGGGCGATGTTCGGAGCCGGTGCCAGAGACGAGGTAAGTGATCTTGCCGTTCGGCCGGCGGATCACTTGCAGGTCGTGCTCGTGACCGCAGATGTAGGCCTGCACGCCATACTTCGTCATCAGCGGCACGAGGCTGCGCTCCAGCTCGACTTGCGTCGGCCGCTTGCCGCCGGAGTAGATGTGGTGGTGGCCGACGACGAATTTCCAGCGCGCGTGCGATTTCGCCAGTTCGTCGGAAAGCCACGACACTTCGGCCTCCGAACTCTGCCCTGCCAAGGCGTAGTGATCAGGTTCGGATTTGTAGTCGTCGATGAACGGACTGGTGTCGATGAAGAAAAATTCCGCGCTGTCGTGCGTACCGACGGGTTTGGTGATCGTGTAGTAGCGCGCCGGCATGTGCCAGCGCTCGCTGTGTTTGGAATAGTCGATCTCGGCCTGCGGGTTGCCGTGATAATCGTGATTGCCGAGCACGACATACCAGTCGTTGTGCAGCGAAAAATCGGTATAGACCTGCTCGTACGAGGTCTGCCACTGCGGGTCGTCGACGCTCGCTACGCCGTTCGGATAAAAATTGTCGCCGGTGGACAGGATGAATTTCGCGTTGGTTGCCGTCGCGACTTCACCCATGCGCGCCGCGACACTTCGCTGCGGCGGCGAGCCGTAGCGGCCCCAATCGCCGACGACGAGGAAACTCAGCGCGCCTTTCGACGGTGCCTCGTCGCCTTCTGTCTTTTTCGCATCTGCCGGATTTTTCGCGGCCGTTGAAAACGTGACTGCCAGCAGCAGCCCGACGGCTGCGCATCGCATCATTCGACCATCGCTTCTCATCGCTGCAGTTCCCGTTTTCATGGTTTGCCGATTACCACGATTTTGAAACTGTCTTTGACCATTGCGGGTTTGGCGTCGGATGCTGCCGTCGATGCAAAATCGGCAGCTGCCAGATAGATACGGTGCGTTTTTGGATCGAGCGCCATCGTGCGTGCGCGCTTCGGCGTCGTCACGTTCGCTACAACGTGATAGTGATCGGCGTCGTCCTGATGGATCACGGTCAATGTGCCGTCGGCGTTTGCGCTGTAGACGAGGCCAAGTTCTGCGTCGAACGCGGCGGCGTCGGGGCCATCGCCGATGGGCAGTGTCGCGACGATGTGGCCGTCCTTCGCGTCGACGACTATCATTTTGCGGTTTGCGCATACCGAGAACAGGCGTTGGTGCGCGACGTCCATCGCGAGCCCGGTCGGTCCCTCGCACGGCCGCAGCGGCCAGTTGTCCAGCACGGTGTGCGTCGCCGCGTCGACGCGCGCCAACGTGGCCTTGTCTTCGAGGTTGAAGTAGATGCGGCCCGCACCGTCGCTCACCGCGAACTCCGGGCGGCCCGGTGAAGCCATCATCGCGATCACCTTGTTCTGTGCGGGATCGATCACGCTCACGTTGTTGCTGTGACCGTTGAACGCGAAAACGTGGCGCGTGGCCGGATCGTACAGGATGACGTCGGGATCCTTGCCGCCGACAGGAATCTCGGATGTGATCTTGAGCGAATCGAAATCGAACACGCTGACGCTGTCGCCATGGCCGTTGCTGATGTAGCCGCGTTTCAGCGCAGGCACCAGCGCCACGCCGTGCGAGTGATTCGCGCCGGTGATATCTGCCAGAAGCTTGCCGCTGTCCGCATCGATGACCATCACGTGATCGCCGCGCGTCACGTATAGACGGCGCGCGTCTGCATCCAGCGTCAGGAAATCCCAACTTCCCTCGCCGCCGAGTTTGAATGTTTCGATCACGCGCGGCGGCGCATTGTCGCGCGCGAGCGATGGCGCGGCACCGGACGACAATGCAACCAGCAGCATCAGAGAAAGGACATGTCTCGTGTTCATCGTAGTCTCCGCGATCACAGTTTCACGCGCACGCCGGCGAGCAGGGTCGCGTCGTAGTATTCGCGCTGGATGGGCCTGTTCGCGCCCGGGCCTTCGGTGAATTTGAGGGCGGTGTTGGTCAGGTTCTTCGCGTCGAAAAACACGGAAACGTAGTCGTTGAACGCGTAAATCGCGCCGAAGTCGAGCGAGAAGCGCGGCTGGCTCCAGATGTCGGTCTGGTCCGAACCGCCGACCGCGAAAATGTCCTTGCTGGTGTAGTAACCGGCGAGCGTCAGCGACAATCCGGAATAGTCGTACGTGAACGCGAGGTTCGCGGTGTTCTTGGACGTGGATGGCAGCAGCGAGTAATCACCCGGCCGAATCTGCAGCCGTGAATCGACGTAGGTGTAGTTGGCGTTCACGCCGAAGCCGCCGAGCCAGCCGGGCAGACTGCGGAATTTCTGCACGTAGTTGAGCTGCGCACCGGTGGCGTGCGCGCTGTCGACGTTTTCCCAACCGCTGACGTGCACGGCTCCGTCGTAGCCGGCGAGCGGTCCGGTGGTCGGATTGAGTTCGGTGAATTCGGTGCCGACGATGTAGTCGCTCAGCGCCTTGTGGAAAATGCCGGCGGACGCGATGCCGCCGTTAGGCAGGTAGTACTCGATGTCGACATCGAAGTTGTCGCTTCTGATCGGCTTGAGATTCGGATTGCCCGTGGAGATCGCGCCGGCATCGGGATCGACCGTGACGGACGCTGAAATCTGATTGAATCCCGGCCGCGCGATGGTCTTGGAGTAAACCGCGCGACCGATCAGTTCCGGCGCGAATTCGTAGCGGGCCTGCAGCGTCGGGAAGAAGTTGTCGTAGTCGTGCTGGTAGGAAACCGGTGTGTTGCTGGCCACGTCGCCGTCGGAATTCAGCGTCTGCTGGATGACGTTGTACGTGCCTTGCGTACGTTCCCAGCGCACTCCGCCAGTGAGCGTCAGTTTGTCGATGGGCTGGAACTGGTACTGGCCGTAGGCGGCGTAGATGTCCTCTTCGCCGCGGCTGAAGCCGGCTGCTTCGTCATCGGTGTTTTCGGTGACGGGCAAAGTCTGGGTGAGATAGCGGATCAGTTTCGGATCGATGTTGTATCCGTTGCGGTAGCGGCCGCCGTAATACGTGACCGTTCTGCCCGTGCTCGCATTGGACAACAAAAGATCGGGAACGTCGTAGGCAAAACTTCCGACTTCGTTGTTGCGGTTGCGCAGGCGCGAGCTCACGCCGAATTTCATGTTCTCGTTGTCGCCGCCGAAATAGCTGGTCGGTATCGTCAGGTTCGCGGCGAGCGTCCATTCCTGTTCGTGATCGTGCGCGGTGTCGTTGCTTAATTTATGCAATATGTAGTTGGCCGGATCGAGCGGATCGAGTCCGCCGGCGAAGCCGATCACCGGATGATCCGGGTCGCTCGTGTTGTCGTAGCGCACGGTGCCAAAGCTATCCTTCGTCGAGCGGAAATCGGGGCCGTAGTTGTAGAAGCTGTCGTACGAGCCGATGGTGAAGCCCGCGTGGTAATCGAGTTTGAATCGATCGAATGCGTTTTCTCCGCCGACGGTGGCGACGCGGGAATCGATCTCTTCCTTGTGGTCGACGTTCTTCTTGTCGAACGTCGCGCCCTGATCGATGAACCCGTTCGGATTCGCCGGATCGACGGACAGCAACGTCGGATCGTTGTACAGACTGATGTCCAGATGCTGATCCGATTTCAGTTCGGTGTAGCCCGTGTCGTAGTAGCGTGCGTACCAGCGATTGTTGTCGTCGGGCTGGTAATCGAATTCGCCGCCGTATCCGTGCCGCGTGCGCTTGTAGTTGTAGTAACGCTGATCGAATTCGGCGAACGCCTTGTCCGGCACGCCGTCGGCCTGATCGTCGACGTAGGCGGCTTCGATGTCGTCGATGCCGCGCTTGTCCTGGTAGTACGACACCGAACCGATCAGCGTGAACGGCTTGTACGCCGAATCGCCGAATCCGAAACGGAGGCCGCCGGTGAGCTGCACGTCGTTCACCGGCGTGTCGCGCAGGTTTTCGTTGCCGTAGCCGAGTTCGCCTTCAAAGAGATAATCCTTGCCGACGGGCAACTGTTTGGGCTTGATGTCGATGGTGCCGCCGAGTGCTTCGGCGTCCTGCTCGGGCAGGTTCGTGTTGGTTACCGTGATCGAACCGATCAGTCCCGCCGGTATCGCGTCGAACGCGACGGCGCGGCCGCCGCCTTGCGGCGTGGCCGTGTTCGTCGGCGGCAAGCGGATGCCGTCGAACGTGGTGCTGTTGAGATCAGCATCGATGCCGCGGATGTTGACGAAGCGGCCTTCGCCCGTGTCGGTCTCCAGCGAAATGCCCGGCAGACGACGCACCGCTTCGCCAGCGTTGATGTCGGGAAGTTTCTCGATTTCCTCCGCCGGCTGCACGAGGATCAGGTTTGGCGCCTCACGTTGCAGCGCGCGCGCCTGTACCTGGGCGTCGCCCACCGCACGTACATCGACCTGCGCCAGCGACTGCACTTCCGCGCCGATGAAAAGATCCTGCACCGTCTCGCGATCGTCGGCGACGATCACCTGACGCGTCACCGCGCGTTCGCCGCGCACGGCGACCGCGAGCGTGTACGTGCCCGGCGCAACATTGCCGAAGTGGTAGTGGCCGTGCTCGTCGGTCGTGACGGATTTGCCGAGCTCGCGCAATTCGACGCGCGTTCCGGCGATCGGCTGGTGATCTTTTTCGGTTTCGACCACGCCGGAAATGCCGGTCGGCGTTCCGCCGTGCGCGAACGACGCGGCGATCGACATGGCGAGAATCCCTGTACGCGAACCGAAGCGGCGTGAATACGCGAGCGTCATGGGGCACCTGGCTGTTCGTTGGGAAGATGCGGCGCACGGACAGTGCACATCGCAGACGCGCACCCTAGTTACGCCATGTGACAGCGCGCAGGCAGTCGCCATACGAATCCGTAAGGTTTCTAAACGTTCGGGTAATGCAGCGCGACCGCGAGCCCTGGCCCGCGATCGGCCAGCCGAATCGAAATGCGATGCAGATCCGCGATCGCCGCGACCAGCGCGAGCCCCAGGCCGCATCCGGGTTTGGAGCGGCTGCTGTCGAGCCGCACGAAGCGCTGGAACACATGCGCATGTTCGGCCGCCGGAATGCCTGGCCCGTCGTCTTCGACCCTGCCCGTCCAGCCCTGACCATCACCGCGGGGACGCAGCGAAACATCGATGCGCGCGCCGCGCTGCGTGTGATGGATCGCGTTCTCGATCAGATTGGACAACATCTGCGTCAGCAGCGCGCGATCACCGACAACGCGCACGCCCGACGCGATCTCCGCATGCAACTGCTTGCCGGCGTCTTCGGCGACCGGCGCGTAGTCTTCGGCCATTGCGACGAACAGTTCCGATACGTCCACCGGCGCGAAACCCGCGGTGCGGTCGCGCGCCTGAATCTGCGCCACGCGCAGCAACGCGCCGAACGTGCCGAGCACGTTGTCGACATCGATGATCGACTGCTCGATCGCCGCGCGCAGGGATGCCTCGTCGCGCGCATCGAGTTGCGCGCTTTCCAGGCGCTGGCGCAAACGCGTCAACGGTGTGCGCAGGTCGTGCGCAATGTCGTTGGAAACCTGGCGCATGTTGTCCATCAGTGCACGGATGCGCGCCAGCATGCGATCGAGACGGCCCGCGAGCCGCTCGAATTCGACGCCGCGCCGCTTCGTATCGAGCGGCCCGGCCTGCTCGCCCGAGACGATCCGCTCGGCGTGGCTACCGAGCTGATCGACGCGCTTGACGAAGACGTGCCCCGCTATCGCGCCGGATCCGAACGCAAGCAACACCACCACGCACACGCTCACCACGAAATAGCGCAGCAGATTTTCATCCAGTTCGCCGATGTCGCGGCTGTCGCGGCCGACGGTGAGCCATTTCCCGTCGCCCAATCGCGAAACGAAAAGCGCCGCGCTGTTGGCGTGCGTCTTGTGCCGCCCCTGCGCGCCGGACAATGCGATCGTGTGCCAGCCCGCATCGACTGGCTCGAACTGCAGATTCCCGGCGATGCGATGTCCGTCGCTGTCAGACAACACATAATAGTCAGGTCCGACCGGCGCGACCGACAGCCGCTGATCGATCTGCGCGGCGAGCGTTCCGTCGCGCGAGGCTTCGAGCAGGCTCGCCGTTTCGACCTCGACCGCCGTGCGAAATTGGTCTTCGACATACGCGTGCAGTTCGCGCCACACCAGCGAGAACAGCGCGACGACGACCAACGCGAACAACGCAGCCTGCAGCAGCACGACGCGAAACGTGGCGGTGCGCAGAAAACTAGTGGGCGGCACGCAGCGAATATCCGCAGCCGCGCACGGTGATCAGCAGCGGCACGTCGAAACCGCGATCGATCTTCGCGCGCAGCCGGCTGACGTGCGTCTCGACGATGCTCGTGCCCGGATCGAAATAGTATTCCCACACCTGCTCGAGCAGCATCGACTTGGTGATCACCTTGCCCGCGCTGCGCATCAGGTATTCGAGCAGACGGAACTCGCGCGGCTGCAGCTCGATGCGACGCCCGGCGCGATGCACTTCTCGACGCACGAGATTCAGTTCGAGATCAGCGACGGATAACTGGATCGGCACCTGCGCAAGCGGCGGACGCCGCGCCAGCGCCGCCACGCGCGCCTGCAGTTCGATCAGCGAAAAAGGTTTCGGGAGATAGTCGTCGGCGCCCGCTTCCAGTCCATCGACGCGCGCATCGACCTCGCCCAGCGCCGACAGCATCAGAATGGGAGTCGATCGCCCGCGCTGGCGCAGCGTACGCACCAGCGACAATCCATCCAGCCGCGGCAACAGCCGATCGACGACCAGAAGATCGTAGCTCTTCTCCACCGACATCGTGAGTCCGCTCGCGCCGTCGGCGGCGTTGTCGACCTCATGGCAACAAGACGACAGCGCGCGCGTGATGTGGCCGCTCGTGCTCAGGTCGTCTTCGATGACGAGGATCTTCATGACGCGGAAATGCACACCGGCGGCCGCGAGTGGGGTGTCATGCTGTCGGAGAGTGATGACGGTTGCGTGACGGAGGGCGTACGCCTGGCTAATTGAGAGCGTATCGCATCAATATCGCATCGAGTGAGCAAAAAAAACGATATTGGAATAGCTCGTCTAGCCTTAGAGCGGTGGATGATGCGATTCGGATACGGAGCATGGCCAGCACCGCAAGCTTACCCGCGTTCCGCTTCCCTGCGCTTCATCGATGACAAGCGAGAAGTCATGCAGCTTCGCGATTGCTTCGACCAAACTCAATCCCAATCCACTCCCGGCGACCACATGCGCAGCGGGAGCGCGATAGAAACGCCGCATCACGAGCATGCGTTGGTCTTCCGGGATCCCCGGTCCGCTATCGCTCACAGTGATTTCTGGCCCCGCGTGCATGCGCTGCAGACCAATGACTACAACGCCTCCCTCGGGCGTGAACTTCAGCGCATTGTCGACCAGATTGCCAATGGCTTCGAAAAGCAACTCTGGATCGCACGCGATAACACAATCATCAGGCGCGTCCAGAACCAATCGGACACGGCCTTGCAACGCAAGCGGTTCATACAAATCCCGAATTTGTTTGAGGACAGCGGCCAAATCCGCGTGCGAGAAACCGGCCCGGCGGCGCTTGCTTTCGATTTCCGAGATGCGCGAGATGGCGCGGAATCTAGCGAGCAACAGATCGGTCTGCGCGAGTGCGTGGTCGAGCGCAGGATACAACGGCGATACGGATTCGATCGATTGCTGTGTGCGATAGATCGACGCGCGCAGGCGCGTCAGCGGCGTCCTCAGATCATGCGCGATGTTGTCACTGGCGCTTTTCACCTCGCCCATGAGCCGTTCGGTTTCGTCGAGCATGGTGTTGATGATGTTCGCGAGCATGTCGAGTTCGCGATTGCGCCCGCCGAGCGGCAGTCGCTGTGCGTAATCACCGGCTGCGATGCGGCGCGCAGCGGCGTCGATCTGTCGAATGTGACGAACGGCCGGCAAGCTGTAGAACACGCCGCCCAAAATCCCCAACGCCAATATCACCGCGCCGAGTGCGAGACAGCCGCGGAACAGCGCCTGACGCACGCGTTCGAGAAGCGCGACGTCGCGCGCTACGATCAGGACGTCGCCGTTGGAGAGCGTCATGCCCAACGCGCGCACCTGCAACGCGTTCGGAAAAAGGTCTGCGATGGCTTGCTGCGTCAGCTCGCGCGGTTTGCCGTCCAGCGGCAATTCTTGCGGGACGTGCGGAAGATTGCCGGTGATGAGCGTGCGGTCGGGCGCGAACAGACCGAAGAAGTTGATGTGGCGTGCATCGCGGGCGATTTCGTATGCGATGTCGCCGCGCAATTTTTCCGGCGATGCAGTGGTGAACAACGTCGACTCGCTGCGCAGGATCTGATCGACCTGCTGGTTTTGATAGCGCGCGGTCTCTTCGTAAATCAGCGCGAGAAGTCCAATGACGGCAAGCGCGAAAAACGCGCCATACAGAACGGTCAGGCGAAAACTGGTGATGCGCCAGAGTTCAGGGAGCATTGCCGAACTGATATCCCGAACCGCGCACGGTGTGGATGAGATCGGCCGCGCCGGCCTGATCGAGCTTCTTGCGCAAACCCGCGATGTGCACTTCGATGAGATTGGTGCCGGGATCGAACCGATAACCCCAGACCGTTTCGAAGATCATCGTGCGTGTGAGCACCTGATCGGGATTTCGCATCAAGAATTCCAGAAGTTGGTACTCGGTCGGTTTCAGATCGATCTCGCGATCGCGACACCGCGCGATGTGCGCGACGAGGTCGAGCACCAGTTTGCCGCGGCGAAGCTGGGTGAGTTCCGTCGATTGCGCCTGCCGCCGCAGCAATACTTCCACGCGCGCGGACATCTCTTCGGACGCGAACGGTTTGGTGAGATAGTCGTCGCCGCCGGCACGCAGCCCGCGCACGCGTTCGTCGATGTCGCTCAGCGCACTGATCACCAGCACCGGCGTATTGATGCGGCTGCCGCGCAATTTCGTGACGACGTTGAGTCCGTCGAAATCCGGCAGCATGCGATCGACGGTGATGACGTCGTAATGCTGCCGCATCGCGAGCGCGATGCCTTCACGCCCGGTCGCCACGCGATCGACATGAAACCCGTGCACGCTGAGTTCGGCCACGATTTCATCGCCGGTGCTCGGGTCGTCCTCAATGACCAGGATACGGCTGGGTGTCGGCGGATCGCGTTCGATCATGGCCGACAGTGAGCCACGATCCGGTCGTCAGGACAACCGGCTTAAAAAGATTTAATCAGCCGGCCACGCCGTTTTCCTAGCATGCGCTCTTCGGCGGCTCTCTCACTGCGCGGTCATCCATGAACGCACTCATTCGCCTTGCGCTGCAGCGACCCTACACGTTCGTCGTACTGGCGATCCTGATCGTGATCATCGGGCCGCTCGCCGTGTTGCGCACGCCGGTGGATATATTTCCCGGCATCAACCTGCCGGTGATCAGCGTGATCTGGACGTACAACGGCCTGCCGCCGGATGAAATGTCCGACCGCATCATCACCTACTTCGAACGGCAGATGACGACGACGGTCAACGACATCGAGCACGTCGAGTCGCAGTCGTTGCCTGGCGTTGGTGTGATCAAGGTGTTCTTCCAGCCGTCGGTCAACGTCAACGCCGCGCTCGCGCAGGTGACGTCGATCGCGCAGACCGTGCTCAAACGTTTGCCGCCCGGCATCACGCCACCGCAGATCTTGAGTTACAACGCCTCCAGCGTGCCGATCCTGCAGCTGTCGCTCACGAGTAAAACGATGACGGATCAGCAGCTGTTCGATCTGTCGAACAACTTCATTCGTCCGCAGCTGGCGCAAGTCGAAGGCGCGGCGATTCCTTCGCCGTATGGCGGCAAGAACCGGCAAGTCATCGTGGATCTCGATCCGGATGCCTTGCGTTCGAAAGGCCTGTCGCCGACCGATGTCACAAGCGCCATCCTCGCGCAGAATCTGATCCTGCCGTCGGGAACGCAAAAAATCGGCACGTTCGAATACAACGTCAAACTCAACGGCAGCCCGACCGATCTCGACGAACTCAACAACCTGCCGATCAAGGCCATAAACGGCGCGGTGATCACGCTGCGCGACGTGGCGCACGTTCGCGACGGCTACTCGCCGCAACAGAATCTGGTCCTTGTGAACGGACAGCGTTCCGTGCTCACCACGATCCAGAAAAACGGCAACGCCTCGACGCTCGATATCGTCGATCACGTGAAGTCGCTGATGCCGCGCATCCAGGCGGGCGCACCCGAAGGCCTGCACATCGATCGCCTGATCGATCAGTCGCTGTTCGTCAAGGCGGCGGTGTCGGGCGTGATACGCGAAGGTGCGATCGCCGCGGCATTGGCCAGCCTCATGATCCTGCTTTTCCTCGGCAGCTGGCGCTCGTCGCTGATCATCGCCATCTCGATTCCGCTGTCGATCCTGTGTTCGATCGCCGCGCTGTCGGCGCTGGGCGAAACGATCAACGTGATGACGCTCGGCGGTCTTGCGCTGGCGGTCGGCATCCTCGTCGACAACGCGACGGTGACGATCGAGAGCATCAACTATCATCTGGAACAGGGCAAGGACGTGCCGTCCGCCATCATCGCGGGCGCCGGTCAGATCGCGATCCCGACGCTGGTGTCGACGCTCGCGATCTGCATCGTATTCGTGCCGATGTTTTTCCTCAACGGCGTCGCGCGTTACCTCTTCGTGCCGATGGCCGAGGCGGTGGTGTTCGCGATGATCGCCTCGTATCTGCTGTCGTTCACGCTGGCGCTCACGATGGCGAAGTACTGGCTGCGCCCGCATGTGGACCCGCATGCCGCCGTCGAAGGCGATCCGACGTCCGCCGCGATGCAGGAAGATTCGACGCAGCACATGGCCGCCGGTGTTGGTTTCCTCTCCCGATTTCAGCGGCGCTTTGAACGCACGTTCGAAAATATTCGCGAAGGCTATCGAGGTATGTTGGAACTCGCCCTCGCACGTCGCAAGATGTTCATCGCTGGTTTTCTCGTCGCGATCGCTGCGTCACTTCTGTTGTTTCCCTGGCTGGGCTCGAACTTTTTCCCGAGCATCGACGCCGGGCAAATCAAACTTCATATGCGCGCACAAACCGGTACGCGCATCGAGGAAACCGCGCGGCTGGCCAGCGAAGTGGAGAAGACGATTCGTCGCGTCATTCCCGCAGGCGAACTCAAGAGTGTAGTCGACAACATCGGACTTCCCGTCAGCGGCATCAACATCGCGTACAGCAACTCGGCGCCGATCGGGCCGGCGGACGCCGACATCCTCATTTCGCTGAACCACGATCACGCGCCGAGTGACGCCTACATCGCGCAGTTGCGCAAGCGCTTGCCGCGTGAATTTCCGGCGGCGACGTTTTCGTTTCTGCCGGCCGATATCGTCAGCCAGATTCTCAACTTCGGATTGCCCGCGCCGATTGATGTGCAGGTGATCGGTTTCAAGCGCGACGAAAACCGCGTGTATGCCGAGAAACTGCTCGCGCGCATGAAACACGTCCCCGGTATCGCGGATTTGCGGATACAGCAGGCTTTCAATCAGCCGGAACTGCGCGTCGACGTCGATCGCGCACGTGCGCAGGAAATGGGTTTATCCGAACGCGACGTGGCCAACAATCTGCTCGTGTCGCTGTCCGGCAGCGCACAGACGGCGCCGACGTTCTGGGTCAATCCGCGCAATCATGTGTCGTATCCGATCGTGGTGCAGACGCCGCAGTATCGGCTGGATTCGCTGAGCCAGCTGGAGAACATTCCGGTCACCAATCCCGACCGCTCACAACAGCAGATTCTCGCGGGCCTCGCCACCGTTCGTCGCGCGCAAGGCGACGGCGTGGTGTCGCATTACGACGTGCAGCCGACGCTCGATCTATACGGTTCGGTGCAAGGTCGTGATCTCGGCGCCGTTGCGTCCGACATCCGCCGGATTCTCGACGACACGGAAAAGGACGTGCCTGCCGGCTCCAGTGTGGAGCTGCGCGGACAGGTCCAGACCATGCGCGATTCGTACACGAGTTTGCTGCTCGGTCTGGCCGGCGCGATCGCGCTGATTTACCTGCTGATCGTCGTGAACTTCCAGTCGTGGCTCGATCCGTTCGTCATCATCACTGCGTTGCCCGCCGCCATCGCCGGCATCGTGTGGATGCTGTTTCTCACCGACACCACGTTGTCCGTACCCGCGCTGACCGGCGCCATCATGTGCATGGGCGTGGCGACGGCCAATAGTATTCTCGTGGTCAGCTTCGCACGCGATCGACTGGCCCAGGGCGCCGATCCGGTCACCGCCGCGCTCGACGCCGGCTTCATCCGCTTCCGTCCGGTGCTGATGACGGCACTCGCGATGCTCATCGGCATGTTGCCGATGGCGATGAGTCTGGGCGAAGGCGGTGAACAGAACGCGCCGCTCGGGCGCGCCGTGATCGGCGGTCTTATTTTCGCCACCTGCGCGACGCTATTTCTTGTACCCGCGATTTTCGCCGCGATGCATTCGCGCGGTCGCGACCGTTCCGCCGACACGCTCGCCGCGAAGCACACTGCTCCGCGCGATCCCCTCCTGGCCCACTGAGGCATCGCCGTGAATGAATTGAACCCCGCATCGCAGCGAGCGAAACTGCGTCGCCTCCGCCTCATCGGTATCGCTGCGTTGCTTATCGCGATCGTGCTTGCCGCATTCGGCATTTATTCGCGCGCGCATCGCGACGGCGACTTGCGCGCGCAGGCCGACGCCGATGCGGTTCCGACCGTTGCCATCGTCACCCCGACGCGTGACGTCGCCGCGCAGCAACTCGTCTTGCCCGGCCAGGTGCAGGCGTACTACGACGCACCGATTTACGCCCGCGTTTCCGGATATCTCAAAAAGTGGAACGTGGACATTGGTGCACGTGTGAAGAGCGGCGACATGCTCGCCGAAATCGAGACGCCTGAACTCGATCAGCAACTGCGCCAGGCGCAAGCCGATCTCGCTACTGCGGTCGCGAAGGAGCGACTCGCTCAAAGTACCGACGCGCGCTGGCACACCATGCTCGCCTCGACCTCCGTCTCCAAACAGGAAGCCGATGAGAAACACGGCGACTACGAAGCCAAGCAGGCCGCGGTCGCCGCCGAACACGCCAACGTCGACCGGCTGCAGGCGCTCAGCGGTTTCAAGCGAATCACCGCACCCTTCGACGGCACCGTCACGCAGCGCCGCACCGATATCGGCGCCCTTATCAATGCCGGCGGCAGCAACAACGGCAATGAACTGTTTCACGTCGCCGACACGCACAAACTGCGCGTCTACGTGAACGTGCCGCAAGCCTACGCCGAACAGATCAGCGTCGGCATGCAGGCGAAGCTTCAGCTTCCCGAACAGGCCGGGCGCACGCACGATGCCGTGGTCGTCAGCACGGCGAACGCGATCAGTGAATCCTCGCGCACGTTGCTCGTGCAACTCGAACTGGACAACGCCGACGGAAAACTCATTGCCGGCTCCTATGCCGACGCGGCCTTCGATCTGCCGGCCGCGAGCGGTGTGCTCGAGCTGCCGGTCACCGCACTGCTGTTCCGCAAACAGGGCATGTCGGTCGCGACCGTCGGCAGCGGCGACAAGGTGGTGCTGAAGAAAATCCGGATCGGCCGCGATCTCGGCACGCACGTCGACATCGTCGACGGACTGGCGCCGGATGACCGCGTCATCGATGCGCCGCCCGACTGGCTCGCCGAGGGTGACGCGGTACATCCTGCGGACAAAAACTCGGCCGCTAAAATCGTCGCCGTGAAAACAGACGACCGATGAAATCGCGCGCGTTTGCCTTCTTGCTGGCGATGAGTCTTTGCGGTTGCTCGTTCGCCCCGCACTACGACGTTCCTGCCACCGATGTCGCGGACAGCTTCAAGGCGCAGGGACTCTGGCGCGATGCCGTACCGTCCGACCAGCTCGAGCGTGGCGACTGGTGGCGCGATTTCGGCGATCTGACGCTCGACGATCTGGAATCCCGGGTGGATGCGGCCAATCCGGATCTCGCCGCCGCGACCGCGCGTTACGCGCAGGCACTCGCGTATCTCGCGCAAACCAAAGGCGCGTTGCTGCCGGAGGTGGATGCGAGCGGCTACGCCACGAGAAATCGCCAGTCCGATCATCGCGCGTTGCGTTCGTCTTCGCAGCCGGACGAATATCGCGACAACGTCATCGGTGCGCAGTTCAGTTATGAGCTCGATCTGTGGGGACGTGTGCGCAATCTCGTCGCCGCCGGTCGCGCGACGACCGATGCGGCATCGGCCGATCTGGCATCGGTCCGGCTCGCACTTCACGCCGACCTCGCCAACGCCTACATCGCGCTGCGCGGTCTTGATGCAACGGCGCAACTTCTCGACGACACCGTCACCACCTACGACAAAGCGCTGACGTTGACGCAAAACCGCTTCGCAGGCGGCGCTGCCTCGGGCCTCGACGTATCGCGCGCACAGACGCAACTGGCAACCGCCAGAGTGCAACGCAGCGACGTGCGCGCGCAGCGCGCGCTGTACGAACACGCGATCGCGAGCCTCATCGGCGAGTCCGCGTCACACTTCGCACTCGCTACCGCGGACGATCGTCTGACGGTACCAACGGTGCCGGTCGCGCTGCCTTCGACATTACTGCAGCGGCGTCCCGACATCGCCGCCGCCGAGCGACGCGCGGCCGCGCAGAATGCCTTGATCGGCGTGGCACGCGCCGCGTTTTTTCCCACGATCAGCCTCGCTGCCACGGACGGTTACGAGAACACCGGCGGTGCCGACTGGCTGACGTCACCCAACAGTTTCTGGTCGCTCGGTCCGCGGTTCAACTTTGCGCTGTTCGACGCCGGCAAGCGGCGCGCCGTCGAAGCGCAAGCGCGCGCCGCGTTCGAAGAAGCTGCCGCTCGCTATCGCGCAACGACACTCACCGCGTTCCGGCAAGTCGAAGACCAACTCTCACTGCTCGCCGTGCTCGCCGATGAATCCGCGGACGAACACACCGCCGTCGACGCCGCGAACCGAACACTACTGTTGGCGACGGACCGTTATAAAAATGGCGCGGTCAGTTATCTGGAAGTCGTCGAAAGCCAGACCGCCAGCCTGCAGGCGCGACGCGCGGAACTCGTGCTGCGCGATCGGCGTTTGCACGCGGCGGTCGATCTTGTTCGTGCGATTGGCGGCGGCTGGTCGTCGAATACGGCTCTGATCGAGAAACCCCGTACTAACCACGCGAATCTTGAGGCGTCTATGCGCTAGAAAATCCGTAGCGCTTATCCGTCTGGCTCGGCACGCGTTCGACTAACTCCGGATCTTCGAGGTTGGAGTTCCGGCGATTGAAGGTCGTGTGATCGCTTCTCAAAGAAAACCCCTCCGTTGCGAAGGGGTTTTCCGTGCTCAGGGCAGCACTGTCGTTACGGGCAGGTAATCGTATTGCCGGACGCGTCCTTGCACGTGCCGGTATGCGTCGTACCTTGGCCTTTCGTCCAGGTGGTCTGGCCTTGGTAGGTGTCGCCGCTGCTGTTGGTCACCGCCGACGAATGCGTGCCGCTTCCGTTCGCATAGCTCGTGTTGCCGTTATAACTTCCATTCGCATTCTGCGCGCTGGTGCTGCGCTGGCCGGAATATGTACCGTCGGCATTGCGTGTATAGCTTCCCGACGTGTTGCCGGTGCCGCCGTTCGGACCTGTCGCGCTCGCCGACGAATTGTGCTGCAGCGAGCCATCCGCGCCGCGTGTCGTCGTGCCGGAACGGCTGGCCGATCCACCGTTTGCACCATGCGCATAGCCGGACGACTGATGCGAAGCCGAGCCGTCCGCATTCACCGTGCTGGAACCGGCGCGCTTGTAGTAGCCGCCGTTCGGGCTGGCACCTGCGGCGCCGCTGACGGTTTGCACGTTGCCGGCCCCATCGGTGGTGACGGCTCGGCCACGTGCGGACACGCCGCCGTTAGGACCGCGCGCGGCGCTTGCGCTGCCCGCTGTCACGCCGCCTTCGGCGTTGGTCTTGGCGCCATGGACTTTGACGCGGCCGGCCGCATCGGCGTGCGGCGAAGCAAGTGCGGCGCCGATCAGGATGGCGAGGGAAAGCGTAGTCAGTTTGTTCATATATTTCTCCATGAAGTTGAACAGCCATTGCTGGACGCGTGATTGCGTGTCGCCAGCATGTCCCTGTCAACGCGCCAGAACGTTTCCGGAGCACCAGCGCGTGCAAACGATTGTGTCCGTCCGACATGGCAGAAATATCTGCTTACAATTGACCGCGCGCCCGCACCGCTCAGGCAACGACAATCCCGACATGTCGGAATCCCCGCAACCTTGTGTCCTCATCGTCGACGACGACGTGCGCCTGCGCGATTTGCTGGTGCGCTATCTCGCGCAAAACGAATTCGGCGTCATCGTCGCCGGCAGCGGCCGCGAGATGGATCAGCAACTCAAGCGCCATCACGTGGATCTCATCGTGCTCGATCTCATGCTGCCGGGCGAAGACGGCCTGTCGATCTGCCGCCGTTTGCGCGGACAAGGTGTCGAAACACCGATCGTGATGCTCACCGCCAAAGGCGACGAGGTCGATCGCATCGTCGGCCTGGAGATCGGCGCCGACGATTACCTGCCGAAACCAGGCAGTCCGCGCGAACTGGTCGCGCGCATGCGTGCCGTGCTGCGCCGCGGTCGCGCACCGAGCGGTGCGCCGCGCACAAGTGGATATGTGGAATTCGGTACTTGTACACTCGATCTTGGCACGCGCGAGTTGCGCCGCGATGGCGAACCACAGCGCCTGACCACCGGCGAATTCGCCGTTCTCGCGGCGCTCGTCGGCCGGCCGCGCCAGCCACTGACGCGCGATCAGCTGATGAGCCTGGCGCGCGGCCGCGAACACGACGCTTTCGACCGCAGCATGGACGTGATGATTTCGCGTCTGCGCAAACTCATCGAGATCGATCCGCGCACGCCGCGTTATCTGCAAACGGTGTGGGGCACCGGCTACGTCTTCGTTCCCGACGGCGATACAGGATGATGCCGCGACGACTACTCGGCCGGCTGGTTCTGCTGCTCGCGGGCGTTCTGGTCTTGAATACGATCATTGGTGTGACGCTGCTGCTTGTCGCCGCCCGCGAAACCACGTTGACGCACACGGTGCGCAGTCTGCAGGTGCAGATCATTGCCGCGGACAGCCTGTTTGCAGATCTGCCTCGCGCCGACGCCGAAACGCGACTGCGCGAGCTCGGTCTGGAACATCGCGAGGCGCCACCGCAACCATCTGCGTTGATGCTCCCGTTTCTGGAGGATGTGAGCCGCGACATTGCGCACAATCTTCCAGACCGACGACTCCAACCCAGCGACCAGCCGATGCCGATGCTGTGGATTTCCGCGCAACCGCCGATCGACGGCTGGATTGGCATTCCGCTGTTGTCGCTGCGCGGCGCGTTGCGCTGGAGCAGTGTGGCTGCATTGATCTGCGCGGTACTGCTCACCTTCGGCTGCCGCAGCCTGGTATGCACGTAGTCTGGTGCGCCCTTTGCGAATGCTGGCGACGGCGGCGCCAGGACTTGCTGCCGGCGCGCCCGCTCCGACGTTGCCGCGCAGTGCGGCAGCGGAAATCAGCGAACTCGCCACGGCACTCAATCGCGCCGCAGCCGACACCCAGATCGCTGCGCGCGAGCGTCAACTCGTGCTGGCCGGCCTGTCGCACGATATGCGTACGCCGCTGGCGCGGCTGACGATCGCTCTCGAACTGCTCGATGGCGGCGATGCTGCAACACGCGATGGCATGCAGGCCGACATCGCAGAACTCGATGCGATCATCGGCCAGTTCATTTCCTACGTTCGTGATGGACGCGACGAACCCGGCTGCATCGTCGATCTGTCCGACCTTCTCGATGAAGCGCTAGCCGCGCAACAACGTAGTGGTCGCCAATGGCAGCGCAGCGGCGACGCACATGTTTCGATTTACGCGAAACCGCTCGCATTGCGACGGGCGCTCGACAACCTGATCGAAAATGCAGCGCGACATGGCGCGGCGCCGTTCGAGATCGAGCTGGTTGCGCTCGATCATGGCTGCGCGATCCGTGTGCGCGATCGTGGACCGGGTGTCGATGAAAACGCACTGCCGCAGCTGGGCCAACCTTTCTATCGTTCAAACGCGGCGCGCACCGGGCCTGGAAGCGGGCTCGGTCTTGCGACAGTCATCCGGGTAGCCGCATGGCACGGCGGCAGCCTGCGATTGCGCAACCGCGACGGTGGCGGCTTCGAAGCGGAACTGATCCTCATTGCCGCGCGAGCGTAAACAGCCGAATCCGGATCACGCTGGAAATATTTAGTCACATTTTCAGGCTTGCCCGACATACACAGGCATCAGCTGGCACCTAGAATTCTTCGTTGTCGCGAAGCGAAAAACGCTCGAGTAATCAGGCCCGATCATGAACACAATTCCGCGCGTCCTTTTCATAGCGCCGATCATCCTCATCGTTGCTGCGGCAGCGGAAGGAATGTATTTGCAGCACGTTCGCCGCCAATCGTACGACTGGCGCGCATACTTCGCATCGCTCGGCGACGCGCTCGGTCGGGTATTCATCAACCGCGTGATCGGACTCGGCATCGCCGGGTCTGTGTTCGGCCTCGTCGCGCGATTCCGCATCGCCACCATTCCAATGAATCGCTGGTGGTCGTGGCTGGGCCTGTTGCTCGCACTCGAATTTTTCTATTACTGGATGCACCGCGCCGATCATCGCGTGCAGTGGTTGTGGGCCACGCATGCGGTCCATCATTCGACCAACGCCTACAATCTCTCGGCCGCGTATCGGCTGGGCTGGACGTCGGGCATCAGCGGAGGTTTTCTGTTTTTCGCACCGCTGGTATGGATGGGATTTCCGGTACAGGCCGTGCTCGCCGTCGCCGCGCTGAATCTGCTTTATCAATTCTGGCTGCACACCGAACTGGTACCGCCGCTCGGACCGCTCGAATGGATTTTCAATACGCCGCGCGCATCACCGCGTGCATCACGCGCGCAATCCCGAATACATCGACAAGAATTTCGGCGGCGTGCTGATCGTATTCGATCGGCTGTTCGGAACATTCGCGAGCCAGCACGCCGAAGTTCCGTGCGATTACGGGCTTGTGCACCGTGTCCTGAGCTACAACCCGTTGCGCATTGCCACGCACACTTGGTTCGTAATGGCGAAGCAATTGCGACGTGCGAACGGATTGCGCGGAGCGGCCAAAGTGTTGTTCGGACCGCCGCAATAGATTCAGGGTGGTCTATTCAGACCGCGCGGCACGCGCAACCCAGATTCGACTTCGCGCATGGGCATACACGCGGGCTCGATCTGGCATTGCTCGTCGAATCCACGGACCGTTCAAGCTGCTTGCGCAGCAGCAGCACCGCGCGTCGTCCGTGTGCAGCCATCCGCCATTACTGTTGGCTCACCAGGTCGATGTCTGTGCACGTAGTAACATCCTTGCCTTAGCGCGATCCCCCATCGAGATGGACCGCCGATATCAGACCGTTGTTTTTATTGCCGCCGCAGATTCAACGGCATCACGTTGCCGTGCTGCGTCCACGTGCCCTCGATCGATGTGGCCTTTTGTGAAACTTTGCCGTCGTACACGCCGCCGATACCGGCAATTTCAAAGTGCAGAGAGTTTCCTTCGATTTTGACCGAGTCAATGCGCAGGCCATACGTGTCGTCGTCGATGCTGTCGATCGAACCTGCGACGGCAGTGTTTGCCGCCGGCCAAAAATGCAACGCGATGCGCATCACACCGTCGCTGGTGGCGAAATCGCCGCGCCAGTTGCCGAAGCTGCCCGTGTGATACGCGTCGGCCGGCGAATGCACGGCAACCGGCGCGGAGTATTTGACCGCTGCGGCGCCATCGCCTTTCCAGCCGAGGCCTTCGTATTCCATCTCGCGCGCGGTGGCAGCAGCGAAAAACGATGAATAATATGACGTCGAGCAGACCTGCGGAATGTGCGGTCGGATTGAATGCACCAGGCGCGGCGCACGGTCTTTCGTCGGTCCTGGCCAGGTGCCACCAACGTCATGAGGTCAACCATGTTCGACCTAAACCACGGCTCAGTCAGGCTGCCGGCGGACTTCCGCCAATATACCCGGTGCGCGATCGATGAACTTACATTAGTACAGTCAGTCGGTTGACGGACCCGCGCCGCCGAGGCGATGCCATACCGCCATGACTTCGGCGCGGTCTTCATTACTCATGTTCTTTCGCTGTATTTGCAACGACGCATGTTCCGTCAATATTCTTTTCGCCTGGTCGCGGCGGCCCGCGTCGAGAAGACATTGACTGAAATACGCCGCATAGACCGGTTCATACGGATACTCTGCTCCAACTTGCGCAATGTAATCGCCGATCGCCTTATCGAACTCACGAATGGCGACATTGATGTTGCCGGTGCGGCAACGCGCTTCGGCGATCTTCAGACGCGCATGAACTACGTTCTGAGTCTTGGGGGCGAATGCTCGTAGCCGTGTCTCCAGCTCTGCCTCGAATCTCGAGAGCGCCTCATTTGGCCGTCCGGCGAGGAGCAACAATCGACCATCGTTGTCATACGCATTCGCCAGTGTTTCCGGATCGGTATCGCCGGCCTTCTCTCGAATTGCCAGAGCCGCGCCACATGGGGCTTCCGCATCGTCCAGTTGCGATGCAGCCGAGACTTCGCAACGCAAATCGAGCAAGTCCGCGTAGTCCGGGGACTGTTTGCCGAACGCGTCACGCACCTGTGCCTCTTGTTGTACAACGAGGGCCATATCGTCAAGCGAGCGCGGGCCGTTCACGTCACGCATGATAATCAATCGTTGTGCTGCCATCGCGGCGGAACTGTTCTCGCCGTAATGTGCGGCAACAATCTTCCATGCGCGTTGGAAAAGCATAATGGCCGCCGTGTCATCGGCCGTCTTTACCGCATTGACGCGGAGAACGTCGGCAAATTCCAGGCTCTCATTGAGTTCAGAATTCTCGGTGTCACGCAGCAGTTGCGTGGCCCGGATTTTGGCTTCATCGCGCTGACCTCGATGGTCCGCGATGTCGATGGCGATCAACTCCGCGCGCACACGCAGAGGCGACTCCGCAGGTAAGTTATCTTGCTCGATCAAGTTCTGAGCTAGCCCCAGTTTTTCAGCACCCACCGCTACGTCGCCGAGGGCAATGCAAGCGCGTGCGAGCAGTACCGTCAGTTCGAGTAGCTCAGGGGCAAACGCATGCGGATCGGACTGAGCTGCTGGAAGGGCTCCTTCAACCATGGTCAACGCACGCTGTGCATGTCCCAGCTCGAGATAGGTTGCCGCGAGAATGGATGTGGCCAACGCACGCCGATGCGGATCGGATCCGATGCTTCTCATTATGCGTGTGGCATTCTGGTCGAGCGCTTGCAATGCGGAGCTCGGCCTGGGCATCGATATATCTGTGGAACTCGCGCGAAGCAGGTCCGTCAACGCGACGGCGGTCACGAGGCGTACTGCGTTCTCGCGGTCCGCGCGACCCTGTTGGTCATGTGCGATGAGCATTTGGCGAAACGCGAACGTGCTGATCACCACTATGACAAGGGCGGCCGCAACACCGAAGGTCACTAGGTAGCGATGACGACGACAGAAACGTGCGGCGACGTAGGCGACGTTCGTGCGGCGCGCGTTTATCGGTCGGTTTTCAACGACGGCGTCTAAATCGATGCGAACCGCATCCATGGAAGCATATCGGTCGGCGGGATTCTTGGAGAGCATTTTGCGAACGACTACATCAATATCACCATTCATCTGGCGGCGTAAGCGATCAATGTCGAAATGCTCTGCCCACACGCT
Organism: uncultured Gammaproteobacteria bacterium; assembly: GCA_963814225.1. Lineage (GTDB taxonomy): Bacteria > Pseudomonadota > Gammaproteobacteria > Xanthomonadales > Rhodanobacteraceae > Rudaea. The sequence goes on along the minus strand of CAWFCC010000007.1, from coordinate 143,498 downwards.
CCGCATCGATACGGAATGCAGGGCGCGAGACAAAGTAGTCGGGACCTCTTCTGTTACCGCTCGCGCCCACGCGTAAGGGTCGTCGGGGTTCGCTTTGTACGGCATCGCGCCCGTCAGCATGCGGAAACTCAGCACGCCGAATTGATAGATGTCGGTTGCAACGGTGATCGCCTCGTTCCGGAATTGTTCCGGCGCCGCGTAATCCGGCGTCATCGGACCGGCCACGGTTCTTGTCACCTCCGAAGCACCAGCATCGCCGAGGAGCTTGGCAATTCCGAAATCCACCAGTTTCACAATTCCGGAATCTGTTACAAGGACATTGGATGGCTTGATGTCCCGGTGAACGATAAGATTCTGGTGCGCATAAGCCAGGGCCGATGCAATGTCGCACAGAAGCCTCAAGCGATCTTCGAACGTGATGCTTGATTCGACACAAAACAGCGAGATCGGCACGCCATCGACATATTCCATCGTATAGAAGGCTTGGCCGTCGGCTAACTCACCGCCGTCATACAAGGCTGCGATGTTTGGGTGAATCAGGCGAGCCAAAATCTGGCGTTCTCGCTCAAACCGATCACGTGCCGATTGGCCAATTCCCGTCCGCACGACTTTGAGCGCGACCTTCTGCGTGAATTTCGCGTCAGCACGTTCTGCCAGGTAGACAATACCCATCCCGCCAACACCCAACAAACCGATGAGTTTGTAGGAGCCGAGTCGACGTCCCCACGATTCTTCGGCGCGGTCCATAGTTTCGGGCGCCGTAGCGAGTATCGGCCGCATCAAGTCCGCGGCATCGCTCTGGAAGATTTCCTGGGTGCGGCGATACTCCATAAGAAGTCGCCGTAGATCTTCTCTTACGGGGTGGTCATCGGGGGGCAAATTCGCAAGAAAAACGTCGTGATCGGATGTCGGCAAGTCGAGCGCCTGATCGAGCAGACGTCGAACGTGTCGCCATTTCTCTGGATCCATGTCAGACGCGCCCAATCACGAGCCGACATCCGTCGTGCGGACGGCGTCGGCGAGAAATGTTCGTGCGAGTTCCCAGTGCCGCCGCACCGTTCGTTCGGTAACGGCTCGTGCAGTTGCAATATCGACAAAGGAAATGCCCGCGAAGAAATGCCACTCCACCAGTTGTGCGAGCTCGGGGTCGCAATTGCGCAGCTCGACCAACGCAACATCAATCGCGAGCAACTCATCGATGGATCGATCGGCTTGCTCGATGCTGTCGGTGAGTTCGGTGCGTACCATGCCGCGCCCATGTTTGTCCGTGGCATGTTTGCGGGCAAGGTCAATGAGAACGTGCCGCATCGCTTGTGCAATAAGATTGTAGAAATGCGCGCTGCCTTGAAGCGCTCGATGGTCTGAGCGAGAGAACTTTATCCAGGCCTCGTGCAAAAGCGTGGTTGGATTGATGTCAATCGCGTTCCCGGCACGCCGCACGTGCCCGCGAGCGATGCGCCGCAGTTCGCCGTATACGCGCGCAAACAGCGCGTCGTTCGCGTGTGCGTCGCCACGCTCGGCGGCTGCCAGTAATTCCGTGATGTGCGCCCGTTCGGACATGTCGTTCCCCGAGGACAGTCTAGCAGGGCATCCGGGCGAACAGGCCCGAGTCGCAATGTCCGGAATTCTCGAGGATCTCGTATGGCGCTATAGGGTCGCAGACTGCGCCCGAGCTAAGTACCGGAGCAAGCACGTGCATTCGAGGTTCAAACAGTGGTGGGGTTCGACGTTGCTCGTGGCGCAGCAACCAGCAGAACAGCTTGCAGTGACACGCAACAGCTATAACCCGCATCTAATCCCCATTTTGCAAGCAGAGCATCGCGATCTGCTCGCTCTATTCGACGAGATGTCATCTACCGCTGCGTGTGGCGATGACATCGCTTGCCGCTTCGCGTTTATGCGCTTTAGCGAAATGCTTCGCAATCATCTGCTTCGCGAAAACCGGCATCTGTACGGATATTTTGCCATTCATGCCGATCCAGAACCTCGCAACTCGGAGTGCATCGATGCCATGTCGGCAGAGATGCTGAGGATCGGCAAGGCGCTGCATCATTTCATTTCGTTTCACGCGCGCAGTGCGTGGTCGGCGGCGCACCGTCCCGTGTTTCTCCAAGACATAAGCAACATCGGGACCCTGCTGATCCGTCGGATTCAGCAGGAAGAGAACGTTCTTTATCCGTTGTATCGACCGATCACTGCCGCTCTGCCTCCAATGTCCGGTTCCAGATAGAACCTCGTATTGAGAGCGTGATGGCGATATTTTCGCCGACCACAAGGACCGACATGAACATGCGCGCACTCACCAAACAACTTACTCGCGGCGTCTTGGTGTTGCCGCCGCTGACCCTGCTCGCCAGCGCGATGGCGCATGCGAGCTCGATCAACGTCAGCACTACGGCACAGCTCAATAATGCCTTGCTACAGTCGCAATCGGCGCCGTCGAACGTGCCCCTCACCATAAAACTCGCGAAAGGCTTGTACGGCCTGGGACCGTTCAATCAATACGATCGGATCGTCGCGTCTGCGCAACTGACGCTGGAAGGCGGATATGACGCCACTTTCGCGACGCGGCAGATAGATCCCGGCAATACAGTAATCGATCTCGGTGGCACGCGAGGTTTTGACCTGCGAGACTTCGGCGCGTTGCCATCGCCTAGTCTCGTCGTCGACGGAATCACCTTTCAAGATGGTTCACGTGTTTCCCTCTTCGCCGGTGATGAGAACAACAACACGGCCGGCTACGTCACCGTTCGTAACGCGCGTTTCACGAACCTGACCGAAGGCGTGGGATTTCAGCCGGTCAACGGATCGTTCAGTATCGTCAACGCGCTGTTCGACCACCTTCAGACAAGCGGCCCACAGTGTGAAGTTGATCTGTTCTTGTCCGCCAACGCGTCCGCCAACCTGGATTTCGTGAGCGCCGATACGTCCGGCGGAAAGTCCTTTTGCATCGATTCCGACCCTAACGGCGCAACCAACTACGTATCGATCTACAACAGTATTTTCTGGCCGAGCGACAACATCTATGGCGTAGGAAATCCAGTGTCCTTCATCAGTCCAGGTCCGGACGCAGTACCACCGACGGTGTCGTTGTTCTACAACACGATTCGCAATTTCACCGCCACTGGCGCAACCGTAACCGAGGTGGGCACGTTATCAGCCAATCCGCAGGACAATCCGGCTTGGGCCGATCCCGCTAATGGTGGCTACACCCTGTTGCCGACTTCCAGCTCGATCAACTCCGGAACGTTCATCGGAAACTTTCTCGGTGGCCCGAATGACATTCCGAACACGGACATCCAGTCCAGTCCGCGCGTGGCTGGCGGTAATCCCGATCGCGGAGCCTTCGAGTCGCCATACGCCAATGTGCAATCGACTGTTGTCACTAATACCAACGACAGCGGTCCAGGGTCTTTGCGGGCGGCTATCATCACAGCAAATGTTGGAGCCGATTCCAATACGATCGTATTCGACTTGCCGAGCTGTCCAAGCATCATCAAGCTGCAGACTGCATTGCCCACGATTCACAATCCACTCGTGATCGATGGATATGCGGGAAACGCGTTGGCGACCAGGAACACTGACCTTAATGCGTTCAATGCCAATCTTTGCGTGATCATTGAAGAAGCAACGCCCGAAAGCATCATAAGTGCGTTTACCGTCGACACTTCTTCCGCGGGCTTGAGCTTGACCGGCGTAGCATTTGGCGGATTCTATGAACCAGTCGCCGTGCTGGGCGGCTCAGACAACATTGTTGCGGGTAATCAGTTTGGCGGCGTTGTCGGCGGCATCCCGCTGCCAGGGGCCAATAACAACGCCATCTTCGTTTCCGGGATCGATAGCGGCAACATAACGATCGGCGGCGCGACTCCGGGTGATCGCAACGTCATCGCAGGTGCGACTCACGACGGCATCGTGATGGATACGACGGTTACCACACAAAATTGCCACATCGACAACAATCTTATCGGTCTGGGTGCTGATGGTGTCTCGGAGGTCGGCAACGGATACGGGGTTGAATTACAGAACAGTTCTTGCGAGATCTCGGCCAACCGAATTGCCGCGAACACCTTAGGAGGTATCTGGATAAATGGTGGTCAGTCGAACTCGATTCAACGGAATTCGTTCGGCATCAACACGCAGGGAAACAGCACACAAAGCTACGGTTGGGCCGTGCGAGTCAACGGTCACGAAAACGTGATCGGCGCGCCGAGGGGCGCGGGATTTGGCACCGCGCAAGGATTCGGCAACTTCATCAGTTTCATGGAATTGGGAGGCGTCCTGATCGACGGCGGCTTCGACAACACCGTGCGTTCAAATTTGAGCGACTTCAATGGTCCGGCGCACAATGGCAGCTCCCCCGATATCTCTTTAAATGGCGCGCAGGTCATCGTCAGCGCTCCGACGATCTCAGGCGTGGCTTTGCCCAACGGCTTGCCAGTGGGCGCAAATGAACCGGGGACCGTGACAGCTCATCTCAACACGTATCCTTCTTTGGACTATCAAGTAGACGTCTATTACTCACCAACATGCGATTCGACGGGACGTGGTCACTCCGACTACTACCTGGGCAGCCAACTCGTCAAAACCGATGCGCAAGGCCAAGCTACTTTCAGTGTCCCCGTCATGCTGCCCGTCTCGGCCATTACCTCAGCCGTCAGTCTGACAGCGACGGACGTGCTCATGGGAAACTCGTCAGAGATGGGCATGTGCGCTGGAGTCGATACGATTTTCAAGAACGGTGTTGAGCGCTGATCTCAACATCGATGAAAATCTAGACTAAAAATTTTGGCGCGATCGTAGGAAGACATTCGCGCCGGTTTTACTTAACGCCTCACTAAAAAGCTTCGCATGATGATCGCCGACAAGATTTCGCGAATGATTTCCAGTGACGAAGGTTGCGCGTGTCAGGCGACGACGTGCGGTGTCGTCGCCTTGCAATCAGGGATCGAATCCATCCGTGAAGACGAGATCGACCGCCGCGTCGGCGTCGGTCACGAAGATGTGAGGAAAGCCGTTGGATGTGTCCGAGTCGAAATTCGTTGCATATGAATCGAACGTGGCCCACTGACCGTTGCCGGAAAGCTTGATGTTCTCGCATATCTGATCGCCGAATACACCCGTCGACGATCTGCAAACGCTTGCGAGCCGATCGCCCGCCACATCGAAGACGAGACTGTCGGTCTGGTGCAGGTTCGGATGATCGATCAGCGGCGCCAGGCTCAGCGCGGTGAATCCTACGCGCAGACCGTCATCGCTGATCGATGGATTGGGCGGATTGATTGCGATGATCTGACCTTGCGCGGTGACATCGAGCGTCGTCAACGCGCCGTTGGCAAGATTTTTCATCAACAACGTGTTCTGGCCACCGCCGAGGTTGTCCGGCAGATAATTGAAGAACACGACGACGCTGCCGTCGCCCGACGGAACGGCATCGCCGTTGCCAAACACATTCGCGTTACCTTGCGTGCCGTTCGCGTTCACGCTAACCAGCCGATACGAGCCGTCGGATACGTTGTAGATATAGTCATCGTCAAAGCCGTTTGTATCGGCTGGCACGAGCGCGTAGCTCGTGTCGAACACGACCTTCGTGCCGTCGGCAGAGATGACCGCGTCTTGGCACGGCTTGCTGGCCGACATCGCCGCTGCGGGACAAATCGCTTGCATCGTCACCGCCGAGCCGGTCAACTCGAACAGGTACAGATTGTGCGGGATTCCGGTTCCCTGGAAATCGAGTGCCAGGTGCTTCCCGTCCGCGCTCATGTAGGGTTTGAAGGAATCGTCGTAGGTCAAGGCAGTGGCCTGCCACGCGGACAGCGGCGACACTGTGGTGTGCGTGGTCCGATCGCGAATGAAAATCGAACCATTGTTTGCCCCGCCAGGAAGATTGGAGGCGTTGCTCTCGAATGCCACGTAGCGTCCGTCCGCCGAGACGTTCGGATGTTGACTGGTGCCATTCGCAGGCGCGGTGCCGGCGGTATCCACGCTGATGAGTTCGAGCGTGTGCGGAGTGACGCATCGGTTCTCCGCATAGACCTGCGGCGCCGTTCCCGATGTTATGCCGAAGCTGGGGCTGACGAGGTTGGTCGCCGTCGAGCGGAAGGCGACGACGCAGCCGTCGGCGGAGATGACCGCTTGTCCGCTGGGTGCATCGGCGATCGCGCTAGTCGCAGGGTTGACATCGACGCGTTCCGTGAACAGCGGCGTGGCTTGCGCGCAGGCCGCCGGCGCGAGCGACAGCGCGAGCGAAAAACGAATGTGGGCTGGATTCATAAAAACTCCGATGGATAGGAAGGAATGCAGATGGATGCGCGCGCTATTTGCTGCGCGCCCGATGCGATGACGGCGCTGTATCGTCGAGCGATACGGTGTGCGCAAAGAAACGCACTTCGTGCCGACTCCACGCCGCCGGATGCCCGGCGAATCCCTGTGCCAATGTCGTCGCGCGGTAATTGGTAAGGCCGGCTTGAGTGACTTCGGGTCCGTCACGAAGAACGGAAGCCTCTTTCCTGTCGCTCGGCCGCACGATCGCAATGTGTCCGGGTTTGTCGCTGTGCGAATTCTGATAAGCGGCGACGACGAAATCGCCGCGATTGGCGAGTTCCTGCGCCTGGACCGGACCTTCCAGCGCACGCCAGCCATGCCGTGCGCCCTCGTCCTGCAGCCAGTCGTATTGCGCGTTGGCGAGCAGGATTTGTGGATGCTCCGGCGGACGCAGGATGTAGATGCCGAACCGCTTCGCTGCAGCGGCGACGAACGCGCTGCAATGCGTGTGTTTGCCTATTCCCGATTCGGGCCTGCCATCCGGCTGGCCGGTTTCCCAACTGACGTGCAATCCCGCCGGCCAGTGGTGCTCGACATCCAATCCGTCGATGGTGGCGATGACATTCGTCGCTTTCGACGACACGTGCTGTGCTTGGGCCGTCGCCGCGAAGCCGAGGGACAACGCAGCGACCACACCGAACCAGCGCCACGCATACGAGCTGCCATTCGATGAGACAGACGAGCAAATGTTCGCGCGATGTCGCCACATGATCGACTTCCCCATCATCGGTGCGGATAACCGAACGACGTTTCACTCGCAAAGCGGACATTCCGATTTCTATCGATGCGGCGTGCCCCCTGTGGCGCCGAGGAGCCGCTGGAGTTCCTCTGCGGCTCGCGTGTCGGCGTGACTCTCGCCCGCTTGCGATTGCAAGGTCTTGATGACGTGCGGCAGCATCGCCGCAGCTTCGTCGTCACGCTTGAGGTCATGCAGGCAGCGCGCGGTCGCCAAACCGACCATGCCCGCAGCGTCGGCCAATTTGTCGGGCTGTGCATACATGGCTGCCAGCGACGCAAGCGCGGCTGCATCGGCATGCTCCGCGCACCCCATCTCAGCGAGTGCGGCGCGCGCGTAGATCGCCGGTTCGGAATTCGCGTCTTCGACAGGCAATGCCTGCAGCGCGCGTTGCAGTGCGGGTCTTGCAATATCCACATTGCCCGATCGCCAGGCCGTGATGCCGACGTTGACGTCGCCGATCGCGCTGTTGAATCCCGCCGCGCTCTGCTCCGGCTCGGGAATCGACTGGAACGTCTTGAGCGCATCGTCCGTGCGACCTTGTGCAAGATACAGCCGGCCGAGCAGATTCATGGCGACAAGCGTGTCGTGATGCGCCGGACCCAACAGGCGCCGCATCGACGCGATGACCTGCACCGTCTGCGTTTCGATATCGAGATGATGCCGGCCGAGTTCGTTGTCGAGATAGCCCAGGCGAGCGCGCAACGTCTGTGGATGCTCGGCGCCTAAGATTTTTTCGTGCACATTCACCGCGTCGCGCAGCACGTCGCTGGCCTGATCGAAGCGGCGAAGTTCGGTCAGGTTTTCGCCGCGAACCACAAGGACGGTCGGCACGAGTTCCGGCTCAGCATTTTCCAGTTCCGCGCGCGATCGGAGTGCCGCATCGAGATGGATTTCGCACGCTTCCGGTTTTTCCTGATTGCTCGCGTCGAATCCGAGCGTCACGTGCGCCATGCCTTGCAGCAGCGGCGACCGCGCGGCGAGCAATTCCGCCACGCCGTTCGATTGCGCATCGGCATCGACGAAACCGCTGTTGCCCCATTCCAGATCGCTGTATGCGAGCGCCACGGCCACTTCGGCGCGTTGCATATCGAGCGGCGTGTCGCGCACCAGTCGACCGGCTTCGAGAAACGCCGCGCGCGCCTGCGGATATTGCGTCAGGCTTTGCAGGGATCGACCGATGCCGAGCAGCAATCGCACACGCACCGCATCACCCAGCGCATCGTTCGAGCGAACCATGACGGTGGCCGATTCGAGCAGATCGGCCACACGCGTGTCCGGCTTCAAACCGACACGCGGATCGGCGGTGCGGAACAAGGATTCAAGAAACCCTGCCACGGCATCGGCGCGGCGTCGTTCGACGCGCTCGCTGCGCGCAACCAGAATCGCTGTGACGGTTGTAGCGAGAAGCCCGACCGCTAGCATGCTTACCATCACGGCAGCCGCGAGGTGCCGGCGCAGGAATTTGCCGACCTTGTAGCGCCGCGAGTTTCCGGCTGCGTGCACCGGCGAGCCGTCTAGCCAGCGCGCGAGATCGTCGGCGAATTCCGCAGCGCTTCCATAACGGCGCGCGGGTTCTTCGTCGAGCGATTGCTGCACGATTTTTTCGAGATCGCCGCGCAGCGACTTGCGCAGAACCACGAGCGGCAGCCGCCGCGCGTCCGCGATTGCGTTCAACGCGGCAGCGTCGCCGTCATCGAGCGTTGCCGACAGACGCACGATGTTTTGGTTATCGCCCGCCAGCGCGCGTTGACCGCACAGCAATTCGTAAAGCACCAGACCGGCTTGATAGACGTCGGTCGCCGTTGTAATTTGCGCGCCGTCGCGTTGCTCAGGCGATGCGTACTCGCGCGTGAACAGATGTGCCTGCGTCGGCGCATCGGGCGCATCGCTGAGCAATTTGGCGATGCCGAAATCAAGCAGCTTCACGTGACCGTCGGCGTCCACCAGGATGTTCGAGGGTTTGAGGTCGCGATGAACGATCAGGTTGCGATGCGCGTGCTGTACGGCTTCGCACACGGTGCGGAACAAGGCGACGCGTTCGGCGAGCGTCGCGCGCTGTTTGTCGCACCACGCGGTGATCGGCAGTCCATTGACGAGTTCCATCGCAAACCAGGTCTGGCCCGATTCGGTCGCGCCGCCGTCGATGAGACGTGTGATGTGCGGATGACTGAGTTGCGCGAGGATTTCGCGTTCGCGACGGAACCGCGCGAGGATTTCATCGGTATCCATGCCGCGTCGCAGGATTTTCAGCGCGACGCGATGTCCATGCACGCCACCGATGCGCTCGGCTTCATGCACCGTTCCCATCCCGCCGCGCCCGAGTGCGGCGAGAAGCTGATAGGGTCCCACCGTTTGGCCTTCCATCGAATCGGCACGCGTTGCATCGCTCGCGTCCAGGCGCGGCGCGTCGAGGAAATCGGACGGGAATGCCGCGCGTTGGATCAGCATGCGGCGCAGATGCGGAACTGCCGCGGCGTGCTCGGCGCCGAGAGCGTCGAGCCATGCCGCGCGCGATGCATTCGGCACATCCAACGCGGCGTCGAGCAGGCGCGAGATCTCGTCCAGCAATTCAGGCGGCCAAACGGTCGACGCCATCGATCGTGCACCTTCTGTATCGGCAAGACAGACAACGACGGATCGCTGCTGAACCGGCCATCGATATCAATCCGCCAGCATTTCGCGCAGGATCAGCTGCGCCTTCTCCCATTCGCGGCGCACCGTGCGTTCGGTGATGCCGAGCACATCCGCGATTTCATTTTCGGTAAGTCCGCCAAAGTATCGCATCTCCACGACTTGACCGAGACGCGGCATGTCGCGCTCCAGTTCGCGCAGCGCGTCGTCGAGGCGAACGGGCTCGGCGGCCACATCCGCACCATCAATTTGCGCCATGGGGTTGAGCGTCATATCCGCAACACCGCCGCCGCGCTTTTTGCGGCCCTGATTTTTGGCGATATCGATGATGATTGAGCGCATCGTCTTAGCCGCGTAGGCGAAAAACTGACGACGGTTCTCGGTTTTGAAATGCTTGACCGCCGCAAGTTTCAGCCACGATTCGTGGACCAGCGCGGTGGTGTCGATAAACCGTGCGCTGGCCGTATCGCGGATGCGCAAATGCGCGATCGCTTTCAGGTCGGCGTAGGCGGATTCCCACAACGCATCCGCGGCATCGTCCGATGTGCTGTCGATATTCATCGTGTGGGAGTCCCGCTGGCTGGTGCAATCCTAGCACTGCGGCGCCGGCGTGCTGTCCCGACTGAAAGGACGCACCTCGCATCGCGAGGTTTGAACTCTGCGCGTTCGATGTCCGCAGTCCACTCGAGATTCTCTTCAACCTTCACTGAGCCAATGCGCACGTTTTCCTGCGCTTTCGTATTAACTTTGACGGCGAGTGAGCGCTTGGCATCAGCGACGCGCGCGCTGCGCGAAAAGGGTCTGCTTACAGTTGGCAAGTCGCTCCGAGTTGTAGCGCTTGATCGCCTCAGCAATCTTCGCTTCGTCGTCGCTCTTCGGATTCGCGAACCACGCATCGATCGCCTTCGGAATCTTGACCTTGGCGTCTTCGACCCTCCACCAGTATTTCTTGATGAAATCGTCGAGGTTGAGCGTGGCTTCAGTCCCCATGATCCTGAGGTACTTGCGCCAGTCGCGTTCGATTTGGGCGGAGTAGCACATTGATGGGTACCTATCGCGCCATGCGCTCGTGACTGCGGAGCTCAAGCGCTGACACCCTCTTTGAGGTGCGCCTGAACACCATGACAATCAGACTGACGCCGATGACTATCCACAGCGAGCGGCGAGCGGGTAGCCGAGAAACTCGCCGAATAGCGCCTCTAGCGCGGTTAGCAGGTTCACCCCGCGGCCCTGAGAAGAAAATTGAATATGGAACGCAGACACTAAGATTCCGTTGGCCACAGCGAATGCGCCCACAAGGAACGCCATGCAGCGTAAAAAGATGCGCCGACTGGAAGTCATGGCGCAAGAATACTTCAAGTCGCGGCACGGTCAGACGCCGCAGACCGCCGATTCTCCTACAACCTCACGTTTTCGCCGCCTGATGCGCGCAAACCCAAGCGAGCACGGCGTCTGCAAACTTCGTCCACTGCTCTCGCCTGACTGACTTCGGCACCAGCGGCTTCACGTAGTCGACGACCGTGCGGACAACGCGCTCGGGTTCTGCTCCGCGCCACTCGCGAATGATCTCCGCGACATCGACGCCGATATGCACGTCGAACGGACCAGCCGACACCGGCGCCGGATTCCTGCCGGGCGCGCAAACTTCGATTACGTAGACCCGGCCGTCAGCGTTCAATCGGAATTGAAGATCGTGGAGCAAGTGCGCGGAGGTTGAGGCCTAAACTTGGCAGGTGGGCAGGCCGGAAGCGATCACGCCGATGGGCTTGCCAAGCAATGAAACAATGACGGTCAATCGCTGGTCACACGAGTCGTGCCACTGGTCTTTGCGTTGCACAAAATCTGCGTCGATCGCGAAAACGAGCTTGCCTTTTAAGGTGGCAACTCTTTCCGCACCAACTTCAATTTTCGCCTGCGGATTAGCAACGGGCCATTTGATTTGCGATAGCACGTAGGACTGAATCTCGCTTTTGGAGAGGTGGACACGTGGCTCAGTGCTATCCATGACTACGGTTGCATTACCAGCTGCAAATCCCTCGATAGGTGCGCTCTCAAGATAGAACGACATTTGGTCCCCCCAACGGTGCGCAGTCAGACATTGCGTCGCGTCCGGCCGGACAACGCACGCGGATAGGACAAACGAAGCAAGTAAGATCGCAATCTGACGCACTTTCGTCACCAATCTGAACGTCGCGAGACGCCGATCTTACTAGCTCCCGTCGCCGCTGGTGAGACGCCACCGCATATCCTTCCGGCATGGACCGAGAATCAGCCAGCCGAACAGTGGAATGCGAGACACCCGAAGGGAACGCCGGTCAGCGTGAGCCTGCGCACCGGAGAGACGCTATCGGCACCGACGGCGACTCACCGCGCAGCAGTGGGGAGACCTCGCGCTGGTGACGCTCTCAGGCGTTCCGGGGTTGTGGACGACCACCGCGCTGTCTACTCAATCGTGATCGCATGGAACGGGAGAAGCCGATCCTGTCGCTGCTCGCGCTGCGGGACGCGTTCCAGAAATCGGACAATGTCACGCTGAGCAAGTTCGAGTTCGACGCGATTATGGAAGTAATTGAGCCGGCGATAGCAACCGGAACAGAGGTCAGTGCGCTCAAGCGCGAGCTGCAGCGCGTGCGCAAGGTGGCGGCGCCTGCATGGAAAGCGTGCGAGCGCGTCTCGCGTCAGATGGCAAAGTGCCGAGGCGCCGTCGACGAACGGAAGATCCGCGAGTGGAAGTTCATCCTCGACGATGCGCGCGTCGTCTACTGACCCGACCTTCCGCAGCAATTGCGGCATCGGTGGAGGGAGTTCACAGGTCTCTAAAGATCCGAACGGTACCAGTCCGCAAGCACTCGTCGCGAGCGTCGTACGAAAAGAAAGCCGGAGATCATTCCGAACAAGCCAGCGGCTGCGTCAACAAATTTGCCGTTCGGCCCTGCTTGGCCGGGAGAGATGACGTTCCAAACTGCACTACAAAATATAACTCCGCCGCTGATCATGAAGGCCCAGCCGACGACGATCAGAACATAGGCCAGTCTTTTTTCCATTTCGTCTCCCGCGATGCAGGATAGCGCAGCTAGCCCGCAGTGCTTGGGTTGAGCGCTTTTTAATTACCTTCATAACCATTTGCGAAGACCACATCTGGCTCCAGTACGAGGTGATCGAATAGAGATTGGGCAGCCTCGCTCATACCGCTATTCGCAAGGAGTGTAATTTTGGCGCTAGCAACGCCGCTCGGAACCGAGGATCCATACACAAATTCCTGAACTCTCCACGTTCTATCGGAAGAGGCACCCGGAGAAACGGAGGCTACACTGACGGTACAGGCGGGGTCAGAATAAACGGTGAGGGATACCGCTCCCAAACTTCCTGAAATGACTCGCACTGCAGCCAGGAATACGTACTGCTTGGAAGGGTCCATGGCGATGCAATCCGAGTTCGCCTCATGCTCATTGAATGCTGGAGACGCCACAAGATACGATGGTGCTGACGGCCATCCGTCATCAACGTACAGCGATCCACCAGTCCATCCGGTAGCGCCAACGTCGAATTCCGGACTCGGAACAATGTTTTGGGCGCTCGCCGCCACCGCTATGAAAAAAAAGCGAACGCCTGAACGGCGAGAAGTGAAACTTTTTGCATGTCGATACTCCGACGATTGGCCTTGCTAGCCTAGCTTAGCCTTGTTCGCGGCGATGCGCGCGATCATGCCACAGGTTTTCCGGAAGGCTTCGGGATATTGCGCATACTCCTGCGCAGAAGGTCTCGAGTTTCTAAGTTGGGAAGAGTCTCAATGGAGCGCATTGCCTGATCGTAGTGCGTTCGGTGATCCTCAGTATCGCCGCTGGCGAACGACACGATAGCCTCAATCATTTGCGAGGCGGCAATCTCCCAAGGCTCCAGCACTTCGTCTGCGAAAGTCAGCTTTGCATTAGCGAAGTGAACTCGAGCTTGTGCCCCAGAACCTATCAGCGCATAAACGTGAGCGAGTAAAAGAGCGGCATGTGCACGATTTTTTCGATTGCCGATGACATTCCAGAGAAACGATGCCGCATGCGCCGCGTCCAACATTTCTGAGTAATCGGCCTGTGAGCGCGGTGAACGCTCGGCCAAGTCCCAAGCACGATTGTTGGCTTTACTTGCAAATCGTCGGCACCAGAGCGCCGATTGCTCCGAAGAAGGGTCCGCTTGGGGAGACTCATTAGTCGTCATAGCAAGTTGGCCGAGGTCGCTTTTTTATCATCTCACGTCGCGATCGGCGGGACGACAGCAGCGATTGCGGCACCAGTGGAAGGAGTTCACTGGCCTGTAGGTTCAGGAATAGTCCAAACGACGGCCACAACGATTGTCGCAAACAGGATCGGCACGCACCAAGCGTATTGGCGCGGCTTGCCATCTGAGCGAAAAATCGAGCGATAGACCAAGTCGTTTGCACCGCCTCTGAACCAGTTCGCGCTGACAGATCTTGTTTGAGCAGGACGGAGAGCCCAAGCAGCAAGCGAAGAGAGTGCGAACCCGGCCACACTGAAGATCACTCGCACTTTGAACGGCATCGTTAGTCCAACAGCGCACGTAGATGCTCAGGATACCGCAGCTAGCCCGCAGCGGTCCGCCTGAGCGACGTGAGGCCCCCTATTCGCTCAAGCGGCAGGGCGCGCCTTCAATCTGACGGGCGCGCCCATTGAGTCAAAAGGCTGCCGAAATGAAAATGCCGTGGGTGTTGGGCCGCGGGCATGGAGATGGTCGATCCGGTTTACCGCTTCGTTCCAGTTTGGTTTGTGTTGCCCGTCTACCCACCATGCTACGTAACTGGGCCATGTACCAGTGTCAAACCAATCAGCGCGCTTGGAAAGAGCCTCGCGATGCGTACCGTGATAGGCGAATGCGGCGACCGATTAGAGATCACGCCACAACGAGAGTGTCATTGCGAGTTGAGTAAGTGCGAGCCTATTCGGGATACAGGTGGGCGCAATAGCCGGCCCCCATGAGTGCTCCCACGTTTGCAAATCTCTGACAGATCGTTCAAAAAAGCCCGTACTGCCATCGGCGGCAGCATAGACGTCACCGATGCGGTCGACGAAGCCTTGAACGACAGGATCGCCAACGGGCTCCTTCAGGACCCCGAGCGTGAAGAATGCGATTCGGGAGTTAGATTGCATAGACACCTCCTCTTAAGGCCTAACGCTTGAGGTAATTGGCCGCTGTCGCGATGCGCGCGATCATAGCCACACCGACTACCCAAGTGCCGCGAAGACCACTCCGAACAAAATGAACTGCGTCGCGACGTAGCCAGCATCCACCGCAGTCAGAACCCAACTTCGCGAAGCGAACAAATACACAATCAGGACCGATGGTGCCGCCCAGGCCAGACCCACAGCGGCGCCAGCGCCCAAGGCGAGCGACGGGCTAGGCGAACGTCCTACAAAAAGGCCGAACACCAATGCCGCAACGAAGTTAAGAATCATCGCAACGGTAAAAGGATTGAACGGGCGATCCGGGGTTTGAAGTCACGCCCGACTCCCATCTCTCGCATCCAAGGCTTGCTGAAGAATGGACCGTACCAGAGTCCGCCCAGAACGAAGGCGGCTACTGTTGAAACGATGACAGCAACCCATGACACCTGCGGCATGTTGTTCCCCTGATTGTGAGCTGAGCTTACGACACTGGGCGGATCATGCCACGTCGCGACTGGCGAGACGAAGCCGCGCGCTAGCTGGCCGGAGTAGCACATCGGCGGCTAAAGGGATCAGAGAGGGAACGCTTTCAGGCGATCGTCAGCGTCGCACTGCAGATAATATTTGTTGGCGTGCGAAATTCCGACCCTCGCGACGTGAACGTTTTGGGGTTGCCGCGGACAGGCGTAAGTTACCTGCACCCAGCCTGGAGTGATATACATAGGCTCCGGCAATATGCGATCCGGCATCGCTAGCCCGCTGTAATTTCCATTGATCGACTTCTCGATCAGTCCTTGCACGATAACTCGCTCGCTCGACCCGGAAGAGAAATAGATCGTTGCGTAGCGCAACATCACTCCGCGTATTCGTCTGGCTCTCGCCGAGAAGCGCTATGCACGAGCGAGTGAACTCCTGCGAGACCTGTCGGTGAGTCAGGACGATCCAAATCAGCTCGACCTTGACAATGTCAATAACGCCCTGCTCACAGCTGAAGTTGAATCGGTGATGGGTCGCGAGGCAAACGCGATAGCTCGTGTTCAAGGCATTCGAAAAAATATCCAAAGCAATGCGCTGACGATGTATTACGAGCCGCAGCTTGCACGGGCGAATTTCATCGAAGGTTATGCCGATCTACGGAACGGCGATTTACTAAACGCGATTCCGGTCCTGAATCTCGCCCTGACAGAGCGTGAGTCCGGCCTCGATCCCCATAGTTTAGAGATAAGCCAAATCGAAACGACACTCGCGGAGTGTTATTTGGCCCAGGGTCAAGTGGTGAAAGCGCGTATGGCCGCGACTGCCGCTGCGGCAATTAATGCGGCTCACTCAGAACTGGGTCCACAATATGGCAACGCGCTGAAAGAATTGCAGATGAAGATCGAACAGCAGCGAGACCGACACAATCGACCGCACATCGGCAGCATTTGATCGTCGCGCGGAACTCGGGGACAGGCTGCTATAGTCTGACGGGAATGATTTATCGGTTGTCGCATGCAGACGTATATCGCCGCAAACTGCCATTCATGTGTGGTGCTGTTGATTTGCACCGAATAGTGAGCCGGGACTCTCACTGAAAAGTGAGCCGCAATTTGAGTTTGTCTTCCGATCTTTTTGTTCGTGTATGCCCACAACAGAGGAAGTTGCGAGAGCATTTCCGCCGCTGCAACGCTTCGGACACCGGCAAAGCAGAGTTTTCAGTGGCTGCGAGCTCCTTCGCAACTTACTCCCTGGACCCGCCTGAAGAAGAAGTGGCCCTTATCATAGACCTTCCTTCATTCATCCCCCGAGACTTTGCCATTGTCTGACCACCCTAAAAGATCCGGGCACAGCCCGCCGCTATCTGCGTTCAGAAATACTCCGCCAGGTAAGGCAATTGGATCGAGCGAGAAATTTCCAGAACCGTCCGTCAGTAATGGCGATGCAGGCAGAAGGGGCCTCGGAATGTATCCTCCAAGACCTGTCGCATAAAGGTAGAAATAGGTCAAATTATCTCCCCACGTTATGCCCAGACCTGCAAAGAGTGCATCCGACTCATAGTCATTGTTGAAATTGTCCTCAGTGCTTGCCTGATCGACATGAACCCAGTAGTACGGCGGTAGAGCCGGGTTCGTCTGAAGGGGAAGATCGGTAATGGCCGAATCCAAATAGTCTCCAGCAGAATGTGGTGAGCCGTTATAAGTGCCATCAGCCGCAACAACTTGACGGTCAGAGATCGATTGTCCCGCCTGTTGGCTGTCATGATCGAGGATGGCGGCGAAACGAATGGCATGGCCAGGTTGCAATCCGCCTTGGAGATTGCTGGCATCGCCGTACTTGAGCACTAGTGAGTCGCCGAAACAGACGTACTCAGCCGGAACGTTTCCCGCAGCGAAGGACAAATGAAACTGATTAATCGCTTCCTGGCGGGTCAACCAAGGAGGCGTTTGGTTGTCGTAATAATAGTTTTGTAAGTTGACGTCAACCGTAAACGTCGGTTCCGATACGTCCTTGGACCCAGTAACTATGGAGTCCAAATCGCTGACGAACGAATCTTGACTATAGTCATTTCCGACCGTGCCTCGGAAAGCAACTTCTAAGAAAAGGTCAGTAGCATTGATTGGAATCGGATCAGCGCTGAAATCAAACGTAATTAGAATTGGCGTGGATCTATTTATGCTCGTACCCGACGCGGAACCGTCTAGCATCACACCTAAGTTTGAAACGGTAATCGGTGCGGAAACTGCAATTTCCTGAAATGGAGTCCGGCCAGCCAAAAAGGTTGCGTTATCGGGACAATTCACTGGGTGATGCAAGACAGTTGGGTCTCCGCTCACAAAATTGTTCATGTCAAAGCTGAGATGGCCAGATAGATCGGGCTGATAGCAACTATTGCGATGAAACTTAGCGATTGCCACCAACTTGCCGTTCGAGATTAACTGATTCAGAACGGCGCCGGTTCCGGACTCGGTAATGGGTTGAAGCACGTTTTGCACGTTCATCTGCACATGGTTGAAGCCGTAAATTGCGCACCCGTCTCCCGGCGCTGGTCCAAGACAGGGATAGCCATCCGAATTCATTGAATGCGCGGTGCTGTGATCCTCGATCGCATACAGCCCAGATGATGGTGGAGTAATTTCGAAACCCCCGACGCCCTTAAAGAAAAAATTCATGAAACCTGCTGAATAACCAATCGCTCGTGGGATCGTGAGATTCCCCATGTTCTGAAACTCAGCCATACCCAACGCATATCGCTCAACCGTCGAGGTCGATAGCACGCTCTCTGTTAAGAGAGGGGCCTGGGACAGAGCAATCCCGTCAATTTCCGGAAAAGCATCACTAAATGACGGATCGACGTCGTCCCCGACCGGATGCGTCCAGTGCGCGCAATGCGTTGGACCGCTGAATTCGTTGCGGAAATCGCCAGCGGTAAATGAGGTTAAATACAAATATGGGTACATATGGATATACAGATCGCGCTTGTTCCAGTACCCCGTCGCTTCGCATGCAACCACCCGCAGCAATCGTGAAATAGGTTGCGACTGCCCCCGAATAGGAGTCTGATAGCCGCGCTGGGAACTGTGCGATCAAGCGCGAGTTCGCCTAAGGGCAAACCGCAGCTTCGACGATTGAGGTCTCCTCGACAGCCATCCCCGGCGTTTCGCAACAGGGGGAAAACTATGCGAATTTCGCGGCCGTTCGGCCTTGCTGTCGTTCTTGTCACGCTTTTGCTGGGCATTATTTCTCCAGCCAGTGCCGCGTTCGTGGGCGGTCCGGTCTATCCGCTGCCGAACAACAGCGGCCTCGTAACGATGAGTGGCGCAGGAAGCGGCCGCAGCGGCGGCGAAACATGGACGTTTGCGGCCGCGACTCCCGCGGCTCAGCAAACACTGTGGTGGGGTCCAGGTCCCAACGGTGTGCAGCTCTCTTTCAACAACGCGACCTTTTCGAATCCAGGCGAAACGCTGACTTACAGCTCAGCACTCTCGACGCCATCGACGGTCGTCGTCTACACCGGAACGACAACGTTCTGTTGCGGCGGATCGACCGTTTATACACGTTTCGTTATGACTTACACGGAAAATGCAAACGGCCCGTTGATCGCCTCGTCCATACTCGGCGTCAGTCCGACCACCGTTGGTGAACTGCTCCCGCTCGCCGCATCGCCAGCGGGTTTTTCTGTAAATTTCCAATTCCAGGCGTCATACAGTCAGACCAGCAATTTTGTCCCCGCGCTCGATTTCTTCGACGATCCTTCGAATGGCCCGATTCATGGCAGCGGTGGCGGAGCCCATAGCTCCTTCACTGGCGGCTACTACGTCGACACGCCACCGACGATCGGCAATCTCTCGCCGACGAGCCTTGTCATCCAGCGAAGCGCAACCAGCCAGGCGGTGACATTCCAGGTCGGCGATACAGAAACTGCATCCTTCAGGCGTGACGGTGACCGCGACGAGCGACAATCAAGCGTCGGTACCCGATGCGAATATCGTGCTGGGCGGAACTGGCGCAGCGCGAACGGTTACCGTCACCGCAACGGCCACGAGCGGTTCGGCGAACGTTACCCTGCTTGCGTCAGACGGAGTGAAGACGGCGACGGCGGTATTGCCCGTGCGCGTCAACGCGCCGCCGCAGTTTCAAGGCAATTCCACGCTGCACGTCGCGCAAGGTGGCAGCGGTACGATCACCTCGACATTGCTCAAGGCCGTCGATCCGGATACCGCAAGTCCGCCGATTTTCGTGGTGAGCGGCCAGCCCTTTGCGGGAACACTGTTCCTCAATGGCGTTGCCAGTCCGGCGAGCTTCACGCAAGCGGATGTGAACAACGGCCTCGTCACGTATACGCAGGATGGCAGTTGCAACTCCAACGACGGTTTCCAGTTCCAGATCGAAGACGTCGATGGCGCTTTCGCGAATGATCCTTCGCAAGGACCGGGCCCGACCACGTACAGCTTCGGCGTTGCCATCACCGCAAATCAAACGGCACCCACGGCGCAGAATGCATCGTATGCGGTGGCGCTCGGCGGCACCGTCCACGCGTCAGCGCTGGCAACCACGAGCGACTGCAGCAGCCCGACGATTACCTACCAGCTCGTTACGGGTCCGACACACGGCCAGCTCACCGGTCCCGACTCGGCGACAGGCGCGTTCACTTACATTGCCAGCGCCGGCTATGTCGGCACGGATACCTTCACCTTCACCGGCACGACGTATGGATCGAAAGTGTCCGCGCCGGCGACCGTGACATTCAACATCCAGCCACAATCGCCGGTGGCGCAATCCGCCTCGCTCAGCACGACCGAAGCGACGCCGGTCAGCGGCGTACTGACCGGCACAGATCCAAACGTTCCCGCGCAGTCGCTCACCTATGCGTTGGTCACGCAGCCCACGAAGGGCAATGTAGTGATCAACGATGCCAGCGCAGGCACATTCACCTACACCCCGAACCCCGGTGCCATTGGTGCGGACAGTTTCACCTTCACCGCATCGAATGCGACGCTGACATCGAGCCCCGCGACGATCAGCATCCTGATCCGTGGAAAGCTCGCCATCGGTGAGGTCGTCATCGCCGACGATGGCGATCACGGATCGAATCCGCCGTCCGTCGTGCTGTTCGATCCCGTGACGTCGCAGCAGGCGCTGGTCAGCAATGATCCGCAATTCGGCATGCTGCTCGGAGTCACAATCGGCAACGACGGAAATATCTTCGTCACGTCCGAAGACAACTCGAATCAGGGTCACGTCTACCGCGTCGATCCGAACACCGGGATCGCGACGGACTTCGCCGATGGTTTCGGCATGCCGGTCGGCATCGCCATCGAAGCGGACGGAAACATTCTCGTCGCGGATTTGTCGGCGGGCGTGATCCGCCTTGATCCGACCACCGGCGCGAAAATCGGCACGACGATGAATCTCGGCGCGAACACGGCGCCAGCCGGAATAGCGCCTGCGAGCGACGGCACGTTCTATGTGTCCGATCTCGGCGCTGCGTTCGCGGGTGCCACCGCGAATTCCATTTTCCATGTGAGCGCCGATGGAAGCACCGTTACGCCGATAACCTCGGGCGGCCATCTCAGCGCGCCGACCGGATTGGTTCTGGTTGGCGACGTGTTGTATGCCTCGAACGCGTCGTTCGGTCCGAACGGCACGAATGATGTCATACAGATCGACATGGCCGGCACGCAAACCGTCCTGACCAGCGGCGACACGCTCAATGGACCGTCCGGACTCACCTTCGGATCGAGCCAGCTCTACGCGGCCGACGCGGGATCCGCCGCGATCACCGGCATCGATCCGGCGAACGGAACGCAGACATCGCTGACCAGCGGACAATTCCTGTCATCGCCGTTTGCGATTCATGCGCTGACCGCGCGTCCGTCGAAGACTACGATCACCTCGGAAGCACCCGATCCCGCAGCGCCTGGCGTCAGCTACACCGTCAGCGTCTCCGTTGCACCGGCTGTCGGCACCGGCACGCCCGGCGGCAGCGTCGCTGTTTCCGATGGCGCCGGCGGAACATGCAACGTCACGCTGGTCAACGGTGCGGGAAGTTGCAATCTGTCGTCATCAGCGCCCGGCGGCGTGACGCTCTCGGCGAGCTATGTTGGGGACACGACTTTCTCTCCGAGCAACGCATCGACGAATCATACGGTCGGGCCCTACCCGACGACGACAACCATCGTTTCAAGCGGTGCGTCGGTCGTCGGAGAAACGTACGCCATCACCGTCACGGTATCGGCAGCGTCGGGTACGCCCGACGGCACGATCAGTGTGAGCGACGGCGCGACACCGGCGAACACGTGCGGTCCCACCTCGCTCGCGTCCGGCAGTGCCACGTGCAACATCGTGTGGAGCGCGGCAGGAACCTACAACCTGACGGCAACGTACACTCCCGGCACACCGACCCAATTCGCCGGCGGTAGCAGTACGGCGCAAGCGCATGCGGTGAACATGGGCGCCACGAACGTGGGTGTGTCGCCTGCATCCGGCAGCGTCGTCGTGAACCACGCCTATGCAGTGACGGTAACCATTTCGCCCGTCAGCCCCGCGCAGGGATTGCCGACCGGTTCGGTGAGCGTCAGCGATGGCGCTAGCGACACGTGCACCATCGCGAGTCTCGACAACACCGGAGCTGGTACGTGCCAGCTCACGCCGACAAGCGCCGGCAATCTCACGATCTCCGCAACGTACGGCGGCGATGCCAATTTCACCGGCAATAGCGGAACCGCGAGCCTGACCGTCAATAAGGCGACGAGCGCGACGGCGCTGTCCACGCAGTGCCAGCGCGTATTCGTCAGCGGCGAACCGTTCACCGCAACGGCGGCGGTCAGCGGATTCAATCCGAGCGGTACCGTCACGTTCCTCCAAAGCGGCACGGTTGTCCCGCTGTGCGCCAATCAACTGAGTTCCGGCAGCGCGAGCTGCACGACATCGGCGTTGGTCGTGCAAGGTTCCGACAAACAGGATACCTACGTCCTGACCGCGAACTACGCGGGCAACACCAACAATGCTGCCAGCAGTTCTTCCGGACTCAGCGTCACCGTGCTCAGCGCGGGGGACGTCATTTTCCGCGATGGGTTCGAAGCGGCCACCCCGTCTTGTCCGATCGACTGACGTTCCACTGCGAAGGCTCACTTACCCTCGTGGTAGGTGAGCCTCGCGGGTCTTTTGCGGCGCGCCTGAAGAAAAATCTTGTCATCGCGATGTTGCCTTTCGACGTCCCGGTATACATTTACAGATTGTCAGGCGCTCCCATCCGATCGGCGTGAGACACTTCACTTGCCCGATGCCGTACGCCTCGTCCAAGGCGGAACTGGTCGATCGCCTCCACAAGCGGCGTGTGCGTTTGTGGAAAGCCTACATCGTCCACGTTGGATGGCTGATTTCATCCGTCGCCAGCGCAGCCAGCGACGCAGCACACATTGCGGTTGAGACTTCCCTGCTGCTTGCGCTAATCACCGTCCTTCCCGTGTTGATCTACACCGTCCTCGTTCACCGCGCCTGTCGTGCAATCGATCCGAGCGCACGATCCGCAGGTTTGCTTCACGTCATCTTGTTCACCGTGTTCCTCACGCCGTTCGAATCCGGATTGATTTTGCCGGCGAGGAACCTGCTCGTGTCGCGCCGCATCCTTCGCGAATGGAAACAGGTGTGCCGTACCGTCGCGTGATCGGTTGACCTACGCACCGCGGTATGTCCGAATCGTCGCGACGAGCCATTCAGGGGGGGAGTGCATGCGGCAATGGCGGTGGCTGATTGTGGTTTCGCTGACATCCCCGAGTATCGCGTTCGCTGACAACGGTATCGTCACCGAGCGGCCGAGCTTCGTCGATTCCAGTGAGACGGTCGACATACAAAATCTGCAGATCGAAACGGGCGTGCAGGATGCGCACGATCGCGGTTCCGTCAACGACTGGACATTGCCGACGTTGCTGCGCTGGGGTGTCGCAAGAGACTGGGAACTGCGTTTCGAGAGCGACGTGTTCGAGCGCAGCGACGGGCAGCGGCAACGCTATGTCGATAGCTGGTCGAACATGATCGTCGGTGTGAAGCAACATGTCGGTGGCGACAGCGGTGATGGGCCATCGAGCGCGTGGTTCGCTGAAGTTGAACTTCCGACCGGCGCGGCGGGGTCGCGGGGTCAAGGTGTGCGGCCGTCGGCACGATGGGTAACGGAATGGAATCTCCCTGCAGATTATTCATTCGGCGTGATGCCGGGAGTCAAATACGACAGCGGCGACAATGGTCGATTTCTTAGCGGTTCGCTCGGCGCGGTGCTTGGAAAGAATCTCAGCGATGCGTCGCAGGTGTTCGTCGAAATCGCCGCGCCGCAAATTGCGAGAAACGAGCATGGCGGCACGCAGTTGTCGTTCGACACCGGCGTTCAATATCGCATCGCCGAAAATTTCCAGATCGACGCTGCGGTGTTTCTTGGACTTAACGACCGCACGCCCGATGCGACATTCACCGTCGGCATGTCGGCGAAGTGGTGAACCGCGATCATGCAGTTGTCATTTTTCCGCAGGCGGGGCACAGCTATTTAGGTGCCGTCAGTCCGGACGAGTTCGAAGTGGCGCACCGACAGCGTCGATCAGGGGTCCACTAAACCCTGGTAACTCCAAGGGAAGCTGCGCGCCTTCCCTGCCTAATGCACGTTGTACGCACTAAAAACTTTATTGCAAACCTTGCCAAGAATTCCAACTCTGGGATCACCGGCTGGCGGAGAAAGTCCAGGCCCTGTTATCTCGCAAAGCAAGTCTCCCTTTCGCGCGATAACGCGGTTTAGGGCCAGGCTACGAACTGCTTCATCGCCCACACCCGTCAGCGGTTCGCTTTTGTCGTAGTCATTCATCTTGCCAGAGGTGTAAGAGTTCAACGTGGCCAAACCATGTCCCGGCCGCACAGAAATCGTGACGCCGGAGAAGCCTCTCGTACTCAATTTGCAGCTCTGCGAGTCACCCGGGATATTCTTCATTTCGACAATGGGACCTGTAAACAGCCCAGCGAAGTCTTGACTCGTCACGAGCTTGAGATCGCATGCACTTTTTGAAACGGCTATCGATTGCACCGCCGGATTGACAGATGCTGGGCTTTCAGGCGTTGTTTTCGAACAGCCGAGCAAAGCTATGCAAGCGATGGCGAGCAACTTGGATTGCATTGAGGTAGCTCCCGAAGTGGCGATTGAGGACTGATGCACCTGCAAAACTACTCTGTTCTTCCGGCTCATGTCCGCGCGTGTCGCGGTGGATCCCACGAGCACAGTGAATCGCCCAGCTTTCTGTAGACAGTCGTCAGCCGCTTAGAAGATATCGCTTTTCAAACTCTACCGGAGACACGCCACCGTTGGCACTGTGTCGTCGTTTCGGGTTGTAGAACATCTCGATGTAATCGAACACGTCGCTGCGTGCTTCGTCGTGTGTGTTGTAGATCTTTCGCTTGATCCGCTCTCGTTTGAGTAACTGGAAAAAGCTTTCCATCGCGGCGTTGTCGTGACAGTTGCCACGCCGACTCATGCTGCACACGATGCCGTGCGCTTTAAGAAAGCTTTGCCAATCCTGGCTGGTGAATTGGCGACCCTGATCGGAGTGCAACAGCAAGCCTGCCTTGGGTTTACGTCGCCACACCGCCGCGAGTAACGCCTGCAACACCAAATCGGTGTGCGGTGTGGAACGCGTCGCCCAGCCGACGATCTGACGCGAGAACAGATCGAGCACCACGGCCAGATAGAGAAATCCCTCGTAGGTTCGGATGTAAGTAATGTCGGTGACCCAGCTCTGGTTCGGAGCGGGCGCATTAAACGCACGCGACAGCACGTTACCGGCAACCGCGCCGGTCGGACCGTTCAAGGCACGTGGACGCTTGCCGTAGCCCACCAGCGCACGCAGGCCGTCTTGCTTCATCAAACGCCGCACGCGATGACGACTGCAAACCTCACCCAGCTCGCGCAAGTCTATGGCGATCTTGCGATGGCCATAGATCGATCCGCTGTCCAGCCACGCGTGCTTGATCAGACCGAGCAGTCGCTGATCTTCCTTTGCACGCGCACTGTGCGGCGAACGCCGCCACGCGTAATAGCCGCTGCGATGGACACCCAGCACGCGACACATCGCAATCAACCGGAACTCACGCGTGTGTTCACGCATGAACGCGTACTTCGCCTTTACCCCTTGGCAAAGTACGCGGCGGCTTTTTTTAGGATGTCTCGCTCTTCGGTGACGCGTCGCAACTCTGCCTTAGACGACGCACCTCGGCACTCTGGTCCTGCTCGACGCGACGCACCACTTCGCCTTTGCCGAACTGACTCTTCCACGCGTACAGGCTGCACGCGGTAACGCCTAAACGTTCCGCGACCTCTGCTACCCGGTGACCTTGATCGGTGACCTGTCGAACTGCTTCGAGCTTGAACTCATCCGTATATCGCTTCGCGCCCACAAACACCTCCGTCATTGCCATAGTTTATGGCTGACTGGTGTCTACGAAAGGCTGGGCGATTCACTGGGTGAACGTTATTCAACTGTCCAACTGCCTTCCGACACCTGCCTCGGATCCATTGCGAAACTCAGTGTACGCTGTTAGATAGCTCAAGTTGTTGATTTGCACCGAATAGTGAGCCAGGATTTTCGCCGAAAAGTGAGCCGCCATATTCCGCAGCGGTTCTTCCTCTCGACGGTGTTCCATGGCTCCGCGCAAAATGAAAACTGTTCAGCAAGGTGGCTCAATCCTGCGCGACATTCAACATCCTTTGAGTCTCTTCCACCGCATTCCGGATGGCGCATTAGTAGAGACACTCAATTCCAGATGCGTACACTTCGTTTCGCTCAGCTGCGTGATTCTGCAATCGAGCACAGCACAATACCTTCAGATAGGATGTGACGGTCTCAGTGGCTGCGGAGGGCGGGCGTGCGATTTGTCTTCACTCTAATCTTTCTGTTTGTATCAAACCCGATCGCCGCTTCTGCAATAGGTAGAATCACTGACAGTGCAACCGGCAAACCGATCGCGGGGGCCATAGTTTACGCCGTCTGGAACTACCACCCGATTTCGATTCCGCTGCCAGTCGAAGGAACACATGTCGCGGACAAGTTGTGTGGAGGCAGTGCAATCGCGACTACTGGCGCCGACGGCTACTACGATTTTGAATGGACGACGTCCACAAAGGTCCATCTTCACGAGGCCCACCAATGGGTCATCGCCGAGGGCTACTACAACGATTGGCAGGGTCCTCAGCCGGGCGATCAGCATGATTTCGCGCAGTTGCTTTCGCAGCTACGGTGGGATCCCTCGGGCAAGCAAAAGGACGGCTGGTCTAAACAGCTAACTCCGCTTGGCAATGCGACCATCGATGCAAAGCTCTTGGTCCTAGCGATGATGATACAAAGTACCGAGCGCTGCGAACCCAGCACCAAAGCCAGCGAGGCGAATCTGCAAAAATTCAGGCTCGCTGTTCGACGAGCCATGACTTCAGCAATCTGCGAAGCCCAAGCGTCTGAACAAGCGCCACGCGCGGACGTCTATCGAGCAGCTTTCATGTTTTTCGGAGGAAGGAGTTCCAGCGATGATCTGCTGCGAAGTCCGTCGGTACGACCTTTGATACCGCGGCGACAACGCTCGCCCATTCCAAACACTCTTGTCGGGATAACGTGCGCGCTGACGAGCGCGCAGAGTGACGAGGGATACATCGATCTCAAAGGTGAGTAGGAAATCGCCATGCCGCGTTTGGTAAGAATCGGAAGGAAAATCTATCGCCTGGTGATTTTAGTAATGTCGGGATTCGTTCTAGGCTCGATGCACGTCTCTGCCTCTGGCCAGTCGGCGGAGACGTACTACGTCTTCGAAATCGCGGCGCCCTCCGAACTGGGACCGTATCGCCTTCGACCTTCCGACGACATGGTTCGAATGTGGGATTCGGAAAAACTGCAAGCGCTGCGAGTGTTCGACGCAGCCGGCGATCCATTGCTCTGCGAATCGGTGCGATCGCTGGCACTCGCCGACGTCAGGAACACGTACGTGCTGCACGGAAAATGGTTGGATGACGAAGCCGCTTGGAAGCTTCCGCCGGAAGATCGCTTTGAATTCAATTCGATCTGGCGTTTCGATCTTCAGAAGTCTGCGGAAAACGAATTTCCGTCGGCATTGCGGTTCACATGGCATTCCACACTCAACAATCCCGGCGACGTGCAACTCGTCTTGGGCGTTCGTGAGGGCAGGATCGGTCCGTGGCTTCGTACCAGTCTGCTCGATGGACAGTGGAACGTAACGGACGGCCATGTCTACTTGTATGTCGCCCAGCGTTATCCGCAGACGACATGGTTGTCGTCGGCGGAACTGCGTTTCTCCATCGTCGCCGACGAGCTAACACTGGATCCGCCGACGCTGGAAACTGCCACGCGCAGGCCCTGGGTGCACCAGGTTACCTGGGATCGACCTGGGTGGTACATATTCCATGGGAACGGAAAGACGCCCTATCGCGTGCAGATCGGTCGAAACTTCCAAGGTTGCACTACCCTCGCGGCAGAAGATCGCGATTTGAACGTCGAAGATCCGAATTGGCCTGCTGAGGCTACTATCTCGCGGCAGATTTCCAATTCACCGCGATTAGGCAAACAATTGCGTATTCGCTAACCGCCGAATCATAAGCGACATGTAGGCAATTCATGCGGCGAGCCGATGTTCGCAGTACGGCTGGGCGAACGGCTACGCATTTGTGCCATCAGTGGTTCCGAGTACAGCGGCGTCCCACGAGATTGCGAGACGGCGCATCGCAATTCAATGTTTCGCGTGGAACATATTAGATGTGTACTATATGGTAAATACCCATATACGAATCACAATGACCGAGCGCCAACATCGCTGCCTAAGTTCCTTGGATGCGCGCTTTATCGAAAAGGCATTGGCAATCCAGGACGTCGATCCACGCGACGCCCGAAGTCTGGGCTGTTGATTTGCACCGAATAGTGAGCCGGGATTTTCACTGAAAAGTGAGCCACCACATTCCGCAGCGGTTCTTCCTCTCGACGGTGTTCCATGGCTCCGCGCAAAAATGAAAACTGTTCAGCAAGGTGGCTCAATCCTGCGCGACATTCAACAGCCTACTCTTGGGTCGTGCGGCGATGGATCAGTTTGACCGAAACGCAGAGTCTGAATGCGTTTGCGTGACTAGGCGAGATGTCATCGACCGGATTAAACGGCGTGAACCGCGCTGAGCGTAAAGCTCGGTGCTGTGGTCAGATCTAGCGTATTCGTCTGTCACGGTGGTTCTTTGGTCGTTAAAAGAACTTCGGCACCGTTTTGCCTACACTTGGAAATTAACATCTAGAGCAAGATTCTGAGTACGAAAATTCACTGGTAATTCGTGCTGTAAAGAGCGTCCATGGTGCTCCATAAGGAGTGCCCATGTCGCAACGCAACGAAGAGACCCCGGTCTGTACCTCACTCCCCGAATAGTCGGATCTGTTCCCGTCACCACGGCCCGCGCGTATCGGCACAGAGCTGCGATTCGCGATCATGCGACACGCGCAGCAGGAGAAGCAATTCAAGGCCGAATTTCGCCGCATCGATCGTGAGCTGCAGACATTTGTGACTGTTTCGAAAACATCTGACGCGCGAGTGCACGTCGGCGGCACCGGCAGCCGACTGGTTCGCAGTTGGCGCGGCGTCCATCACGAAGTCATGGTGCTGGAAAAAGGGTTTGCTTACCGGAGCAAGTCCTATCGAAGCTTGAGCGAGATTGCGCGGTTGATCACAGGGGTCCGCCGATCTGGACCTAGGTTCTTTGGTGTGCAGGAATCGCCATGACGACACGCATCCTTCGCTGCGCAATCTACACCCGCAAGTCATCTGAGGAGGGCCTGGAGCAGGAATTCAACTCACTCGATGCACAACGCGAAGCGTGCGCTTCCTACATTCAAAGCCAGAAGCACGAAGGCTGGCGACTCTCGACGACACGTTATGACGATGGGGGATTCTCGGGCGGCAGCATGAATCGCCCGGCACTGCAGCACCTGCTGGCCGATGTGGAAGCGGGCGTGATCGACTTGGTCGTTGTATACAAAGTCGATCGGCTGACGCGTGCACTGATCGACTTCTCCAAGATGGTGGAGCGCTTTGATGCCAGGGGCGTCTCCTTTGTCTCCGTGACGCAAGCGTTCAACACAACGACATCGATGGGACGGCTTACACTCAATGTTCTTCTGTCCTTCGCGCAGTTCGAACGGGAGGTCACCGGCGAGCGAATTCGCGACAAGATTGCTGCGTCCAAACGCAAAGGCATGTGGATGGGCGGCATCGTCCCGCTCGGCTATCAGACGCAGGGGCGTCAGCTCGTGATCGCTGAAGCAGAGGCGGCACAGGTACGCCACATTTATGAGCGCTACATCGAATTAGCGAACGTCGATGAGTTGCGTCGGGAGCTTGCCCGGGACGGCTATCGAGGAAAAGGTCGCTACCGGGATGGCCAACAAACAAGCTCCATCTCCAGCAACGGTGCATTGACTCGCATCCTCACCAATCCGCTGTATCGAGGCTGGATATGCCATCGCGGGGAATTGCACGCGGGTCAGCACGAAGCGATTGTCTCGCAGGATATGTGGGACAGGACGCAATCCATCATCGCGCTGCGTAAGCGCGGCAACACCAGCATGCCGCGTGCGCGAGCACGCAATCCCCTGCTCGGCCTGTTGCGTGATGAGCAGAGTCGGTCGTTCTATGCCACCTATACCGCCAAGCGTGGCCATCTGCCCTATCGCTACTATGTCACCCGAAAGACGGGTGAAGACGTGTCGAAACCGCTGCGGCTACCGGCAGCCGAACTTGAACATCACGTCGACACGGCGATCATCGGGTATCTGAGCGATAAGCGCCGGCTGCTGTCCGACTTCGAGCTGCAAAAGGAATCAGCATTGAGCAGCGTGCTGCTCGCCGTCGACGAACTCGCAAAAGCACCCGACGCTCAGCGCTGGCAGCAGTGGCGCGCACTGATTGGATCCGTAACATACGCGACGACAACACTACGCATTGCGATCAAGAAAACGGAACTGAGTAAGTTGCTCGGATTGCCCGCAGCGGACGACAGTGCGATTTGCGTTGAGAGTCCAATCGCTCTACATCGCGTCGGCAATGATATCCGGCTGGTTCTTCCTGCGGCGCAGGGGCAACCCGAGGCTTCGAAGATCGATGTGTCGCTCGTCCGGTTCATCGCGCGCGGTCGTCAGTGGTACAAAGAATTGACGAGCGGAGCGCGCAGCAGCCTCACGGCGATTGCACAGTCGGAGAATGTGACGGTGACGTACGTGGCTCGTCTCATCCGCGGTTCGTTGCTCGCGCCTGACATTGTCCGGCGCATTCTTGAAGGTCGGCAACCGATTGGCCTGACGGTGCAATCATTGTCCACACCCATTCCCGTGGACTGGGCTGAGCAGCGTCGGGAATTCGGCGCGTAGCCAGAGGCTCACGCGCAAGCCAGCTGGCGGGTACCGACAAAGATTCTGTCCCAACTCAACTGCCGATGAGGTCCGGCGGAGACGCCATGACCCATCGCTCCGGTTCCTTGAAAATCACCCGATGAGAGATGACTCGGCAGCGACGGAATTGCGCAACGGGGCGCCATTTCTGGCCTGTCAGGAGACAACTGCTCCTTTCCACAGTCTGGTTGGCGGGGGAAGAGACTTTCGAACCGGAGATATACCTATTTAGGACAAAGGCGGCCTCGGAGATGCTACGGAGTTTGACTTCCTGCGATTACAGATGTAATTATAATAGTGGTCGGAATGAGGAAAATCAATGAAGCTGATCGCGAGTGCTTGTCTGCTAGTGGCCGCATGCAATGTTTCGGTAGCGGTTAAGGTCGCCGAACGGCAGGTCATTCAACTCGCAAAGGCTGGCGAGGGCCCACTCGATTCCGAACAACTCGCTCTGTTCAAGCGCTGGACGTTGGAAGATGGGTTGTTGGCGCGAGAGCGTCTCGGATCGGCGACGATCGACGCCGTAGGAGTTTTGCTCGCCCGATCTACAACTGATGACAAGTTTCAGCAGCAATTGCTGGACGACACGGGCGACCTTTGGGCTCGTATAGGCATCGATGTTGATCCGGAAGGTTTCGCATACCTCTCCGATTCAATCGAACTGTCCCACAACCGGTCTCCGCAATTTGGTGCTATTCCGGCTATCGAGAACTCCAAGGCGGTCGTTTCCAAAACAATCAAACGAACCGAAAGAGACCGCATTGGCTTACCGCCAGTAGAACGTTCTTACGAGTGGGTTAATAAGAGGCTGGCCGTCGGTGGGCCGGTCGAGAAGATTTTGAGGCGGCCTCTTTCAAAACAGCCGCCCGCTTACCCTAGCAATCCTGCCTTGCGCAGAGAACTGATTCGACTCGTTCGCGAAGATCAAAGCGTGCGGACCGGAAACATCGATCCAGAAAAAATGGATCGCGTTGATGCCGAAGTCCATCGACAGTTTATAGAACTCGTTCGCTCGAATGGTTTCCCTGACGCAAAAACCGTTGGTCGTTTCGGTGTAGCTGCGACATGGTTGATCGTGCAGCATCAGATACACGACCCCGCTCTGATGAAGAGATATCTGAAGCATGCAAAGGGATTCATGGACCGCGGTGAACTCGCTCGCGTTTCGTATGCGCTTCTGGTTGACCGCGTTCGCTGCTATGTCGACGGCGAACCACAGATTTATGGCACGCAGTCATCTTTTGACGGAAAAACTTCGCGCATCGCTCCGGTTCTCGATCCAGCTGCCGTGAACGCGCTTCGGGCCAAGATGTTCATGGATCCGATCGACACGTCCAGAATCGGCGGCGATTGCAGAGAAATGGCTGCGTCGTTTCGTGCCGATTAGTGCTGATAGGCGTAGAGATACTTTCCTCACACCCCGCGATCTACTGAGTGCCAAAGAGCGCCAGGCGCCTCGTCTGTGGGAACACCAACCGTCCTTGCGAAAGTCTTGGTCGTGGCCGGCGAGACTCTCGAACCAACGGTAGACCTCGATCGGCTTCGTTCGAGAGTAGATGTTGACCTAACTCAACTGACGACCTCGCTCTCCGGAGACGCGGGCGCACAGGTTGCGATATGGCGGGACAGATCTCCACGATGGAGATATTGGGGATGCTGAAATGGCGCAACGTGGCGCCATTTCCGGCCTGTCAGGAGACAACTGCTCCTCTTCACAGTCTGGTTGGCGGGCAGGGAGACTCTCGAACTATTGGTAGATCTCAGCGATAGGCCAATTGGCGGAGCGGTCGAACCCTACAGCCGCGTTTCCACGAGGATGCATGTTCGAAGTCCGATTAGGATGTACCGAAGCGGCCGATTCACTTGTTGGTCGATTGCGAAGGTCATACCTGATGGCGTAACAGCGTATGCTTTCTCGAACTGGCTGCTGTGATTTTGCCTAGGGCTACAGAGAGCCACACCGGAGAATGATTATGGGAAGAGAACTGCAAATCGTCGCTATCGTTTTGAGCGTGATGACTGCTCCGTTAGCAAGTGCAGGTGCCGTTGTAGCTCTGGAACGCGTCAGCGTTTCCTCGACCGGCACACAGGCCAACAGCAGCAACTACCACGCGGTTATCTCGGCCGATGGACGTTATGTCGCCTTCGATAGCGAGGCAACCAATCTCGACCCGATTCTGCCGGATGGCGGCGGTTCGGGTTTAGGTTATCCCAATCACATCTATGTGCGGGACCGTCAAGCCGGTACGACGCACTTGATTAGCGTTACGCCTGGCGGCACTAACTCGAATGGCCAGTCAGAATGGCCCGCCATCAGTGCGGACGGTCGCTACATCGGATTTCAGTCGGAAGCCTCGAACCTCGTAACCGGGGACACCAACAACGATTCGGACGTGTTCGTCCGTGATCGGCAGCTGGGCAGCACGGTCCGCGTCAGCGTGGCCGATGGCGGCACTGATAGCGCCGGCGGCGGCACCGTCAGCTTCGATGCCAGTACGCCCACATGGTTGTCAGCGGACGGGCACTATGCCGTGTTCCAGAGCACGAATCTACTCACCCCTAACGCGACCAACACGAAGCAGCAGATCTATCGCCGTGATCTCATTGCCAACCATACGCAGTTGGTTTCGGTAAATGCGTCGAATGTCAGTGCGAACAATCTGAGCGAGAGTGGATCGATCTCCGCGGACGGCCGCTTTGTGATGTTCGTCTCCGTCGCAACCGACGTCGTTGCGAGCGGGCCCGATTCAGCGGTGGCCCACGTCTATGTTCGCGATATGGTCAATGGCGTGACGGTCGTCGCCGATCAAAGCAATGCAGGCGGCGGTCCGTGCAACGGGCAGTCGGGCAGTAGCAACACGTTTTATTTGTCGCCCACTGGCCGCTTCGCGATCTTTAACTCGTCTTGCATCGATCTGGCTGCGGGTCAGGACGGAAGCGACAACCTCTTCGTGCGCGACCTCACCTCGAATACCACCAGCTTCGTGCGCATGGGTGATGGTGGGGCGATCG
Source organism: uncultured Gammaproteobacteria bacterium (assembly GCA_963814225.1). GTDB lineage: Bacteria > Pseudomonadota > Gammaproteobacteria > Xanthomonadales > Rhodanobacteraceae > Rudaea. The sequence goes on along the minus strand of CAWFCC010000007.1, from coordinate 109,686 downwards.
ACATCGGTGCGGCGTATCCAAGCATCACCAACAGCGCGCGCTACGTGATTGATTGGTCGCAGCAGCACAACGTCTCCGATGACACCGGATCGTACGCAGACATTTTTCTGCAGGACCAGAAGTCGAAAATGACATACAAAATCTCGCAACGAGTCGATACCGGGGTTGGCGGCAACAGCGACAGCTACTCGCCTTCACTAGGTGCCGGTGGCCGCATTGTCTTCGCATCGGATGCAAGCAATCTGGTCGATGGAGACACCAACGGCGCTCGCGATATCTTCGTGGCAATTCTCGACACGATATTTGACGCCGGTTTTGAATAAGACCGCACTGCAACAGGCAACGTGTAGATCGCCTAACTCAACTGCCGGATCACCTCGGCAGAGACGCCTGTGCAAACATGGCTTTTCTGGCCAAGCTCGGTCGAGCTTTGAAAAATCGCGAGGCTGAAAATGGCGCAACGTGGCGCCATCTGTGGGCTGTCGGGAGACCACTGCTCCTTTCGACAATCTCGGTGGCGGAGAGGGAGGGATTCGAACCCTCGATAGAGTTTTTGACCCTATACTCCCTTAGCAGGGGAGCCCCTTCGGCCTCTCGGGCACCTCTCCGCATTTGATTGGTCGTGCCGGCGACGCGAACGCGGCCGGCGATGAACGACGGCGCGAATTGTATCCTCTGTCGGCCGACGATGCACGGCCGGCGACATTTTCCCAAGGATCAAACGATCAGCCGGTTTCGGCGCCGTGCGCGGGGGGCTCTGCGCCGCCCTCGTGCTCGCGCTTGATCCGCTGGTAGATTTCCTCGCGATGCACTGCCACGTCCTTGGGCGCATTGATGCCGATTCGCACCTGGTTCCCCTTGACTCCCAGCACCGTCACGCTTACTGAATCGCCGATCATCAGGGTCTCGCCCACACGGCGTGTCAGAATCAGCATTGTCCTTCCTCCATACGGCTCTCGTCTTTCCTAACGCGACGGCGATCCCCTCGCCACCGCCTCACTTCCTTGGTGCTCGCCGACCCTGCGTTCGCTTCATGCGTTCGGTAAGGACAGCGTACCGTTTAGTTTTAGACGGCCGTCGCCCCGCGACCGTTGCGTTCGATACTAGACCCAGCGGCACGCGCGCGCAATCCGCAGGGCTGAACTTTACGTAACCAGTGACCTGCGCCCCTGACTAAAGTCACGTCAGATGCGCGGCGATCCAGGCGGGCACGGCGTCGAGCGCGGGGCCAAGCGCGGCGGATCTTCGCCGCCGCCCTGCGCCATGTCCGGACGGCCGCCGCCTTTGCCGCCGATTTTTTTCGCGACATCGCGACAACCAGATCGCCCGCCTTGATCTTGCCCGAGCGCCTTGCCGTTCACGCCCGCGACCAGCGAAATCTTGCCCGTCGCTGCCGCCGGCGAGCAGGATCACGCAGTCGCCGAGTTTCTGCTTGAACTGATCGACGCTATCGCGCAGCGTCTTCGCATCGGCGCCATCGAGCCGCGCGGCCACGACCTTGATGCCGTTGACGTCCTTCGCCAGCGAGGCGAGATCCGACGTCGCGGCGGACGCGGCCTTGGCTTTCAGACTTTCCAGTTCGCGTTCGAGTTTCTTCTGTCGATCGAAAACCTGGCGCAGCTTTTCGACGACATCGTGCGTGCTCGACGACAGCAGCTGCGCGACCGCATCGAGGCGTTGTTCTTCTTCCTTGACGAACGCGAGCGCGCCCGCGCCGGTCACCGCTTCGATGCGACGAACGCCAGACGCGACGCCGCTTTCGCCGACGATCTTGAACAGCCCGATATCGCCGGTACGCGTGACGTGCGTGCCGCCGCACAGTTCGGTCGAGAAATCGCCCATGCGCAGCACGCGCACTTCGTCGCCGTATTTTTCGCCGAACAGCGCCATCGCGCCGAAATCGATGCGCGTCGTTGTACGCCATGTTGTGCGACTTCTGCTTCGGAGTTGCGGCGCACTTCGTCGTTGACGAGATCCTCGACCGTGCGCAGTTCGTCCGGCGTGACCGGCTTGAAATGCGAGAAATCGAAGCGCAGACGATCCGGCGCGACCAGCGAACCCTTCTGCGCGACGTGATCGCCCAGCACCTTGCGCAACGCGGCGTGCAACAGATGCGTCGCGGAGTGATTGAGCACGTCGATTGGCGACGCGCGGCATCGACATCGCCGTGCAACGCCGTCGCCGAGTTTCAAGTGCACGCCGTGCCAGTGCCCGACATGCCCGTGGAACTCGCCGGCGAGTTTCGTCGTGTCCCTCGACCGTCGAATGTGCCGTCGTTCGACAGCGAGCTTGCCGGTGTCGCCGACCTGCCCGCCGGATTCCGCGTAGAACGGCGTGCGGTCGAGGATGACCATCGCGTCCTCGCCGTCGGCGACTGCGTCGACGTCGCGTGCCGCCGCGCACGATGCCAACAACTTTCAGCCATCGCCGACGAGTCCTTCGTAGCCGAGGAACTCCGTCGGCGTCAGTTTCTGCACGAGTTCCGCCGGACAGCGAACTTTTCGTCTCGAATTGCTCGCCGCGCGCGCGCGTTCGCGCTGTTCGTTCATCGCCGTTTCGAAGCCTTCCATGTCGACCGACAGGCCGCGTTCGCGCGCGATGTCGGCGGTGAGATCGACCGGGAAGCCATAGGTGTCGTAGAGGCGAAACGCGTCCGCGCCCGGAATCGACCTTCGACGATCTCGCGGCGACGTCATCGAACACTTTCATGCCGTGTTCGAGCGTTTCGCCGAAGCGTTCTTCTTCGGCGAGCAGCGCTTTCTCGACGGTCGACTGCTTCGCGGCAAGTTCGGGATACGCGTCGCCCATCTCCTCGACCAGCGGCGGCACCATCTTGTGGAAGAACGGCTCGCGCATGCCGAGCATGTAGCCGTGACGCAGCGCGCGGCGGATGATCCGGCGCAGCACGTAGCCGCGGCCTTCGTTCGACGGCAGCACGCCGTCGACGATCAGGAACGAGCACGCGCGGATGTGATCGGCGATCACGCGCAGCGATTTGTTTTCCAGATCGGTCGGTGTTGGTCAGTTCGCGCGGCGACCTTGATCAGATGCTGGAACAGATCGATCTCGTAATTCGAATGGACGTGCTGCAGCACGGCGGCAAGACGTTCCAGTCCCATGCCGGTATCGACGCACGGCGCCGGCAGACGCGTACAGCGTGCCGTCGGCCGCGCGATCGAACTGCATGAACACGAGATTCCAGATCTCGATGAAACGATCGCCGTCTTCGTCGGGCGATCCCGGCGGGCCGCCCGGCAATGTCCGCGCCGTGATCGTAGAAGATTTCGGTGCACGGACCGCACGGGCCGGTGTCGGCCATCTGCCAGAAATTGTCCGACGCGTACGGCGCGCCCTTGTTGTCGCCGATGCGGACGATGCGCTCTTTCGGCAATCCGATCTGTCTTGTGCCACAGATCGAAGGCTTCGTCGTCGGTGTGATAGACGGTGACGAGCAGGCGCTCCTTCGGCAATCCGAACACGACCGGTGAGCAGTTCCCACGCCCACTCGATCGCTTCCTTCTTGAAGTAGTCGCCGAACGACCAGTTGCCGAGCATCTCGAAGAACGTGTGATGGCGCGCGGTATAGCCGACCGAATCCAGATCGTTGTGCTTGCCGCCCGCGCGCAGGCAGCGCTGCACGTCGGCCGCGCGCACGTACGGCAGTTTTTCGCTGCCGAGGAACACGTTCTTGAACTGCACCATGCCGGAGTTGGTGAACAGCAGGGTCGGATCGTTGCCCGGCACCAGCGGCGCCGAGGGCACGATGGTGTGTCCCTTGGACTTGAAGAAGTCGAGAAACGTCTGGCGGATTTCGGCGCTGGTTTTCATCGGATCGGTCGTGGTTGAGCCTCACGGGCGCAGGCGACGCCGACAATCGAGTTTTCAATCCAACTCGTCAGCCGATTCCAGCCCTTCAGCACGGGTCGACTGATTGTACAGTGGCGGCGTCGAAGCCGCGACGCAAGAGGAAATTCGCGCGTTTGACGCGTTCGGCGGAGATTCGGCGGCCGGTTTGCCGCCGTAGCGGCGGCGAAGCTGGTTGCGGACGATGGATGGCCAATCCGGTTCGGCCGCGTCGATCAGTTCGCGCGCCTTGCGATTCGGCGATGCCGTGCGTCTTCAGTTCGGCAATGATCCAGCGCGGTCCGTAGCCCGATTCGATGCGGGTGCGCACGAGCATTTCGCCGAAGCGGGCGTCGTTCTGGAAATCCTTCGATTGCAGCGTCGCAAGAACGGAATCGACTTCGTCTTTTTCGATGCCGCGCCGCGCCAGTTTCGATTTCAGTTCGCGCGCGGAATGTTCGCGGCGGGCGAGCAGCTCGATGCCCTTGTTGTAAGGATCGACGATGGCGTTGCTCGACTTTCTAGTCGCCACGGTCCACCCAATAACGCGGACCGCGCCGCTGATGCGACACGGCGACAATCACGACCATATCATCGCGGTGCTCATAGATCAAATTGAAGGGAAATACGGAAACACGAATCGCCTCGTTCCATCTACATACCTGGGATACCGTTCCGGCGAAGCTGCCACCGCCGCAACTGCGAGATTCGAGTTCTTCCAGAAAGCCTCCGGCAGCGATGCAGCTTCGTGCGGTGTACCACTCGTGAGCTCGTTGCGCATCTTCCTCGGCGGCCGGAAGTAATCTGACGCTAGCGATGAGAGTCGAAGCGCGCCCACAAGCGTGCGCGCGCTTCCTCCCACGGAACCGTCTTTCACTTCACCGGATGTCCAGACGACGTCGATTCGACGCTTGATCTCTTCGACCCACGCGTCGTCCATGCGCGCATCCGGCGAAGGCTCCAGACTGTGCAGAAGCATACCCGCCAGCGCGGCACGGTCGTTTTCCTGAAGCTCGACCGCCTCTGCGAAGATTTCCTCGATCGTGTGCGACATGAGTATTCCGATTACGCCTCTTCCATCTCCTCAGCCACCCGCGGCGCCGCGCCGGCCATCTTCGCCGCAAACACCGCGCGCAGCTTGTCTTCGATTTCCTTGGCCACGCTCGGATTGTCTTTCAGATACTGCCGCGCGTTGTCCTTGCCCTGCCCGATGCGCTCGCTGCCGTAGCTGTACCACGCGCCGGATTTCTCGACGATCTTGTTGTCGCTGCCCATGTCGATCAGTTCGCCTTCGCGGCTGATGCCTTCGCCGTACAGGATCTCGGTGACGACCTGCTTGAACGGCGGCGCGAGTTTGTTCTTGACGACCTTGATGCGCGTCTGGTTGCCGACCACTTCGTCGCCCTTCTTCACCGCGCCGATGCGGCGGATGTCCAGGCGCACGGATGCGTAGAACTTGAGCGCGTTGCCGCCGGTGGTGGTTTCCGGACTCTGGCCCGGCATCATGATGCCGATCTTCATGCGCAGCTGGTTGATGAAGATGACCATGGTGTTGGAGCGCTTGATGTTGCCGGTGAGCTTGCGCAGCGCCTGGCTACATCAGGCGCGCCTGCAGACCGGGCAGCTGATCGCCCATCTCGCCTTCGATTTCCGCGCGCGGCGTCAGCGCGGCGACCGAGTCGATGACGATCGACGTCGACCGCGCTCGAGCGCACCAGCATGTCGGCGATTTCCAGCGCCTGCTCGCCGGTGTCGGGCTGCGAGACGAGCAGATCGTCGACATTGACGCCGAGCTTCTCGGCATAGGTCGGATCGAGCGCGTGTTCGGCGTCGATGAACGCGCACGTGCCGCCGAGCTTCTGCGCCTGCGCGATGACCTGCAGCGTCAGCGTGGTCTTGCCCGAGGATTCCGGACCGTAGATTTCGACGACGCGGCCGCGCGGCAAGCCGCCGATGCCGAGCGCGATGTCGAGCATCAGCGAACCGGTCGGCATCGGCTTCGATCGCCTCGATGGCCTTGTCGCCCATGCGCATGACGGCGCCCTTGCCGAACTGCTTCTCGATCTGGCCCAATGCGGCGGAGAGCGCCTTGCGCTTGTTGTCTTCCATTGCGGATTTCCTCAGTCTAATTTCGGTTGATGCGAAGCTTGCGGACGGATCGTCTCACACACTGCGACGTGTGCGGAACGGACGCCAAATTATCGCACTTCCCACTGTAACCGAACGGCCGAATCGCGCGTCAGCTCGTAAGAATTTTCTGAACACCGCGTAGGGCCGCATCGACGGTCTTGCGACGCACCGCATCGCGATCGCCGGCGAAATGAAACAGCTCCGCCTGCGCGTAACCGCCGCGACGTTTCCAGCTTACCCAGACCGTGCCGACGGGCTTTTCCGGAGTGCCGCCGGTGGGTCCCGCGATGCCGGTGACGGCGACGGCAACCGTCGCGCCGAATCGCGCGAGTGCGCCGGAAACCATTTCGATCGCCGTCTCGCGGCTGACGGCGCCCTGCGTCTCCAGCGTTTCCGGACGCACGCCGAGCAACGCCTCTTTCGCTTCGTAGCTGTAGGCGACGACGCCGCATTCGAACCAGCTCGACGATCCGGCGATGTCGGTCAGCGTCTTCGCGATCCAGCCGCCCGTGCACGATTCGGCGGTGACGAGCGTCGCGCCGCGTTGCGTGAAAATCGTTGCGATGCTTTCGGCGAGACGATGCAGGTCCGCATCGGTCGCATTCATGTCGGTTTGCTGCATGCGAAACTCCACTACAGATTCGCGTTCGCCAAAACGATTCGTCATGTCCCGCTTCCGCGCGATTGACGCGCAAAGACACGCGCCGACTCTAACGCAAAGCATGAATCGCGACGATTTCGCCCAGCACACGCCGTTGATGCGCCAGTACTTCGCCGCCAAGGCGGAGTATCCGGACGTGCTCGTGTTTTTCCGCATGGGCGATTTCTACGAGCTGTTCTACGACGACGCGCGCAAGGCCGCGCGCCTGCTCGATCTCACGCTGACCCAGCGCGGCGCAGTCCGGCCGGCGCGCCGATCCCGATGGCCGGCGTTCCGTATCACGCGGCGGAAGGCTATCTCGCGAAACTGATCAGGCTCGGCGAATCGGTCGCGATCTGCGAACAGATCGGCGATCCGGCGCAGTCGAAAGGACTGGTCGAGCGCAAGGTCGTGCGCGTCGTCACGCCGGGCACGGTGACCGACGAAGCGCTTGCTCGACGAACGCCGCGACAATCTGCTGCTTGCCATCTCGTGCGGATCGCGACACGGCTTACGGCCTGGCCTGGGTCGATCTCGCCGGCGGACGCTTCGTGCTCAGCGAAGCGGCGGACGCCGAATCGCTCGCGCGCCGAACTCGCGCGACTGTCGCCCGGCCGAAACGTTGATCGCGCGAAGATGTCGCAGTGGCCCGCATCGGTCGAGTGCGTTGCACGGCCTGCGCAAGCGTCCGCCGTGGCATTTCGACGCCGAATCGGCGCAGCGCCAGCTTGTCGCAATTTTTCGGCACGCGCGATCTGTCCGGCTTCGGCTGCGACGATCTGCCGCTCGCGATCGCCGCGGCCGGCGCCTGCTGACTATGTCGAGGAAACGCAGAAATCCGCGCTGCCGCATCTGTCGGGCCTCGACCGTCGAACATGCGCAGACGAAACCGATCGCGCTCGACGCGGCGACGCGGCGCAATCTCGAACTCGACACGCATCCGAGCGGTCGCGCACGAATTCACGCTGCTCGGCGTTCTCGACCGCACGATCACGCCGATGGGCGCGCGCGAGCTGCGCCGCTGGCTGCATCGGCCGTTGCGCGATCACGGCGAACTGAAGCGGCGCCATCAGGCGGTCGCGAGCCTGATCGAGCAACGCCGCTTCGAACCGTTGCGCGAAGCGTTGCGCGCAGATCGGCGATCTCGAACGCATCCTCGTCGCGCGTCGCGCTGCGCTCGGCGCGGCCGCGCGATCTATCGACGTTGCGCGACGGTCTGCTCGCTGCGCCCGCGTTGCGCGAGTGCGCTCGCGCGACTGCGACAGCCCGCTGCTGACGCGAACTGCTCGATCGCCTCGGCGAACACGCGCGACACCGCTGCGTACCTCGCCGCTGCGATCAACGAACAGCCGCCCGCTCTGCTGCGCGACGGCGGCGTCATCCGCCCCGGATTCGATGCCGAACTCGACGAACTGCGCACGCTGTCGACCAACGCCGACCAGTTCCTGATCGATCTCGAAGCGCGCGAAAAAGCCGCGACCGGCATCGCGACGCTGAAAGTCGGCTACAACAGCGTGCATGGCTATTACATCGAGATCAGCCGCGGCCAGTCCGACAAGGCGCCGACGCACTACACGCGCCGGCAAACGCTCAAAGGCGCCGAGCGCTACATCACCGAAGAACTGAAATCGTTCGAGGACAAAGTGCTGTCCGCGCGCGAGCGTTCGCTGATGCGCGAACGCGCGCTGTACGAAGGCGTGCTCGATTTCCTCAACGCGCGTCTGAGCCGCGTTGCAGCGCGCGCGCGGCCGCGATCGCCGAACTCGACGTGCTCGCCGATCTTCGCCGAACGCGCCGACGCGCGCGAACTGGACCGCGCCCGAACTCGCTCGATGCAGTCGGCATCCACATCGAACGCGGACGCCATCCGGTCGTCGAACGCGTGCGCAGCGATCCGTTCGAGCCGAACGATCTCGCGCTCGACGACGTCGCGCCGCATGCTGATCATCACCGGCCCGAACATGGGCGGCAAATCGACGTACATGCGCCAGAACGCGCTGATCGTGCTGCTCGCGCATATCGGCAGCTTCGTGCCGGCCGACAGTCGGCGAAGATCGGACCGATCGACCGCATCTTCACGCGCATCGGCGCGGGCGACGATCTGTCGCGCGGACAATCGACGTTCATGGTCGAGATGAGCGAAACCGCGAACATTCTCCACAATGCGACCAAGCACAGCCTCGTGCTGATGGACGAAATCGGCCGCGGCACGTCGACCTACGACGGCCTCGCGCTTGGCGCGCGCGTGCGCGGTGCACCTCGCGACGAAGAATCTGCGCGTTCACGCTGTTCGCCACGCACTATTTCGAACTGACCGATCTTGCCGCGCAATTGTCCGGCGTCGCCAACGTGCATCTCGATGCGATCGAGTACGGCGAGCGAACTCGTCTTCATGCACGCGGTGAAGGATGGTCCGGCGAATCGCAGTTTCGGCCTGCACGTCGCCGCGATCGCCGGATTGCCGAAACCGGTGATCGAGCAGGCGCGCGGTTATCTCGCGGCGCTGGAGCAGAATCGCGCGGAAATGCCGGTGGCGACGAAAGCTTCGCCGACCAATCAGCTGCCGCTGTTTGCCAACAAACCGTCGGCGATCGATGAGGCATTGCGCGGAGTCGATCCCGATTCGCTGACGCCGCGCGAAGCGCTCGATCTGCTTTATAAGCTCAAGAAGTTGCAGTGAGCAGCGAGCAGTGAAAACCGGGGCGCCACCCTCACCGTAGCCCTCGCCCGCCAGCGGGAGAGGAGAATTTCTTTTATCGCTGTTCGTGCGGATCGCGGATGGCAGCCGCCGCACTCTTGAGAATTTCGGCGATGCGCTTGCGTTCCGCCGCGTTCGCATGCCGGCGTTCACGCAAAGCCATTTTCAGATCGCGACGCGCCGAGAGAATTTCCTTCGATTCGGCAAACTCGTCCTCGAAACCGGAAAAAATCTCGCGCACGCGACCCATCTTGGCGCCGATGCGTGCGAGCTGATCGAGGATTGCGTTGGCCGATTCGCGATGCTCGTCGAGGTACGCGCGCCCTTCGGTCGTGATGCTGTACAGCTTTTTCGCACCCTCGGCCGCGACGCTCGCGTAACCGACTTCCTCCAGATACGTCAGCGCCGGATAGATCACGCCGGGCGACGGCGTATAGAAACCGCCGGAATGCTCTTCGATCGCCTTGATGAGTTCGTAGCCGTGACTGGGACGGTCCGCGAGCAGCGCGAGCAGCACGACCTGCAGATCGCCGGAACTCAGTTTGCGTCCGGCGCCGAAACCGCGTCCGCCAAGGCCGCCTTCGCCCATGAACGCGTGTCCGAACGCGCCGATGCCGCGACCATGACGATGACGGCCCACGAGCAGTGCGGTGTCGAGGTCATCGACGCAGCGGCGCATGCGGTGAAATAAAGGATGCATGGAATATCTCCGTAAGAAAAAGGCAGTCATCGAACACCATGTGTCGTAAATAGTATCTTACGATATGTTTTTCGATGTCAAGTGATGGAAGCAGATTCAGAATTCCGCCACAAACGCGAGAGACCGTCGACAGATGCGACTGGAGAATCACGGCATCCAAATCGAAGGACTGCCGCATGTACAAATCGTTGATCGCCGCCTCGCTGATTCTCTGCGCACACACGCACGCCGACGCCGCTTCTTATCTGATCGAGTCGGCAGCGACAGTGCGATGGAACGCGCCGCATCCGGCGCAGAAGATATTTGGGAACACGTATTACGTCGGCGTCACGGGTTTGAGTTCGATCCTGATTGATACCGGCAAAGGATTGATTCTTCTCGACGGCGATCTCGTGCAATCGGTGCCGCACATCGAGCAGAACATCGCCTCGCTCGGTTTTCATCTGAAGGACATCAAGTTCATCGCGAATTCGCATTCGCATTTCGATCACGCGGGCGGCATCGCCGAACTCCAGCGCATGACCGGCGCGACCGTCATTGCAAGCACGTGGGGCGCGAAGGCGCTGCGCGCCGGAAACGTGATCGACGGCGATCCGCAATTGGGCTATGCGAAGGAGTCGGGATTTCCGCCGGTGAAGGACGTGCGCGCGGTTCGCGACGGCGAAATAATCGCGCTCGGCAATGTGAAACTGGTCGCGCACTACACGCCCGGCCACACACCCGGCAGCGCGACATGGACATGGCAATCGTGCGAAGACGCGAAGTGTCTCGACATCGTCTACGCCGATAGCCTGAACGCGAATTCGGCGCCGGGATTCCACTACACGGCCACGAAAGGTCATCCCGATACCAGCGAACGATTCCGCGAAAGCATTCACACCGTCGCTGCCCTGCCCTGCGACATCCTGCTCACCGTGCATCCGGACATTTCGAACATGATGGACAAGCTCGATGCGCTCAAGCACGTGCCGACGGCGGATCCGTTCGCCGACAAACAGGCGTGCGCGAAATATGCGGCAGATGTCGAGAAGCAACTCGATCAGCGCATTGCCGACGAGAAGGCCGGACGGTTGTAGTCAGCGCGGCGCGGCCGTCGCGATGAAATCGGCGAATGCGCGAACCGGCGCGTCGTCCTCGAACAGGATCGAATGGCGTTGGCGGATGGCGTCCGCCAGCGCATTGCGTTCCGATGTATCGCCGAGCAGCGCGACGCAGCGATCGACATAGCTGTCTTCATTGGTCGCGATGAGTTGTGGGATGTCCATGATCCGCAGCATCGCGGCGGTTTGTCGGCCGCGCGCCATGTCGCCTTCCCACGCCACGACGGGCGTGCCTGCGCTGAATGCATCGAGACTCGTGCCGCCACCTGAAAAGTATGGCGAATCGAGCACGAGCGGCACGCGTGCGATGCCGGCGAGATAATCGGGATGCGTCTGCACGGGCAGGAATGCGAGATGTTTTTCCGGATCGACGCCGAATTTCTTGAACGTCGATTCGATGCGCGCGCGGAAGCGACGCATCAACGGCGGATTGCGCGCGAAGAATCCGATGCACGCACCGGATTCTTTCGCGATCCGCGCCAGCGCCGCATCGTACGACGGCATCAGCTTGATGAAGTTCTGCAGACACAGGACGAGCTTGCGGCCATTCGCATGCGCGTCGATCCATGCCGCGTTTCCAGGCGCTGGTGGGCACGCCGGTTTCGCGCCGATGCCCGGCAGCCGCACGAGACGTTCGCGATAGTGCGCATCGGCGTTCGTCGGCTCGAGCGCATCGCCGCTCAGGAAATAGTCGATTTGGGACGATCCGCTCGTCGCGGGATGACCGTACAGCGTGCACTGCACCGGCGCGAGACGAAGCGCGGCCATCGCCTGATGGCGCGGATCCATGCCGATCTCGGGATAGACGAGGACATCGAGTTGAGCGCGTCGAATCGCGTGTGCATCCGCAAGCACATCGTTGCGTGTGGTCACGAACGATGATGCGTGCGCGGCGATGCGTTGCGTGCTCGCATCGGTCGTGCCGCCGCTGTACCAGACATGCACTTCGAAACGTTCGGGATCGAGCCCGCAGATCAGCGACGAGAAGTAGCGCGACACCGTGTGTTGCATCAAGTGACTGCTCACGATGCCGACGCGTGTGCGTCCGCCATGCGCGCGCGGTTGCCAGCCGCAGCGGTCGCCGAATTCCGGCGCGGCGGCGGACATCACGCGCGCCACCAGATCGGCGAAGCGGCATTGCAGTTCGGTGTTGTCGTGCGGTTGGTAGTGCAGATAGAACGGCGCGACGCTCGTCGCCGCGTAGACGGCTTCTTCAACCGCGGCTGCGCGATCGAGTTTTACGCCGTTGTGCAATCGTTCGATGCCTTCGCCGAAACGTTTGCGGACAGCGTCGATTTCGGCGTCATCGCGATACAGCGCCGGCAGCGCAAGTTCACGCATCCAGCGCACGCGTTCGCGAAATCCCTTCGGCGGCGTGACGCGATCCATGATCGCGTTCGATTCGTCGGAGTCGCCGGCTTCCTGCAATGCGAGGACCAGATCCAGCGATGTCGCCGAATCTGTCGCGTCGCGCGCGAGCGCTTCGCGCAGCGACGGGACGGCGTGTTCGACATCGTGCAGCAGCCGTTGCGCCACGCCGAGTGCTTTCCACCACAAGGCTTCGTCGGGCGAAATGGAAATCGCCGCCTGCGCGAATCGGACCGATTCGCCATAGCGTCCGAGATCGGTGAGCACCAGGGCGAGATTACCGTTCGTCTGCGCGCGATCCGGCGCGATGCGTTGCGCCGTTTCGAGCAGCGGCAACGCATCGACAGGACGACCGTGACGGCGCAGCAGATTGCCGAGATTGATCAGCGCATCGATGTGATTGCCGCGCCACGCGAGCGCCTGGCGATAGGCCTTGTCGGCCTGGATCGCGTCGCCCGCGGCTTCGTACGCGATGCCGAGATTGAAAGCCGCATCGACATAATTCGCCCGCTTCGACATCGCGCTGCGGAACGAGCGGATCGCCTCGTCGGTGCGCCCCGCGTTGCGCAAGGCGACGCCCAGATTGTTGTGAGCCTCGGCGAAATCCGGACGCGCGGCGACGCACGTCCTTAGGTGTTTTGCCGCGAGCGCTGCGTTGCCGGTCTGCAGCGCGACGACGCCGAGCAGATGCCAGGCGTCGGCGTTCGCTGGATCGAGTTTGGCGGCGCGTTGATAATGACTCTGCGCGAGACCCAGCTCGCCGATGCGATGCCGGGTCATGCCGAGTTGTAGCTGCTCCAGCGCGAGGCGCTTGTTATCGGCCATCGCGCGCGGAAGTTAGCGGTTGACGAGCAACGCGTTGACGCGGCGCACGTAGGCCGCCGGATCGTCGAGCGCGACGCCTTCGAGCAGTTGCGCCTGATCGAGCAGCATGCAGGCCGATTTCGCTGGCGCGTTCGCTGTCGGTTTCGTTTTCGAGTCGTTCGATCAACGGGTGCGTCGGGATTGATCTCGAGCGTCGGTTTCGTCGGCGGTACGTCGTGACCGGCCTGCTTGAGCAACCGCTGCATGGCGAGACCCATGTCGTGTTCGTCGAGCACGATGCAGACGGGCGATTCTTTCAGGCGCGAGCTCACGCGCACGTCGCGCACGCGATCGCCGAGGATTTCCTTGAGTTTCGCGACGACGCCTTGGCGCCTTCGCATCGTTCTTCGCGCTTTTTCCGGCGTCGGCGATGCCGAGCTTTTCAAGATCGAGATCGCCCTTGGCGACATTGCGCATTTTCTTGCCGGCGTATTCGGTCGAGATACGTCGACATCCATTCGTCGATGCGGTCGTACATCAGCAGCACTTCGATGCCGTTGCGCGGTCAGCGCTTCGAGTTGCGGGCTGCCCTTTGCGGCGGCGTAGCCGTCGGCGGTGAGGTAGTAGATCGACTCCTGAGTCGCCGTCATGCGGCCGATGTAATCGTCGAGCGACACCGTCTGCGCGGCGCCGTCGGATTTCGTCGAGGCGAAACGCAGCAGCTTGGCGATGCGTTCCTTGTTGGCGAAATCTTCCGACAAACCTTCCTTCAGACACGCTGCCGAACGTCGTTCCAGAACGTCGCGAACTTCTCGGGTTCATCCTTCGCGAGCTTGTCGAGCAGATCGAGTACGCGGCGCGTGGCGGCGGCCTTCAGTTTTTCCAGACCGCGATTCTGCTGCAGCAGTTCGCGGCTGACATTGAGCGGCAGATCGTCGGAATCGACGACGCCGCGCACGAAGCGCAGATAGGCGGGCAGCAACTGCTCGGACGCGTCCATGATGAAGACGCGCTTGACGTACAGCTTGAGTCCCTTGCGCTCGTCGCGGCCGCCCATCATCACATCGAAGCGGCGCCTGCGACGGAATATAGAGCAGCGACGTGAAATTCTGATTGCCCTCGACGCGGTTGTGCGTCCACGCCAGCGCATCGTTGTAGTCGTGCGCGATGTGCTTGTAGAAGTTCTGGTAGTCCTCGTCGGTGAGTTCGCTCTTCGGGCGCGTCCACAGCGCGGACGCCTGATTGACGACTTCCCATTCGCTCGGTCGGCTTGCCGTCCTTTTCCGTCGGCATGCGGATCGGAAAACCGATGTGATCGGAATAGCGCGCGATCAGGCTGCGCAGCTGTCCAGTTCTGCAGGAATTCGCCTTCGTCGGCCTTCAGATGCAGCGTGACCGACGTGCCGCGCGGCGCGTCGGCGACGTCGTCGAGCGTGTATTCGCCGGTGCCGGTCGATTCCCAGCGCACGCCTTCGTTCGTCTGCCGGCTTTGCGCGTGACGAGCGTGACCTTGTCGGCCACGACGAACGCCGAATAGAAACCGACGCCGAACTGGCCGATCAGATTCATATCGGCTTTCTGGTCGGCGCTACAGCGCTTCGAGAAATTTGCGCGTGCCGGAACTGGCGATCGTGCCGATGTTCGCGATCACATCATCGCGCGTCATGCCGATGCCGTTGTCGCGGATCGTGATGCGTCCGCGCGTCGCTGTCGACGCTGATGTCGATGCGCAGTTCGGTGTCGCCGCTCAGCAGTTCGGGTTTGCCGATCGCTTCGAAGCGCAGCTTGTCGCAGGCGTCGGCAGCGTTCGAGATCAGTTCGCGCAGGAAGATTTCCTTGTGCGAATACAGCGAGTGCGTGACCAGGCGCAGAACCTGGTCGACTTCGGCGGTGAATTTATGCGTCTGTGTTTCGGCAGTCATGGCTCGGAATGAAGATTCGCGAAAAGAGGATGCGTGCCGAATAGGGTCTTCGACAAGCGAATTCAAGATTTTCGCAGCCCTGACAAGACAAAGCGACCGCCATTGCGGCGGTCGCTTTGGACGAGGAGCACAGACGCGACTCGATGCTCCAAGAAGTACGCCGCGGATTTACGCGGCGTGGGTTTTCTTATTCTGCCGCGCGCCGCCGCGGCGCCGCAGCAGCTTTTTCGGCCGCATGCTTGGCCAGATCTTCCTGAATGCGGGCGGCTTTGCCTTCCAGACCACGCAGGTAATAAAGCTTCGCGCCGCGCACCTTGCCGCGACGCTTCACGGTGACCGAATCGATCGCGGGGCTGTGCGACTGGAACACGCGCTCCACGCCCGTGCCGTGCGACATCTTGCGAACGGTGAACGCGGAGTTGAGGCCGGCATTCTTCTTCGCGATGCACACGCCTTCGTAGGCCTGCAAGCGTTCGCGATTGCCTTCCTTCACTTTTACGTTCACAACGACCGTATCGCCGGGCCCGAAATCGGGCAGCGTGCGGCTCATCTGTTCAGCTTCGAATTTTTGCAGGATGTTCATGACAGTCACTCAGGTCAGGTTGGATTATACGCAGTTGTTAGGCCGGTGCTATGGCCGTTTGTATTAAGATTTCGTATCTTCTTGAAATTCAAACAAAAGTTTTTGATCTGCCGGGCTCAAGCTACGTTCGGCCAACAAGTCCGGCCGCCGTTGCCAAGTACGTCCAAGCGCCTGTTTTCGACGCCATTTCTTGATCGCCGCATGGTCGCCCGACATCAGCACCGCCGGCACGTCGCCGAGCGCATGACGCTCCGGCCGCGTGTAGTGCGGGCAGTCGAGCAGACCGTCGGAAAACGAATCCTGCTCGGCCGACTGCGCATCGTTGAGCGCGCCTTCCTGAAGACGTCCGATCGCATCGATCACGATCGCCGCCGCCAGTTCGCCACCCGACAACACGTAGTCGCCGATCGACAATTCTTCATCGACATCCGCGCGGATCAAGCGTTCGTCGACACCTTCGTAGCGGCCGCAAAGCAGGATCATGCGATCGCGCTTCGACAGCTCCACCACTTTGTCCTGATCGAGCCGCGTTCCTTGCGGACTCAGATAAATCACTTTCGCCGCTGCCGGATCCGCCGCGCGCGCCGCATTGATCGCAGCACGCAGCGGATCGATCAGCATCACCATGCCCGGACCGCCGCCGAACGGACGCTCATCGACGCGGCGATACGGATCGGTGGTGAAGTCGCGCGGATTCCACGCCTTCACATCAATCAGCCCGCGCTCCTGCGCACGGCCGACCACACCAAATCCCGAACACTGCGCGATGAAATCCGGAAACAGCGTGACGACATCGATGCGCATCACTACCACCGTTCGCCAAACAACCGACAAACCCGCCTCACGTCTCGTCATTCCCGCGAAAGCGGGAATCCAGTGCCTTCGCTTCTTGCAGGACCGATTAATAGCAAAGTCGCTGATTCCCGCTTTCGCGGGAATGACGAGCAAAAAAGCTGGTCTTCAAGCCCACGTTCGATTTGAAACGATCCTAAAAATCCGGATCCCAATCGACGGTGATTCGGGACTGCTCCAGATCCACCGCTTCGACGAATTGCCCGAACACGAAAGGAATCATCCGCTCGCGCGCACCGTCCTTCACCACCACCACGTCGTTGGCGCCGGTCGAGAACAGATGGCTGACGGCGCCGAGCGCCACGCCTTCCTTGTTCACGACCGCGAGGCCTTCGAGATCGGACCAGTAGAACTCGCCCTGCGCGGGTTTCGGCAATGCCGAGCGCGGAATCCTGATCTCTGCGCCGATCAGCGTCGCCGCTGCGTCGCGATCGGCGTATCCGGAGAGACGACCGACCAGACCTTTTCCCTGTTCGCGGCCTTGCGCATCCTCGATTTCCTTATCGCCGAGAAACCACGGGCGATACGAAAAAATCTGCGTGCGCGGCTGCGTGTACGACTCGAGCTTGACCCAACCCTGCACACCGTACAGTCCGACGATCTTGCCGACGACGATGAGCCGATCGGCCGAATTGCCGGACGTCACGACGCAAAGACGATCAGGCAGCCTTGGCCTGCTTGTCGGCTTCCTTCAGCAGCAGGCGGACCTTGTCGGTCATCTGCGCGCCCTTGGACACCCACGAACGCACCTTTTCGGTATCGAGCTGCAGGCGCACGTCTTTGCCGGCCGCGCCCGGGTTGAAGAAACCAACGCGCTCGATGCGACGGCCATCACGGGCCTTGCGCTCGTCGGCGACGACGATGTGATAGAACGGACGACCCTTGGCGCCGCCGCGGGACAGGCGAATCTTGACCATTTCTGTGTACTCGAAAGTTGTGCGGCGAGCCGCAATTGAATCGGGCGATGAAAACCTGGCCGCACGAAATCCGACGTTACGCGCGCGGCAGCCGGTTATTTTAACGGAAATCGCGGAAAAAACCAGCGCTGGCAACGTGATGCGTGAGGACGCGGGTCTAGTGCGACTCGAAACCGTTCGAAAACACCGCATCGACGAACAAACCGCGAATGTCGAACGTACCTCGGAAGATTGTGCTCGTGGTTTCGATGGTGGCGCCACCTGCGATCCAGTCGTAGATAAACGCTTGCTGTTCCTGGTGTGAATACGTCCGTGTAACCCAACGGCATGCGACTACCGGACGGCGGAGTGTCGCAATTGATTTTCATGAATAAATAGCTCAGTTCCGGACGGTTCGGCGTCACGTAGTTGTAGGCGGACGCTTCGAGGCTTGGTACGTTGACAATGCCGGTATATGGGGATGTCGCGTCTGGGTTCTGATCGTTTGGATCGAGATTCAGCCCACCGGACGGTCCCGCATCCGAGGTATGACAACTCGCACACCCTGCCGCGGGGTTCGTCGAGAACTGAATGAAAATCGCTTCGATGCCGGCACCGAAGTCGATCTCGTTCGTCACGGGGATTTTCGAGATATCGGTGCAGCCCGTCGGCGCTGAAACGGCGAGCGCAAATGTCCCGTAAAAAACAGCGGAGCCCAGAAAAAGTAAGCGCCCGAAAAATCGGGCGCGAAGAATACGCTTCATCGGTATTGCTCAGGGGGTCATGAAACCCAGATCGCGTGTAGTGAAATTAGCTAAATTCGGGAACATCGCATTCAAATTGGAATCCGCCACGCCCATCCATTTCGCCAGCGTCGCCGCATATTGTTCGACGCCGATGCCCGGAATCATCTGGCCACGCGAGAAATTCTGCGGAGCCGAGAGCGATTGATCGGGGAAGCCGCTGAGTTTGTCGCCGTGCGAGTACAGCTTGCCGCCATTCACTTTTCCGCCCATGACCATCTGCAAGCTACCCCATGCGTGGTCGGAGCCCGCGCCATTGGATTGCAATGTGCGGGCAAAGTCAGAAACGGTGAACAGCGCGACTTCATTCTGCGCATTCACGTAAGTGGGTCCCATTGCCGTCCAGAAGGCGGTCATCGCTGCTGCAACCTGCCCGAGCAACGCCGGATGGCCGTTGTTCGCATTCCAGTATCCGGAATGGAGGTCGAATCCGCCGATCTGCACGAAGAAGATCTGGCGTTGTCGCGTAGGCTTTCGCTTTGGACTAGCTTGATCATCGTCGCAACGGTTTTCAGTTGCGAAGCGATACCGGTGTTCGGCCATGTGTTGGTTGAAACATAAGTAGCTCGATGTGGGCGGAAGATCCGGACCCATCTTCGTATACAGATTGCGTGCGTTGCCGATGACCGTGTTGTATTCGCCGGCGAATGCGCTCGAATACGACTCGCTCAACAGATCGTTCAATGCCGAGTCGCGAGCGCCGCTGTAGGCCGATCCATTGCAGTTCGGCGTCGGATTGCAAACGCCATTGAGACCGATCAACCCGTTCGACGACATTTGATAGGGAATCGAATGCGCTCCGACCTCGAACCGATTGGCACCTGCAACTGATATGGCCAGCGGCAACGTTGGATTGGAGGTCAAATTGGCACCTTGACCCACCAGATTCTCCGCGAGCAAACCGCCCCAGCCGGTCGCCGTGCCCGTTTTCGTATTGCCTTGATGCCACTGCGCAGTCTGGTCGGCATGCGAAAACAACTGCGGCGGACGATTTGCGGAACTGGCGTTGTAATCGGTCTTATTGATCGGCTTGTTCAACGGCCCGGTGTTGGCAATGAAAGCGAGATGTTTCTGGTTGAACAGCGTGGTTAGCTGCGTGGACGACGCAGAAATATCTCCCAGATTGGGATGCAGGAAATACTGGCTGGAGTCCGTCGTTTCGATCACTTTCTGATCAGTGCGACCTGTGAACCCGTGGCAGCGACAGTCGCAAGACCACCGGCGTTGCTGCCGCTGTTGTATGTTCCGCTACGCGATGTCGTGTACGTGTTGAAGCGCGTCGTGTCGAACGGAACCAACATATTCCATGAATCGTTGCCGCCGTTGAGATAAAGGCAGATCAGTGCCTTGTAACCGGTCAGCGATGATGTGCTGGCCAGTGCCGTGCTCATCATGCGCAGTTGCGGCACCATCGCAGCGACACCACCGCTGGCGGCTACGCAGCACAGATTGCGAAGAAATTCGCGACGATTATTACGTGAAATGCCCATGTGATAGTCCTCAGCGCTGCGTCGCGAATTCAGGTGAAAGCATCGTGATGTAAACCAACGACCACGCGCGCTCCTGGACGCTCGCCCCGTTCATGCCCGTGTGAATCATGCTGACCAGCTTCGAATGCATCGATGACGACATCGAGCCGTACAGCATGCGCGTGTTGATGAGATCCACAGCCGCAGATTCCGACGTCGGCGTACTCACCGCACCCAATGTGGAAACGAGCAGACGACAAGTCGATCAACGGACGATCCGTCGGCGGTCCGACTCATGCCGATGTACGGCGCCTTTGGTCAAGTTATAGAACGTGTTGATCGTCAGATAGATGATCGACTCGTTGGTGATCTGGAATTCGGGCGAGACTAAGTTGCTGTCGGAAAACATACCCGGCTGCGCGTAATCCGGCGTGTAAAAAGTTGAACACCGTGGGCGACTGGAGCGGGTTCTGCCCGAAATTACCAAGCGAGATACCGCCTCCCATCATCGGGATTTCGCCGTATACGTCTTTTGGTTGTGCTTTGTCGCCGAAGGCGCGCCACAACGCAGTCACGCGAAGGATGGGTTCGCGCAGCTTGCCATAACGGTCCCCTTCTTCGACGGAACCGATTGGCGGAACCGATCGGGCCTCGCTGTCTGTGAGAATGGCCTTGAGAACGTCGCCGAGGTCGCCGCCGGAACTGACCCATACGTTCGTAACGCGGCCGATGTATCGAGGCGACGGATTGCTGGTAACGAAGCGCTGGATTAATTGGCGCGTGACGAACGGAGGAACGTTTGTATGCCCGTTGTACGGCGTGACGATCGTCCCGTTGACGTTGTACGTGCCACCTAGAATGCCGAGAAGGTCGCCAATGTCGTCGCCACACTCGCGAACGGGTGTCGAGTTGATTGCCATCGATAACGGTCTTCGGCGTGTTGAGCGTATTGTCGTCACCGGTAATGTCATGCTTCATGTTGCCGGTTGTGTAGGGAAATAGCTCCATTCCCCAACAGGCCATGCGCGAATATTGACCAGCGAAGGTGGAGCCTCCGCCGTAAAAATTCGCACCATTGTAGTTATTGTTCGGATCGCCGAGTGGCGCATCCGAATACGTAAGGCCGGTGAACACTTTTGCCGTTGCGGAAATGACCGCTTGATCGTAGGTCGGGATTTGCTGAGCGCCGTTGAGGACTTCCTGCCCGTTCAAGTCGAGCTTCACCAAACCCACCGAAAACAACTGCATGATCTCGCGCGCGTAGTTTTCGTCGGGACTCGTCGTACAGACAACCGGATTGCTGCCTGTACAATTTGCTTTGACGTTGTGATACGCGTTGAGAAACCGTCCCATCGTCGGGCTGTAGGTCACGTCTTCGAGTATCGTCCTATACGGAACGAAGGAATCCTTCGCGAGCAAATCTTGGTACGCCGTCATCGGAATGACGTCGCCGCCGACCGCGCTGTTCTGATCGGACACCACGAAAATCTGACCGAGCGCGAACGCCATGCGCTGACGGAGTTGATCTGGCGCGTACGTCGCCTGCCACCACCATCGGTTCAAGCGCTGCGTCTGACCGCTCTTCTGCGCGGCTGCGGTGCGCTTGTTGACTATCGATTCGACAGTCGGCTCGCCGAGCGTCGCCGGCAACCCGAGTTGCTCGTCGATCCACTCGCTGTAACCGAGGTGCATCACCTTGTCGATGTCGGCGCTGGTCGGCCCGAACGTCGCCTGCGTCAGAAAGCGCGCAGCTTCGTTCGCGTTCGCCGGCAAATCGGTGATCGTGTCGAATTTGTTGCCGAAGATGTGATCGTGCACCGATGCGGCGGCGAGCGGCGAAGCCGCAGCCAGCACGACGGCCGCGAGGCGGGTAGAAACTTTCATCACAGGAACCCCCGAAGCTATTGGCGAGCCGCGCTCCCACGCGACACGAACAACTATATAGCCATCCAGGCGTCCATGCCGTGACAGACGTCCGAAAATCGCAACGTGCCCGGATTGTATTTACATCGCGCTGTTGCGAAATGTCTAAAAAACGTTGTCGCGCAGGCGAACTATGCAACGCCGATCTAGGGTGCAACGGCCAATACCGCCGATTCAACGACCCGGCATACCGCCCGGCGGCAGTCCGCCGCCGCCCATCCCCTTCATGGCCGCGCCCATCTGGCGCATCAGGCCCTTCAGCCCGCCCGAGGAGAGTTTCGACATCATCTTTTCCATCGTCATGTACTGCTTCAGCAGACGGTTCACGTCGGCCGGCTGCGTGCCCGATCCGCGCGCGATGCGCGCCTTGCGCGAGCCGTTGAGAAGGTCCGGATGGCGGCGTTCTTTCTTGGTCATCGAGTTGATGATGGCGATCATGCGGCCGACCTGCTTGTCGCCGACCTGCGCTTTCAAATTGGCGTTGATGTCGCCCATGCCCGGCAGCTTTTCCATCATCGACGCCGCACCGCCCATGCTGATGATCTGCTGCATCTGGTCGCGCATGTCGTTCATGTCGAAGCGCTTGCCCTTGATGACTTTCTCGGCGAGCTTCTGCGCCTTTTCCTTGTCGACATTCTGCTCGACCTGCTCGACCAGCGAGAGCACGTCGCCCATGCCGAGGATGCGCTGCGCGATGCGGTCCGGATAGAACGCGTCGAGACCATCGGGTTTTTCGCTGACGCCGATGAACTTGATCGGACGTCCCGGTGATGTAGCGCACCGACAACGCCGCGCCGCCGCGTGCGTCGCCATCGGTCTTGGTGAGAATGACGCCCGTCAGCGGCAACGCTTCGGAGAATGCCTTCGCGGTCGTCGCGGCATCCTGACCGGTCATCGCATCGACGACGAACAACGTTTCGATCGGATTGAGCGCGGCCTGCAGTTTCTTGATCTCGGCCATCATCTCCGCGTCGATGGCGAGTCGGCCGGCTGTATCGACGATCAGCACGTCGGCGAAATTCTTCTTCGCGGCATCCAGTGCGGACTTCGCGATCGCGACGGGATCCTGATCGCCGCTGCTCGGATGGAACAGAACGTCGACCTGCTCGGCGAGCACGCGCAACTGCTCGATCGCCGCCGGACGATAAACGTCGGCGCTGACCACCATCACCTTTTTCTTCTTGCGATCCTTGAGGAACTTGCCGAGCTTCGCGACCGTGGTCGTTTTACCCGCACCCTGCAGAGCCCGCCATCAGCACGATCGCCGGCGGCGCCGCGTTCAAATTCAGATCGGTATTCGCCGTACCCATCACGGCAGTGAGTTCATCGCGCACCACTTTGACGAGCGACTGTCCCGGCGTCAGGCTTTTCATCACTTCCTGACCGACCGCGCGCACCTGGATGCGCTGGATCAGCGCCTGCACGACGGGCAGCGCGACGTCGGCCTCGAGCAATGCGATGCGCACTTCGCGCAACGATTCGCGGATGTTCGCTTCGGTCAGCCGCGCGCGGCCGCGCAGGCGATCGATGGTGGTGGAAAGGCGTGAACTCAAAGACTCGAACATGGCGTCACACAACGATTTCGGGCCGCAAAGTATAGCAGCGCAGTTCTCCGCGCCGACGCGCTGTGCCAAACTGCGGGCATGTCCGTGACCCTGCCCTCGCTGCTCGCCGCGGCGCTCTACATCGCCGCCGCCATCGTGTTGGCGTGGCCGCTGTTGCGCGGCACCGCGCATGCGAAAGCCGGGATTGTGGATCGCCAGCATCGCGGTGATCGTGCATTTCGCGATCCTGATCAGCATCCATCGCGGCGGCATCGACCTGCACTTTTTCGCCGCGCTGTCGCTGGTCGGCGCGTGCATGGCGGCGATGTGCCTGCTCGTCAATTTCGCGCGGCCGATCGCCACGCTCGGCATTCTCGTCTTTCCGATCGCAGCCATATTCCTGCTGATCGACGTGTTCGCGCCGCCGACCGCACCGCTGCCGATCGAATGGCAGATCAAACTGCATGTCGTCTTCGCCCTGCTCGGCTACAGCGTTTTGAGCGTGGCCGCGTTGCTGGCGATCCTGCTCGCGATCCAGGAACACGCATTGCGCGCGCGCCAGATCGGCGGATTCGCCGCCGCCCTGCCGCCGCTGACGCTCACCGAAGCGCTGATGTTCCAGCTCATCGGCGCGGGATTCGTGCTGCTGACGCTGACCCTGCTCAGCGGCATCCTGTTCGTGCAGAACCTGTTTGCACAGCACCTCATCCACAAAACCGTGCTCTCGATCGCTGCCTGGCTGGTGTTCGGCGTCCTTCTTTTCGGCCGCTGGAGATATGGCTGGCGCGGACGCCGCGCGGTGCGCCTGACGTTATCCGGCATGGTGTTGCTGATCCTCGCTTACCTCGGCAGCCGCTTCGTGCTGGAAGTCATCCTCAAGCGCGTCCCTTGATCGCGCGCGGCGCGCTGTGCAGAATCGCGCCATGCCGACCAAGACCGCCGATGCCCCCAACCGCCGCCGATTCCAGCGGTTCCATTTCGAGGGCACGGTGAAACTGTATTCCGACAAGGCGATGTGGGAATCGAAACTCGTCGACGTTTCGCTCAAAGGCGTGCTCATCGAACGGCCGGTGGAATGGAGCGGCAAAGTCGGTTCGCGCTTTCGCATGGATTTGCGCATCAACCAGACCGTCATCATCAGCATGGGCGTGAACGCGGCGCACATCATGCCGCACCGCATCGGCTTCGAATGGCAGAAGATCGATCTGGACAGTTTCGCGGAACTCAAACGCCTCGTCGAACTCAACCTCGGCGATCCGGCGATCCTCAATCGCGAACTGTCGGCATTAGGCTAAAAGTATAAAAATCCACACGCCGATCGAGACGCCGATGCCCGACACCGTCGACACGCCCACGCCGGATTCGCGTCGCGGACTTTTCATCCTGTTCATGGTGATGGCTTTCATCGTGCTCGCCGCAGGCATCGGACTGCGCGATCCGTGGCCGTCCGACGAACCGCGTTTCGCGCTGGCGGCGAAGCAGATGGTCGAATCGCACGACTGGCTGTTTCCGCATCGCGGTCGTGAGTTGTACGCCGACAAGCCGCCGATGCTGTTCTGGCTGCAAGGTCTGTCGTACAAACTTACCGGAAGCTGGCGAGCGGCATTCCTGCTGCCGTCGCTGCTGGCGAGTCTGCTCACGCTCGGCTTCATCTACGACCTCGGACGCAAATTGTGGAATCGCCGCGTCGGCCTGTACACGGCGACTGCGCTGCTGTTCGTTTTCCAGTTCACCTTCCAGGCCAAACGCGCGCAGATCGATCCGCTCGTCACCCTGTTCATCACCGCGGCGAACTGGGGAATGCTTCTGCATTTCCTGCGCGGGCCGAACTGGCGCGCGTTCTGGTTCGGCTGTTTCGCCGCCGGGCTCGGCGTGATCACCAAAGGTGTCGGCGTGCTCGCGTTCTTCATGCTCGCGCCTTATCTGTTCGCGCGATGGAAGCAATGGCCGGGCGTGACGGTCACCGAAAATGCGCTCGCGAAATGGCTGATCGGCGCGGCGGCGTTCGTGTTGCCGGTCGCCGATCTATGCGATCACCGTCATGATCGCCGCAAAATCGCACAGCACACCCGATTACGCCGCCTATGTCGACGATCTGTTCTTCCACCAGACCGCCGGCCGCTACCTTCATTCGTGGGATCACGCGAATCCCTTCTGGTTTTATCTCGTCGTCATCACCGCGAGCTGGCTGCCGTTATCGTTCGCCTACATTCCGGCCATTCCCGCGTGGTGGCGCGACGTCCGCGACGGCGAAGCGCGCATGATGTTCCCGCTCGCGTTCGTCGTGATGTTCATCGTGTTCTTCTCGTTTCCGACCGGCAAACGCGACGTCTATCTCCTGCCCGCGCTGCCCATGCTCGCGCTCGCGATCGGTCCGTACCTGCCGGAGATCGTCGCGCGAAAGTGGATTCGCCTGACCGCGTTCTTCGTCGCGCTGCTCGGCGCATGCGTGCTGATCGGTCTCGGCGCGTGGTCGCTGCTCACGCACTTCCCCGCCGCGGAAAAATTCGTCGCAACAGCACGAACTGCGCGATCTGGACTGGATCGCCTGGCTCATGCTCATCGCGACCGGCTGCTCGATGCTCATCAGCGCGCTCGTGTTCCGTCCACGTCGCGGCGTGAGTGCGCTACTCGGCGCGCTCGCCGGCATGTGGCTGATCTGGAGCATCTGGGTGTGTCCGATGCTCAACGACGCGAACTCGGCGGCCGGCGTGATGCGTCACGCGCGTGAAGTCGCCGGACGCGACGGCGAGATCGGACTCGTCGCGTGGAAAGAACAGAATCTGCTGATGCTCGATGGACCCAAACGCGATTTCGGTTTCGAGTGGCCCTGGGATCAGCAATATCTCGAAGCGGTGAAATGGCAGGCCGAAGCGCCGGCCAAGCGCTGGATCTTCATCCTCGGCGACGCGATGGGCACGTGCGTCGAGCAGTTCAAGGCGACGCGCGTCGGACGCTCCAACCACCGCGACTGGTGGATGTTCAAATCCGACGCGGTCGTGCCGGGCTGCGTTCCGAAAGTCGAACGCAGCGAAGATCCGAACGCGTCCCTGATCACTCGACGGCGTCGACCGCGTCGTTGAGCCGCTGCACCGGAATGATCTGCATATCGCCGATTCTGCAGTGATTTCGGCGCATTCGCCTTCGGCACGATCGCTTTCAGGAATCCGTGCGTCGCCGCTTCCTTCAGGCGCTCTTCGCCATTCGGCACCGGACGGATCTCGCCGGACAATCCGACTTCGCCGAACGCGACGAGCTTGTCCGGCAATGGCTTGTCGCGAAAGCTCGACAGCACCGCGAGCAGCACCGGCAAATCCGCCGCGGTTTCCTGCACGCGAATGCCGCCGACGATATTGACGAACACGTCCTGATCGTAAACCGCCACTCCGCCATGACGGTGCAGCACCGCGAGCAACATCGCGAGACGATTCTGTTCGAGACCGAGCGTCACCCGACGCGGATTGCTCAACGGCGACTGATCGACCAGCGCCTGCACCTCGACCAGCAACGGCCGCGTGCCTTCGCGCGTAACCATCACCGCGCTGCCCGGCGTCGGCGAACTGTGCTGCGATAGAAATATCGCCGACGGATTCGGCACCTCGCGCAAACCTTTGTCGCCCATCGCGAACACGCCGAGTTCATTGACCGCGCCGAAGCGGTTTTTGAACGCGCGCAGGATGCGGAAACGCGATCCGGTTTCGCCTTCGAAATACAGCACCGCATCGACCATGTGCTCGAGCACGCGCGGGCCGGCGATGCCGCCTTCCTTCGTGACATGACCGACGAGAAAAATACTCGTACCCGTTTCCTTCGCGAAGCGCACCAGACGCGCCGCCGATTCGCGCACCTGACTCACCGATCCCGGCGCAGCGGTCAGCAGTTCGCTCCAGATGGTCTGGATCGAATCGATGACGAGCACGCGCGGCTTATCTTTTTTCGCATGTTCCACAATGCGTTCGACGCACGTTTCGGCGAGACAGCGAAGATGCTCCAGCGGCAACCCCAAGCCGGCTCGAACGCGCCGCGATCTGCGCCAGCGATTCCTCGCCCGTGACGTAAAGCGCCTTCAATCGCGCGCCGAACGCACCGAGCGTTTGCAGCAGCAACGTCGACTTGCCGATGCCCGGATCGCCGCCGATCAGCACGACCGATCCATCGACCAGACCGCCGCCGAGCACGCGATCGAGTTCGCCGATGCCGATCGGCGTACGCGATTCCGACTCCGTCGCCACATCGGTCAGTGCGACGATTTTCGCCGTCGATTCGCCCGCATAACCCGCGCGCTTCTGCGCCGGTGACTTCGCCGATTCGACGACGATCTCGCTCAACGTGTTCCATGCGCCGCAGGCCTCGCACTGGCCCTGCCACTTTGTATACTCCGCGCCGCATTGATTGCAGACGTATGCGGTCCTTGCCTTGGCCATCAGCTGTCATCCTCGACGAACATCACACGTTTGGTCATGCCGCAAGTCAGATCGTAGGAAATCGTGCCGGCATGGCGCGCGACTTCTTCCACCGGCAAAGCGCCGCCCCACAGCGTGACGCGATCGCCAACCTCGGCTTCGATGCCGCGCAGATCGATCGTGATCAGATCCATCGACACGCGGCCGACGATCGGCGCGCGACGTCCATTGACCAATACCGGCGTACCCGTCTGCGCGCTGCGTGGATATCCGTCGCCATAACCAATGGCCGCCACGCCGATCTGCATGTCCTCGGGACATTCGTACGTCGCCGCGTAGCCGACACGTTCGCCTTTGCGCACACGATTGACCGCCATGAGTTTGGTGCTCAGCGTCATCGCCGGCTCGAAGCCAAGATCAGCACCCGATTTACCTTCGACGACCGACAATCCATATAACAATCCGCCGACGCGGACCCAATCGCTGCGCGACGTCGACCAGCCGAGCAGTGCCGCCGAATTGGACAACGATCGCTGACCATCGAGATTCGCCGTAGCCGCATCGAAGTGCGCAATCTGTTCGGCGCTCAGCGAATTCTCGAATTCATCCGATGCCGCGAAGTGCGTCATGAGCGTGATGTCGCGATCGACGTTGCGCAACGCGCGCAATCGTCCGTGCATTTCCTGCGCGCGTTCGGCCGCGAAACCCAACCGATGCATTCCCGTTTCGAATTTCAGCCAGACGCGGATCGGCCGCGCGTCGCCGTCGGCTTCGAGCCAGGCGATCTGCGATTTGTGGTGGATGACGGCATCGAGCCGCAATCGCCGGAACTCGGCGAGATCGGCGGCATCATCGGGTCCTGACAACACGACGATGCGAGCATCGATGCCCGCCGCGCGCAGGCGCAACCCGTCGCCGATCGCCGCGACGCCGAATGCATCCGCGCCATGCAATGCGCGCGCGACACGTTCCAGTCCGTGCCCGTATCCGTCCGCCTTGACGACGGCCATCACCTTCGCCGTTCCTGCGCGCTCGCGAACGCGCGCGAGGTTGCGGCGCAATGCCCCCAGATGGATGCAAGCTTGTGCGGCTCGGCTCATGTGTCTATTTCAATCGAACCGGGATTGCGCCGGCGCGAACGTCAGCGGACGCATCGACAAATCGACCGTCCTTCATAGTGAATATCGGCATTCCGGAATCCACGACAGCTTTTTCGTCCGGCACGTCCAGATAGGCGTATACGAATTTTCCGACGCGGCGCCACGGCACTTCCAGGCCATCCTTGCGTAAGGGTCGAAACGGCAGCGCGTCGGCCACCGATGCGGAGGTGGATTGCATATGAAAATAGGTCTGCGTGTCGGCGTGAATCCAGCAATTGCGAATCGATTTCCTCGGACTCAACCCCTTCACGATCGAATCCATCGATACGTAGTTGCTCCATTCCGGCGGTGGCATGTAACCCAAGAACGCTATGTGACAATGATTTTCCGGAATGACCAGCGACTCGACAGCGACAATCGCCGCCCGCGCGGGCGCCGCGATCGCGAACGAACGCTCGCCGAATTCCCGCGCATTGTCGTGCGACGCCCACGCAAACGTCGCCGTGATCAGACTCATCGAACATGCAACGGCAATCCGCGTCCATCGGCTCGCGACGCGATAAAGCGCAGCGATCGCCGCACCGAGCATCAGCATCAAACCCGCGAATTGCAGATAGTAAAGGCGCGACTGCATGCCCGCTTCGATCGCCGACATATCGGCGGTCAAGGACGATGCGAAGGCTGCGATGGGCGCTTGCGTGACGATCGGCGTAACGAACAGGGTCAGACCTGCGAGAAGCACATCGATGTCGACAAAATAGCCTCGCTCAACGCGGCTCCACCGCGACGCAATCAGCGCAACCAACGCGATGACCAAACCTACGAGCGACAAGACCGATTGACGCCGTCGTCATGTGTGGAAAGAATGAAAGATAGCCGGCTGCATCACGGGCCCAGACGAGCAGTCCGTGCTGAGTCGCTTCGGCCATCGGAACCGGACCCGTGACATCGCTTGAAAAAGTGCCCAGAACCCAGCGCCGCCAAAACAGGAACAGCGCGGCGAGCATCCACGCCGATGCGATAGCCATCGCTGCTTTTTTTCGCTGCGCAGGCTCGCTGAAAATCCAGCGGCCCCAGATCAACGTGAGCGCGACGACAACGGCGAGGCCGTTTTCCTTCGATAGCATCGCTGCGAACGCTGCAAGGAGCGCGCACATCAGCGGTACCGACGTGACACGCTCGCGATATCGAATTCCGGCGTTGATCGCCATCAGCACGAACAGAGTCGATAGCAGATCGAATCGAGCCGACCACCACAACGAAGGTCCGATCGTCACTGGATGCAGCGCGAACAGCAACGCGCATAACGCCGCAACAACAGGCGGAATCGACGGTCGTAAAAGCACACGGAAAACGCACAAGCGCGACCGCGGCGTGCAGCGCGATATCGAACGCGGCGTTCGGCGCATAGTCCGTCCCGAACAGTTTCACGCACAACCATTGCGAAAAAAATCCGAGCGGACGAAACACTGAGCCTGCGACGAAATAATGATCGGTAATGAACAGCTGCCACGGCGCGCCGATCATCCGCGCCAGCGCCAGCTGCGCGAAATCGTCGCGCCCCCAAAATCCGCGCAGATTGGGATACGAAACGATCACCACGGCCACGGCGATGAGCGCCGCGTAAATCCACAGCGGCGGGTTGTCTACGTTACTGTCGACGGTCGACGGTGTCGCTTCCGTCAGACCGCATACGCTTCGGACGCGAAATTCTCGAACTTCGTGTACTGGCCGAGGAACGTGAGTTTCACGGTGCCGGTCGGGCCGTTACGCTGTTTGCCGATGATGATTTCGGCGAGACCTTTGTCGCTCGATTCCGGGTTGTAATACTCGTCGCGATAGATGAAGAGGATGACGTCGGCATCCTGCTCGATAGCGCCGGATTCGCGCAGGTCGGCCATCACCGGACGTTTGTCGGTGCGTTGTTCGAGCGAGCGGTTGAGCTGCGACAGCGCGATCACGGGGATATTCAGTTCCTTGGCCAGCGCCTTTAGTCCACGCGAGATTTCTGAAATTTCGGTGGCGCGATTCTCCTTGTTCCCGGGCACCGCCATGAGCTGCAGGTAGTCGATGACGATGAGGCCGAGATCGTGCTCGCGTTTCAGCCGTCGCGCGCGCGCGCGAAGTTCGCCGGGCGACAACGCCGGCGTATCGTCGATGAAGATTTTCGCGTCGGACAACATCGTGATCGCGCTGGTCACGCGCGGCCATTCTTCTTCCTGGATGTCGCCGGTGCGCAGATGCTGCTGGTTGATGCGGCCGAGCGACGAAATCAGACGAAACGCGAGCTGCGATGCCGACATTTCCATCGAGAAAATCGCGACCGCTTTCTTCGAGCGCATCGCCGCGTGCTCGGCGAAATTGACGGCGAGCGCGGTCTTGCCCATCGACGGACGCGCCGCGACGATGATCAGGTCCGACGGCTGCAGGCCGGCCGTCAGTTCGTCGAGATCGGCGAAGCCCGTCGCAAGTCCGGTGACGGAACCCTTGCTTTCGTAGCGCTGATGCAGGATCTGGAACGCTTCCTTCACCGCCGCGCGCATCGGCACGAAATTCTTGCGGCCGCGCGCGCCGGACTCGGCGATGCGGAACACTTTCTGCTCGGCGCCTTCGAGGATTTCCTGCGTGCTGCGGCCTTCCGGCTGGAAGCCGTCGCCGGTGATCTCGGTGCCGGCGTCGATGAGCTGGCGCAGGATCGATTTCTCGCGCACGATGTCGGCGTACGCGACGATGTTCGCCGCGCTCGGCGTCGAATTCGCGAGCTGCAGGATGTACGACGAACCGCCGACCATTTCGGCCAAGCCGTTCGATTCGAACCATTCGCCGAGCGTGACCGCATCGCACGGCATGTTCTTTTCCGACAATTCCGTCAGCGCGCGATAAATCAGCCGGTGATCCTTGCGGTAGAAATCCTCTTCGTTGAGCTTGTCGGCGATGCGCTCCCACGCGCGTTCGTCGAGCATCAGCCCGCCGAGGACGGCCTGTTCGGCATCGATGGAATGCGGCGGCACGCGCAGGGTGTCGATGCGCGGCGCGAAAAATCGTTCGGCGGGTGCGGCCATGGGTTTGTACGTCTTTCTCGTTATTGTGTGCAGCGAATTCACACCGAAATTTCACGCCGGCAGCGTCTCAGCGCCTGCGACTTTCGTCGAGATGCTGCGACACGCGCGATGAGAAACGGGTGACAATCTCCCTTGCCCGAATCGTGGCAGACGCGGTTGTGGGTTAGCCAGTGGATAACTTGTTCACGAAAAAATATTCTTGGCACGCATCATGGCAAAAGTCATAACCAACGTCCTCGACCTGCGCGAGATCGCGCGCCGCAAGGTGCCGCGCATGTTCTTCGAATATGCCGACCGCGGCAGCTACGACGAATTCACGCTCAAGCAAAACCGCGAGGCGCTGGAGAAAATCCGCTTCCGCCAGCGCGTGATGATCGACGTCGACAACCGCAACCTCGCCACCACGATCATGGGAGAACCGGTGTCGATGCCGCTCGCGCTCGCGCCGACGGGATTGACCGGACTGCAATGGGGCCGCGGCGAGATTTTAGCAGCGCAGGCGGCGGAAAAAGCGTCGATTCCGTTTTGCCTGAGCACGATGTCGATCTGCTCGATCGAACAGGTCAAAGCCGAAACGACGAAGCCGTTCTGGTTTCAGCTTTACGTCATGCGCGACCGCGAGTTCACGAAATCGCTGATCGATCGCGCGATCGCCGCGAACTGCAGCGCGCTCATGCTGACGCTCGACCTGCAAATCCAGGGACAGCGCCATCGCGAGCACAAGAACGGCATGATCGTGCCGCCGAAACTGAAGCTGTCGAACATGGTCGACATCCTGAGCAAACCGGCGTGGATCTGGCGCGTGGTGCGTGCACCGAGCCGTTCGTTCGGCAATCTCGAAGGCCGCATTGGCGGGGCCGACAATCTGACCACGCTCGCGCAATGGATCGGCAAGCAATTCGATCCGACGCTGAGCTGGAAAGACGTTGCGTGGATTCGCTCGCTGTGGCCGGGCAAGCTGATCGTCAAAGGCATTCTCGATCCGGAAGATGCCGCCATTGCCGTGAAGACGGGTGTCGATGCGCTGATCGTTTCCAATCACGGCGGGCGGCAGCTCGATGGCGCGCCGGCGGCGATTCATGCATTGCCGCGCGTCGTGGAAGCCGTCGCCGGACAGAACCGAAGTGTTGTTCGACAGCGGGATATTGAGCGGGCAGAGTCTGCTCAAAGCGATCGCGCTCGGCGCGCGCGCCGGACTCATCGGCAAGGCATTTCTTTATGGACTCGGCGCGCTGGGCGGCGAAGGCGTGACGATGGCGATCGAGTTCATCCGTAAGGAACTCGATGTCAGCCTCGCGTTGACCGGGCAGACCGACGTGCGCAAAGTCGACAGAAGTATACTTTGGGATGACGGCCGCGGGGTTGCCTGAAAGTTCTCGCGAAGGCGGTTTTGCATGCCTGCATTTCCAGAGCTACTGGAAAGAGCGCCATCCGGTCCGAGTTTGAATTTTTGTAGGGGCGCGATTCATCGCGCCCGCGATGCACGGAAAACGGGCGCGATGAATCGCGCCCCTACGGCAATGGTGCGCCGATCAACGCTTTGGCGTGAGCGAAATGTGTGGGAAGTTCTAGTCGTCTTCGAATCGTTGTGAGCCGAACGCTTTCTGCGCTTTTTTCAGCGCCGGCGCGCCAGATGCGACGCCCTGCCAAACCGCCAGCGCATCGCGCGTTTCGGCAACATCGTGCACGCGCACGATCATCGCGCCCTTCTGCACGGCGATCAGCGACGCCGCTGCCGAGCCCGCAGCGCGATGATCGATGCCGCGTCCGGTGAGCGTGCCGATCATCGATTTGCGCGAAAGCCCCGCCATCAGCGGTACGCCGAGCGCTGCGAACTGATCGAGCCCACGCAACAACGTGAGGTTATGTTCGAGATTCTTGCCGAATCCGAAACCCGGGATCGACGATGATGTTTTTCTTGTCGATGCCGGACATCTCGCACGCGAAAATGCGTTCGGCGAGGAAACGGCGCACATCGGAGACGACATCGTCGTAATGCGGATCGTCCTGCATCGTGCGCGGCTCGCCGAGCATGTGCATGAGGCACACCGGCACTTTCAATTCGGCGGCGGCGTCGAGCGCACCTTCCTGACGAAGCGCATAGACGTCGTTGATCATTCCCGCGCCGGCTGCGACGGCGGCGCGCATGACTTCGGGTTTGGATGTATCGACGGAGATCGGAACTTCGACTCTGTTTCGCTAGCGCTTCGATCACCGGAACGATGCGCGCGATTTCGTCTTCGGTCGACACTGGCTCCGCGCCAGGCCGCGTGGATTCGCCGCCGATATCGAGCAGATCGGCGCCCTCTTCCGACCAGCTTCAAACCGTGTGCGATGGCGGCGTTGGCATCGAGCTGTTTGCCGCCATCGGAAAACGAATCGGGCGTGACGTTGATGATGCCGGCGATGCGCGGGCGATCGAGCACGAGTGGCCGCCCGGCGCAATCGATGATTCGGGTGAGATCGAACATGCGATCAGTTTAACCGACCGCACAAAAAGATCATCCCCGCCGTGAGCGGGGATGAATGCGTTTCCGTTCAGTGTTGCGTAGCGGTCCGCCGATCGGGCGATTCGCGTTTGCCGACGGGCGCGTTGCCGCTCGGGCCTTTGTCGCTTGCGGCTTCGTCCAGTCCTTCGGCGGACCGGGCTCGCGGCCTTCCATGATCGCGGTGATCTGTTCGCCGTCGATGGTTTCGTATTGCAGCAACGCCTTCGGCCATCGTGTGCAGCTTTTCGATGTTCGTCGTGAGCAGATCGCGTGCGCGGTTGTAGGCGGTGTCGATCACGCCGCGAACGACTTCGTCGATCTTTCGCGCGGTGTCTTCCGAGACATGCTTGTGCTGCGTGACCGAGCGGCCGAGGAACACTTCGTCTTCCTCGTCGCTGTATGTCATCGGCCCGAGTTCCGGCGACAGGCCGTACTTGGTCGCCATGTCGCGCGCGAGCTGGTCGCGCGCTGGATGTCGTTCGATGCGCCGGTGGTGACCTTGTCGTCGCCGAAGATCAGTTCTTCGGCGACGCGGCCGCCGTACAGGCTGGCCAGACGGCTTTCGAGGAACGTCTTGCTGTGGCTGTAGCGTCCGCTTCCGGCAGGAACAACGTCACGCCGAGCGCGCGGCCGCGCGGGATGATCGTCACCTTGTGCACCGGATCGTGATCCGGCACGAGACGGCCGACGATGGCGTGGCCGGCTTCGTGATACGCGGTGAGCTTCTTCTCGTCTTCGCTCATGAGCATCGAGCGGCGCTCGCTGCCCATCATGATCTTGTCTTTGGCGCGTTCGAAATGATCCATCGTCACGTCGCGCGAGTTGCCGCGCGCGGCGAACAGCGCCGCTTCGTTGACGAGGTTGGCGAGGTCCGCGCCGGAAAATCCCGGCGTGCCGCGCGCGATGATGGTCGGGTTGACGTCGGTCGACACCGGCACCTTGCGCATGTGGACTTTCAGGATCTGTTCGCGGCCGCGCAGATCCGGCAGCGGCACGACGACCTGGCGATCGAAACGTCCCGGGCGCAACAAAGCAGGATCGAGCACGTCCGGACGGTTGGTCGCGGCGATGACGATGATGCCTTCATTGCCTTCGAAGCCGTCCATCTCGACGAGGAGCTGATTCAGCGTCTGCTCGCGCTCGTCGTGACCGCCGCCGAGGCCCGCGCCGCGATGACGGCCGACCGCGTCGATTTCGTCGATGAAGATGATGCACGGCGCGTGTTTCTTGGCCTGCTCGAACATGTCGCGCACGCGGCTCGCGCCGACGCCGACGAACATTTCGACGAAGTCCGAACCCGAGATCGTGAAGAACGGCACCTTCGCTTCGCCGGCGATCGCTTTCGCGAGCAGCGTCTTGCCGGTACCGGGCGAGCCGACCATCAGCACGCCGCGCGGAATGCGGCCGCCGAGTTTCTGGAATTTCGACGGATCGCGCAGGAATTCGACCAGCTCCTGCACTTCGTCCTTGGCTTCATCGACGCCCGCCACATCGGCGAACGTGATCTTGACCTGATCTTCGCCTTGCAGACGCGCACGCGAACGGCCGAAGCTCATCGCGCCGCGTCCGCCGGCGCCGGCCTGCATCTGGCGCATGAAATACACGAGCAGGCCGATGAAGATCAGGAACGGAATCCAGTCGATCAGCATGCGCAACAGCGTGTTCGGTGTTGTCGGCCGGTTCTTGACGAACGTCCACGCCATGCGAACGCAGGTTGCTGACCAAATTAAGATCGAGTTGCGGCGCAATGGTTTTCAGCCCAGCACCGTCCTTGCGTTTGCCCTCCACCGTCGGCGGAGAACCCGCGCCTATCGTCACTTGGGCGACTGTGTTGTTTTCGACCTGCTGCATGAAGTCCGAATAGGAAATCGGCTGGCTGTCGGTGCGCGGATTGAAGGTCTGAAAAACGACGATCAGCACGATCGCGATGACTACCCAGAGCAGAAGATTCTTGGCCATATCGTTCATTACCAACTCTCTTGAATCACAGCCGGCCTACGGTTTTTTTCCGGTGGCCAGCGCATAGGTTTCGGCGCTTCTCGCGCGCGAAGCCTTCGGTTTTCTCATGCTGACGCGCTCGTAGCCGGCGCGCAAGCTTTTTACGTATTCGTCGAAGCCGCGTCCCTGAAACAACTTGATGAGGAACGCGCCGCCCGGCTTCAAGTGATTATCGGCGAATTCCTTCGCCAATTCAGCCAGATGCATAACCCTGGCCTGATCGACTTCACCTACTCCACTCATATTGGGGGCCATGTCCGACAGCACAAGATCGGGTTTGGCGCCATTCAACAACGTCTCGAGTGCGTGAAGAACGGATTCCTCGCGGAAATCGCCTTCGATGAATTCGACGCCGGAAATGCCCTGCATCGGCAAAATATCCAGCGCGACGATGCGTCCGGCGTCGCCCAGACGCTCGCGCACCATCTGCGACCATCCGCCGGGCGCGGCGCCGAGATCGACCACGATCATGCCGGGCTTCAGCAGGCGATCTTTCTCGATCAGCTCCTCGAGCTTGAACACCGCGCGCGAACGCCAGCCTTCGCTTTGCGCTCGCTTGACGAACGGATCGGAGAAATGTTCCTTGAGCCAGCGCGCGCTGGATTTGCTGCGGGTGGCCATAGACTCGAACTGAAGCGGCGGACTGAAGCGGCAAATTGAAGCGGCAGGTTGAAACGAGACCGGAGCGGCATGATAACCTTTCAGGTCCTACGGCGCTTCCCGATATGCTCAGCAACAGCCAGAAACGATATCTGCGCGGCCTCGCGCATCAGCTCAAACCCGTGATCCTGACCGGCAACAAGGGCCTGACGCCCACGTTGGTTCAGGAATTCTCCGGCGCGCTCGATCACCATGAACTGGTGAAGGTGAAACTCGGCAGCGACGATCGCGACCAGCGCGCCGAGCAGATCGATACGCTTGCCAAAGCGGTCGGCGCCGAGCTGGTGCAGAGCATCGGCAAAGTCGCCTGTTTTTATCGTCGCAACGCCGAACAGCCGAAGCTCGCGCTGCCAAAGTAAGACCGTGCAACTGACCGAGCACCGCAACGAGCGTCAGTTTTTCCTGCGTCGGGCGGACGCGGTGTCGGCCGTCGTGGTCGACAAAACCGTGACGAAAAGTTTTGCCGTCAGCGCCGATGCGATCGTCGAGGATTTTCCGTACACCGAGAGCGATCAGCTCGACGACGCGGCGATCGAAACCATTTTCTCGCTGAAGCCCGAAGTCGTTTTGCTCGGCACCGGCGAGCGCATCGTGTTTCCTCCGCAGAAAATCCTCGCCGCGTTTCTCAAACGCGGCGTCGGTCTGGAAACGATGGACAGCGCAGCCGCGGCGCGGACGTTCAACGTGCTGGTCGAAGAAGGCCGCAAGGCCGTCGCCGTTTTCCTGCTGAACGGCTAGCCGCTGACGAGTCCGCGCAAGCGGTTCAATGCTTCGGTCTGGATTTGCCGCACGCGCTCGCGCGTGACGCCGAGTTCATCGGCGATTTCGGCGAGCGTCTGCACGGCACGATCATTCAATCCGAAACGACGCTCGAGCACGAATCGCTGCCGATCCGGCAATTTGGCGATCTGAGCCGCGATGCGGAAGCTCGATGTGTCGTCGGTCTTCGCCGATGCATCGCCTTCGACGATCAACTGCTCGATCAGCGCGCGGTCGTCGCTTTCCGACATCGGCGCGTCGAGCGAACTGATGCGCTCGGTGGCGGAAAAGAGCGCATTCACTTCCTGCGTCGATTTGCCGGCGGCCTGCGCCAGTTCGTCCATCGTCGGCACGCGCGTGTTCTGTGCGATGAACTGACGCCGCGCGCGCAGAAGCTGCGCGAATTCGCGGAGCACATTCACCGGCACGCGCACGGTGCGGCCCTGTTGCATCAACGCCTGCTGCACGGACTGGCGAATCCACCACACGGCATACGTGGAGAATCGCAAACGTCGCGACGGATCGAATTTCTCCACTGCCCGAATCAAGCCGAGATTGCCTTCGGCGATCAGATCGAGCATCGGCACGCCGCGTCCGACATACGAACGCGCGACCGCAACCACCAGCCGCAGGTTGGCCTCGATCATCTGGCTGCGCGCATCGGCATCGCCGGCCTGAACGCGTTCGGCGAGCGACCACTCCTGCTGCGCATCGAGCAGCGGAATCAGACTGATTTCGTTGAGATACAGACCGGTGGAACTGCGTGCTTCGTCGTCGGGCGTTTCGACGGCGTCGACGAAGGCGAGCAGGTCTTCGGCGTCGAGGTCGTCTGGCGCTTCCGACGTCATATCAGGCGGCGCGGCGGCGGTGGCGTTGACGTGCTTCCCAACCTTCGCACGCCAACGCAACCACACGAGGAATCGGCCGGCTCCCGGTGCGGTAGTGAGCGATCATGCGGCGAGTCATATCCAGCGCCTCGGCCGCTGCGGTCAGCGACAATCCGTTTCGCTGCATCCATGCATCGAATTTTTCCGGACCCCACTCGCCTGCCTGTTCACGCGATAGTCCGTAGAGGGTGTCGGCGCCCATGTCGATATCGCCCGGCCATGTAACGGCATGTCCCCAGCTATCGACGTCTGCCTGCCGAAACACACGCGGATTTCGCACCGGCTCGTAGAGCTTGAAACGTTTTAACAGGCGCTCGACATCGACGCGCAGCGTCTCGCCTGTCGTCCATTCGATTTCCAGCGAAAACGGCTGCAGCGCACGAAGGTTTTTAATACGCGGCGGTTTATTCATCGCACGATGTCCTTCCACGTGTGCAACAAGGTTGCGCGATTCGTTTCGATCCATTCGAGCGCCCGAGCCAGCTTGGCGAGCGGACGCACGGCACCAATGACGTTCAACGAACCGATCTCGACCACACAACGATCGCCATCGCGAAACTCGACATGGACGTGCGGCGGATGATGATCGCGTGGATAAATGCTGATCCTGCAGTCAGCAAACTGCTTCAATTTAGGCATTCAGTGTAGTGAATCCATTTCACCAGCGCAACGCGCCGTCACGTCAACTAGCGAACCGGCAGATATTCGAGCGGATTGACCGGCTTGCCGTTTTTGCGGATTTCGAAATGCAGCTCGTTGCGCGCCGCGGACGTCGCACCCATTTCCGCGATCTGCTGACCGGCTTTCACGCGCGCGCCTTCCTGCACCAGACGCTTGCGGTTGTGTCCATAAGCCGACAGGAAATTCGCGTTGTGCTTGATGATGATGAGTTCGCCGTAACCGATGAGGCCATTGCCGCTGTAGACAACTTCGCCATCGGCCGTCGCCAGCACCGGATCGCCTTCGTTCCCGGCGAGGTCGATGCCCTGCTTGGTCTGATCGCCGCCGACGAAGGTGCCGACGACGCTTCCCGATGCCGGCCAGCGCCAGCTGACGCCGCCCGCATTGAGTTGCGGCGGAGGTTCCAACGGCCTGGGTGCTTCGACGGGAACAACAACCGGTTTCGGAGGAATGGTTGGCGGCGGTGGTGGATTTGCCGCAGCGACTTTCGGCGGCGGCGGCGGTTCCACCGGTTGAGGCGCCGGAGTCGGCGTCGGCGTTTGATCGGCCGGAACAGTTTCGAACATCGAGCCCGAAGCCTGCGATCTCGGCGGCGGCGGATTTACGGGCCGCGGCGGCGGCAGCGGCGCGACTGTGGTTGCCGATCGATCCTGCACCGGCTCGACGACCGGCTTACCCTGCACGGGTTGCACGCTTGCGACGGTCGATGGCGCGTCGAACCGCAATTGCTGTCCGACGTAGATTCGATACGGCGCCGCAATTCCGTTCCATTGCGCGAGATCGCGATAGTCGACGCCATGATTGAACGCGATCGCATACAGCGTATCGCCGGGCTGTACCCGATACGTGCCCGTCGCGGTGGCGCGAGTGACCGGCGGCGGCCGTGCGGATTCGCTCGTGGCGAATTCGGACCGCACGGAACGATCCTCGACCGGCGCCGGCTCGTCCGACGCGCACGCCGCGAGCAGACCGATGCAAACGACAAGCAAACTCCAGCGGATCGAAACGCGCATAACCACCGTCAGTGAAAGAATTTGAAGTAGACCACGATCAGCACGATCAGTGCGATCACACCCCAGCCGATCCATTCGATCCAGCGGTGCACCGCCTGCTCGGCGCGCTTGCCGAAGAATCGGATGATGCCGCACAGCAAGTAAACCCGCTTGCCGCGTCCGACGATCATGCCCGCCACGAACGCCGGAATCGGCACGCCGACGAAACCCGCCGCCCACGTGAAGATTTTCAGCGGGATCGGCATGAAGCCGGCGAGCACGAGCATCCAGAAAATCTTCCAGTTCGTTTCGGCGTGCAGTTGCGCGACGAGTGCGTCGAATTTCGGCATCCAGCCCAGATCGAGCAGAAGCGGCTGCACGAGCTGGAATGCGAAATGTCCCAGCGCGTAACCGACGAACGCACCGAGAATCGATCCGCACAAACTGATCGTCGCGTAGCGCGCCCAGTTCTGCGGTTTGGCCAGCGCCATCGGCGCCAGCATGATCTCGGGCGCGATCGGAAAAATGAAGGCTTCGATGAAGCTCAATCCAAACAGGAACCACTCCGCCTTCGGATGGGCGGCCCATTTGATCGACCACTCGTACATCGGCTTGAAGATTTTCATCAGCCGAGTCCGCCGAGCAGCGGCACGAAACTCACGGCCCCGAGATTTTCCTGGATCACATCGCCCTGCCCGTTGCGGCGGAAACGTTTGAGGTCTTGCGCACCGGGCGGTCCGACGGGCGCGATCAGCACGCCATTGGGCGCGAGTTGTTGCATCAGCGCGACGGCGACGTGATCGTCAGCCGCCGTCAACATGATCGCATCGAACGGCGCATGTTCGGGCCAGCCGAGTTTGCCGTCGTCGTGTTTTGAGCGGACGTTTTCGAAACCGAGTTTGCGGAAACGGCGTCGCGCGTTGCGCAACAGTTCTTCGATGCGTTCGACGGTGTAGACCGATTTCACCAGCGACGCGAGCACCGCGGCCTGATAGCCGGAGCCGGTGCCGATCTCCAGCACTTTTTCCGGCAGCGCGTGTTCGATGACTGCTTCAGTCATGCGCGCCACGACCCACGGCTGCGAAATGGTCTGACCGAGCCCGATCGGCAATGCCGTGTCTTCATAAGCGCGCGACGCCAACGCTTCCTCGACGAACAGATGACGCGGCACGCGGCCCATCACGTCGAGAA
Organism: uncultured Gammaproteobacteria bacterium; assembly: GCA_963814225.1. GTDB lineage: Bacteria > Pseudomonadota > Gammaproteobacteria > Xanthomonadales > Rhodanobacteraceae > Rudaea. Next base: position 68,189 of record CAWFCC010000007.1, on the reverse strand, counting down.
CGCAGCGATCCTTGATGCCTTCGGCTTTCAAGCGTTCGATCAGCCGATCGCGCGCGCGCTGCGATGTCATGCCCTGTCCGCGCGCTTCGGGTATGTGCCGCGAAAACAGGCTCATGCGAGCGGACTCATGCGGCGTCGCCCAGTTCGAGCGTCAGCGACGTGACCCAGCCGCTGACTTTTTCCAGCGCCTGATAGCGCGTCAGATCGACGTGGATCGGCGTGATCGAGATATAACCGTCGCGCACGGCGTGGAAGTCGGTTCCCGGTCCGTCGTCTTCGGCGGCGCCGGGCGGACCGATCCAGTACATCGCACGTCCGCGCGGATCGCGCTGCGGAATGCACGGCGCGGATCGATGGCGCTTGCCCAGACGCGTCACCGCGAAACCGCGGATTTCCGCCCACGGCCGGTCGGGCACGTTCACGTTGAGAATCGTATCGGCCGGCAGCGGATCGACGAGCAGTCGCTGCATGATCGACAACGCAGCCTGCGCGGCGGTGTCGTAGTGCTGACCGTTGTGATCCTGCGCAGCGAGCGACACCGCGATCGCCGGAAGGCCGAGAAATCGTCCTTCCATCGCCGCGGAAACCGTGCCGGAATATATGACGTCGTCGCCGAGATTGGCCGAATTGTTGATGCCGGAAACGACGATGTCGGGTTCCTCGTCGAGCAGCCCCGCGAGCGCGAGATGCACGCAATCGGTCGGCGTGCCCATGACGCGGTAGCGTCCGTCGTCCATACGCGAGACGCGGATCGGCTGATCGAGCGTGAGCGAATTGCTGGCGCCGGAGCGATCGCGATCCGGCGCGACGATGGTCACCTCGCCGACGACCGAAAGCCGCCGCGCCAGAATGAGAATGCCGGGCGCATCCACGCCATCGTCGTTGCTGACCAGAACACGCATGTTGAATCGGCGGCGATCGCCGCAATCCCGGGTACAGCGTGCGATTGTAGCAAACCGCCGCGGCGGGCTCTCCGCCCGGGCGACCTGATAAGCTCGGATGGCATGGACGCAAAGGAATGAAACGAAGCAGTCCGAAACCCGTCGAGATCAGCGAGGACGATCGCCGGCTCTTCGCCGATGCGGTCGGTCCGATCCGCTCGCTGCGCACGCAACGCGCCGAACTTTACCGCGAACGGCCCGCACCGGAGCCGACGCAGGCGCTACTCGACGAAGCGCGCGTGCCCGGCGAATTGATGAGCAGCCTGATCGATCCCGCATCGATCGAGATCGGCGAAGAAATCAGCTATCTCAAAGACGGCGTCGCGCCGCGCGTGCTGCGCGATCTCAAGCGCGGACGCTACAGCATCCGCGACGAAATCGATCTGCATCAGATGACGGTCGCCGTCGCGCGCGACGCGATGAAGCAGTTCCTGGAAGAGAATCGGCGCGCAGACCGGCTATGCGTCAAGATCATCCACGGCAAAGGATTGCGTTCGCGTCAGGCCGGTCCGGTGCTCAAGCGCATGGTCGATAGTGCGCTGCGAAAACGCGGCGACGTGATCGCGTTCGCTTCAGCCAAACCGGCCGAGGGTGGCACCGGAGCCACCCTCGTGCTGCTCAGGCATCGCTGATCAGATCAGGCGCTGATCGGATCAGTCGTCTTTCGGCGCCGCGTCATGCGTCGGGTAATGCACCCACAGCACGCGCGCACCTTTCGTCTCGGCCCACGTGTTGACCGATGCCACTTTCTGCACATCCGTCGTCACGCCCGATACCGGTTTCTGCGGAGCAGCGGCACACGCGGACAGCGTTGCGCTCAGCGTCAGACACATCAACATTCGTTTCATCGTTTCTCCTCACACGTCATCAGTGGATGCAGATTTCCCGCACAACCACCGTCGCATAGGCGCCGGCATTCAGCACGAAGCTGATGGCGAAGACGTCATCGGCGATCCATTCCGTCGCAAGTTCTTCCGGCATCAGCACGAGCGAACGACGCTCCTGACGCAACCCTGCCGTTTCCAGACCGCCTGTCAACGCCGGCTCCGCTGCGCCGACTGCCTGCTCGATAAATGCGGCGTCGCCGGCCGTTCGCAAGGTGCCCTCGCCCCATAACGGACCGGTCGGATGGATATCGGCCCCATCGCAACGGCGCGCGAGTTCAGGCGTCAGCGGCTCGGGGCCGAAAATGCTGTGCGTGCCGCGCAACATCCAGACGTCGCCATCGAGCGGCGCATTCCAGTTTCCGCGCATCACGCGTTCGGCGAGCACGCGGTTGAACAATTCCGAACGCGCCGCCGACAGCAACATCGACCGTTCGTGCCGCTGCACGCGTTTGCCCGCGAACATCGCGATCGCGCGTTCGACGTTCGCGGCGTCACGTCCGAAACGCTGTTCGCCGAAATAATTCGGAACGCCGTGCGTAGCGATGTCGCGGACCGTCGATTCGACGCGTTCGCGATCGCCCGCGACATTGCGCAACACGATGCGAAACGCATTCGCTTTGTGCGTCCCGCGTTTCAGCTTGCGGCTGTGCCGCTGCGCCGAAATCACGCGGCGATCGTCCGCATCGAACGCGTGCCAATCCGGTTCGGCCTTGCCGGGCAAGTGGACCGAAAACGTCTGCCGCGTAACGGCGTGACGATCCTTGATGCCGGAATAACTCACGTTCATCGGCGCAACGCCCGCGAACTTGGCGAGTTCGCGCGCAATCCAGTCCGTGTTGGCGCCGCGCTTTTCGATGTGGACGAAAACATGTTCGCCTGCGCCATCCGGCTCGAAACCAAGGCGTTCGTCGACGAAGAAATCTTCCGGCGCGGCACGCAGCGTGCCGCGCAATGGCGGACCGCCGTGCGCATACGGCAACGCGGTCATCTCGCCTCGTATCGGACTGAGCAAGACGACGGCTTGCGCGGCGATTCCTTCCTCGCGGCCGGTGAAGCCGAGCTTTTCGCTCGTGGTCGCCTTGACGCTGATGCGCTCGACGCCACAGCCCAGATCCGCAGCGAGATTCGCGCGCATCGCCGCGGCGTGCGGCGCGATCTTCGGCCGCTCGCAGACGACCGTCACATCGGCGTTGCCGATCGCGAAACCGTGTTGCTTCATCAACTCCGCAGCGTGACGCAGGAACGTGCGGCTGTCGGCGTTGCGCCAGCGCGCGTTCGATGGCGGGAAATGTTGACCGATATCGCCGAGCGCGAGCGCGCCGAAAATCGCGTCGCACAGCGCGTGGATGACTACGTCGCCATCCGAATGCGCGACGATGCCACGCGTATGTTCGACGCGCACGCCGCCGATGACGAGATGATCGCCGTCGCCGAACGCGTGTACGTCGTAGCCTTGTCCGATGCGCATCACAGGGTTTTGCTCAGCAGGAATTCGGCGAGCGCGAAATCCGGCGCGGTCGTCACCTTGATGTTGTCGTCGCTGCCCTCGACGAGCAGCGGACGATGACCGGCGCGCTCCATCGCCATCGCCTCGTCGGTCGCGGCGATGCCGGCTGATTTCGCCGCCGCGAGCGCTTTCTTCAATTCGCCGAAACGGAACAGCTGCGGCGTCAGCGCGCGCCAGCGCGAATCGCGAGGTTCGGTGACGACGACGCGGCTGTCGCTGCCCGCGCGTTTGAGCGTGTCGCGCAGCGGCGCGGCCAATATCGCGCCGCCGGCCGTGGTGCCGAGTTCGATCAATCGTTCGATGTCGGCGCCGCGCACGCATGGCCGCGCCGCATCGTGCACGAGTATAAATTGGGAATCTTCCACTTTGTCGCCGAGCGCTTCGAGTCCGGCGGCGACCGAATCGGCGCGCTCTTCGCCGCCGACGGCCGTGCGCACCGGTTTGCCGCGCAGCGTCTGCATGCCCGCCCAGTATTTGTCACCCGCCGCGAGCACGACCATCACGCCGGCGATGCGCGGATGCGAGGCCAGGCGCGTGAGCGTCTGCATCAGCATCGGTTTTCCGCCGAGCGGCAGATACTGCTTCGGAATCTCGCCGCCCATGCGCGTGCTGCGCCCTGCCGCCGGCACCACGCACCATAACGCGGAACTATTTGTTGCCATTGTCGGCCTTCTTGTCGCCCGGACCCGGCTCGACGACCTGATAGAACACTTCGCCCGGCTTGATCAGACCCTGCTCCGAGCGAGCGCGTTCCTCGATCGCGTTCTTGCCGCTTTTGAGATCCTGCACTTCCGCGGAGAGCGCTTCGTTGCGCTGCTTCAACTTTTGGTTCTCGGCTTTCTGCTCTTCGAGCCGATGCTGCAGCAGCCACACCTCGCGCATGCCGCCTTCGCCGGCCCACAGCTTCACTTCGAGAGCGATCAGCAGCGCCAGCAGGATTAATGCGACATACCGCAGCACCGATGAATCGACTCAGCCGACCAGTCCCGGCACGTTCGGGAACGCCGCGCGGCCCGCGTATGTCGCGGCGCTGCCGAGCGCTTCTTCGATGCGCAGAAGCTGGTTGTATTTGGCGACGCGATCGCTGCGGCACAGCGAGCCGGTTTTGATCTGCGTCGCCGTCGTGGCGACGGAGATATCGGCGATCGTCGTGTCTTCGGTTTCGCCGGAACGGTGCGAAACGATCGCGGCGTAGTTGGCCTTGTCGGCCATCGCGATCGCCTCGAGCGTTTCGGTGAGCGTGCCGATCTGGTTGACCTTGATCAGGATCGCGTTGGCGATGTGCCTGTCGATGCCTTGCTTGAAGATCGCAGTGTTGGTGACGAACAAGATCGTCGCCGACGAGTTGCACCTTTTTGCCGAGCTTGTCGGTGAGCGCTTTCCAGCCGTCCCAATCGCCTTCGGCCATGCCGTCTTCGATGGTGATGATCGGATATTTCGCGCACCAGTTGGCGTAGAACTCGATCAGTTCGTGCGACGAAAGTTTCTTGCCCTCGCCTTCGAGGTGGTACGCGCCGTCTTTGTAGAACTCGGAACTAGCGACGTCGAGGCCGAGATACACATCCTTGCCCGCGTGATAGCCGGCCTTGCCGATCGCTTCAAGGATCGTCTCGACCGCCTGTTCATTCGATTTCAGATCCGGCGCGAAGCCGCCTTCATCGCCGACGGCGGTGTTCAAGCCTTTGGCTTTCAGTACACTTTTCAGCGAATGGAAAATTTCCACACCGGCGCGCAGCGCTTCGGAAAAATTCGGCAAGCCGACCGGCAGCACCATGAATTCCTGCATGTCGACGTTGTTGTCGGCATGCGCGCCGCCGTTGACGATGTTCATCATCGGCACGGGCAACGAAGCCTGGCGTGAGCCGGCGAGGTATTTCCACAGCGGAAGTTTTTTCGATGCGGCGACCGCATGCGCATTCGCCATCGACACGCCGAGCAGCGCGTTGGCGCCGAGGCGGCCCTTGTTCGGTGAGCCGTCGAGATCGATCAGTTTTTTGTCGAGGCCGGATTGGTCTTCGGCGTCGAAACCTTTCAGTGCGTTGGCAATGTCGCCGTTGACGTTGGCGACGGCATTTCTGACGCCTTTGCCGAGGTATCGCGACTTGTCGCCGTCGCGAAGTTCGACGGCTTCGCGCGAACCGGTCGATGCGCCGCTCGGCACGGCCGCGCGGCCGATGGAGCCATCGGCCAGCATTACTTCCGCTTCGAGGGTGGGATTGCCGCGCGAGTCGAGGATTTCGCGGGCGTGGATGTTTGTAATAGCAGTCACAGGTCAGCTTCCGGTGCAATGAGACGAACCGAGGGGAAATAGGTGCGAAAGCGACGTGCATCGCGTGTCAGAACAGGACAATCGCGAATCACGGCGTGCGCACCCACGAAGAAATCCGGCAGCACATTATTTCTCAATCCGCCACGCCGACGGTACTCGACGAATTTGCGGCCGGCCAGAAAAAGCGCTTCTCGAGGCGCCGCAATGATGTCGATGCGCAGGGTTGAGAGCGCCGCATCCAAATCTTCCACGGATGAAAACCCGATCGACAGTTCCGCGTAGACAACGGGATCTACCGACAACGGCAGAAGTTGAGCGAAGGCCCGCAGTTTCGATAGCGACCACTGCACCCATTGCGGATCGTTCTCGAAAATGTCGAGTAGGACATTGGTGTCGACCAGCAGCATCAATCGTCGGGACGCAGCACCGACATCGCTTCGGCCGTGCTCTTCCACTTGATCGTCGCCGCGCCCACGACTTTGTCGAACCGGTCCGGACGAGCGCGCTTGGTTTTCGATCTGCGGATGACAACTTCGCCCGCCGCGTTCACATCGAACTCTACCGGCCGACCGGGCTTCAGTCCGAGTTCGTCGCGAACGCGCTTGGGGATCGTCACCTGACCCTTGGTCGTCATCATGGTTTGCATGGTATTACTCCATCTTCTCGCGTAATACTTTAGCACAGACCGATTCAATTCGAGGTAAGGCTGCCCGATCGTTTCACTACGCGATCCAGGCTCAAAAGCGTCTCCAACAGCGCTTCCATCTTGCCCAGCGGCCACGCGTTGGGACCGTCGCTGAGCGCGTTGTCGGGATCAGGATGCGTTTCCATGAATATCCCCGCGATGCCGACCGCAACGGCGGCGCGTGACAAAACAGGAACGAACTCGCGCTGCCCGCCTGACTTTCCACCCGCGCCACCCGGCAGCTGCACCGAATGCGTCGCGTCGAACACGACGGGGCATCCGGTTTCGCGCATCACCGCGAGACTGCGCATGTCGGAAACGAGATTGTTGTAGCCGAAACTCGCGCCGCGTTCGCAGACCATGATCTGCTGGTTGCCGGTTTCCAGCGCCTTGTCGGACACGTGTTTCATTTCCCACGGCGACAGGAACTGGCCTTTCTTGATGTTCACCGGCTTGCCGGTTTTGGCGACGTTCTGGATGAAATCGGTCTGGCGGCAGAGAAAAGCTGGCGTCTGCAGCACGTCGACGACGGAAGAAACTTCGTCCAGTCGGCGTGTATTCGTGGACATCGGTCAGCACGGGAACGCCGATCTGCTTCTTCACCTCGGCGAGGATGCGCAAACCTTCCTCGATGCCGAGTCCGCGAAAACTTTTCGACGACGTGCGGTTGGCTTTGTCGTAGCTCGACTTGAAGATGAAAGGAATGCCGAGTTTGTCCGTGATTTCCTTGAGCGTGCCGGCCGTGTCGATCTGCAGTTGCTGCGATTCGACGACGCACGGTCCGGCGATCAGGAAAAGAGGTTTGTCGAGGCCGACTTCGAAGCCGCACAGGTTCATTTCCCGCCTCTCGGAGAAAAAATCATGCGGCAACTTCTTTCGCGAATCGCGGCGCGTCGCGCACGATCTTGTATTCGCGCGCGGCTTTCACGAAACCGTTGAACAGCGGATGGCCGTCGCGCGGTGTCGAGGTGAATTCCGGATGGAACTGGCCGGCGACGAACCACGGATGCTGTTGCGCGGGCAGTTCGATGATTTCGACGAGCAGATCGTCCATCGATTTCCCGGCGATGACCAATCCGAGGTCCTCGAACTGCTGGCGATAGCGGTTGTTGAATTCGTAGCGGTGGCGATGGCGTTCGCGGATCACATCCTGACCGTACAGCGCGCGCGAGGTCGATCCGGCGCGCAGGCGGCATTCCTGCGCGCCGAGACGCATGGTGCCGCCGAGATCGGATGCTTCATCGCGGCGTTCGATTTCGCCGGATGATTTCGTCCATTCGGTGATCAGCGCGATGACCGGATGCGCGCAATGGCGATCGTTTTCGGTCGAATTGGCGCCTTCGAGTCCGGCGATGTTGCGTGCGAAATCGATGACCGCCGCGTGCATGCCGTAGCAGATGCCGAAATACGGAATCTTGTTTTCGCGCGCGTATCGCGCGGCGGCGATCTTGCCTTCGAAACCGCGCTTGCCGAAACCGCCCGGGACGAGGATGCCGTCGACGTCGCTCAGCATTTCCGGACCGCGCGCTTCGATTTCTTCGGATTCGAGCCAGCGCAGATTCACGCGCGTCGATTGCTTGAGACCACCGTGACGCAGCGCTTCGCCGAGCGATTTGTACGCATCCTTGTGTTCGACGTATTTGCCGATGATGGCGATGGTGACTTCGTCTTTGGGATGCTCGATCGCTTCGACGGTGCGTTCCCACTCGATCAGGTTTGCGGGCTTGGCTTCGAGGCGCAGGTGCGAAATCGCGATTTCGTCGAGGCCCTGTTCGTGCAGCCACTGCGGCAGTTTGTAGATGGTGTCCACGTCGACGGCGCTGATCACCGCTTTTTCCGGCACGTTGGTGAACAGCGCGATCTTGCGGCGATCCGATTGCGGCAGCGGCTGCTCGCAGCGGCACAACAGAACGTCGGCCTGGATGCCGAGCGCGCGCAGTTCCTTCACCGAATGCTGCGTCGGTTTGGTTTTGATTTCGCCGGCGGCCTTGATGTACGGAACGAGCGTGAGATGCATGAACAGCGTCTTGTCGACGCCGTGTTCGATGCGCAATTGACGGATGGCTTCGAGGAACGGCTGCGATTCGATGTCGCCGACGGTTCCGCCGATTTCGACCAGCGCGACATCGTAGCCGCGCGTCGCTTCGTAGATGCAGTGCTTGATTTCGTCGGTGATGTGCGGGATCACCTGCACGGTCGCGCCGAGATAATCGCCGCGGCGTTCCTTGCGGATCACGGCTTCGTAGATCTTGCCGGTGGTGATCGAGTTCTTGCCGGTCAGGCGCGTGCGCACGAAGCGCTCGTAATGGCCGAGGTCGAGATCGGTTTCGGCGCCGTCGTCGGTGACGTACACCTCGCCGTGCTGGAACGGGCTCATCGTGCCCGGATCGACGTTGATGTAGGGATCGAGCTTCATCATCGTCACGCGCAAGCCGCGCGCTTCGAGGATAGCCGCCAGCGACGCCGATGCGATGCCCTTCCCGAGAGAAGACACCACACCGCCGGTTACGAATATGAGGGGAGTCATGGCCGCAGCATTCCCGATGCTGGTAAAGCGATAGTTTACCGGTACATGGGGTCGACTTGTAGGGGCGCAATCGAATAGCGACCGAAATGCGATGTAGGGGTGCGATTCATCGCGCCAGCGTTCGTCGGTGAAAAGCCGGACGCGATGAATCGCGCCCCTACCGGTTGCAATTTCGATGCACTGACCCGACCATCGCGGCCTTTCGCACTAGACTGAGCCGATGAGCAGCAAATACAACGCGTCAGACATCGAAGTCCTTTCCGGGCTGGATCCGGTCAAACGCCGGCCGGGCATGTACACCGATACCTCGCGGCCGAATCATCTGGCGCAGGAAGTCGTCGACAACTCGGTCGACGAAGCCATTTCGGGATACGCGAAGACGGTCGAGGTGATCGTCCACGAGGATGGATCTGTCGAAGTCAGCGACGACGGGCGCGGCATGCCGGTCGATATCCATCCCGAAGAAGGCATTCCGGGTGTCGAGCTGATTCTCACGCGTCTGCATGCGGGCGGCAAATTCTCGAACAAGAACTACACCTTTTCCGGCGGCTTGCATGGCGTGGGCGTGTCGGTGGTGAATGCACTATCGAACAAGGTCGACGTGCAAATCCGCCGCGACGGACAGATCTGGCAGATGACGTTCAAGGACGGCGATCGCGCCACGCCGCTGAAGGCGATCGGCACCGTCGCGAAGAAGCAGACCGGCACCACCGTGCGCTTCTGGCCCGATCCGAAATACTTCGATACGCCAAAGATTTCGCTGCCGAAGTTGAGACACGTTCTGCGCGCGAAAGCGGTGCTGTGCGCGGGCCTCACGGTGCGCCTCATCGACGAATCCACTGGCGAAAAAGACGAGTGGTTCTACGAAGACGGCCTGCGCGATTACCTGAAATCGATGCTCGGCGACAACGATTATCTGCCGCGCGATCTGTACATGACGCATCTGCAACGCGATGCGCAAGGTCTCGACTTCGCCATCGCGTGGGTGCCGGAAGGCGATCTGACGCAGGAAAGCTACGTCAACCTGATCCCGACCGCGCAAGGCGGCACGCACGTCAACGGCCTGCGCTCCGGACTCACCGAAGCGCTGCGCGAATTCTGCGACATCCGCAATCTGCTGCCGCGCGGCGTCAAGCTGGCGCCGGAAGACGTGTGGGATCGTCTGTCGTTCGTGCTTTCGCTGAAGATGCAGGACCCGCAGTTCTCCGGCCAGACCAAGGAACGCCTGTCCTCGCGCGACGCGGCCGGCTTTGTCGAAAACGCGACGCACGACGGCTTCTCGCTGTTCCTGAATCAGCACGTCGAACTCGGCGAGAAGATCGCGCAGATCGCGATCGAACGCGCCACGCTGCGGCTCAAAACCGAGAAGCAGATCGTCCGCAAGAAGATCACGCAAGGCCCTGCCTTGCCCGGCAAACTCGCCGACTGCGCATCGAGCGATCTGACCGCGCACCGAACTTTTCCTGGTCGAAGGCGATTCCGCCGGCGGCAGCGCGAAGCAGGCGCGCGACAAGGACTATCCAGGCGATCCTGCCGTTGCGCGGAAAAATCTTGAACACGTGGGAAGTCGAATCGGGATCGGTGCTGGCGTCGCAGGAAGTGCACGATCTCGCCGTCGCCATCGGCTGCGATCCGGGCAAGGACGATATCTCCGGCCTGCGCTACGGCAAGGTCGTCATCCTCGCCGACGCGGACTCCGACGGCCTGCACATCGCCACGCTGCTGTCCGCGCTTGTTCCTCAGGCACTTCCCGAAACTTGTTCAGCGAAGGACACGTCTTCGTCGCCATGCCGCCGCTGTTCCGCGTCGACGTCGGCAAACAGGTTTTTTATTGCCTCGACGAAGCCGAGCGCGAAGCGATGCTGCAGAAGATCGAACGCGAGAAGATGAAGGGCGCGGTCAACGTGACGCGCTTCAAGGGCCTCGGCGAAATGAATCCGTCGCAGCTGCGCGAATCCACGATCCATCCGGACACGCGCCGACTCGTCCAGCTCACCGTCGACGGCGACGACAGCACGCGCCAGCTCATGGACATGCTGCTCGCCAAGAAGCGCGCGGCCGATCGCAAGGAATGGCTGGAAACCAAGGGCGATCTGGCGCAGCTCGAAGTCTGATAAACCGGCGGTAAATGCCGCCGCGGCTTTTGCGAGTGTTTACATCCGCGCGCCGGATTCGCGACATAGAATCGTCGCGAACCAGGAGATCGCCATGAAAACGTTGCGTCGCGGTTGGGTGTGTTCGCTGGTCGTTTTCTGCGCCACCGCCGGCGCGCAATCGCTGACGTCGTCGCCGATTATTTTTTCCGCCGGCGTGTGGGACGTGCACCGCACCACCGACGCGATGACCGACGCGACCGTTTGCACGGCCGTCTACAAGAATAATTTCGGCGTGCAGGTCGGCGAAAACATCATGACGATCGCGATTGCCGACGGCGTGAAAAACGTGCAGTTGCGTTTCGACACGGCGAATCCCGGGCCGGTTCGTCCGGCCACGCCGAGCGAATTCAAGAACAACCGCATCGAGATCACCGGCAGCGACTTCGCGCAGATGCTCGATTCGCGGCGCATGCGCTATCAGGCGACGACGGCGACGAACAGCACCGCGTCCGGCGAAATCGATCTCGACGGCGTGTTCCAGACGCACGACAACGTGCGCGCGGGTTGCGCGGGTAGCCCCGTCGCGAAATCAACGCCCGCGACCCGTGAAGCCTGCTCGAAAGACGTGCGCGACCGCATGGCGCAGAAAGGCATCGCGCCGCAGGATATCCAGGACATCTGCGAAGTGCCGGTCGCCGATTAATTCAGCGCGGCTTGAAGTAGCTTGCGGATCAACATCTGCAGATTGGTTGCCTTGGCGTCGTCGTACTCGAACGTGTCTTCGTCCATGTAATTGAGCTGCACCAGTTCGAGCTGGATCGCATCGACACCCTTCGTCGGCTGGCCGTAGTGGCGCGTGATGTAGCCGCCCTTGAAGCGGCCGTTCATCACGAAGGTGTAGTCGCGCTGTGACTCGAGTACGTTGACCAGACGCTTCTGCAGACCCGCCGAACAGCTTGCGCCATCGGCGGTGCCCACGTTGATGTCCGGCAGACGACCCTCGAAAAGAAACGGCACGACGCTCGGAATCGAATGCCCTTCCCACAACACGACGCGTCCGTGCGCCGCGCCGATGCGTTCGATTTCTTCCGCCAGTGCGGCGTGATACGGACGCCAATACTGCTCGATGCGCGCGTTGATTTCGTCGTGCGTCGGTTCTTGTCCGTCGAGATAAATTGCCTTGCCTGAAAACGCTTTGATCGGACACAGCCCCGTCGTGTTCTGGCCGGGATATAACGAGGTGTCGTCGCGCGGACGATTCAGATCGACGACATAGCGCGAATAATCCGGAACGATGATCGATGCGCCGAGTTCGCGCGCGAACGCGTAGAGCTGCGCGACGTGCCAGTCCGTGTCGGGAACGCGGCGCGCGTCGGGTGTCAGACGTGCGGCGATATCGTCGGGCAATCGCGTACCGTTGTGCGGCAGCGAAACGAACAGCGGCGATGTGCCGCGATGCAGTGTGTAGGTGTCAGTCATGCAAACATTCGTCGCAGGTCATGGGCTAAGGCTTACAGCACGAAACGGTTCGGATCGAACGGCGTCACATCGAGCGACGCATCGCTGCCGCAAATCATCTCGCTGACGAGTTGCCCGGTCGCCGCCGACATGGTCACGCCGAGCATGCCGTGGCCCGTCGCCATCACCAGATTCTTCACGCGCGATGGCCGCCCGAGCAGCGGCAGATCGTCGTACGTCATCGGACGCCAGCCGAACCATTCTTCGGTAACCGTTGGACCTTCCGGCTCACGCAGATATTCCGCCGCGCCGCGCCGCAACGCATCCAGTCGCGTGCGGTTGAGCGATGCGTCGTAGCCGGCGAATTCCATCGTGCTTCCAGCCTGTAGCCCGAACTCCACGCAGTCGCGCACACCGCGCGTTCCTTGAACGTCATCGGGATGACGGGTGCGATGGACGGCCGCGTATACGTGATCGAATAGCCTTTGCCCGGCTGGATCGGAATGCGCAGGTCGAGTTGTTTGCCGACCAGCGGACTCCACGATCCGAGCGCGAACACGATGTCGCGCGCCGTGAATTCGCCTCGATCGGTGTGTACGACATCGACGCGATCGCCGTCGCGACGAAAGCCGGTCACCTTGGTCGATTCGCGGATGTCGCCGCCCTTCTCGCGCACCACGCGCGCGAGCGCTGCCGCGTAGTGGTTCGGGCGCAGATGCGCATCGCCCGGATAAAAATACGCGCCGACGATGCTGTCGTTGAGCGCAGATTCGCGCGCGCGAGTTTGCGCGCCATCGAGTGTTTCGACATCGATGCCGTTGTCTTTCAACATCGCGGGCAGCCAGCGCGATTGCTCGAATGTCTTCGCGTCGCGAAACACGCTCATCGTACCGATGGTTTCGAATTCGCAGTCGAGTTTTTCGCCGCGGATCAGTTCTTCGATCGATTTACGCGACAGCTGCAGAAGTTCGGATTTCACCGCGGTCACGCGTTTGGCGTCATCCCAGTTGCAGCGATGCGCGAAGCTGAGCAGCCATTCGAACAAACCGAAATCCAGACGCGGCGCGATGCGGAACGGCGCATCGGGTTTCGTCATCCAGCGCAACGCCTGACCGATCACGCCCGGCACCGCGAGCGGCATGCAATGGCTCGGCGTGATGGTGCCGCAGTTGCCGTGCGACGCAGCCGCGCCCGCCTTGCCCATTTCGATGACGGTGACGCTGCGACCGGCGCGCAACAGATACAGCGCGCATGCCAGTCCGATTACGCCGCCGCCCAGCACGAGGACGTCGGATGATTTCGCCGTCATTCGCCCGCCGTCTGCTCCATCGCGATAGCGGTCGATGCCACCGAGCGCCGCCGCGGTGCGTTGTGCCAACCGGTCCAGCCCGGACCGCGCACCACTTGTCCCGGCGTCGCGCCGGTGTGTTCGCCGTCCTTGACCACCTGCACGCCGTTGACGAACACGTCGCGCACGCCCGTCGCGAATTGCTGCGGCTTGTCGAACGTCGCGTGATCGGCAATCGTCGTTCGGATCGAAGACGACGATGTCGGCAAAATTGCCGACCGTCGAGTTCGCCGCGATCGCGCAGTTTCAGATTGTGCGCGGGCAACGAACTCAGGCGGCGAATCGCATCGCTCAGCGAATCGACTTTTTCGTCGCGCACGTATTTGCCGAGGAAACGCGCCACGTTGCCGTAGGCGCGCGGATGCGGCTGGAATTTCAGGAACACGCCTTTGGGTTCGTACGAACCTTCATCCGAGCCGAGCGCCACCCACGGCTGCGACAGACCGAGCTTCACGTTTTCCTCCGACATCAGGAAATACACCGTGCCGACGCGCGTGTGGTCTTCGACGACGAGATCGATCGCGGTTTCCTCCGGCGACTTGCCGCGCATCTTCGCCACTTCCGCGAGCGTTTTGCCGGTGAGCGGCTTGAGTTTTTCGTTGTCGAATCCGACCAGCAGCAGGTTGTCCGGCGTGCCGGCGGCGAACATCAGATTTTCCCAATCCTTGCCCGGTTCGCGCATTTCCTTGATGACGCGTTCGCGCGTCGCCGGATCCTGCAGACGCTTCACCCACGCATCGACGCCGCCTTCCTGCACCCACGGCGGCATCGACGCGTCGAGGCCGGTCGCGCCGGCCGTGTATGTATACATGTTCGCCGAAATATCGAGGCCGGCTTTGCGCGCCGCGTTCACCTTGTCGATCGCCTGCGCCATCTTGGGCCAGTTGGATTTGCCCGCGGCCTTGAAGTGATAGATCTCGCGCGTGCGTGTGCGCTTCGCGACCGATGCGGATCAGCTCATCGACCGATTCAAGCAGGCGATCGCCTTCGCTGCGCATATGCGAGATGTAGCCGCCGCCGGTTTCTGCCGCGGCCTTGGTCAGCGCGATGAGTTCGTCGGTCTTGGCGAACGTCGCCGGCGTATAGATGAGTGCGGAGCCGACGCCGAGCGCGCCTTCTTTCATCGCGGCGCGCACCAGGTCCTGCATACGCTTGAGTTCGTCGGCAGACGGCGCGCGGTTGACGTAGCCGACCTCGTGCTCGCGCACCGTCGTCGCGCCGACGAACGAGGCGATGTTCGGCGACACGCCGCGCTTGGCGAGCGTGTCGAGCGCTTCGCCGAGTGTCGTCCATTCGACCGGATGCTTCAGATCGCCCGAGCGCGGCGATCATGGCTTTGCGCGATTCGTCGGTGAGCGGCCCCATCGAATCGCCTTCGCCGAACACTTCCAAGGTAACGCCTTGTTTGATGTCCGACAGTGAGCGGCCGTCGATATAGAGTGAATCCGGCGCCCACGACAGCATGTTCACGAAACCGGGCGAAACGGCCATGCCGTTCGCGTCGACTTCCGACGTCGCGTGCGCCCTGGACAGATCGCCAACAGCGGCGATGCGATCGCCCCTGATGCCGATGTCGACGTGCCTGGGCGGCGTGCCGGTGCCGTCGTAAACGGTTCCGTGGCGGAGGATCAGGTCAAAATCTGACGTTTTTTGTTGAACGGCGTCACACAAGTTCGGCAGCAGCAGGAGCAGGACCGGCGTCAGCGCTAGCGATCGCATGGAAATCCCCGTCGTTGGGCTTTTCCGAAGGGTGCGCGATGGCCGCGGCAAACGCAAGAATCGCAGGGTTTCGGACGATTGGCATCGAAGCTGCATTGATGTCCGCGTCGGCACGAACGCCGGCACTCTCGGACCTGACGTCATGAAAGTTCACACCAACGAAATGCTGCTGGCGCTGCGCTCCCCGACATCGGGCTGGCTGGCCGCCATGGTGTGTGCGCTCGAAGAAGCCGTCCGCGATCCCGAATTCAGTGAACATCATCGCGCGCTGGTCAGCCAGCTGCTCGATGTCACCGCGATCCCGGCGCCCGTTGCGGCTGCCGCGCACGATCGCCTGAACCGCTTCGAAGAAGAAATCTCGAACACCCAATCGGAATTGATCGACGCGCTCGAAGACGCCGTCGGTCAGCCGTCGCGTCCGAAACTGACGCTGGTCAGCAGCGTCGCTGCGTAAGACCGACTAAAGAATGTAGTGGGGAGTCCCGAAGGCCGGGCGAAAGCTCGGCCTTCGACTTTTTTTGGGCGTCTGCAAAGCCGGGCGCGATGAATCGCGCCCCTACAAATTCAAGTCAACCTGACGATCTCGACGGCCTCGTAGGGGCGCAATTCATTGCGCCCGCTTTCGTCGCACCAGATTCAATGGTGATGCCCACCGTCGCCATGCACGTGGCCGTGCCCGACTTCCTCTTCCGTCGCGTCGCGCACCTGCGTTATCTCGATCGCGAAGTGCAGCGTCTTGCCCGCCATCGGATGATTCAGATCGACGTCGACGACGCTCGATCCGACCTTGATTACTTCGACCTGCCGCGGACCTTGATCGGTCTGCACCACCGCGGTCATGCCGGGTTTCAGGTTGTCGCCGTCGCGCAAATATTTTTTCGGAACGCGCTGCGTGAAGTTCTCGCGCTTTTCGCCGTAGCCTTCCGCCGGCGAGACGACGACATCGAAACGATCGCCTTCGGATTTGCCGAGCATCGCCTTCTCGAGGCCCGCGATGATGTTGCCGTGGCCGAACAGGATCGCCATCGGCTTGTTGCCGGCTGAATTCTCGATCTCGTTGCCCTGATCGTCCTTGAGCGCGTAGTGGAAGAAAACCACTTTTCCGTTTTCGATTTGCATGAACGTTCCTCGATAAGTTCTCGCATTTTATCCCGTTTGCGCCGCGATGACATTGACAGCGAACCGGCGTTCGCCGATGGTACGGCCCGATGTGTCTGTCCGACTTTTTGCGCCTCGCCGCGATCACGCTGTTGTTGGCGGCGTGTTCGCACATCCATACGAAACCCGCGATTCCCGTTTCGCGCGGACCCAATCCCCTGCATCATCATGGCGAGCAGGCGGCGAACGACATTCTGTTTCGCGCGATCGGTCTCGTCGGCACGCCGTACCGCTATGGCGGCAACACGCCGGAAGGCGGCTTCGATTGCAGCGGTCTGGTCGGTTATGTGTTTCGCGACGTCGCCGGCGTGAATCTGCCGCGCACGTCGGACGAAATCAGCCGCGTCGAAGCTGCAAGATGTGCGGCGTGGCAATCTCGAATCGGGCGACATCGTGCTGTTCGGCGGACGCGGGCGTACCAGCCACGTCGGCATCTACGTCGGTGCCGGACGCTTCGTGCATGCGCCGAACGAAGGCGGCACCGTTCGTCTCGATACGCTCGACGGCGCCTACTGGACCGATCACTTCAGCGGCGCGAAACGCATTCCGCTCTGATTACTTTTTGGGCGCAGATGCGGTCGATGTTTTCAGGTTGTCGAGAAGCGGCGTGGTCGGACGCTGGATCACGAGAAAGTCGTTGCCCGCCACGTGATGACATCCGCTGCACGCGACGGACAGCGAATCGAACGCCTTCTCGAATTCCGATTTGCTCGAATGATCGACGGCGTCGCGCAGCGCCTTGATCGGAGCGTTCGTCATCGCCGGCAGAATGTCGGAAAGTTTGTCCGGCTGAAAGATGGCGTGTTCGGGATTCTGCTCGACGACCGCGTCGAACGCTTCTTTCAGTTCCTGGATTTCGAATGCGGCCAGATTCCAGTTCTGCGCTTCGCCGGCGAACCACAATCGCGCGTGACGGATCTGGATGCCGAGCATCTGTTCGCCGAGTTCCGGGTGATACGCTTCTTTCTTCAACGCCGCGATTTCCTTTTTAAGCGCGGCGATTTCCGCCGCGCTCGAATCCGCCGGTGGATCGGCCGCCAGCAGCGATACGGACGCGACGACACTCACCGCGGCAGCGAACATCAAACCGATCTTGCGTAGCATGCCGGCTCCAAATGCAAATGCGAATAGTTCGCATGATGCCGGATCGCGCTGCCGCCGCCAAGCTTTGGAGTCGGATCAGGCGGGCGCCGGCCGCGCTGACTCGTCGGTGCCGAACTTCTGCCCTTTCGCCTCCGGCCCCAATGCGGTGACGATCACCAGCAGAACCGCGACGACGCCGATGAATTCGGCCATCGTCAATCCGTACTGCTTGTTGTTGGCTTCCGCCAGCATCGTCAGCAGCCACGGCACGGATGCCGAGATGAAATTGCCGATCTGGTACGACAATCCCGGCAACGTCGCACGCAGCGCATCCGGCGACAGCTCGTTGAGATGCACCGGCACCACGCCCCACGCACCCTGCACCATCACCTGCAGCCAGAATGCGCCGAGGCCGAGCATCAATGGCGCCGTGCTGAACGCCCACGGCCACAGGATCGGCAGCGACAACGACGCAGCGATGACGATCGCCTTCTTGCGTCCGATGCGTTCGGACAGCGCACCGAAGAACAACCCGCCGAGAATGGCGCCGATCGGTCCGATCACCGACAGTTTGCCGGTGAGATCGGTGCCGAATCCCTTCTCGACCTGCAGGAACAGACGGATACAGATCCTGCGTGCCGTGACTGAAACAGTTGAACAGCGTCATCAGCACGACCATGAACACCGCGCGGCGCCAATAGCCTTCCATGACCTTCAACGGATGCCGCTCGTGCGCCGCGCGCTTCTGCGTCTGCTCCCACACCGGCGATTCGGGAACGTGCGCACGTATGTAAAGCACCAACAGCGCCGGAACGAAGCCGACGACGAACATGCCGCGCCAGCCGATGTGGTCGATCAGCGCCCAGAACAGCAGCGCCGCGAGCAGGTTTCCACACGCGTAGCCTTCCTGCAGAAGTCCCGACACGAAGCCGCGCGACTTCTCCGGAATCAGTTCCATCGTCAACGATGAACCCAGGCCCCATTCGCCGCCCATCGCGAATCCGAACAGCAGTCGCACCACGAACAGCATCGTCAGATTCGGCACGAACGCGCTGGCCAGTTCGAAAACCGAGAACAGCGCTACGTCGAGCATGAGCATCGGGCGCCGGCCGTATTTTTCGGCGAGCAATCCGAATACGAAAGCGCCGAGCGGGCGCGCCATCAATGTCAGCGTGACGGCGAACACCACATTTTCGCGCGGCACATTGAAGTCCGTCGCGATGGCTTTCGCGGCGAAGATGAGCACGAAGTAGTCGAACGCATCGAGCGTCCATCCGAGAAAACCGGCGACGACGACCTTGCGTTGCACCGAAGTCATGGCCATCTGCATCTCCCTGGCGAGCGTGGCGGATCTTTCGCGATTGTGTCGATGTTGCCGCGCGCCGTCCCGCCGCATCGCACAAGAATCGCTTCAGCCCGCGGTGGCGGCGATGGTCTCGCGGATCGCACTTTCCTTGCGGCGGATGCGATCGAGCAGCGACAGCCTTCGTTTCGACAGTTTCTGCGCGAGCGCAATGCGCTGGCCCGATGACGCATACGGAATGCCGAGCTTCGCGCGATACGCGCAGAAATCGTCGTACGCCTGCAGCACGTGTTTCTGTCCGCGCATGAGAAGTTCCAGCACGATCGCGTCATCGAGCAGTCCGATGACTTCGATTTCGTCCGGAATCAGATCGTCCGGATCGCTGAAATAGATCAGCGTTTCCACCACGTGACTGCGCTGCGGCGCCGGCAGCGCCCAGTCGTCATCCTCGAGCATCAGGATGAAGCGCTGCACGCAGCCGATCTGCTTGCGCACATACGCCGGCGCGCTGCCGATCGGCAACGTATTGAGCGCGTGTTTGGCCGCATCGAGCACGTCGCACTCGTCGACTTCGCGCAACAGACGCTTCTCGAACGCGGCGAGGAAGCGTTTCAGGTCGTCCTGTTCCAATTCGATGGTAATGCGCATTAAAGTTTCGGACCGTTCACGTCATCGAACCGCAACGCGCGACCGGGAAGCTGGCGCGCCGACGTCGCAAAAAATAGCATACGGAGTCATTGCATGTACCGTCCTAAATCCTGCGCCGCCGCCTTCGCCTGCGTCCTGCTCGCCGCGTGCGCGCAGAACCCGGCGCAGAAATCCACCACGCCGCGCCGGGCCACGCCAAGCGCGTGATCCTGTTCGTGTGGGACGGCATGCGTCCGGATTCGATCACCGAAACCGACACGCCGAATCTGGCCAAGCTCAAGCACGACGGCACCTTCTTCAGCGACAACCATTCCAGCTATCCGACTTTTACGATGATGAACGCCGCCGCCTTCGCGACCGGATCGTTTTCCGGAAAATCCGGTTTCTACGGCAATTCGCTGTGGCGTCCCGGCGCACCGGCGCGTTCGTCCGGCGGCGACATGGTCAACATGAACAATCCGGTATTCACCGAAGACTACGGCATCCTCAAACAGCTCGACGCGAACCTCGACAATCATCTGCTGCTCGTGCAGACGCTCATGCAATCCGCGCAGAAAGCCGGCCTCGTCACCGCCGCAGTCGGCAAATCCGGCCCCGCCTTCATGCAGGACATCAAGAACGGCGGCTACATCATCGACGAGAAAGCTGCATTCCCGTTGTCGTTCGCCAAAGAACTGCAGGCCGCGCACATCGCGCTGCCGGAAACCACGCCCTACGCCTATCGCAATGGCGAACTGAAACTCGCCGACGACAACGGCGATCCGACGGCGCAGTCGCCGACGCAACTTCTGGATGACCGCGTCACGCCGAATCCCGACGACAACCACGGCGCGCCGCCGACGAAATCGAACGCGTATCTGATGTCGGTCTATCTCGACTACATCCTGCCGAAGAAACAACCGGCCATTTCCGTCGTCTGGCTGCGCAATCCCGACAGCACCGAACATCCGTACGGCGTCGGCTCGCCGAACTATCACCTCGCACTCAAGAGCGCAGGACGAACTGCTCGGCAAACTCGAAGCGCGCCTGGCCGAACTCGGCATGGACAAGGACACCGACCTCATCATCGTCTCCGATCACGGCCACAGCAACGTCTCCGGACCGCTCGACATTTTCCCGCTGCGCAAAGTGGAAAATGGGAAAATGGGAGAAGTGGACAAAGAACACGGCTATTCCGTCTCCGGCGACATCCGCCTGGCCGACGAACTGGCCAAAGCCGGCATCCGCGCCTACGATGGCGGCGGATGCGGCTACGATCCGGTGATGTCCGGCATCCTCGCCGACGGCAAACGGCTGCATCCGGACAGGACGCCCGCCAGTTCCGAATGCAAAGGCCCATACACCTCGCCCGGCTACGAATTGCTGCACCCGTTCCTGCCGCGCGAAGCATTCGTCGTCGTCGCCAACGGCGGCAGCGATTATCTGTATCAGCCGGAACACGATCCCGACCGCGTCCTGAAAACCGTCCGCTTCCTGCAAAGCCACGAGGAATTCGGCGCCGTTTTCGTCGACGACCGCTACGGCGCCATCCCCGGCACGCTGCCGCTATCGATGGTGCATCTGGAAAACGCCGAAGGCCGCAATCCCGACATCGTCGTCGGCTACACCTTCGACGAACACGCCGTGATCCAGGGCATGCCCGGCATCGAATTCGAAGGCGTTTCCACCTTCATGAGCCACGGCATGCACGGCAGCTTCAGCCCCATCGACGTACACAACACGCTGCTCGCGCGTGGGCCTGATTTCAACGCGAACTTCGTCGATCAACTGCCGAGCGGAAACGTCGACGTCGCACCGACCATCGCACACATCCTCGGCCTGACCATGCCGCAGGCCGACGGCCGTCCGCTGCTCGAAGCGCTGAATGCATCGAAGAACGCGACATGTTCGATCACGCCGCGCACCATCAGCCCGCCGCAACCCGCGACAGGATTGAACGTGCAATCCGTGCTCGGCACGGACACCGGCAAAACGACCTATACCTTCGATCTGCAGATCAAGCAGGCGAGCTGCGGCACGAACAGCTACACGTATTTCGATTGGGCCAAGGCGAAGAGGAACTGATCAAGTTGCGACGTGTAACCTTATCGGTTACACTATCGGAATGATTCGATCGTTTCGGCACAAAGGACTCGAACGGTTCTTTCACAGCGGCAATACGAGCGGCATCCAGGCCAAGCACGCCAAACGGCTAAGGCTGATATTGGCTCAGCTCGACCATGCAACGCGGGTCGGCGATATGGATTTTCCGGGTTCCGGATTGCATCCGCTCAAAGGAGATCGCAAAGAAATCTGGTCGGTGACTGTCCAGGCCAACTGGCGGATCACGTTCCGATTCGAACAAGGCGACGCAGAGGTGGTTAACTATGAAGACTATCACTAAGGGTACTCGCACCCATCAGCACAACCCGCCGCATCCTGGCGAGGTATTGTCAGGCTTGTGGCTTGAGCCGCTCGGGCTTTCCGTCACCGACGCAGCGAAAGCACTCGGTGTTTCGCGCAAGACAATTTCCAAGATCGTCAACGGCAGCGGCGCGGTGACGCCTGAGATGGCCATGCGCCTGGAACTGGTCTTTGGAGCCAGCGCCGAGTCGTGGCTGGGTCATCAGGCCACATACGACTTATGGCACATCGAGCGCCGACGTAAGGCCCTCGCGCGCGAAGTGACGCCCGTGGATTTGCCCGCAGCCGCATGATTTCCGACGGCACTTGACGCCGTCCCAGAAATACGTACATTTGTACGTATGGCCGATGCACTCACCACCAATCAACGCCGGGTCCTGGATTTCATTCATGACCATCTGGAGTTAAACGGCATCTCACCAAGCCTGCGGGAAATCGCGGATAATCTTGGACTTAGCAGCCATTCCTCAGCGCAGGATTATGTAGAAGCGCTGATCCGGAAAGGCGCGCTGGAGCGTCGGCCGCAGCATCGTGGCCTGCGTCCGGCACAACGGCCAAGGCGGCCGGCGGCGAATTCGCTTCCCCTCGTCGGGCGCGTCGCCGCCGGCAGCCCCATCATGTCGGAAGGCAATATCGAGTCGACGTATCAGGTCGATCCAACCCTGTTCCGTCCGCACGCCGATTTCCTGCTGCGCGTCGTCGGCATGAGCATGCGCGATGCCGGCATCATCGATGGCGACCTGCTCGCCGTGCATCGCACGCAGAACGCTCACGATGGACAGATCGTGGTGGCGCGGCTCGACGATGAGATCACCGTCAAGCGACTCAAACATCAACGCGGCCAGCTTCTGCTGCTGCCGGAAAATTCCGACTTCGAACCGATCGAAGTCGATCCACAACGCGTCGACAGCTTCGCCATCGAAGGCTTGTACGTCGGCATCATCCGGCAACACTGATCATGAACGCTGTCGTTTCCAACCATGCGCTCGATGCGCTGCTGCAACATCCCGGTATCTGGCGCCGTTCGTCGTCCGCACAGCCGCACGTGCGCGCGCTGTCGACCGGCCTGCCCGATCTCGACGCGCAACTCCCCGGCGGCGGATGGCCGTGCGGCGCGGTGAGCGAAATCCTGTTCGAATACGACGGCATCGGCGAACTCTCGCTGCTGATGCCCGCGCTCGCCGAACTCACGCAGCGCGGACAGCGCGTCGTATTCGTCGCGCCGCCCTACATTCCCTACGCACCCGCGCTGGCCGAGCATGGACTGGATTTGCGCTACGTCGTGCAGATCGATGCGAATCCGAACGATGGCGCCTGGAGCGCCGAGCAATGCCTGCGTTCGGGTTCCTGCGGCGCGGTGCTGACATGGCTGCCTGTTGCCGATTACACGCTGCTGCGCCGCCTGCAACTCGCCGCCGAAAGCGGCGATGCGCTCGCTTTCGTGTTTCGTCCGGCCAAAGCGGCGTCGAAAACGAGTCCCGCCGCGTTGCGTCTGCAACTTCACGCCGATGAAGGCCAGACCGATATCGAAATCCTCAAATGCCGCGGCATGAACGAGCGGCGCCGGCTCACACGATTACGATGTAGCGCCTGATCCAACGCGTGCGCACGTTTTCACAAAATCGTTCCTAAAGCATCGTCCGCACGTTTCGCGCCTCACCTTCTGAGACGCACTCCATTTACCGTCACTCCCCTTCGCCAATGGCTGAATCCCTCGCACGGATATGCTCTGGGCTTGTCTTCACTTTTCCGATCTTCCGCTGCGCGCGGTTTTCGACGACATCGAACAGACGCAACGTTGCGCTGTCGTCGACGGACCGCGTCAGCGGCAGCACGTTGTCATGGCCAATGCGCTTGCGCGCGATGCCGGTGTGCGCGCCGGTCAGCCGCTGGCGGCCGCGCGCGCGATCTGCGCGAACGTGCAGGCGCGCGCGCGCGACATCGCCGCCGAGAAACGTCTGCTCAACATGCTCGCGGCGTGGGCGTACAAATTCAGCAGTCAGGTCAGCGTCGCAGAACCCGATGCGCTGCTGATCGAAGTCGGCGCCAGCCTGAACCTGTTCGGCGGTTGGCCCATCCTCGAAAAACGCATTCGCGAATCGCTCGCGCAGATCGCGTTCAATCCATCGCTGGCCGTCGCGCCGATTCCGGCCGCCGCGCGCGTGCTCGCGCGACACGGCGACAACTATTTCATCGATAAACCTGATCCGCTGATCACCGCGCTCGGTTACGTTCCGATTTCCTATAGCGGACTGCGTGACGACGCCGTCGCCCTGCTCCACAACGTCGGCCTGCGCACGTTGCGCGACGTGTTCGCGCTGCCGCGGCCCGAACTCACGCGACGTATCGGCGTCAAGGAAATCGATCTGCTCGACCGCATCCGCGGCCTCAAAAGCGACCTGCTCACGCTGTACGAACCGCCGGCGTTCTTCAATCATCGCGTGGAAATGGACGATCGCGTCGAAGCCTGGCCGCCGCTGCTTTTCCCGCTGCGCCGGTTGTGCGGCGAACTCTCGCTATTCCTCACCGCGCGCGACGGCGGCGTGCAGCATTACGAAATCGTGCTCGATCACGAAGATCGCAACGTCACGCGCGTGCGCATCGAATTACTCACGCCGCAGCGCGAGGCGAAAACACTGTACGAACTCGCGCGCAGCCGGCTCGAACACGCAAAATTGGCCAGTCCCGTCTGCGGCATCGCGGTGTTCGCCAAGGATTTGCCGGAACTTCGTCCGCGCCATAAAGATCTGTTCGAACCGCGCCGCGAACAGGGTCTCGACTGGCCGTCGCTGATCGAACGCCTGCGCTCGCATCTGGGCGACGATGCCGTGCGCGGTCTCGCGCATGTCGCCGATCATCGTCCCGAGCGCGCGTGGAGTTTCGGCGAGCCCGCGCTCGCCACGCCGAAGAAAAACGCGTCGGTCGTGCGTTTGTCGCCGCGTCCTTTATGGCTGCTGCGGCAACCGATTTGCCTGCGCACCGCGTCCACGCGCATCGCCGCCGGTCCCGAACGCATCGAAAGCGGCTGGTGGGACGGCGACGACATGCGCCGCGATTACTACGTCATCCGCACCGGCGAAAGCCAGCGCGCGTGGGCGTTCCTCGCCGCCGACAGCACGGACGGCTGGATGCTGCACGGATGGTTCGCGTGAGTCATCACAGCGAATGGCCGAAACGGTTCGGCAAGCATCTGGAACTCGACGGCAATCCGCGCGAGATCGGCGAGCCGTCGGAGCGCGCGCAGAAGCGCATCGAAAAACAGGCGCGGTTGGCGGAACGATTGGCTCTTCCACTTCGAAATCAGCACCTGCCGCAAGCTGATGCCGATTGCAAACTTCTCCCTCTCACTGCAGACAGTCGCGTTGCGCAGACCCCAATTGAATCGCTAAAAGAACACGCGGATGCAGCGCGCATCGAATACGCCGAACTGCATTGTCTTTCCAATTTCAGTTTCCAGCGCGGCGCGTCGCACGCGGAGGAATTGTTCGAGCGCGCCGAAAAACTCGGCTACAAGGCACTCGCGATCACCGACGAATGCTCGCTGTCCGGCATCGTGCGTGCGCTCGATGCGTCGAAAGATTCGAAGGTCAAGCTCATCGTCGGCACCGAAGTCCGTTTGTCGGACGGCATCAAGCTGGTGATTCTCGCCACCACGCAACAAGGCTATTCGGATATCTGCAAACTCATCACCACCGGTCGGCGCTGCAGCGAAAAAGGCGAATACCGGTTGACGCGGGAAGACGTCGAACAGCTCGGCGGCGACGTGCGCATTCTATGGTCGCCGGGATCGACGGCCAAGGCCGATGCGAAATTCCTCGACGATGCGGCAAAGTGGATAAAGCGGCATTTTTCCGATCGCGCATGGATCGCCGTCGAACTGCATCGTGGAGCCGATGACGCAGCGGAATTGCAACGCCTGCGCGATCTGGGAAACGCACACGGCTTGCGGCTCGTCGCCGCGGGCGACGTTCACATGCACATCCGCGGCCGCCGCTCGCTGCAGGATGTATTGACCGCCGTGCGCCTCGGCACAACGGTTGCGCAAGCGGGCGACGCCTTGTTCCCGAACGGCGAGCGGCATTTGCGCACGATGAATCTGCTTTCACGGATTTATCCGCCCGACCTGCTCGAAGAAACGGTCCGTATCGCCGATCAGGTCGAATTCGATTTGAGAAAACTGAAATACACCTATCCGCACGAGATCGTCCCGGAAGGGATGACGGCCATTGCGCATCTGCGCGATCTGACCGAAAAAGGCATGCGCCATTTGTGGCCGAACGGTGCTCCGAAGGAAGTCCGCGAACAGGTCGAAAAAGAACTCGCACTGATCCAGGAACTGAAATTCGAACATTTCTTTCTCACCGTCGAAGACATCGTGCGCTGGGCCCGCACCGAAGCGAAGCCGCCGATCCTGTGTCAGGGACGCGGCTCGTCGGCCAATTCGGCCGTGTGCTACTGCCTCGGCATCACGGCGATCAATCCGGAAAACGGCAATCTTCTGTTCGAACGTTTTCTTTCGCGCGAGCGCAACGAGCCGCCGGATATCGACGTGGATTTCGAGCACGAACGCCGCGAAGAAGTCATCCAATACGTCTTCAACAAATATGGACGCCACCGCGCCGCGCTCGCCGCGACCGTGATCAGCTATCGCGGCAAAAGTGCCACGCGCGATGTCGGCCGCGCGCTCGGACTTCCCGACGACGCGCTCGATCAGTTGACGTCGATGTTTTCGCGCGTATCCGGCAACGAATCGTACGACGAAGAACTGCGCACGCGCGGTTTCGATCCCGACAGCCTGGTGATGAAACAGCTCAAGGCACTCGTGCGCCGGCTGGTGAAATTCCCGCGCCATCTCTCGCAGCACGTCGGCGGTTTCGTCATTTCCGATCAGCCGCTGCATCATCTCGTGCCGGTCGAAAACGCAGCGATGCCCGATCGCACCATCATCCAGTGGGACAAGGACGATCTCGAATCGATGACGCTGCTGAAAGTCGATTGCCTAGCGCTCGGCATGCTGACGTGCATCCGCAAATGCTTCGACCTGCTCAAGCTGCACGGCACCGCAAACTTGACGCTGAATACCGTGCCGCAAGACGACACGGCGACCTACGACATGATCTGCGCGGCCGACACGATCGGCGTATTCCAGATCGAATCGCGCGCGCAGATGTCGATGCTGCCGCGATTGCGTCCGCGCACGGCGTACGACCTCACCATCGAAGTCGCCATCGTCCGTCCGGGACCGATCCAGGGTCACATGGTTCATCCTTATCTGCGCCGTCGCAAAGGACTCGAAGCCGATCGACTATCCGCAATCGAAATACGAACGCGAGGCCGGCAAGGGCGAATCGCGCGTGAAAGACGTGCTCAGCCGCACATTGGGCGTGCCGATCTTCCAAGAGCAGGTCATGAAGCTCATCCAGGTCACCGCCGGATTCACGCCCGGCGAAGCCGACGAACTGCGCCGCGCGATGGCGGCGTGGAAACGCAAAGGCGGTCTCGAAAAATTCTACGACCGCATCAAGAACGGCATGCTCGAACGCGGTTACGAGGAAGCGTATTTCGAACGCATCTTCGAGCAGATAAAAGGATTCGGCGATTATGGATTTCCCGAATCGCACGCGGCGAGTTTCGGATTGCTCGCGTACGTGTCGTCGTGGCTCAAATGCCATCATCCGGCCGCGTTCACCTGTGCGCTGCTCAATTCGCAACCGATGGGTTTCTATCAACCGTCGCAACTGATCCAGGATGCGCAACGGCATGGCGTGATCGTGTTGCCCGTCGATGTCACGATCAGCACGTGGGATTGCGCGCTCGAACCGACCGCCATCAAGGACAAGCCCAAACTGCGGCTCGGCATTCGTCTGCTCAAGGGCGCATCCGAAGCTCTCGCCAAACGGCTTGTCGATGCGCGCAACGAACGTCCTTTCGCCGATGTCGCCGACATGACGCGCCGCGCTCATGTCGGCAGCGGCGAACGCGCGTGTCTCGCCGAAGCCGGCGCGCTGCGTAGCCTCACGCACCATCGTCATCACGCGCGCTGGGAAAGCGCCGGCGCGGAACTGCCGCTGCCCGTGCTGGCCGATACCGGCATCAACGAAGAACAGATCGCGATTCGCCGACCCTCGCTGCGCGAGGATGTGATGAACGATTACGCCCGCATGGGTTTGTCGCTCACGATGCATCCGCTGGCCCTGATTCGTCCCGAACTGAAGCGCCGCCGCGTCGTCGCCGCGCGCGCGACGAACGACGAACAGCTCAACGGCCGCAAGATGCGCTGCGCGGGCCTGGTCACCGTGCGCCAGCATCCGGGCACGGCGAAAGGCGTCACCTTCGTCACGCTCGAAGACGAGACGGGACAGGTCAACGTCGTCGTCTGGAAATCGCTGGCGGAGGAACAGCATCGCGTGCTGCTCGAATCGTCGGTGATGGCCGTCGACGGGCATCTTCAGGCCAGCGAAGGCGTGTTCCATCTGGTCGCCGAACGGCTGCACGATTACAGCCATTTGCTGCCCAGACTCAACTTCGAATCCCGCGATTTCCACTGACTTGAAAACGCTTGCACCGACCGCATAACAGAATTCGTTGGAGAATCAGCGCGATTTGCTGTACAGTTCGCGTCGCTTTATCACCGCACAGGACGTGCGGCTCGCCGATAGGACATCGGCAATGCGTCGACCCCCCGTTTTTCCCTTAAGGCTCAACGGCTGCGAGCATCGCTCGCGACGGAAGCCTGCACCACTCGGTCCCGACGCACCTTAGATCCGATTTTCGGATCGCTTTTATTGCGGCGCGGTTGGCTGGGAACGCTGCTGTAGCAACTACGAACGACTGTTCGCATTCCGAACGGTCCAGGAGCGTTTTACATGTCATTTGATTCACTCGGGCTCTCGCCCGCCCTGCTGCGCGCGCTTTCCGACCAAGGCTATAACGAGCCGACGCCGATCCAGTCCGCAGCCATCCCCACCGTTCTCGCCGGCCGCGACATCCTCGCGGGCGCGCAGACCGGCACCGGCAAAACCGCCGCGTTCGCGCTGCCGTTGCTGGAACGTCTGTTCGCCAACGCCACGCAGTCCACATCCAAGCGCAAGACGCGCGCGCTGATCCTCGCGCCGACGCGCGAACTCGCCGCACAGGTCCACGAAAGCGTGCGCACGTACGCCAAGCACCTGCGCGTGTTCAGCACCGCCATTTTCGGCGGCGTGAGCATGGGTCCGCAGATGGACGCGCTGCGTCGCGGCGTCGACATCATCGTCGCCACGCCGGGCCGTCTCATCGACCATATGGAACGCCGCACGGTCGATCTGTCGGGCATCGAAATCCTCGTCCTCGACGAAGCCGACCGCATGCTCGACATGGGCTTCATGCCCGCGATCAAGCGCATCCTCGGCACGTTGCCGAAACAGCGCCAGACGCTTCTTTTCTCGGCCACGTTCGCCGAAGAGATCAAGCAGCTCGCCGCGCAGTTCATGCGTGATCCGGCCGAAATCCAGGTCGCCGCGCGCAACAGCGTCGTCTCCACGATCACGCATCGCGTGCATCCGGTCGACGGCGCCAAGAAGCGCGATGCGCTGCTGCATCTGCTCGCCGCCGACAGCCGTCGCCAGACGCTGGTCTTCTCGCGCACCAAGCACGGCGCCGACAAGCTCGCCACGTTCCTCGAAAAATCCGGCCTGCGCACCGCCGCGATCCACGGCAACAAGAGCCAGGGCGCGCGCACGCGTGCACTGAAAGATTTCAAGGGCGGCAAAGTCACCGTTCTCGTCGCCACCGATATCGCCGCGCGCGGTCTCGACATCGATCAGCTTCCGATGGTCGTCAACTACGATCTGCCGATGGTCGCCGAGGATTACATCCACCGCATCGGCCGCACCGGCCGCGCGGGTGCCGAAGGTCTGGCCGTGTCGCTGGTTGCGCATGACGAAGTGCGTCTGCTGCGCGACATCCGCCGCATGCTGAAGTCCGAAATCCAGATCGAATCGATTGCGGGCTATGAGCCGAGCACGCCGCTCAATCTGGATTCGAACCGCGGCGCTCCCGGCAAACCGGGCGCGAGCCGTCCGCGCAATCCGAACCATGCGCGCCGTCCGCATGCGAACGCCAACTCAACGGCGAAACCGCATGCCAAGCCGCACGCGGCTGCGAACAAGCAGCATCGTCAGTGGCGTGGTAGTCGGGATGCGCGCAAGGCGTAACTGTGCGGGCGCGATGAATCGCGCCCCTACATCCACGACTCAGCAATTACATCGATGACTTCGTAGGGCGCAATTTATTGCGCCCTTCTTTTTTCAGCGTTCCTGATCCGTCGGACGCATCAGGATTTCGTTGACGTTCACGTGCGCCGGCTGCGACGCAACGTACACGACCGCATTCGCAACATCCTCCGGCTGCAATTGCCGCACCGATTCGGCCCATGCGTCGATCGACTTCTTCGTATTCGGATCGGGAATGTGATCGCGCAATTCCGTCGCGACGAGCCCCGGCTCGATCACGCAAACGCGCACTTTGTCTTTCTGCACCTCGCGGCGCAACGCTTCGGAAAACGCGACGACTCCGAACTTGCTCGCCGAATATCCCGCGCCGGCTGGATTGGCGATACGTCCGGCGGTCGAGGATATGCTGATGATGTCGCCGCCGCCGCGTGCGCGCATGCCCGGCAACGCCGCCTGCGATGAAATCATCACCGCGAGCACATTGAGATCGAGCATGCGCCGCCAGTCGGCGGGATCGGCGTCGGCCACGGGCGACAACAACATCACGCCCGCGTTGTTGACGAGGATGTCCAGACGTCCAAACTTCTCTTCGGTTTCGACGACGATGCGTTTGTTGTCGTCTTCCTTCAACAGATCGGCTTCGATGGCGTGCGCCTTCACGCCGTGTTTTTCCAGATCGCGAACGAGCGCATCGAGACGATCCGCGCGACGCGCCGTGACGACGACATCCGCACCCGCCGCGGCGAGCGCTCGCGCGGTTGCGTCACCGATTCCCGAAGAAGCGCCGGTCACCAACGCGACGCGGCCAGACAAAGGTTTGCTCATGATCAATCTCCTTTTGCTGCAGATTTCCTTCAGTGCGCGCGCGGCAGTTCGAGTTCTGCGACGCGGCCTTTCAATTTCGGACCGAGATAACAGTGCGTACCGACCGGCACCAGTCCCGCCGCTTCGAATTCCTTCAGATACCAGCGCGGCGATCGCGCGATGAAGCCGAGTTTATCCCCTTCCGGCGCGTCTTTCGACGTGAACAATTCGAGGAATGCGATGCCGTCGAGCATGTCGACGATACCGCGCAAACCGCGCCGCAGTTCGCCGTTGCGCACGTAATGGATCGTGTCGGAACAGACGATGAGATCGAAATCGCGATCGAAGCGCAATTCGGCGAGATCGCCGAACGCTGCGAGCCGCACATTGCGCGAACGCGCGTAGCGCTGCACGACATACTCGCTGCTGTCGAGACCGAGATATTCGACATTCGGCCGCAGCTTTTTCAGCGGCGCGCGCCAGACCGCTTCGCCGCAACCGACATCGAGCACGTTGACGATCGGCCGCGCCAGATAATATTCCGTGATCGCAACGGCGAGCGCGACCTTGCGTTCCAGCTCGCGTTTCGAGCTGACCGCGTGATTCGGATGCCGGTACCACTTGTCGAAGTACGCGCGATCGTAGACTTTCGGCATTCAGCGTAACGACGCGTTGATTTTGTCGAGCGTGGACTTGCCCGGACTCAGGTCCTTCGCATCGAACCGGTTCAGCGCCGTCTCGGCTGTGTTGAAATGCTCGTGCAGGTCCTGCGCTTCGGCATCGACGTAAAGCAATCCGGTCACCACCTCGCCTTTCGCGTGGCGCTCGTGCACGTAATTCATCGCGGCGACGCGATCGTGCGGATCGTAACTCGCATGCAGTTTGCGCAGGCGCACGATCGAACCGTCGTGCTGCGTGACATCGATCAACTCGCCTTCGGCATAGTCGACGACGATTTCGGCGCGCACATCGATGAAGTCGAGCCGGTTCGCCGCTTCGTTGTGTTCGCGCACGTACTCGTAACTCTTCGTGCTGCCCGGATGATTGTTGAACGCGACGCACGGACTGACCACATCGATGAACGATGCACCTTTATGACGAATCGCCGCCTTGATCAGCGGCACGAGCTGCGCCTTGTCGCCGGAAAATCCGCGCGCGACGAAACTCGCGCCGAGCTGCAGCGCGAGTCCGACCAGATCGAGCGGACTATCCGTATTCGTCACCCCTTTCTTCGACTTCGATCCGAGATCGGCCGTCGCGGAAAACTGCCCTTTCGTCAAACCGTACACGCCGTTGTTTTCGACGATGTACGTCATGTTCACGCCGCGACGGATCGCGTGCACGAATTGTCCGATACCGATCGACGCAGAATCGCCATCGCCCGAAACGCCGAGATAAATCAGATCGCGATTGGCGAGATTCGCACCGGTCAGCACCGACGGCATGCGGCCATGCACCGTATTGAATCCATGCGACTGCCCGAGAAAATAATCCGGCGTCTTCGAACTGCAGCCGATGCCGGAAAGTTTCGCCACGCGATGCGGCTCGATGTCGAGTTCCCAACACGCCTGGATGATCGCGGCGGAAATCGAATCGTGTCCGCAGCCGGCGCACAGCGTCGAAATCTTGCCTTCGTAATCGCGGCGCGTGAAGCCGATCTTGTTGCAGCCGAGGGTCGGATGATGCAATTTAGGTTTGGCGATGTACGTCATGAGATAGGCGCCTGACTAAGGTTCAAACCCGTCGGAGAAAATCGAATGGGTTCCGAATCGGATGTTGTCGAAGTAGTAATTGTCGACGCTTCCCGCGTCGCCGAATGCGATGCTTCCGACCCTGATGTATACGCTTTTAGTGCCGTCGGGCAGCGGCGCGTCGGTCAGCGTCAAGCGGAGCCCGTGCCAGCCGGCGGTTGGAAACGATTCGGTCCCGGCAGGCAGATTGCCGAGCATCGTGCCAACGCAGCCGAGTTGTGAATACGCAAATGCCGCGGTAACGTAACCACCAGAAACGCTCGTCGTCGAGACGTAAGCATCGACGATGAAATCGACCGTGTTCGGCGCGCTGATCGCGATGCATTGATACAGCGAAGCACTGCTGTTCGGCGCAGGCGAGCTCGCGTATGCCGCCCCCGCCGGGTTGCCGAAACCTCCGTCCCACATGAGCGCACCACTTCCCGTCGTGACGATCTGCCACCCGGATACACCACTATCGAACGTCGGATTCACCACCCGGTTGTCTCTTGCCGCTGCGTTCGCGGCAATGGCGATCATTGCTGCGCAAAAAAATCCTTTCCTCCAACAAATCACTCACTTTCTCCTGTCAACGCGCGATTGATTTTCCCGATTCGATCGGAACCACTTTCCACTGCTGCAGCAATCTGGAAATCTCATTGCCGATGAACCGCGCGGTGATCGGCGCGCCTTCGTAATGCAACACCGGCACGAGCCTGGCCGGATCGATGCCGAATTCGTTGATCACCAGCGAGCGCAATTGTCCGTCGCGATTCTGTTCGACGATGAACACCTTGTCGTGCGCGGCAATGAATTCGCCGACCGAATCCG
Source organism: uncultured Gammaproteobacteria bacterium (assembly GCA_963814225.1). GTDB lineage: Bacteria > Pseudomonadota > Gammaproteobacteria > Xanthomonadales > Rhodanobacteraceae > Rudaea. Next base: position 34,579 of record CAWFCC010000007.1, on the reverse strand, counting down.
GAAACGGGAACGCGCGCACGCGCATGATGTCGAGGTGCATGCCGTCATGTTCGAGCGCGGCGATCGCTTCGTGCATCGCGGGACTCGTCGAGCCGTAGTAGATCGCACCGTAACGTGCTTTCTGTTGCGCCATGCGCACGACCGGCTGCGGCACCAGCGATTTCGCCGTATCGAATTTCTGCAGCAGGCGTTCCATGTTGTACATGTAATCCGCGCCGCGTTCGGAGTAGCGGGCGTACGGATCGCGCGAGGTGCCGCGCGTGAAGTACGCGCCTTTGCTCGGATGCGTGCCGGGATAGGTGCGCCACGGAATGCCGTCGCCGTCGACATCCTTGTAGCGCCCGAAATCTTTGCCGGCCTCGAGTTCCTCGGCGGTCATTACTTTGCCGCGATCGTATTCGCGCGATTCGTCCCACGCGAACGGTTTGCACAGGCGATGGTTCATGCCGATGTCGAGATCGGTAAGCACGAAGATCACGGTCTGCAGTCGATCGGCGAGATCGAATGCCTGCGCCGAGAAGTCGAAACACTCGTAAGGATCTTCGGGGAACAGCAGGATGTGTTTCGTGTCGCCGTGCGACGCGTACGCGCAGGCGATGACGTCGGACTGCTGCGTGCGCGTCGGCATGCCCGTCGATGGACCGCCGCGCTGCACGTCGATGATCGTGATCGGGATCTCGGCGAAATATGCGAGGCCGATGAATTCGTTCATCAGCGAAATGCCCGGGCCCGACGTCGTCGTGAACGCACGCGCACCGTTCCAGCCCGCACCCACGACCATGCCGGCCGATGCGATTTCGTCTTCCGCTTGAACGATCGCGAATTTGTTCGCGCCGGTTTCCGGATCGACGCGGTATTTCATGCAGTATTTCTGGAACGCCTCGGCGAGCGATGACGATGGCGTGATCGGATACCACGCGCACACCGTCGCTCCGCCGTACACACAACCAAGCGCCGCGGCCGCGTTGCCTTCGACGAATATGCGATCACCGACGGCATCGGCGCGCTTCACCTTCAATCCGATCGGCGCGAGGCTGTCGCGCGCGTAGTCGCGGCCGAGGTGAAGCGCTTTCACGTTGGAGTCGAGCAGTTTTTCCTTGCCTTTGTATTGCTCGCCGAAAAGTTTTTCGATTTCAGCCGGATCGATGTCGAGCAATACGGACAACGCGCCGACATACATGATGTTCTTGAACAGCTGTCGCTGGCGTGCATCCGCATACGTGCGATTGCAGATCGCCGTGAGCGGCATGCCGACGACGTGGATGTCGTCGCGAAATTTCGATGCGGGCAGCGGACGCGTGTTGTCGTAGAAAAGATAACCGCCGGGTTCGAGTTCCTTGACGTCGGCATCCCATGTTTGCGGATTCATCGCGACCATCAGATCGATGCCGCCGCGCCGCCCGAGCCAGCCGTGTTCGGTGACGCGCACTTCGTACCACGTCGGCAGACCCTGGATGTTCGACGGGAAGATGTTGCGTGGGCTGACCGGCACGCCCATGCGCAAAATTGACTTGGCGAAGAGTTCGTTCGCGGACGCAGAGCCCGAGCCGTTGACGTTGGCGAATTTGACGACGAAGTCGTTGATGGCTTCGATGGATTTCACGCTAGCCTTCCTCCGCATTCCGTCATTCCCGCGAAAGCGGGAATCCAGCGCCTTTGCTCTTGGTGACGCCAAAGTCGCTGGATTCCCGCTTTCGCGGGAATGCCGAGCGAGAGCGAGGCGGCGGGTCATGCAACCTCCCGCTTCTTCGGCTTGTGACAAGCGGGCCCGGCTTGCGTCGTCTCCAGCAGAAATTTGCGCATATCCCACGCACCGGTCGGACACCGCTCCGCGCACAATCCGCAATGCAGGCAAACGTCCTCATCCTTCACCATCACGCGACCGGTTTTCAGCAGGTCCGACACGTACAAGTCCTGCGTGAGATTCAACGCCGGCGCGGTGAGATGCGTGCGCAGCGCCATCTCCTCGTCGTTGCCGCGTGAAAGTGATGCAATCCATCGGACAGATGTCGACGCAGGCGTCGCATTCGATGCAGACGTCCTTGCTGAAAACTGTTTCCACGTCGCAGTTGAGACAACGCTGCGCTTCGGCGAACGCGGTTTTAGCATCGAAGCCAAGTTCGACTTCGATTTTTATACTTTTCAGCGTTTTCTCTTTTTCGCGCCACGGCACGGCGTAGCGGATGTCGTTGGAGATGTCGTTGTCGTAGCTCCACTCGTGGATGCCCATCTTCTGCGAGATCAGGCTCGCGGTCGGATCGGGGCGATCGCGAGATGTCTTCGCCGTTGAGCATCTTGTCGATGGAAACGGCCGCGTCGTGACCGTGCGCGACGGCCCAGATGATGTTCTTCGGGCCGAATGCCGCGTCGCCGCCGAAGAAAATTTTCGGATGGCTCGACTGCATCGTCACCTTGTCGACCTTGGGCAATCCCCATTCGTCGAATTCGATGCCGACATCGCGCTCGATCCACGGAAACGCGTTTTCCTGACCGACGGCGATCAGCACGTCGTCGCATTCGACGAATTCGTCGGGCTCGCCGGTCGGCACGAGATTGCGGCGGCCTTTCGCGTCGCGTTCGGCGCGCACTTTCTCGAACGTCATGCCGATCAGTTTTCCGTCGCGATGCTCGTACGTTTTCGGCACCATGTAGTTGAGGATCGGGATGCCTTCGTGCATCGCGTCTTCTTTTTCCCACGGCGAGGCTTTCATTTCGTCGAAGCCGGATCGCACGATCACTTTCACATCCTCGCCGCCGAGACGGCGCGATGAGCGGCAACAATCCATCGCGGTGTTGCCGCCGCCGAGCACGATGACGCGTTTGCCGATCGCTCTTGATGTGTTCGAAATACACCGACGCCAGCCAGTCCAGACCGATGTGGATGTTCTTCGCCGCTTCGGTTCGACCGGGCAAATCCAGATCGCGTCCGCGCGGCGCGCCGCTGCCGACGAAGATCGCGTCGTAGTTCTGCGCGAGCAGATCGCGCATCGATTCGATGCGCGAGTTGCCTCTGAAATCGACGCCGAGATCGAGGATGTAGCCGACCTCTTCGTCGATCACTTCTTCGGGCAGACGGAAACGCGGCACCTGCGTGCGCATGAACCCGCCGCCTTTTTGTTCGGCTTCGAAAACGGTGACGTGATAGCCGAGCGGCGCGAGATCACGCGCGACGGTCAGCGACGACGGCCCCGCGCCCACGCAGGCGATGCGTTTTCCGTTCTTGTGCATCGCCGGTTTCGGCATGCGCGATTTCACGGCGGCGTTGTCTTTGTTGTCGGCGGCGACGCGCTTCAGTCGGCAGATCGCAACCGGCTCGGGTTTGCCCGCGTTGTTTTCCTCGACGCGGCCGCGTCGGCACGCGGGCTCGCACGGGCGATCGCACGTGCGCCCGAGAATTCCGGGAAACACATTCGATTTCCAGTTGACGAGATAAGCGTCCGAATAATGCCCGGCGGCGATAAGTCGGATGTATTCCGGAACCGGGGTGTGCGCGGGACAGGCCCACTGACAATCGACGACTTTATGGAAGTAGTCGGGAACACGAATATCGGTAGGCTTCACCCAGTCCTCCGCGATGCTGATCGTCGGCGGGCACGCCCTTTCGGCATGACGCCGAGGCCCGAGTCTACTCGCGGCTGTCTCGTCTGAGAAGGCGGCGTATCGTGCGGCACGTCACGCGGCGCGCAAGTGCTCTCAGCGCAGCGCGATGCACTCGATCTCGACGCGCGCATTCATCGCCAGACCCGATGCGCCGAACGCACTTCGTGCCGGCAGATGCGTGCCGAATGCGGCGACGTACTCTTCGTTCATCGCGCTCCATTCGGCCATGTCGGCCATCATCACGGTGACTTTGACGATGCGATCCATCGCTAGTCCGTGACGATCGAGCACGGCCGCGATGTTGGCCAGCGTCTGCCGCGTTTCGGCCTTGATGCCGCCGGAAACGAGCTTGCCGTCCGCTGCGCTGCCGATCTGGCCCGAGAGGAACATCAGCCGGCCGGCTTCGACCATTTCCGAGAATGGCAACCCCGGAATCGCCATAAACGGATGCAGAACGGGGTCGATAGATGAGCTATTCGTCATGTGAAATCCGTCGTGCGGCCGTTGCATATGTCGCAATGCAGCACAAAATAGGGGACAATCGCCGATTCGCTTATATCCGCAAAACACATAGGCTTTCAATGCTCTATCAATGGCACGAGTTCAACCGGGCGCTGCTGAATCCGATGGTGTCGTGGTCGCAGACGGCGGCGAAGATGTTTTCCGCGCCCGATAGCTGGCTGTCGAACCTGCCCGGCGCGCCGCGCGCGGCGGCGAATTACGAGCTTGCCTATCGCCTGGTCAAGGATTACGAAAAGCCCCGCTTCAACATCCATTCCGTGCAGGCGTACGGAACGGAAATTCCCATTGTGGAAAAAGTCGCACTCGCAAAACCTTTTTGCAATCTGCTGCACTTCAAGCGCTACGCGGACGATGCGAAAGCGCTGAAGAAGATCAGCGAATCCCGTCGGTGCTGGTGGTGGCGCCGCTGTCGGGCCATCACGCGACGCTGCTGCGCGATACGGTGCGCGCACTTTCGCAGGAACACGACGTCTACATCACCGACTGGATCGACGCGCGCATGGTGCCGGCCGATCTCGGCGGTTTCCATCTCGACGATTACGTCGACTACATCCGCGAATTCATCCAGCCACATCGGCACCAAGAATCTGCACGTGATGAGCGTGTGCCAGCCGACCGTGCCGGTGCTCGGCGCGATTTCGCTGATGGCCTCGGCCGGCGAAGAACTGCCGCGCACGATGATCATGATGGGCGGCCCGATCGACACGCGGAAATCGCCGACGCAGGTCGACGATCTCGCCTCGACGCAAACCGCTGTCGTGGTTCGAGAACAACGTTGCAGGAAGTGCCGCGAACTATCCGGGCCACGGCCGCCGCGTCTATCCGGGATTCCTGCAGCACGCGGGATTCATCGCGATGAATCCGAGCCGCCATTTCATGTCGCACTGGGATTTCTACGAAAACCTGTGCAAGGGCGATCTCGAAGACGCCGACGGCGCATCGCCGTTTCTACGACGAATACAACGCCGTGCTCGACATGCCGGCCGAGTATTACCTCGACACGATCAAGACCGTGTTCCAGGAACACGCGCTGCCGCGCGGCAAATGGTTCGTGCACGGCGAACACGTCGTCGCCGCAGGACATCAAGGGCATCGCGCTGTTCACGATCGAAGGCGAACTCGACGACATCTCGGGGCTTGGCCAGACGCGAAGCCGCGCACGGCTTGTGCAAAGGCATCAAGAAAGCCGACCAGCGACATCTCACCGTGAAAGGCGCCGGCCACTACGGCATCTTCAGCGGACGGCGCTGGCGCGAAGTCGTCTATCCGGACGTGCGCGATTTCATCGCGAAGTACGCCTGATCGTCGAGCGTCACGAACACATCTGAGGCGTCGGCAGTTGCCGTAGGGGCGCGATTCATCGCGCCCGCAATGCAGAATTCGGGCGCGATGAATCGCGCCCCTACGAGATCTGCACCGTTCGTTCGCAACGCGTCGTCGAGATGCTAGTACTGCGCCGTCTTCACCAGAAAATGCTTGGCCAGCGCGCTTTGCGTGCGGCCGACGCCGCGCGCGAGATGCAGCGTTGCACACAATACGACGATGCCGACAACCAACGTGATCGGCACCGCCCACAGCGGCGGCGCGAGATGATAGTCATTGAAGTTCACGATGCCGAATCCAAAGATCGCGTACGTGATCGGACTCAGCGCGATCGACAACGACAACGCCAGTCCGATCACGGCGATCGAGAAATACAGAACCCCGAGCGGCAGTTTCACGATCATGTACAGCAGCGTCGACCACGTGCGCGGATCGGTGAACATCGACTTCACGCGCGCACCGAACGTCTTGCCGCGATCGGCATATAACGGACGGCGCGGCATGCGCTCGCCGAGCATCGTTTCGATCAGCCGGCCCTCCATCAGCGCCAGCGCACGCACCGTCGAGATGAACAGTACCGCGAACGGCACGCCGATGATGAGGATGCACAGCGACAGCGACAGGCTCAATCCGACGACGACCCACGTGAAATAGAAAATCCCGGTCGCCAGCGACAGCACCATGTAGAACAGCGACGAATACGCCAGCGGATCGGCGAGCACGCCGAAGAATTTGCCGATCGATCGTGCGCTGCCGCGCCTTGCGCGGCGGACGCAATGCGCTCTCGACCTGCACTTCCTTGTCGCGATAGATGTCAGCGACTTCTTCCGGCGCGCCGTAGCTGGTGGCGACGTGCGCAAGCATGGTCGCCTCGTCCCATTCCGGATGTTCGGCGAGTTCGGATCGCAGATATTCCTCGGCGTCGTACAGCGCGTCCTGGCGCAGCGCGGGATCGGCATCGACCAGCGCGGCGTCGAGCTGTGCGAGATATTCTTTGATCGTGGTCGGGATCGGCATCACACGGCTCCTTTCAAGACGGAATCGACGAATTTGCGGGTGGCGGTCCAGGTCGAGGTCCATTCGTCGGCGGCGGCGCGGCCCCGCGCGGTAATGGCGTAGTAGCGCCGCGGCGGGCCGCTGTCGGACGGTTCGATGTGGCTCTTCAGCAATCCTGCCGCGCACAGATTGCGCAGCACCGGATAGATCGCACTCTGCTTGCCGCTCAGCGCGCCATCGGCGCTCTGCTCCAGGCGTTTGGCGATCTGGTAGCCGTACATCGGTTCTTTCGCTTTCGACAGCACAACGAGGAGCACCAGCGACGTCGTGCCGGTGCTCAATTCCTTCTGGAATTTCTTTTGAAGGTTCTCGGTGTCCATGCCACAGATGCCACTACAGTGGAGTGCATGGTAGTGCTAAGTTGATACTAGTGGATGGGCAGGAAGTCATGGGCCGGCGCGATGTGCCACGTGAAATGAGCATGCGCGTCATGGAGGAAAGCGGGCGCGATGAATCGCGCCCCTACGAATTCATCAATTATCGTCTGTGACGATTGCGGCGAAGGTCCACTTTGTAGGGGCGCGATTCATCGCGCCCGCCCCCCCCCACCCGCCGGCGTAACTTGCGCCTACTTCGCGGCGCGCACCGGAATCGTGATGCCGCACACATCGACATAATTCGCCGGCACCTTGTACCACTCGTCGCGGCGATTGCGGCGTGATTCGACGAACGCCGCGAACGTCGGCGTATCGGTTTTCATGATTTCCAGTTTCACCCGCTGCGCTTCCGGCACATCGGCGGCGAGCTGCACGGATTTGATCGTCGTGCGTTCGTCGCCCTTTTCGTAAAAACCCATCGCGCCGGTGCCGCGCGGCATGCTCGATAAAAATTCCATGCCCTGCACCACGCGCCCAGCGACAGTGATGTTGCGATCCAGCCAGCGCGCGCCGCCGATGACGGCATACAGTTCCGTGCCACCGCCGGAATCGGCATCCATGTCGCGGCCGACGCCCAACGTGCCGTAGCAATGCGTCATCCATGTCGTGCCGGTTTTTGGATCGCGCGCGGCGGGGAAATCGCCGGAGAATCCGGTTTGCGGCGCGTACCCGTCGCGATCAGGCAACGGCGTGAACGGGATGTGCGCGATCGGGGTGGTGAACTCGGCTTTCAGCGTGCGTTGCGCGTGTCCGATCGATTTGGGTTTGTCCTTGTCCTCGGCGCGTGCGTCGCCATGCGGATCGCCCCACTGCACGACGTAGTTGTCCTGCGCGCGCAAAATCTGCAAGCCGTCGAAATATTTTTCGGCGACCAGTGTCTTGATGTTCTTGACGTGATTCGGCGCGAACTCCGGCGCGAGTTCGATGACGACGCGGCCCTTCGGCAGATCGAGATAAAGCGTCTGCTGCGGATCGAGCGCGTGCCAGTCGGACGGTTTCGATGCCGCGATGACGTCGCCGGACGTCAGCGGCTTCGCGGGTACATCGGCGGCCTGCACCGCGCCGGTGAGAATCGTCATTGCCATCGCGATCGCTGCGTGCCGCATATCCACTCCCCATCGTCGTTTGCGTTTATTGTCCGTGCATCTTGAGGCTGCTTCAATAAGCAAAGCCAGTGAAGGCGCACTACGACAAGGAAATCGCAATGCCCATTCTTCGACTTCGCGTCACCGGCACCCGCAATACCGCCGATGCCATCATTGCCACGCTCAACGGCGTGGACGAACTCGAACGCGTGGAGGAAGTCGACGACGAAATCCCGACGCTGCGCGACGATTCGACATCGCTCGAACTTCCCGACGATCTCGGCGCTTCGGTCTACCGCATCGAAGTCGAGACGCCGCATCGCTCCACTCTGGACAAAGTACATGATCTGATCGAGATTTCCGCGCGCGATCTCGATGCAGCGGTGGAGTTCGTCGATCGCTTCTAGCGTTCGTGCTTGTTGAACTCGCTCGCAAGCACACCGAGGCGGACCAGCCGCGTCGATACGGTGCCGTTGCGGCTGATCGTGAGCGTGACGCGCTTGCCCATGTGCTTGCGCAATACTTTCTCGAACGCGGCGCGACCGGCGATTTTTTCGCCCTCGACCTTGAGCACGATATCGCCGGCGCGTAGATTGGCGTCCGCCGCCGGCGATCCGCCGATGACTTTTCCGATGCGCACACCGCTCGCGCCGAGCTTTTCGCGCTCGTCCGCGTGCAGATCGCGGAAACTCGCGCCGAACGGCAGTTTGAACTTGACGTAATAAACCGCGTGCAGCGACGGCGCCTTCGTCAGCGCGTCGGGCTCGGCGGTATAGAAGTACACTTTGTCCGCGCCGATCGCCTTGCCCTGCTTTTGCAGCCATGCGTGCGAGTCGGCGTCGATGCCGGCGTAGTAGCCATCGGCGACTCGCACGTAGCCTTTCGCCGACAGCGTCTGTTCGTCCTTCTCGGGCGAAGCGCTTTCGATGTACTCCGGCGTCGTCGCGGGCGCTGCGCGCAGTTCCGCGATCACATCCGGATCCGCGGTCGGCGATCGGTTCGAATCGTCCCGGCACCGCTTTGGTCGGCACTTCGCCGGGCGGCGCGGCATGCGGCCGAGTGGCGGGCTTGCAGCCCACGAGCACCGACATCGCAACCATCAACGGAGTACACAGCAAAAGCAACCGCCAAAAACGCATCGGACTCAGCGCACGGTGAATTGCGACATATGCGGCGCAGGGCGTTTCGGCACGAGCTCCGAATCGAGCAGACGCTCGATACGTGCGAACACTTCGGATCGCGAGAAAGGTTTCTTCATGAAATCGTCGGCGCCGATGCGCTGGGCGTAAAACTGTTCCGTCGCCTGCTCGTTGCCGCTGATCATGATGATCGGGATTTCGCGCGTGGCCGGATCCTTGCGCAACTGGCGCAGCGCGGCGAAACCGTTCATGCCCGGCAGCACGATATCGAGGAAGATCAGGTTCGGGCGCTCGGCATACGCGATCTTGACGCCGCTTTCCGCGTCGCTGGCTTCAAGCGTGGTGATGCCGCTCTGTTGCAGGATTTTCTTCAGAAGCGCGACGATGGTCGGCGAGTCGTCAACGATGAGGACGCGCGTTCCTTCGCGCGCGTTGACACGCGGTTTTTCGCGTCGTTCCTGCGGCCCGAAAAATCGCTTGAACAGATCCAGAGTGGCCACCCGCACCTTGCGTTCGCACGAACGGCGTACAGTGTGGGCGTTGGCGCGTCCGATGACAACCCCCTGAGCGCGGAGTTTGTGGGCTTTTTCACATACTTGCCCGCGGCAGCAAACGCACACGCCACGCGCCGGCATGCCGGTTAACCCCGACGCCGACGCCGGCGCGTTGAATGGACATACCCAACCGGAGATCCGCATGCAACGTCCGCTCGTCACCGCCATCGTTTCCACTCTCGCCGCCGCGTGCGCGCACGCCGCCGACGCACCGGATTATTCGCTGACCGTCTACAGCGCGGCGCAGCCGGGACAGATCAGCACCTCGACGCTCGCCAACTACGGCGAGAACCTGCCGGGCTATGCGCTCGTGCGCGATTCGCGTTCGATGACGCTTGAAAAAGGCGTTGGCGACCTGCGCTTCACCGATGTCGCCAAGCGCATCGATCCGACCACGGTCGCGTTCGAATCGCTGAGCGATCCGTCCGGCACGCGCGTGATGGAACAGAATTATCAATACGATCTCGTCGACAACGCGAAACTGCTCGACCGCTACATCGGCCAGACCATCACCGTCGAGCAGGTGCGCGGCGACAAGACCGACACCCTCAGCGGCAAACTTCTCTCCGCGAACGGCGGCCTGATCCTGCAGCGCGACAGCGGCGAAGTGCTCACACTGAATTCGTACAGCAACATCCGTTTCCCCGCCCTGCCCGGCGGACTGATTTCACGTCCGACACTGGTGTGGAAGGTCAACAGCCAGACCGGCGGCCAGCAGAACACGCGCGTGAGCTATCAGACGCAAGGCATCACGTGGTGGAGCGATTACAACATCACGATGCGCGAAAAGAACGGCGCGTGCGACATGGATCTCGCCGCGTGGGTCACGCTCGTCAACCAGTCGGGCGGAAGTTTCGCCAACGCGCAACTGAAACTCGTCGCCGGCGAAGTGAATCGCGCACCGGCCGCGCCGCCTCCCGCGCCGACGATGCGGAAGATGGCCATGTTGGAATCCGCTCCCGCGCTCGCGAACGGTTTCGTCGAATCGTCGCTGTCGGAATATCATTTGTATACATTGGGACGCCGCACCGATCTTGCCGGACAATTCGACCAAGCAGCTCGAACTGTTTCCCGCCGTGCACGGCTATCGCGTGCCGCAAACAGCTCGTGTTCACCGCCGCGCCGCCGTTCAGCGGCTGGTACGGTCCGGTCACCGATCAGGGATATGCGGCCACATCCAGCGGAACGGTCGGTTCGTATCTCGACTTCGACAACAAGGAAGCGGAAAAACTCGGCGTGCCGCTGCCGGCCGGACGCGTCCGCGTAAACCAGGCCAACAGCACCGACGGCGCACTCGAATTCATCGGCGAAGACGTCATCAAGCACACGCCGCGCAACGAATCGCTGCACATCAAGCTCGGCAATTCGTTCGACATCGTCGGCGACCGCAAGCAGACAAACTTTCCACATCGATACGACCGCGAAAACCATCGACGAAAGTTTCGAAGTGAGCGTGCGCAATCGCAAAAAGGAATCCGCGACCGTGATCGTGCGCGAATACATGTACCGCTGGAGCGACTGGCAGATCACGTCGAAAAGCCACGACTTCGCCAAGCGCGATGCGCAGACCGCCGACTTCCCACTGACCATCCCCGCCGACGGCGAAACGAAACTCACCTACACCGTGCATTACCGCTGGTAACACGAACGCACACGCCGCCGACTTTCATGTAACCGTTACATCGCTATCATCCCGCGCAGTGAAATGCGCGGGATTTTTTATGCAAGTGATGTCGTGTCTTGTGTTCTTTCTCGTCGCGAACGTCGCGTGCGCGAACGACAAAAACCTGCCGCCGCGATCGGAATGGCGCGCAACCAGTTCGTCGATGACGACGCCGGCGATGTCGCCCGCTCACGCGATCGACGGCGACCTGACCACACGCTGGGGTGGTGGTTTCTCGCCAGGCAACTGGTTCCAGGTCGATCTCGGCCGCGCAGCCGACGTGGGCGGCGTGATCATTCATTGGGACTACGGCGCCGCCAAGGCCTACAGCATCCAGGATTCGATCGACGGCCAACACTGGCACACCGCGTTCGAAACGACGGACGCGACAGCCGGAACCGAATACATCGTTTTCCCCGCGGTCCACACACGTTTCGTGCGATTGGCGAGTCCGGCGCGGACCGCCGATTGGGGCGCATCGTTGTTCGAATTCGAACCGTTGTCGGCGCACGATTCGCCGCGCATCCGCGGTGTCGGTGACGAAACCACGAGTGCGCAACTCTGGCTCGGCACCACGCCGCGTTCGATTTCCAGCACACACACGTTCACCGTTGATCTGCCGCATGCGCTCGACGTTGCCGGTCTGGAAATTTTCTGGAGCACGTCGCCTGCCAGCACCAAACTCGAAGCGCGCAGCAGCGATGGTCGATGGCAAGTCATCGACGACGATCCGCTGCCGGCCGGCGACGTTTCGTTTCTCGCCGCGCCGAAAGCGGCAACATACACGGCATTGCGCGTGACCGTGCGCGATGCCGATCGCGCGAGCGCCATCACGCGAATCCGCCTGCTCAGCCCGACACGCACGCTGACGCCGATGAAGCGCTACGAAATCGCTGCATCGCGCGCCAACCAATCGCTGTTCCCATCGTCCCTCCATCAACAACAGGTGTACTGGACTGCCGTCGGCATTCCAGGCGGGCTGCAAAAATCGGTGATCGACGAATACGGCGACATCGAAGCCTTCAAGACCGCACCGCTCGTGCAACCCGTATGGCGCGACGACAGCGGCCGCGCGTCTGCCGCCTTCGACTCCAAGATCACGCACACGCTTCGCGACGGCTGGATGCCGATGCCGAGCGCGCGCTGGTCGCCGCAGCCCGGCCTCGAGTTGACCAGCGAAGCGTTCGCCATCGAACAAAATGGTCAGCCTGTCACGCTGGTTCGGCATCGCCTCGTCAACCGCGGCACGACGAAAATCGATGGCGTTCTCGCGCTGCTGATCCGCCCGATGCAGATCAGTCCGCCGTGGCAGAACGGCGGTCCGTCGCCGATCCGCGACATCGCCGTCGATGCGACATCCGCGCGCGTCAATGGACGCCTGCTGTTCGATGCCGTGACACCACCCGACGCGCAAGGCGCCGCACCGTTCGGCGCGCATGGCGAGACGGAAGTCACGCGCACCATCGCGACGGGCAATCTTCCGCCGGCGACTGCGGCGCACGACGACGACGGTCTCGCTGCAGCGGCATTCACTTATCGCACGCACCTCGCCCCGGGCGAGCATCGCGATGTGGTCGTCGCCTTTCCGCTCGGTCGCGATCGTCTGGACGTAAAGACGCTTAGACTTCCGGATGCGCCCGCGCTCGACGTTTCGACGCTGGGCGATTTCGATGCGCTCGCGGACAAGACGGCCGCGATCTGGCAATCGCGTCTCGGCAAAATCGGCCTCTCGCTGCCTGACCCTTCGCTGGTCGACATGTTGCGCGCGCAGGCGGCCTACATGCTCATCAACCAGACCGGCCCGGCGATGCAGCCCGGCCCGCGCAACTACAACCGCTCGTTCATCCGCGACGGCGCCGCGACCGCCGCCGCGCTCCTGCGCATCGGACTTGCGCAAACCGCGCGCGACTATCTGCGCTGGTATTCCGATCACGCCGTGCACGACAACGGGCTCGTCTCGCCGATCCTCAACGACGACGGCACCGTGAATACTGGTTTCGGTTCCGATATCGAGTACGACAGCCAGGGCGAATACATCTGGCTCGTCGCCGAAACCGCGCGGCTCGACGGCGGCGCGCAAACCGTGCGCGACTATCAGCCGAAAGTGAAACGCGCGCTGCAATTCCTGCAGACGCTGCGCGAACGCACCCTCGTGCCCGGCTACGCGTCCGATCGCGAAGCGCCTGAGCGTTTCCGCGGCATCATCGCGCCATCGATCAGCCACGAAGGTTATCCGACGCCGACGCACAGCTACTGGGACGACTACTGGGCGCTCAAAGGCTGGCACGACGGCGCCTGGCTCGCCGAACAATGGGCCGACAAGGAAACTGCTGCCTGGGCGCGCGAACAATATCAACTGCTGCACGATTCGCTCGCCGCATCGATCCGCGCAACGATGGCGTGGAAACACAGCGACGTGATTCCCGCGTCGGCCGATCTCGGCGATCCCGATCCGACCAGCGTTTCCATCGCGCTCGATCCGTGCGGCGCGCAGGATGTTCTGCCGCCCGATGCACTCGCGCGTACGTTCGAGCAATATCTCGGCGATGTGCGCAAACGCTATGCGCCCGATGCGCTATATGCCTATACGCCGTACGAAATGCGCAACGTGCTGACTTATGTGCATCTCAATCGTCCGGATGAAGCGAACGAACTGCTCGGCGACCTGCTCGCGCATCGTCGCCCGCTGGAATGGCAAGTGCTCGCGGAAGTCGTCTATTCCGATCCGCGCCACGCGATCTATTTGGGCGATATGCCGCACACGTGGATCGGCGCCGAATACGCGCGCGCGCTGTTCGGCATGCTGATGCACGAAGGCGATCGCGCGCTTACGCTACTGCCCGGCGCGCCGCCGGCGTGGCTCGACGGCGACGGCGTGCGCGTGACCGGTCTGCCGACATCGTACGGATCGCTATCGATGTCGGCCAAGCGCGACGGCGCAAAACTGGTTGTGCATCTCGATGCCGGATTGCGCACGGATGCCGCACTCGACAGTGATCTGGCCCTCGCGCAAGCGACCGTCATCGGTGCGCGTCGACGGCAAGAACGTCAGGGATTTCGACGCCAACGGAATCCAGCTCGCGAAGCCATTCAAGGAACTCATCGCAACGTGGTGACAAATTGCGGATGGAGCGGAACACGTGCGAATGGCATCATCATCGACAAAGCATTTGACGAGGATGAACACCATGGCATCGCGTAGCGGAAAAATCCGCGTCGGCATCGGCGGCTGGAAATTCGCGCCGTGGCGCGAAACGTTTTATCCGCAAGGTCTTACGCAGAAAAACGAACTCGAATACGCCAGCCGACACATGACGGCGATCGAAGTGAACAGCACGTTTTACGCCGCGCAGAAACCTGCGACGTACGCGAAATGGCGCAGCGAAACGCCGGACGGTTTCGTCTTCTCGCTGAAAGCGCCCGGACTCATCACGCAAGTGCGCGACCTCGCCCGTGCCAAACGCGGCATCCAGGCGTTCGTGTTCGGAGGCCTCGCCGAACTCGGCGATCGCCTCGGCCCGATATCGTGGCAATTCCCACCGGGCCGCCGATTCGACGCCGATGAATTCGCCGCGTTCCTCGATGTACTCCCAGCCGAACTCGACGGCACGCCGCTGCGTCACGTGCTCGAAGTGCGGCATGAAAGTTTCGTCTGCGAGGATTACGTGCGGCTCGCGCGCGAACGCAATCATCCCACGGTGTATACAGACTCGGACGAATACCCATCCATCGCCGACATCACCGGCGATTTCATTTACGCGCGCCTCATGCGCAGCCGCTCGTCAATCACCACCGGCTACACCAAACCCGAACTCGACCGCTGGGCCGAACGCGTAAAGCTGTGGGCCGCCGGCAAGGCGCCCGACGGGCTGGAATATGTGTCGTCATCACCCGCGCCTGCGCGCAAACGCGATACGTTCGTCTACTTCATCAGCGCCGCGAAGGAACGCAATCCCGCCGCCGCGATGGCGCTGCGCGAGCGGCTGGAGAGCTGATTACTTCGCGAGCTTCGTCGCATGGCTGGCGGCCAGCCACCAGTGGCCGTCGCGGTAGATGTAGGTGTCGGTGTATTTGAAATCGGCCGCGAATTCCTTTCCGCCGGATTTGCCCTTGACGGTGGTGACGCCGATCACGATCGCTGCGTCGTCGTACACGCGCACGGTCTGGTCGTGGTTGCGGAAAACATCGTAAGCCGGATCGTGCTTTTCGACTTCCGACACCGTTTCCTTGAAATCGTCGATACCGCCGCTCGATGTGCCCTGCGTGAATTGCGGGTCCATGAACTCGCGCAATGTCTTCGCATCGCCGTGCTGAAACGCATCGCACAGCTTCGCTTCGACGCGCCGGATTTCCGATTCAGCGGCCGCTCTGTCGCGCGCGGCAACGGCGGATGTCGCAAACACCAAACTTGCAGCCAACCAGGCAATCTTCATCGTGTACCTTCCCAAAAAATGAAATGCAATCATCGGCCATAGTGTTCCGAGCATTCAAGCCGCGTCGTCAACCAGAGACGCGAAACCGCGTTGATTCGTCGCGGACGGATGCAAATCCGCGCGTTCAAAAACCCGACGGAGGAAGCCACGATGCGAACGAAATTACCAGGCCTCGCGATCATCGCGATGGCTACAGCCACATTCTCCGCAGCAGCACTGGGCGGCAATCGAGCCGACGGGCTGAGGCGCAAAAGTGCGCGACAAATTCACCGCGGCCGACCTCGATCACGACGGACTGCTCACGCGCGACGAAGCGAAAGGCATGCCGCGCGTCCTCAAGAACTTCGACGAAATCGACGCCAACCACGACGGCAAGGTTTCGCTTCAGGAGCTCGCGCAATTCATGAAGAGCAAGCGCGCGAGCGGTAGCGGCACGCCATAAAGCCGCATTCGACGCGAATCAGATTCCGGCAATCTGCCGCAACGCCTGCTCGAAAACCTCCGGCGGCTGACCGCCGGAAATCAGATGCCGCTCGTTGACGATCACCGCCGGCACGCCGTGGATGCCGTTGTCGATGTAGAACTTTTCCTGTCTGCGCACGTCATCGGCGTACGCGCCGGACGAGAGGATGTCGCGCGCGCGATCCGCCGGCAGTCCTGCGCTTTCGGCGGCGCGCACGAGCACCTCACGATCGCTCACGTTTTCTCCGCGCGAGAAATAGGCGTCGAACAGCGCGTGCTTGAGCGCGCTGCCCTTGCCCTCCTGGTCCGCCCAATGAAGGAGCCGATGCGCATCGAAGGTGTTGTAGGTGCGGTCGCGTTTGTCCATGTCGAATGCAAAGCCGAGCGCTGCGCCGCGCGCGCGGATGTTTTCGCCGTTCTGCCTGATCTGCTCGGGCGTTGATCCGTACTTCTTGCGCAGGTGGTCGGCGATGTCCTCGCCTTCGGGCGCCATCTGCGGATTCAATTCGAAGGGCTGGAAATGGATGTCGGCCTGCACCTGGCCTTGCAGGCGCGTCAGCGCGGTTTCGAGCGAACGCAATCCGATCACGCACCACGGACACACCACGTCGGAGACGAAATCGATCTTCACGTGAACGGGCGCTGCGGTTGTCATGGCGATTCTCTCGGTGCAAAACACCGATGTGCGGCCGGTCGGCGCGCAATCAATGCACGGTCAGTGATCCTGGAATGAAGACGGCGCGGCGGCGGTGAGATCCTTGCCGATGCGCACGGCATCTTCGACGCCGGAGTAATAGCGTCGCATCGTGTCGAGCAGGCGGTAGCCGCGTGCGCGGTAGAACGCCAACGCCTCGCTGTTTGTCGCGCGTGCCTCCAGCCAGATCAGTTCGACGCCCGCGGTCATCGCCGCCGTTTCGAGCCATCCGAGCAACGCGCTGCCGACGCCTATGCGGCGATACGGCGGCGTCACCGCGAACAACATCAGATGCGCGTCGTCGTCGCGGTAACGCATGATGCCGAAGCCCGCCAGCTCACTGCCGCGCGCAGCGACAGCGACATTCGTATCGCGCTGCGCGATGCTGTGCGCGACGCGGCGCGCATCCCAGTTCCAGCTCAAGCCGCGCTCGATGTAGTCGCGCGACATTTCGCCGATGCGCGCGGCATCGGCGCGCGTGGCGAGCCGGATGGTGAAGTCTGACGGTGTCACCCGATCGACATGCGTGCGCCGCGTCCGGATTCAACTGCTCAGGTCAATGCAAACGTGACGGCGAACTGGATCGCGCGATAGATGTAGATGTTCACCAACATCAACCCCGCGAGCATGACGGCCGCGCCGCCAACGGCGGCGATCCATCCGATCGTATACGCGCGGCGTAACGACACGACCGCGTAGACAACCAGCAGCACGCGCATGGTCCAGTCGAGCGCGCTCTCTGGAATCGCCCACGTTGCGGGCGTAAGCAGTCCATACAGCGCGTCGGCCTGCACCAGAATCTGCAGAACGATGATGACGAACGCCATGAAATGCATCAGGAACACGATGTGCTCGGCGAAGTAGCGATGTTGCCGCCAGAACAGAAGCATGAGCACGAGCGCGGCGAACGGCAGATGCAGCATGATCAGCGCTTTCCTGACGTCGTTGGATTTCGCTTCGTAAGCCAGCCGATAGTCGCGATAGCTGTAGCCGGATTCACCGTTCGTTTTCAGGCGCACTTCCGCATCGCGCTGCGCGACGCGTTTTTCGATCCAGGTCGAGGTGATTTCCGAATGAAGCTGGCCTTTCGATCCGATCTGTTCCGGCGTCAGCGGTTTTTCGTCGGGTCCGATCGCGAGTTGACGGATGTGTGGCGTGACCTGCTGATTGAACGTCGGCGTGAAATCACCGCCGCGCAGCGGCGCGACGAAGTACAGCACGCTCGCAGCGAAAAATATCGAAACCGGCGACAGCCAGCGCGCGCGGCGTCCGTGGAAATATTCGAACGACAGCAATCCCGGCTGGAACATCAGCGCGCGCAGCGTGCGCCAGACGCGGCCATCGAGATCGGTGGCGCTGGCGACGAAATGTTGCAGCAGATGTCCCAGGCGGCGGTCGCTTTCGACGAATCGTTTTTGTCCGCAATTCGCGCAGAACGGTCCGGTTAGATCGGCGGCGCAGTTCACGCACGTTTCCACTCAGTGCGACTCCGGCTCGCGCCGATGCGCGGCCACGAGCGGAATATCCGCGCGGAAGGTGAAGCCGAGATGTTCGTACAGCGATTTCGCGCGCGTGTTGCGATGGCTCACGTGCAGGAATGGAATCCGTCCTGATTCGGCAATATCGCGGACCAAGCGATTGACCAGATGTTGCGCATAGCCGCGTCCGAGA
Organism: uncultured Gammaproteobacteria bacterium; assembly: GCA_963814225.1. Lineage (GTDB taxonomy): Bacteria > Pseudomonadota > Gammaproteobacteria > Xanthomonadales > Rhodanobacteraceae > Rudaea. Next base: position 16,000 of record CAWFCC010000007.1, on the reverse strand, counting down.
TACGCAGGATCCGTACAGATCGCACTGAGCTCGACGTAGCGCCCGAAGCGCATGCGTTCGCCCGCCATCGCGGCCAGTTTGGTGCCGTCGTAGATTCCGACGTAGCGCCCCATCGCCATCGTGCGCGGGCGAAAATAGTGCGGATAGACGCACGCGGTGAGATCGAGAACGTCGGCGGCGTGTGCAGCAGAAAGTTCGACGATCGCCGGACCCGCGGCGGAGCGTGGCCGCGGTTGACCGATCATCTGAGCGATCGACTCGAGCGGTTCGACGCGCCACGTCGATGGCGCGAGCTCCACATGCGGACCCACGAACAACACCGATTCGCCCGGCGAAACCAGTTCGTTCAACTCGTCCGCCGCGTGTAGCGCGCCGCGTTCGATGCCGACGAACGGCGCGACATCGGCCAGATAACGCGCCGCCTGCGTCGATCGGCGTCCGAGCGCCGCGTGTTCGCCGTTGAGCGACGACCAAACCGGATTGTCCATGTCTTCGATCATGCGATGCGTGACTTCCTGCGTTTTCAAAACGCGCGCAAACACTTTACGCTGTTGCGATGGAACCGGAATCAAAACGCAAGGCTGTCGCGCTGGTCAAGTCGGTGGCGCTCATGCAGTTGAAGCTGCTGCTCGGCGCGGCGCGCGATCTGGCACTCTCGCCGATCACGCTCGCGGCAGCGGCGCTCGATCTGCTGCGCATCAAAACGCATGAGCCGGAATATTTTCGGCGCACGATGAAAATCGGCGAGCGCACCGAGGAATGGATCGATCTGTGGTCCGCCGCGCGCGAACCTGGCGAGCCTTCGCGCGAGAATGTCGATGCACTGCTCGCCAGTCTTGAACAGGCGGTGCGCGATCCGAAAACCGGTGCGCGGCGTGCGCGCGTGCTGAAGCGCTGGGCCGAGCGGCAGGTCGGCGCGCGATCGGCGGAGATGCTCGAGCGATTCAAGCAGCGGCGCGGCAATCGCGATGATGACGAACCGCCGAAGGACTGACGCTACTTCGATGTCGTCGACGCCGCTGTTGCTTTCGCTTCCTGTGCGGCGAGTTCCTTCACGCGCGCCGTGGCGCGGTCGATGTCGCGCTGTTCGTACGAATCGGCTCTGTTGCGATCGACGAGTGCGAGATATTTGTCGAGCGCGACTTTGCAACGTTTTTCGTCCTTGCCGCGATCGAGTACCGCGCTGAGCAACCATGCGCGCGGATTATCCGGATTCTCGCTCATCAGGCGATCGACGATGGCTTTGCCTTTAGTCGGATCGTTGAGTTCATGCGTGTACAACATCACAAGTTCGCTCAGGGCCTCGCGGTTGTCCTTGTCGATCCCGGCGGCCTTCACAAACGCTTTTTCGGCTTCACCGGGTTTGCCCATGCCCTGGTAGACCCAGCCCTTGTGCACGTAGGTTTCCGGATCGCCGGGCCGCAGCCGGATGGCAACGTCTGCTGTCGACAGCGCAAGTTCGGATTGACCTAGCTTCTGCAACGACAGCACGTTTCTAAAAAGCGGATACAGGTCGCCAATGCCGAACCGGAACGCTTGTGCATCCAGGCGGACGGCGGTCTCGTAATCTCCGGCGCGCTCTGCGGCATCTGCGCCGTCACGCAGCGCGCATGCGGACGGCACGATCGCGGCCGCCTTCTTGAAAAATTCAACCGCGTCGCGCGAGTGTTGCTGCGTTTCAGACGCGCTGCACGACCTGCACATTTCGACCTCGTCGGCTTCTTCGCAATACGGCCGCGCCTGCATGCGCTTCAGCAGCGGATTCTCGTCGGCGTGCCGCATCGCACGTTCACTGACATCGCGAATTTGACGGATTGACCCGCCCCAGTTCCGCGTGACGCTGGTCGCCCAATAGTCATATACCCACTGATCGGCGGGATCGAGCGTCAATGCGCGCCGCAGAGATTCCGAAAACAGGTCGCGATCGTCTGGTCATCCGTGCAATGCCGAGCATTTCGCCGTACGCGGCGTTGAGTCGATGCGAGCGGCGCACCGATTCCTGCAGGTCCGCCAGTCCCTTGGCGGCATAACTTCTCATGTCGTCGAAATTTTCTTTTGGCGTCTCATAAACGAATTTGGAGCCGCGCGCGCTCCAGGCCGCTTCGACGAAGGCGGTACCGCGCGCGGCAAGAGCGAAGGCGCTCTCCGGATCAGCCTTCACCCAACGTTCCGCAACAGCCAGTGCGCCGGAATTTCCGAACGCGTTGCGGTACGCGCCGATCAGCAGACCGTGCTGTTTGTAGGTCTGCGTCATGTAACCGTTGAAGGTCTCGTCGAGACGCGCCGTCTCACCGCGATCTAGCGCCTCGCTGATTTCCGTGAGACTCAAGGTTTTGCGCGAGAGCAGATCGCAATACGCCTCGACCACGGTGCGATCCCATTTATACCCGTAGGGATTCGGGTAGGCGAGGCAGCGTTCACGTGGATCGGCGATCTTGTTTGCTTCTGTGATCTGTCGGAGTTCGTCGAGCAGTTGTGGCGATGCGGCGCCCGGATACGAGACTTCCCCGGCACGCTGAAAATAGAAAACTCCTGCCACCGCCGCGACGACGAGCAGTATTCCGAGCAAGATGTATTGGCGCATCCCCACTCCCGTCTCAGATCATCGGCAGCTTGAGTCCCTGTTCTTTCGCGCAGCGGACGGCGATATCGTAGCCCGCATCCGCATGGCGCATCACGCCCGTGCCCGGATCGTTCCACAGCACGCGCGCGATGCGCTTGTCGGCGGCCGGCGATCCGTCGCACACGATCACCACGCCCGAATGCTGCGAATAACCCATGCCGACGCCGCCGCCGTGATGGAAGCTCACCCACGTCGCGCCGCCGGCGGTGTTCAACAGCGCGTTGAGCAGCGGCCAGTCGGAAACCGCGTCGCTGCCGTCGCGCATCGCTTCGGTTTCGCGGTTCGGCGAGGCGACGCTGCCGGAATCCAGATGATCGCGGCCGATCACGATCGGCGCTTTCAGTTCGCCGTTGCGCACCATCTCGTTGAAGGCGAGGCCGAGCTTGTGGCGCTGGCCCAGGCCGACCCAGCAGATGCGCGCGGGCAATCCCTGGAAGCTGATGCGCTCGCGCGCCATGTCGAGCCAGTTGTGCAGATGCGGATCGTCGGGAATCAGTTCTTTTACTTTCGCGTCGGTCTTGTAGATGTCTTCCGGATCGCCGGACAGCGCGACCCAGCGGAACGGACCGACGCCGCGGCAGAACAGCGGACGCACGTAGGCCGGCACGAAACCGGGGAAATCGAACGCGTTCGTGCAGCCTTCGTCTTTGGCCATCTGGCGGATGTTGTTGCCGTAGTCGAAGGTCGGCACGCCCATTTTCTGGAACGCGAGCATCGCCTCGACGTGCACGCGCATCGATTTCTTGGCCGCGTCGCGCGTGCCGTTCGGATCGGTCTTGCGGCGTTCGAACCATTGCTCGACGGTCCAGCCGATCGGCAGATAACCGTTGACCGGATCGTGCGCGCTGGTCTGGTCGGTCACGGCGTCGGGTTTGACGCCGCGCTTGACCATCTCCGGCAAAATTTCCGCCGCGTTGCCGAGCAGCGCGATCGAGACGGCCTTGCCCTCGCTTGTATACTTTTTCAAACGCGCGAGCGCGTCGTCGAGATCGGTCGCCTGTTCGTCGACGTATTTCGTGCGCAGGCGCATGTCGATGCGGCTCTGCTGGCATTCGATGTTGAGCGAGCACGCGCCGGCGAGACTCGCCGCGAGCGGTTGCGCGCCGCCCATGCCGCCGAGGCCGGCGGTGAGAATCCATTTGCCCTTGAGGCTGCCGCCGTAGTGCTGACGGCCCATCTCGACGAACGTTTCGTACGTGCCCTGCACGATGCCTTGCGAGCCGATGTAGATCCACGAGCCGGCCGTCATCTGGCCGTACATCATCAGACCTTTCTTATCGAGCTCGTTGAAGTGTTCCCACGTCGACCAGTGCGGCACCAGGTTCGAGTTGGCGAGCAGCACGCGCGGCGCATCGTCGTGCGTCGGGAAAACGCCGACCGGTTTGCCGGACTGGATCAGCAGCGTTTCGTCGTCGTTGAGTTCGCGCAACGATTTCAGGATCGCATCGAAGCATTCCCAGTTGCGCGCGGCGCGACCGATGCCGCCGTAGACGACCAGTTCGCTCGGTTTCTCGGCGACGTCCGGATCGAGATTGTTCTGGAGCATGCGGAAAGCCGCTTCGCTGAGCCAGCTCTTGCACGACAGCTGCGAACCGCGCGGCGCACGGACGACGCGGGCGGTGTCGATTCGGGTTGGCGCGTTCATGGGGCACGTCCACTGAAGGAAAATGCGGATTATCCGCGCATGCAGGCGCCTGCACCATCGTCAAGTTGCATGAGGTCTGCGCACGCGCTAATGTACGAAGGTATCCGTACACCATGCGCCGTATGCCGGGGAGGAACTCCATGAAACGACAACTGATCGTGATCGCTACACTCGCCGCGCTGCTGAGCGGCTCCGCCGCATTCGGCGCCGGTCTCGGCGCCGCCTCCACCAAATATCCGTTCGCGCCGGACCTCGAAAAGCAAAACGTCGACACGTTCGCCGCGCAGGCCGAGCACGTGCGCAAGGAAATGGACAAAGGCGGCCGCTACGAATTCATCAAAGACGACGACCGCGCCGCCGTCGAAGATGGTCTCACCTTCATGCGCGATCTGATCACCGCGAACGGCAGCGTTTCGGCGATGAAGGAAGACGATCGCATTCGCCTGTTCAACCGCCAGGAACGCATCAATGCGCTGTTGACGAACTCGGATAGCCAGCGCGTGATCTGCGAGAAAGGCTATCAGCCCGGCAGCCTGTTTCGTCTGACCACGTGCCACACCGTCGCCGAACTCGCGGCCCGCGAACGCGATTCGAAAGACACGCTGCAGGCAACGCAGAACCACGTGCGGATCGGTTCCGGAATGGGCGCCGCCGGCGCCGGCCACTGACGCCTAGAGCAGATCGCGCGCGACGCGAAAACCGACGCGCGCACTGCGCGTATCGGCGGGCGCGGCCAGACGATACGACGAGCGCGCCTGATCCGGCGCGCTGCCCCACGAGCCGCCGCGGATGACGTGCGCGCGCGCATCCCGGATTGACCCAGGCACGACTGTTCGACGGCGCGCGCGTGTAGTTGTCGTGCCAGCAGTCGTCGGTCCATTCCGAGACGTTGCCGTCGATGTCGCGCAGGCCGAACGCGTCGGCGGGGAATTTGCCGATCGGCGCCGGACCCCAGAAACCGTCGTCGTATTTCGGGAACGCTTTCGCCCACGAACGGCGCAGGTGCGGCGAGCGGTCGACGTCGCCGGTCAGATTCTCCACCGGCCTGGTCGGATTGCCGTCGCCCCACGGATATCGCGTGGTCGATCCGGCGCGCACGGCGTATTCGAACTCGGCTTCGCTCGGCAGGCGATAGCGCCTTGCCGGTGCGCGCGGCGAGCCATTTGCGTATAGGCGATGGCATCGTTCCATGAAACGTGGATCACCGGCAGATCGTCGGTGGCGCGCTGCGCCGAGATAATCGTCGCGCCAGGTCACGCCGCGGCGTTCGATGAGTGCGGCCGGATTCCTCGTCGTAGATGGTCGAGGCTGCCGATGCTTCTCCGCGTCGGTCGCATATCTCGTGTCGCTCACGAACGCGCCGAATTCGCCGACGCTGATTTCATCGCGGCCCATGCGCGAACCCGGTGTCGATCTTCACTTCGCGCTGCGGACCTTCGGTCGGGCGATGATCGTTTCGCTCTCCGGCGAACCCATCACGAACGAACCGGTCGGCACCACCACCAGCGGCGGCGCCTCGCCGTGGCGATCGAGGAATTTGTCGGTGATGACCTGCCCCGGCGCGAAGCTCGCGTACAGGCGCGCGTTGCGCAGCTTGCGGTTGAATTCGTCGATGCCGGACAGATCCGGACTCAGCGTCAGCGCTTTTTGCGCGAGCAGTCTCGGCGAGATTCGGCATCGCCCGCATCGAGCGCGGAGTTGGCTTGCGCCATCGTGTTCGCCGCGCGCTGACGGCGGATGCCTTCGATGCGCGTGCGCGTATCGAGCAGGTTCTGCGAACCGGGCCGGATCGCCGCGGCCTGGTCGAGGATCTTGTCGGCGCCGGCGTAATCGTCCTGCGCGGCGGCGGCGAGTGCGCGGTCGAGGAAATCGCGTTCGATCTGCACCAGACCTTGATCGGCCAGCTTGTTCGCTGGATCGAGCTCGAGAACCTGGCGATAGACCGCGAGCGCGTTGTCGCCGGCCGGTTCGATCGAGCGGCCCTGTTGCATCAGGTCGGCGGCGTGCGTGAGCAGCGGCGCGACCTGCCTGAGCGTCTTCAGGCGCAGCGCGCAGTTGCGTGTAGTCGTCGCCGGTCTTGGAGATTCCGCCGATCGCCTCGATGAGTTTGCCGGTCGCTTTCTCGTCGCCGCGATCGAGCGCTTCGTTGGCTTGCTGCAAAAGGGAATTGTGTACTTTTTCCACACCGGCCGCGGCCGCGGCGTTGTTGGGATCGTCGGCGAGCACTTTGCGGTAAAGCGCGAGCGCGTTGCTGTCTTTCGGTTCGTAGAGATGGCCTTCGTTGAACGCCTTGTCGGCTTTTTTCAGCGTCGCGGCGATTTCTTTGGTCGGCGGCGGCGCCGGTGTTGCGGGCGCGGCCGGCGGCGGGAGCCGGCGTCTGCACGGCGGGCGCCGGGCTGGGCGTCGGCGCGGCGGCGACGGGCACCGGCGCTTGCGGCTGTGGTGCGGAGCGCAGCGTGGCGTCAGGTGTCGCGGTCGGCTCCAGCGGAGTGGGCGAGCGCAGCACGATGTGACCGTGGATTGGGTAGAATCGATAGCACAACGCGAACGCAAGCAGCGCGATGCCCGCCGCACCTCCCAGTACGGTCTGTTTGCGGACGATTTCGGTACCCGGCATGCGGTGTTTCGCGAGCTGTGCGAGTTGCTCGCACCTTAGCTATCGTGCGCGCGCGCCGCAACCCTTACGCTGAACAGGCGGCAACCGCGCTTGCCGCACTAGAGGATGAAAGATGCATCAATGGATCGACGAAGTCGCAGCGCTCGACGCGTGGCTGGCACAACGTTCCGGCAGCGGCGCGGGCGACGGATCGTCGGCGTCGACACCGAGTTCATGCGCACCAACACGTTCCGCAGCAAGCTCGCGCTGATGCAGGTCAACCTCGGCGGCGACATCGCGCTGCTGGATTCGCCGCGCCTGGGCACCGCACGGCCATCTGCGCGGACTGCTCACCGCACCCGATGCGATCACCGTCATGCACAGCGCGAGCGAAGATCTCGAAGCGATGATCGACGTGCTGCCCGATGGCCCCTCGCATCTGTTCGACACGCAAATCGCCGCGGCGATGGCCGGCTTCGGTTTCGGATTGAGCTACCAGAAACTCGTCGCGACCCTGCTCGGCGTCGATCTGCCCAAAGCGGAAACGCGTTCGGACTGGCTGGCGCGGCCCGCTGAGCGCATCGCAACTCGAATACGCGGCGCAGGATGTCGTCCATCTCTCCGCGATCCACGCGACGCTCGATGCGAAATTGCGCGAACTCGGCCGCCGCGAATGGCTCGCCGAAGATTGCCGCCGTCTCGTCGAACGCGTCTGCCATGCGGTGCCCGACCCGCAACCGCAACGCGCTTTCCGCACCGCACACGACTGGCCGATCGAACAGCGCGTGCGTCTGCGCCGTCTCCTGCTCTGGCGCGACGCGCAGGCACGCAAGCTGGACAAGCCGCGCTCGTGGCTGCTCGATGATGCACACGCGCTCGATTTCGCGTCGCAGCCGCCCACGACCGGCGAAGCGTTGTTCGAGCGCGCCAAAGGTCTGCGCGCGTTGCGCGGTCCGCAACGCGCCGATCTGTTCGCCGCCATCGAACAACGCCGTGACCGCCGACGACACCGACATCGCACCGATTCCCGCACCCTTCAACAATGCCGAACGGCGCAAGCTGCAGGCCATGCGCGACGCGGTGGTCGCCATCGCGCAGCGCGAGAACATTCCCGAAGGCCTGCTCGGCTCGCGCCGCCATCTGGAAGCACTGCTGACCGACGGCATCTGGCCGGCCGCGCTCGAAGGCTGGCGCAAGCCGTTGCTGCACGACACGTTGATGGCGCTGCTTTGATCGCACTTGACGCGCGCCCGGCGGATCGGTTTCACTGCGGTCATGCGCACGTTCACCACGGCAACGACCACGTCCACGACTACGCTCGTGGTGCGGTCGGTCGCGCGCAGATAATTCGCAAACGACCGCTCCGCACCTCGACGAGGATGCGGGCGCGAGCACCGATCCTTCAGCCGAATGCGGAGCCCCGAAAACGGAGGCTTCATCCGCGTGTCCGAGCAAACCGAAACGATGAAACCCGCGTCCGTGGTGGCGCACAAGTTCGGCGGTTCGTCGCTGGCCGACGCCGAACGCATATCGACACGTCGCAAATCTGATTCGCGCACGCGACGGAAACGACGCAAGTCGTGTCGTTTCCGCGATGCAGAAAGTCACCGACGCACTATCGGCCTTGCCGACGCGGCGTCATCACGGCGCGATTGGCGCGATGACTGGTCCGCCCTTCGCGACCGTCATCTCGCCACCGCCGATGCGCTGCTCGCCGATGCGACGACCGCGCGCGGCTGGCTCGATCAACAATTCGACGAACTCGCCGAACGGCTGCACGCGATCAGCGTGCTCGGCAGTTCGACGCGCGACATCGGCGATGCGATCAGCGGACTCGGCGAAGTGTGGTCGGCCTATCTCGTCCACGCGCATCTGCTCGGACGCGACGGCCGATTACGCATTGCTCGACGCGCGCGACGTGCTCATCGTCCGCCACGAAGAACTCGGTGTCGCCGTCGACTGGGACAGCGACCGAAGCGTCGATGACTCGCTGGCTGTCGCGCGCATCCGCAGCGTCGTTTCATCGTCACCGGATACGTCGCGCGCGGCGTCGACGGAAAACCGACCGTGCTCGGCCGCAACGGCAGCGACTACTCGGGCGCGATCTTCGCCGCGCTGTGGAACGCGCAGGAGCTGCACATCTGGACCGACGTCGACGGCGTGCTCAGCGCCGATCCGCGCATCGAACCCGAAGCGCTCACGCTTGTCCGCGATGAGTTACGACGAAGCCTGCGAACTCGCCTATTTCGGCGCCAAGGTCATCCATCCGCAAACGATGGCGCCCGCGATCGCGCGCGGATTGCCGATCTTCATCCGCAACACGTTCAAGCCCGAGCATCCCGGCACACGCATCGACGCGCGCGGCGACGCCGACGGTCCGATCAAGGGACTCACGCTCGCGCACGATCTGGCCGTCATCAACGTCGAAGGCACGGGCATGATCGGCGTGCCGGGCACCGCCGAACGCGTGTTCGCCGCGCTGCGCTCCGCGCAGATTTCGGTCGTGATGATCTCGCAGGGATCGTCCGAACATTCGATCTGTTGCGTCGTGCGCGCGGCGCAGGCGCACGCTGCGCGCGCCGCACTCGACGCAGCGTTCGTGCGCGAACTCGCGTCGAAGCAGATCAACGGCATCGAGGTCACGCCCGACATCGCCGTGCTCGCCGCCGTCGGCGACGGCATGGCCGGCGTGCCCGGCGTCGCCGCACGGCTGTTCGATGCGCTCGCGCGCGGCGCGCGTGAATATCCGCGCCATCGCGCAGGGCGCATCCGAACGCAACATCTCCGTCGCGATCAGCCGCGCCGACGCAAGCAAGGCACTGCGCGCGGCGCATTCCGCGTTCTATCTTTCGCCGCAAACTATTTCGCTCGGCGTGATTGGGCCGGGCAAGGTCGGCGCAGCGATGCTCGATCAGATTTCCGCCGCCGCGCCACGCCTCCGCCGCGACATGCAGCATCGACCTGCGTCTGCGCGCCATCGCATCGAGCAAGAAACATGTGGCGCGACGATCATCGCATCGAGAACTGGCGCGACCGCGTCGCGGGCAACGCCGACATGGGCGATCTCGATGCATTCGCCGCGCATGTGCGCAGCGAACATCTGCCGCACGCGGTCATTCTCGATTGCAGCGCGAACGACGCCGTCGCCGACCGATACGCCGACTGGCTGCGCAGCGGCATCCACGTCATCACGCCGAACAAGCACGCGGGTGCAGGTCCGATCGAACGCTACGCGCGCAATCCGCGACGCGATGGCCGCGACAGGCGCACGTTTCCGCTACGAAGCCACCGTCGGCGCGGGCCTGCCGATCATCCAGACGTTGCGCGATCTGCTCGACACCGGCGACGAACTCAACGCCATCGACGGCATTTTTTCCGGCACGCTCGCGTGGCTGTTCAATCGCTACGACGGCTCGGTTGCCTTTTCGGAGCTGGTCCGCGAAGCGCATCGGCTCGGCTACACCGAACCCGATCCGCGCGACGATCTTTCCGGCACCGACGTTGCGCGCAAGCTCGTGATCCTCGCACGCGAAGCGGGCTGGCGTCTGTCGCTCGACGACGTGCGCGTCGAAAGCCTCGTCCCTGAAAACCTGCGCGGCGGCGATGCGGCCGCGTTCATGGCATCACTGCCTCACGTCGACGATGCCATGCATCAGCGCTTCGACGATGCCACCCGTTCCAACCGTGTTTTGCGCTACGTTGCGCATCTCGATCGCGACGGCCGCGCCAGCTGTCGGCCTCACCGCAACTGCCGCGCGACCACGCTTTCGCCAACATCCGCCTCACGGACAACATTGTGCAATTTTCCACAAAGCGCTATTCGGCCAATCCGCTCGTCGTACAAGGTCCGGGCGCCGGCCCGGATGTGACCGCAGCCGGCGTATTCTCCGATCTGCTGCGCGTCGTCACCGGACTCGGAGCGCGCACATGAATTCGGCGACCGCATTCGCGCCCGCGTCGGTCGGCAATATCGGCGTGGGGTTCGACATCCTCGGCCACACCATCGATGGACCCGGGGATCGCGCGACGGTGCGCCGCATCGACGAGCCGGCCGTGCGCATTTCAGCGATTCGCGGCACAACGGTCGACCTGCCCTTCGAAGCGGAACGCAACACCGCCGGCGCCGCACTCATCGCCTTGCGCGACGCGCTCGCGCTGCCGTTCGGATTCGAGATCGAACTCGACAAAGGCATCGCGTTCGGCTCGGGCATGGGCGGATCGGCGGCGTCGTGCGTGTCGGCGCTGATCGCCGCGAATGCACTGCTCGATTCGCCGCTGCCGCGCCATGCGCTGTATCCGTTCGCGCTGCAGGGCGAAGCCGTCGCCAGCGGCGGCCTGCACGGCGACAACGTCGGCGCGATGCTGCTCGGCGGCATCGTGCTCGCGACGCGCGACCGGCTCGTTCGCATCTCCGCGCCGGATGCGTGGCACTGCGTGGTCGTCCACCCGCACTTTTCGGTCGAAACAAAAAAAGCGCGCGAGGCATTGCGCGGCGCGTACGCACTTTCCGACTTCGTTGCGCAGAGCGCGAATCTCGCGCTCGTGCTCAGCGGATGCCATGCGGGCGACGCCGCGCTCGTTCGCGCCGGACTTTCCGACGTGCTCGTCGAGCCGCGCCGCGCCGCGCTCATTCCCGGTTTCGCCGCGCGTGAAACAGGCCGCACTCGATCACCACGCGCTCGGCGCAAGCATCTCCGGCGCCGGACCGAGCGTATTCGCGTGGTTCGAGACGCGCCAGTCAAGCCGAAGCCGCAGCGCCGTCGATGCGCGAGGGTTTCGCGTCCGCCGGCATCGACAGCGAATCGTTCGTCTCGCGCGTGAACGGTCCGGCGGCGAGCGTCGTCGCATGAAGTTCGTCAGCACGCGCGGCCTCTCGCCCGCGGTTTCACTCGGCGATGCGATCGCCGCCGGACTCGCGCCGGACGGCGGGCTCTTCGTACCCGCTGCGATGCCGACGCTCGACCTCGCACGCATTCGACGGACAGACATCACTCGCCGACATCGCCGCTACGTTGCTCACTCCGTATTTCGAAAACGATCCGCTTGTCCGCCGCGCTCGACGAAATCTGCCGCGAAGCCTTCGTCTTCGACGCGCCGTTGCGCGCGCTGGCAACGCCCGGCGATTTCGTACTCGAGCTGTTTCACGGCCCGACCGCGGCATTCAAGGATTTCGGCGCGCGTTTCCTCGCCGCGTGCATGCGGCGCCTGCCGCGCCGCGACACAAAACCGCACAACCGTTCTCGTCGCCACCTCCGGCGACACGGGCGCGGCGGTCGCGCGCGGCGTTCCATCGCGTCGAAGGATTTCGCGTCGTCATCCTGTACCCGGACGGCCGCGTCTCGCCGCGACAGGCGCATCAGCTCGGCTGTTTCGGCGACAACGTGTCGCGCCTTCGCGTCGCCGGCTCGTTCGACGACTGCCAGCGCATGGTCAAGCACGCGCTCGGCGACGCCGCGCTGCAAGCCGATGTTCCGCTGACCTCGGCCAACAGCATCAGCCTCGGCCGCCTGCTGCCGCAGATGGCTTACTACGCGCACGCGGCGCTCGCGCCACCATCGCGCAACAAGTACACTTTTGAACTTTGTGGTGCCGACCGGCAACCTCGGCAACGCGATGGCGTGCATCCTGGCCCGCGCAATGGGCTTGCCGATCGGCGCAATCGCACTCGCCACGAACGCCAATCGCACCCTGCCCGATTTCTTCGCGGGCGACGACTATGCGCCACGACCGAGCGTCGCCACGCTCGCCAACGCGATGGACGTCGGCGCGCCGAGCAACTTCGAGCGACTGCGCTGGCTGTATCCGGATCCGCGCGAACTGCGCCGCGCATTCACCGTCGATGTCGTCGACGACGGCACCATCGAATCGACGATCGAATCGCGTTATCAATCGCTTCGGCGAAATCCTGTGCCCGCATACCGCGACCGGCCGTTCACGCGCTGCAACGTTTGCGCAGCGCAGGCGCGAGCGGCGACTGGGCCGTGGTCTCGACCGCGCATCCGGCGAAGTTCGAGCGCGTCGTCGAACCGCTGATCGGCCGTGAGATCCCAATTCCCGCGCCGCTCGCCGCCTTGCTGGCGCGTCCCTGCACCGCCGATCCCTTGCCCGCCCGCGACGACGCCCTTGCCGCCGCACTGCGCGACGCAAGCATTCGGCTGATACGAACTTGGCCGCGCTACTTGGCTGAATTGGCCAGTCGCGCTATCATGCGCGCCCCTACGCCGGACCAGACGGCGAGCGGCATCGTGTGGGGCGGTAGCTCAGCTGGGAGAGCGCTGCGTTCGCAATGCAGAGGTCGGGAGTTCGATCCTCCTCCGCTCCACCATTTCACTTCCCCCGACGTCCAAGCAAGTCCAGAAACCCCGCATAAGACGGGGTTTTTTTATGGCTGTCCTCCCCGAACTGCCCTCGCGCATCCCTTGAGATCCGGCAATTTGGGGGTAACTTTGGGGGTAACGCTGTCCACTGGAGCGTTACCCCCATGCTGACCCCTACACGTCTAGCAACGCCAAGCCCGCCGACGAGGCCGTCAAGTTGTTCGACGGCGCGGCCTGTTCCTGCTGGTGAATCCAAACGGCGCGAACTGGTGGCGTTTGAAATACCGCCTGCCCCACGGCAAGGAGAATCTGCTGTGCCTGGGCGTCTACCCCGACGTGAGCCGCACGCGAGCGCGTGAAAGCGAGGCGCGCAAGCTGATCGCCGAGGTGTCGACCCCGGCGACAAGCGCAAGGCGAGAAACCGCCCCGGCCGCAATACGTTCGAAGCGATCGCTCGCGAATGGTTCGCCAAGTTTTCGATAGGTTGGGCGAAGGGACATGCCGACAAAATTATCCGGCGACTCGAACGCGACGTTTTCCCCTGGATCGGATCGAGCCCCGTGGCGGAACTCACCGCGCCAGACCTGTTAGGCGTGCTGCGACGTATCGAAGCCCGCGGCGCTGTCGAGACGGCGCACCGCGCCTGCAAAACAGCGGGCAGATATTCCGCTATGCAATCGCGACCGGACGCGCACAACCCGACTCCCGCGCGATCTCGGCGGCTCGTTGGCTCCGAAGAATCCCGGGCACTTCGCCAGCATCACCGATCCTGCTAAGGTGGGCGCCCTGCTGCGCGCGATGGACAATTCGAGGGCCGTCCCCCGTGAAGTCCGCGTTGAAACTCTTGCCGCTGGTGTTTGTCCGGCCCGGCGAACTGCGGCAAGCCGAGTGGACCGAATTCGATCTCGACGGACGGTATGAGCATCCCCTCCCGCGCGCACGAAATTGCGCCTGCCGCATTTGGTGCCCCTCTCGCACAAGCCGTGGCGATCCTACGCGAGCTGTACCCGTTCACCGGCACTCGCCGCCACGTGTTTCCGGGCGCACGGGACGCAAAGAAGCCGCTCGAGCGATATGGCGCTAAATGCCGGGGCCTGCGCACAGCTCGGGATTCGAAAAGGGCACGATCACTGTCTAACGGCTTCCCGAGCGATGGCCCGCACATTCTCGACGAGCGATTGGGCTTTGTGCGGACTTGACTGACACCAGCTATCCCATGCGGTGCATAAATGCAAACGGGCCGTGCATTACAACCGCGCCGCGCATCCGACTAACCGGCATTAATGATGCAGGCATTGGGGAAGACTATTTGGATTTGGTTCGCAAGGGTGGGAAGGTAATTCCGATAACCGCGCCAAGGCGTTAATCTGACGTCGGGCCGGTTAACGCGAAATCTTCTTCGCTCGTTGTCTTGGCCGGCTAGACTCCTTCCCGCGCGGCGCGACTTGAGGGGCGCGATGAAGAGCGTTCTATTGTGCCAAACTCAAAAACTTGGCCGACCTAGAAGATGCAGCCGAGTCTCTCACTGCGACATTGCAGGAAAGCGTTTCCGCTGCTGACGTCTTGCAGCTGGGCGCGAGACGGCAATCTCGTCTTCTCTGCAAATTTCGTGAATCGCTGTCCTGCTGCCCTTCGGTAGGAAAATTTCCAATGGACGAAGCACCATTTCCACGTTCCGATTCGGGACCTACTAAAGCGCGAGCCAGAGAGATGGAGGCTCTCATCCGCGACTTCCCAAAAAATGGCACCCGGGCGGAGCAAGACATAAAAATAAAGAATATTTTGCAAATGAGAATGTGGCGGATAACCCAACCGTTCATTTGGTAGTGCGAGGAGACGTGATTTCGAAGGACTATGTATCGTCTGGGAGGGCGTGTAACGAACATCGGTGGAGTCTGGGACATACCAACTACTGGCGGTACACGTCTGGATGTGGAACACGCGCTGCGACAACTGACGGGCGGTCCTGAGATCACCCTTACTTTGCCTCGACGGGGCGTTCTTAGCGTGAATCCGGATGGCGAGCGGTACGCGCGCGCGAGAGTGCATGGAGCACTACGAGACAATCCATATGTATGAAGGAAGGATTAGTGTGTAAGTACCCGTACATGGAGCGACGCAGCTACTATGCAGCAGTGGTTGCCTGTGGTGCGCCAATCGTTGTCCGCCCCGCTGCTCTCGCGAGCTCTCTCTGTTCAATCCATGAAAACGAATCGGAATTTGTAAGTAATTCACGAGCAAGACAAGCTTGCTCGCGTCATCGGGGCTTTGGCGGCGATCGCCAAGCTCCCCGAACGCGGCGCGACCCTGTCAATCAAAAAACAGCTGCAGCAGCTCGGCTATGAAGCCCCAGAAGACGCAACTATCCGCAAGCTCCTGAAAGAAGCCCCCGCCCTCGAGCCAGATAACAAACCACAATAGTCAAAGTCGTTTTCGCAATTTCGCCACCGTTGTTCGTAGCCTCACCAACATCCGCAGCAATCCCCGCCTCCCGCGGGTTAGCTCGGGTGACGACAAGTGCACTCCAATTCCCATGTACCGCTGCAACCCGGCAACTGGTAGACGAACGCCGAGCTGCCGCCATCCTATGCACTCGCATGCGCACCCTTCGCAACTGGCGCGCCCTTCGAAAAGGCCCTCGCTTTCGCAAGATCGGCCAGCACATCGTTCGCTATCACCGCGTCGACTTGGCGGCTTTCATCGCAGGCGATGGCGCCGCAAAGAACGCGGCATGATCCTCCTCTCACGCTACACGAACCTGCTGACGCGAGCTGCGAAGATGCGGTTAGCGCCTACCGAATGTTCGCGCTGACCGCGGT
>CAWFCC010000006.1:0-336844 GCA_963814225.1 uncultured Gammaproteobacteria bacterium | reverse complement strand
TGGCGGTAGGGTGACATACTCTACAATGCAGGTAAATAAGCTGGGTTTCAGGCGGTCCGTAGGCAGTAAGCGGTATGTTTCCAGCAATTCATCGGCTGGAGGGTCTCCAAATCATGGATTTCTACGGCGCATCGGCCCAGGTCACCGGAAGCGCTTCAGGTTCTGCATCCATGGGAACGACGGATTTGCCTTTTCACGCATCGGACTTCACGCACAATGCTGTTGATGATCGACAACTACGACAGCTTCACCTACAACCTCGTCCAGTATCTGGCCGAGCTGGGCGAAGACGTGCGCGTCGTGCGCAACGACGCATTGTCGATCGACGAAATCCGCCACCTCGCGCCGGCGCGTATCGTCATTTCGCCCGGACCGGGACACGCCGATCAGGCTGGCGTGACGCTGCAGCTTCTCGAAAAACTCGGCGGACGGATTCCGATTTTCGGCGTCTGCCTCGGGCATCAGAGCATCGGCCAGGTGTTCGGCGGAAAAGTGATTCGTGCGCAGACGATCATGCATGGCAAGACATCGATGATCCACCACGCCGGCCGCGGCGTTTTTGCGGGTTTGCCGAATCCGTTCGAGGCCACGCGCTATCACTCGCTGATCGTCGAAAAATCCTCGCTGCCGGATTGCCTCGAGATCACGGCGTGGACGCAGAACGACGACGGCTCGATCGACGAGATCATGGGCCTGCGCCACAAAACGCTGCCGATCGAAGGCGTGCAGTTCCATCCGGAATCGATCCTCACGCAGCATGGACATGACCTGTTGCGTAATTTCCTGGTGCCGCAGCGGCTCGCCGCGTAACAGACGCCATCATGCCCATCACACCCCGCGACGCGCTGCAGCGCACGATCGAGCATCGCGAAATATTCCACGACGAAATGTGCGATCTGATGCGTCAGATCATGCGCGGCGAAATTTCCGCGCCGATGGTCGCGGCGATCCTCACCGGTCTGCGCGTGAAAAAGGAAACGGTCGGCGAAATCGTCGCGGCGGCGAGTGTGATGCGCGAAATGTCGGCGCGCGTGCATGTGCCGCCGTATCCGCATTTCATCGACATCGTCGGCACCGGCGGCGATGGCGCGAACACGTTCAATATTTCCACCGCATCGATGTTCGTCGCCGCGGCGGCGGGCGCGAAGGTCGCCAAACACGGCAACCGCAGTGTGTCGTCGAAATCGGGCAGCGCGGATGTGCTCGAAGCGTTCGGCGCGGTAATCGATCTGTCGCCGCAGCAGGTTGCGCAATCGCTGCAGGAAACCGGCATCGGATTCATGTTCGCGCCGATCCATCATCCAGCGATGAAAGCCGTGGCGCCGGTGCGCCGCGAAATGGGCGTGCGCACGCTGTTCAATATCCTCGGACCGCTGACCAATCCCGCCGGTGCGCCGAATATCCTGATGGGCGTTTTTCATCCCGATCTCGTCGGCATCCAGGTCCGCGCGCTGCAGCGCATGGGCGTGCAGCACGCGCTCGTCGTGTGGGGCAAGGACGGCATGGATGAGATCTCGCTCGGCGAATCGACGATGGTCGGCGAACTGCGCGCCGGCAAAGTGAACGAGTACGAAATTCATCCGCGCGATTTCGGTTTGGATGTCGCGGCTGTCGATCAGCTGCAGGTGCAGAGCGCGCAGGAGTCGAAAGCGATGGTGCTGAACGCGCTCGATGGCAGCGCGAGCGCGGCGCGCGACATCGTGCTGCTCAACACCGGCGCGGCGTTGTATGCGGCAGACCTGGCCGAATCGATCGCGCAAGGCATCGAAAAAGCGCGCGCGGCATTGACATCGGGACAGGCTCGGGAAAAGCTCGACCAGTTCGTCGCAACGACGCGACGCATTTCAGGACGCTGATCATGGACGACATTCTGCAAAAAATCCTTGCGCGCAAACGCGAGGAAGTTTCTGCGCGCCGCGAGACGACGCCGCTCGATGAACTCAAGGCGCGCATCGCCGAACAACCGGTACCGCGCGGTTTCGCCGACGCGTTGCGCGCGAAGATCGCCATCAATGCGCCGGCCGTTATCGCCGAGATGAAACGTGCGAGTCCGTCGCAAGGCATCATCCGCGATACGTTCTGGCCATCCGAAATTGCGATCAGTTACGAGAAAGGTGGCGCGGCGTGTCTGTCGGTGCTCACCGACGTTGATTTTTTTCAGGGCAACGACGAGCATCTGCGCCAGGCGCGAGAAGCGTGTCTGTTGCCGGCGCTGCGCAAGGATTTCACGATTGATGCGTATCAACTTTATGAAGCGCGCAGTCTCGGCGCGGATTGCGTGCTGCTGATCGTCGCCGCGCTCGACGATGCGCAGCTGCGCGATTATTGCGATCTCGCCGGCGAACTCGGCATGGATGTGCTCGTCGAAGCGCACGATGCGAATGAAGTCGATCGCGCGCTGAAAACGTCCGCCGCGCTCATCGGCATCAACAATCGCGATTTGCGCACGTTCAAGACGTCGCTCGACACGACATTGTCGCTGCGCGAAAAGATTCCGTCCGATCGCATCCTCGTCACCGAATCGGGCATTCGCACGCGAGAGGATGCGCAACGCATGCGCGAGGCGGGCGTGCATGCGTTTCTGGTCGGCGAAGCGTTCATGCGCGCCGACGATCCCGGCGCCGAACTGGAGAAACTGTTCGGGTGATCCGCGCGCGGCCCACCGTGCTGTTCGATTTCGACGGCGTGCTGATCCGCGGCGACAGCTTCTCGTCGTTCGTCCGCGCGCGTCTCGGCAACAGCGCGTCGCGATTCGCGCTTGCGCTTCCGATGATGGCGTTCCTGCTGATGAAACCGACGCGCCGTTTCGCCGCGCGGCATTGCGTGCGCGTGGCGCTGCTTGGTCTCGATGCGAAAACGTATGAGAACACGATCGATCTTTTCGCCGCGCAACTGCATGCGCGCGATGGCCATGTCATCGCGCAGGGCGTGGTTCGCGCGCGGCAGCACATGGCGGCGGGCGATCGTGTCGTCGTCGTCACCGGCTGCGAACGCGGATTGGCGCGGCGTCTGCTCGATCGGATGAATCTGCGCGAAGTCGAACTCGTCGCGTCGCGGCTCGGAGATGCGCGATTCGGCCTGCATCCGGAAATGCACAACTACGGCGCGGAAAAAGTGCGTCAGCTCGAAGCGATCGGCATCGTTCCGCGCTGGCAGCG
The DNA here is from genome assembly GCA_963814225.1 of uncultured Gammaproteobacteria bacterium. Taxonomy (GTDB): domain Bacteria; phylum Pseudomonadota; class Gammaproteobacteria; order Xanthomonadales; family Rhodanobacteraceae; genus Rudaea. Next base: position 333,686 of record CAWFCC010000006.1, on the reverse strand, counting down.
TGCGTATTCGGATTCGATCGCGGATGTGCCGATGCTCGCGCAAGCCGAGGAACCGGTGCTGGTCAACGCGAATGAAAATCTTCGCGAGCGCGTTACGCGCGCGCTCGGGCGCGAGGTTGCGACCGAAAGCTGGGTTTAGTGCGTGCCGAAAACGACGATCGTTTTGCCGGCCACCGAGATCATGCCCTGCTCTTCGAGCTGCTTGAGCACGCGGCCGACCATCTCGCGCGAGCAGCCGACGATGCGGCTGATTTCCTGACGCGAAATACGGATCTGCGTGCCTTTCGGGTGGGACATCGCATCCGGTTCGGTGGTCAGATCGATCAAGGTTTTGGCGACGCGGCTGGTCACGTCCATGAACGCGAGTCGGCTGACCTTGCGCGACGTGTGCAGCAGCCGATTGGTCAGCTGCGTGCCGATCGAGAACAGCACCTTCGCGCATTCGTCGCGCAGCGTGGTTTCGAAAAGCTGGAACATGCGTTCGTAGCTGATCTCGGCCAGATCGCACGAGGTGCGCGTGCGCACCATCACTTCGCGGCGCGGCGTTTCGACGAAGATGCCCATCTCGCCGATGAATTCGCCGGCGTTGATGTAGGCCAGGATCAGTTCGCGGCCGTCTTCGTCTTCCGTGGAAACGGTGACGGAGCCTTCGATGATGAAGTAGAGGATATTGGCCGAATCGCCCGGACGGATGATCGCCGTCTTGCTCGGATAGCGGCGGCGATGACAATGCGCGAGAAAACGTTCCAGCGCGGCGCGGTCCAGCGTGAGCGCGGCCGGAGCCTGCACGTGGTTCATCGCACGCTGAAGCGTGTAGCGTAGGTCCACCATCGTGGATTTGGCCTCTTGTAACATTTGCGCGCCCTCTCGCACGCTCGGCTTGCGACATCTTAGCAGGTTGTCATGGCTGCGCCGCTACAGATATTTACAGCGTTGCGGTTACGTTTTAGCGGTTGAAATACCGCTCCCCTGCAACCATACTTTCGGCCCCGACTACGGTCGAGCCCCCGGATTTCCCATCGTTGAACAAGGTGAGCGACGTGGTCAAACCCCTTCCGCGCCTCAAGCTGCAGGGTTTCAACAACCTGACCAAAGCTCTGAGCTTCAATATCTACGACATCTGCTACGCGGTGACATCGGAGCAGCGCGACCGTTACATCGATTACATCGATGAACAGTACGACTCCGATCGCCTGACGCAGATCCTGACGGACGTCGCCGAAATCATCGGCGCGAACATCCTGAATATTGCACGACAGGATTACGATCCGCAGGGCGCGAGCGTAACGATCCTGATTTCCGAGCATCCGATCGTGGAGAAAGTCGGCCGCGACATGATCTCCGATGCGCTCGTCGCGCACATGGACAAGTCGCACATCACGGTGCACACGTATCCGGAAACGCATCCGCACAACGGCATCGCGACGTTTCGCGCGGACATCGATGTGGCGACCTGCGGCGTCATCTCGCCGCTGAAGGCGTTGAATTACCTGATCGACAGTTTCGAATCCGACATCGTGACGATGGATTACCGCGTGCGCGGTTTCACGCGCGACGTGCGCGGCAAGAAGCATTACATCGATCACCGCATCAATTCGATCCAGGAATATCTGGCCAAGCACATCCGCCAGAAATACGAGATGTTCGACGTGAACGTGTATCAGGAAAATATTTTCCACACGAAGATGCACGTGAAGGAATTCGATCTCGAAACGTATCTGTTCGAGGCGCACGCGGACGATCTGTCGTTCAAGGATCGCCAGCGCATCGAATCGCTGCTCAAGCGCGAGATCGAGGAACTCTTCCACGGCCGCAATCTGACCTGAAAGGGTTATGTCCAACGGCCCTTGCACGCAAGGGCCGGCATCGCTAGGGTTCTCCGCCCGTATATACGTTTTTTGCCCGGAGAACCCATGAAACGCACCCTTCTCGCACTCGCCATCGCGAGCCTGCTCGCGGCTTGTTCGCAGCCGCAGGAACCGCCCAAATCCCAAGCCAGCGCAGCGCCTTCGGCACCTGCCGCGCAGCCAGCCACGCCCGCACCGGCGGCTGAGCCGCTGAAATCCGGCATCGATGTTTTCCAAGGTGATCCCACCACCAAGGCGGGCGACGATTTCTTCCGCCACGTCAACGGCAAATGGCTCGACACCTTCGAAATCCCGGCCGACAAACCCGGTTACGGCTCGTTTACCAAAGTCTTCGACGAAACGCAGGAACACCTGCACGGCATCGTCGACAAGATCGCGCAGACGCCGAACACCAACGGCACCAATCCGCAGAAGATCGGCGATCTGTACCTGAGCTACATGGACGAAACCAAGCTCGATCAGCTCGGCGTCAAGCCGCTCGATGACGAGTTCGCCGAAATCGACGCGATCAAGGACAAGAAAGAACTCGCCAAACTCATGGGCGATCTGACCAAATCGACATCGCAAGCCGGATCCTTCGGCCCATCCGGATCGAGCCTGCCGTTCGTGCCGTTCGTGCATCAGGACAACAAGGACGCGACGAAGTACGTCGTCGACTTCCAGCAGAGCGGCATCGGCCTGCCCGACCGCGATTATTACCTCAAGGACGACGACGCCAAGCTCAAGCAGATGCGCGCCGACTACGAGAAGCACGTCGAGAAGATGCTCGCGCTCGCCGGCGACAAGACCGCCGCGAAAGACGCCAAGGACATCCTCGCGCTCGAAACCGAGATCGCCAAGGCGCAGTGGACCAAGGTCGAACTGCGCGATCCGCAGAAGGCCTACAACAAGGTCGAGATCGCCAAGCTCGATACGCTCGCGCCGAATTTCGACTGGAAGACGTATCTCGAAGCCGCCGACATCAGCGGCAAGACCGATTACGTCATCGTCGGCCAGCCGACGTATCTGACCGCGTTCACCAAAATCCTCACCAAGACGCCGCTGCCGGTCTGGAAAACCTATTTCCGCTGGCACGTGCTCAACGAGTACGCGCGCTTCCTGAGCAAGCCTTTCGTCGAAGAAAACTTCGCCTTCAACGGCACCACGCTCAGCGGCACGCCGCAGGATCAGCCGCGCTGGAAGAAAGGCATTGGCCTGGTCAACCAGCAACTCGGCGAAGCGCTCGGCAAGGCCTACGTCGAGCAATATTTCCCGCCCGAATACAAAGCGCGCATGGAACATCTGGTGAGCAATCTGCTCGCCGCGTACAAGGCCGACATCAACACGCTCGACTGGATGCAGGACGCGACCAAACAGGCAGCGCAGGCCAAGCTCGCGAAGTTCGCGGTGAAGATCGGTTATCCCGACAAGTGGCGCGATTACTCGAAGTTCGACGTCAAACGCGACGATCTCATCGGCAACGTGAAGCGCGGCAACACCTTCGAATACGAACGCAACATCGCCAAGCTCGGCCAGCCGATCGATCACGGCGAATGGGGCATGACGCCGCAGACCATCAACGCTGAATACAACCCGGAAGAAAATTCGATCGAATTCCCGGCCGCAATCCTGCAGCCGCCGTTCTTCGATCCGAAGGCCGACGACGCGGTGAACTACGGCGCGATCGGTGCGGTGATCGGCCACGAAATCTCGCACGGCTTCGACGATCAGGGCGCGCAATACGACGGCGATGGCAACCTGCGCGACTGGTGGACGAAGGAAGATCACGAGAAATTCGCCGCCAAGACCAAAGCGCTCGTCGCCGAATACAGCGCGTTCGAACCGGTGCCGGGTTATCACGTCAACGGCGAACTGACCTTGGGCGAAAACATCGCGGACAATTCCGGTCTCGCCATCGCGTACAAGGCGTACAAGATCGCGACCAAGGACAAGCCGTCGCCGACGCTCGACAACCTCACCGGCGATCAGCGCTTCTATATGGGTTGGTCGCAGGTGTGGCGCAGCAAGATGCGCGAACCGTTCGCGATCCAGCTCACGAAGATCGATCCGCATTCGCCGGGGCAATTCCGTTCGAACGGAACGCTCGTGAACCAGCCGGGTTTTTACGAAGCGTTCGGTGTGAAGGAAGGTGACAAGATGTATCGTGCGCCGGATCAGCGCGTGATTATCTGGTAATCGTTTTTTCCTCCCTCTCCCGCTGGCGGGAGAGCAACTGTGTTGTCAATCAACCCGCCGCAATGGTCGGCGGGTTCCATTTTCGCCCGTCGCGAACCATGGCATTGATGATGGTGAGCAGCTTGCGCATGCAGGCCACGAGCGCGACTTTGGCCGCTTTGCCGTTGCCGCGCAGGCGTGAGTAAAACGCCTTGATCACCGGATTGCAGCGCACCGCGGTCAAGGTGGCCATGTACAGCACATGGCGCACCACCGCGCGCCCACCCCAGACGGTGCGTTTGCCGCGCAAGGTGCCGCTGTCGCGGTTGAACGGCGCCACCCCGACCAAGGCGGCGATCTGCTTGCGGTCAAGCTGACCCAGCTCCGGCAGTGCGGCGATCAGCGTCATCACGGTCACCTCGCCGATACCTTTGATCTCGCTGAGCAGGTCACGTTGGGCTTGCCAGACCGGCGAGGATTCCACCGCGTGGCGCAAACCCTGCTCGCTGGCGCGCACGCAGTTTTCCAGGTATTCGATGTGCTTTTTGATATCGCGCCGCACGAGCTTGTTGGGCGCCTGCTTCAAGCGGGTTTTCTCCATGACGAGCATCTCCACGAGCTGACGTCGCCGCGTGAGCTGATCGGCAAACTCCTGCGCAGCCACATCCGGCAACGCTCGCTGCACCGGCTGGATCGCCTGGGCGAAGCGGGCCAGCACCTGCGCATCGAGGCGATCGGTCTTGGCCCATCGGCCACTGGCCTTGGCGAAGTCGCGTACCTGGCGCGGATTAACCACCGCGACGGACAAGCCGGCGGCGATCAAGGCTGCAACCAGTGCTCGCTCCAGACCGCCGGTGGCTTCCAACACGATCAGCCGTGGTGGAGCGCTGCGCAGCATCTGCAGCAGTTCTTCCACACCCTGCGCATCGTGGGTGAACGTGTGAGACTGATCCGATCCGGTGCGATGGACATCCAGACGGGCCTTGGCAACATCAATACCTACGAAGTCATTCATATGTGCGCCTCCTGATTTTCCCGGCCTTGCGGAATCGGGCTTTGCGCCCTGGCAACTGTTCGGGATGTAAGGAAAGAACCTGCGCCGACCCTGCTCTCCCACGATCTTGAAGATCCGAAGGTTGTCGGTCTGGCGCAGAGCTCAGATTAACTTACAAGGGTTGGGGTGAGGGTGGCGCTACATTCCTGAACGTTGCTAGCGGGCGCAATCACTTTCGCACTTGGTCGTCATTACAGCGGACGCTGGAATACAGCCTTTGTCCTCTTTGCTCGTCATTCCAGCGGAAGCTGGAATCCAGCCCTTGCCTCTTTGCTCGTCATTCCCGCGAAAGCGGGAATCCAGCGACTTTGCTTTGTTTCGTCTTTGAAGAAAAGAGCTTCCGCGATTGAATATCGCGGGTTACTTTCTTTGCTGGTGCAAAGAAAGTAACCAAAGAAACACCTTTTTTCTCCCATTGGACGTTGTCCGCGGAGAGCACGTCCCTGATGCTCGCCGCGGACCGCGCGCTTCCTGCGCGCGATCACCGTCGATCTGCGCCTGCGCGCGACTGGTCGAAAGAGTCTTGTAAAAATGACTTCACTAAGCGACCGGCGCCGGGGCGCCTAAGAGCGACGGCTTTTTAGATTCTGTAGGCGACGGCTTTCATGATGGTCGATGCGAATTTCATTAGGGTCGGGATCGGTGTCGGGAGTTCGATGCCGCCCGCGCGCTTGGCCATGTCGCCGTGACGCGCCTCGTCCGCCTGCATCTGCGCGACGACGGCGCGGCTTGCCGCGTCGGCATCGGGAAGTTTTTCTAGATGTTCGCCGAGATGGGCTTCGACTTGCCGCTCGGTTTCTACGACGAAGCCGAGGCTGACTTTGTCGCTCACCAGCGCGGCGGCGGCGCCGATGGCGAAACTGCCGGCGTACCACAATGGATTGAGCAGGCTCGGTCGGCTGTTCAACGCGTCGAGTCGATCGGCGCACCAGGCGAGGTGGTCGGTTTCCTCCTGCGCGGCGTGCAGCAGTTGTGCGCGCGTGGATTCGTCGCGCGCGACGGCGGCCTGCCCGGAATACAGCGCCTGCGCGCAGACTTCGCCGGTGTGGTTGACGCGCATGAGTCCGGCGGCATGTCGGCGTTCGTTGTCGTCGAGTTTGCCTGCGGTGATGCCTTCTGCCGGCGACGGACGTTGCGCCACGTGCACCGCGCCGAACGCGGTGGATAGGGCGCGGTCGGCCTCTTCGAGGACACGGTCGATGGCGCTGACGCGGCGTATGAACATGCGTCAATTGTCCAACTGCTGCGCCAGCAACACAATCGGATGTGTGACGGCAATGGCGTCGGCGCGCTGACGCAAGCCGTTGTCAAGGAATACGCGGCAGCCGACGTTGCTGGTGACGAGCAACTCCGGCGCAATGGCCTCGACCTGATCGAGCTTCTCGCGGCGCAGCGCATTGGCGGTGCTCGGGTGACGCAGGAAGTAGTCGCCGGCCGCGCCGCAACAGCGGGGCTCGCTCGGCATCGCGATGATTTCCAGTTGCGGAATGCGCGCGAGCAATGCGCCGATCGCGCCGTCAGCGCGCACGACATTCGCCTGCGTGCACGGTGTGTGCAGCGCGATTCGCTTGCGCAGCGGCGCGAATCGAAGCTGGCCGAAATCCGAATCCGCGGCGAGGAATTCGTGGATTTCGCGCACGCGCGTTTTACTCGCGGCGAAGGTGTGATCGCGCAATGTGCCGAAACAGCCTGATGCGGAAATCAGCACAGTATCGATGTCGGCAAACGCATCGCGCGTCGATTGCGCGGTCGATTCGGCGATATCGACATCGCCGTGGTGCAGCGCGAGTGCTCCGCAGCAACCTTGCGATGACGGGATGACGACGTCGTAGCCGAGCACTTCGAGCAGGTGTTTTGCGGCTGCATGAACGTCGCGATCAGCGAGCGAAGCGACGCAGCCGAGGAACAAGCCGACGCGTCCACGCGTTGCGAGCTTCGCGGTCGGCGCGAATCGCGGCATCTGCGGAATCTTCGGCGCTTCGCGCGCGAACGTGCGCACGACCGGCCAGTTCGCGACGCGAACGACGGCGCGCAACAACGCCGGATGCCGCACCAGCCATTCGAGCGAGCGCGAGCCGCGCGCTCTGCCCGAACTAACCAACTCGGCGCGCGTGGCGACGATCAACTCGGCATAGCGAACGTGCGAGGGACACACGCGCTCGCACGTCATGCACGCGAGGCATCGATCGAGATGATCGACCATCGATTCCGAAACCGATTCCGGATTAGCCGCGAGCGCGGCCGCGAACGCGATGCGGCCGCGCGGCGATTCGGCTTCCGTGCGTGCGACGCGATAGGTCGGGCACAACGGCACGCAAAGCCCGCACTTCACGCACTGGTCGGCCAGTTCCGCGATGCGGCCGCGGCGCGCGTCGGTTTGGGTATTTATCACGGAAAGCATTGTAAATTCGACGTGGCGGACTGTCAGGTGCTGTCATCGCGCGGCGATCGGGTGCGTTATACGTGGCTATGCCAACGAAATTTTTAGTATTTTTCGCCGCCGCCATCGCCTGCGCGAACGCGCTTGCCGCGGATTCGGCCGCGCCCGTCATCGGCAAGGATGATCTGCTCTGGTTGAATCGCGTTACCTACGGCGCCGACGACGCGACCATCACGCAATTCCGCGCGCTCGGCCGCCAGAAATTTCTCAACGTTCAACTGCGCGCGAACGATGACCATCTGCCTGCGTCGATCCAACAGCGCATCGATGCGATGGCGATCGCGCGCATCGATCTGCCGAAAACCATCGAGGATTTCGCCGAACGCCGCAAGGAACTGAAAGCCGACGGCAAAGACGGAATGTCGGCCGAACAAAAGAAGGAATACGTACGCGAAGGTGCCGATCTCGTGCGGCAGACCATCAATCGCGAACTGCTGCGCGCGGTGTATTCACCGGATCAGTTGAAAGAACAGATGGTGTGGTTCTGGCTCAACCAGTTCAACGTGTTCGCGCGCAAAGGCGCGGAGCCGTGGCTGGTGTCGGATTATTCGGAGCACGCGATCCGCCCGCATGCGATGGGCAAATTCCGCGATCTGGTGATGGCCACGCTCACGCATCCGGCGATGCTCGTGTATCTGGACAACGTGCGCAACGCGAAAGATCACGTCAACGAAAACTATGCGCGCGAGCTGATGGAATTGCAGACGCTCGGCGTCGACGGCGGCTATACGCAGAAGGATGTGCAGGAACTCGCGCGTATCCTCACCGGCGTAAGCGTGGAATTCGTGCCGCGCAACGCGCGTGGCGGGCGCTTGTCGCCGGAGCCCCTTGGCACAACGGGCGCGACGTTTTTCCCGGCGCGTCACGATTTCGGCGACAAGACGCTGCTCGGGCAAACGATTCGCGGCAGCGGATTCAAGGAAGTCGAAGAAGCGGTCGACGTACTGGTGAAACAGCCGCAGTGCGCGCGATTCGTGTCGCGCCGCATCGCCGATTATTTCGTCGCCGACCAGCCGCCGAAGGAACTGGTCGACGCGATGGCGCACACGTTCGAGCGCACCGGCGGCGACATCGCCGAAACGTTGCGCACGATGTTCGCGTCGAAGGCGTTCGACGCATCGCTCGGCAACAAGTTCAAGGATCCGATGCATTTCGTCGTGTCCGCGCTGCGCTATGCGTACAACGGCTCGACGCAGATGGATACCGACATCGCCGTGAACTGGCTCAACACGCAGGGCGAAGTGCCGTTCGGACATCAAAGCCCGGACGGCTATCCGTTGGCCGAAAGCGGATGGGCCAGTTCCGGACAGATGAGCCGCCGCTTCGAGATCGCGCGCGCGATCGGCGCGGGCCGCGCCGATAAAGTCGATGCGAACACGAAACAGACGCCGCCCGAACTCGCCGGCAGTCTGTTCGTGAAAACGATGATGCCGTTCATGTCGCAGAATTCGCTCGCGGCGCTGGAGAAAGCGAAATCGCCGGTCGAGTGGAATACGTATCTGCTGTCGTCACCCGAATTCAATTACCGCTGATATGAATCGCCGACACTTCCTGATCAACACCGCGACCGCGCTACCCGCGCTCGGCTTTGCCGGAAAACTTTTCGCCGCGCCGACGTCGTCGCCGCGTTTTCTGTTCGTTTTCCTGCGCGGCGGCTACGACTGCGCGAACATGCTGATCCCGTATTCGAGCGATTTCTATTACGAATCGCGGCCGAAGATCGCTATCGCCAAACCCGATGCGAACAACGCGACCGGCGCACTCGCGCTCGATGCGAACTGGGCACTCGCGCCGGTGTTGCGTCCGACGATCGGCGCGATGTACGCGGCGAAACAGGTGGCGTTCGTTCCGTTCGCGGGCACGGAAGATTTGTCGCGCAGCCATTTCGAAACGCAGGACAACATCGAGCTCGGCTTGCCGCCGGAGCAGCACGCGTTCACGTCGGGCTTTCTCGCGCGGCTTTCCGCTGTGCTGCAAGGCAAGGCCAAACCGATTTCGTTCACCGATGCGTTGCCGCTGAGTTTCCACGGCGGCGGCGACATCGCCAACATTTCGCTGCGCAACGTCGGCAAATCCGGTTTCGACGATCGACAAACCGCGATTCTTTCCGACATGTACAAAGGCACGCGCCTGCAGCCGGCGGTGAGTTCGGGATTGCAACTGCGCGCCGAAGTCGCGCAGGAATTCGGTGCCGAGATGCAGAAGGCCAATCGCGGCGCGGTCAACGCGCGCGGATTCGCGGCGCAGACGGAAAGACTGGCGGAGTTGATGCGTGATCGCTATCGAATCGGTTTCGTCGACGTCGGCGGATGGGACACGCACGTCAACGAAGGCGGTGCGCAGGGACAGCTCGCCAACAATCTCGACGAACTCGGTCAAGGTTTGCAGACGTTTGCGCGGACGCTCGGCAACGAATGGCGCGACACGGTTGTCGTGGTGCTGTCGGAATTCGGACGCACGTTCCGCGAGAACGGCAATCAGGGCACCGATCATGGGCACGGCTCGGTGCACTGGGTGCTCGGCGGATCGATCGGCGGCGGACGCATCGCGGGCGAACAGGTCGCCGTGAAACAGGAAACGTTGCTGCAGAACCGCGATTATCCGGTGCTCAACAATTATCGCGCGACGCTCGCAAGCGTTTTTTCCCGCATGTGGGGATTGAACGAGCGGCAGCTCGCGCAGATTTTTCCGGCGACGCGGCCGCGCGATTTGCGCCTGGTCTAGAACTACTTCTTCGGTTTGTTCGGCATCTTCGACGCGTCGTAACCGCCGACTTCGAAGACTTCGGTCTTGGCGCCGACGTTCTTGATCGTGACGTCGATGGAAACCTTCTGCGATTTTTCCAGCTTCGCGATGAAGCCTTTGTTGTCGTCGATGAACAGCGCCGGCTCGCCGGTCGGCGGAATCGTCGCCTTCATTCGCTGCGCGGCGGCATCATCGAACGCAACGGGCAGCGTCGCGCATCCCTTGCTGCAGTCGAACGTGGCGTTGTCGAGCAACAGGTAAACGCTTTGTCCCCACTTCGGATGCTGCCGCAACACGAGCCGGATGCGCGCATTGCCCGGCAGCGATTCCTTGCTCGCGATGGCGGCGCTGTACTGGATACCGCCGGCTTCCGGCACGTTGTTGTACGACCACAGCCGCGACAGGCGTTTCGCTTCCGAATCGCGTTTGGTCTTCTCGCGCAATTCGCCGAGCGTTTTCTGCACCTGCGCGGCGGCCGGCGTATTCGGATACGTTTTCACGATCTCGTCGCCGAGGTTCACGGCGATATCCGCGCTGCCGCCGGTGCGCATCTGTTCGTACAGCGCGAGTTGCTTGTTCGCCTTGGATTCCGCATCAGCCTTGGCGACGGCCGCGGGATCAGGCGGCGGTGGCGCCGGCGTTTTGGAGCAGGCCAGCAGGCCGAGCGATATCGCGACGGGAAAAATCAGGTGCGTGCGCATGGATCATTCCTTTGAGTGCTGCGGACGAGAACAACGATACCGCGTCCGACGGCTATTTGCAGGGGTCGTTGCCGAGGTTGCGGTCGTACGTGGAGATGGTCTCGTCGTAGTCGTGTCCTTTGCGGCCGGCAGCGCCTGCGCGGCCCATTTCCGAGCACGCCATCGCGCGCGTGACCGGGCGCGATGACACCGACACGGAGTGCGTCGTGGTCTTTCCGCGGTGATCGTCGGTCTTCTCCGCAATCGAGTGCGGGCACTTGCCCAGACGATAGAACACGCCGCCGTTGCCGGTGTGGCATTCGTTGGCCATCTCGGTTTTCGTATGCGCGGAGCGCAGCACGCGGCTGCGCGCCGGCATCGCGCGAATCGGATCGAGCGCGTATTGCGGCGATGGCGCGGCAGCGGGCACCGGTGCCAGTTCGATTTCGCTGGCGTGCTGCGCCGGCGCGCAGGCGGTGGATTGATACGCTACGGCGCCGTCGGCGTCGGTGCATTTGTATACCGTGGTGGCGTGTACGCCGTTGCACAGGAACAGCAGAACCAGCAACGTCAGCCATTCGTGCAGCTTCAGGCTGCGGTGATGGGAATTCGAAACAAAAAGTGACATGGCGCAATCCTTCGTCGAGGTGCGCCAACTATCGAGCATGCGGATCACACGTGCGATCGACGAAGTGCGCGCCGCGTTGTAGGAAATCGCCTACGGCTTGGGATAGTGCGTCGCGATGGCTTCGCCGATGTCGATGTCCCAGCGCAGGCGTTCGCGATCGTAATCGGCGATCTTGCGCGCGATGACGGCAACACCAAGGTTCGCGCTATGGTGGTAAAGCGCTCGCGTGGGCGCATCGCCAACCAGCGAATAAATTTTGGCGGGCAGTCCTTCGGTCGCCTCGATCAGTTCGAAGCCGAGCGGCTTCGAAAACAACCCGACGAGTCCGCCGACCGGAAATCGCCAGAAATCCCACGGCAGTTCGTGCGCGGGCCACACCGGATGCGTCGACACGAACACGACGCCGCCCGGTTTCAGCACGCGATTGATCTCGAGCACGACCTTCCACGGAAACAGCAGATGCTCGAACACCGAAAACGAGAACAGCGCGTCGACCGAATTGGGTTCGACGATATCGCTCAGCCGATGCGCGTCGCCGACGATGTCGACGCCTTCGCCGGGATGGATGTCGATGCCGATGTATTTTCCCGCATTCGGGAAATGATCACGGCGCAAAACGCCGCTGACGTTGCGCGCGCCGAGTTCGACCACCGCCGGCGACCGCATGCCGGCGACGATTCGCATGAATTCGGGAAAACGCGCGTGGTAAGGATCGTCGCCCGCGCGGCGCACGAACGGACGGTGCAGCCAGTTGAGCAGCGCCAGGTACAGATTCATTCACGATCCCGCTTCGCGACGCGCGCAAGTATGCGGAAAGTCACGCAGCGATGCGACAGGGAAATCGCCTACAATGCTATTTGGACGTCCAAATGAGCTCCCCATGAAACGCATCCTCGCCGTCACTCTGCTCGGACTTCTCGCTACGAACGCGCCCGCGCGCACCGCGCCGCAAACGCTCGACGATGCGCTCAAGCAGGCGCAATCCGAGCACCTGCCCGTCTTCGCCGATTTCCAGGCGCAGTGGTGTTACTCGTGCTACTTCATGTCCACGCACGTGCTGACCGGGCCGGAATGGCAGGCGATGGAGAAGCGCATGGTGGTCGTCGAAGTCGACGCCGATTCACCCGACGGCGCGCGCTGGATGAAGCAGCTCAACGTAAAAGCGCTGCCGATGTTCGTGGTACTTAAACCTGATGGCAGCGAACTGGGCCGCGTCGTCGCCGAACAGCCGCGCGACAAATTCTACGCGCAGATGCAGAAGATCCTCAGCGGCGGCGACGCCATCGATTCGCTGAAGAAAAAAGCCGACAGCGGATCGCTGCCTGCTGTCGCCGATGTGCTCGCGAGCTACGACGCGCGCAATCAAGTCGCCGAAGGCCTCGCCTGGTATGACGGTCTTCCCGAAGCGCGCCGCACGCGCGCCGCCAACGACGCGACCGTCGCGATGTGGCACGAACGTCTGCTGATGGAAAAAGCCGCGAAGGCAGAAGACAACGCGGCGTGCGTCGCATCGGCGCAGAAAGTGTTGTCGAGCAACGTCGGTTGCGATCGCTACTACGTGCTCGAACAGATGATGGACTGCAGCGAGAAGATGCCGGCCGATCAGCGCAAGACATTGCTCAGCGCGCAACGTCCCGCGATGCAGACGCTGCTCGACAAACAGGTTTTCGTACAACCCGCGCAATGCGCCGATCAGCGCACCGCCGTTCTCGTCACCGCCGATCTCGACAAAGCCATCGGCGACAGCGCGAGCGAGAACGCGATTCTCGACCGCGGCATCGAAGACGCGCGCAAACGCCTCGGCGGCGACGTCGCCAAGGACCGCAACCTCGCCGACAACCTTCGCGTATTCCTCGACCGCGCCGGACGCACCGCCGACCTCGACGCGCTGATGCCCAAACTCATCGCCGCGTATCCCGACGACTACGTCTATTCCTACCGCTACGGCGCGAGCCTGCTCAAGCGCAACAAACCAGCCGACGCATTGCCGTATCTGGAACGCGCAGCGGACAAATCGTTCGGCGCAAATCGCCTGACGGTCGCATCGCTGCGCGCGAAAGCGCTCATCGCACTCAACCGCCGACCCGACGCAGAGAAAGTCGTCGCCGACGCGCTCGAAGCAAACGGTCCGTGGTTTCCGGAGCAGGCGGAAAAGCTCAAAGCCATCCTCAAGTCCTGACCAACTCTCCTTTCAAGCAGCGACAACACTCAACCCGCGCCGGGAGCGCGGGTCCGCGGCGGGCACAGGGACGTGATCCTCCGCGGACAACGTCCTCACGCGAAGAGCAGAGAACGTTTTTTGGTACTTTTTGGCGTTTACCAAAAAGTTACCCGCTGGCCGCAGGACAGCGGAAGCTTTTGTCTTCGACACGAACAAACAATAAACGCCGCCCTCATCCCCGACCTTCTCCCGCCAGCGGGATGACGGGCTAGAGCGAAACGCTGGATTCCAGCGTTCGCTGGAATGACGAGCAGTGCGCAAGCGGATTGGCGTCAGCAAAATCACCAACCCCAGAACAAACATTCGCAAGCAATCAAACCCTGAGATTGCCATTGCGTAAAATACCAACGTGCCCTCCCCCCTCCGCAAGATCGTCCACATCGACATGGACGCGTTCTACGCGTCGGTCGAACAGCGCGACGATCCATCGCTGAAAGGCAAACCCGTCGTCGTCGCCTGGCGCGGTGCGCGATCGGTGGTCTGCGCCGCATCCTATGAAGCGCGCAAGTTCGGCGTGCGTTCGGCGATGCCGGCGGTGCGCGCCGAGCGCTTGTGTCCGGATGCCGTGTTCGTGCCGCCGGATTTCACGCGCTATCGCGCGGTATCGAAACAGGTGCGCGAGATTTTTCTGCGCCACACCGATCTGGTCGAGCCGCTGTCGCTCGACGAAGCCTATCTCGATGTCACGCAACCGAAAACGGATTTTTCGTCAGGAACGGCGGTGGCCAAAGCGATCCGCGAACAGATCGCCGATGAAACCAAGCTCACCGCGTCCGCGGGCGTGGCGCCGAATAAGTTCCTTGCCAAGATCGCGTCGGATTGGCGCAAGCCGGATGGTCTGTTCGTCATCCGCCCGCATGAAGTCGAGGCGTTTCTCGCGCCGCTGCCGGTGTCCAAAATTCCGGGCGTCGGCAAAGTGATGGATGCGAAGTTGCAGGCGATCGCCATCCACACCTGCGCGGATCTGCGCCGACACGACGTCCACGAACTCGAACGCCGCTTTGGGCGTTATGGCCGTCGTCTTTCGGAGCTCGCGATGGGTATCGACAATCGCGGCGTCGATCCGGATCAGCCGGTGCAATCGATTTCGTCGGAAGATACGTTCGAGCATGACGTCACGCTCGACGACATCGAACCGATGATCCGTTCGCTCGCGGCAAAAACGTGGGCGGCGGCGCGCAAGACGGATCGCGTGGGGCGCACGGTCGTGCTGAAGCTGAAGACATCGGACTTCCACATCCTCACGCGCAGCCTCACGCCGATGGCGCCGCCGCAGTCGGCCGAGGAGTTTGCGCAGATCGCGGTGAGCCTACGCGATCGCGTTGGTCTGCCGGAACGCACGCGCTATCGGCTGGTGGGCGTGGGCCTGAGCAATTTCCGCGACGCCGACGAGTTATCGGCGCAGCCCGCGCTTTTTTGAGCAAAAAAAAGCGCGCGGGGTAGCGAGATACCGCGCGCGCGTGCGAGACCACGGCATTCAGGGGGTGAATGGCGCGGCCCAAGCAGTGTATGTATCGGCCGCGCGCGAGGTAACTGTAAGAATTGACAGGCGGCTGCGTTGCCGCGTGACAAAAAGTTCATAAAGTGTCGAAGAATTCGACGAGACCGCTCTCCAGCGAGTATTCCGCGCCGACCACGCGCAAGCCTTCGTTCTGGATCATCTGTTCGATCATCTGCGAACCGTGGCGCAACTGGTTCGCCGATACGCGAACGTTCGCGCGGACGGCGGCGGCGACGAGCGCATCGTGATCGTGACGCAGATCGGTGGCCATCAGCGTTTCGACCGATGGGCGCACGCGATCGACGATCGAACGCAGATTGCGCGATTGTTCTTCCGAACGACGGCCGATTTCCTCGACCGTCGCCGTGATCGCGCCGCAATTGGAATGTCCGAGCACGACGACGAGCTTGACGTCGAATCGCGCCACGCCGAATTCGACGCTGCCGATTTGCGACGGCGCCACGATATTTCCGGCGACGCGGATGACGAACAGATCGCCGAGGCCCTGATCGAAGACGATTTCCGCCGGCACGCGCGAATCCGAGCAGCCGAGGATGATCGCGAACGGATTCTGGCTCGCCGCCACTTCGCGGCGCCGCGATTCGGCGACGTGTCCGTGGCGCGTTTCGTTGACGAAACGCTGGTTGCCGTCTTTGAGTCGTTGCAGGGATTCTTCGGCCGGGATCATCGCGCTCCTCGCCATGCGAAAAGAACGTAATTCTAGCATTGGCGAAAAACCGACTATTTCTTGCGGTAGATCCCGTCGAACGCCGTCTTCCAGCTTCCATCCGGATTGGCCGATTGCCAGTGCTGACGCACGCTGCCGTCGGCGTTCGGCGTCCATGTGATGCGCTGTTTCGAGGCGTGGCCATCCTTGTCGATCGTCGTGCCTTCGAGAACCATGTTGCCGTCGTGAACGCCGCCTTCGAGCGTCAACAGCGTGCCTTGCGAATCGACCCAGGTCTGATGCCACACCTTGCGCGTCGCGTCGTAGGTGTTGAGGCTTTCGCCGGTGTAACCCTGCGTGCCGGTGTAACGTTCGTGGATGACGCAGCCGTCGTACTCGCGCGTGATGACGTTGTGCGTGTGGTTGTTGTTGGCGGCGGTGACGTTCCAGTCGCCGATCCAGAAATCGAACGCGCGATGGTCGGCGCTGTCGCAGGCGCCCGCGTGGGCGAACATCGGCATCGAAACAACGGCAACAAGCAGAAAGCTCGATTTCACGGGATCACTCCAGCGGGACGGTTCGGACATTGCAACATCGCCGCGCGATGCGCGAATCCCCCGTTGTGGGCATCAATCAGCGGTTGCGGCGTCTTCCTCTTCGACACCATCGTCGCGCGCATCGGCGACGAACGTGCCCTGTCTGGCCAGTTCGCTGAACAGGCCGCCTTGTGCGACGAGGTCCTCGAAACGTCCCTGCTCGATGATCGCGCCGTCTTTCAGCACGAGGATGAGTTCGGCGTTGCGCACCGTCGTCAGGCGATGCGCGATGACGAACGTGGTGCGGTCTTTCATCGCTTTGGTGAGCGCGCGCTGGATGCGTGCTTCGGTGGCGTTGTCGAGCGCGCTGGTCGCTTCGTCGAGGATCAGGATCGGCGCGTCTTTCAGCATCGCGCGTGCGATGGCCAAACGCTGACGCTCGCCGCCGGATAGCGAACGGCCGCGTTCGGAAACGAGCGTCGCGTAGCCGTCGGGTTTGACGACGATGAAATCGTGCGCCTCCGCCGCGCGCGCGGCTTCTTCCATTTGCGCCGGCGTCGCTTCGGGATCGCCGACGCGCAGATTGTCGGCGATCGAGCGGTACATCAGACCCGGATCCTGGAACACGACGGCGATATTCTCGCGCAGCGAATGCAGGCTCACGGTGCGGATGTCGATGCCGTCGACGGTGATGCGGCCGCCGCTCGGATCGTAGGTGCGATACAGCAACGACAACGCCGTCGTCTTGCCTGCGCCGGTCGGACCGACCAGCGCCACCGTGCTCCCGGCCGGCGCCGTGAAACTCAGCGAGCGCAACGCCGGATGCGACGCGTCGTATCCGAACGAAACATTCTCGAACACCACTTCGCCGCGCACGTGCGGCAAATCCGGCGAATCGGGTGATTCGTCGAGGATCGCCTTGGTGTCGAGGATCTCGAAGAAATCCGACAGCGAGTGCGTCTGGAAAAAAAGATTCGAAATGAAATTCGCGAACTGTTCGAGTCGTCCGATCAGCATCATCGCGAATCCGACGAAACTGACGATGCCGCCGACCGATATCTCGCCGGTCGCATTGAGCTGCGCACCGAGCGCGAAGATGGCGACGATGGTCAGCGTACTGACCGCGCGATTCGCCACCGTCAGCCACGCCCAGCCGCGCAGCACCGGATATTGCGCGGCGAGCACGCGCTTCATCATCTCGTTGAGCGCGGCCACCTCGCTGGCGAGGCGCGTGAAACTCTGCACCACGAGGACGTTGCCGAACACGTCGCCGGCGCGTTCGCTGATCGCCGAATGCAGTTCCTCGACTTCACCTTGCGCCTTCATCGTCTTGCGCATCGCGATCGAATTGAAGATCGCGAACGCCGTCATGAGGCCGATCATGAGCAGCGCGAGCTTCCAGTTCATCAGCAATGCCGCGGGCACCATCACCACGATCGACAGCAACGTGGCCAGATGTTCGCGGAAGAAACTCAACCACAACCCGAAAAGATTGTTGGTGCCGGCGTACATGATGCGCAGCAGCCGTCCGGTGTGATGCTGGCCGTGAAACGACAACGGCAGCGCGATGGCGTGACCGAAATACAGCGAGATCGCCGCGAGCCTGCGGCGGTGCGCGAGGCGGTCCGCGTGCAGCGAGACAAACACGCTCGCGCCGATGCCGCCGAAACCCACTGCCGCCCACCAGCCGATGTATTGCCACGCGCGCGCATGTCCGGCGGCGGCGAGCGAATCGACCACATGGCCGAACAACCACGGTTCGAGGAAGAAAACGCCGGCGATGGCGAGGTTGGTCAGCGCGAGCCCGATCGCCAGCCATTTTTCAGAGGCGAGCAGACCGAGCACGCGCGCATAGATACGCAGGATCGACACGAATGCCTCGCGGCCAGGACAGACCGCCAGAATAACAGCGCGCGAGGCTGGATTTCGTTCGGATTATTTCAACTGATCGTGAAAAACCTTGCGGAACTTGGCCACTTTCGGCGCGATGACGAGCTGGCAATACGGCTCGTGACCGTTCAGTTTGAAATATTGCTGGTGATAATTCTCGGCCACGTAGAACTGCGTGAACGGCACGACCTGCGTGACGATCTTGCCGGACCATTCGCCACTCGCCTGCGTTTGCGCGATCGCTTTCTCGATCGCGGCCTTCTGCGCATCGTTGCGATAGAAAGCGACGGAGCGGTATTGCTCGCCGACATCGTTGCCTTGGCGATTGAGCGTGGTCGGATCGTGAATCGTGAAGAACACTTTGAGGATCGTGTCGAGACTGATCGCCTGCGGATCGAACGTGATCTGCACCGACTCGGCATGACCGGTTTCGCCGCTCGACACTTGTTCGTAGCTCGGATTCGGCACGTGGCCGCCCGCGTAACCCGATTCCACTTTGGTGACGCCTTTCAATTCGTCGAAAACGGCTTCCATGCACCAGAAACAGCCGCCGGCGAGCGTGATGGTTTCCGTGGATGGCGAAGGCGGCGCATCCGCGCGCGCGGCGAACGGCAGCGAAAGCATGAGTAGAAGTGCGGCGAGCAAGGATCGCATGAGGATGTCCGTGGGTGTGTACGACATAGACGCGTCAACACGCGCAATCCTTACATCGCGCTCGCGACATGGGTTTTCAATCGCGATCGACGCGTGCCGCGAAGCAGCCCGGCTTTGCGAAATGGATGTGAAGATACCGCGTGCGCGCATTTTCGAATTGCGCGGCGATGACGGTTTCGAGCTCGGTGCCATCGACCACATCCGCGCCGACCATCATGCCTGCATCGTCGAACGCGCGGACGGACAGCAGGCGTGAACGCAACATTGCGGGCACTTCATCGTTCGCGTCGAACCGCTGCTCGTCGCGGCGGATGTAGATCGCGTGGCGCGAACGGTACGGCGAATCGGTCGGCAGATGCTCGAAGTTGATCAGCACAACTTCGTCGCCGATTTCCGCGTCGGTGAGGCTGATGCGGCACGGGAATCCCGGTTTGCTGTCGGCGATGCGGCGCACGGCGCCGACCTGCGCCAGATCGGTGTCGTCCATCGTGAAATAGTGCTCGAACGGTTCGGCGGCGAGACCGCTGATGCGGAAGGTCATGAGATTTGCTCCTTGTCTGCGCAGTGAGCTTGCGCCGGCTGACGTATGCCCGCCATCCGCTTTTTGCGATTGTCTTTTTTTGTCCGCTTCTGGACCGCGCGCCGTCTTTTGATGCGATGATGGCGTCGATACGATGCTCGACATTGCGACGATCTCGTCGCGCCATTGAGAGAAAATCGCCATGTCCGTTTCCGACACCGCCCTGATCGTGGTCGACACCCAGGAATCGTTCCGCCATCGTCCTTATTGGAGCGATGCCGATGCGCCCGCCTACCTGGCCAGGCAACAGGCCTTGATCGACGGCGCGAAAGCCCGCGGGATTCCGGTCGTGCAGATTTTCCACGTCGAAGACGACGGCGCGTTTTCGTACGCGTCGGGTTTCATCAAGGTCATCGAAGGCCTTTCGATCGCGCCCGACGTCACGTTCCACAAACGTTCGCACAGCGCGCTCGTCGGCAGCGGACTCGATGTGTGGCTCGTGCAGCACGGCATCCGGCGCATCATCGTTTCCGGAATCCGCACCGAACAATGTTGCGAGACGACGACGCGCCACGCGTCCGATCTCGGCTACGCCGTCGACTACGTCGGCGAAGCGACGCTCACCTTCCCGATGACCGGCCGCGACGGACGCCGCTGGACACCGGCCGAGATCCGCGCGCGCACGGAACTGGTGCTCGATGGTCGTTTCGCGCGCATCGCGACGGTCGAAGAAGCGCTCGCCGGCAGCGCGGAGACCGTCGCGGCGTGAAACGTGTTCCGGTCTGCGTCGTCGTTCCGCCGCGTGCGCTGCTGCTCGATGTGGCCGGGCCGATCGAAGTATTGCGCCGCGCGAATCTGATCCAGAACGCGGTGCAGTTCGACGTGAGTTACGCATCGGCGAAACGATCGTTGCGCACATCGATCGGGCTCGACATCGCCGGTCTCGGCGTGCTGCCTCGCCGCTTGCCCGACGATGCGATCGTCGTCGTCGCCGGCAATGTCGATCGCATGATCGATGGCGGCGAACGCTCCGATGCGGACGCGCAACACGAGTCGCATATCGTCGCGTGGCTGCGCGCGGCGATCCGGCCGGGGCATCGGCTCGTCACGATCTGTTCCGGCGCCCTTCTCGCCGCGCAGGCGGGCTTGCTCGATGGCTACGCATGCACTACGCATTTTCTGAGCTGCGAACAACTCGCGGCCATCGCGCCCGCGGCGCGCGTGCTCGAGAATCGACTCTACGTCGAAGACGGCGATCGGCTGAGCAGTGCGGGCGTCACCGCCGGTATCGATCTCATGCTGCACCTCGTCGCGCAAACGGTTGATCACGCGTGCGCGCTGGCCGTCGCGCGTTATCTTGTCGTGTATCTACGCCGCAGCGGCAGCGATCCGCAATTGTCTCCATGGCTCGAAGGGCGCAATCACATCCACCCCGCCGTGCATCGTGTGCAGGATGCGATTGCGGGCGATCCGACCAAGCCGTGGCCGGCCTCGCAGCTCGCGCGCATTGCGGGCGCCAGCGCGCGACATCTTTCGCGATTGTTTTGCGAACACGCGGGCATGCATATCGCCGATTACCGAAATCGTCTGCGCGCCGCGCTCGCGCGTGAATTGATTAGCCAGACGCGGCTCGATATGGAGCATGTCGCCGAGCGCGCCGGGTTTTCGTCGACGCGCCAATTGCGCCGCGTGTGGCGCAACCTGCATGAAACGACGCCGCGCGCGGAGCGGCGGCAACCCGTCCAGCAAGCGTAGACTGTCGTCGCAGACACTCGCGGAGACGACGATGCGCAACTGGAAGAGCCTGATCGTTTTCGTTCTGATCACCACCGCCGCCGCGGCAACCGGCACGATTTCCAAACCGGATGCGTGGTTCAACGCACTGGCCAAACCCTCGTTCATGCCGCCGACGTGCCTGTTTCCGCCGGTGTGGTCGGTGCTTTATTTCATGATGGCTGTCGCGGCGTGGCGCGTGTATCGCGTCGAGGGCGTGCGCGCGCCCGTTGTGCTCTGGGCCGTGCAATTGATCGTGAATGCGTTGTGGACGCCGCTGTTCTTCGGTCTGCATCGCGTCGATTTCGCGCTTGCCGACATCGCGGTGCTCGTCGTGCTCATTGTGGCGACGACGATCGTGTTCTTCCGGCGCGATCGCCTCGCGGGCGCTTTGCTGATTCCGTATCTCGCCTGGGTTTCGTTCGCGACGGCGCTCACGTTCGCGATCTGGAAACTGAACGCCTAGTCACTTCGAGCGGCGAATCGATCGCGTTCCCATTGCGCCGCAGATGCGCGGCACGCCTTCCCGCGCGCAAAAAGTGTCCGTTTTCACGCCGTCTCCACGCCTGAGACGCCGAAGTGCGACATAGCTCACAGGTGGCGTGATAAGCGCACGCACGAGTGCCGGGCCGGCAGTGCCTAGGCTATGTCGCACAGGGAAACGAAACACGGAGACGAAAATGCAACGCGAAGGTTACCCGTACGAGCTGCACTGGACCCGACACGCCGACCGTTACTTGGCGCTCGTCCACGATGCGCTGGCCAAGAATCCGAACGATCTCGAATTGCAGGAATTGCTGCAGGCGATGGAAGCGGCGATCGCCCGCCGCGACGCGCGGGTTCACTGATGCTCGCGCCATCGCCCTTTGACATCCTGTGCACGCCCGAAGGCCCATATTCGCGTCGACGCCGTGGGTTTGCACAGATGACGAAACGCCGCATTGGAGTGTTCCTGTTCGCCTGGGTGGTGGTCGGCGTCGCCTTGTATGCGTGCGACGGAGGTGCGACCGACATGGAGCTGAAGACGACCATAAAAATCGATCTCAATCGCTACATGGGCGCGTGGCATGTGATCGCGAACATTCCGTATTTCGCGGAGAAGGGAAAAGTCGCCACGCGCGATGTCTATACACTCGATGCGGACGGCAACGTCGATACGACGTACTTCTACCGCAAGTCGTTCGACGGTCCGCAGAAAACCATCGGCTCACTCGGTCTCGTGCAGCCCAACACCGACAACGCATTCTGGCGCGTGCGTTTTCTCGGACTGTTTCGCGCCGACTATCTGATCCTCGATGTCGCGCCGGATTATTCGTGGGCGCTGGTCGGACAGCGCAGCCGCAAGCTCGGCTGGATTCTCGCGCGCGATCCGATGATGGACGATGCGACATACGCATCGCTGATCGAAAAATTCCGCGGTTTCGGTTACGACACCGAGAAATTCCTGCGCGTGCCGCAGTTCGCGGATCAGCTCGGCAAACCTGGTTTTCAGTAAACCTTTCGTGCCTGCCGGGTTTCCTTGCTCGCGATCGAGAAGCGAGGTTCGGCAACGAAATCGCTGCGCGTGAGCAGATCGCGCACGTATTCGCCGACCGCAGGCCCGTGCTTGAACCCGTGACCCGATCCGCCACCGACGAGCAGAATGTCGTCGCGCTGCGGATGACGGTCGATGATGAAATCGCCGTTCGACGTGTTCTCGTATTGGCAGACGCGACTTTCGGTGAGCACCGCGTTGCGCAGTTTCGGAAATCGACGAGCGACGTAATCGCGCGCGATCGCCAAGCCTTCCGCACTGGCCAGACGTGAACCCGTATCCGGATCGAACGCCGGACCGTGTTTGTCGACGCTGACCTTGAAGCCGCGGTTTTCCAGATCGGGCAAACCGTAGACCAGATCAGGGTGGTGAATCCATGTCGGCATCGCCGGTGCGGCGAACGACGCGTCGCCGGAGGGCGTTGCGAAGAAGAAGACTTCCTGACGCGTCGGAAAAATTCGCTCGCCGAGTATCGACGGAAACAGTTTCGGCAGCCACGGACCACAGGCGAATACGTATTTTGCGGCGGAAATCGTTTCGCCGGCGCTCGTTCGAATCGCTCCATCCGCACCGGGCGCAGAAATCGCGGCGACGCGATACGTCATGCCCTTGCCAAGGCTTTCGTCGACGAGCGTCTGGATGGCACGTCGCGCCATGAGTGCGCCACTGTCGGGTTCCCACAGCGCCCAACTCAAATCGTCGGTCGAGATTTGTGGAAAGCGTTTCGCGACGTCGTCCGCCGACAGCCGCTCGTGCGCGGCGCCCGCATCGAGCAACGTGCGCTGCGTGTCGCTGACGTAGCGATCTTCGCTGCCCGTCAACCACAACATGCCGACCGGATGGAAAATGCGTTGCGCAGCGCGCGCATCGAACGCCTTCCACGCCGCCAGCGAACGCATCGACCAGCGCGTATACAAGGCGTCGGCGCCGTAGCCCATGCGGATCACGCGCGATTCACCGCCCGAACTGGCGCGGCTGTGCGCGGCGCCGAACGCATCGAGCAGGATGACGGAATGGCCGGCGTCGAGGAGCGACCGCGCGGTCCACGCCCCGAAGCAACCCGCGCCGATGACGGCGAAGTCGAATGTCGATGATGCCATGGCTTATTGTCGCCGCTCCGCGCGCGCGAATCGAGTACGCATGCCGACATCGCAAGGACGCGCTACACTCGGCGCGCCATCGCCTGACGGACATCGCATGAATATCGAAAAGATCACCGTGCGCAACACCGAAAGCGGCAAAACGATGGAAGTCGTGGTGCTCAACAAGAGCGCGCATCGCATCCAGGTCGTGCTCGGCGAGGGCGTGCACAGCGTGAAATGCGATCTCGCGCCGACACCGAACCGCACTGCGTTTTCCGGCAAGATCCTCGGGCGCGAGATCGTGTACGAGCGCAGTCCGGAAGAAGTTCAGGCCGATCTGGATCGCATCAATCCCGCGCTGAAGAAATCGCGGCCGCGCTGAATCAGGCGCGACGGCGTTTCGCCATCGATTTGCGGATCACCGGTTTTTTCGCGGCCTTTTTCGCTGCGCGAGGCGTCGCTTTCTTGACTGGCTTCTTTTTGCGAATCGGATGAATCGCGAAGCTGTAGCCCAATGCTTCGACAACACGTATGACCGTAGCGAATTCGGGGTTTCCTGCGGCACTCAAGGCTTTGTAGAGGCCGGCGCGCGTCGTCTTGGATTGACGTGCAATGGCCTGCATGCCTTTCGAGCGCGCGACGGTGCCGAGCGCTTCCTGGAAAAACTCGGGATCGTTTTCCTCGAGCGCCACTTGCAAATAGGCTTCGACGTGTTCCGGGGTCTTCAGATAGTCCGCCGCGTCGAAGGGATAAAGTTTGATGGTCATCTGTCAACGCTCCAACTTGAGTGTTTCAGAAAGAATGATTGCCTGGGCAATATCGCGCCGCTGCGTTCGTCTTGTCACCGCACAACAGAAGCAGCACGACCCGTCCATTTCGCAAAGTGTAGTAAATGCGATAGCCGGGGCCGTAGTGAATTCTCGCTTCCATCACGCCGTGGCCGAGGGCCTTCCAGTCTCCGAAGATGCCGAGACGCATGCGTTGCGCGGCGACATCGATGCGCGACGCCCGCTTTGATATCCGAAATTTTCTGCAAGCTTCGATCGAACAAAGCCGTCCGCACCACTTCCATGTACACGGTATCCTATGGTTGACATTGCGTCAACCATGGTTGACAACGTCTCTCTCCCACAAAAAGCCGAATCACACCGTCAGCGGATTCGGCTTCTCCGTCTCGATCTTCCACGTCTTGATCGCGCGCGAAACATCCTTCGCACTCATCTTGCCTTCCGCGGCGAGCGCAGCGATGGCGGCGTGCGCGATGTAATAGCGGTTCACTTCGAAGAAGTAGCGCAGGTTGTCACGCGTGTCGCTGCGGCCGAAGCCGTCGGTACCGAGGACGAGGTACTTCTTGCCGTCGGGAATGAAGGCGCGGATCTGGTCGGCGAATTCGCGCACGTAGTCGGTCGCGGCGATGACGGGACCTTGCCGATCCTGCAAACACGCCTCGACGTGCGAGACGCGCGGCTTGTCTTCCGGATGCAAACGGTTCCAGCGTTCGCAATCAAAACCGTCACGACGCAGTTCGCTGAAGCTCGGGCAGCTCCAGATGTCGCAGACGACGCCGAATTCGTTCTCGAGCAGTTCGGCGGCGGCGATCGCTTCGCGCAGGATCGTGCCTGAGCCGAGCAATTGCACGCGCGGCACGTTGCTCTTCTTCGCGGCTTTCGCAGGCGCGGATTTTTCGTTGCCCTTGACGGTTTCTTTCGACGACGCCTTGGTTTCCTTCGGCGGCGGGCCCTCGGTTTCCGGCACTTCGCTCTTGCCCTTCTTGTCCGGTTCGGATGCGGCCGTCGGCGATCCGGCGGGCAGCGGCTCGTCGCCATCGCGGAACAGATACATGCCTTTGATGATGTCGGCTTCCGCGCCTTTGGGCATGTCCGGATGCGTGTAGTTCTCGTTCATCACGGTGACGTAGTAGTAGCAGTCTTCCTGCTCCTGCATCATGCGGCGCACGCCGTCCTGCATGATGACGGCGACTTCGTACGAGAACGTCGGATCGTACGCGCGACAATTCGGAATCGCGCCGGCGAGCAGATGCGAATGGCCGTCTTCGTGCTGCAGACCTTCGCCGTTGAGCGTGGTGCGCCCCGCCGTTCCGCCGACAAGAAATCCGCGCGCACGCATGTCGCCCGCGGCCCACGCCAGGTCGCCGATGCGCTGGAAACCGAACATCGAGTAGTAGATGTAGAACGGCAGCATCGGCACGTCGCTGATCGAATAGCTCGTCGCCGCGGCCATCCACGCCGAGACCGCGCCGGGTTCGCTGATGCCTTCCTGCAGCACCTGGCCTTTCTGGTCTTCGCGGTAATACATGAGCTGATCCGCATCCTGCGGACGATATTTCTGGCCTTCCGGCGCGTAGATGCCGATCTGGCGGAACATGCCTTCCATGCCGAACGTGCGCGCTTCGTCGGCGACGATCGGTACGATGCGCTGGCCGATCTGCTTGTCGCGCAGCAGAAGATTGATGCCGCGCACGAACGCCATCGTCGTGGAGATTTCGCGATCGCCGGTGCCTTTGATGATCTGCTCGAACGCCGACAACTCCGGCGCGGTGAACGACTGGCTCTTGCGCCGACGCTGCGGCAAAAATCCGCCGAGCGCCTGACGGCGTTCCATCATGTATTGCACTTCCGGCGAATCCTTGCCCGGATGGAAATACGGAACGTCGTCGACTTTGTTGTCCGGAATCGGAATCTGGAAACGGTCGCGGAATTCGCGCACCGCGTCGTTGTCGAGTTTCTTCTGCTGATGCGTCGGATTCTGCGATTCGCCCGCGCGGCCCATGCCATAGCCCTTCACCGTCTTGGCGAGGATCACGGTCGGCATGTCTTTCGTCTTCGTCGCCGCGTCGTAGGCTGCGTATACTTTGTGCGGATCGTGGCCGCCGCGATTCAGGCGCCAGATGTCGTCGTCGGAAAGATTGCGCACCATCGCGAGCGTCTCCGGATATTTGCCGAAGAAATGCTCGCGCGTGTACGCGCCGCCGAACGCCTTGCACGCCTGATATTCGCCGTCGACGGTTTCCATCATCAGCTTGCGCAGTTTGCCGTCGGTGTCGCGCGCGAGCAGCGGATCCCAGTAGCTGCCCCACACCACTTTGATGACGTTCCAGTCCGCGCCGCGGAACACGCCTTCGAGTTCCTGGATGATCTTGCCGTTGCCGCGCACCGGACCATCGAGGCGCTGCAGGTTGCAGTTGATGACGAAGACGAGATTGTCGAGTTTCTCGCGGCCGGCCAGCGAAATCGCGCCGAGCGATTCCGGTTCGTCGGATTCGCCGTCGCCCATGAAGCACCACACCTTGCGGTCGGACGGCGCGATCAAGCCGCGGCGTTCGAGGTACTTCATGAAGTGCGCCTGGTAGATCGCCTGCAGCGGGCCGAGTCCCATCGAAACGGTCGGCACCTGCCAGTAATCCGGCATCAGCCACGGATGCGGATACGACGACAGACCGCGGCCCTTGCCCGCGACTTCCATGCGGAACAGATCGAGCTGGTCTTCGCCGATGCGGCCTTCGAGGAACGAACGCGCATACACACCCGGCGACGAATGACCCTGATGGAAAATCAGATCGCCCGGATGGTTCTCGCTCGGCGCGCGCCAGAAATGGTTGAAGCCGACGTCATACAACGTGGCGCTCGAGGCGAAGCTCGCGATATGTCCGCCGAGCTCGCCCGGCTTGCGGTTCGCGCGCACCACCATCGCCATCGCGTTCCAGCGGATCAGACAGCGGATGCGCCATTCCATGTTCGGATCGCCCGGCATCTTCGCTTCAAGATGCGGCGGGATCGTGTTGACGTATTCGGTGGTCGGCGAAAACGGCAGGTAGCCGCCGGAGCGGCGCGTCGAATCGACCATGCGTTCGAGCAGGAAATGCGCGCGTTCGGGACCATCGGAATGGATGACGGCATCGAGCGCTTCGGCCCATTCCTTGGTTTCCTGGGGGTCGATGTCTTGATTCAGGACGTCCTGCATGATGTTCATCTTGGAATCTCCGATGTCGCCGGCGATGAGCGGGCCAATCGTGGCGTGGTGCCGCGCGAATGCGCGGACCGATGGCACAAAGTCTACCGTTTTGCGGTTAATAAGGCATGATGCATACGCATCATGGGACTCTGCCGGGGACGACATCGTGGGCGCACTGCAGCAAAGAACGAGAGCATTGTCGTGTTGCGCGGGGAGCGCTTTTGCTCGCCTCGCTGACGTTCGCGCGAGCAGGAGATCTGACGATCTACGACGATGCCCTGCAAAATGGGTTTTCGACCGGGTATTCGTACAACAACAATGGCGGCGATCTGGTCGTCGGCAGTACCGCGCAGGCACACACCGGAACGAAATCGATCGCGTTGACCGGCAACGGTTCTTTCAACGCGCTGTCGTTCACCGGAACGACGTCTAATTCGACTGACACCTACCCGATCCTGCACTTCTGGATCTTCGGCAACGCACCCGGCAGCCAGAGCTTGTATGTCGAAGTCCGACCCAACCGAGACAGCGATACCGGCGCCGTCAGCGCGCCTCTGAATTCCTATATCGCCGGCGGATCGGTGGGCAACGGCGTGTGGCGCGAAGTCACGGTGGACGTGCGCCAACCGCCGCTCTCGTACACCGGAACGATCGACCGCATCGATCTCCAAACCCAAGCCACGCAGTCGACGGTGTATTTCGACGACGTGGCGCTGCAGTCAGCCATCGTCGATCCGATTTTCTCGAATGGATTCGAATCCGGAAACACGCCGCCGCCGCCCGCAAACGCGCTCACCGAAACGGCGAATCAGTCCAACGGCGGCATGAACGCCGAACTGTTCGCATGGGACGACAGCAACGCGCAACGGCGCACGGCTGCGCTGGCGTACAACGACGGCGCATCGGGGCCGGGCGGATCGCGTGGCGGAGAATTGCGGCAGTTCAGCTATCACGTCGGCGCGAACGTCCGTACCGTCAACGCATCGAGCGCAGGCGCGGCGGGATTCGGCTATGTGGTGTCGCATCCGAAGGACGACGAAGAATTCTGCGTGGGCGGCATGCCGCCGCCGGATAGTTCAAGCCTCGGGCATTTCACGCGCCGGTACGTGGACGCGCGTCTTCCAGGGCCGCCACCACGCGATCTTCCGCTTCCAGCAAAATTATCCGCGCTATTGCAGCACCGTCAGTGCCGCCGAGCACGACATTCCAGTGACCATCGACTGGGTTTTCTCGACCGGCCGCGACAATCCGCTGTGGGCGATCTCGTACGATCTCTCGGTATTCACCCCGAATATTCTTTACGACGATTCGCGCGCGCCTTATGGCGAACTTCTGTTCGACGGCGCAGCGACCGAAGGTGGCCACAGCGCCATCGCAGGCGTCGGCTGGGGCGACGAATACAAATTCGTGAGCTCCGACGCAATCCGGTCACCCTGCAAAGCGACTGGTCGTGGAACCAGGCCAACACGATTCCCTACGTCAAGCTGTGGACAACTGCCGATCGATGCCACGATGGGAACCGTCACGACACAACCGATCACGCAAGTATGACGTCGCCGGCGGATTTCGGCGTGCGAGCAACTGGAACAAGACCAGCGCCAACCGGCGCCGCGATGCGGCGTCGACGGCTACGCTGATGCCATGTATCGACTACTGGCCTTATCAGTCGATCAATTTCTCCTTCGTCCAACGACACGCGAGCGACCAACAACACGCGCCTGGCGTGGGGCACCGAATTCGGATTTCTCGGACAAGTTCCTATCACACGCAACGGCAGCACATACTGGGGCGGACCGCTTCCCGACACGGCGCGCCGGGTTATCCGCGCAAGAGTTATTCCGTCTACGTCGTGCTCGGGCTGCACTCCACCGACGCCGTCGCCGCGCAGGTCGCGCAAGTCGAAACTGCACAAGACGTGTCGCTGACGGCACAGCACCGTGCATCGTGCCGCATCGAGCGGGCCCGCGGGCGTCAACCGCAGCGACACCGATCACGTACTCGCCCGCCGGCTACGATCCTGTCTACGGCGCGCTTGTTTTCAACGCGAGCCAGCAACGCGCTCGATGCGACCATCAACGTGCGCTCCGGCACCTCAAAAAACCACTGATCATCCTGCGCAGCTACACCGCAAACAGCTATCCGACCACCGTCAAATTCGGCGGAAGCACGCTAACCATCGACGTCGATTACTTTCCATCACTGCGCACCAGTCCGAACGAACTCTGGATCACGCTCAACCGCGACGTAACCGGCGCAAACAACCGACTCCAGATCACGCCGTAGCCTTCCACTCGTCCAGTTCCAAAAACCATTCAACCCGCGCCGGGAGCGCGGGTCCGCGGCGGGCACAGGGACGTGATCCTCCGCGGACAACATCCTTGCGCGAACAACAAAAGACGTTTTTTGGCTACTTTTTGGCGTCTACCAAAAAGTTGCCCGCTGGCCGCAGGACAGCGGAAGCTCTTGTCTTGACGACACAGAGCAGAGGCGCTGGATTCCCGCTTGACCAGCTCCGCTGTTGTAGAGCTCTCGCGGGAATGACGAGCACGAGCGTAACAATGACGATCAAGATCAAAGGCTCGATTCCAGCGTGCGCTGGAATGACGAACGCTTTGCGAGACGTAACGGGCTCAGCCCAAAAAAGCTTACGCGCGCCCTTGCTCCGCCTGCTGCCGAATCTGCGCCTCGACACACGCCAGCGCCGAAATATTCACCACCCTGCGCACCGTCGAGGCCGGCGTCAACACATGCACCGGCTTCGACACGCCCATCAGAATCGGCCCGATCGCAATCCCATCGGTGAACTGCCGCACCATGTTGTACGCGATGTTCGCCGCATCGAGATTCGGAAACACGAACACATTCGCCGCACCCTTCAGCATCGAATTCGGAAAAATCCGCGAACGGATTTCCTCATTGAGCGCCGTATCGGCCTGCATCTCGCCTTCGATCTCGAGTCGCGGATCTTTCTTGCGCACGATCTCCAGCACTCTCTGCATTTTCTTCGCGCTGGGATCGTTGTGGCTGCCGAAATTCGCATGCGACAGCAACGCGACTTTCGGCGTGATGCCGAACAATTTCAGGCGCAGCACGGCCTGACACGTCGCTTCGGCGATTTCTTCGGCGGTCGGATCGTATTGCACGTGCGTGTCGACGAAGAACCATGTGCCGCGATCGTTCTGCACGGCCGTCATCGCCGCCGCGGTGTTCACATCCGGATCGAGCGGGATCACATCGAGGATATGCCGCAACTGGCGCTGATAGCGGCCGACGATGCCGCACACCATCGCATCGGCTTCGCCGCGCGCGAGCATCAGTGCAGCGATCAGCGTCGGCCGCGAACGCACCAGCGATTTTGCCAGCGCTGGCGTGATGCCGCGCCGCTCGTTCAATTGCAGATACGACGACCAGTATTCGTTGAAGCGCGGATCGTCATCGACGTTGCACAATTCGAAATGTTCGCCCGCGCGGATGCGCAGACCCAATCGATCGATGCGCCGCTCGATGATCGCCGGACGGCCGATCAGAATCGGCCGCGCAATCTTGTCGTCGACCAGATGCTGCACGGCGCGCAGGATCGTGTCTTCCTCGCCTTCGGCATAGACGATGCGCTTCACGTCGCCCTTGGCGCGATCGAACACCGGCTTCATCACCAGACCGGTGCGGAACACGAACTGGCTGAGTTTTTCCGTGTACGCGATCATGTCGACGATCGGGCGCGTCGCCACGCCCGATTCCATCGCCGCCTGCGCCACCGCCGGCGCGAGCGCGACGAGCAGGCGTGGATCGAACGGCTGCGGAATCAGATATTCCGGACCGAACGACAACAACTGATCGCCATACGCGCGCGCGGCGACATCCGACATTTCGCGCCGCGCCAGTCCGGCGATCGCATGCACGCACGCGACTTTCATTTCTTCGTTGATCGTCGTCGCGCCGACATCGAGCGCGCCGCGGAAAATGTACGGAAAGCACAACGCGTTGTTGACCTGGTTCGGATAATCCGAACGGCCCGTCGCGATGATCGCATCGGGCCGCACTTCCTTGGCCAGTTCCGGCAGGATTTCCGGATTCGGATTCGCGAGCGCGAGGATCACCGGATTCGGCGCCATGGTCTTGACCATGTCCTGCGTCAGCACGCCGCCTGCGGAGAGTCCGAGGAAAATATCCGCGCCGCCGATCACTTCGGCGAGCGTGCGCGCGTTCGTGTCGCGCGCGTAACGCGCCTTGGCCGCATCGACGTCTTCGGTGCGCCCTTTGTAGATCACGCCGAGCCGATCCGCGACCCAGATGTTTTCGAGCTTCATGCCGAGCGCAACGAGCATGTCCAGACACGCGATGCCCGCCGCACCGGCGCCGGTCGACACCAGCTTCACGTCCTCGATCTTCTTGCCGACCACGTGCAGCGCATTGATCACCGCCGCGCCGACGATGATCGCCGTGCCATGCTGATCGTCGTGGAACACCGGAATTTTCACGCGCTGGCGCAGCTTGCGCTCGACCTCGAAACACTCCGGCGCCTTGATGTCTTCGAGATTGATGCCGCCGAACGTCGGTTCCAGCGCGGCGATGATGTCGACGAGCTTGTCGGGATCGTTCTCGTTGACTTCGATATCGAACACGTCGATGCCGGCGAACTTCTGGAACAGCACGCCTTTGCCTTCCATCACCGGCTTGCCGGCGAGCGGCCCGATGTTGCCGAGTCCGAGCACCGCCGTACCGTTGGTGATCACGCCGACCAGATTGCCGCGCGCGGTCAGCGTCGGACGCTTCGGTCGGATCGGCCAGGATCGCCTCGCACGCGGCGGCCACGCCGGGCGAATACGCCAGCGACAGATCGCGCTGCGTGTTCAGCGGTTTGGTCGGAGCGACTTTGATTTTTCCCGGCGGCCAGGCGCGGTGGTAGTCGAGGGCGGCTTTCTTTAGCTCGTCGGCCTTGGACATGGTTGCTGCAAACTCATGCCGCGTTGCGCGGTGAAGGCGCAGAAGCTTAGCACAGCGATCGTTTCGGTCCGATGCGCTGTCGGACATCGGTTTTCGTCAGCCTGACGTCCGTTTCGCGTCCGCGAGCGGCGCGGACCTTTCGGGTACGGTCGCGGAATCATCTTCGGGGAATCTTCATGACGAATTTCGCTCGCGCCGTTTTCGTGCTCGGATTTTTGTACGCGACCTCCGCTTCCGCCGCCGGCCTGCTCGATCATGTGCGGCAGGTTTCCGCCGGCATCACGCACACCTGCGCTCTGCTCGACGACAGCACCGTCGCGTGCTGGGGTTCCAACAGCTGGAGCGAACTCGGCGACGGCGGCACCGCGCCGCACGCGCGACCGGCTCACGTTATCGATGCCACGACGCTTGCGCCGATGAGCGGCTTCACGCAGATCGTGACCGGCAGCACCGCGACCTGCGGACTTCGCGGCGGCGACGTCTACTGCTGGGGCTCGATGGATACCGGCGCATCACAGCCTTATCCGGCGAAAGTCGCCGTCGGCGCACCGGTCAAAGCGATCGCCGCCAAAGCCGAATTCGCCTGCGCGCTGCTCGATACGCCGCAACGTTCAGTGCGCTGCTGGGGACGAAACATCGACGGACAACTCGGCGACGGCAGCCGCATCAGCCGCAACGCGCCTGCCGACGTGGTCATCACCGAACGCGACGGTTCGCATTCGCTGCTCGCCGGCGTCACACAAATCTCGGCCGGCTCGGATCACGCCTGCGCGGTGCTCGACGACACATCCGTCGCCTGCTGGGGATTCAACTGGGCCGGCGAACTCGGCAACGGAACTTACGTCGACAGTCTTTCGCCGGTCGCAACGGTTATGGCCACACCCGGCATGCCGAAACTGACCGACGTCGCCAGCGTTGCGGTCAATGGCCTGCATTCCTGCGCACGGTTTGCGACATCATGGCTGACGACGTGCTGGGGCAACAATTCGCAAGGACAGCTCGGCAATCCGACGGTTCCGGTCGCCACGTCATCGCCGGTCGGCCTCGCGCTCGGCGTGCTGACGATCGATGCCGGCGAAGAAAGCACCTGCGCGATGCTCGCCGACCACCGCCTCGCCTGCTGGGGTGGCAACGGCTACGGCCAACTCGGCAATGGATCGACGACGCGCGCCTACACGCCGACGATCGTCACGTCGCTACCGAAAATCGCATCGCTCTCCGTCGGCACCTATCACGCGTGCGCCGTGCTGCCCGACACCACCGTCCGCTGCTGGGGACGCGGCGACGCCGGCCAGCTCGGCGATGGCGCTACGACTGCCGCACAGCACCAATCCCGTGGCGGTCATTGCCATGTCGGCCTTCTGATCAGCCGGTCGGCGTGTTGAGGAAATCCAGCGCCGCCTGCAACATCGATTCGGTACCGATCTTCAGCGCACCCTCGTCGAGGAAAAACTTCGGCGAATGATTCGATGGCGCATTCGCCGCATCCTGACCCAGCGGCGTCGCGCCGACGAAGAAATACACGCTCGGCACCTTGATCGACATCGCCAGTTGCGGGAAATCCTCCGACGCCATCCAGCGCTGCGCCTCGATCACGTGATCCTTGCCGATCGCTTTTTCGATGCTCGCGCGCACGCGTGCCGTCATCGTCGGATCGTTGAAGTTGACCGGATTGCTCGTCGGCGTCGGAATCTCGGTGTCGACCGTCGCGTTATTCGCAGCAGCGACGTGCTCGGCGATGTTCTTCAGGCTTTTGAGCGCCTGCTGACGCATGCCGTCGTCGAAGGCGCGGATGGTGCCCTGCAGTTCCGCGGTTTCCGGCACGATGTTGAAGCGCTGGCCGCCGTTGAATATGCCGAACGTCACCACTGCCGGATCCTTGTTGATGTCGAGCTGACGGCTGACGATCGTCTGCGCCGATGTCACGATCTCCGCCGCGGTGACGATCGGATCGATGCCTTTCCACGGCGTCGCGCCATGACTTTGCCGTCCGTGCACCACGATACGGAACGTGTCCGAACTCGCCATCATCCCACCCGCGCGAATGCCGACCGTGCCGACGTTGAGCGCACTCACCACGTGCATGCCGAACACGGCATCGGGTTTGAAATCCTTGAACACACCGTCTTTCACCATCAGCGGCGCGCCGCCCTCTTCGCCCGGCGGCGGACCTTCTTCGGCCGGCTGGAAAATCAGCATCACTTCGCCCGGCAGATCCTTGCGCATCTTCGCCAGGATTTCGGCGAGTCCGAGTTGCATCGCCGTGTGCCCATCGTGTCCGCACGCATGCATCACGCCGACGGTTTTGCCGAGATATTCGCCTTTCACCTTCGACGCGAACGGCAAATCGACCTGTTCGGCCACCGGCAGCGCATCCATGTCGGCGCGGATCGCGAGCTTCGGCCCCGGCTTGCCGCCCTTCAGAATTCCGACCACGCCCGTGTGCGCGATGCCCGCGTGCACCTCGTAGCCGAGTTTCTTCAACTCGTCAGCGACGATCTTCGACGTGCGCGTCTCGCGATTGCTCAGTTCCGGATGCTGATGCAAATCGCGCCGCCACGCGGTGATCTGTTTGAGTTCGGCATCAACGCGCGGATCGTCCGCGTACGCAACAGACACGCACGAAAACATTCGCAACAAATGTATACAAAACAGTTCTTTTCACTTTTATACCCCGAGAACGAGATCTTCGGCTTCCACGTGATCGAGCCGGATGCGATTGGCGAACAACGAAAACGCGAGCGTGCCGGCCATGCCGCTGGCCTGTTGCACCCACGGCGGCAGATACAGCGGCGGCACCATGATAGCCGTTGTCGAAATACGGCTCGAGCTTGATGGCGTCGTGCAACGTCATCTTGCCGGCGAACAGCAGCCGGCACAGTTTCAGCTTCTGGTTTTTCAGCGCCCAACGGAAGAACGTGTGCACCGACAGCAGTCCATGTAGATACACCGTGTCCTTCGTGAATGCGCAGCCGCCGGTGAGCGGCGCGCCGCGGAACACGCGCATCGCGGACGTGAAGCTGTCGGCATCGGTCTGTCCCGAAGCGAGGAAAAACTTGAACACCTCGATGAAATCCGCGCCCGACAATGCTTTGTCGATGGCAAGGATGCGCAAACTGATGCGCTTCATGCGTCCGATATCGATCGAACCCGACATCAACTCCGCAAACGTCGCCAACCCTTCCTGCGTCGCCGTGATGCGCGGAGAATTCAGCGCGAGCGACGCCAGATTCGGCTGCGCGCGACCGTTCAGCGCCGTCAGCGAATGCACGAACGCTTCGTGTTCGAGTAGCTGATGCTTGTCGTATTCCGAAAAACACGTCGCCGATCGCAAGCGGATGCGCGTCGGCCCCGCCGCTGCCTTCGCGATCAGGTTGGGATCGATCGTCACCATCACCTTATGCGCGCTGAAGAACTTGCTGATGCGCTCCTGCAATTCGTCGCGCAGCGTTTCGGCCGGGATGCAGTAGTCGCCCTCGCTGCCGGCGGTTTCCTTGTCGAGTTCGTCGGCCAGTTCGATGAAATGTTTCGCCGCGTCGATATTGCTGACGTTGCCGCCCGGCAGCCGATCGCCCGGACGTCCGAACAGACGCACCGAATGCTCCGTGATCGCCGGCGTGCCGACCGCATCGAGCAATTCCGTCGCGACGCGCCACGATTGCGCCGTGCGCTGCAGATAGTCGCCGACCGGATGATCGCTCTGCGCTTCGAGGAAAATCGCTTCGAGTTCCTCGCGCGTCTGCGTGAAATCGCAGCGCACGTAATCGACCTTCGGCAACTCCGCGCGCCCCGCGCGCCAGTTGTCGATGAAGACGCTCTGCACGCTCATCGGCCAGCTCACCGACGCCAGCAGTTTGATGCCTTTCACCGCGGCGACGAGCCGCTTATCGAGTTCCGCGAACCGGGCGAGCGTGTCGTGCGAGTCGGCCATGCGGCCTCCCTGACCTCACTGCCTAGACTATAGCGCGATTGTCACGTTGCGAAAGGTGGCATTCCGAGCGCGGATCGCAGCGGATCGAGCAGCGCGCCGTATTTGTCTGCGCGCGCGGTGTCGCGTGCGCAGCGGTTCGCGCACCTGCGCGGCGCTCGGCGTATTCACGTCGCGCGCGGTTGCGTGGAAATTCAGGCACGCTTCTTCGAACGGCAGATTGCAGAACGCGAGCAGCTCGCGGATCTGCGTTTCGGGATCGGCCACCAGCTCCTCGTAGACCTGCACGCGCACACGGTCGGGATAGTTCTGCTGCCATTGCCGCGCGGCGCGATCGAAATCGCGCCAGTGCGCGGCGAGCGATGCGAATTCGTGCGTGTACGGATGTTTCGCGAAGATATAGCGATAGCAGGCCAGACACGTCTCGAGCGGATCGCGGCGGCAGATGACGACCGCGCGCCTGCGGCAACATGGCGAGGATCGCGCCGACGTACATCCAGTTCGCCGGCATCTTGTCGGTCATGCGCGGACGCTGCGCGCGCCAGCGTTGCGTGCGCGCGAGATATTCCTGTCCGAGCGCGTGCCATTGCTGCGGCGAATGCGTGCGCGACCAGTCGGTGAACGGCCGTCGCAGGCGCGCGCATTCGGCCATCAGCACTTCGCCGAGGTCGTGAAGTTCGCTCGAGCCTTCGACCTGCGAATGCGAGGCGAGGATCTGTTCCGTCAGCGTCGAGCCGGAGCGCGGCAGGCTGGCGATGAAGATGATTTCGTCGCCCTGCGCCGGTTCGGCACGCGCGGGTGGCGGCGAATACGCCTGCAGGATCGCATCGAGCTGGGCGCTGAATTCGGCTGCGTCGTAAGGTTCGTGCTTCGCAGCCAGTGCGTGACCGGCCTGCAGTTCGGCGAATCCGGCCGGGAAATCACGCGCGTGTTCCTGCGCGATCGCGAGCGCGAAATGGATCGCGATGCGATCGCTCTCGGCGATATCGGAACGACTCAGCACATCGCGCATCGTCACAACGTCATCCGCTGTGAGCGGCATCGGCTTGAGTTGCGCGAGATTCCACCACGCCGATCCGCTGCGTGCATCGATGGCGAGGACGCCGCGGTATTGTGCGATCGCTTCATCGAAGCGGCCCTGCGTGCGCAGGATTTCGGCGAGCGAAGCGCGCGCGCGCGGATTGTGCGGTTGCAGATCGATCGCGCGTTGCAGCGCTGCGATTGCCGGCTGCCGATTCGCCGTTGCCGACCAGCAAGCGCGCGAGATTGATCCACGCCGCCGGCATTTGCGGCGACAGTTCCGTCGCACGCCGGAATGCGGCGAGCGCGTCGGCGTGTTGACCGATGCGTTCGCACGCGCCGCCGAGTTCGTTGTGAATCAGCGCGTCGTCCGCACGCAGTGCCAAGGCCTGCCGCAATAGCTGGATGGCGGATTGCGGCACGTCCACGCCGCGCCTGCACCGCGCCGCACAGACGCAGGATTTCCGGATGTTGTCGGCGCACGCGCCAACAACATCGAGAGATCGCGCTCGGCATCGTCGAGACGCCGTTGCTGGATCGCCTGTTCGATCGCGCGAAGCAATTGCACTTGATCAGGCGCGAGGCCGGCGAATCGTTGCTGTGGCGTGAGCATGCGCCGCTCAATCCTTCCGCTTCGGAGCGCGCGCGGCGTTCACGTCGCGAAAACGCGGGCAGTGCCGAGCGCCGAGCGCAACGGATCGAGCAGCGCGCCGTAGTTGTCGGTGCGCGCGGTGTCCTTGCGGATTTTTTCGCGCACCTGGCTCGCGCTCAGCGTGCTCACGCGGCGTTCGGTCGCGTGGAAATTCAGGCACGCGTCCTCGAACGGCAATTCGCAGTAATCGAGCAGCGCGCGGATTTCGTGGTCCGGATCGGCGACGAGATTTTCATAAATCTGTTCGCGCACGCGATCGCCGTAAACCGATTTCCAGTGCGCGACGGTGCGATCGAAATCGCTGTAGTGGCGCGCGAGATCGCCGAAATCGTGCGTGTACGGATGCCGCGAAAAAATATAGCGATAGCAGCCGAAACAGTTTTCGAGTTTGTCGCGGCGCGCGATCACGACTTTGGCTTCGGGCAACATCGCCAGAATCGCACCGACGTAACGCCAGTTGCCGATCGACTTGTCGGTCGAGCGCGGTTTGCGCGTGCGCCAGCGCGCGGTGCGCTGCAGATATCGCTGCCCCAGATGCGACCACTGTTCGCCGGTGTGCGTGTGTACCCAGTCGAAGAAACTCTGTTGCACGCGGTCGGATTCTTCCATGATCACCTGTCCGACATCGGGCAGTTCGATGGCGCCTTCGACCTGCGAGTGCGAGGCGAGGATCTGTTCCGTGAGCGTCGAGCCCGATCGCGGCAGGCTGACGATGAAGATCATTTCCTTGCCCTGGCGGACGGACGATTCGGCGCCGCCGGCGCGGAATGCGGCAAGTATCGCGTCGACGTTTTTTGCGAACGCGTCCGCGTCATAGCGTTCGCGTCGACGCGCCAGCTCGTGTGCCGCGCGGAATTGCGTCATCGCGCCGGCGTAGTTCTTTTTATGTTCGTAGGCGAGCGCGAGTGCGGCGCCGATGGAAACGCGATCGGTGTCGTTCAAGCTGCCGGCGAGTGCGCGTTCCATGCGGGCGATGTCGGCATCGTCGAGCGGCATCGGCTTGAACAGCGACAAGCCGTGCCAGGCCAGACCGACATCGGCGCCGCCGTCGGCAATGATGCGGCGATACTCCGCGGCCGCTTCGGCGGAACGGCCTTCGGCATTCAGCGCGTTGGCGAGCATCGCGCGCGCGCCGGTGTGTTGCGGCTGCAACGCGATCGCGCGCCGCAAGGCTTCGATCGCCGGCTGGATGTCGCCGTCGGACGTCATCCGCCGCGCGAGGTTGTACCAGCACGACGGATATTCCGCGCCGACCTGGCACGCGCGCTCGAATGCGAGGCGCGCATGCTTGTTGTCCATCAGCGATTCGTAGGCGTTGCCCATTTCGCTGAAGATCAGCGCATCGTTCGGGCGCAGTTGCGCAGCGCGCACCAGTGCTTCCAGACCCGGTTCGAATCGCCCGCGCAGGCACTGCACGCGGCCGAATTGATACAGCACTTCGGCATGATTCGGCGCCAGCGCATACGCGGCGACCGCGCCGCGTTCGGCATCGTCGATGCGGCGTTGCCGGATCGCTTCGCCGATCGCGATCATGCGCTGCGCGAGGTCCGGCGACAGGCCCGCCACGCGCTGATGTTGCGTAAGGATCAAATTTCTCTCCGGAATCGACGGGCGAATTTTACCCGATCGCTCAGCGCCGTCCGTATTTGCCGCGCAGGCGCTGGCCGAGCGCTGTGTTGGCGACGCGCGCCTGCGCCTTGCGCTTGAGTTGCGACTCGAGCAGTTCGCTCGCTGCAGTCAATTCACCGCGCAATTTGAGGAAACTCTGCCAGCGTTCCGCGTCGAGTTCGCCTTTTTCCAGCGCGGCGCGCACGGCGCAGCCCGGTTCGTTGCCGTGGCCGCAGTCGCCGAAGCGGCATTGCAGCGCGAGCGCTTCGATGTCGGTGAACGTCGCGGCGGCGACGTCTTCATCGCCGGTGAGTTTTATTTCGCGCATGCCCGGCGTGTCGATCAGGCACGCGCCGTCGGGCAACTGGATCAGCGCGCGATGCGTGGTGGTGTGGCGGCCGCGGCTGTCGTGTTCGCGCACGGTATTCGGTCGGCTGGCGTTCGACGCCGAGCAATGTGTTGGTCAGCGTCGATTTTCCCGCGCCGGACGAACCGACCAGCACGGCGGTGTCGCCGAGTTGAAGATGCGCGCGCAGCGCGGCGACGCTGTCGGCGTCCTTCGCGTTGATGCGCGTGCGTTTCGACGTCTGAGTGCGCGCATGTCCGCTTCGCGCTCGGCGAGCGTTTCGGCATCGATCTTGTCGCGCTTGGTCAGCACGATCACCGGCGCGCGCGCCGCTGCCGTCGATCAGCGTGAGATAGCGCTCGATGCGGCGCACGTTGAAGTCGCCGTCGAGACCCATCACGACGAACACGGTATCGATGTTGGTGGCGATGATCTGGCGGATATGCCGCTCGCCCGCCGCGGCGCGCGCCAGCGTGGAACGTCGCGGCAGCACGGTTTCGATCACCGGCGCTTTGGTTATCGTCAGTTCGACGAAATCGCCGACCGACGGACGGTCAGCCGCCGCAACCGTGCGCTTGAGAAATTTCGGCGCGGGCTGCGCGCGGAATTCCTCGACGCCATCGTGCACGACGTAGCCGTTGCGGTGCTGCGCGATGACGCGGCCGACGCGCGATTCGGCGGGCAACGCGTCGCCGCGCCAGCCGATGCGGCGCAGGCGTTCCAGGGAATCGGGTGAGGACATGGCTCTAGTCTAGCGGGCGGCGTGCGCCAATCGCTTGAATTTGCGGACTGTTTGGTTAGGATGCAATGCAACAATAACAAGGTTCGCCCCGAGTCATGGCCGTTTCGTCGTCTTCGTCGCCCGTGCGGGCCAGTTCGCGCACGGAATCGGTGCGTTATGAGATTCGCGGCGAACTCGCGCGGCGTGCGGGCGAGCTCGAAGCGCAAGGGCGCGTCATCGCCAAGCTCAACATCGGCAATCCGGGATTGTTCGGTTTCGCCGTATCCGATCACGTGCGCAATGCGATCGAACAGAATCTCGGTCGCAGCGAAGCGTATTGTCATCAGAAAGGCCTGGAATCCGCGCGCGCGGCGATCGTGCAGCAGCATGCACGCGCACGGCGTGGCGAACGCGGCGATCGATCGCATCTTCATCGGCAATGGCGTCAGCGAACTGATCGATCTCGCGCTGCGTGCGCTGCTCAACGCCGGCGACGAAGTGCTGCTGCCGAGCCCCGACTATCCTTTGTGGAGTGCCGCGACCATCCTCAACGGCGGGCGAGCCGATGTATTACGCATGCCCCGCCGAACGTGCGCATTTGCCCGATCCCGACGAAATCGAATCGCTGATCACGCCGCGTACGCGCGCGATCGTGCTGATCAATCCGAACAATCCGACCGGCGCGGTGTATCCGCGCGGCGTTGCTCGAGGCGATCGTGCGCATCGCCGAGCGGCATCGGCTCGTGTTGCTCAGCGACGAAATCTACGACGAGATTCTTTACGACGGCGCGCAGTTCACGCCGCTCGCCAAACTCGCGGGCGATGTGCCGTGCCTGAGCTTCGACGGACTGTCGAAAGTGCAGCGCGCGTGCGGCTATCGCGTCGGCTGGCTGTCGCTGACGGGAGCGCCGGATGAACTCGTGCACATCGAACATGCGCTCGATCTGCTCGCCTCGCTGCGCCTGTGCGCGAACGTGCCCGGCCAGTGGGCGATCGCGCCGTCGCTGCAAGGCGAAGACACGATGTCGCCGCTGACCGCACCGGGCGGACGGCTGCACGAATCGCGGCGCGCGGTGCTCGAGCATTGTGCGCGCAGCGAATTCCTCGACGTGGTCGCGCCGATGGGCGCGCTGTACGCGTTCCCGCGCGTGCGCACTGCCGGATTTCGACGACGCGCCGCTTCGCGCTCGAACTGCTCGAACGCGCGCATGTGCTCGT
This sequence comes from uncultured Gammaproteobacteria bacterium, assembly GCA_963814225.1. Taxonomy (GTDB): domain Bacteria; phylum Pseudomonadota; class Gammaproteobacteria; order Xanthomonadales; family Rhodanobacteraceae; genus Rudaea. Next base: position 291,330 of record CAWFCC010000006.1, on the reverse strand, counting down.
GGTGCCGGGTTCGGGTTTCAATCTCGACACGCGCAACCACTTCCGCGTCACGCTGCTGCCGCGCGGCCGACGAGCTGCGCGACGTGTTCGCGCGCATCGAGGCGGTGCTGCAAACGCTCGTCGCGGCGCAGCGGCATGTGGCGTAGCGCGCTCGCGCTGGTGCTCGGTTTGTCTGCATCGAATCGCAATGGCCGCGCCGCTATGCTCGCCCTCGGCGATTCGTACACGATCGGCGAAGGCGTCGCAGCGCCAGCGCGCTGGCCGAATCAGCTAGCGGACATGCTGCGCAAATCCGGCATCGATGTTGGCGAGCCCGAGATCGTCGCGAAAACCGGCTGGACCACCGACGAACTGTCCGCGGCGATGGACGCGCACACCTTTTCGCCGCCGTATCGCGCTGGTCACGTTGCTGATCGGCGTCAACAACCAGTATCGCGGCCGCGACTGCGGAAACTATCGCGGCGAATTCCAGCATTTGCTCGAACGCGCGATCGGCTGGCCGGCGGCGATCCGAAAAAAGTGGTCGTCGTCTCGATTCCCGACTGGGGCGTGACAAAATTCGGCAAGGAAAGCGGACGCGACACCGCCGAAATCGCCCGCCAACTCGATGCCTACAATGCGATAAATGCGCAGATTGCAAAAATGCTGCATTGTGGTTATGTGGACGTGACGGCCGTTCTCGCGACAAAGCGGAAACGAGCCTGCGATGCTGGTTGCGGACGGTCTGCATCCGTCGGCGAAAATGTATACCGAGTGGGCGCAGCGTATTTTTCCGGTCGCCAAGGCCGCGCTGTCACAGCACTGACGCCTCGCCGCAACGAGACGTTCGGTTAAACCCATTACGCTGCGCGGCGACTCCACAAGAGCCGCCGCACGATGTCGACCCTGCAGGTTCGCAGCATCTTCATTTCAGACGTCCATCTCGGACTTCCCGACTGCCAGGCCCGCTATCTGCTCGACTTCCTCCGCAGCGTTCGCGCCGAACGGATGTACCTGGTCGGCGACATCATCGATCTGGAAAACCTGCGCAAGCGGCCGTGGTGGCACGCCGATCACGACGAGGTGATCCGTGAAATCCTCGCGCTGGCGAAACGCGGCGTGAAGATCACCTACATTCCCGGCAACCACGATGCGGAACTGCGCGCCTTCGCGGGCCAGCAGTTCGCCGGCATCGACATCGCGCTGAATGCCGTGCACGTCGCCGCCGACGGCCGTCGATACAAAGTCAGCCACGGCGACGAATTCGATGGCGAGCACAACGCACCAAAATGGCTGCTCAAGCTCGGCGACGTGATGCAGGGGTTCGTCTGCGCGATGAACCGCCGCGGCAACGGACTGCTGCGCAAGCTGGGTCTCGGCTATCGCACCATTTCGATCGCGATCAAACTGCGCATCCCGACCGCCGCGCGCTTCATCCGCGAATTCGAGCAGCGCGTCGCCGCCACCGCGCACGACGCCGGTTTCGACGGCCACATTTGCGGCCACATCCACTACGGCAACATGGTGGACCACGACGGCGTCACCTACATCAACGATGGCGACTGGGTCGAGCATTGCACGGGACTCGTCGAGCATCACGACGGTCGTTTCGAGCTTCTGCACTGGACGGAACGCCAGAAGACGCTCGCGGTTTCGACGGCGCTCGAACCGGTGTGCCGAACCGCTTCCAGTCGCCGCCTGAACTTGTTTTCATCGGCGGCAGGCCGCATGTGGGCTAAAATCGCCTCAACCCACATCGAGTTTGCCATGTCTTCCGTTGATACCACGCGTACCCGCATCGAATCGCTCCTGCGCGACCATCCCGTCGTGCTCTTCATGAAAGGCACGCGCAATTCGCCGCAATGCGGCTTTTCCGCCGCGGCCGTCGGCGCGCTGAACGATCTTCTGCCGGAATACCACACGGTCAACGTGCTGGAAGATCCCGAGATCCGCGAAGGCATCAAGGCGTACGGCAACTGGCCGACGATTCCGCAGCTGTACGTGAAGAGCGAACTCATCGGCGGCTCCGACATCATCCGTTCGATGTATACAAATGGAGAATTGCATTCGCTGTTCGGTTTGCCGGCGCCCGACCGCACGCCGCCGCAGATCACGATCAGCGACAAAGCGTCAGCGGCCATCCGCGAGGCGCTGGCCGAGGCCGATCCGGAACTCGGCATCCAGCTCAGCATCGACGCGCAGTTCGCCCCGCAATTCCAGCTCGCGCCGAAAGACGAACGCGCGATCGTCGCGCAGGCGAACGGCATCACGATCTACATGGACCCGGCCACCGCGCAACGCGCGCGCGGCATCACCATCGACTGGGTCGAAACCGCGCGCGGTGCGGGATTGTCGATCGACAATCCGAACGCGCCGCCGGCGGTGAAGCCGATTTCCGCAGCCGAATTGAAAAAACGTCTCGACGCCAACGAAGATCATCGTCGTCGACGTGCGCCCGCCGGACGAGCGTGCGCAGGCGCAGATCGCGCAGCCGTTCCGCACCATCGACAACGGCATCGACGATCTCGCCGCGCTGCCGAAGGACACGCTATCTCGCGTTCCTTTGCCACAGCGGCGGACGCAGCGAACGCGCCGCCGATCACTTCCGCGCGCTCGGTTTCCGCAACGTCTACAACGTGGCGGGCGGCATCGATGCGTGGTCGCGCGAGGTCGATCCGGGCGTTCCGCGTTACTGAGCTATACTGCGGGGCCGGAGGAAACTCTCATGCGCGTCCGCGCCATGTTGCCGTTCGCCCTCGCGTTGATGACCGCGGCATGCGGAAGCAGCCGTGACGATCACGCTGCGCAAGCCTGTGGCGATGAGATCAACAAACGTCTGGCCGGACGCAATGTCGGGCTCGATGTCGATGACATGCTCAGGCACATCAAGAGTGAATCGTCGGATACGGTACTGGTGACGTCGACGGTCGTGCTCGATAAGGGGCTGGCTAGCGAGAATCGGCAGACGTTTGATTGTCGGGTTCGGTTTGATTCTGCCGGGGCTGCGAGTGTGTTGTATTTGCAGTTCAACTGGAATACGTCGGATCTTAAGCCCGCCCGCTAAGAGTGCGCTCTGGCTCGTCGTTCACGCGGGTGCGGAGATCCAGTGACTTTGCTTTGCTTCTTTGAAGAGAAGAGCTTCCGCTCTTTGAGCGGGTCACTTTCTTTGCTGGTGCAAAGAAAGTAACCAAAGAAAACACCCTTCAATCTGAGCATTGCACGGTTAGACCCACACTTTATCGGCTGTGTCGCATCCTCTCCCGTATTTGCGGTGTCTGACGAGAACCTCACGCGACCAACACGTGGGTTGGCGCCTTAGGAGCAAAGAGCATTTGCCTTGCTTTTGCTTTGCAGGCCTCACCGCCTTTGGCTTTGTGCAGTCGTGAGTTTCAAGACTCTTTCGACCAGTTACGCGCAGGCTGTATCGAGGGTACACGCGCGCAGGGATGCGCGCGTCCGCAGCGAGCATCAGGGACGTGCTCTCCGCGGACAGCATCCTTTGGGAGAAAAAAGGTGTTTCTTGGTTACTTCTTTGCACCAGCAAAGAAGTGACCCGCGATATTCAATCGCGGAAGCTCTATCTCTGAAAAGACAACGCAAGAGCAAAGGCGCTGGATTCCCGCTTCCGCGGGAATGACGAGCAGAGATCAAAAGCTGGATTCCAACCCCACTCTGGAATGCAGAACCAAAAACAGCGGATGATAGGCCCCTCGGGGATCACCGGAATCCACCCATGCTGATCACGTTCCTGCTCGCCCTGATTTTCTTCAGCGCACTCTTGTTCCTCGGATTCGGTTTCCTGTCGTGGGTCGGCGCCGCCGGCATCTGGCTGATCGGCTGGCGGCTCACCGGTATCCAGTCACCGCTGCTGTTCGAAACCTGCGTGATCGCGCTGGTGGTTCTCGCGCTGATCTTCGGCACTGCCGCCGATCCGCCGACTGCTGATCTCGCGCTTCGCGATGAAGATCATGGCGCCGGTACTGCCGCGGCTCGGCGAAACCGAACGCATCGCGCTCGAAGCGGGAACGGTGTGGTGGGACGCTGAACTTTTCTCCGGCCTGCCGCATTGGGAAAAACTGCTCGACTTCGCACCGCAGCCGCTCACCGTCCGAAGAGCAGGCTTTCATCGACGGTCCGGTCGACCGAATTGTGCGGACTGCTCGACGACTGGCAGATCCAGCAATTGCGCGATCTGCCGCCGAATGTGTGGGAGTTCATGAAGAAGAAAGGCTTCTTCGGCATGATCATCCCGAAGGAATACGGCGGACACGGTTTCTCCGCGATCGCGCATTCGCGCGTCGTGACGAAATTGTCGACGCGTTCGGTCGCCGCCGCGGTGACGGTGATGGTGCCGAATTCGCTCGGCCCCGGCGAGCTGCTTCTGCATTACGGCACCGATGCGCAGAAGCAGTATTACCTGCCGCGTCTGGCGCGCGGCGAAGAAATTCCGTGCTTCGGTTTGACCGGCCCGGAAGCGGGCTCGGATGCCGCCGCGACGCAATCGACCGGCGTCGTCGAGAAGCGCATCATCGATGGCAAGGAAGTCCTCGGGCTGCGTCTGAACTGGAAGAAGCGCTACATCACGCTCGCGCCGGTCGCGACGCTGATCGGTCTCGCTTTCCGCATCAAGGATCCCGACCACCTGATCGGCGACAAGGACGATCTCGGCATTTCCTGCGCGCTGATTCCGCGCGATCTGCCGGGCATCGACATCGGCCAGCGCCACGATCCGATGGGCGTGCCGTTCATGAACGGTCCGATCGTCGGCAACGATGTGTTCGCGCCGATGGATTGCCTGATCGGCGGCGACGCGGGCATCGGCCAGGGCTGGCGCATGCTGATGGAATGTCTCGCCGCGGGACGTTCGATTTCGCTGCCGGCGCTCTCCGTCGGCGCGGCGCAGATGGCGACGCGCATCAGCGGCGCGTACGCGACCGTGCGCGAACAGTTCGATACGCCGATCGGCCGCTTCGAAGGCATCGAGGAACCGCTCGCGCGCATCGCCGGGAAAACGTATCTGATGACGGCGACGCGCACGCTCACCTGCGGCGCGCTCGACGCGGGCGAGAAACCGGCCGTGCTGTCGGCGATCGCGAAGGCGTATCTCACCGAAGGCATGCGCGAAGTCATCACCGATGCGATGGACATCCGCGCCGGCGCGGCGATCCAGCGCGGTCCGCGCAATTCGCTGGCGCGTTCGTGGGACGCGGTGCCGATCGGCATCACCGTCGAAGGCGCGAACATCCTCACGCGTTCGATGATCATCTACGGACAAGGCGCGATCCGCTGTCATCCGTATGTGCAGCATGAAATCGCGGCGATCGCCGACAAGGATCTGCAAGCGTTTCGACAAGGCGCTGTTCGGACACATCAATCTGCTGATGCGCAACATCACGCGCGCGAAATTGCTGGCGTGGACGAGCAGTCGCCTCGCCGCCGCGCCGCGCACGGAAGATACGCGCGCGCTACTACCAACATCTGTCGCGATTCTCCGCGGCGTTCGAAGTGCTCTCCGATGTCGCGATGGGCACGCTCGGCGGTTCGCTGAAACGGCGCGAAAAAATTTCCGGCCGTCTCGCCGATGCGCTCGCCTACATGTATCTCGCCTCCGCGTCGCTCAAGCGTTATCACGACGAAGGCAAGACGACGGCGAACTACAACCTCGTGCGCTGGAGCGTGCAGCATTGTCTGTATCGCGTGCAGGAAGCGCTGCTCGGCGTGCTGGATAATTTTCCCGCGCGCGGCGTTGCGTTCATGCTGAAGATCGCGATGTTCCCGCTCGGACCGCGCTTTCGTCCGCCGTCGGACAAACTCGGCTCGCGCGTCGCGCGCGACATCCTCGAAGACCGCGAAGCGCGCATCAATCTCACGCCCGACATGTTCGTGCCGCCGGCGACCGAGGAAGGCCTCGGCGCGCTCGAAGCCGCACTCGACAAAGCCGTCCGCGCGATTCCCATCGAAACCAAGTTGCGCGATGCCGTCCGCGAAGGCCGTCTCGACCGCGCGCCGGGTTACATGCTCGATGAGATGGGCCGCGCCGCGGGCGTGATCAGCGAAGAGGAATACGCGCTCCTGCAGGAGGCAGAAGCTGCGCGCAACGAAGTCATCGCCGTCGACGCATTCGACGCCGAGACGTTCAAGACATTACATTAGGCGGATGGCTACTTCCAAGACGACCCATCTCGACCCCGAACTCGGCCATCGCGTCGAAGCGCTCAGCAACGAATGCCGCGGGCTCGGCACCCACTGGAGCCGCGAACGCGCCGAGACGCTGTATGAGGAAGCCGAAGCGCTCGCCGAGCGCGCGCAAGCGTCGGAGTTGACCGATCTTTCCGAATCGCTGCTCGGTCTCGCCGCGTATCTGAGTTCGTTCGCCGACAGCACGATGCGTCCGAGTCCGACCCAGGCCGAGCAGTTGCAGGCACTCGGCGAAGCCGCAGCCGATGCGCTGCAACGCTATCGCGCGCGCATCGAAGTGGCCGTGCTCGCGCCCGAGCGCGCCGCGCCGCTGCCGTTGCGGCCGGCGATCCATTATCTGGGTACCAATCCAGTCCATCGCGAACTCTTGCGCACGCAATTCGCTTTGCTCGGCTACGACCTCGCTGCATGCAGCGAGGTCAGCGATGTCGAGGAAGCGCTCGAACTCGGCGGCGTGCTCGCGCTCGTCATCGGCGCGGAAAGCCTCGACCGCTGGTTCAACGAACGGCGCAGCGAAGTCGACGCGACCATGGCCACGCGCGCACCGCTGGTGGTCTTGAGCGATCACGACGACATCGAGGTTCGCCTGCGCGCGATGCGCTGCCAGGCCGAATCGATGTTCGTGCTGCCCGACGACGCCAACCGCATCGCGCCGCGACTTGCCGGCATGATCGCCGACCGTTCCGAACCGTATCGCGTGCTGGTCGTCGACGACGACAATTCCATGCGCCTGTTCTGCTCGTCGGTACTGCGCCACAACCACATGGAAACGCACGCCGCCGCCACGCCCGAAGATGCGCTGCACGCGCTGCAGACGTTCATCCCCGACGTGATCCTCGCCGATCTGTACATGCCGCAGATTTCCGGCTTCGAACTGCTCGCGCTGTTTCGCGCGCATCCGCGCACCGCGTTCACGCCGGTGGTGCTGCTGTCCGGCGACACGGATACGGAAAAACGCTTCGCCGCGCTGCACATCGGCGGCGACGATTATCTGACCAAACCGATCCGGCCGCGGCATCTCGTCGCCGCCGTGACCAACCGCGCCCGCCGCGCACGCTGGATGCGGCGCGAACTGCTCGGCGCGCGCTGACGGACCTCGCTCGACGACGTGGCGCTTTCCTCGACGACGTGGCGCTTTCCTCGACGACGTGGCGCTTTCCTCGACGACGTGGCGCTTTCCTCGACGACGTGGCGCTTTCCTCGACGACGTGGCGCTTTCCTCGACGACGTGGCGCTTTCCTCGACGACGCGATGCTTTCTTTGATGACGCGATGCTTTTCGTAGGGGCGCGATTCATCGCGCCCGGCTCTTCCACAACGCGGTGACGCGAATCATCGCGACAACCAACAGCGGGCGCGATGAATCGCGCCCCTACGGAGGATTCCTATGAACGCCGAATGGTTCTTCGATTTCATCTCGCCATTCTCGTACCTGCAGCTCGACAAGGTGCACGCGTGGCGTCAACGCCTCGACATCACGCCGGTGCCCATCGCGTTCGGCGCGGTGCTCAATCACACCGGCACGCTCGGCCCGGCCGAAGTGCCGGGAAACGCGAGCACATGTACCGTCATCTGCTCTGGCAGGCCGAGCGCGCCGGGCTCGCGCTGAAATTCCCGCCCGCGCATCCGTTCAATCCATTGATGGCGTTGCGGCTGTGCATCGCGGCGGGGACGACATGGGAATCGGTCGATGCGATCTTCCGTCACATCTGGCGCGACGGACTGCCGGGTGTGACCGCGAATGACGTGTCGGATCTCGCGCGCACGCTCGGCGTGCACGAAGTGGAGAAGGCGACGTCCGATCCCGCCGTGAAAACGCAGCTACGCACGAACACCGACGCAGCGATCGCCGCCGGCGTGTTCGGCGTGCCGACGTTGCGCGTCGGCGGCGAACTGTTCTGGGGCAACGATGCGTCAGGCATGATCGACGAATGGCTCGCCGATCCGCAACGTTTTGCATCCGCGGAATACCTCCGGATCCGTAGTCTCCCTACGGGCGTGGAGCGTCGTCGGTAGTCCGTCCCGCCGGACGCACAATCGGCGTACAGCGCAGACTACATGTCTGGAATTCGTGACATTTACCATGAAATGTCGTATATTCCGTACATGGAAGCGAGAAATCCGCCAGCCGCCTTCCGCCCGGCCCCACGTGCGTTTGGCGAGGCTTTGCGGGCAGCACGCAAGCGGGAAAAGCTGACCCAGGCGCAACTCGCTGCGCTGGCCGGCATGCCGCGCCAACGGCTCATTGCGCTGGAAAAAGGAGCGCCAGGGGTATCGCTGGGCGCATACGCCAAGGCCGTAGCGGCGCTGGGTCTCGAGTTCACCGTGAAGCTTTCGCCGGTGCGTCTGGCCGACTACCCACAGTTGCGTTTGTTGGCGTGGAATCGTCCGGGTCAGGAGCACATTTCAGAGCGGGAGGCGTTGGCTCTCTACGAACGCAACTGGGATCACGTGGATCGCGACCACATGTCGGCTCAGGAAAAAAATCTGATCCAACGCCTGGTCCAACAATACGGACGCGGCGTGTTCCATGTTTAAGCGTTTGCATCACCAACGCATCGAAAAAGCCTTGCGCGCCTTCAATGCGGATTTATTGATTCAGGCGCGCTGTTACTTCGGCGGCGGCACCGCGATCGCGCTTGCGCTGGATGAATACCGCGAGTCGGTCGACATCGACTTTCTCTGCGCCGGTGCAGAAAACTGGAGAATGCTGCGCAACGCAGTCGCGCCGCCGACGCTGGGCTCCCTCGTCGCCGCGCCGGTGCACTATGCGCGCGAGACACGCACGGAACGCGACAAGATTTTCACTCGACTGATCGTGGACGGCACGCCGATCAAGGTCGAGTTTGTCCTCGAAGCGCGCCTGGATCGGCTCGATGGCGCGATGGATGAGCGCCTCGGCGTTCCCGTGCTGGCGCACGAGGATCTTTATGCGGAGAAACTCCTCGCCAACACAGACCGCGGCAACGACAGATCGGCAATGAGCCGTGATCTTATCGATCTGGGAATGATGATTCAGCGATGGGGACCGATTCCGCAGCAGGCCTGGCGACGCGTGCTGCACGTATACGGCGACGCTGCGGTTCGAGCATTCAAGAAGAACCGCAGGATGCTCGACGATAGCGACTACGTACTCGCGTGCATGGAAAACATGAACATGGATGCGGCGCTGCTGCCGCCGATCAGAACGGCACTCAAACGCAAGGATTGCCTTCCTGCCGTTTCAGCGTGATACGGAAACACACGGCGCGCGAAGTCATTCGCGCGCGTCGAGCACGACGCGCACGTGCGCGAGCGCCGTGTCGATATCGGCGCGGCTCACATCCAGATGCGTGACGGCGCGGACGGTGTGGCGGCCCATCGGTCCCATGCGCACGCCGCGTTTGATCAATGCGGCGCATAGCCATTCCGCGTCGATGCCGTCGGCGATCACGTCGAAATAAACGAGATTTGTTTCTACGCCGCCCGCATCGATGCGCAGGCCGTCGATATCGGAAAGTCCATCGGCCAGACGTTTGGCGTTGGCGTGATCGTCGGCAAGACGCGTGACATTGTGATCGAGCGCGTACGAGCACGCCGCGGCGATGATGCCGCTTTGGCGCATCGCGCCGCCGATGCGCATTTTCCAGCGTTCGGCGTCGGCGATGAATGCGCGCGTGCCGGCCAGGATCGCGCCGCCCGGTGCGCCGAGTCCTTTCGAAAAATCGATCCACACCGAATCGAAACCGCGCGCGTAATCGGCGGCGCTCACGCCACTCGCAACCGATGCATTGAGCAGGCGCGCGCCATCCATGTGCGTGGACAAACCCGCCGCGTGCGCGACGTCGCTCACCTCGGTCAGCACGGACAGCGGCCAGATCGCGCCGCCGCCGAGATTCGAGGTCTGTTCCACTTCGACGAGGCGTTGCCGCGGCGCGTATGGCCGATCCACGCGGATCTTCTCGCGCAACTGATCGGCGCTGTACAGACCGCGTACACCGGCGATGGTATTGATCATCACGCCCGCGAGCGCCGCCGGTCCGCCGCCTTCGAAACCGATGATGTGCGATGTCGCGTCGCAGATGACTTCTTCGCCGGGCTTGCAATGCACGGCCAGCGCGATCTCGTTGCACATCGTTCCCGACGGAAGATAGACGGCCGATTCCTTGCCGAGCAGAGCGGCGCAGCGTTCGACCAGCGCGTTGACGCTCGGATCTTCGTTGGCGCGCTCGTCGCCGACGGGCGCCTGCGCCATCACCTCGCGCATGGCGGCGGTGGGTCGCGTTTTGGTGTCGCTGAAAAGATCGATCATGGCTGCGCTCGAGTCCTTAAGCCGACGTTCCGGATGGCGCGCTACCATAGCGCCAAGTCTGCGGAGCCCGCAAATGCGTGTCGTGGTGATTGTCGCCGGAATATTTGCCGGAATGCTCGTCTTCGGCGGCGCGCACGCGGCTGAAGTATACAAATGCACAAATGCGGGCGGCACGCCGGCGTTTCAGGATCATCCGTGCGCGGCCGGCGATCAGGAAGCGAAAGTGCACGTCAATGACAGCGCATCCGCACGCGCGTCTGCGCCGGCAACGTCATCCAACGAAGGTGCTGCGCCCGCGGAGCCCGCCGTGGTGCGGCCGCTCGTCCGCGCGAAAGCGGCGGCACCGACGATGTGGTTATGCGTGCGGCCGGAAGACGGTTCGCAATACATGAGCCGCGACGGCGTATCGCAGCCGCGCATGGTGCCTGCCGGCGTGCTCGGCATTTCGGGCAAGAATCTCGCGGACGCGTATGGACAGAAAGGCATCGGCGTTTCCGCGCCGGGAGTGCGTAGCGTTCCGATCGATCATTCGGCGCAGGCGGCCATCGCCGGCGATTACGTGGCGGTGCAGGATCAGTGTTCGCAGGCGTCGCACGAGCAGGTGTGCGGATATCTGCAGAAGCAATACGACGATGTCCATCAGAAACTCAAGCGCGCGTTCAAGGACGAACAGGCGGTGCTGCAGCCGCAGGAAGATCAGTTGCTCAAGGATCTCAACGGCTGCTGAGTCGCGTTACGGCGCCAGCGCAAAAACGCAATGGCGCTGTTCGAGTTCGATCAGGAATTTCTTGGTCGGCAATCCGCCACCGTAACCGACGAGTTTGCCGCTGCTGCCGATGACGCGATGACACGGCACGATGATCGCGATCGGATTCTGGCCATTCGCCGCACCGACCGCGCGTGACGCGGTGATGTCGCCGAGCGCGCGTGCGATGGCGCCGTAGCTGATGGTTTTGCCGTACGGGATTTTCACCAGTTCGTTCCATACGGCGAGCTGGAAATCGGTGCCGGCCGGTGCGAGCGGCAGGTCGAATTCCTGCAATGTGCCCGCGAAGTATGCGTCGACTTGCACACGCACGTGATCGAGCCGCGACGGATCGTGAATCCAGTTGGCGCGGATCGGCAGCGACTGACGACCTTTGTCGAACAGCAGATGCGACAGACCGCGTTCGTTCACCGCGAGCAGAAGCGTGCCGACAGGCGATGCGTGGAAGTCGTAATACGTGTTCACGGCGCGACTCGCCACAAGTGCAGAACCGCGTAGGCGCGCCACGGTTGCCACGCTTCGGCGATGCGGTATAGCTCGCGTAGCGGAACGGGTTTGCCGTCGCGCGCGACGGCGCGGCGCAGAACCAGATCGGCGGCCGGAAACGCATTCGAATGACTGAGCGCGCGCATGGCGATGTAGTGTGCGGTCCAGTCGCCGATGCCTTGCAGTTGCGTCCAGCTCGCGACGAAATCGTCGAGCGGCTGATCGCGATCGACGCTGACGATGCCGTCGCGCACCGCGCGCGCGATGCCGTTGATCGCCGCGGCGCGGGCGCGTACCACACCGATCGTGGTGAGATCGGCCTCGGCGATCGCGTCGGGTTCGGGAAACAGGTTGATCGGATTGCCGTCGACGTCGATGACGGATTTTCCGAATCGTTCGACGAGACGTCGCGTGAACGTGCGCGCGGCGGCGACGCTGATCTGTTGACCGAGCACGGCGCGGATCGCGAATTCGAAAACATCCCAGCCGCCGGGCAGGCGCTGCCCGGGATTGAGCCGGATGCATTTTTTCAGATGCCGCCGCTTGGCCAGCGATGCGTTGATGGTGGCGATGTCCGCGTCGGTGTCGAACATGCGGCGGACGTGCGCGGCGATTTCGGCGTGGCGCGAAACGTCGGGAAAATCGATGGTGAGTTTGAGCGCGTCGCCCGCACCTTGTTCGACGCGCAGACGTCCGGATTGTTCGTCGATGGCGAAATCGCGGACGTAACTTTTTTCGTCGATGCGCTCGACGCTCGGAATCGCGCGTTTGCCGAAGAAAGTCAGCAGTGCCGGAAAATCGTACGGCGGCTGATAGCGCAGGCGATAGGTTTTTCTGGTCGGCTTGCGAGGCATGCGCGAATCCTAACAGCGGCGCGCGGGCGTCTCTATCCGCTTCTTGCGCTCAGAATCCGTAGCGCAAAAATCCGCCGTCGACGGCGATGCATTCGCCGGTGATGTATGACGATGCGGGCATGCACAGGAACGCGACGGCTGCCGCGACTTCTTCGGGTTCGCCGATGCGTTCGAGCGGCGTGCGCAGGAGCACGTCGTCGAGATAATCCGGATCGGCGAGCGCGCCTTCGGTGCGTTGCGTGCGGATGTACCACGGCGCGACCGCGTTGACGCGGATGCCGTCGGCGGCCCATTCGCAGGCGAGATTGCGCGTGAGCTGATGCAGTGCGGCCTTGGTCATGCCGTATGGCGATCCGGTGCGCACGTGGACGATGCCGGACACCGAACCCACATTCACGATCGCCGCGTTTGCGTGTTCGGTGAGATGCGGATGCGCGAGCCGGCTCATCTCGAACGCGGACATCACGTTGCGGTCGATCAGCTCGCGCACTTCGTCTGCGCTGTAATCGAGCGTCGGCTTGCTCACGTTGGCGCCGGCGTTGTTGACGAGCAGCGAGAGCGGCATCTGCAGATCGGCGATCCAGTCGAAGATGTCGAGGCGTTGATCGCTGACGGCGACATCGGCGGCGAGCGCGAGGATTTCGCGGTCGGGAAATTCCTCGCTGACTTCGGCGCGCGCCTGTTCCAGATGCACGTCGTCGCGCGCCACCATCAGGACGTCGGCGCCGAGCGCGGCGAATTCACGCGCGCACGCCAGGCCGATGCCTTTGCTCGCGCCGGTGATCAGGCAGGTTTGACCGTCCATCCTCCAGCGCGCCGGATTGGCCATGCGGGGTGCGTCCTCGAGCTTGTCCGCGAAGCGTGTTGGGCGCAGACTTTAAGCGTTCCCGCCCGACTTATCCATGGAATCGCCATGAAATCGCTGCTGTTGACGCTCGCATGCGCCGTCGCGCTCGCCGCCTGTTCGAAAGCCAAGCAGCCCGATCCGCCGCCGCCCCCGCCGCCTGCGGAGAAAACCGTCTTCGACACGCAGCTCAAGGCGCTGCAGAAAGCGAAAGACGTGCAGAAAACCGTCGACGATCAGAACAAGAAACAGCAGAAGCAACTCGACGACAGCGGCGGCTGATCGAGCCGCCGAATCGTTAGCGATCAGCGCAGATCGCAGAAACAGTACGAGAACACGCCGACGCGCTTGCCCTGCATCGATTGCAGGAGCCTGATCTGATCGCGCACTTCCGGCGTGGTCAGCAAGCTCGCCGGCATTTGCGGCAGCACCGCATTGCGCGAAGCGCACGAGCGCGCTGTCGTCGCCGTGGAAGCTCGAGCAGGAAACGTTCCCACGTCGACAACGGTTTTTCGATGTAGTGCAGGCGATACTCGGTGCCGAGATTCGCGCGCTGCGCGGCGGCGGCGGCGGCTTCCTGCAGTCCACCCATCTTGTCGACGAGTCCGCGCTCCTGCGCCTGCTCGCCGCTCCACACGCGGCCGCGCGCGATGGCGTCGATCTCTTCCTTGGTCTTCTTGCGCGCGGCGGCGACGTTGCCGATGAAATCCTGATAACCCTTGTCGATCAGCGCCTGGATGGTCTCGCCGACTTTCGGATCGAGCGGACGCCGCGGATCGAGCGCACCGGCGAGCGGCGTGGTGCCGACGCCGTCGGTGTGCACGCCGATCTTGGCCAGCGTGTTCGGAATCGTGAAGAACAAGCCGAAGATGCCGATCGATCCGGTGATCGTGGTCGGCTGCGCGTAGATCTCGTCGCCGTTCATCGAAATCCAGTAGCCGCCCGACGCGGCGACATCGCCCATCGACACGATGACGGGTTTGCCGGCGGCCTTGGTCAGTTCGATTTCGCGGCGGATGAGTTCGGACGCGAACGCGTCGCCGCCCGGTGAATTCACGCGCAGCACGACGGCCTTGATCGACGCATCCTCGCGCGCCTGACGCACGAGTTCGGCAGTGGAATCGCCGCCGACGGTGCCCGGTGGCTGGTCGCCGCCTAGGATCTCGCCTTCCGCGACGACGACGCCGATCTGCGGACGCGTATCGAGCGCCATCTGGCGTTCGACGACGGTCGAGTATTCGAGGAATCCGACCTTGCGATAGGAATGATCGTCCTTCGCGCCTTTCGCGGCGAGCGCGGCTTCGGCCTGATCTTTCGTGACGAGTTCGTCGACGAGTTTGGTTTCCAGCGCGACTTTCGCCATGTTGCCGCCGTTGGCATTTCACCAGCGACGCGTAATCGTTGATCTGCGCGGTGAGTTGCGCGGCATCGAGATGACGTTGCGCGGCGACGTCCTTCAGGTATTGGTTCCACACATCGCCCATCCAGAACAGATCGGCTTCGCGCGCTTCGGGCGATTGATCGTTGCGGATATACGGTTCGGCGAACGATTTGTATTCGCCGACGCGGAACAGATGCACGTCGACGCCGAGCCAGTCGAGCGCCTCCTTGAAATAGCTGCGATACGCGGCGAAGCCGGTGAGCAGCACGCCTTCTTCGCTGCCCGGATGCAGCAGGATGCGGTTGGCGTGCGCGGCGAGATAGTACTGGCCCTGCGACATGCCGTTGGATACGGCGATGATTTCCTTGCCGGCGGCCTTGAAGCGATCGAGCGCAGAGCCAATTTCGCGCAATGTCGACAACCCGGCGCTTTCAATGTTGTCGGGTTCGATGACGATGCGTTCGATGTGCGCATCGTGCGTGGCCGCATCGATCGCGCGCAGGATGTCGCGCAACTGCACTTCGCGCACTTTCTGGCCGAACAGTCCGCCGAACGCGCGCTGTGCGGCGTCGGCCGTGTACTGCTCGACGATGTTGCCCTTCGGATCGAGCACCAGCGCGGTGTGGTCTTCGATTTTCGGACCGCTCATGCGCACCGCGATGACGAACATCACGACGATGATGATGAAGATGATATTCACGACGAGCCGTCGCGCGAAATTGATCAGCGCCCACAGCCCGACGAAGAATCCGACGAACCACCCGTGCTTCCGTTCCGACATGGCAATTTTCTCCGATATGGAATTGAGCGTAACCGATGCCGCGTCCGGCGGCACGTGACGAAAGGCTAAGTGACGCGATGCCGTCGCGTGAGTGTCGCGAAACGGCTGAAAAGCAGTACCGCGGCGACGCTCAGAGCCCGCGATCAAGCCGATCCACATGCCGCGCGCGCCCATGCCGTGCCGGAAGGCGAGCCACCAGCCGACCGGCATGCCGATGCCCCAATAGGCGACGGTGGTGATGATCATCGGGATGGTGGTGTCTTTCAGCCCGCGCAGCGCGCCGTTCGCGGTGACCTGGATGCCGTCGGAAAACTGGAAGATCGCGGCGAGTATCAAGCAGCTGCGCGGAAACGGACGCGACGTTCGCATCGTCGGTGTAGAGGTTCGAGATCGCATGCGGCAGCAGCGCCATCACGACGCACGAAAACGCCTGCGTGACGAGGCATGTCGCGATGCCGACGTAGCCGGCGTAGCGCACGCCGACCGCATCGCCGCGACCGACGGCGAGACCGACGCGCACCGTCGTCGCCATCGCCACGCCGAGCGGCAAGCATGAACGCGACCGAGGCGACGTTGATCGCGATCTGATGTCCGGCGACGACATCGGCGCCGAGCGACCCGATCAGCAACGCCGTGGCGACGAACAGACTCGCTTCCATCAGCACCGAAACACCCATCGGCACGCCGAGGCGCAGCAGAGCGAAAATCTCGCGCAGGTGCGGCGTATCGAAACGCGCGAACGGCGCATAAGGTTTGTAGTTGCGGCGCAATGCGATGTAAGTCAGAAAAGCGAAAAACTGCAGCCACAGCACGAGCGCCGTGGCCATGCCCGAGCCTTCCGCGCCGCGTCCGGCGAAACCGAAGGCGCCGTACATGAAGAAGTAGCCGACCGGCCCGAGCAGCAGCAATCCGAAGAAGCCGAAATACATCGTCGGACGCGTCATCGCCAAGCCTTCGGACAATCCGCGCAGCGCGAAGTAGCCGGTCAGCGCGGGTGCGCCCCACGAGATGGCGCGCAGGAATTTCTGCGCGTCGTCGACGAGCGATGCCTCGATGCCGATGGCGTTGAGCAGCGGCGTCGCATGGCGCACCGCGATCAGCAAGACGACGCCGAGCGCGAGCGCGAGCCATAACGCCTGGCGGAACAGCGCGCCGATTTCCGCGTGCCTGCGCGCACCGGCCAGCTGCGCGACGGATGGCGGCAACGCCATCATCACGCCGATCGCCGCGACGATGACGAGCGACCACACGCTCGTGCCGACGGCGACGGCCGACAATGTGTTCGCGCCATAGTGCCCGGCCAACATGGTGTCGATCACGTTCATGCCGATCGCCGACAACTGGCCGAGCACGAGCGGCGCCGCGAGCACGAGCGTGTCGCGGATTTCCTGGCGCAGGCGATGCGGTGTCTCGGTGACGTGGT
Source organism: uncultured Gammaproteobacteria bacterium (assembly GCA_963814225.1). Lineage (GTDB taxonomy): Bacteria > Pseudomonadota > Gammaproteobacteria > Xanthomonadales > Rhodanobacteraceae > Rudaea. The sequence goes on along the minus strand of CAWFCC010000006.1, from coordinate 274,328 downwards.
CGAGCATGCGATCGAAACGGTGGGGCAAGCCGCGCAGTTTATCCGGAACGGCCGTAGGCACTGAATTCGCGATGGGCTAAAGTTCGGCCATGTCCGAGATCACCGATGCGCCGATCCTTCAGGAGCCAGCGCCCGCGACCGCGCCGCCGGCCGTGAAAGTGGTGTGCGCCAATTGCGGCGCGGAATTGCTCGGCGAATATTGCTACAGCTGCGGACAGCCGGTGAAAGGCATGATCCGGCCGCTGTCGAGCATGATGCATGACATCGCCGACACGATCTTCAACATCGATTCGCGCATCTTCCGCACGCTGTGGCCGCTGTATGTCAAGCCGGGTTATCTCAGCAACGAATATTTCGCCGGTCGCCGCGTGCGCTTTGTCACGCCGTTCCGGCTGTATTTTTTCCTGAGCATCGCGGCGTTCTTTCGCGATCCAGTTCTGGCTCGGCGATGTCGAGCTTCACCGGCATGAATATCGAAGGACCGGCAACACGCGCCTCATTGTCGGGCGCGATGACGAAAGAAGAAGTCATCGCGCGGCGCGACACGAAGATCGCCGATATGGAAGTCGCGCGCGCGGCCATGGCCCTGATCCCAAAACCGGAGAGGGCGAAGAAGGCGACGGACAAGCTCGATCGCGAGGAAAACCGGGTTCGCGACGAAGCGAACAGGCGCATCGCGTATCTCGACAAGGTTGCGCAGGCCAAGGCTGCAATGCACCGCCGCCACCTGAATCCGACGGCGATGTGGACGAGAACAACGAGTCGTTCAACGTCAACGGCAAAAAGTGGGACGAGAAAACCAACCCGATCCAGTTCGCCTGGCTGCCGGCGTTCGCGAATGCGCGATTCAACGCGGCGATCGCGCGCGGGCTGGTCGAACATGCGGCGCGCTCAGCAAAGATCCGCGGCCGTTCATCATCGGCATCTTCAGCGTGCTGCCGCAGGTGCTGTTCGTGGTGATGCCGCTGTTCGCGCTGATCCTGAAGATTTTTTATCTGTTCAAGCGGCGGCTCTACATGGAGCATCTGATCGTCGCGCTGCACAGCCACGCGTTCATTTTCCTGTCGCTGCTGTTCATCACGCTGATGATCGCGCTGAAGAAATCGCTCGCGGTGAGCGCGCCGTGGCTCGCGACGCTGCTCGACTGGCTGATCTTTTTCGCCGCGTGGTGGATTCCGGTCTATCTGTTCGTGATGCAGAAGCGCGTCTACAAACAGGGCTGGATCATGACCACGCATCAAATTCGGCGTGATCGGCATCTGCTACACCGTGATCATCACCTTCGGCGCGACGTTCGCCGCGATCATCAGCATCGCGACGACCTAGCGTTTCACGGATTCGGCGGCGGCTTGTTGAGCTCGGCGGCGCGCTCTTCGGGCGACATCTGCACGATGCGCTTGCGATACGCATCGCGCTGATCCGGCGGCAGCGCACGCCACGTGCGGATGAACGTTCGCCGCTGCTCCATGTTCAATGGCGACAGCGCCTGACGCGTCTCGCGGCGTTCTTCCTGCGGCATCGACTGCATGAATTCGCGAAGGATGCCGGCGCGGTTCTGCGATTCGGCGCCGAGCAGGAAGGCTTTGCGTTCGGCCGGACTCATCTGGTTGAACTTCTCGCGCAGGTTCTCGCGCTGTTCGGGGGGCAGCGAGCCGAAGCGCTTGAACGCCTGTCGAATGCGCTGCTGCTGTTCCGGCGGCAATTGCTTGAATTTCTCGTAACTCTCGCGCAATTTCGTCGCGCTGATCGGGTGCGCAGGCTATTCCATTTCTCGAAGCGCTTGCGCACCTTGTCGCGCTGCTCCGGCGTGAGCGTCGACCAGCGCTGCGCGCCGCGGATCAAGCGCTGCTGCGCCGGCGGCGGCAACTGATCCCAGTTCTTGTGCACCGCTTCGAGCACCTGCTGCTGGTCGGGCGTGAGCGACGACCATGGCGTTCCGGCTTGCGCGAACGCCGACTGTGCTGGCGAGCGCAAGCAGCCGCGATCAGCAACAGCGCAGCGCCGCGATGCGATAATGCAACCGAATGCTCATGGTTCGTGTCCGTCCTTCTTCTTGTCGTCTCGCCGCTGCTTTCTTGTCGTCGTCGATCTGTTCGGAAAGTCCGATCGGATCGAGTCCGTCGGCCGCGTCTTCGTAATCGCCGAGGAAGCCGATCAGATCGGGATCCGGCGCCGCATTGTTGCTGTTTTCTTGTCGCGCGTTTTCGGAGCGCTTGGCGCCGTCGCTTTCGGCGGCGGTGAATCGGACCGGTTGCGCAGCGAGCGCTGCCGTGAACAGAACCGTCAGAATCAGTGCTCAACCGTTGTTGTCCTTTTCCTGCGCGTCGAGCCATGCGTAGAAATCGAGATCTTCGTAGAACTCGAGGCCGTCGTCGCTCGACATCATGTCCAGATCGCTGGCGAAGGTGCCGGCGTTGGCGTCGCGTCAGCGCCGGCTGTGGGCGGTGTGCGTCGGCGCGTGCCAGGCGACCGCCACGGCGATCAGCACCGCGCACGCGCTGGCCAGACCGGCAGGCACGAACCACGGCCGCAGCGCGCGCGGGCGCGCCTGTTCGAGCGCACGCTGCCGCGCGCGGTTGAGGCGCGACAGCGTCGCCGCATCGAGACCCTGCGCGGATTCGTCGAGCAGCCTGTTTGGCCTGGCCCGTCCATTCGGGCAATGGTTCGGTGTTCATGCGTAACTCTCCAGCGCGCGCCGCAATGCGGCCAATGCGCGCGACAAGTGTGTCTTGACGCTGCCCTCACTGCAACGCATGACTTTCGCGGTGGTGGCGACGTCGAATCCTTCCCACACGCGCAACAGGAACGCCTGACGTTGCCGCGTCGGCAACTTCTTCAGCGCTGCATCCAGTGCCAGCGATGCTTCGCTGCCGGCCAGACGCAGCAACGGACCCGGATCGTTCTGATCGGGCGCCTGCGCGATTTCGTCGATGCCGTCCTCGTCGTCGCCCGACTTCGTCCACACCGCCAGCCAGCGTCCGCGCACGGTGCGGCGGCGATGCCAGTCGTTGATGCGGCTGTCGAGCACGCGATAAAACAGCGGCGCCCAGTCGGCCGCGGGTTTCGCCGGTGTAATGGCGGACGAAGCCGAACATCGCGTCCTGGACCAGATCCATCGCTTCGTCGCGATTCGACGTCGCCATCTCCGCCATGCGCAGGGCGCGGCGTTCGACGGTCTTCAAGAACTGATCGATCGAACTGACGTCCGTCTTGGCCGCATCCACGCGATCGGGAATCCAGGTTTTCGCTAGGGAATGTGTAGTGGAAATTGTATGCGTCATCCGGGCGTTATCGTAAGCTCGCCTGACCTTCGAAGAACGCAGTTCGGCGCGCACGGTTGACCCCGGTTGTGCACAAGGCTGGCGGTGGCTCTTACAAACCCGTTACAGCGCCGATCCGGTGCAAAAATATACTTGTTTTACTTGTGTAACCCATTGATGAAACAGCTATATTTCAGACTGGTTAAATCTTCACCAAGGCGACACGATAGCCCGTAATTACGGGCTTTTCGGAGCGCCAATCCAAATGCTCATGCACAGACTTATCCACAGCTCTTGTGGATAAGGGAGAAACTCGTTTGCGGGCGGCGACTTGAGCAGCTTTCTTCAGTCATTACCTACGCTTTTTGCGCAACTGACGGTTCCGGCGCGCAACAGGTCGTTTTTCGCCCCCTGCCCGACGGAGCGCGGCTGATGCCGGCGGTGCTTCGCGTCGCCGTTCCGGTACCGCTGCCGCAGCTGTTCGATTATCTGCCGCCGCGCGGTTCGCGAGCGGCGGACATCGCGCCGGGTTCGCGCGTCGCGGTGCCGTTCGGGCGCGGCAAACGCGTCGGCATCGTCATCGACAATGCGGCCGAATCGGAGATCGACGCGTCGCGGCTGAAGCCCGCGTTCGCGCTGCTCGATGCCGAACCGGTGATCGACGCCGAGTTGCTGGCGACGCTGCAATGGGTGTCGAAGTACTACCTGCATCCGCTCGGCGAAGTGCTCGACACGGCGCTGCCGGTCGGACTTGCGCCGCATCCAGGCGCAGCCGGAGCTGGGCGATGTCGCGCTCATCCGTACCACGACCGACGACGCGAAGCTGCGCGCGGGTTCGATGAGCGCGCGGCTGATCGACGCGCTGCGCGGCGGCGCGAAAACGTATCTCGAACTCGACGCCGCGCTGCCCGGCTGGCGCAGCGGCGCGGCGAACCTGCGCAAGCGCGGGCTGGTCGAATCGATCCGCATTGACGCCAAGCGTCCGCGCGCGTGCGCATCGATCCGCCGCCGCTGACCGCCGAACAGCGCACGAGCCGTCGATGCGATCGCGGCGACGCTTCGGCAGCTACGAACCCTTCCTGCTCGACGGCATCACCGGCAGCGGCAAGACCGAGGTGTATCTGATCTGACCGAACAGGTCCTGCGCAACAAGGGCCAGGTACTCGTGCTCGTGCCGGAAATCGGACTGACGCCGGCGCTGGAGCGGCGCTTTCGCGATCGCGTCGGCGACCGCATCCATGTGCTGCATTCGAATCTGTCCGACGGCGAACGCACGCGCGCGTGGCTGTCCGCGGCGCGCGGCGAATCCTGCGTCGTGCTCGGCACACGCTCGGCGGTGTTCGTTCCGCTGCCGAAAGCGGGATTGATCGTCGTCGACGAAGAACACGATGCCTCGTACAAGCAGCAGGACGGCTTGCGCTACTCCGCGCGCGATCTCGCGCAAGTGCGCGGCAAGGCGCTCGAGGTTCCGGTCGTGCTCGGATCGGCGACGCCGTCGCTCGAATCGCTGGCGAACGTTGAAAGCGGACGTTATCGACGCTTGCATCTCGCGTCGCGGCCAGGCGCGGCGCGGCTGCCGGAATTCCAGTTCATCGATCTGCGCGGCAAACGGCTCAACGACGGATTGTCGGAAGAATTGATCAAAGCCGTGCGCGAATGCGTCGCGCGCGGCGAACAGGCGCTGCTGTTCCGCAACCGCCGCGGCTTTTCGCCGGTACTGATGTGCCACGCGTGCGGCTGGCATGCGGCCTGCGAACGCTGCGACAAGCCGATGACATGGCATCGCGGCGCCGCGCAGATGCGCTGTCATCATTGCGGCGCGCAGCGGCCGGTGCCGTCGCATTGTCCGGATTGCGGCAATCTGCACGCTGGAGCCGCGCGGCGTCGGCACCGAACGCATGGAACAGGCGCTGACGAAACTATTTCCGAACGTGCCGGTGATCCGTATCGATCGCGAGACGACGCGCACGCGCGGCGGCGTCGACGAACGCTTGCAGCAACTGCATCCGGATCAGGCCGGAATCCTCGTCGGCACGCAGATGCTAGCGAAGGGACACGATCTGCCGAATCTCACGCTGGTCGGATTGATCGGCGTCGACGATGGATTGTTCAGCGTCGACTTCCGCGCGAGCGAGCGGTTGTGTCAGCTCATCGTGCAGGTGGCCGGTCGCGCCGGACGTGCGCTGAAGCCGGGAAAAGTGTGGCTGCAGACATTGCATCCGGATCATCCGCTGCTGCGCGATCTGCTGAAATTCGGCTATGCGAAAGTCGCGAAAGAACTGCTCGACGAACGCCGCGAAGCGTGCGTTTCCGCCGTTCGCGTTTCTCGCACTCCTGCGCAGCGAAGCGAAGACGCAAGCCGCCGCTGATGCATTTCTGGCGCACTCTGCGCAGCTCGCCGGAACACCGGACGGCATCGTGATCGTCGGCCCGATGGCCGCGCCGATGCCGCGCCGCGCGGGCTTCCATCGCAGCCATTTGCTGCTGAGCGCGGAAGATCGGCCGCGTCTGCATGCGTTTCTTTCCGAGTGGATCGCACGCGTGCGCCAGCTCGACGAAGCACGCAAGGTGCGCTGGTCGCTGGACATCGATCCGATGGACTTGTATTGAAGACCGATGGATACGCCTCACGTCGTGATCATCGGTGGCGGATTTGCCGGGCTGTGGGCGACGCGCGCGCTGCGCAAGGCGCGCGTGCAGCATCACGCTTGTCGATCGCACCAATCATCATCTGTTCCAGCCACTTTTGTATCAGGTGGCGACGGCGGGACTTGTCATCGTCCGACATCGCCGCGCCGCTGCGGCGGATCCTGCGCAAGCAGGCGAATGTGGAAGTGCGGCTGGCGACGGTCGATCGCATCGAGCCGGATGAGCGACGTGTTCATCTCGATGCCGAGTCGTCGCTGACGTACGACACTCTCGTCGTGGCGACCGGCGCGACGCACGCGTACTTCGGCCACGACAATTGGGAACCGTTCGCGCCTGGATTGAAAACGTTGAAGGATGCCGTGCGCATCCGCCGCCGCATCCTGACCGCGTTCGAGCGCGCGGAAGCCGAACAGGATCCCGCCAAGCGCGCGGCGTGGCTCAACTTCGCCATCGTCGGCGGCGGGCCGACCGGCGTGGAGCTGGCGGGAACGCTCGCCGAGATCGCGCATCACACGCTGCGGCACGAATTCCGGCATATCGATCCGGCATCGGCGAACGTGCGATTGCTGGAAGCCGGGCCGCGCGTGCTGGCGACGTTTCCGGAATCGCTGTCGGCGAAAGCGCGCAGGCAATTGGAGAAGTTGCGCGTCGAAGTAGTCACCGGAAAGGCGGTGACGGACATTACGGACGATGGTTATCGCCTCGGCGACGAATTCGTTGCCGCCAAGACGATCGTGTGGGCAGCCGGCGTGGCGGCATCGCCGCTGGCGAAATCGTTGCGAGTGCCGCTCGATCGCGCGGGGCGCGTGAAGGTGGAAAGCGATTTGACGATAGCGGGGCGGCCGGAAATTTTTGTCGCAGGCGATCTTGCGTCGGTCGCGATCGACGGCAAACCGGTGCCCGGCATCGCGCCTGCGGCGAAGCAGATGGGAAATCACGTCGCGCGAGTGATTCAGGATCGACTGAACGGAAAAGCGTCGACGCCGTTTCGATACAAGGATTACGGGAATCTGGCGACGATCGGCCGCATGGCCGCGGTCGTCGATCTGCGCGGATTCAAATTCTCAGGCGCGATCGCGTGGCTGTTTTGGCTCGTTCGCGCATATTTTCTTTCTGATCGGATTTCGCAATCGGCTTGCGGTGATGATGAATTGGTTGTGGGCGTATGCGACGTATGATCGGGCGGCGCGTGTCGTGGTTGGGGATACGAGTGTTCGGGATGATTCTTCGCACGAATTTATTCCGTAGGTAGTGTCACGCCACTCGTCGTTCGCTCGCTCGTCAGTCCCGCGAGGCGCTCTACGACAGCGGAGCTGGTCAAGCGGGAATCCAGTGACTTTGCTTCGTCGATCTTCTTGACAACGGCTTCCGCTGCCCTGCGGACAGCGGTAACTTTTTGCTGATCGGCAAAAAGTCACCAAAAAACGATTTTTGTTGTTCGCGCAAGGACGTTGTCCGCGGAGGATCACGTCCATGTGCCCGCCGCGGACGCGCGCTCCCGGCGCGCCTGCAAGGTTTTCGTGGATTGCGGATTGCGGATTGCGGTTGCGGGTTGTGGGTTGTTTGTTGCAAAAGAAAACGGCCCGCGTTGCGGGCCGTTGGTTTGTTGTGTTGCGTTGTGCTTTTTTATGCGGCGAAGAGGGTGCGCATTTTCTTCATTGCGTTGACTTCGACCTGGCGGATTCGCTCGGCGGAAACGCCGTATTCGTCGGCGAGTTCCTGCAGCGTCGATTTTTCGCCGTCTCTCAGCCAGCGGCGCTGGATGATGTCGCGCGAGCGGGCGTCGAGCTTGTCCAATGCCCTTCTTGAGCGAACCCAGATCGGAGTCTTCCTGACTTTCGCGCTTCGAGGTTCTGGTACGGATCGGCGTGATCGTCGATCAGATACGCGACCGGTGCCGGCTTCTCGTCTTCGTCCGCATCCTGCGGCGCGTCGAAGGCCATGTCGCGGCCGGACAGGCGCGATTCCATCTCGAGCACGTCGGCCACCGGTCACGCCGAGATCCTTGGCGATGGCCTGCACTTCCTGCGAGTTCATCCAGCCCAGGCGCTTCTTCTACTTGCGCAGGTTGAAGAACAGCTTGCGCTGCGCCTTGGTCGTGGCGACCTTGACGATGCGCCAGTTGCGCAGGATGAATTCGTGCATTTCGGCGCGGATCCAGTGCACCGCGAACGAAACCAGACGCACGCCGACCGCCGGATCGAAACGCTTCACCGCCTTCATCAGGCCGATGTTGCCTTCCTGGATCAAGTCGCCGACCTGCAGGCCGTAACCGTTATAGCTGCGCGCGACGTGCACCACGAAACGCAGGTGCGACATGACGAGCTTCTTGGCCGCGTCGAGATCGTTCTCGTTCGCGGAAACTGGTCGCCAACGCCTGTTCTTCCGCGAGCGTGAGAACCGGAATCTGGTGCACGGCGGAGACGTATGCGTCCAGACTGCCGATCGCACCCAGGGTGGGGATCGGAAGGTTGTTGGCTACCAATGCCGTAGACATTCTTGGACTCTCCTGAAACAGCCGTTAAAACACTCTACCGTTAGAGTCTTTAACGCCTGATAAGTTGCAATCCAGCTTCGAGGCAAATCCGTTTGCTACCTAGTGCCTGAAGTATCGACCTGGCTGGATTTATGAACTGCATGGTACAGGAACTATCAGGGAAAATCAAGGGCGCTGGCAGGGGGAGGCGCCAGTCGACCGGGGTCAGGCCGTGCTCGGCTAACCACTTGTTTGTCTTGGAGAAATGGCCGCAGCCGAAAAAGCCGCGATGGGCAGAAAGTGGCGACGGATGCGGCGCTTTCAAGACCAGGTGCCGGCGCGCGTCGACCAGCTTGCCCTTGGCCTGCGCGTAGCTGCCCCAGAGCAGAAAAACGAGGTTTTCGCGCTCGCGGTTGAGGTGATCGACGATCGCGTCGGTGAAGCCTTCCCACCCTTTGCCCTTGTGCGACCCGGGCCGGCCCTGCTCGACCGTCAGCACCGAATTCAGCAGCAGCACGCCCTGCTGCGCCCAGGGCATCAGACAGCCGTGATCGGGCCGCGGATAGCCAAAATCCTGCCCGATCTCCTTGAACATGTTGTCGAGCGACGGCGGGATCGTCGACGCCCGGCATCACCGAGAAACACAGGCCGTGCGCCTGATTCGGGTCCGTGGTACGGATCCTGGCCGATGATGACGACTTTGACGTCGATCGAACGGCGTCGCGTCGAGCGCGGCGAAGATGTTTTTGCGGCGGCGGATAGATCGTCTTGCCGGCGCGCAGTTCGGCGCGCAGGAATTCGGACAGCGCCTGCATGTCCGGGCCGCTGCGAAATAGTCGCCGACCCGCGCCTTCCACGAAGGCTCGAGCTTGAGCGCCGTGTTCGCTCACGCCGCCTGCGCGCAGCTTGCTTGCGCAGGTGCTGCGCGACGCGCATCTGGAACAGCAGCTTGGTCAGCAGCAGACGTTCCTCGATCGGTTTCTGCACCAGATCGTTGGCGCCGGCGCGCAGCAACTGCGGCCTGATTCCGCGGGTTGTCGTCGCCGGTCATGATCAGCACCGGCAGCTCGCCTTTGCCGTAGCCGAATTCGCTGCGGATGCGATCGAGCAGATCGCCGCCGGTGAGTTCGCCTTTCAGATTCACGTCGGACAGCACGACGTCCGCGCCCGGCACGCGGCCTTGCACCATCGCGGTTTCGAGCATCGCGATGGCGTCTTCGACGCTGGTCACGTGATTGCACGACCAGACCGTATTTTTCCAGCATGCGCCGCGTGGCGAGCGCGACGACGCGGCTGTCTTCCACGTACAGCACTTCGCCGCCGACCTGCGCCTCCGGCCGCACGTAGCCGCGGATGAACTGCGACAGCGCGTTGAAGCCGAGCGACTTGTCGAAGTAGTCGGTGACGTATTCGGAAAGCTCGCGATTGATCAGGCGTTCGTTCACGTCGCCGGACACGATGACGATCGGAATGTAGGCCTGCGGCGCGTTTTCGCGCACGTATTTGGCGAGATCGAGGCCGTCCATATCCGGCAGGCGCAGCGCGGTCGTGACCAGATCGACCACGCCGGTTTCCAGATGCTGTTTCGCTTCGGCGCCGGTTTCGCACGAAAGCACCGTCACGCCCGGCAGATCGGCTTTCAACAGTTGTTCGATCAGCCGGCGCACGACCTTCGAACCGTCGACGACCATGACGCGCGGCGTCTCGCTCGTGATGTGGCGGGTGAGTGTGGCGTCCATCAGGTCGGCTGCCCCAGCGCGATGTGGCGCGACGCGGCGATCCACGCGCCCAGCCAGCCGAGCGCCGCGCTCGCAGCGAGGACGACCGCCATCTGCGCGATCGACAGACCGTGCACGTCGAAGCGATGGTCGTAGCTGGACGCCAGCGCCGACAGCGGCGCCGCCAAAGCCCATTCGACCAGACCGATCAGGATCAAACTCGCCACTCCCGCGAACATTCCGTACCAAAACCCGATGTAGAGAAACGGCCGGCGCACGAACCCATTGTCCGCGCCGAGCAGCTGCATGACGGCGATCTCGTCGGCCCGGCCCTGGATATCTAAACGTACCGTGTTGCCGACGACAAGCAAAGCCGCCAGCGCCAGCAACACCGCCAACACCACCGCGCCCGCGCCGTGCCAGCTGCAGGATCGCATTCAGCCGCTGCTTCCACGCCGCATCGTACTGCACCTGATCGACGGCCGGATCGCGCCTGAATTCTTCGACCAGCGCCGGCGACGGATCGGCGTCACTCGCCGCTCGCCGCGCGCGGATCGACGATCAGCAATGCCGGCAGCGGATTGTAGTGCAAAACATTCAGCGCATCGGCAAAGCCCGAGTGCGCCTTGAACTCCTCGAGTCCCTGCTCCGGCGTTTTCACGACGACCGATTGGACGTCCGGCATGCTGTCGAAGTTTCGCGGCCATCGCCTCGACGGCGGCGGCATCCGTACCCGACTTCAGGAAAACGCTGATCGCGCGCGAGTCCTCGACGGTGCCGCTCAAGCCGCGCGCGTTGTCGAGCAGCAGCCAGAACAGCAGCGGAAACGCGAGCGCGAGACTGAGCACGGCGAGCGTCATCGACGTCGCCCACGGTCGCGCCGCGAGCCGGCCCAGACTCGAAAACAAACTATAGAAGTGCTGCTCGCGCCACGCGCGCAGCGACGGCCGCGATTTCTTCGGCGGCTTCGCCTCGGCGACGACGACATCGGGCTTGGCGACGACGCGACGATTCATGCCGGCCTGAAATCGTCGATGAGCTTGCCGTGATCGAGCACCAGCACGCGCTTGCCCATGCGCTTGACGAGCGGCAGGTCGTGGCTCGCGATGAGTACCGTCGTTCCGACCTGCTGGAATTCGCCGAACAGCGCCATGATTTCCGCGGACAACTGCGGATCGAGATTTCCGGTCGGCTCGTCGGCGATCAGCACCGGCGGCTTGGCCACGATCGCGCGCGCGATGCCGACGCGCTGCTGTTCGCCCGTCGACAGATTGACCGGCGGTTCGGCTTCGCGTCCGAGCAGGCCGACTTTATCGAGCGACGCACGCACACGCTTTCCGATTTCCTCGCGCGGCGTTCCACTGATCAGCAACGGCAGCGCGACGTTGTCGAACACGCTGCGATCCATCAGCAGCCGATGATCCTGGAACACCATGCCGATGCCGCGCCGCGCCTGCGGGATGCGCCGTCGCCGCAGTTTGGAATGATCGTTGTTGTTGACGATGACCTTGCCGCGCGTCGGCCGCTCGAGCAGCGCGACGAGTTTGAGCAGCGTGCTTTTGCCCGCACCGGAATGCCCGGTGATGAACGCCATCTCGCCCGCGCCGAGTTCGAAATTCATTTCGAGCAGCGCATCGTGATTGGCCGAATAGCGCTTGCTGACGTGTTCGAATCGAATCATTTGACCATCTGATTCATTTCGAAGATCGGCAGCAGGATCGCCAGCACGATGAACAACACCATCGCACCGACCGCGAGAATCACCAGCGGACCGATGATCGCGGTGATCGTCGACATCCAGCGATCGAGCTCGCGGCTTTGATGATTGGCCGCCTCGTCGAGCATGCGTTCGAGTTCGCCGGCGCGCTCGCCGCTCGCGATGAGGCGCAACGCGACCGGCGGAAAATAGCCGCTTTCGCCGAGCGCACGCGAAAAACTGCTGCCTTCGCGCACTTTCACCGCCGCACGTTTCACCGCCGCACGCATCGGCAGATTCGGCATCACCTGCGCGCCGATGGAAAGCGATTCGAGCAGCGGCACGGCGCTGGCGGTCAGCAAAGCGAGCGTGCGCGTGCATCGCGCGGTGTTCGATGCGCGCACCAGTCCGCCGGCGAACGGAATCTTCAACAGGAATTCGTGCCACGCATAGCGCACCTGTTGCGTGCGCAGTGCGATACGTCCGCCGATCGCAGCAAACACGAGGACGATCAGAAGCAGCCATCCCCACGCCTGCACGAACGCGCTGAGCGCGAGCAACGCGCGCGTCGGCCACGGCAACGCCTGATGCATCTGCGTGAACACGCCGACGATCTGCGGCACCACGTACACGAGCAAACCCGTGACGACAGCGACGGCAACCAGCGTCAGCAGAATCGGATAGGCGAGCGCGCCCCACATTTTCTGTTTCAGCGCATCGCGTGCTTCGGTGTAATCGGCCAGACGCGAGAGCACATCGTCCAGCCGCCCGGACTGTTCGCCCGCCCCGATCGATGCGCGATAGATTTCAGGAAAACTGTCCGGCACTTCGGCCAGCGCGGCGGCGAGTCCGGATCCTTCCATGACGCGCGAACGCAAGGTCACGACGAGCGTGCGCACGCGCTGATCGTCGTTCTGTTCGGCCAACGCCGCGAGCGCTTCTTCGACGGGCAATCCGGCTTTGAGCAACGTCGCGAGCTGGCGCGTCAACAGCGCGAGTTGCGCGCTGGACAATCCGCGATGGAATAACGAGGTGCGTTGCGCGGCATCGGCGACCGGCGCGACATCGAGCGGATTCATGCCGCGTTCGCGCAACGATGCGCGCACCGCGCGCGCGGTGTCGCCCTGCATCACGCCGCGATGCGTTTTTCCGGTCGTATCGAGCGCTTGATAGGCGAAAGCGGGCATGCGCGGGATTGTCGCGCATGGCGCGACGAATTGTCAGTCGGCTTTGCCGGCGAGTTTGCTGTGATTCCGGCCGTAGGCGAGATAGACGATCAACCCGAGCGCGATCCAGACCAGGAACACGCACCACGTGATGAACGCCAGTTCCGACAGCAGCCACACCGAAAACAGAATGCCGATGATGGGAATGAGCGGCACCCACGGCGTGCGGAACGCGCGCGGCAGATCGGGCTTGCGCACGCGCAACACCCACACCGACGGCAAATGATGATGAACGCCGACAGCACGCCGATGTTCACCAACTTCGCCACTTCGCCGAGTGGGAAAAACCCGGCGACGATCGCCGTGAACACGCCGAGCACCAGCGTTGGACGGTACGGCGTGCCGTAACGCGGATGCACTTTCGCAAACCACCCGGCAGCAATCCGTCGCGCGACAACGCGAACCAGATGCGCGCCGCCGCGAGCATGAAGGCGAAGATCACGCTGAGGATGCTCGCCACCGCCGTCGCCGAGATAGCGGCGCCGATCCACTTCATGCCGAGCGCCTGGAACGCGTGCGACACCGGCGCATCGTTGCCGAGCTGCGTGTACGACACCATGCCGGTGATCACGAGCGTGATTGCGATGTACAGCACCATCGAAACGCCGAGCGACAGCAGGATCGCGCGCGGCAAATCGCGCTGCGGATCTTTTGCTTCCTCCGCGGCCGTGGTCAGCGTGTCGTAGCCGAACACAGCGAAGAACACGACCGCCGCGGCCGTCACGATGCCTTGCGTGCCGAAATGGCCGGCGCCGCTGGCATCGACCGCGCGCTCCGGGATGAACGGATGCCAGTTCGCCGGATTCGATGTAGAAACATGCCGACGCCGATGACGATGCACGACCGCGACGACCTTGACCGCGACGATCACCGTGTTCGCCCGCGCGCCCCATTCGGTGCGCATGGTGAGCAACACGGCCACACCCATCGCGACGATCGCGCCGATCAGATTGAAATGCGTCCCGGACCGGAATCCGGCGCGCCGCGCAACGCTTCCGGCAGATGGATGCCGAACGCATCGAGCAGATTGAGCACGTAGCCCGACCATCCGCTCGCGACCGCCGCGACGATCAGCGCGTATTCGAGCAGCAGATCCCAGCCGATGAACCACGCCACGCCTTCGCCGAGCACGGCGTAGCCATAGGTGTACGCGCTGCCGGTGACGGGAATGAGGCCGGCGAATTCCGCGTAACACAACGCAGCCGCGGCGCTGGCGATGCCGGCGATGATGAACGACAAAGCCACCGCAGGCCCGGCGTTCATCGCGGCCTGTTGGCCGGCGAGCACGAAAATGCCGACGCCGATGATGCCGCCGAGTCCGATCGCGGTGAGCTGCCACACACCGAGGACGCGCCGGAAATCCTTGCGCGCGCCGAGCTTCTGCCTGCAGGCTTTCGACGGATTTGTGGCGCGTGAGTTGCGCGATCAGGCCCATGATTTCTTTTCCCCGGAATTCGACGCGACGTCGCCGATCATACCGGATCGCATCGCCGCGTCGATCAGACCGTGCGCACTTGCAACGACACCTCTTTGTTGTCGCCGACGCGCTGCCGTCCGACTTCGCGAAAGCCGAAATACGCATGGAATTTCGCCGACGCGGGATTCGGCGGATCGATGTCGAATTCGCAGGTCAGCTTATCGAGGCGCGACTCCGACGCGAACGCGATGATGTCGTTGTACAGCTGCGCACCCAGACCACGGCCGCGCGCGATCATCGAAACGACGATGCGGTCGATATACAGGAACTGCGGATAGGTTCGCGCGAACCACGAATAATTCGGACTGTCGTAGTCGGCGCCTTCGCGGAAGGCGAGAAGAAACGCGCTGATGGTTCCCTCGTCATCGACGACGCGGTGATACGCCGCCTGCGCGTGCAGATGACGCAATCGCGTTTCCTCGAGCGGACTCAGGAAATGCACCGACTCCGCATTCAGCGCGAGGATCTGTCCGAAATCCGCTTCGCGCGCGTCGCGGATCACTATTCTTCCCGCGTGACGCGCAACACTTCTTCGGTCGAGGTGATGCCGGCGAGGCATTTCTGCCAGCCGTCTTCGAGAATGCTCGGGCTGCGCGAACGCGCGTGGCGTTCGAGTTCGGCTTCCGATGCGCCGCTGTGGATCAGGCGGCGGAATTCCTCATCGACCGGAATGAATTCGTAGATGCCGGTGCGGCCGCGATAACCGGCGTGGCGTCCGCCCGATTGGCGCGCGGTGCGATACAGCGTCGCCTGCGTGTCCGGCGGTTTGCCGAACGCGGCGAGTTCGCGCGGCGTCGCCGCGTACGCTTCGCGGCGATCGCGGATCGAGCACGCGCACGAGCCGCTGCGCGAGTACGCCGATCAGCGATGACGACAGCAAGAACGGTTCGATGCCCATGTCGTGCAGACGCGTGACCGCGCCGACGGCGGAGTTCGTGTGCAATGTCGAGAGACACGAGATGGCCGGTCAGCGATGCCTGCACCGCGATCTGCGCGGTTTCGAGATCGCGGATTTCGCCGACCATCACCACGTCCGGATCCTGACGCAGGATCGCGCGCAATCCGCGCGCGAAACTCATGTCGACTTTGCGTGTTGACCTGCGTCTGGCCGACGCCGTCGATGTAGTACTCGATCGGATCTTCGACGGTCATGATGTTGCGGCTCGAATCGTTGAGCTGCAGCAGCGATGCGTACAGCGTCGTCGATTTTCCCGATCCGGTCGGACCGGTGACGAGCAAAATGCCGTGCGGACGCTGAATGGTGTCGCTCAGGATCGCGAGCGAATCGGCCGACATGCCGAGCTGACGCAGATCGAGTTTGCCGGCCTGTTTGTCGAGCAGACGCAACACGACGCGCTCGCCGTGACCGGCGGGAATGGTCGATACGCGCACATCGACGGGACGTCCGGCGATGCGCAGGCCGATGCGTCCATCCTGCGGCAGGCGTTTTTCGGCGATGTCGAGTTTCGCCATCACCTTGATGCGCGATACGACCGCGTTCGCGATGGCTTTCTGCGGACTCAATACTTCGCGCAATACGCCGTCGATGCGGAAGCGCACGACGAGTCGGTTCTCGAACGGCTCGATGTGGATGTCGCTGGCGCCTTCCTTCACCGCTTCGGTGAGCAGCGCGTTGATGAGGCGGATGATCGGCGCGTCGTCTTCGGATTCGAGCAGATCTTCAGGCTCGGGCAATTCGTCGGCGAGCGTTTTCAGATCGAGATCGTCGTCGAAATCGGCGACCATCGCGCGCGCGTCGTCGCCCTGTTCGTAGAGCGTGCGCAGCAGACGTTCGAATCCGGCGGCGTCATGGCGCTGCAGTTTCAACGGCACGCCGAGATAGCGGCGCAATTCCGATAACGTTTCGGGACGCACGCCTTCGCGATAGGCGACATCGGCACCGTCGTCGCGCCATGCGGTGAGCGTGGCGCCGTTGCGGCGGGCGAAGCCGAAGCTCGGTCGTGTGGGTCGGACGTGCGTGTTCACGGATTGCGGCGCGGGGCTACTTCTTTCGGCGTGACGTCCATCGCGGGGCTGGCGAGGAAGTCGTGTACGGCGGGCAGCACGGGCTGGTCGGCGCGCGGCGTCATCGTTTCGGGACTCTCGCGCATCTGCACCTGTTCGCTGCGTATATAATTATACTTTTCCTGCGAAACCGATGCCTGCGTCGCTGCGTCGTGCATCACGCGCGGATGCAGGAACACCATCAAATCCGATTTCGCGTGATCGTTGCTGCGGTAGCGGAACAGATTGCCGAGACGGGAATGTCGCCGAGCGCAGGCACTTTCTGCACCTGATCCTTGATGTTGTCGGAGATGAGTCCGCCGAGGACGAGCAGCGAATTGTCCTTCACGAGCACGGTGGTTTTCACTTCGCGCTTGCTGGTCACCAGATCGACGGCGCCCTGCACCGGCGGCAGCAGGTTCGAGACTTCCTGATGAATGTCCAGGCGCACGTCGGTGCCGAAGGTGACGTGCGGTGTGACGGTGAGCGTGAGGCCGACGTCCTTGCGCTGAATGGTCTGGAACGGATTGCCGATGCCCGACGTGCTACCCGTGCCCGCGGTCGTGCCGCTGGTCTGCGTCGTGTACGAACCGGTGACGAACGGAACTTCCTCGGCGACCTTGATCATCGCTTCCTGATTGTCGAGCGTCATCACCGACGGTGTGGAGAGCACGTTGTTCGAGGTATTGCTTTGCAAGGCGGAGAGCAGTGCGCCGATGCTCACGATCGGTTTGCCGTTGACGCTCAGTGTGTCGAAATAGCCGAGCTGCAGGCCGTTGCCCAAGGTCAGCGACGGACCGTTCGGATTGTTGACGCCCTGCGTGGCAGTGATGATGTTGTTGCCGGTCGAGCTGCCCGTGAAATTGGTACCGCCGGCGAAATGATTGTTGCCGTCGCCGATCGGGAACTGCCACTGCACGCCGATTTCCTTCGCCGTTTCCGATGACACTTCGGCGATCACCGCTTCGATCAGCACGGTGGCGCGGCGGATGTCGAGCTGACGCACGACGGTGGCGAGTGAGCGGAACACCGCGGGCGGCGCGCTGATGATGAGTGCGTTGTCCTCTTCGTGCGCCTGGATAGTCGCCGTCGATGGACCTGCCGCGGCGCTGCTCGCGGCTGCGCCGCCTGCGGCCGCTGGTTTGCCGGGAGGCGCTTCGCCGGTGAGTGTCGAGGCGACGCCTTGCAGGATCGGTACGAGATCTTTCGCGCTGGCGTAGCTGAGATAAATCACCTGCGTATCGCCGCCGTTGTTCATCGGCGTGTCGAGATGCGTGATCAGCGCGCGCATGCGCAGGCGGCCGCTCTTGCCGCCGGAAAGCAGAATGGAATTGGTGCGCTCGTCGGCGAAGATTTTCGGCTGATCGCTCAATTCGGTCGGCGCTTTCGTGTCGGCAAGCTGCGTGAGCGTGCGCGCCACTTCCGCGGCGCTCGCGTGCTGCAGCGGAATCACTTCGACGCCCGCATCGGAAACCGTGTCGATGCGCTCGATGATGCTGACCACGCGCGCGACATTGCCGGCGCGATCGGAAACGACCAGCGAATTGGATCCCGGATGCGCGATGAGCTGCGCGCCCTGCGGCATCAGCGGGCGCAGGATCGGCACCAGTTCGTTCGCCGACACGTGCTTGACCGGAATGATCTGCGTGACGAGTTCGTCGGGCTCGTGGCCCTGCGTGCCGTTGAGTCCGCCGGAGCCGTCCTGCTGCGCCATCGCTTCGGGCACGATCTTGATCATGCTGCCCGACGGGATCGCCGCGATAGCCGTGCACGCGCAACACCGACAGGAACACGTCGTAGATTTCGTCGGGCTTCATCGGCTTGTGCCGAGATCACCGTGACCTTGCCCTGCACGTTCGGCCCGATGATGAAATTCTTGCCGGTGATTTCGCGACACGGTCGCGATCAGCGCCTGGATGTCGGCATCTTTCATGTTGAGCGTGTGCGTGCCCGGCGGATTCGCGGCAGGCTGCGACGGCGGCGCGTTCTTCGATCCGGGCTGCGCCGCCGCCGTTGCGGCGAGTGCGGCCAGGACAAGTGCGAAAACAGATTCGGGTAGCAATCATCAGGCGATTTTCTCGTGCGGATTTCATCAGCGCAGGCTCACCGTCAGCGTCGGCGGGTTTTCCGTCGCGCAAAACAGTGACTTGCAGGTTCGAGGCGTTCTTCAGATTGTCTACGAAATTCGTGTCGGTGGTCAGGCTCGTCACCGGCTTGCCGTTGATGGCGGTGACGACGTCGCTCGGTTTGAGGCCGGCCTTGTTCATCAGCACGGCGACATCGCCGCTGCCCGACAATCGCGCGCCGGCGATCTTGCCGTTCTCGAAGACGGGCTCGATATGGACCTGCTGCGCGAGCTTGTTCGGATCGACCTGCACGTCGCGCATCGCTTTTTTCCAGTCGACGGCGCCGTTCGCCATCTGCGGCGGCACGTACGCAGGCGGAATGCTCGATGCCTTGCCGCCCGGCGTCGCGGCGGTGTTGCGCAGGTTCGTTTCGGGAGCGCGCGACGTGTTCTTCCGGACGCGGCAGGTTCAGCGTTTCGGAAACGCCTTCATGCGACAGCACGACATGATCGGCGTACACCTCGGCGAGTACCGCGCGATCGGTGATTTCCTCGCCGACCTTGTACGCGCTTTCCGCGCCGTGATCGTCGGCGATCATCGCGATGCCTTGTTTGGGATCGGGCAGCGACAGCGTGCCGCGCAGCGTGAGTTTGAGCGTGGTCGCCGGCGCGTTGCGCGCGAGCTGCGAGGCCAGCGGCCCTTCCGCGTTGCCGAACAGATGCCACTTGGCGATCGACACCGGCGGCTTGCTCGTGGTGGCCGGCGCGGTTGCCGCGACAGCGGCCGCGTCGTCGGATTGCGGAACGGCGAGCCAGCCGATCTTCACGATCGCCCACAGACAGATCAGCACGGCGACGGCCGCAACAGCGAGCGCCGAAAGACGCGATGCTCGCGCCTGATCGGCACTGGAAATCGCATTCAACATACGTCGATGGCTCGCAAACTCCCCACGCGCGAACTGTAGCAGGACAGCGCGTTAAATCCATGAACCGGCGCATGCGCCGGCGGATTCTATGAGCGGCCGAGCAGACTGCCGACGAGGCGCTTGAAGAAGCCCGGCTTCTTTTTCGACGCGGCAGGCGTCGGCTTTTCAACGGACGGGCGCGTGGACGGCGATGCTTGCGCGGCACGCGGACGCGCCGCTTCGCGAGGCGGTTTGCTGCGCGTCGTCGGTTTGTCGTTCGCCGCGTTCTCGGTGCGCGCGACTTGCTCGGCGCCTTCCGGTCGGCGACTACGGCCGCGACCGCCACGACGACGCTTCGGCGCGCCTGATGGCACAGCACCGTTGGCTGCGGCATCGCTTGCTGCAGCCGGCGGCGATTCGCTGCGCGGCGTTGCGGGACGCGGCGTCGACGCACGCGGCGGCGCTGAACGCGACGCGCTGCGACCACTGCCGCGCTGGCCGTCGCGGGAACGATTGCGATCGCCTTTCGGCGGCGGACCTCTGGTCGGAATCGAACCGTCGTCTTCTTCTTCGACCACGGCGGCCGTCGAGCGCGGACGCAGCGGCGGCGCGATCAGAAGTTCAGGATCGATCGGCGGCGGTCGGAATCTTCTGGCCGATGTAGGCCTCGATGTCGGGCAGACCTTGCGCGTACATGTCGCAGGCGAAGCTGATCGCATCGCCCTCGGCGCCGAGGCGCGCGGTGCGGCCGATGCGGTGCACGTAGTCTTCGGCGTCCTGCGGCAGGTCGTAGTTGAAGACGTGGCTGACGTCGGGGATGTGCAGGCCGCGCGCGGCGACGTCGGTCGCGATCAGGATTTCGATTTCGCCGCGCTGGAATTTGCCGAGCAGGCTCTGGCGCTTCTTCTGCGGCACGTCGCCGGAGAGCATGCCGACGAGGAAGCCTTGCCGTTCCAGTCGCGCGCGCGACTTTTTCCGCGGCGACCTTCATGTTGACGAAGATCATGCTGCGATGCGCATCGATCCGCGACAGCAGGCCGATCAGCAGCGGCAGTCTTTTCTTCCGTCGGCCGGGAAATAGACGATCTGGCGCACGCGGTCGGCGGTGATGTTGTCGGTTTCGACGGTGAGCTTGGTCGGCGTCGTTCATGTGCTCGTAGGCGAGTTCGAGCACGCGATGGCTCAGCGTCGCCGAGAACAGCAGGCATCTGGCGCGTGCTCGCGCTCGCGGCAGGCGGCGGAACAGGAAGCGCACGTCCTTGATGAAGCCGAGGTCGAACATGCGGTCGGCTTCGTCGATCACGCATCGACTTCGACGGCGCGGAACGAGAACACGTGCTGCTTGAAGTAATCGATCAGGCGGCCGGGCGTGGCGATGATGATGTCGACGCCGTCGCGCAGCTGCTCGCGCTGCTTGTCGTAATCGACGCCGCCGTAGATCAGCGCCGATTTCAGGCCGGTGTCGCGGCCGATGTTGCTGGAAGTCCTTGTCGATCTGGATCGCCAGTTCGCGCGTCGGCGCGATGATCAGCGCGCGCGGATCGTTCGGCCTGCGCTCGGGCAGCGCCGGTTGCGTGAGCAGGCGGTTCATCACCGCGACGAGGAACGCGCCGGTCTTGCCGGTGCCGGTCTGCGCCTGTCCGGCGACGTCGCGGCCTTGCAGGGCGAGCGGCAGCGTCAGCGCCTGGATCGGCGTGCAGCGCGTGAATCCGGCGGCGTGCAGGCCGGACAAGCACATCCGGATGCAGGTCGAAGGTTTCGAAAAAGGTATCGGTAAGGGATTGCTGATGCATTCATGAAGTCCGTGTGCGAGGGAGGCCGCTCGTATGAGTTCGGGAAAGGATGCGGCGGCGTCGGCGCGTCTTGAAATCATGCGCCGGACGGCCCAACTTGAATTGCTTCGCGGCTTCGGCTGAAATGCGTTCCGAGTCGGACTGGAATGCGAGGCCTCGACATCCGCCGAAATCGGCGGGTAATTGTAGCCCAAGAAGCGCGTTCGCGCCCTCGCCCGTTTCCATGGAGAACCCCGTGAGCACAGCCATTTCCCATGTCAGCGACGACCAATTCGACGAACAAGTCCTGAAATCCAGCGAGCCGGTGCTGGTCGATTTCTGGGCGGAATGGTGCGGCCCTGCAAGATGATCGCGCCGATCCTCGATGAGGTCGCGCAGTCGTACGCGGGCAAGCTCAAGGTCGCCAAGATCAACATCGACCACAACCAGAAAACGCCCGCGCAACTACAACGTGCGCGGCATCCCGACCCTGATGATCTTCAAGGACGGCAAGGTCCAGGCGACGCAGATCGGCGCGGTAGCAAGACGCAGCTCGACGCAGCTGATCGACAAGACGATTGACGGCGAGCGCGGCCGCCAAAGTCGTCTAACCCGCTCTGGCTCGCGACTCCCGACTGCCGAGCGCTTAGTGCCGGTTGCGCTCGTGATTCTGTGACGCCAGCGACGCGCAGGCGCTGATCGCGGGTGATCGCGCACAGGAAGCGCGCCGTCCGCGGCGAGCATCAGCGGACGTGCTCTCCGCGGACAGCATCCGCTGGGAGCAGACCGGCGTTCCTTGCCGATCACCTCTCTGCGCTCGCACAAGAGAGTCGACCCCGCGGTACTCAGCATTGCGGAAGCCGCGATCTTCGCTTGAAAGCCGCACCGCCACGCCCCAGTTAGTTGCAGGTTTCGCCGAATTTGCCCACAATAACGGCGAACCTGAACCAAATTCGATCGCAGCGATTGCCAGCTAGACGCCGTCAACCTGCAATGCTAAGTTAGCGATGTCTGCCGAGGCGACCGCCTCCGCGACTCCTTCCTGATTCTTCCAACCTACCTGCCAACAGCCCGTTTCCACGGCGCTCCGTGCGAGGTCATTCCGTGTCCGAACCCGATAACCAGACCCAAAATAATTCCGAATCCGGCGATTCCGCCGACGAACGCGCCGAGCAACCGCGCGGTCGCGGTCGCCAGCAGCAATCCGCCTGCCGAGCCGGCGGCGCAAACGCCGTCAGCACCAGCGAAGGCGGCGGCAACGAATCGCCAGATCAAATCCCAACGAAGCCGGCGGCGAACAGCGCCAGCAAGGCCGCAACGACCGCCAGGGTCAAGGCGGCCGACGCGACCGCAACCGCCATCGCAATCAGAGCAACAACAACCAACGCGCAGCACCGGCAGCGGCAACAACAACCAGCAGCGCTTCCAGCCGCAGCAGAACACCGATGAGGATGCCGACGATTCCCGCAACGGCGGCGGCGACGGTCCGCTCATCGATCTCAACGAACTCAAGCGCAAGCCCGCGCCCGAACTGCTGAAGCTCGCCGACGAACTCGGCATCCAGGAAGGCGTCGCCCGCGCGCGCAAGCAGGACATCGTCTTCCTGATCCTGAAGGCGCACGCGCGCACCGGCGGCGGCATTTACGCCGAAGGCGTGCTGGAAATCCTGCAGGACGGCTTCGGCTTCCTGCGCGGTCCGGACGAGTCGTATCTCGCCGGCCCGGACGATATTTACGTTCGCCCGAGCCAGATCCGCCGCTTCAACCTGCGCACCGGCGACCACATCACCGGCCGCATCCGTCCGCCGAAAGAAGGCGAGCGCTACTTCGCGCTGCTCAAGGTCGATCACATCAACGGCGAGCCGCCGGAAGCGTCGAAGAACAAGGTGCTGTTCGAGAACCTGACGCCGCTGTTCCCGCGCAAGATGTTCCATCTCGAGCGCGGCAACGGCTCGACCGAGGACATCACCGGCCGCATCCTCGATCTGATCGCGCCGATCGGCCGCGGCCAGCGCGGCATGATCGTCTCGCCAGCCGAAAGCCGGCAAGACGATGATGCTGCAGAACGTCGCGCAGGCGATCGTGCACAACCATCCGGACGTGCATCTGATCATCCTGCTGATCGACGAGCGTCCGGAAGAAGTCACCGAAATGCAGCGCGGCGTGCGCGCCGAAGTGATCTCCTCGACGTTCGACGAACCCGCGGTGCGTCACGTGCAGGTCGCCGAAATGGTGATCGAGCGCGCCAAGCGTCTGGTCGAGCACAAGAAGGACGTCGTCATCCTGCTCGACTCGATCACGCGTCTCGCGCGCGCCTACAACACCGTCGTGCCGGCCTCCGGCAAGGTGCTGACCGGCGGCGTCGATGCGAACGCGCTGCAGCGTCCGAAGCGCTTCTTCGGCGCGGCGCGCAACGTCGAGGAAGGCGGTTCGCTGACCATCCTCGCCACCGCGCTGGTCGAAACCGGCTCGAAGATGGACGAGGTGATCTACGAGGAATTCAAGGGCACCGGCAACATGGAAGTGCACCTGGATCGCCGCATCTCCGAGAAGCGCGTCTATCCCTCGATCAACATCAACCGCTCCGGCACGCGCCGCGAAGAGCTGCTGATCGAGCCGGACATGCTGCAGAAGATCTGGATCCTGCGCAAACTGCTGCATCCGATGGATGAACTCGCCGCGATGGAATTCATGCTCGACAAGATGAAGAACACCAAGTCGCAACGACGAGTTCTTCAATTCGATGAAGCGCTGATTGCGCACCGTCGGAACGAACAAGGGCGCACTGGTTGCGCCCTTTTTTCTTGGCCGGCCCCGCCGCGGTCTTTACATTTGACGGGTTGCTCCGCCCCTGACACCATCGGCAAAACAAGAAAAACAATCAACCGATCAGGGGGAAGGGGAAAACCGAATGCAATTCCGTTCGTGGTGCACGCTCGCGCTCGCCTGCGTGCTTCTTGCGCTCACCGGCTGCGTGACCGCGCCGAAACACCTGTCGTACAACAAGGATGCCAATAGCAGTGTCAAACGCGTCGCGGTGCTGTCGATGCGGCATTCCGATATCGACCTGCTCATCGTGAACAACCCCGGCTACAGTTTCGGCCTGATCGGCCTGGCCGTGGCGGAGGCGAATCGCGCGCCGAAACGCCACTGGCTGCAAGACGAAGTCGCGAAAGATCATTTCGACTACGTCGCCGAATTTAAGACCGAACTGACGCAGGCGATGGCCGCACGCGGTTACGAACTGCGCTGGGCTGATCCGGCCCAGATGGCCGACGGCGCAAAAGACATCGCGCGCGAGAACTTCGGCTTGCGCAAGACCTATTCGCCCGTCGCCGACGCCGACGCCATCCTCGATGTCGACTTCGGTTTCGTCGGCTACGCTGCTGCCGGCAGCAGCGACAACGCACCGTATAGGCCGACCGTGGTGGTCAGCGCGCGCCTGCTCGGCGCTGACGGCAAGCACGTGCTGTTCGAGGATTTCATCGTCTACAACAGCGTGTTCCCCATACTGAAGGAGCCGATCACGATCGAACCAGACGGACATTATGTCTATCCGGAATTCAACGCACTGCAAAGTGCCGGACCGCAAGCCGTGCAGGGTCTGCAGATTGCGTTCCGCTCGACCGCGGACGAACTCGCCAAGCAGTTCTGATGATCGGCTTGCTCGCCGCCCTCGCGCTATCGGCCGGCGTTGCGCAGGGACCGCCTGCGGCGGTTTGCGTGATGGCGCCGGACGCGTTGCCTGCCGTGCCGTTCGTGGTCAAGACCGGCAAGAACAGCTCCACCGAATTCGTGCTGGACACGCATGGCCACTGCCTGCACCTCGACAACCACGATGAACCGGCATTGCTGATCCGCCTGGAGCCCTCGGTGCAGGCGATGAACCTGAAAGTGATCAGCGTCAGCGGCAAGGAATCGACATTGCCCGCGCGCATCGTTTTGCTTGACGAGCATTTCAGCGAAGTCAGATCGTATCCGTTCGAGCGTTTCGTCAAACGCGGCATGAACTATTCGACAACCGTCTTTCTCGAACCGGCAACGACGGTGCGTTACCTGCTCGCGCGCCCCGACCAGGAGTGGATCGGCAAGCAGAATCAACTTACGCAGGGCAGTCGCTGGACCGCATTCTGGGCCACGCCAGCGGTCATGGGCACCATCTCAAACGGCAACGAGGTGAAGCGCTCGGTTCCCTTCACGGTATTCGGCACCGTCCGCCTCGAACCGGAAGAGGAGACCCGGCTGATAGATCCTGCAAAACACTGACCCCCTCCGGCGCCGAAGCGGGTCCTGCAAGTCAAAGTGAAACCGAACGCGAGCGACCGAGCAATTCGTCGGCGCCGAGATCGAGCAGTTTCTGCGCGACGTCTTTGCCGACGGTCTCGCTGTCGACGCCCGTCGCGTTCGCTCGGAGGAGCCGGCCGGTGGCTGCGCCGCCGACCAGTCCCTCGAGGTGCAACCCCACATCGGTTTCGATGCAAAACGCCGCGATCGGCACTTCGCAATTGCCTTGCAACGCGCGCGTCATCGCGCGTTCGGCATCGACGCAGCGCGCGGTCGCCATGTCGTGCAGCGGCTTCAGCAACGCGGCGACGTCCGCGTCGCCAATGCGATGCTCGATGGCGATGGCGCCTTGCGCCGCCGCGGGCAACCACGTCGGCGGCAGAAGTTTGCTGCGGATGCGCGCTTGCAAACCAAGCCGCTCCAATCCGGCGGAGGCGAGAATAATCGCGTCGTAATCGCCGGCATCGAGTTTCGCCAGGCGTGTATTTACGTTGCCGCGCAGATCGCCGATGCGCAGATCGGGCCGCACGGCGCGCAGTTGCGCCTGCCGCCGCAACGACGACGTGCCGACATGCGCATGCTGCGGCAACTGATCGAGGCGCGCGTAGTTCACCGACACGAACGCATCGGAAGGATCGGCGCGTTCGAGCACGGCGCCGATGATGAATTCCGGTTCGACATCCATCGGCACGTCTTTGTACGAATGCACGGCGATGTCGGCGCGGCGTTCGAGCATGGCGACTTCGAGTTCTTTCAGGAACAAACCCTTGCCGCCGATCTCCGCGAGTGGACGATCGAGGATGCGATCGCCGCGCGTCGTCATCGGCACGAGTTCGATATCGATACCCGGATGCGCGGCGCGCAGTTGCGCAGCGACGTGTTCGGCTTGCCAAAGCGCCAGCGCACTCTGGCGCGTGGCGATACGGATACGCGACGTCACAGCGTGCGGACCAGTTTTCTCAAGGCGGGCAGGTTGCGGCGGCTGACTTCCAGCGTCGCGCGCTCGCCGATTTTCACATGCACGGTGCCGTCGCCGCCGCGCGTGAGGCCGGACAGTCGATCGCGCGCGACGAGGCAATTGCGATGGATGCGCACGAAGCGATCGCCGAATTCGGTTTCGAGGGTCTTGAGCGCTTCCTCGATCAGCACTTCGCCTTTCGAGGTATGCACGACGACGTATTTGTCTTCGGCGAACAGGTATTCGATGTCGCCGATCGGCACGAGAACCAGATTGCCGCGCACGCGCGCGCACAGGTGGCTGCGCGCGCGCGGTGTGCCGGTTGCCTGTTCGAGTTTTTCGACGGCATTGGCGGCAAACCGCTGCGCGCGTTCGAGCGCCCCGCGCAGCCGTTCCAGACGTACGGGCTTGACCAGATAATCGATCGCACTCGCTTCGAACGCGGCGAGCGCGTGTTCGTCGTACGCGGTGCAGAAGATCACCGCAGGCGGCGATTCGAGCTGCGCGATGTGGCGCGCCGCTTCGAGACCGTCCATCACCGGCATGCGGATGTCGAGCAGGATGACGTCGGGCGTGAGCTTCGCGGCGGCTTCGACGGCCGCGCGTCCGTCGCGCGGCTTCGCCGACCACCTCGCCGCCCGCTTCGCGCAGCAGCGAGGCGAGGCGCTCGCGGGCCAGCGGTTCGTCGTCAACGATCAGCGCTTTCATCGAGCCGGGCTTTCATCGGGAAGTTTCACTGTGCACGCGAAATAATCCGGTCCGGCATCGACATCGAGCGAGCCGCGAAAGCCGAAATGGTACTCGATGCGCGCACGCGTGTTGGCGAGCGCCATGCCGTGGCGGCCGGCGAGCCGCGCGTGTTCGGCCGGGCGCGGGTTGCGGATGGCGATTTCGATCTGTCCGCCGGCGCGCACGCCGCGCACCACGATGGTGCCGCCGTCGGGCAGTTGCTGGATGCCGTGATAGACCGCGTTTTCGATCAGCGGCTGCAGCAGCAGCGCCGGCATCGGCTGCGCGAGCGGCACCGCATCGATATCCCAATCCACGCGCAGCCGCTCGCCGAGACGCAGCTTTTCGATATCGAGATAACGCCGCACCAGTTCGAGTTCTTCGCCGAGCGTGCTTTGCGCGGCGTCGTTGCCGAGCGCGGCGCGGAACAGATCGGACAGATTCTCGATCGCGTGCTCGGCCTCGCGCGGGCGCAGCGGAATCAGGCTCGCGATGGTGTTCATGCTGTTGAACAGGAAATGCGGGCGGATGCGCGCCTGCAACGCGTCGAATCGCGCTTTCGCTTCGGCCTTGACGCGCGCGCGCCATTGTTCGAAGACGTAGAAATAGCGCAACAGCGCCGCGCCGATCAGCGCGCACAGCAATGCGTTGCGCCACGACGAAACGCACGCCGAATTCCGGCGGCAGCGTGAGTCCGAGGCTGAGCGCCTGGTCGATCCAGAACACGAGCATGCTGCCGAGAACGGTGATCATCAGCATCAGCGCATATGCCCATGCGACGCCGACCCAGGGTTTGAGTTTTTCCAGTTGCGGGCGCAGTTTGCACAGGCACACGGCGCACACCAGCGCGATCCATTGCACGAACAGGCTCGTCGTGGTCAGTCGCGACAGCAGCGGCCGCGTTTCGTCGCTCGGCGCGACCAGGATGACGACCACCAGCAACTCGGCGACCACCATCACCGCGAACAGCACCTGCGCACTGCAGAAATCCGGCAGCCATGCCGGCTGCGTGAGGGGTGGATCGCGTCGGACCGATGGCGGCGCGCGTTGCCATGTCGCTTAGCGCAGACGCGGGCTGAGCCAGCGTTTCAAATCGACGATTTCTTCGGCGCAGACCTGATGGGCCATCTGATAGGCGTGCCAGTCGATCGCGTAGTGACGCTGTTTCAGATATTCGCGGCTCATCTCACCGAGCGCGTGCGAGACGGTCGGATCGAGCATGCCGTGCGCCATGAAAATCGGCGTATCGCGATTTTCGGCGCTGGCTTCCGCATCGGTTTTTTCGGCGATCGGCAAATAGGTCGACAGCGCGATGATGCCGCGCAGCTTGTGCTTGCTGCGCACGCCGCCGGCCAGCGCGATGGCGCCGCCCTGCGAGAATCCGGCGAGGAAAATATTCTCCGAGGCAATGCCGCGCGCGGCTTCCTGTTCGATCAGTTCATCGAGCAGGCGCACGGAATCGCGGATGCCGGCTTCGTCCTGCTTCTGCGCGATTTCCATGCCGGAAATGTCGTACCACGCGCGCATCGGCATGCCGCCGTTGATGGTGATCGGACGCACCGGCGCGTTCGGGAACACGAAGCGGATCGCCGGCCACGACTTGTCGACCAGCTCGGGCACGATCGGCTCGAAATCGTGGCCATCGGCGCCCAGACCGTGCAGCCAGATCACGGCGAATTTCGGATCGGGCGCCGTTTCGATTTGGATGCTGGGCAGAGGCATGCGATTTTCCCCGGATCGATGTGGCGATGGTGCCGCATTCGCCCCGTCGCCGCCAGAGCGCCGCGTGACTTTCGACTGCTTCTAAAGCCGCGTTCGTCGGCTATCCTGCGCGCTTGTCGAAAGAGTTCCGGGAGTCCACCGTGCTTCGAATCGCCGTCATCGCCGCTTGTGCATCGATCTCATCTCTTGCCGCCGCGCAGCCGGCTCCGCTCACGCTGGAACAGATCATGGCCGATCCGGACTGGATCGCAGCGCAGATCGAATTGCCGGAAGGTTTCGAAACGCGCGGCATGCCGCCGCATTTCGCTGTCGATGGGCAATCGGTTTACTACAAGATCAAGCGAGCCGGTTCGCCGCTGAAGGATCTGCATCGTATCGATCTGAAAAGCGGCGCGGACACCATCGTCGATGCGGCCGGCGATGGCCGGCGCCGACGGCGCGCCGATCGTCTACGACCAGCAGAACAACCACGCGGCGTTCGTACGCAACGGCGATGTGTATGTACGCGATCTGCACTCCGGCGCGACGCAGCAGATCACGCGTTCGGCCGAAGACGATCGCTCGCCGCAGTTCTCCGCGGATGGTCGATGGCTGTCGTTCCGTTCGGACAACAAGTGGTACGTGCACGACGTGAACAGCGGCGTGACCGGCACGGCGCCCGAGATCAAAACCGAAAAAGATCCGGACGCGACGCCGAAAGCCGACGATCTGCGCGACATGCAATTGCGCACCTTCACGACGCTGAAGAAAGCGCACGACGAAAAGAAGGCCGCGCGCGAATACAACGAGGCCATGCAGCGCGGCGATGCGACACGCGCGCCGCTGCCGTTCTACGTCGGCGATGACGTGAAAATAATCGACACCGCGCTATCGCCGGATACGCGCTGGATGCTCGCCGTCACCGCGCCGAAAAATCACGATGAAGGACGCAAGGGCAAGCTCACGCGCTACGTCACCGAATCCGGTTACGAGGAAACCGAGGACGAACGCATTCGCGTCGGCCGCAACGATCCGCCGGCGAACGAACTCTGGTTGTTCGATATCGCCGCGCACACGCAGACCAAGCTCGGTTTCGATGCGCTGCCCGGTGTCCACGACGATCCGCTCAGCGCGATTCGCGACGAAAACGCCAAGTCGGGCGACAAGGAAAAAACGCGCAAGAAATCCGACGAGAAAAAATCCGATGACAAACCGAAGGCGCGCGATATCCAGATCGCCGGCGTCGCTTTCGCGCGCGATGGATCGTCCGCCGCCGTTCAACTTCGCGCGAACGACAACAAGGATCGCTGGATCGCGACCGTCGATGCGTCGTCGAAAAAACTAGCCGTGCAACATCGCCTGCACGATCCGGCGTGGATCAACTGGAACTTCAACGAATTCGGCTGGGAAAACGACAGCCGTACGTTGTGGTACGTGTCGGAAGAATCCGGCTACGCACAGCTGTACGCGAAAGCGATCGGCGGCGCGCCGCAGCAGTTGACGCGCGGAAAGTTCGAGGTGTCGCATCCGTTTGTGTCGGCGGACGGCAAATGGTTTTACGTGTTATCGAACCAGCAGGCGCCCTATGCGTATGACGTTTACCGCATCGCGGCGGCCGGCGGCGAACTGCAGCGATTGACGCAATACCAAGGTGTCGAACAATTCCAGCTTTCGCATGACGGCTCGCAATTGCTCGTCGCGCATTCGGGCAGCTATCTGCCGCCGCAGATTGGCGTCGTCAGTGCGGACGGCAGCGGATCGCCGCGCGAACTCACCGACACGCGCACCGCCGCCTACAAAGCTATCGCGTGGGTGCAGCCTGAAATCCTGCAGGTGCCCTCGACGCATTTCAAAGGTTCGATCTACGCGAAATTCTACAAACCGGCGAATTTCGACAAGTCGCAAAAACATCCCGCCGTGATGTTCGTGCACGGCGCGGGTTACACGCAGAACGTGCACGAGAAATTTCCGTACTATTTCCGCGAGCAGATGTTCCACAATCTTCTGCTGCAGCACGGCTACATCGTGCTCGACATGGATTACCGCGCCTCCGAAGGTTACGGCCGCGATTGGCGCGATGCGATCTATCGCCAGATGGGCCATCCGGAACTCGAAGATTTGCTCGACGGCAAGAAATGGCTCGTCGACAACTGGAACGTCGATTCGAAACGCGTCGGCATCTACGGCGGTTCGTACGGCGGCTTCATGACGTTGATGGCGCTGTTCCGCGCACCGGGCGAATTCGCCGCCGGCGCGGCGCTGCGTCCGGTCACCGACTGGATGCAGTATGACGATGAATATACGTCCGACATCCTCAATCGTCCGCAGGTCGATCCGATCGCGTACCAGCGCTCGTCGCCGATCGAATTCGCCGATGGCTTGAAAGACGCGCTGCTGATCTGCCACGGCGTGATCGACGACAACGTGCTGTTCGAGGATTCGATGCGCCTGTACGAGCGTCTGATCGAACTGCACAAGGACAACTTCACGATCTCGCCGTATCCGCTCGACCGCCACGGTTTCACCAACGCCGATTCGTGGCTCGACGAATACAAACGCATCTACAAGCTGTTCGAAACCAATCTGAAATGACGATTCCGAATCGCATCAGCGCGATCAGCCTGTTCGTCGATGATGTCGCTGCGTCGAAAGCGTTTTACGCCGATCTGTTCGGCGTAACGCCGATCAACGAGGACGACGTATCGGCCGCATTCCGCTTCGGCGAAACGGTGATAAACCTGCTCGACCGGCGCAGCGCGCATGAGATCGTCGCGCCGGGGTCCGTCGGCGCGCACGGTCAGGGTTCGCAGTTTCAGCTCACGGTGTGGCTCGACGATGTCGAAGCCGTTGCCGCTGAACTTCGCCGGCGCGGAATCGCGTTCGCCGGTCCGATCGATCGAGCGTGGGGATTGCGCACGATCAATTTCGTCGATCCGTCGGGACACAGCTGGGAAATCGCGCAGCGCATATAGCGGAGATGTTGCGTCGCGTTGCAACTTCGTGGCTATTTTCCCGATGGAGTTTTTGGCGGCTTCTCGTCGCGCAATTTATCGACGAGCGACTGCGTTTGGGCATAGAACACGTCGGTCGATTCTGGCGAGCGCAATCGCCATGACGGCGGCGCGAGCGTCACCATGCCGCGCGGCATCGGCGAGAAACGTTGTGCGCCGACCATGTGCGTCACCCGGAAACTGCCTGCGATGAGTAGCGCCGCGCACACGCCCGCGATCAACGCGCCGCGCGCGCGCAGACGCGAAGCAAGCCGCAGATGCCCGGAAAACACGATGGCCATCGAGATGAAGGCCGCCAGCGTGGTCGCCCAGCCGCCGAACGCATCGAGCGACAACGAGAACGCGACCACGCCGAACACGAACGTGAGCACGCTGCCGACCAGGATGCCGAACGAAACGATGGCGACGTGGCCGAGGAATCGCGCGTGATGCACGAGCAGCCGTCCGACCAGCGACCACAGTGCCGACCACACCAGAATGACGATGAGCGGGACCAGCACGACGTTAAGGAATTGCAGCCCGTCGAATTTTTCCGAACTGGCCATCATCGCTTCGATGGCCGTGCCGGCCAGGCATGCGATCAGCGTGATTGCCGCCCACAGTGCGGAATGGGCGCGCAGTCCGCCGCTGGCCATGGGCTGCGCGGGAACGGTGGCGTAATCAGCGGGACGAAAGCGAACGGTCGCGCCGCCGATCGAGAACGTGACTTCGCGATCGAGCGCGATCGTTTCGACGCGCGCGCGCGCCCCCGGCTTGCGCAATCCGTTCACGCTGCCGCGATCGCGCACGACGGCCACGCCGTTTTCGTCGAGGACGACATCGGCGTGGTGCGCATCGACGTGCGCATCGTCGATGATGAGATCGTTGTCGTAAGCGCGTCCGATGCGCAGCGGACGATCGACGACGACGACGCGCTGTTCGACGCGCCCGGCGCGATCGAGCAGTTCCAGCACGCCGCGCACGCTCACGGTTTCCACGTGATCGACTCCTGGAACTTGCGCGCAAAGGCGCGCGCGTTTTCCGCGCTCACGCCGGTCAATGCCAGCGTGGAAACCAGCAATTCGCGATCGCCGCGCAAGGCGAGGCTTTGCTGATACAGGTCATAAAGTCCTTCGAACTGGCGGTAGCGGCGCAGGCAGAACGTGACTTTCGATGTCTGGCCGTCGTGCGCGACGAAATCGGAATCGCAGCGGAAATTGCTCATCGCTTCTTCGGTGCCGCCGAACGACCGCGCACCCATGCCGGCCATGGCCTGCATCAGATGGAAGAAGTGCAGCGGCGAGAGTTCATCGGTCGAATACAACACGTGCGAATAGCCGATCGAACCGGAACTGAGCGCATCGGACAGGAACAGATTTTCGTCCGTCGAGCAGTGATACGAAACGCTGTGATAAAGCTCGCGCGGTTCGCGATCGGTGCGGCCCCAGCAGTTGATGTAGTCGGCGAGCGTGCCGGGCACCGAGTAGTCGCCGATGTCGGTGCGCGCGAAATCCTTCGACAGCAATTCGGAAACGTAGCGCTGCTGATTGGCGGTGAGCTGCGCGGCGATCGTCGCATCGAACTGCGCGGAATCGAGCGCTTTTTCGTGCGCGCGTTCGATGAGCTGCGACACGTATTTCGCCGGCACCAGAAAACTGACCTGGTTGCCCGCGCTCGCCACGTTCACGCCGATCACGCGGCCGGCGGTGTCGAGCGCCGGTCCGCCGCTCATGCCGTGGTTGATCGATCCGGTGAAATGGATGCGCTCGTATAGCGATTTCTGCAGCAGGCCGTTGTAGTTTCCTTCGACGATGGTCAGGCCCAGATCGTATGGATTGCCCATCGAATACAGCCGCTCGCCCATGGCGGGCAGTTCGCTGCGGATGTCGAAATGCGCGGCGGGGAATCCGTCCGCACGCAGCAGCGCGAGATCGTGCACGACATCGATGTCGAGCAGTTCGAGCTTGCCGGTCTGTCCGCGCTGATCGAGATATTCGGCGCGGAAACGTTCCGGATGATTGACCAGTCCGGAGACGACATGAAAGTTGCTGACGATGCGCCCATCGTCGGAAACGACGAAGCCGGAGCCCAGCGCGGTCTTGGCGTTGCCGGCCTGATCGATGAGACGGACCTGCACCACCTGGTCTTTGACCGAAGCGAACACCGCCTGCGCCGATCCGCTGTCGGCAGCCGATGCGACGCATGGGAACGCGAACCAGAAAACGAGGATGGCGACGGCGAACAACCGCCGCGAAACGAATGAGACGAACATGATCCAACTAGAACATTTCGCGCGCCGATCTGTCCAGCCGTTCGCTTTGCATTTCGCAATGGCATCGGCTGCGCGTTTCGCAGTTTGCGACTGCCGCGAAGAGAGAAAACCGCATCGGAATGCGGTTTCCGCGATGCAAATCGGTTGGCACGGACCTTGGAATATATCCCGCGTGACTCCTCTCCCCAAGGATCACGGACAGTAGAGCGTCGTGAGACGCGCGACCCAACGACACAGGGACAAACTCGCCACGGATGGCGAAAACGGGTGGACGGATTCTCCCCAATCCGCGCCCGAAGGACAGGCCAGTCGCAAGACTGGCCTTTCTTTTTGTGGATCGCAGATGTCGCGTGCCCATCGGCGTGTTCGCGCCTGGCCATCGCGTTTCGGCTATCGTAATGGCCGATCCACAACGGGAGATCGGGATGAAATATCAGGGAAGCTGTCATTGCGGCAACGTGGCTTATGAAGTCGAAGGTGAAATCGACAAAGCGATCGCGTGCAATTGTTCGATGTGCCAGCGCAAAGGTTCGCTGTTGTGGTTTGCGCCGCTCGAAAAATTCACGCGGCTCACGCCGGAATCCAACGAGAAACCGTATCTGTTCAACAAACACGTGATCGAGCACCGTTTCTGCACGAATTGCGGCATGCATCCGTTCGCGATCGGGGTGAATCCGAAAGGCGGCAAGATGGCCGCGATCAACATTCGCAGTATCGAGAACATCGATCTCGACAAAGTCCCGGTCACGCATTACGACGGACGCGACAAGAACTAGGTGAGCGATCCCAAACGCCCACTCGGATTGTGGAGCGCCACCGCGCTGGTGGTGGGCAACATGATCGGGTCGGGCGTGTTCCTGCTGCCCGCATCGCTCGCGCAATATGGCAGCGCGAGCGCGCTCGGATGGCTGCTCAGCACGGCGGGTGCGTTGTTGCTCGCCGTCGTCTTCGCGCGATTGGCGCAGCGCTATCCGGTCAGCGGCGGACCGTACGCGTTCGCGCATATCGCGTTCGGCGATTTCGTCGGATTCATGATGGCGTGGAGCTACTGGATTTCGGTGTGGTGCGCCGTCGCCGCGATTGCCGTCGCGTTCGCGGGAAGCATGACGTCGCTCGCGCCGGATCTGTTCGCGACTCCCGCGAATTCCGCCGCGTGCGCGATTGCCGTGCTGTGGCTGTGCACGGGCCTCAATCTCGTCGGCTTGCGCGCCGCCGGAATCGCGCAGGTGGTGTTGACGGTTCTGAAACTGCTGCCGCTCGTCGTCGTGATCGTGCTCGGCGCCCGCGCGATCGATCTGCACTCGTACACGCCGTTCAATCCGAGCGGCGATTCGCTATTGAGCGTGACGACGACCACCGCCGCCCTTGCGCTGTGGGCATTGCTCGGCCTCGAATGCGCGACGATTCCTGCCGAACACGTCGAAAACGCCGAACGCATCGTGCCGCGCGCGACGATTCTCGGCGTGGCGATCGGCGCGATCGTTTCCGTGGCGGCGTGCATGATCGTGCTCGGCCTGGTGCCGCTCGAAACGCTGAAGACCTCGCCCGCTCCATTTGCCGATGCGGCGCAGGCATTCGCGGGCCGCGGCGCATCCGTCGCCATGGCCGCGGCGATGGCGGTGTCATGCCTCGGCGCGCTGAACGGATGGATTCTCGTGCAAGGCCAGATTCCGCTCGCCGCCGCGCGCGACAAACTTTTCCCGGCGATCTTCGCGCGCGTCGACGGCAACGACACGCCGCGCATCGGACTCGTCATCGGCAGCGTGCTCGCCACGCTGCTCGTCGTCGCCAATTTCAACGCCACGTTGGTCGGACTTGTTCACCGCGTCGATCCTGCTCGCCACCGCCGCTGCGCTGTTGCCGTATCTCGTCTGCGCGGCCGCCATGTTCGTGCTCGAGCCGCGCGAAGCCGATGCGCGTTTGTGGCGGCGCATTGCCGCCGCGCTCGCTTTCGTCTTCAGCGCGTGGGCGCTAGTCGGCACCGGCGCGCAGGCGCTCGAATGGGGTGCGGGTTTGCTCATCGCGGGCTTGCCCGTCTATGCGTGGATGCGCATGCGCCGCGCGGCTCTGACATCTGTCACTGACAATCTTCACACCGTTGCGAGAAAATAGCGGTATCGAATTCAGGGATATCGCTCATGTCGGCCACGATGCAACGGCCCAATCGCTCGCTCACGGAAGGCCCGATCGGCAAGACATTGTTCTTGTTCTCGCTGCCGATCCTCGCGGGCAACGTGCTGCAATCGCTCAACGGATCGGTGAATGCGATCTGGGTCGGCCACGGCCTCGGCGAAGCGGCGCTCGCGGCGACATCGAACGCGAACACGATCCTGTTCTTCCTGCTCGGCGCGGTGTTCGGCATCGGCATGGCCTCGACGATCCTGATCGGCCAGGCGATGGGCGCGAGCAACGTCGCGCAGGCCAAGCGCGTGATCGGCACCAGTATCGTGTTCTTCACCGCGTTCTCGGTGATCGTGTCGGCGTTCGGATTCTTCGTCACGCCGCACCTGATGACGATGATGCAGACGCCGCCCGAATCGCAGCCGCTCGCCGTCGCCTATCTGCGCGTGATCTTCATCGGCATGCCGTTCCTCTATCTGCTTTCGTTCTGCGGCATGGCGCTGCGCGGCGCGGGCGATGCGCGCACGCCGTTCCTGTTCCTCGTGCTCAACGTCGTGCTCGATATCGGGCTGAACCCGGTTTTCATCTTCGGCATCGGACCGATTCCGCGCATGGGCATCGCCGGTTCCGCGTTCGCGTCGGTGGTGGCGCAGGTCGTCACGCTCGTCGCGCTGATCGTCGTCCTGTATCGCAAGAAACATTTCCTCACGTTCCGCAAAGGCGAAGGCGCATCTGCTGCGCATCAACGGCGCGATCCTGCGCTCGCTGTTCACCAAAGGCATTCCGATGGGACTGCAGATGGTGGTGATGTCGCTGTCGATGATCGCGATGATTTCGCTGGTCAACCGCTTCGGCGCGCACACCACCGCCGCGTACGGCGCGTGTTTCCAGTTGTGGAATTACATCCAGATGCCGTCGCTCGCGGTCGGCATGGCGGCTTCGTCGATGGCCGCGCAGAACGTCGGCGCCGGACGTTGGGATCGCATCACGCGCATCGTGTTCACCGGCGTGGGTTTCAATTTCCTGCTCACCGGCAGCCTCGTGCGTGATCTGCTATCTGTTCAACCGCGGCGCGCTCGGACTGTTCCTGCCGCTGCAAGGCGGCGCGATCGAGATCGCGCAGCACATCAATGCGATCGTGGTGTGGTCGTTCATCTTCTTCGGCGTGTCGTTCGTGATCGCCGGCATCGTGCGCTCGACCGGCGCGGTGATTCCGCCGCTGATCATCCTCGTCATCGCGCTGTGGCTGGTGCGCATTCCGTTCGCGTACGGATTCGTCGGCACGTGGGGCGCGGATGCGATCTGGTGGAGCTTCCCGGTCGGCTCGATCGTCTCGCTCACGCTGTCGGTTCTGTACTACCGTTTCGGCAACTGGCGCAGCGCGCGCATGATGGCGCCGACGACGGCCAATCCGCCGCCCGAGGCGGCGAAAGCGATCGTCGAACCCAGCGCATCGGGTTCGTGATCGTCTAAATCGCGGTTAACAACGGCGCGCGTATACTCGCGCGCCTGGCTTTCTGCGGCGAGCTCGCATGTTGCGCATTCTGCTCATCGAAGACCAACGCGATATCGCCGCGAACATCTGGGATTATCTGGAGCATCGCGGCTTCGTCATGGATCACGCCGGCGACGGCGCGCTCGGCCTGCGCATGGCGCTGGAAGGCATCTACGACGTGATCGTGCTTGATCTCGGCCTGCCGAAGCTCGACGGCATCGAGCTGTGCAAGGCCGTGCGCGAAGCGCAGCGCGACATCCCGATCCTGATGCTCACCGCGCGCGATACGCTCGACGACAAACTCGTCGGTTTCGCCAGCGGCGCCGACGACTATCTGGTCAAACCCTTCGCGATGAAGGAACTCGAAGCGCGCATCCGCGCGCTGCATCGCCGCCGCCGTCTGCAGCAAGGCGAAGCGCTGCGCATCGCCGATCTGATGCTCGATCCGGTGACGCAGACGGCGGAACGCGCCGGGCAACCGCTCACGCTGACGCGCGCCGGATTCGTGCTGCTCGAAACGCTGATGCGCCGCGCGCCGCATCTGGTCCGCCACGCCGAACTCGCGCAGGCGCTGTGGGGCGAAAACGGCGGCGATATCGCCACGCTGCACACGCATCTGTCAGTATTGCGCTCCGTGATCGATCGTCCCTTCGCCACTCGCCTACTGCACACCGCGCATGGATTCGGCTACCGAATCGCAGAAACGGCCGACGCCTAAAATCAGCCTGCGCGCGCGCGTCGCGCTCACGTTCGCGGGGCTCGGCTTCGTCGTGACGACGTGCGTGGCGTTGTCTCGCCGTGCATTTTTCCGATTCGTACGTGCACCGGCTGATCCTCGAAATGCTGCGCGTCGAAGGCGAATACCTGCGCGCGCGTTACGCGAACGAAGGCGTCACGCCGCATCCGCGCACGCAGCATTTTTACGTTTTCAGCGACAACGGCACGGGCGACTACGCGCCGCCGCTGGAAATCCGCGCACTCGGCGTCGGCGAACACGAGATCGCCGATCCGCACGGCGAGCGTCACGTCGCCGTGTTCGACGTGAACGGTCAGCATCTCTACGTCGTGCTGAATCTGGGCCTCGAGCGCGCGCGCGAGCGGCGACTCTCACGCGACCTGATCGCGCTCGTGCTGCTCGGCACCGGCCTGTCGGCATGGCTCGGCTGGGCCTGGGCCGGACGCGCCATCGCGCCGGTGCGTCGGCTCGCGGCAAAAGTCGAAGTCCTCGAACCGTCGAAACCCGCCGAACACATTCGCGACGAATTTCGCCGCCGATGAAGTCGGCGCGCTCGCGCAGGCCTTCGACCGCTATCAGGAAAAACTCTACGAATACATCCGCCGCGAACGCGCGTTCACCGCCGACGCCAGCCACGAATTGCGCACGCCGCTCGCCGTGATCCGCGGCGCGCTCGAAGTGATGCTCGACAGCGGCTGCGATGCGGCGACCGAGACGCGCCTGAAACGCATGCAGCGCGGCAGCGACGAACTGCGCGATCTGCTCGACGCACTTCTGCTGCTCGCCCGCAGCGACGAACGCGATCTTTCCGCCACCGGCGCGAGCGAAGTCGGCCACATCGTCGCGCAACTCCTGCGCGAACGACGTGACGCCTTCAACGAACGCCATCTCTGCATCGAACAGCATGACCTCTCGCCCGTCGCCGTCGCCGCCCCTGCGCGCGTGCTGCAGGTCGTGATCGGCAATCTGCTGCGCGCCGCGACGCAGTTCGCCGACAGCGGCACGTTGCGCGTGGAAGTCGGCGAGCAACGTGTCCGCATCGAGCATCGCAGCGAATCCGCGCCGATGGCCGCGCTGCCCTCCGACCCGCGCATCGGCACGGAAAAAGTGTTGGGACTGAGCATGATCCGGCGCGTCTGCGAGCGCTGGTCATGGCATCTCGCCGAACAGACCGCCGACAACGGCGACCGCTCGTTCGAACTGAGATTTGCGTCGCACTAATTGGCTGGTAAATAGCTGTGAATAGCCGCCAATTTTAGACCCCTCTAACATTCCCGGCGTAAGGTGAACCGCGCTGCCCACCCCTCTGTCCCCCAGCAGATCGGCAGCATCCGGCGGCCGCTCTTCCCCAGGAGTGGCCGCTTTTTTTTGGCTTGGCTTTTTGGAGCAGAGCTTCCGCTCTTTGAGCGGGTCACTTTCTTTGCTGGTGCAAAGAAAGTAACCAAAGAAAGCACCCTTCAATCTGAGCATTGCACGGTTATACCCACACTTTATCGGCTATCTCGCATCCTCTCCCGTATTTGAGGTTTTGGACGAGAACCTCACGCGACCAACACGTGGGTTGGCGCCTTAGAGAGCAAAGAGCAAAGCTAAACGCTCAAAGCTCTTGTCTCTCAGGCCTCACCGCCTTTGGCTTAGTGCAGTCGTGAGTTTCAAGACTCTTTCGACCAGTCACCTGCAGGCTTGTATCGAGCTCACACGCGCGCAGGGATGCGCGCGTCCGCAGCCAGCAGCACGGACGTGCTGTCTGCGGACAACGTCCACTGGGAGAAAAAGAGGTGTTTCTTTGGTTACTTTCTTTGCACCAGCAAAGAAAGTGACCCGCGATATTCAATCGCGGAGGCTCTTATCTTCAAAGAAGAAAAAAGCAAAGGCGCTGGATTCCCGCTTCCGCGGGAATGACGAGCAAGTGCAAAAAGCTGGATTCCAGCGTTCCGCTGGAATGACGAGCTAGAGACAAAGCTAGATTCCAGCTTTCGCTGCAATGACAATCGACGAGCCGCGGTCAGTGTCCAACAGCCGAATCATAAAACCTCGCGAGATCCCCCTTGAACTGCCTCAACGCCTCAAGATTCAAATACACCATGTGCCCCGACGGATAATACGTAAACGACAAATTCTTCCGCAGCGACGGATCGATATCCATGTGCCCCAAATCGTATTCCGTCGCGAAGAACGGCGTCGCCAGATCGAAATAACCGTTCGCCGACATCACCTTCAGATGCGGATTCGTACGCATCGCATCGCCCAGATCCGACCCCATGATCGGCAACGGCACCGGCCGCTGCATGCCGCGAATGGTGTGCTTGAAATCCCAATCGCGGTTTGCGCCGTTCGCCGACACGTTGTAAACGCACATCGCTTGAATAGTTGAGTTCGCGCGTGAGGTAATCGTTGAACGCGCCGGTGAACGCGCCGCGGATCGCGGTATCCGCCGGATCGCTTTCGGGATTCTCGCCGGCCGCATCGGCATCCATGCCTTCGAAGCGTCCGTCGTAGCGGCCGAGCGTGCGCCGCTCGTCGCGCATCAGCTCCTTGCGATAAGCGCTGCTGGCTCACGCGCAGATTCGCTTCCTTCAGATACGCGGCGCTCAGGCCGGTGTATTTCGATATGCGCTCGGCGATCGCATCGCGCTCGGCGGGCGTGAGGTCCTGCCCTTTGTTCAACGCGACCGCGTAGTCGCCGCGCGCGAAATTGCGCACTTCGGTGAGGAACGGTTCCAGCGTCGCCGGTTTGTTCGGCAGTTTGTTGTGATACCAGGCGATCGCCGCGAATGTCGGCAGCAGGTTCACGTAGTCGTTGTCGAGTCCCGGGCAATCGCGATGCGTAATTGATGATCGACGACAGCAACACCACGCCGTTGAGCGCGACGCCGTGTTCTTCGAGATAGCGCGCCAGACCCGCCGAACGCGGCGTTCCGTACGATTCGCCGAACAGGAATTTCGGCGAATTCCATCGTTTGTTGACGGTGACGTAGCGGATCATGAAACGTCCGAACGCATCGATGTCCTGGTCGGTGCCCCAGAAACGCTTGTTCGGATTGTCGTCGTCCTTGTCGGGTTTTCCGTTTTCATCCTTGCCTTTCGGCAGACCTTTCGAGAAGCCTGTGCCGATCGCGTCGATGAACACGAGATCGGTTTTGTCGAGCAGACTGTCGTCGTTCGGAACGACATGGAACGGCGCCGGCGCGGTCGCTTCCGGACTCTCCGTGACCACGCGCACGGGACCGAAAGACCCCATGTGCAACCAGATGCTCGACGAGCCGGGTCCGCCGTTGTAGAGGAACGTGACCGGACGTTTCGCCGAATCGCCATCCGCGGTATACGCGACGTAGAACACGCTCGCGTCGGGCTTGCCCTTCTCGTCGCGGATGATCAGGGTTCCAGCCGTGGCCTTGTAGGCGATCGATTTGCCGCCGACGCCAACGCTGTGGCTCGTCGTCACTGCTTTCTCGGGCGGCGTCTCGTTCTTTTTATCGTCGCCCTTTTTGACCTCGGTTTCGACTTTGACATCCTCATGCTCCGCCGCGAAGGCGGGCATCAGGCGAAACGCGAGGACGAGCGCAGTGGCGAATGCTGCGGCGGTTCGATGCATGAGCGGATTCCCGGTCGGAAAAATCGGATGGACGCCTAAGCGTCCGAACGCCGAGTATGCCGCGTGCGGAGAATCCGCGCACCGTGCCGGAAGATGGCCGCCGCATCATTCGCGGCGGCCTTGAAGTTAAAAACTGTAAACGACGTTGGTCGTCAGCAGCTGATCGGTTTTCTTGAAGCCGTCGGCCACTTCGCTGTTGTGACGCACTTCATACGCCGCCTTGAGCGCCAGCGCATCGGTCATCTTCACCGACAGCCCGAGATCGTTCTGGATGAAGGTGTTGCCGCTCGCGGTTTCGACGAGGAACGAATTCACCAGCGACGTGTTCGCGTTGAAGCTGTGCTTGTAGTCGATCTTGCCGCGTCCGGCCGGATTGGAATCCGAATCGGGACTGATCTTGACCAGATCCGGCGGCGGATTCGAATTGGCCACGTAGAACGACGTGGGCTGCACGATCTTGTAACCGCCACCGACTTCGAACGAGAGTTCGTCGTGCGGATTCTTCAGCACCTGATAGCCGTAGCCGAGCGAAGCGATGGTCTGGTAATCGTACGGCGCGAACTGATCGTGTTCGTAGCGCACCGCGCCGACGATGTAGCTGCGGTCGTCGACTTTGTAGCCGACCGACGCGCCGCCTTCCCAGCGGTCGGCGGTGGTTTCGTAGCGCGTGTTGCTGATCGTCGTCGGCGGCGTCGTGCTGGTGTCGACGGTGGTCGCGGTCACGTTGGCTTTGTTGCGCAACGCGAGTACATAGAAATCGTCTTTCCAGCGATCGTCGTTGAATTTCAGATCGATCTTGACGTTGGCGTTCTGCGATTTGGTGTTGCCGCTCGCCACCGCGAGACCGGCTTCGCCGCTGCCCGACCAGCCCTGCGGAGGCGGCGGCGGATCGGCGGCGAGCGCGCCGAGCGGCAACGCGAGCAGGATGGCGGAAGCGAGAAAAGTCGGTTTCATTGAGGTCTCCTTGGATCTGGACAGCCGCGACGGACAGTGTGGCGGAGACCGAATTTTACTGGCACGAATGGGCAGATTGGTGCACTGCGGCAATTCGTATAAGCGAGGTTCAGGCGCGGTCGTACCGCGCGTAGAAAAGCATCACCTTGTGTTTGGCCTGTGCGAAGAACAGCCAGCGCTCGACGAACAATCCGACGATGACCGAAACCGCCGCGATGGCGGCGAAAACGAGCGACGGTCCGGCCAGCAGCGACAGCACCGCGCATCCGATCGGAACGCCGGCGAACAGCACCAGCGAAATCACGCGCAGTTTCGATGCGTGCTTGCGCGCGATCGCAAAACCCATTTCGCGCGTAAGGTAGTTTTCTTCGGTGTGCGGCGCCTCGAACGCGCGCACCTTGCCGAAGGCGCCGAGTCCTGTCGCGGATTCGGGTGTCGATTCACCGACGTGATGGTCGATGAAATGCCAGTACGCGAACTTTACGCCGCCGCCGAGCGCGCACAACGCGATCACCAGCCACGCGGCGAATGTCGACGCGTCCAGCGCCGCGGCAACGAGCCACAACCAGCACGCCGCGCTCGCCACCGCGAGCGACAGATATCCGGGCAATACCCACGCGTTGCTCCACGCGCGGATGGTCTTCAACGACGTGTAGATGCCGGACGTACAAATCACGGTGATCGCCGACAACACCGCCACGAGTGCGGCGGCCGTGCGCGACTCGGCGCTGTCCCACCACACCAGAAGAAACAGAATCGCGGCCGGCACGAACGTCGCGATCGATGCCACGCCTTCGCGCGACAGCCACGACGAGCGCCATTGGCTCAACGCGCGCCACGCTCGCGAAGGCTGGCCCAGATGGACCAGCGACGACAACAATCCGGCACTCGCCAGCGCCGCCGCGAGCGCGAGCGCAACGAGCGCGGCGTCTCGCGACAGCAACGTCGGCGCGGCGCACAGGATCACGCCGACGAGAAACAGCAAACCGAATCCGCAACCGGAGACGACGGTGAAAAAAATGATGGAGAACGTCGGACGCATCAGCGCGACAACAGTTTGTCGATCCAGCGCAGCACGGGTGGCGCCTTCGAAAAATCAGCAGGCTCGGCTGCGACTTTCACCGGCGATGCCGCCGCATCCTTGCGCGGCCGCGGCGGCAGATATTTGTTGACCGGCTTGTAGCCCGTCTCCGGCATCAGATCGTAGCCGCCGCGTTCGGCGACGAGTTTCGATACGTTCGAATCCGCATCGCCCAGATCGCCGAAGTGGCGCGCGCGCGTCGGACACGCC
Source organism: uncultured Gammaproteobacteria bacterium (assembly GCA_963814225.1). GTDB lineage: Bacteria > Pseudomonadota > Gammaproteobacteria > Xanthomonadales > Rhodanobacteraceae > Rudaea. The sequence continues at coordinate 229,955 of CAWFCC010000006.1, read as the reverse complement.
ATCACGCACGCGGGCTGGCGATCGTATTCCTCGAACGTTTCGTTGTAGATACGATCGACGCACAGCGTGCATTTCTGCATCACGCCGCGTTCTTCGCTGAACTCGCGCGCGCCGTACGCGCACGCCCACGCGCAAAGCTGGCAGCCGATGCATTTGTCCTCGTCGACGAGCACGATGCCGTCCTCGGCGCGTTTGTAGCTGGCGCCGGTCGGGCACACCGTCACGCAGTCCGGCGTTTCGCAGTGCAGGCACGAGCGCGGAAAATGGATCGTCATCGCGTTCGAGCGATCGTCGTTCTCCTTTGTCACCTCGTAGCTGTGCACGCGGTTGAACCACACACCCAGCGGTTTTTCTCCGTACGCATGCTCGTCGGGCAGCGGACCGAACTGCCCGCCCTCGTTCCATTCCTTGCACGCGACGGCGCAGGCGTGACAACCCACGCAGATATCCAGATCGATGACCAGGCCGAGTTTCTTCGGCGACGGCGGCGGCAGTGAAGTCACGGATGGAAAGGCCAGAAATGCGGAATGAGCAGCATCGACAACGTGCAGAACAACGCGATGAGAGGAATGCCGACTTTCATGAAGTCCGTGAATTTATAGCCGCCCGCGCCGTAAACAATGGTGTTGGTCGGATAGCCGACCGGTGTCGCGAACGACGTCGCCGCCGCGAACGCCACCGTGATCACGAACGGCGTCGGGCTCACATGCGTCGCGTGCGCGAGCGAAATCGCGATCGGCACCATCAGCACCACCGATGGATTATGTCCCATCAGTTCGGTGAGGAACGCCGTGGTGAGATAGACCATCAACAGCACTGCGATCGGGCCGTGATGACCGACCGCGGCCATGCCGCCATCGACGATGATCTGCGCCAGACCGGTCTTGTCCAGCGCGATGCCGAGCGGAAGAATCGCGCCGAGCAGGATGATGACTTTCCAGTCCATCGCCTCGTACACGTCTTCGAAGTTGAAGCAGCCGGTGATCGCCATCGCCGCGACGCCGAGCAGTGCGCTGACCACGATCGGCAGCACACCGAATCCGGCCAGCGCGATCACACCGATCAGGATCGCGACGGCGAGCGGCGCGCGGCGGCGCGATTCGCGGCGATCGCCGCGCTCGCTCAGCACGACGAGTCCCGATTCGCGGTGCAGATGACGTGTCGCCGACTGATCGGCGAGTAGCAGCAGAATGTCGCCGACCTGCAAGCGCGCGTTCTTGAGCTGATCGCGCAGGATCTGCCCGCGCCGCTGCAGCGCGAGCAGCGCCGCGTCGTATTTCCAGCGAAAGCCGATTTCGTCGACCGTCTGCCCGATCATGCGCGTGCCGGGCGCGACGACGGCTTCGGTGAGGATCATGCCGTCGGTTTTTTGTACATCGCTGTTGAGTTCGAGCGCCGGTGCGATTTCCAGCTTGAACTTGCGCCGGAAATCGTCGACGCGTTCCCAGTCGCCGCGCGCGAGCAGCACGTCGCCTTCCTTCAATTCCTGTTCGCGCGGATCCCACAGATGTTGTTCGCCGCGCAGCAGTTCGAGCACGTAAATGCCGTATTTCTCACCGAGCTTGTGCGCGGCGATGTTGGAACCGATCAACGGCGAATCGGCCATCAGGCGCAGTTCGGTGACGAAACGGCCGAGCGCAAGATTCTCCGATTGGTTCGTTTCGATATGACGCGGCAACAGCCAGCGCCCGATCAGCATCAGGTAGACGATGCCGACCACCGCGAGGATCGCGCCCAGCCGCGTGAAATCGAAAACGCCGAATTCCGGCAAGCCGTGCTGCACGGCGAGACTGTTCGTGAGCAGGTTCGACGATGTACCGAGCAGCGTGCAGACGCCGCCCATTTGCGCCGCGTACGACATCGGCAACAGCACGCGCGCGGGCGATGTGCGCGTGCGCGCGCAAACGCTCAGCGTAACGGGAAGGAACGTCGCGACGAGCGCCGTGTTCTTGATGAACGCGCCGAGCACGCAGGTGGTCAGCATGATCGACAGCGTGAGCAGCCACGGCCGGTCGATGCGCGACAACAGGCGGATCAACGGTTCGAGCGCGCCGGTCGCCACGAGTCCGCCGTTCAACGCGAACATCGCCGCGACGACGACGGTCGCTTCGTTGCTGAATCCGGAAAGCCCTTCTTCCGGCGTGAGGATGCCGAGCACGAGCAGCGCGGCCAGCACCAGAAGTCCGACCACGTCGAAACGCACTTTCTCGCTGACGAAGAGCATCATCGCGCCGATGACGATGATCGCCACGGCCCAGGCCTGCCAATTCAAACGCGTTCTCCCTCTTCGTAGGTCTGCGCGGGGTAAATACGCACGCGCAGATCGAACCACGCCGCCTGTCCGGTAACCGGATCGGCATTGGTGTAGCGGTAGCCGTCGCGGCGCGGCGGCATCAGATCGTCGATCACGTGGTTGAGCAAAAATCCCTTTGTATACTCGGGCGCTTCTTTCGAGAGTTTCCACGCATCGGAGCGCTTGCCGATGGCGTTCCACGTCCACACTGTTCCCGGCGCTGTGCCGGCGTGCAGGCGCGCCGGCACGCGAATCTTGCCGTGCGCGGATTCGACGAACACGAGATCGTCGTCAGCAATGCCGTGTTTCGCTGCGGTTTCAGGATGGATGTACAAAAAATTGCGCGCCGCGATCTGGCGCAGCCAGGCGTTCTGCGAATGCCACGAGTGATACATGAACATCGGACGCTGCGTGATGGCGCTGACGGGGAAATCATCGCCATCTGCAATCGGCGCGACGTCGGCCGGTCCGTAATAGATCGGCAGCGGATCGAAGAATTTCGCGACGCGCTCGCGTTCGCTGTCCGGCGGCTGCACCGCGCCATGACCACGCGCCGCGAGCCGGAATTTCTGCAGTTTCTCCGAGTACAGTTCGAGCACGATCGCGTTCGGCTCCGCGACGAAACCAAGTTTTTTAGCCCATTGCAGATAATCGCGATTGGCCATCTTGTAATAACGGCGCCGCTTCTGGAATGTGTTCCTGCCAGAAACAGCCGTTCGCTTTGTAGCGCTCGAGCTGATCCGGATTGGGTTCGCCGACACCGGATTTATTGCCGTTCGCGCCGCGCCAGCCGGCGAGCAATCCGACGCCCGGCGCGCGTTCGTGCTCGACCATGTAACTGCGCGAAGCCGCGTGGATATTTCGGCGAGCCGTTCTCGTCGAGCATGCCCGGCAGTTTCAGTCGCGCGCCGAGATCGAGCAGCACGTCCTGGAACGGACGCACGTCGCGATCGAGCGGCAACGATCGGCTGACGGATCGAATCCGCCGCGCTGTCCGCATCGGAAATCGGACGGTCGAGCATGCTGATGCAATCGTGGCGTTCGAGATACGTCGTGTCCGGCAGCACCAGATCGGCGAACGCGATCGTTTCGGAATAGAACGCGTCGGAATAGATGATGTGCGGAATCGTGTACGTCGCCCGACTCGTTTTTCTGCGCGAGCATGCGCCGCGTCTCGCCGGTGTTCATCGACGAATTCCAGCCCATGTTCGCCATGAACATGAACAGCGTGTCGATGCGATACGGATCGCCGGCGCACGCGTTGCGGATCACCGCGTGCATGCATGCCGTGCGCGGCGAGCGGGTATTCCCACGAGAACGCCTTGTCGATGCGGCGCGGCGCGCCGTTCGCATCGACGACGAGATCGTCCGGCGAACTCACGTAGCCGAGCGGATCGGCATTCGAGCGCGCCGTTTTCCTTGCGCGTCTTGCCGGGCGTATTCGCCGGCGGCACCGATTTCGGATACGGCGGCTGATAGCGGAAACTGCCCGGCGTATCGATCGCGCCGAGCAGCATCTGCAAGCACGTGCAGCATGCGGCAGGTGTGGAATCCGTTGCTGTGCGCGCTGATGCCGCGCATCGCGTGCATCGACGACGGGGCGGCCGATCATCTCGGCGTGCGTGCGGCCGTGCGTGTCGGTCCACGGTTGCTCGACGCGTGATCGACTGGTTGAAGGCGACGTCGGCGATTTCCGCGGCGATGCGGCGGATCGTGTGCGCGTCGACGCCGCAGCGCTCGCGACGTTGTCGGCGGCGTATTCGTCGGTGAGGAAACGTTCGGCGAGCAGTTGGAAGGCGGGAATGGCGCGGCGTCCGTCGCGACAGCGTGAATTCGCCCGCGATCGCGCGGCGCGATGTCGATCGACGACTGCATCGCGCCGACGCATTCGCCATTGCGATCCGCAGCACAGCGCACGGCCTTCGCCGTCGCGCGCGAACAATCCATCGTCCGCGCCGCCCGGATTGCGCACGACGAGATGATGCGCATTTGTATACTTCACCAGATAATCGAAATCGATCCAGTCGTGCGAGCAGCAGCTCGCGGATCATCGCGCCGACGAACAGTCCGTCCGTGCCGGGACGAATGCCGATCCACTCGTCGGCTATCGCGCCGTAACCGCTGCGCACCGGATTGATCGCGACGATCTTCGCGCCGCGCGATTTCAGCTTGCCGAGTCCGAGTTTGATCGGATTCGAATCGTGATCTTCGGCGACGCCGAACATCAGCAGATACTTCGTGCGATCCCAATCCGGTTCGCCGAATTCCCAGAACGATCCGCCGATCGAATACATGCCGCCCGCGGCCATGTTCACCGAACAGAATCCGCCGTGCGCGGCATAGTTGATCGTGCCGAACTGCTGCGCCCACCAGCCGGTCAGCGCCTGCGACTGATCGCGTCCGGTGAAGAATGCGAGTTTGTCGGGATTGGTTTTGCGGATATCGCCGAGCCATTGCGTCGCGATGCGCGAGCGCTTCTTCCCATTCGATTTCGCGGAATTCGCCCGTGCCGCGCTCACCGACGCGCAACAAAGGCTTCGACAATTTCGCCGGCGAATATTGCTGCATGATGCCGGCCGATCCCTTCGCGCACAGCACGCCTTTGTTGACCGGATGATCCTTGTTGCCCTGGATGTAGCGCACGCGCCCATCCTTCATGTGCACCTTGATGCCGCAGCGGCACGCGCACATGTAGCAGGTTGTGGTTTTGACCTCGTCGCCGACCGGCGCGTTGGTATCGAGTCTTGCGTGGGACATGCGACGCATCATAACGGATGCGGTCAAGCGACCGCGCTTCGCGTAGCATAGGCATATGGACCGTTACGAACGCATTCTCACGCTGCATCGCATGTTGAAATCGGCGCGGCGGCCCGTGCCGCTGTCGCGGATCATGGATGACCTGAGCTGCTCGCGCGCGACGGCCTATCGCGACATTGCATTCCTGCGCGATGCGCTCGGCGCACCGATCGACAGCGACGGCGATCAGGCCGCGTTCCACTACTCGCCCGACGAAGGCGAGCGTTTCGAATTGCCCGGCCTGTGGCTGACCAGCGAAGAATTGCAGGCGCTGCTCGCGCTCAACGAACTGGTCGGACGCACCGGCCCCGGCTTTCTCGCCACCGCGCTCGCGCCGTTCCGTTCGCGCATCGACCGACTCCTCTCCAACCAGACCGACGGGAAAAGTTTTCCCATCGAACGCATCCGCGTGATCGGCAGCGGCACGCGCAAGGTTCCCGAAGCGACGTTCCGGCATGTCGCGAGTGCCGTGCTCGGCCGGCGGCGACTGAAGTTCGACTATCGCGCACGCTCGACCGACGAAGGCACCACGCGTACGGTATCGCCGCAACGCCTGACGCACTATCGCGACAACTGGTATCTCGATGCCTGGGATCACGGCCGCGACGGATTGCGCAGCTTCGCGCTCGATCGCATCGTAAAGGCGCAGATCATCGAAGAACCCGCGGAGGATCGTCCGGAAGCGGAGTTGAATACGCATCTGGCGTCGAGTTACGGAATTTTTTCCGGGGCCCCGAAAGCGTGGGCGACGGTTCGCTTCTCGCCGCACGCGTCGCGCTGGGTTGCCGACGAACATTGGCATTCGCAGCAGCAAGGCCAATGGCTCAACGATGGACGCTATGAGCTCAGAGTGCCGTACAGCAATTCGCGTGAGTTGTTGATGGATGTGCTGAAGTATGGGCCTGATGCGGAAGTGGTTGCGCCGATTTCGTTGCGCGAGGAAATGAAGATCATGCTGCAGTTGGCGGTTGGGGCGTATCAGTAGCGACATCTTCCGACGGTCATTCCAGCGACGCTGGAATCCGGCGTTTGGCTCTAGCTCGTCATTCCGGCGACGCTGGAATCCGGCCTTTCGCTCTAGCTCGTCATTCCAGCGGACGCTGGAATCCAGCCTTTCGCTCCAGCTCGTCATTCCCGCGGAAGCGGGAATCCAGCGACTTTGCTTTTCTGTGACTTAGACAAAAGCTTCCGCTGTCCTGCGGCCAGCGGGTACCTTTTTGGTAAACGCCAAAAAGGCACGGTGGTTTCTATATTCAAGTGCAACAGTGTGCATTGAATGGAGAGAGCACCGATGGGACGCAAATATGATCAGTTGATCGCGCAGGAACGTGGTGCGATCGCGATACTCAAACAGGACGGACTCAGCATCCGCGCCATCGCGGCGAAGCTTGATCGCGCGCCGAGCACCATCGCGCGCGAGGTCACGCGCAACGGGGTGTATGCGATGGGCCGGCGCTGGAGCCGTCCACCGCTTGGATACGATGCGCTGCGCGCCAGTGAGCGTGCGCTCAAACGCCGGCGTCGACCGCGTCGTGTGCGCAAGCTCACGCTCGGAACCAGGCTGTGGGCACAGGTACATAGGCTGCTGGCGCTGCGCTGGTCGCCCGGACAAATCGCCGGCACACTGCGCCGGGAGCACCCTTTAGATCGAACCTGGCACGTGTCGCATCAGACCATCTATACGGCGATCTACGCCATGCCGCGCGGCGGGCTGCGACGGACATTGACGCGCTGGCTGCGCTGGCACCGCGCCGAACGAAAGCCACAGCGCAAAGGCCCGGAGCGGCGCGGCCGGTTGCCGGATTTGCCCAGCATCCACACGCGGCCGAGCGAGGTCGACGAGCGCATCCTGCCCGGACACTGGGAAGGCGATCTGATCATCGGGGCGCGCAACCAGTCGGCGGTCGGCACGCTGGTGGAGCGCAGTACGCTGTGGATCATGCTGGTCAAGCTCGACAGTGCGGGCGCCGAGGATGTGCTGGAAGGCTACAGCCGCAGCTTCAAGGCCTTGCCCTCGGCGTTGCGCAAGAGTCTGACCTACGATCAGGGCAAGGAGATGGCCTTGCACCGGCAGCTGACCCAGCGCACGGGGCTCAAGGTGTACTTCGCCGATCCGCACAGCCCCTGGCAGCGGGGTATCTGTGAAAACATCAATGGTCTTATTCGCCAGTACCTGCCTAAGGGTACCGATCTGTCAAAGCACAGCCAGCGCGCACTCAACCGCATTGCCGAGAGTCTCAACACCCGGCCACGCAAGACGATGCAGTTCCGCACACCCCAAGAAGTGTTCTACGAGAAATGCCATTTGCCGCCGCCGCCAAAACATCCGGCGTTGCACTTGTAAGTTGACTACGCCCACCAAAAAACGTTCTTTTTGTTCACGTGCGACATTGTCCGCGGAGGATCACATCCCTGTGCCCGCCGCGGACCCGCGCTCCCGGCGCGGGCTGGATGGCTTGCCTGGATCTGTGGAGAGCGAGTCGCGGTTTCGCGCTAATTTTGCACGGGTGCGATCGCGCTTGATGACGTCGGTGAATTCGTACGCGCACGCTGAGTGAGTTCGCGAAACTTACCCGACACCGATTCGAGTTTGGCCGTCCATTCCGGATTGGGCTGCTGGCCGGCGGTGATCTTGTCGTAGACCTGGATCAGCGCGACGGTCGCGAACGGATCGATCAAGGCGGCTTTGATGCTGAGCGCGGCGATGAGCGCGAGCACGAACGTCCAGATGCCGGCCTGCATGTGGAAGAAATGCACGGCCGCGGCGATCGGCGCGCCGACGCCGATCCACAACAGCAACGTCATCCCCCACACGGTGAAGGTCAGGAACACCGCGTTTTTGAGCACGCCTTTGTAGTTCTGCGCGTACAGCACGGTGCTGTCGCGCGCGATGGCCCACGGGTTGTCGCTCTGGCGGCGCAGGATTTGCGCGAGGATGACCATGTCGAGCGTCGCCAGGCTCGTGCTGATGATTTTATCGACGATGTTCACGAGCACATCGAGCCCGGGAATCGGCAGCCATGACGCGATGCTCACCGTCACGCGATTGAACACGTTGAGGATGCCGCGCACGAGTTGATGCAATCCGAACAGGATCGACGCCGTCGCGAAATGTTGTTTCACGATCGCCGTGCCGTGGCTGATCTGGTTCGATCCGGCCGGTACTTCTTTTCCGTCGAGCAGTTCGACCAGCACCGCGATATGACCGGCATTGACGAGGTACAAAAGATAGCGCCGTGCCCACGCCAGAATGATGCTGACGATGACGAATCCGATAATGCCGCCGAAACCCGCGCCGCCGCCGAGATTTCCGCCGATGCTGCCGAACAGCGCGCCGATGCCGCCGCCGATGCCGACCGCCAGCACATACGCGAGCGTGATGCCGACATAAACGGCGATGCGCAACAAAAGAAACGGCGCGGTGCGCAACAACAGGCCAAAAATCTGGCCGGTGCGGAAATCGAACATCAGCTTTCTCCCAGGAAGAACAGCGAAGCTATGGTAATCCGGCGAGCGACGTTGAAGAATACAGCCTATCGCCCGCCACGCTTCCTCCATACGATGAATCGCGCCGCCGCATGACATCGACGACGGTTTCGCTCGTGCTCGGTTCGGGCGGCGCGCGCGGCTACGCGCACATCGGCGCGATCGAGGAATTGCTCGCGCAGAACTATGACATCCGCAGCGTATCCGGCTGCTCGATGGGCGCGTTGATCGGCGGCATCTACGCGGCCGGCAAGCTCGATGTCTTTCGTGACTGGGTCACGGTGCTGCAGCGTTTCGATGTGCTGCGCCTGCTCGACTGGACCTTCCGCGGCGGGCTTATCAAGGGCGATCGCATCATGAACAAGCTGCGCGATCTGATCGGCGACGTGAACATCGAAGACCTGCCGATCAGCTACACCGCCGTCGCCGTGGATCTGATGGCGCAGCGCGAAGTGTGGTTCTCGCGCGGTCCGTTGTTCGATGCGATTCGCGCGTCGATCGCGATTCCGGCGATCCTGCGGCCGCATCACTATCAGGGACGCACGCTCGTCGACGGCGGACTGCTCAATCCGGTGCCGATCACGCCGACCTTGCGCGATCTCACCGACTGCACCATCGCCATCGATGTGAATGCGGTTGCCGAACCGCAGTCGGGCGAAGGCGCCGTCGATTCCAATCCGGAGAAACTGACGTCGAACGATGCGACGTTCGGCACGCTCGCCGCGCCAACGCCGTCGAGCACGATGCCGTTGCTGCAAGCGCCAACCGAGCAGCCGCCCGTGCCGGAGGCCGGCGACAGTTCGGTTTTCGCGTCGTATCGGCAACGCGTCGGCGAATTTTTCGCGAGCTTCGCCGGCAACAAGGACATCGCGCCGCCCAGCGCCGATCCGGGCATCCTCGAACTTTTCGCGCGGTCGCTCGATGTCGTGCAGGAAACGGTCACGCGCTTCAAGCTCGCTGCGCAGCCGCCGGATCTGGTCATCTCGATCCCGCGCAACGCGTGCGCGTTCTACGAATTCCATCGCGCCGAAGAATTGATCGCACTCGGCCGCGAACGCACACGCGCGGCATTAAAGGAATTTCATCCGTCACGCGCACGCTGAATTTTCAGCCGATTTGCGCACGTCCACTTGTTATAATTCGCATTCGCCGCGCGCGGTTTGCGCGGTCACTTCGCCGAGCGATTCGAGATGAACGCCGCATCCGCCGCCGCGCGCAACAGCGCCGGCACCGTGCTTACCGTTTTAGGCGCGGTCAGTTTCTGCCATTTCCTCAATGACCTGATCCAGTCGCTGCTGCCCGCGATCTATCCGCTGCTGCGCGACAGCTATCACCTCGACTACGGCCAGATCGGCCTGATCACACTCGTGTTCCAGCTCACCGCATCGCTGTTGCAACCGGTGGTCGGCACGTTCACCGATCGGCGGCCGATGCCGTATTCACTCGCAGTCGGCATGGGCTTCACGCTGATCGGACTCGTGTTGCTTTCGCGCGTCGGCTATCCGTGGCTGCTGCTCGCCGCGGCGCTGGTCGGCACGGGATCGTCGGTGTTTCATCCGGAATCCTCGCGTATTGCGCGCCTTGCATCCGGCGGACGGCACGGGTTCGCGCAATCGTTCTTTCAGGTCGGCGGCAATCTCGGCTCCGCGCTCGGACCGTTGCTCGCGGCGTTCGTCGTGCTGCCGCACGGCCAAGGCAGCATCGCGTGGTTTTCCATCGCGGCGCTGCTCGCGATCGTCGTGCTGATCCGGATCGGCGGCTGGTACGGGCGCAATCGCATCTCACGCGCAGCCGCACGCACGAACGTGGGCGAGGCAGCGCTGCCACGCGGCAAGATCGCGTTCGCGATCGGAATTCTGCTGATGCTGATCTTCTCGAAGTACTTTTATCTCGCGAGTCTCAACACCTATCTCACGTTCTACCTGATGGAAAAATTCCACGTCACCGCACAAAGCGCGCAGATTCATCTGTTCTATTTCCTCGGCGCCGTCGCGCTCGGCACGCTGGTCGGCGGGCCCATCGGCGATCGCTTCGGCCGCAAATACGTGATCTGGTTTTCCATCCTCGGCGCGCTGCCGTTCACGCTGCTGCTGCCGCACGTCGATCTGTTCTGGACGAGCGTGCTGATCGTGGTGATCGGCCTGATTTTGTCGTCGGCGTTCTCGGCGATTCTGGTCTACGCGCAGGAACTGATTCCGGGCAAAGTCGGCACGGTCGCGGGATTATTCTTCGGATTCGCCTTCGGCATGGGCGGCCTCGGCGCGGCGCTGCTCGGACAACTCGCGGATGCCAAAGGTATCGAATATGTTTATGCGCTGTGTGCGTATCTGCCGGCGCTCGGGTTGTTGACGGCGCTGTTGCCGAATCTGCGAAAGAGCGCCAGCGCAGCGAGCGCCTGAGTCGATCTAACCGTTTTTTCCGCATTTCGGGCGCGAAGTGTCCGATTGACCGTGGCAATTCGCCATAAAGTTTTCCACCGTCGCCGTGGAGACTTCTATGCGCAGTCCAGCCTCGGCAGTCCGTTCCTGGCCTGCCGCAATTGTTTTCCTACTTACGCTTGGTTGCAATGCCAGCGCCTTTGCCGATGGCCCCTTCGATCCGACGTTCGGGTTTGGTGGCGTTTCGTTTTATTTGGACTGGCTCTCGGCAACACCTTACGGCATAACTCAAGACTCGCAGAACCGCTTGCTCGTGGCCGCGTCGATTGGAAAACAGTTAGCCGTTTCGCGACACGAGCCGAATGGCGATCTGGATAAAACCTTCGGTCACAACGGTATTGCGTCGGATTTCGTGTACCTATCCGGAGATGATTCCGCGTGGGCTACTTCGGTGGTCGTGGATCATAAAGGCAGGATTTTGATAGGAGGCGGCGTACGCAGCACCGCGTCCTGCGAGGGTGGAGGTACATTCAATGTTCGTGATTATGTGGTCGTGCGCGTGCTCAATGGATCCGGGATGGACGGAAGCGCGGATTTGACCTTCGGAGCGTTCGGCGACGTTATATACGGTGACTGCCACCTGGATACACAAGGCGTTCGCAACCTCGCTATCGATAGCGACGACAGCGTTTTTGCCATCGGAACGGCGAGCGATTCGCACGGCGTGGCGCGAGCTACGATCGTCAAATGGACGTCGGAGGGCAAACTCGATCCGTCATTCGGTCGGAGCGGCGTTGCCGATTACACCTCTTCGACACTTGGCGAAACCGACGGCATGGCAATAGCCGTTGACGCAAACCACCGTGTTCTCGTCACAACAGAAAGCTACGACTCTGGGCGAGAGACGGGTGCGCTTCTCCGTTTTACCCCGAAAGGAGAGCTCGATTCGACGTTCGGGATCGGCGGCATAATTGATTTTGGCGAACTAACACCGGATATCTTCGCGCACGGAGGCGGCCTGTGTTGTGTGCGGGTGGATGAGAAAGGCCGCGTTGTTGTTGCAGGATTCAAGGCAGAGCCGCCAGGAGATGGTTCCGGTGTAGTGCAGACAACCACATTTGTCGCGCGATTCAACGATGGCGGCGTTCCGGACGAATCTTTCGGTCACCATGGATTTGTGACCATTGGAACTGAGGAAGTCGCCGGCGTTTTTGGATTAGCCGTCGATGGAAAGAATCGTCCAATCCTCTCGGGCACCGTGAAATCCCCATACATGGCCTTTCCCGCGACGGCGGTGTTCCAATTTAACGCAGACGGCACCGCGAACTCTGCGGTCGGATTCGAAGGTGTTTATTCAGCCGAATTCGGTTATTCCGTGTCCCCGACTTCTCTGCTGCTGGACGCGGCGGGCAACGTCGTACTAAGTGCAGCGGACGGGCGAACACGTGAGGCGATGCTGATCCGATTCGATCAGGTCTTTGGCGACGGATTCGATTGACTGACGCGTTGCATCCATTCACTCCGGCTCTTCGACGGTGTAACCCTTCTCGCGCAGGCGCGCCAGCGGACCTTTGAATTCCTTGGTGTCGGCGAGCAGATTCTCGAGTGGGATTACGGCGAGCGTGCTCGCATTCGTGTCGAGTGCGCGTTCGGCTTCGGCGGTCCACGTATCGAACATCTTGTTGATGGCGAGATTGACCGTGGTGTTGAGGCGCTCGTTGGCGCGGATCGCTTCGGCGCAGCGGTCGCGCACTTGCTGGATGGGCGAGGATTTCAGCATCTCCATGTCGCCGACGGCCCACGCGTTGGCACGTTCCTGCATCAGGTGCATGTCGTTCTCGAAACGCGACATGGTGGTGCGCAGGCATTGCGCGTCGAGGTCGCCGGTGGTGGTTTTGAAATCGCGGATGAGCTGGCCGGGATCGTCGACCGGAATGGCGGCTTTCGGCTCGACGATGCGCACGCGGTCTTTCTTCGCCGTCGCCTCGACTTTGTCCCACACCATGTTGTTGCCGACGAGGTTGAGCTTCTCCATCGCGCGCTTGTTCAGTTCCTGCGCGGCGAGCATCGGGCGCTTGCGTTCGACGCCGTTGTCGCGGCCGATGTACTTGGTCTTGAGCACGGTCCAGCGTTCGTAGTCGGCGGGCGAGAGAACCTCTTTCAAGGTTTTGCCGTCCGGATTTTTTTCGGCCGACATCAGCGACGGCAGCAACGTCAGCTTGTGGAAGAAGCTGATTTCCGGATCGCCGACGACGTTCGCCATCACTTCCTGCGATTGCGCGATGACGTCGTCGACCTGCTTGGATTCCCACGTCATGTTTTTCGGCAGCGGATAGACCGTGGCGAGAATCCATAGCACGTGATCGCCTTTCGACACCTTCCACAGACCGGGGCCCGGCTGCTCGCCGGTGACGGTGACGGTGTCGAGCGTGGTCGCGTCGGCGGGTGGCGTCGGCGGCTGGTCGGATGGCGGAGTTTGCGGCGGCGGGTCGGCGTGGACGAGAGAAGCGGCGAACGCCAGGGCGAGCATCGAGAGCGATTTGATCATCGCGCCACGGTACGCAGCGCTGCATGAAAGCAGGCTGAAACGGAAGTTGCGCTAGACCTTGTAGCCGCGATGGATCGCCACAATGCCGGCGCTCAAATTGCGCACGTCGACGTTCTCGAAACCCGCGGTTTCCATCATCGTCTTGAGCGTGGCCTGATCCGGGTGCTTGCGGATCGATTCGGCCAGATATTGATAGCTTTCCGAGTCGTTTGCGATGAGGCGTCCGAGACGCGGCAGCACCTTGAACGAATGGAAATCGTACAAGGGTTTGAGGAATTCGGATTTTACGGTGGAAAATTCGAGGATCAACGCGCGCCCGCCGACGCGCAGGACGCGATGCATCTCGCGCAACGCGGCGTCCTTGTCGGTGACGTTGCGCAGACCGAACGCGATCGTGACCGCGTCGAAACTGGCATTCGGAAACGGCAGCGATTCGGCGTTGACCTGCGCGTAGTCGAGATTGCGCACGAAGCCGCGATCGATCATGCGATCGCGTCCGGTGCGCAGCATGGCGGCATTGATGTCGGCGATGACGACGCTGCCTTTCTCGCCGACGCGCGGCAGCAGCAGCGCGGCGATATCGCCGGTGCCGCCGGCCAGATCGAGCACCGCGTCGCCCGGTCGAACGCCGCTCGTTTCGACGAACCAGCGTTTCCACAGACGATGCACGCCGAACGACATCAGGTCGTTCATCACGTCGTACTTGTCGGCGACGGACGTGAAAACGCGGCCGACGAGTTTTTCCTTCTCGCCCAGCGGAACGTCGCGGTAGCCGAAATGCGTGGTCTGATCGTCCATGCGCGTATCGTAGCGCGGCGACTCCGAAAAATCTTACGGCTCGAAATTACCGAGGAAGATTTCGTCGAACGTCTTGAAGGTCGGCGCAATCGTCCAGCCCGGCGCGCCGCCGGCGCGATAGGCGCCGATGTCGATATGGCCGGCGCGCGAGAGGGCGTCGAAGTCGTCGGCGGGTTCATCCGCTGCGTTGCCGGTGCCGACCAGAAGCGCGCCTTTGGGAACGAGATTCTGCGGCGGAGCGCCGCTCAGGCTCGCCGCGACGAAATCGCTGGCGATGTTGCCCGTGCCCACGAACGCACCGGCCACGCCGTTCAGCGCACCCTGACCCGCGTTGGCGACGAGTGTTACGTCCGCGGTCGTTCCGGATGCACGCACGGCGCTGCCGTTCGGCGCGTAGATCGCGTTGTTGGCGATCAGCACCGGTCCGCTCACCGCGTTCAGACGGATACCGTCGCTGTGCGGCGACAGGAATGTGTTGTTGACGATGGTCAGATTGTTCGCGCTGCCGCCGTCGATGTTGTTCGAGAAAAACGCGTTAGCCGCTGCGCTGAGCACGATGTTGTTGCGCACGATCGCATCGGCCGTGACCTGGATGCCGCTGTCGTGCGAATTCCAGACGATATTGCGCTCGATCACGTTCGGCGCGCCGTGGCCGTTGACGTCGTACAGCGTGATGCCGGGATAGTTGACGTCGTGGATCACGTTGTCGCGCACGATGTTGGCGTAGCTGCCCTTCTTGATCTCGATGCCGTCGCCCTGCGAGATGCTCGCGCCGTCGAGATCGTGGATGTAGTTGTTGGCGACGACGGAATCATGGATGCGGCACGCGTCGCCGTTGCAGCCGAGATAAAAACCTTCGCCGGTATCGCCGGTGTCGTAGATTTCGTTGTGGATGAACTGGAATCGCGCGTAATCCTTGCCGACATCGTTGGCGGCGATCGCATTCGCGGCGGTTCCATGCACGACGCAGTTGCGCACGATGTCGTCGTTGCCGCCGATGAAGCGCAGTCCGCGCGAGCCGCCGCTGAATTCGATGCCGTCGATGATCAGGAACGTCGCGTTGTTGAAATTGACGATGTTCTGCGACGTACCGTTGAAGTGGATGACCGGCCGCGTGCCCGCCTTCGCCATGATCGTGATCGGCAATGCGCTGGTGCCGTTCAGATCGAGCTCGAAATAGCTCGTCAATGTGTACGTGCCCGCATCGAGGACGAGCGTGTCGCCGGCATGCAGGTTCTGCATCGCGGAACGGAAGTCGTCCGACGGGCCGATAGCGATCGTCGCTGCCGACGCGTCGCCGATCAGCATGGCTCCGATCAGCAGCGACGCGATCTTCATGCGAAGAACGCCCATCCGAACAGTCCGCATCCGACCACACCGAGCAAGGCCGATCCGACCCAGACCAGCCGCTTGCGCGTCAGCGCAGCCACCGCGCCGAGCGCGATCGAAACCTGCAGCAACGCCACCGATTGCGCAAAGAAATGGTGATGGTGCATGAGGTGTTCGGCGTCTTCGTTCTTCTCGTCGCGCTGCTTCTCGAACTCCTCGGCCTTTTCGCGGCTGACTTTCTGATCTTCCGAATATTTCTCGAGCGACTTCGCGAGATCCTCCGGCGCGGGTTTGTCGAGCGCGGTCCAGGTGTTCTTCGACAGTTCGGTGACCGTCGCCTTGAGTCCCTTGGCCTGGTAATACGCCCATTGATCCGACGCTTTGGCTTGCAGCACCGCCGCTTCGGTTTTGAACGCGAGCGCCTCATTCACCGTTCCGCCAGCTTGCAGCGATGCGATCGCCGCCATCGCTGCGAACAGCGCCGTCGTGACTGCGATGGTACGCAGCAACGCGCCGCCTTCCTTTTCGATTTCCTCGTCGATCGCTTCGCGCAGTTTGTCGGTATCGATCTCAGGACCTTCTGGCATGGTCACGCACTCCCCGTTGAAGAGTGCGTATTATCGCGCACAGAAAGTTCGGGGATTCCAAATCCGGGATGGGATCGAGAATGACAACGTGGGTCATCGTCTGTGTCCTGATCGCGGCAGCGGCGTTCGTCGCCATCACGTTCAACGAACTGATCGCCTCGCGAAACCGCGCGCGCACCGCATGGGCGAACATCGACGTACAACTGCAACGCCGCCATGACCTCATTCCCCAACTCGCCGCCGTCGTCAAAGGATATGCCGCGCACGAAAGCGAAACCTTGACCGCCGTCACCGAGCTGCGCGCCAAAGCACAACAAACGGCATCGATTGCCACGAAAGGACAAATCGAATCGCAAATCGGCGCGAATTTGAATAACCTGATCGCCGTCCAGGAACACTACCCCGACCTGAAAGCGAACGAGAATTTTCTGGCGCTCCAGCGCGAACTCGTCGACACCGAAGACAAACTGCAGACCGCACGCAGCAACTACAACGAAGCCGTCCGCGCGTACAACACGCAGATCCAGAACTTCCCCGACGTTACGATCGCGAAACCATTCGGATTCGGCGCGATTGGATTATTTCCAAGCAACCGACACCACCCCAATAAAACTCTAAAAAAAGCTCCTGCGGCCCCATCGCCAGTCGCTTAGTGCAGTCATTTTTTACAAGACTCTCTATACCGGTCACGCGCAGGCGCGGATCGAGGGTGATCGCGCGCAGGAAGCGCGCGGTCCGCGGCGAGCATCAGGGACGTGCTCTCCGCGGACAACGTTCATTGGGAGAAAAAAAGGTGTTTCTTGGTTACTTCTTTGCACCAGCAAAGAAGTGACCCGCGATATTCAATCGCGGAAGCTCTTTGACTTTCGAACGTCGAAGAAACTGCAAAGGCGCTACCCTCACCCCAGCCCTCTCCCGCCAGCGGGATGACGAGGGAGATCAAAAGCTGGATTCCAGCGTTCGCTGGAATGACGAGCAACGTGCAAAGCTGAAATCAAGAGCAGCAGCGTCTCAGCGCGACAATCCCGCCCCGCGCAGCGCCTCGAGATACTCCGCCCAGTTCTTCCCCTGATTCACCCCCAAATCATGCAACACCGACCACGAGTAAATCCCCGTATCGTGCCATCATCGAACTTGAGGATCACACCGTAGTTGCCGACCGGCATGATCGCGGCAATATTCA
This sequence comes from uncultured Gammaproteobacteria bacterium, assembly GCA_963814225.1. GTDB lineage: Bacteria > Pseudomonadota > Gammaproteobacteria > Xanthomonadales > Rhodanobacteraceae > Rudaea. The sequence continues at coordinate 212,557 of CAWFCC010000006.1, read as the reverse complement.
CGTTCTGCTTGCCGTGCTGCAAAACCTTCTGACTCGCCGAATGCCCCTGCACTTCCGCGCTCGGCGAATTCACGCGCAGGTATTCGCACGGCAGACGAAACGTCTCGCCGCTATCGAATTCCACTTCCAGAATATGCGATGACCGATGCAGCGTGATGCCGACCGGCCGCGGCGCGCTGCTCACACCGAGAATTCGCTGGTCGGCACGGGCACCGGCGGTCCGCCCGCGATCTGCGCGAGCAGATGCATGTACTGCGTGCCGAAACTGATCGAGCCGATGCCGGCGAATTCGTATTCGCCCGTATCGGGATACCACTTCGCGTTCGGATCGACTTCCTGCAGCACCAGTGCGTCGTGCACGGTGCCGGTGAGACGGCCGATGTAGCTCACTTCGCCGTCGCCCTCGTCGAGCATGTTGAGCGAGATCATCGGATGTTCGGCGGACGCCGATTGCGCGATCGTCGTCCACTCGTCGAGCTTGAGGAACGACGCATTCGGCAACGTCTCGCCATTGATCTCCAGCGCCTTTTCGACGAACGCGCGGCCCGGATCGTGCTCGACGGTGGAAACATCACCCGCGGCGATGACGACGAAACCGTCGAAACGCATCGCTTCGCTGACTTCGGCAACCACGCAGAATTCCGCCGACATCGCCGATCGACGAAGCCGTGAATCCAGCCTTCGGTGATCTGCTCGCGCGCGATCCGCACGGGCGTGCGCGATTCCATCGCCTCGCGCAATTCTGCGCGCGCGCCGCGTCCGCGGAACTGGACGACGTTGCCTTCGCGGTGGTGGTTCGGGGGCGTCATATCGAACGCGTATTGTACCGCGCCGCCGATCGGTGGCGGCGATTCAGAGAATGTAGCGGCTCAGGTCCTGATCCTGCACGAGCGCGGCGAGATGCTGATCGACGTACGCCGCATCGACGACATAACGCTGGCCGCGCTGATCGGGCGCGTCGTACGAAATCGTATCCAGCAGCCGCTCCAGCACCGTATGCAGACGCCGCGCGCCGATGTTCTCGGTGCGTTCGTTGACCTCGAACGCGATCTCGGCGAGCCGCTTCACGCCTTCGTCGGTGAATGCGAGTTCGACGCCCTCGGTGTCGAGCAGCGCGCTGTACTGCTTGGTCAGCGCATTGTTCGGCTCGCTCAGGATGCGCGCGAAATCGTCCGCGCTCAGCGCCGACAGTTCGACGCGGATCGGAAAACGGCCCTGCAATTCCGGAATCAGATCCGACGGCTTGGCCAGCGAGAACGCGCCCGACGCGATGAACAGGATGTGATCGGTCTTGACGATGCCGTACTTCGTCGACACCGACGAACCTTCGACCAGCGGCAGCAGATCGCGCTGCACGCCTTCGCGGCTGACGCCGGCGCCGTGCCAGTCGCCGCGCTGCGCGACCTTGTCGATCTCGTCGATGAAGACGATGCCGTTCTGCTCGCACGCGTTGATCGCGCGCTTCCTTGATCTCTTCGTCGTTGACGAGCTTCGACGCTTCTTCCTCGATCAGCAACGGCCGCGCCGCCGCGATCGCGAGCTTGCGCTTCTGCGTCTTCTGCCCGCCCAGCGACGAGAACATGCCGCGCAACTGCTGCGTCATCTCCTCCATGCCCGGCGGCGCCATGATGTCGACGCCGATGTTCATCGACGTTTCGATCTCGATTTCGCGATCGTCGAGCGCGCCTTCGCGCATATTGCTTGCGCAGTTTCTGGCGCGTGTCGGAATCGGACTGATCGGGCTGGCCGCCGCTCGCCCATGAAACCGTGGAACTGGCGCTTCGGCATCAGCGCGTCGAGGATGCGATCTTCCGCGCGATCCTCCGCCTGCGATTTCACCTTCGCTTTTGCCTGCTCGCGCATCATCTTCACCGCCGTGTCGGCGAGATCGCGCACGATCTGCTCGACATCCTTGCCGACGTAGCCGACTTCGGTGAACTTGGTCGCCTCGACCTTGATGAACGGCGCATTGGCCAGATTCGCCGAGACGCCGCGCGATTTCGGTCTTGCCGACGCCGGTCGGACCGATCATCAGGATATTTTTCGGCGTCACTTCATCGCGCAGCGCGGGTTCGAGCTGCATGCGCCGCCAGCGGTTGCGCAGCGCGATCGCGACCGCGCGCTTGGCCGCGTGCTGGCCGATGATGTAGCGATCGAGTTCGGAGACGATTTCGCGCGGCGTCAGTTCGGACATGGCACGTTCCGTCGTAGGTGAGAATTGTCCGGACTCGAGAACGAGCGCGGTGTTTACGTTATCCAGCCCCATCACAGTTCCTCGATCGAGATGTTGTGATTGGTATAGATGCAGATGTCGCCGGCGATCTTCAACGCCTTCTCGACGATTTCGCGCGAGGTCAGCGTGCTGTTTTCGAGCAACGCCTTCGCGGCGGACTGCGCGTAAGGTCCGCCCGATCCGATCGCGATTAAGCCCAGTTCTCGGGTTCGAGCACATCGCCATTGCCGGAAATGAGCAGCGAGGCATCCTTGTCGGCGACAGCGAGCATGGCTTCCAGCCGGCCGAGGCGACGATCGGTGCGCCAGTCCTTGGCCAGTTCGACGGCGGCGCGCGTGAGGTTGTTGCCGTGTTTTTCGAGCTTCTGCTCGAACAGTTCGAACAACGTGAACGCATCGGCCGTCGCGCCCGCGAAACCGGCGATGACGCCGCCGTCCTTGCCCAGGCGGCGGATCTTGCGCGCGTTGGCCTTCACGATCGTATTGCCGAGCGTGACCTGGCCATCGCCGCCGATCACGACTTTGCCGTCGCGGCGCACGGAGACGATGGTGGTGGCGTGGAAGGTGTCGGACATGGGGTCACTCTGAAGAAGCGAGTTCGAAAGATTTAGGCGACCCGCGAGGATTCCAAGGGCTTATCAGCCCGAGAACGCGACCGCTATCGGACAGACCGCGGACGACGCCTACACCTCACGTGTTGCGCAGTTTACGGTTCGACACCCCATTGCGGCGAGTTAGCAAATTCGCTAACCTATGACTGACTTCACCATCGAGTATTTCAATGCGACTGTGCTCGAAACCATCGAGGCGTGGCCGACTGACGTCGCAGCGGACTACGGCCGTGTCCTCGAGTTGGCGTGTGCCTACGGTCCCAACCTGAAGATGCCTTATTCGCGCGCCATGGGCGGTGGATTGTTCGAGTTCCGTGCGCGCGGCTCGTCGGGCCATGCGCGCGCGTTGTATTGCTTCCGTACCGGCCAGCGCATCGTGGTGCTGCATGCATTCCGCAAGAAAACGCGTCAAACCGCCGACCATGATCTGGCGGTAGCGCGGCGACGCCTCAAGGAGATAACACGTGGCTGACCATCGCTACAAACCTGTCGTTCACGATCACAAGGCCTTCCTCGCCAGGGCACATAAGCGGCCGGGCTTCACCGAAGCTTACAACGCGCTCGCGCTCGAATATCAGATCGTCGATCAGCTTTTGCGCGCGCGCAAACGTGCCGGCCTCACGCAGGAAGCGGTTGCCGAGCGCATGAAGACAACCAAGAGCGCCGTATGCCGAATGGAGGGCACGTTGCCCCACGCGCCGACGATCAAAACGTTGCAGCGTTATGCCAACGCTGTGGGCTGCGAAGTGCAGGTCAAACTCATTCCGCGAAAGACCGGCTGACTATTTCGCAGCCCGCCGCGCCCGCGGATGCGCCGCGTCATAAACGCGCGCCAGATGCTGGAAATCCAGATGCGTATAAATCTGCGTCGTGCCGATATCGGCATGGCCGAGCAATTCCTGCACGGCGCGCAGATCGCCGGATGATTCCAGAACGTGACTCGCGCACGAATGCCGCAGAAGATGCGGATAGACGCGCTTCCACACACCCTGATCCTTCGCGCGGCGTTTGAGGCGCAGACGAACGGCGCTGGGCGTGAGAGGTTTGCCGAGTCGGCCGTGCACCAGCGGATCGTCGAGACCCGGCTGATCTTGCTCCCGCAGCGCCGCGAGCGCCTCGCGCGCGCGGCTGCCGACCGGCACGATGCGCGTCTTGCTGCCTTTGCCGGTGACGCGGATCAGTCCTTCGTGCAGATCGAGATCGCGCCAGCGAACGGAAGTGAGTTCGGACACGCGCAACCCACTCGAATACAGCAGCTCCAGCAACGCGCGATCGCGCACCGCTTCCGGATCGTCGACGGGAAAATCGAGCAGCGCGGCGACTTCGTCCACATCGAGAACCTGCGGCAGCTTGCGCGGCGTTTTCGGCGAGCGCACGCCGATCGCAGGATTGTTCGCCGCGATACCTTCGCGTGCGAGATATCGATAGAAGCTGCGATACGCGGACAGCATGTCGCGCAACGATCCGGGCGACAGACCGCCGCGATGCGATTTCGCGATCAGCGTCTGGATCTGATCGGTATGCAGATCGCTCCAGCGCCGCACGTTCAGTGCGCTCGCGTGTTCGTGCAGATGTTTCAGCGATCGCGAGTAGTTGGCGATCGTCGCCGGCGAATAGCGCCGCTCGGTGCGCAGGTAATCGACGAATTTGTCGATCGCGACGCCGAGCGGTTCGGCATCCATCTCAAAACCGGCCGACAGCGGCGGCGATCGCCTCGGCGATCAGCTTGAGGAACACCGTGCCCATGCCGGGATGGAACCGGTTGGCATCCGTGCTGCCGATGGCGAGCATGCCGATGCCGTCGATGGGCACGAGTACGGCGGATTTCACCTCGGCCGATTTCGCGCCGAACAAGCGTATCGAGTTTCTCCGGCTGCAGACGGCCGCACAGCGGTTCGGTGCGTTGCAGGAATTCCTCGAACGGCGCCCACTGTCGGGCCTCGCGCGGTTCGGCGATGAGCCATTCGGCTGCCGGCAAATCCTGCGACGGTTCGCGGAACAGCGCAAGCCGGACGAGTTCGGTGTGGAAATCTTCCGTGAGTCCGGCGACGACGCGGCGCACGGTATCGCCGAGCGTTTTTTCGCGCATCAGCGCGACGGTCAGCGAATGCACGCGCACGACGAGTTGTTCGTTGTCCGTGGCCATCTCGATGAGCTCGTGCAGACGACGGTTCAACTCCTGGTTTTTATCGCGCAGCACTTCGAGCTGATAGCTCGCGAGCGATGTCGTCGAGCCCTGCTCGCGCGGCACGACCAGCGCGAGCGCGACGTCGGGAAACTCGCTCAAGAAACCCGGTGCCGGCGCAGGTAACTCGCGACTTCCATCGCCGTCAGGCCTTCCTTGACGGTCATCTCACTCATACGTCGATTTCTCCCTCGAACGCGAACGCGGCCGGTCCGCTCATCCACAATCGCGAGCCCGGACCGGCCCATTGGATCTGCAACGTGCCGCCGGGCAATTCGACGGACACCTCGTCATCGAGTTTGCCACGCCGACGCAGAATCGCAACCGCCGCGCACGCGCCGCTGCCGCAGGCAAGCGTCGCGCCCGCGCCGCGTTCCCAGACGCGCAGGCGGATGTGGCCGCGATCGACGATCTGCGCGAAACCGGCGTTGCAGCCTTGCGGAAAATGACGATCGATCGACAGCGCGGCGCCGATGGTTTGCAGCGGCGCACGCGCGACGTCGGCGACTTCGATCACCGCATGCGGATTTCCCATCGACACGGCGCCAAAAGCGATCGATTCCGCCATCGACTTCGATGCGGTATTCGTCCGCCTCGCGATCGGCGGCGAATGGAATAGACGACGGCGCGAATTGCGGTTCGCCCATGTCGGCGCGAATGCGTCCGTCGGGCAACACTTCGATGGCGATGGGTCCCGCGGGGCTTTGCAACGTCGCCGCTCCGCGCGGCAATGCGCCGGCGCGCTGCAACCACGCCGCGACGCAGCGCACGCCATTGCCGCATTGCAAAGCCGTCGATCCATCCGTGTTGTAGATGCGATAGGCGAACGCACACGATGCATCGGTCGCGGGCTCGATCGTGAGCAACTGATCGAAGCCGACGCCGCGATGGCGATCGCCGATGTGCGCGATCTGTCGCGTCGACAACCCGAGCGGCCGCTCGCGGCAATCGACGACGACGAAATCGTTGCCGATGCCGTGCATTTTGGAAAAGCGCAGCTTCATCGCAGCGCGGGCGATCCGATCAAGGCGACGTGGCCGGCTTCGACGATGTATCGCTCGGCTGTGCCGGTGCGGTTTGCGGTTTCGCCGGCTTGGTCGGCGGCAGAACCAGATCGCCCTTGTTGCCGCAGGCGCTCAGGAGCAAAGCGGCGGCGCTTGCGATCGCAATGGCACGGACGGCGGACATGGTGAAATCCTTGACTCTGTTGATCGAAGTATACGATCAAAGCGGCGCGAGATTCGCGTACGCGACCACCAGCCATTTCGGTCCGGCCGATTCGAAATTCACCTGCACGCGCGCGTGCGCACCGGCGCCTTCGGCGTCGATGACGGTTCCTTCGCCGAAACTGGCGTGGCGCACGCGCTGACCGAGTTTGATGCGCTGGCGCTTCGACGGCATCGTCGGCGAAGCGGCCGGCGTACATCGGGCGCGCTGACCTGCACGCGCGGGCGCACTTCGTTGAGCAGTTCGCGCGGCAGTTCGTGCACGAATCGCGAGGGGCGATTGTAGGTTTCGACGCCGTGCAGTCGGCGCGATTCGGCGTACGACAAAATGCAGCGTTTCGCGCGCGCGCGTGATGCCGACGTACGCGAGGCGGCGTTCCTCTTCGAGGCGGCCGGGTTCGTCGAGCGAACGTCTGGCTCGGGAACAGACCGTCTTCGAGGCCGACCAGGAACACGAGCGGGAATTCCAGACCCTTCGCCGAGTGCAGCGTCATCAGCTGCACGCAGTCTTCCCAGGCTTCGCCCTGCGATTCGCCGGCTTCGAGCGCGGCGTGCGCGAGGAAGGCCGTCGATTCGGACAATCCGGCTTCGAGGTCTTCGGGCGTGCGCTCGAAGCGGCTGGCGACGTTGACGAGTTCGTCGAGGTTCTCCACGCGCGATTCGGCGCTGCCGCGCTGAATCGGCTTCGTAGAAATCGCGCAGGCCGGTGCGCTGGATCGCGTGATCGATCTGTTCGGCGAGCGGCATCGGCGCGTCGCTCGTTCGGCGGCGCAGGTTTTCGGCGAGGTCTTCGATGAGCTGGACGAAACCCTTCAGCGCGTTTTTCGCGCGGCCGGCGAGTTCGTTGTGAGTCAGTTCCTGCAGCGTCGCGTCCCACATCGCGAGCGTTGTCGCGGCGCGCGCGCTGGCGCAGCACGTCGAGCGTGCGTTCGCCGATGCCGCGCGTCGGCGTATTGACGGCGCGCTCGAACGCCGCATCGTCGTTGCGGTTCGCGACGAGGCGCAGATACGCGAGCGCATCCTTGATTTCGGCGCGATCGAAGAATCGCAAGCCGCCGTAGACGCGATAGCGAATGTCGTGCTGGATCAACTGTTCTTCGAAATTGCGCGACTGCGCATTCGAGCGATACAGGATCGCGCACTCGATCGCTTTGCCGCCTTCGCGCAGATGTTCGCGGATGCGATCGATCGATGTAAGCGCGCCTCGTCCTGCTCGTTGTACGCGGCGTAAAGCGCGATCGGCGTCGCCGGCTTCACCGGCCGTCCACAGTTGCTTGCCGAGGCGCTGCGGATTGTTGCGCGATGATCGCGTTCGCGGCCTGCGAGGATGTTGCCGGTCGAGCGATAGTTCTGTTCGAGGCGGATGGTTTTCGCGCCGGGAAAATCGCGCAGGAAATGCTGCACGTTCTCCACGCGCGCGCCGCGCCAGCCGTAGATCGCCTGGTCGTCGTCGCCGACCACGAAGACGTGGCCGGTTTGCCCGGCGAGCACGCGAATCCACGCGTACTGGATCGTGTTCGTATCCTGGAATTCGTCGATCAGCAGATGCCGATAACGCTCGCGGTAGTGCGCGAGCAACGCGTCGTCCTTCAGCCACAGCTCGTGCGAGCGCAGCAGCAGTTCGGCGAAATCGACCACGCCCGATCGCTGCGCACGCTTCCTCGTACGCTCTGTAGATGTCGACCAGCGTGCGCGTCATCGGGTTGGATTCGCCCTGGAACGCGTCCGGCGCGCTTGCCTTCGTCCTTCGCGCTGTTGATGAACCACGCCGCCTGGCGCGGCGGAAATCGCGAATCGTCGAGGCCGAGCGCTCTGCATCGACGCGCTTGATCAGGCGTTGCTGGTCGTCGGAGTCGAGGATCTGGAACGTTTCCGGCAACTTCGCTTCGCGCCAGTGCTGGCGCAGCAGGCGATGCGCGATGCCGTGGAACGTGCCGATCGACAGCCGCGCGCGTTCCCTGCCGGATCAGCGCATCGCAGCGCGCGCGCATTTCGCCGGCGGCCTTGTTGGTGAACGTGACGGCGAGGATCGACCACGGCGACGCGTGCTCCACTTCGCAGCAGCCAGCGCGATGCGGTGGGTCAGCACGCGGTCTTGCCGGAACCGGCGCCGGCGAGCACGAGGTAGTGGCCCATCGGTGCGCTGACCGCCTCGCGTTGCGCCGGATTGAGGTCGTCGAGCAGGTGCGAAACATCCATCGCGACATTGTAACGGCCCGGCGCAGGTTCATGTCGCGGTGACGATGCGATGAGGTAACGTCGCTATTCCTGCGACGGCGGTGTGCGATATGCGGAACGTTTGCGCGGTGATGTTGCTGGCGGCTTCGAGCGCGGTAGCGCAGGATGCGCCGACGTATTCGTTGCGCCTCGCCGACGACGGCGCATCGGTCGGATGTGCGGCTGTGCATGTCGCAACCGCACGCATGCGATCGCGTTCGCGGCCGATTCGTCGGACGCGATGAGTTTCATCGCCGACATCGTTCGCACGAGCGGCCGGTCTGTCGAGCGAGATGGCGACGGCTGGTCCGCGAAAGACTGGCGTGCGAATGAATGCCTGACCTATCGCGCCGATCTGGATGCGATCGGCGCTTCGCACGACACCGATGTGGGTTTCCGTCTCGGCGACGATCGCGTCGCGGCGCCGCAGCTTGTTGCTGCTGCGTCCCGATGCGCAGGGCGACGCGCTGCGCCGAAGCGACGGTAACGCTCGCCGACGGCTGGAACATTTCGGCGCCGTGGGAAGAAGTTGTCGCGCGACGGCAAAAGTATACATTTCCGCATTCCCGCCACGCCGGCGAACTGGTCGGCGAATGTCGCGTTCGGTCATTTCAAGGAAGAACGCATGCGCGCTGCCGGGCGGCGTGCTGCGCGTGTCGGTACTGCACGGCGCGGACGACGAGCAGCGCGAGAAACTGCACGGCTGGCTGTCGCGCGTGACGAAAGCGATCGTTTCTGCATACGGACGTCTGCCGCTGCCCGACGTGCAGGTGCTGGTGCTGCCGATGACGTCGCACCATCGCGCCGTGATGTTCGGACAATCCGATTCGCGGCGAAGGCAATGCGCTGGAACTGCTGGTCGATCCGAGCCGGCCGGCGTCGGAATTCGACGACGACTGGGTCGCCGTCCACGAACTCAGCCATCTCATGCATCCGTATCTCGGCGACCGCGGAAGCTGGTTGTCGGAAGGTCTGGCGACGTATTACCAGAACGTGCTGCGCGCCCGCGCCGGATTGCTGACGCCGGTGCAAGGCTGGGATCGGCTCAAGGAAGGCTTCGAGGATCAGCGCGATGCGTATTCGACATCGCTGCAGGAATCCGCGCGCGACATGCACGCCACGCACGATTTCCGCCGCATCTATTGGTCGGGCGCGGCGTTCTGGATGACGGTCGATACGGATCTGCGGCGCGACAGCGGCAACAAGCTGTCGCTCGATCTCGCGCTATCGCGATTCCGCGATTGTTGTCTGCCGGCGTACAAGCGATGGCAGCCCGATGATTTCGTCGCGAAGCTCGACGCGCTGGTCGGCACGCACACGTATCGCGACGCGCTATCGCGAATTCGCCGACATGCGCCATTTTCCGGATTGGAAAAAAATCTACGCCGCGCTCGGCATCCGCGATGTCGGCGGGCATCTGCATCTGGATAGCGACGCACCCGACGCCGCGTTGCGCGACGCCATCATGGCGCCGCGCGCGGCATCGAAAGATTAGTTCTTGCGCATCGCGCCGGCCGCGAGCAGCCCGACGCCGACCAGCGCCGCGACGCCGCCGATCCACTGCGGCACGGTGCGTTCGGTCTGCACGCTGGCAGTCAGACTGCCGACCGAGGCGACGTGCTTGTCTTTCGTGTATTCGAACTGACCCATCCACGCCATGACGCCGCCGATGATCAGGATGATTCCCGCGATGAACAATCCGATACGCATCTCACACTCCTTATGATTCCACTTTTCTTCATTCCACCCGGCGCACGCCGGGCAGTCCCAGTACGTATTCCGCACCCATCAATTGCGAAGGCGTGTAATAGCCGCCCGCAACCCCATCCTTGCGCTCCATGAGATGCGCCGCGATGCCGAGCGATGCGGTCACCGTCAGATCGTATCCGTTCGGCCCGGCGATGCTTAGTGTGGCGAGCTTGCCTGAACCGTCTCTTACTTCACCCCAGACGTAGCAGCCGTTGTCGCGGCGGCGCTGTTCCGACGGCCCGCGATTGGTGCGTTCGATACGGCCTTTCAGGAAGTTCTGCACGAACCCCAGGCCGAGCAGCGGTCTGAACAATCGCATGCGTCGCGCATTCGCGATCGTCTTCGGCGAGACGGCCATGTAGGTTTCGATGTTCGGAATGCCAGTCGACACGAACGCGGTGTAGAGATCGCCCCACGGGATCGTCATCGCGGTGCGCGGTTTGCCGTCGCGTTCGAAGGTGCGATCTTTCCAGGCGAGCGGAACGTACTTCAACTCGCCGTCGATGCGGGCGCGTCCGCCGCGCGCAAGACCTTCGACACTGGTTTTCGCCGTGCCCGGCGACGGACCGCCGCCCGCTTCGAAGGCGAGAACGAGCGATGTCGCGTTGGGCATTTTCTGTTTCAGCATCGCGGCGACGCAGTCGGTCGGCACGACATCGAAGCCGGATCCGGGCAACACGACGATGCCGCGTTCCTTCGCGCGCGCGTCGGCGCGATGACAGGCTTCGAACACGTCGACTTCGCCGGTGATGTCCAGATAGTGCGTCTTCGATTCGAGACACGCGTGCAACATCGGCGCGGAGGTTTTCGAGAACGGACCGGCGCAGTGCAGGACGACGTCGATGCCGTCCAGATTGCGTATGACCTCGGCCGTGTTCGACAGATCGAACGCGCGATACGGCAGTTTCAATTCGTTGGCGAGCGCCACGATATCGTCGCGATTGCGTCCGGCGATGATGGGTTTCATGCCGCGCTTCGCCGCTTCTTTCGCCGTCATGCGGCCGGTGTATCCGTTCGCGCCGTAGATCAGCAATGTGCTCATTTTGCACCCTTGCGCTGGCCGACGGCTTTGACGAGCGCGCGATAGAACACGTTCGGGAAAAAGCGTTTCACGCGCCAGCGGTTCGTTTCGGCTTTGGTCGGCAGGATCATGAACTGACCGCGCGTCATGCCGCGATAAATGTTTTGCGCGACGGAATCGGCGGTGTCGCCGGAGTTGTTCATCAGTTTGCGCGCGACGCTTTTATCGGATTCCGGCGCGCGCGCGCCATCCATCAGGCCGGTCGGAAAGAACGCGGGACAGACGACATGGACTTTCACGTCCTTGCCGGACAACTCGAATTCGCCGCGCAACGATTCCGACAGCGAAATCACCGCCGCCTTGCCCGCCGAATAGACGGCCATCCGCGGCGCATTGGCGATGCCGGCGAACGAGGCGATGTTGACGATATTGCCGCGCCCCTGTTCGAGCAACGTCGGCGCGAACGCGCGGCAGCCGCGCACGACGCCCATGAGATTGATGTTCATCGCCCAGCGCCAGTCGTCGAGCGAGGTCTGCGCGAACGCGCCCGCCGCGGCGACGCCGGCGTTGTTGATCACCGCATCGACGCCGTCCCATGCGGCGAGAATTTCGTCGCGCATTTCCTCGACCGACGCATCGCTGCCGACATCGACGTTCAGCGCCATCGCGCCGACGCCGAATTCGGTGATCAGCCGCGCTGTTTCCTGCGCCTTGTCGAGCCGGATATCCGCGCACGCCACGCGCCAGCCGTGTTCGGCAAAAGCGAACGCGAGCGCCCGGCCAAGCCCGCTCCCCGCGCCCGTGATGACCACGCGCCGCTGCTCCATGCTCCCTCCCTCGAGTTTGTTATTCTCGATCGACCCTCAACGGATGGTAGCGCCGATGGAACCGAAAAGTCTGTTCGACTTGAGCGGCAAGACCGCACTCGTGACCGGCGCGAGCCGCGGCATCGGGGCCGCCACCGCGCATCTGCTCGCCGCCTGCGGAGCCAAGGTGATCGTATCGAGCCGAAAACTCGAGGCGTGCGAGGAAGTCGTCGCCGCGATCAAATCCCAGGGCGGTGAAGCAACAGCGGTAGCCGCGCACATCGGCGAAACAGCGTCGATCGACGCGCTGTTCGAGCAGCTCGCCGCGCAAAAACTCGAACCCGACATCCTCGTCAACAACGCGGCGGCCAATCCGTATTTCGGCCCGATGGTCGACATGCCGATGTCGGCATTCGACAAAACCGTCGAGGTGAACATCAAAGGATATTTTTATACCACCGTGAAAGCCGTTCGACTGATGCGCGAGCGCGGCGGCGGCGCCGTGGTCAACGTCGCATCCATCAACGGCCGGCGCGCGGCGGCGGGACAAGGCGTCTATTCACTGACGAAGTCAGCGATCCTGTCGATGACGGAGAGCTTCGCGAAAGAACTCGCGCAATACAAAATTCGCGTCAACGCCGTGATGCCCGGTCTGACCGACACGAAATTCGCCGGCGCACTGACGCAAAATCCGGATTTGCTAAAACAACTGCTGCGCATGATCCCGATGAATCGCGTCGCGCAGCCCGACGAAATCGCGCCGATGATTTTGTTCCTGTGCTCGCCCGCATCATCGTACGTGACCGGCGCCAGCTTCGCCGTCGACGGCGGCTTTCTCGCATAACGCAACGCACCGAGAAAGTAACCCCGCTCTTCCAGCCCCCAACGCCCGTCGCTTAGTGCAGTCACTTTTACAAGACTCTTTCGACCAGTCGCGCGCAGTAGCAGATCGACGGTGATCGCGCGCAGGAAGCGCGCGGTCCGCGGCGAGCATCAGGGACGTGCTCTCCGCGGACAACATCCGATGGGAGAAAAAAGGTGTTTCTTGGTTACTTCTTTGCACCAGCAAAGAAGTGACCCGCGATATTCAATCGCGGAAGCTCTTGTCTTCGAACGTCGAAGAAGCTTCAAGCGCAACGTCGCCCCGGCTCTCCCGCTTCCGCGGGAATGACGAGCAAAAGACAAGAGCTGGATTCCAGCGTCCGCTGGAATGACGAGCGAGAAGTACAACGAACGAGCAAACCCCAAACTCGAGACAAAAAAATGCCCCGGAAGCTTAGGGGGAACTTCCGGGGCGGTTCGAAGACCGATCTGGGGAGGGATCGAATCTTCGTGGCCTACTCAGGGAGGTGAGCAAACCTGGATGCCGTTGCGTGCATCCGATGAAGTAGATCGGTATTGCTGGGGAAAGTTTCAAGCGACATCCGAATCGATTCAGACTTCGTTCATCCGAAAAATCCGAATGCCTCGCAAACCGCAGTGCAGAGCCATTTTGCGAAAACGTCCTGACTTTCGTCAGTGCTGACATATCACTGACGAAAGTTAAAAGAAGTTAATGCGCTTCGTCCCAGTTGTCGCCGATGCCGATATCGACGACGAGCGGCACGGCGAGTTCCGCCGCGGCCATCATGCGTTGACGAACGCCTTCTTCGATGACCTCGCAATTTGTCTTCGCGTACTTCGAAGACGAGTTCGTCGTGCACCTGCATGATCATGCGCGCGAAATTCTTTTGCGTCGTGCAGCCACGCGTCGACGGAAATCATCGCGCGCTTGATGATGTCGGCGGCAGTGCCCTGCATCGGCGCGTTGATCGCGGCGCGTTCGGCGCCGGCGCGCAGGCCCTGATTGCGTGAGTGGATTTCGTTCAAGTACAGGCGGCGGCCGAACAGCGTTTCGACGAAACCGTCGCGATGTGCGCGTTCGCGCGTCGCCTGCATGAACTGCTGCACGCCGGCGAAGCGTTCGAAATAGCGCTGCATGTAGCCCTGCGCTTCGCCGCGCGAGATGCCGAGCTGGCGCGCGAGACCGAACGCGCTCATGCCGTACATGAGACCGAAGTTGATCGCCTTCGCGGCGCGGCGCTGGTTGCGAATCGACCTGATCCTGCGGCACGCCGAACACTTCGGCGGCGGTCGCGCGGTGTACGTCCTGATCGCCGTGGAACGCGGACATCAACCCGGGATCGCCGGACAGGTGCGCCATGATGCGCAACTCGATCTGCGAATAGTCGGCGGCCATGATCTTGTATCCGGGCGGCGCGATGAACGCCTGGCGGATGCGGCGGCCTTCTTCGGTGCGGATCGGAATGTTCTGCAGATTCGGATCGTTCGACGACAATCGCCCGGTCTGCGCGACGGCCTGGTGATAGCTCGTGTGCACGCGTCCGGTGCGCGGGTTGATGTGGCCGGACAATTTGTCCGTATACGTCGAACGCAATTTCGCGAGCGTGCGGTAATCGAGAATCAGGCGCGGCAATTCGTGCTGATTGGCGAGACTTTCGAGTGCTTCTTCATTCGTCGACGGCTGACCGCTCGGCGTCTTGAACGAAACCGGCAGTTTCAGTTCTTCGTACAGCAGCTGCTGCAACTGTTTCGGCGAATCGAGGCTGAAATGCCGGCCCGCGATCGTGTATGCGTTCTGCTGAAGTTCGAGCATGCGCTTGCCGAGTTCGGCGCTTTGCACGCGCAGTTTTTCGACATCGATCAGCACGCCGGTTTGTTCCATCCGCGCCAGCACAGGCACGAGCGGCATTTCGATGTTTTCCAACACCGCGCGCAGCTTGTCTTCGGTTTCGAGTTTCGCCCACAGCGTTTCGTGCAGGCGCAGCGTGACGTCGGCATCTTCGGCGGCGTATTGCGTCGCGCGCTCGACGTCGACGTGCGAAAACGGAATCTGCTTGGCGCCTTTGCCGGTCGACGTCTTCGTAGTGGATGGTGTTGATAGCCGAGATATTTCTTGGCCAGCGTGTCCATGTCGTGGCGGTTGCCGCTGGAATTCCACACGTAGGATTCGAGCATCGAGTCGTACTGCACGCCTTGCATCGCGATGCCGTGCGTGCGACAGCACGTTGATGTCGTACTTCGCGTGCTGGCCGACTTTCGCGCTTGTTCGGGTCTTCCAGAATTTCGCGCAGCATTTCCAGCGCAACCTCGCGATTGATCTGCTGCGGCGCGCCGGCGTAGTCGTGCGCGAGCGGCACGTACGCGCCTTTTTTCGGCTCGACCGCGAACGACACGCCGACGATTTCCGCGCGCATCGGATCGAGGCTCGTCGTTTCGGTGTCGAACGAAATCAGATCGGCCTGGCGAAGTTTGCCGATCCATTCGCCGAATTTTTCCTGCGTCAGCACGAGTTCGTACGAACCTTTCTCCGCCTGCGACGGATCGACGGTGACGCTGGTCGGCACGTTCGATGGCTCGATGTCCGGCGGCGACTGGCCCGACTCGGCGCTGTTCTGCGTCGCGTCCATTTCGCGCAAGCGCCGCCTTGAATTCGTAGCGGTCGAAGAACTGGCGCAGGACGTCAGTCTGCGGTTCGCGCAATTTCAGTTCATGCGGTTTGTGTTCGAGCGCAACGTCGGTCTTGATCGTCGCGAGCTGACGCGACAGCGGCAGATGCGCGAGTGCCGTGCGCAGGTTGTCGCCGATCTTGCCGGAGACCTTGTGCGCATTCGCGATCACCGTATCGAGCGTGCCGTGTTCGGCGAGCCATTTCGCCGCGGTTTTCGGACCGCACTTGTCCACGCCCGGAATGTTGTCGACGCTGTCGCCGACCAGCGCGAGGTAATCGATGATCTGATCCGGGCGCACGCCGAACTTCGTCAACACGCCGGCTTCGTCGAGCGTCGAATTGGTCATCGTGTTGATGAGTTTCACGTTCGGATTGACGAGCTGCGCCATGTCCTTGTCGCCGGTGGAGATGATCACGTCCATTCCTGCGGCGGCGGCCTGCAGCGCGAGTGTGCCGATCACGTCGTCGGCTTCGACGCCTTCGATGCGCAAGATCGGCAGCCCCAGCGCGCCGACCATCGACAACATCGGCTCGATCTGCAGATGAAGATCTTCCGGCATCGCCTGCCGATTCGCCTTGTACTGATCGTAAAGATCGTCGCGGAACGTACGCCCCGGCGCGTCGGCCACGAACGCGATATGTTCAGGCTTCGTTTTCAACATGGCGCGCACCATGTTGAACACGCCGAACAGCGCGCCGGTCGGTTCGCCCGAGCGGTTGCGCAGGGCCTGCAACTGAGGCACGTGATAGGCGCGGTACAGGTAGCCTGAACCATCAATCAGAACGAGGGTGGGTCGCATCGGCAAAAGGCTGCTAAGGGATTTATTACATGGGGGCGAGCGGACGATTTTACACCGCGCCGCACCCCGCTTTCGGCGGAGTTTTCACGCAAAAACGGCGTGCTATGCTCGCCGCATCACAGGAGGTGTGCGATGAAAACGGTGCATGTTTTGTTGGCGGCTTCGATCATGCTGGCGCTGTCGGCGAGCGCTTCTGCGCAATCGGCCGGTCAGCGCAACGCGACGACGACCACCTCGAGCGATCAGCTCCCGCCCGTGCAGCCGCCGCCGGACATGGACGACAAGGATCCGGTGACCAACGTGCCGACGCCGCAGGCGGTGGCCAAGCAGGTCGTCGATCAGAGCACGGCGACCGATTCGAGCAATTCCGACGCCGCTGCGCGCGCGACGGCGAACAGTCCGGGATTGCCGCCGGAAGTTCAAGCCGCGGTGAACGCATCGGAGTTGCCGGTGATCACGGTGCGCCAGGACGGCGGCGATACGGTCGAGGAATACCGCAAGAAGGGCAAGCTCTACTTCGTGCGCGTGCTCTCGACCAACGGGCCGACCAAACTTTACGTCGACAATCCGAACGACATCCCGCACGACGTGATGCAGCAGGTATCCGGTCCGTCGGGCGTCGTGCAGCCGGTGTATTACAAACTGCTCGACTGGAAATAAACCTCAGGCGCGAAGCGCGGCGAGCAGCGCTTCGCGAGGCAGCTTTCCCGTAGGATTGCGCGGCAGCGCAGAGACCATTCGGATCACGCGCGGCAGGAACACCGGATCGATGGCGCGACGCAGCCGATCCACGATATCCGTTTCCGACAACCCGTCCGCGACCACCAGCGCCGCCAGACGCCGCACGCCTTTCGCATCCGCGTCGAGCGCGAACATTACGCCGTCACGCACACCCTCGATCGCAAGGAGGCGATGATTGAGATCGCCCAGCGAAGCGCGTTTTCCGGCGATATCGAGCAGATCGCCGTTGCGGCCGCGCAGGACGAAGTGCCGTTCGCCGTCGAGTTCGACGATGTCCTGCAACAACGTCGGCGCTGCGAAATAATCCGCTTCGACGAGCGTGCCGTCCGGTTGCGGACGTAGATGCACGCCATCGTAAAGACGCCAGGCTTCATCGACGGACGTGCGGCGATGCGCGATCACGCAGGTTTCCGTCGACCCGAATACTTCGACAACGCGCGTCGCGAAACGCTGTTCGATGTCGCGCGCAAGCTGCACATCGAGCGGCGCGGTGGCGCTGACGACGGCTTCGACCTCGGGCAGCACGACATCGGATTGGAGCAACGCGCGCAGATGAAACGGCGTCGTGACGAGAATGCGCGGCGCGGCTACGCGCTGCAGCGCCTGCGCGATATCGGCCGGGAAAAACGGTTGCGACACGTCGATCGCCGCGCGGCTGCACAGCGGCAGCAGCACCGAAAGTTCGAGGCCGTACATGTGCTGCGGCGGCACGGTGGCGATCACGTTCATGCCGCGGTCGAGCGCGCCGAGCAAGGCGGCGTTGCGCGCGCTGCTTGCGCAAATGCAACGCCAGCCTTTCGGATTCGGTTTGGGTTGTCCTGTGCTGCCGGAGGTGAATCCGATCGCGACGCGATGCTCCGCATCAATCGATGGCACGCGCTCGCCGCCGCCGGCACGCCCGGTCAGTTTCGGCAGACGGAACAGGCGGGGCGGTTCGGCATCGCGCACCGAATCGGCAAGCGCATAACTGTTCGGATGCGCCTGCATCACGTCGGCGATCGCCTGCGGCGCCCGCGACGACGGCAGCAGATTGGTTTGTCCGGCCAGCACGACGGCGCAGAACGCGACGATGAAGTGATAGCGGTCTTCGCACAGATTCACCGCGTGCGAGGCCGACGGCAATTGCATGACGACCGACTGCACGTCGGCGAGGAATTCGCGCGCGCTGATGACGCGGCCGTCGCGATGCGCGAAGGCTCGATCCAGATCGTTGTTGATGAGCAACGGCAGCCAGGCCGATGCCTGCTGCGCGACATCCCTCTTTTCGACAATGGCCGACACGCTCGTCCCCCGACTACGCCCTGATGATGTCTCCGCTGACCGCATCGCGAATCGGCGTGGGCTTTTCGAGCCCGCCGACCGCGCCGTCGAGAATATACGCAAGTTGCTCGCCGAAAGCTGCCCGTACGTCCGCGGATGTTTTCGCCGGCGGCTCGCCGTGGCGGTTTGCGCTGGTCGACACGATCGCTCCGCCGAAGCGGCGGCACAGTTCGCAAGCGACCGGATGCGCGGTCACGCGCAACGCGATGCCGCTGTGCGAGCCTGCCACCCAGGCCGGCACTTCGTCGGATCGTGGGAAAACCCACGTATTCGGTCCAGGCCAGGTCGTGCGCGCGCGCGCGATGGCGTCCGGCGCCACATCATCGGCGATGAAGGCGGCGATCTGCTCGAAATCCGCCGCGATAAGCAGCACGCCTTGCGTCGGCGGACGCTCTTTCAGCCTGAATACCGCATCGAATGCGTCGCGAGCGAACGGATCGCAGCCGAGACCGTAGACGGCTTCGGTCGGATAGGCGACGACACTGCCGACGCGCAAGGCATCGGCGGCGGCATCGATCTGTGCGAGCAGCGCCGCGTTCATCCCGGTCAGGGACTAGAAGGAGCGCCCGGCGCCCTCTTCGCGGCGGCTTTTTTTGCAGGCGCTTTTTTCGCGGCTTTTTTCACGGCGGTTTTCGTCACCGCCGCTTTTTCCGCCGGCGCCTTCTTCGCCGCGGCTTTCTTAGCGGGTGCGGCATCGGCGCGTTTTGCGGGCGCGGATTTCGCGCCGCGTCCGAACCGGCCGCGCGTCGGACGCACCGGCGCGGCGGCCAGCAATTCGGCGCACTCGGCTTCGGTCAGCGATTTCGGCTCGCGGTCTTTCGGGATGCGGGCGTTCTTGGTGCCGTCGGTGATGTACGGACCGTAGCGGCCGTTGAGCACCTGGATCGCGCCGTCGTTGAAGCTCGCGATCACGCGGTTGCGTGCGAGTTCGGCCTTTTCGTGCAGCAATGCTTTGGCGCGTTCCAGATCGATCGTGTACGGATCGTCTTCGGGTTTCAGGGATGCGTACGTCGTGCCGTGTTTCACGAACGGTCCGAAGCGGCCGATGCCGGTGCTGATGATCTCGCCGTCTTCGCCCGCGCCGAGATCGCGCGGCAGCTTGAACAGATCGATCGCGTCTTCGCGCGTGATGGTGTGGATGCTCTGGCCGGGACGCAGCGAAGCGAACTTCGGCTTTTCCTCGTCGTCCTTGGTGCCGATCTGCGCCATGGGCCCGTAGCGGCCGAGGCGCACGCTGATCGGGCGTCCGGATTTCGGATCGGTTCCGAGTTCGCGCGCGCCGGTGGCTTCGGCGCGATCGACCGTTTCGCTCTTTTCGGTGACGAGCGATTTGAACGGCTTCCAGAATTTCGACAGCAGCGGCACCCATTCTTCTTCGCCGCGACTGACCGCGTCGAGTTCGTCTTCGAGCTTGGCGGTGAAATCGTAGTCGACGTATTGGGTGAAGTGGCCCGACAGGAATTTCGCCACCGCGCGGCCGACATCGGTCGGACGGAAGCGGCGCGAATCGAGAAACACGTATTCGCGATTGAGCAGTGTCTGGATGATGCTCGCGTACGTCGAGGGGCGGCCAATGCCGTATTCCTCGAGCGTCTTGACCAAGCTCGCTTCGGAGTAGCGCGGCGGCGGTTCGGTGAAGTGCTGATCGGCGGCGACATCGGCGAGCGGCACCGCTTCGCCGACGGTCATCGCGGGCAGCTTGCGGTTTTCGTCGTCGTCGTCGGCGTTCTTCTGATCCTTGCCTTCTTCGTAGACGGCGAGGAAGCCCGGATCGACGACGGTCGTGCCGCTGGCGCGGAAAAACGTCTCGCCGCCGGCGTCGAGATCGACCGAAACGGTGTTCAACGTCGCGTACTGCATCTGGCTGGCGACGGCGCGCTTCCAGATCAGGTCGTACAAGCTTGCGCTGATCGTCGTTGAGATAAACGGCCACGCTCGCCGGCGTGTGCAGCGCCGAAGTCGGACGAATCGCTTCGTGCGCTTCCTGCGCATTCTTCGATTTGGAGCGGTACAAATTCGGATTCTCGGGCAACGCCTTGGCGCCGAAATCGCGCGCGATGACCTTGCGCAATTCCGTGATCGCATCCGCGGCGAGATTCACCGAATCGGTACGCATGTAGGTGATCAGGCCGACCGTGCCCTCGTCGCCGATGGTGACGCCTTCGTACAGACCCTGCGCGATGCGCATGGTGCGGCTGGTCGAGAAGCCGAGTTTGCGCGCGGCTTCCTGTTGCAACGTCGACGTGGTGAACGGCGGCGACGGACGGCGCTTGCGCTCTTTCGACTGCACCTCGCTGACGACGAGGCGGCCCTGCGCGGACTTCATGATCGCATCGCGCGCGGCGTGCGCATCTTTCGCGTTGGTGAGATCGAACTGCTCGAATTTCTTGCCGCGCAGGCGCAACAGGCGCGCGGAGAAGCGCAGATCCGGATGCGCGCAGTCGGCTTCGATGCGTCCAGTATTCGCGCGGCTTGAACGCTTCGATTTCTTCTTCGCGCTCGACGATCATGCGCAGCGCGGGCGACTGCACGCGGCCCGCGGAAAGTCCGCGCTGCACCTTGCGCCACAGCACCGGCGACAGGTTGAAGCCGACGAGATAGTCGAGCGCGCGGCGCGCCTGCTGCGCGTTCACCAGATCGAGCGACAGCTCGCGCGGATTGGCCACCGCTTCCAGGATCGCGTGCGGCGTGATTTCCGAGAACACCACGCGATGCACCTGCTTGCCCTTCGAGCAGATTGCGCTCGCGCAGGATCTCGGCGATGTGCCACGAAATCGCCTCGCCTTCGCGATCCAAGTCGGTCGCCAGATACAGCGATTCGGCTTTCTCGGCGGCTTTGGCGATCGCGTCGACGTGCTTCTCGTTCTTTTCGATCACCTCGTAGGCCATCGTGAAGTTGTCGTCGGGATCGACCGCGCCTTCCTTCGGCCGCAGATCGCGCACGTGCCCGTATGAGGCGAGGACATGGAAATCCTTGCCGAGGTATTTGTTGATCGTCTTCGCCTTGGCGGGCGACTCGACGATGAGTAGATTCTTAGCCATAGGTCAGGTCCATCGTTGCGCATCGTGCCGGCTGTTTTGACGATCGTTTTTTCGCCGGTTTACGGATGCGAGGTTATACCGCCTCCTTTTTTCAGTGTGGTCACAGAGCCGGCGGGGCTGTCAAGCGCGTGAGGAATCTCCCGCGATTTCAGCGACGTGCGTAGCGCCCCGATTCGGCGACGACCACACCATCGAGTTCGAGCACCAGCAACATCGACGACAGCGCGGCGGCCGAAAGTCGCGTCCGTTCGGCCAGTTCGTCGAGCGCGGCCGGCTGCGCATCGAGGGCGGCGAGAAGGGTGGCGTATTCGGGGTCGTCGTCGCGCACAGATGGCGGGTTGAGATGAGGACGGCGCGTGCGTCGTCAAGCGCGTGCGCAAGGCGTCCGCCAGCAACGCGCCGGTCGCGTGAAGTTCTTCGAGCACTTCGTCGGCGCTTTCGACCAGCTTCGCGCCGTCGCGGATGAGTTTATGGCATCCGCGCGACATCTGGCTTGTGGATCGAACCCGGCAGGGCGAACACGTCGCGGCCCTGCTCGTTGGCGAGCCGCGCGGTGATCAGCGAGCCGGATTTCAGGCTCGCCTCGACCACCAGCGTACCCAGACTCAGCGCCGCGATGATGCGGTTGCGGCGCGGGAAATGTTCCGGTTTGCCGACCGTGCCGGGCGGGAATTCGCTGACCAGAGCGCCGTTCTCGACGATGCGCGCGGCGAGCGCGGCGTGTCGTCGCGGGTACACGATATCCGGACCCGGTACCCATCACCGCGATCGTCGGCCGCCCGCCTCGAGCGCACCGGATGCGCGGCGCCGTCGATGCCTTCGGCCAGGCCGCTCGTCACCGTGTTGCCGCGCTGCGCGAACGTGCGCGCGAACGCCTTGGCGTTATCGAGCCCGCCCGCGGTCGCGCGGCGCGCGCCGACGATCGCGATCTGCGGCGACCACAGCGCGGTCGGTTCGCCGACGACGAACAACACGGCCGGCGGATTCTGGCCGTTGCGCAGCAGCGATCGGGTAATCGTCGTCGCACAAGGTGACCAGATGATGGCGCGGAGCGTCCAGCCAGGCCAGGTCGTTGGCGAGCACGGCGGCGTCGGGTGAGCGCAGCCATGCGCGCGCTTCTTCGTCTGCGTCGCGCCTGGCGGCGTCGACGGCCGCTTCCGGCGATCGATGTTCGGCGATGAGCTTGCGGATGCCGGACGGCGCCGAGTCCGGGCGCGCGCAGCAGCGTCAGCCAGGCGCGCGCCTGCGCGACGGGATGGGTGAGAGGCATCGTCCTCGAAGTCCGTTTCGGGCGTGAAAAATACAAACGGCGCGAGTTGCCTCGCGCCGTTCGCCTCTCCCCGCATTGATTGTCGCCGATATTGCCGGTTTTATTCTAGCGTGATCGGGCTCGTAAAGATGGTCGCTGAGGTGTACTGGGCGGATGCCGTCCATGATCAGTCCGTAACTGACGCGGTCGAACGTGCGGAAGACCATCACGTGACCGACATACTCTTCCGGCAGCTGCACCTTCGCTTGTCCTGCGGATGGAAGAAATTCTTGGAGCTGAATTCCGGATAGTCGGTGTTGTCCTCGACGGTGTCGCCCGGGCTGAAGATCGAATAGACCTGGCCGTTCTCGACGCCATCGGCCGCGCCGTGCGAGAGCGCCACCGACTCTGCAGGCGGCCCACCGCGTTGAGCGCGTCGGTGAACGCGATCACGCGCATTTCCGGCCGGAACGTGCGCGGGCGGGTGCGGCAAATACTGGAAATCGAAGTGCATGCGGATCGAGCGGGAACAGCAGATCGCCCTTGCGGATTTCGACATCCGAGGCCAGCGCGAGCGTCGAGGCCGGATCGCCGGACTTGGTCACCTGCACGGTGCCGTACTGCATCATTTCGTAGCCGAGGAAACGCACGTCGCCGTGCAGCGTGAAATGATTCGGGCCGGTGTGCCAGAGCATGCTCGGCCGGTTGTCGCGATCGTCCAGCGCTTCGCGGTAGATATGCGACGGCGCGCCGTCGGAATTGGGTGACTTCGTAATAACGGCCGATCGGACGCGCCAGCACCAACTGCGTACCTTCCGGCGCGCTCAAGCCGCGCACGTAGATGAGCTGTCCCGGCGTGCCGTTGATGTGGTGATCTTCGATCGCCGACGCACGTGCGGCGCGCTGCGGAATTCGTCTTCGCCGACCATGCGCGGCTTCTTGAGGAAATCCTCGATCGCCGACAGCGGCATCGGCTTGATCGCTTCGTCGAGCGGTTCGGCGCGCACGTGCGGGCCGAACCCGCCGTTCATGACGCGCGGACGGCCGTTGACGTAGGCGAGATTCAGGACCTGGCCCGGATAGATCAGATGCGGATTCGGAATCTGCGTGTTGGCTTGCCAGACTTCAGGCCATTCCCAGGGATTGCGCAGGAATTTGTTCGAGATTCCCCACAGCGTGTCGCCTCGGCTGAACGACGTAGGTGTCGGGATGGTTGTCCGCCAATTGCACCGCCGCTGCATAACACGTGAGCGTGAGCAGCAGTCCGGCAAAAACTGCAGGTAGTTTTTTAAGCATGGCTGCCAATTACCTGATTCCCCAAGGGCTTCCGCGAGTGTATACGAATTTTTTACCGGCGCAAACGAAAGCGTCGTGCAATTCTGGCGACTGGCGCACAAATCCGGCAGCAATGTCGCGCCAAGTGCCGAATCGGCGTAGACTTTTCGCGCCCAGAAGCGGCGCTTGAGACGCCGTCTTCTCCGCACATATTTCAGGTCTATGCTGGCAATCCTCGAATTCCCCGATCCGCGCCTGCGCACCAAGGCGCAACCCGTCACCGTGTTCGATCAGACGCTGCTCGACTCTGATCGACGACATGTTCGCGACGATGTACGCCGCGCCCGGCATCGGCCTCGCCGCGACGCAGGTGAACGTGCACAAGCAGCTGCTCGTGCTCGACGTTTCCGACGAGAAAAACCAGCCGCTGGTGCTGATCAATCCGGTGATCACCGCGCACGAAGGCGCGCAGGTTTACCAGGAAGGCTGTCTGTCGGTGCCCGGCATTTTCGCCGATGTCGAACGCGCCGACCGGATCACGGTCGAAGCGCTCGATCGCCACGGCAAACCGCTCAAATTCGAGGCCGACGGCCTGCTCGCCGTGTGCATCCAGCACGAAATGGATCACCTCATCGGCAAACTTTTCGTCGACTACCTCTCGCCGCTCAAGCGCGAGACTGGTGCGCAAGAAGCTCGACAAGCAGCGCCGCGCCGCGTCGGCCGCTTGAACGCCGCCAGCGCCACTTGCGCGTGGCGTTCGCGGGAACGCCCGATTTCGCCGTGCCGCATTTGCGCGCGTGCGCGATGGACGGCGTCGAGATCGTCGCGGTCTACACGCAGCCGGATCGGCCGGCCGGGCGAGGCCGGCAGCTGGCGCCGAGTCCGGTCAAGCAGGCCGCGCTCGAATCCGGCTATCGCGTCGAGCAACCCGAATCGCTGAAAAACGCCGACGCGCAGCAGACGTCGCGCGATCTCGCGCTCGACCTGTTCATCGTCGTCGCGTACGGATTGATCCTGCCGCGCAAGGTGCTCGCGATGCCGCGTCACGGCTGCTGGAACGTGCATGCGTCGCTGCTGCCGCGCTGGCGCGGCGCGGCGCCGATCCAGCGCGCGATCCTCGCCGGCGATAAGCGAAACCGGCGTCTGCGTGATGCAGATGGAAGCGGGCCTCGATACCGGCCCCGTGCTGCTGCGACGCGCGCTCGACATCGCGGCCGACGAAACCGGCGGCATCGCTGCACGACAAACTCGCCGCGCTCGGCGCGGAATCGCTGCGCAACGCCTTGCAGCGGTTGCTGGATCGGCGATCCGCTGACGCCGCGACCGCAATCGCCGGAAGGCGTCACCTACGCGCACAAGCTCGACAAGGCCGAAGCGCGCATCGATTGGTCCGCACGACGCCATATCGATCGAACGCAAAGTCCGCGCGTTCGATCCGTGGCCGGTCGCGGAAGGCGATGTCGCGGGTGAACGCTGGCGCATCTGGTCCGCGACGGCATTGCCGACATATCGATGCGACACCGGGCACCAGTCGTCGGCGCCAACAAATCCGGCATCGATATCGCCACCGGCGACGGCGTGCTGCGCATCCGCGAACTGCAGCGCGCCGGCGGACGCCGCATATCGGCCGCCGATTTTCTCAATGCGCGCCCGGCACTGAATCTCAAAAGTAAGCGCACCGTGAATCCCGGCGCCGCCCTGCGAGCCCGCGCCGCGCAGGCGCTGGCGCGAATCGTGCGCCGGGCAATCGCGGCGCGTCGCGTTTTCGCGAAGCCGCGCCATCGATCGCCGATGCGCGCGATCGCGCCCTGCTTTCCGCGCTGCTCAACGAAAGTTCGCGCTGGTGGCTGCGTTTCGACGCGGCGGTCGACGACATGGCTCGAACGCCGCATCCGCGATGCACGAAATCAAAGCGTTGCTCGTGCTCGGACTCGTGCAGCTCGAAATCCTGCAACTGCCCGACTACGCCGCCGTCGCCGCCACCGTCGATGCCACGCGCGTGCTGCGCAAACCGAAATTCGCCGGATTCGCCAACGCATTGCTGCGCCGCTGGTTGCGCGAACGCGAGACGCGTTTGCGCATCGCTCGATGCCGATGCCGTCACGCGCACCGCGCATCCGGCTGGCTGCTCGATGCGTTTCGCGCCGACTACGCCGATCGTTCGGATGACATCGCCGCTGCCAACAACGTCGAAGCGCCGCTGTGGCTTCGCGCCAATGCACGGCGCACGCACGCGCGATGCGTTGCTGCAACGTCTGCGCGACGCCGGCGTCGCTTGCGAAACGTCCGACGTGCTCGCCGATGCGATCGTTCTGCAGCGAAAGCCGCGATGTAACCCAACTGCCCGGCTTCGCCGACGGACATGTTTTCCGTGCAGGACGGCGCCGCGCAATTCGCCGCCGACGCTGACCGATCCGCAGAATGGCGAACGCATGCTCGACGCCTGCGCCGCACCCGGCGGCAAGACGGCGCATCTGCTCGAACGTGCCGATGCGCGCGTGACCGCGCTGGATACCGATGCGCGCGCGGCTGCACGCGCGTGCGCGAAAATCTCGACCGGCTCGGCCTTCGCGCCGAACTCGTCGCGGGCGATGCAGCCGGCACCATCGCAATGGTGGGACGGCGTCGCCTTCGACCGCATCCTGCTCGATGCGCCGTGCTCGGCCACCGGCATCATCCGCCGCCAGCCCGACATCAAACTGCACCGCCGCGCCAGCGACATCGCCGCGCTCGCCGCCGACGCAAACGCGCATCCTCGATGCGCTGTGGCCTTTGCTCAAACCCGGCGGACGCTTAGTCTATGCGACATGTTCGATCCTCGCGGCAGAGAACGCGCAGCAGATCGATGCATTCCTGACCCGGCACGCCGATGCCAGCGCGCTGCCGTTGCCGCTGCGCTGGCACCCGTCCGGAAGCGGAATGCAAAACCTGCCGGGGGAGTCCGGCATGGACGGATTCTTTTATGCAATCGTGGAAAAGTATACTTAGTTGCATTTGCGTCCTGGCGCTCGCGGCGTGCGCGCGCCGGGCCGGCTGCGCTGTCGATCGCGTCCGCGATCGGTCGCCGGCAGCGATCTGATCGCGCGGCTCGACTGGCGGCCCGACGACAACCTGCTCGACGCGCTCGACCACGGCATCCCGCTGGATTTCGTGTTTACAGCTGAAGGCGCAGAAACCGCTCGCGTTCGGCATTGCACGTCAACACCGACGAACAGCGCCGGCCACATCCAGCTGCGCTATTTCCCGCTCAGCCGCTATTACCAGCTGCTCGATCTGGACCGGCACGAATCGCGCGGATTTCCTGCGCGCGCCTCGGCGCTCGCCGCGTTCGAAGACATCCGCATCCCGTTATCGACGTGGAACACGGCCGATGCGGATCGCTACCGCCTCGACGTCGCCATCGATCGCCAGACGTTGCCCGGCGTGCTGCGCGTGTCGTCGCTGGTGCGACCGGCGTGGTGGCTGAGCAGCGAGCATACACATGGCCCACGGCGATCAATTGACGCGCCTAGCGCGCCGCGTCGTGCCCGCGCTCGCCGCGCTGGTGCTGCTCGCCGCCGTACTTCTGCTGGCCAACGATGCCGCCAGCGGATACGACCGCCTGAGCGCGTGGTATCCGTGGATACTTACCGCATCGGTGCTCGCATTGCTTGCACTGATCGTCGCCATCGGACAACGTCTGCTGAAGTTGCGCGCCGACTTGCGCGCGCGAACGCCCGGCGCGCGGCTGACGCGGCGCCTGCTCGTCATGCTGATCTTCCTCGCGTTGCCGCCGGTGTTCGTGGTGTACGGCTTCGCGCTGAATTTCCTCGATGCGACCGTCGACACCTGGTTCAACGTGCGCATGGAAGCGGCGATGGACGACGCGCTGGAAATCGGCCGCGTCTATCTCAGCGAACGCTTGAACACGGCGCAGGTTGCATGCGGCGAACTCGCGACTGAACTCGCCGGCGTCGCCGACGGCGACGTGCAGACGCGTCTGGATCATTTCATCGACGCGCACGAGGCGTTGCAGATATCGGTGTTCGACGCCAACCAGGGCGTCATCGCGACGACAAGCTCGGATCCGCAACTGCTGACGCCCGCGTTTCCGGATTCGGCGACGCTGCTGCAAGTCCGCAACGGCGGCCGTTACGCCGCGGC
Organism: uncultured Gammaproteobacteria bacterium; assembly: GCA_963814225.1. Taxonomy (GTDB): domain Bacteria; phylum Pseudomonadota; class Gammaproteobacteria; order Xanthomonadales; family Rhodanobacteraceae; genus Rudaea. The sequence goes on along the minus strand of CAWFCC010000006.1, from coordinate 184,429 downwards.
CGAACCGATCGGCTCGCGACTGATCCTGCGCATCGTGCTGCCGCTCAACACCAGCGCGCCCGGCGGACAACACCTGCTGCAGGCGCTGTATCCGGTGCCGAGCGCGATCCAGCCGCTGACCAGCGGCATCGAACAGGCGAGCTTCGATTTCCAGCGGCTGAAATACCTGCGCGGCTCGTTGAAGCTCACCTTCAACATCGTATTGACGTTCGTGCTGTTGCTGTCGGCGTTGTTTGCCGTCGTCGCCGCATTCGGGACCGCGCGACGCGTGACGGCGCCGATCGCACGGCTCGCAACAGCAACGAAAGCCGTCGGCGCGGGACGTTACGACACGCCGCTGCCCGTCCGCGGCGACGACGAACTCGGCTTCCTGCTCACCTCGTTCGACCAGATGCAGCGCGAACTCGAACTGGCCAGTTCGCGCGTGCGCATCAGCGGCGAGGAAACCGAAAACCAGCGCGCGTATCTGAAAGCGCTGCTCGAACGTCTGTCAGCGGGCGTGCTGGGACTCGATCGCAACGGCGTGCTGCGCACGGCCAATCACGCCGCCGAACAAATCCTCGACGCGCCGTTGTCGCGTTTCCTGGGACAGCACTTAAGCGTGGTGCGGCAACAGTATCCGGCGCTGGCGCCGCTGATCGATCCGGTGCTCAAGCACGTGCGCGAAGGCGTGCTCGAATGGCGCGAAGAAGTCGTGATCGAGCGCAGCGAACGCATCGCGCTCACGCTGCGCGGCGCGGAACTCGGACAAATGCCGGGCAGCGAAACCGGTGTCGTCGTGGTCATCGACGATCTGACGTTGCTCAACCGCGCGCAACGCGATGCGGCGTGGGCCGAAGTCGCGCGGCGTCTCGCGCACGAAGTGAAGAATCCGCTGACCCCGATCCAGCTCGCTGCCGAGCGTTTGCGCCGCCGTTTCACCGGACGGCTCGCGCCGGAGGAAGCCGAAATCCTCGATCGCGCCACGCACACCATCATCAGCCAGGTCGAGGCGCTGAAGGCGATGGTCAATTCGTTCGGCGATTACGCCCGCCCGCCGCAGATCGACGCGAGACCGACATCGCTGCACGCGCTGGTCGGCGAAGTGCTCGACCTGTACGAGAACGATCAGCGCATCCAGCTTGTGCGGCGCTTTGTCGCGGCCGATCCGGTGGTGCGCGTCGATGCCGGGCGCATGCGCCAGCTTGCTGCACAATCTGATCAAGAACGCGATCGAGGCGATCGGCGATTCGCGCAAGCCGCACATTGAAGTGTCCACATGTGACATTGTGGACAATGCGCAGAAGTGGATCGAGCTCACTGTTGCCGACAATGGGCCGGGGTTGCCGGAAGGGTTTGATGAGCGGTGGTATGAGCCGTATACGACCAGTAAGGCGAAGGGGACCGGGCTTGGGCTTGCGGTTGCGAAGAAGATTGCGGAGGAGCACGGAGGCGGTATCCGGGCGGAGGGGCGTGTCGGGGGCGGCGCGCAGTTCACGCTGAGATTGCCTCGTGAGGGGAATTGAGTCCTTAGGAAAAGAGCTTCCGCGATTGAATATCGCGGGTCACTTCTTTGCTGGTGCAAAGAAGTAACCAAGAAACACCTTTTTTTCTCCCAGTGGACGCTGTCCGCGGAGAGCACATCCCTGATGCTCGCCGCGGACCGCGCGCTTCCTGCGCGCGATCACCGTCGTTCTGCTACTGCGCGTAACTGGTATAGAGAGTCTTGAAACTTTCGACTGCACAAAGCCAAAGGCGGTGAGGCCTACGAAGCAAAAGCAAGGTAAATGCTCTTTGCTCTCTAAGGCGCCAACCCACGTGTTGGTCGCGTGAGGTTCTCGTCAGACACCGCAAATACGGGAGAGGATGCGACACAGCCGATAAAGTGTGGGTCTAACCGTGCAATGCTCAGATTGAAAGGTGCTTTCTTTGGTTACTTTCTTTGCACCAGCAAAGAAAGTAACTCGCTCAAAGAGCGGAAGCTCTGCCTCATGCAAACCAGCCAACCCAAACTCAGGGCAAAAACCCCCTCCCCACCACCCACAACATCACAAACTTCTGCCGCGTGTAATTCGCCTCGACCCACGCATAAACCAGCCCCCGCCATCCATCCAGAAATCCCGCCCGCAAAACAAACCCACGAAAGAATCGCCAAAACGGATTCAACACAAGATTGAGCAAACTGGCGCGCCGCCCACGCCGATGCATATCGAGCGCCATCAACCGCGCATACTTCTGCAGCCGATTGAGCTGATCGCTCAGCGACCGATACGCCCGATGCTCGAGATCGCCCGCCAGCGTAACGACAGCACCATCGACATCGACATGCTCGTGAATCTCGCGATCGCCGCGCCAGCCACCGCGGCGCCGATCGAACAGGCGCAGCACGCGATCCGGATACGCGTTGCCGTGGCGCAGAAACGCTCCGAAATATTCCGTCGCCCGAGCGAATCGATACCCGGCGGCTGCGAAATCCGCACCCGCGATCGCCTCGCGTAATTCCGCGGTGACGCGCTCGTCGGCATCCAGACACAGCACCCAATCGTGCTTCGCCGTGCGCACGGCGAAATCCTTCTGCTTGCGATATCCCTCGAACGGATGCGCGACGACCGTCGCGCCGAGTGCGACGGCGCGCTCCACCGTGCCGTCTTTCGAACCGGAATCGACGATCAGGATTTCGTCGCAAAACGCCAGTGATCGGATGCAATCTTCGATACGGTCGGCTTCGTCCAGCGTGATGATGCAGGCCGAGATCGGCGGTCGCGCGCAGTTGTGTGGCGCGTCGTCATCGCGTTAGGGTAGCCGAACGGGCTCAAGTTCCGGATTTTCTCGCCGATTTGCGGTATACCAACATTTCTGCATCGATGGGGAGGGATGGCGATGCGCGACACCGATGTTCTCGTGAAAACGGCCGCGGGCCTGCAGGAAATCGGCGCGAAGCAGCGCAAGCTGCAGCCGAAAGTGCGTTCGCTGCTGATCATGGTGCATGGCGCCGAAACGGTCGCTCAGCTCGCGCAGAGCATGCATTCGCTCGGCGATGTGCGCGCGATCCTGGATGAACTGATCGGCATGGGCCTGGTCGCCGTGCAAGGCGGCAGCGGGCCTGCGCTTGCGGAGCCTGCGGCGAACAACGACTCCGTCGTGCCGGCGACGCAGCAGGTCAAGCAATTGCTCAACGAAACCGCCGTGGCTTCGCTCGGCATGTTTGCCGGCTTTCGCTTCACGCTGAAGCTCGAACACTGCTACACGGCGGAGGAGTTGCGCGGCATATTCCCCGACTATCTGAAAGTGGTCGGCAAGGCCAAGGGCGAGGAATTTGCCAAAGCCGTGCTGAAACGCGCCGAAGCGCTGCTGAAAAGCGGCTGACGCGCCGCCGCTCAGGCTCCATTCCCATCCGTCCCGGTTGGGTTATGCTTAGCCGTTGTTTTTTCGCAACGGTGGCGGCATGGCCAGCACGACGGTTCTGGTGGTCGATGACGAGCCCGATATCCGCACCACGGTGAAGGAAATCCTTCAGGACGAGGGCTATGCGGTCGCTGCTCGCCGCCGATGCCGCCGAAGCGCGCGACGTGCGCCTGCGCGAGCAGCCCGACGTCGCGCTGCTCGATATCTGGATGCCGGGCACCGACGGCATCAGCCTCTTGCGCGAATGGGCCGAGGGCGGCGCACTGGCCGCATGTCCGGTGATCATGATGTCGGGACACGGCACGGTCGAAACCGCGGTCGAGGCGACGCGGCTGGGCGCCTACGATTTCATCGAAAAACCCATTTCGCTCGCGAAGTTGCTGCTGACGATCGCGCGCGCGCGCGAAGCCAACCGGCTGCGCCGCGAGAACGAAGGCCTGCGCAAAATCTCGCGCTTCCGCTGGAACCGATCGGCAGCAGCAAGGCGATGCTCGCGCTGCGCGCGCAGATGGAAAAACTCGCGCAGCACGATACCGTCCGTGCTTATCCACGGCGAGCGCGGCACCGGCAAGGAATCGATCGCGCGCTGGCTGCACGAACACGGACGCGCGCCGCGATGGACCGTTCGTCACCGTCGCGCCGGCGACAATTCCGCGCGAGCATCTCGTCGCCGCACTGTTCGGCGCCGAAAATCGCGACGGCGTGCAACACGGTCTGCTCGAACAGGCCAACGGCGGCACGCTGTTTCTCGACGAAGTCGCCGAACTCGACGCGGAAATACAGCAACGGCTGTTCAGTGTGCTGCAACGCCGCTCGCTGATGCGCAGCGGCGGACGCGGGCCGGCTGCGCTCGATCTGCGCGTGATCGCAGCGACGGCGCAGAATCTCGATGCGCTGGTGCGCGCCGGCCAGTTCCGCGAAGAACTTTATTACCTGCTCAACGTCGTGCCGCTGGACGTGCCGCCGCTGCGCGATCGCAGCGAAGACGTGCCCGAACTGCTGCGGCTGTACGCCGAATTTTTCGCCAACCGCGACAAGCTTCCCTATCGCCATTTTTCGGTCGCCGTGCAGAACCGTCTGCGCAATTATGGCTGGCCGGGCAACGTGCGCGAGTTGCGCAATCTCGTGCAGCGCCTGCTGGTCATGGGCAACGCGCCGGATGTCGATTTGAGCGAAGTCGAAGCCGCGCTCGGCGTCGAGCCGGCCGCGCCGCAGCCGGTGCCGAAACCGGCGGCATCGATTTCAATCTGCCGCTTGCGCGAAGCGCGCGAGCAATTCGAGCGCGCGTATCTGCTGCGTCAGCTGCAGAACGCCGGCGGCAGCGTCGGCAAACTGGCCAAGGCCGTCGGCATGGAACGCACGCATCTGTATCGCAAGCTGCGCGATCTCGGCGTCGATGTGAAGAGTACCGCCGTCGAGCGAGTGATCGCATCGCGTACCGCGGTAGCGGCACGACATCGGCGCATTCGCAAAGTATACAAATGTAAAAGGAGACATCCTAATGAGCATCAGCAATCAAGGTAGCGCTCGTCACCGGCGCGGCCAGCGGCATCGGCAAGCGCATCGCGGAGGTCTACGCGCGACAACGGCGCGCATGTCGCCATCGCCGATATCAACCAGGATGCGCGCGAACGCCGCCGCCGAAGCGATCCGCAAGCGCGGCGTGAAAGCGACCGCCATCGTCGATGGACGTGACCGACGAAGACGCGGTCGAAGCGGGCGTCGAAAATGCGGTGAAGGATCTCGGCAGCGTCGACATCCTCGTCTCCAACGCGGGCATCCAGATCGTCAATCCGATCGAAAATTTCAGCTACGCCGACTGGAAGAAGCTGATGGCGATCCATCTCGACGGCGCATTCCTCACCACGCGCGCGTGCCTCAAGCGCATGTACGCGGCGGGCAAGCGGCGGCTCGATCATCTACATGGGTTCGGTGCATTCCAAGGAAGCGTCGAAGCTCAAAGCGCCATATGTCGCGGCGAAACACGCGCTGATCGGCCTGGCCAAAGTCGTCGCCAAAGAAGGCGCGGCGCACAACGTGCGCGCGAATGTGATCTGTCCCGGGTTTCGTGCGCACGCCGCTGGTCGAAAAACAGATTCCGGAACAAGCCAAGGAACTTCGGCATTTCCGAGGACGACGTCGTCAAGAAGATCATGCTCAAGGACACGGTCGACGGCGAATTCACGACCGTCGACGATGTCGCGGCCTGCGCGCTGTTTTTCGCCGGCTTCGAATCGAATGCGCTGACCGGCCAGTCGATCGTCGTCAGCCACGGCTGGTTCATGCAGTGACATGTCCGGGCCCGTCGTGCCGTATAGGTCTAAGGTCACTGTCTGGTTTGGTCCTCGAATCGCGTTACTAAAGAAGTTGACGATGCATCGAAATGGCCGCACGTCATGATCGCCCTGATCCAGCGCGTCACCCGCGCTCAGGTCGACGTGGCGGGCGAGACGGTCGGCAGGATCGGTCCCGGGCCTGCTCGCGCTGGTGGCGGTGCAGCCGGGCGACGGCGAACCGCAGGCGCAGCGCATGGTCGAACGCCTGCTCGGCTATCGCGTGTTCTGCGGACGACGCGGGCAAGATGAACATATCGCTGGCCGATGTGAACGGCGGGCTGTTGCTGGTCTCGCAATTCACGCTGGCGGCGGATACCGCAAAGGGCATGCGGCCGAGCTTTCACGTCGGCCGCATCGCCCGAAGATGGGCGCAAATGGTTCGATCGCGCTGGTCGAATTGGCGAAAAATCGCCATTCGACAGTGGAAATCGGTCGATTCGGTGCCCATATGGAAGTCAGTCTCGTCAACGACGGACCGGTGACATTCTGGCTTGAAGCGCCTTGAGCTTAAGTCATTGTCCGTTTTGAAAAACCGGCTTCCTTGACATCGTTTCTATAATTAAAAGTCTTTTCTCCCGTTTCCTCCTTTTGCCGTAAAGAACCCATGGCCATCGACCAAGCCACGCAGCAACAACAGTCCGAAATCAAGACCCTGATCATCAAGGGCAAAGAACAGGGCTACCTCACGTACGCCGAAGTCAACGATCACCTGCCCGACGACATCGTCGATCCGGAGCAGATCGAAGACATCATCGGCATGATCAACGACATGGGCATCGAGGTGCATGAAGTCGCGCCCGATACCGAGACGATGCTGCCGGAAACCCCGGTCGCGACCGTCGACGACGAAACCGCGACGGAAGAAGCGGTCGCCGTGCTGTCGGCGGTCGATGCCGAAGTCGGCCGCACCACCGATCCCGTGCGCATGTACATGCGCGAGATGGGCACGGTCGAGCTGCTCACGCGCGAAGGCGAAATCGCCATCGCCAAGCGCATCGAGGAAGGCCTCAACCAGGTTCAGAGTTCGCTCGCGAATTTCCCGTGGTCGATCCAGTTGCTGCTCGAGGAATACGACCAGCACGTCGAAGGCAAGAAGCGCCTGTCCGAAGTGCTGACGGGCTTTCTCGACATCGAAGTGCCCGGCCTGGAAATTTCCGAGCAGGAAATGGAAGCCGAGCTCGAAACCGTCGACGTCGAAAGAAGACGAGAAGGAAGGCGACGCCGAGGATGCCGATCCCGGTCGATACCGGTCCGGATCCGGTCGAAGTGACGCGCCGCATGGACGAACTGCGCAGCTTCTACGCCAAGTTCCAGAAGTCCGCCGAGAAAGCCGGCGCGGGCGACAAGAAAACGCAAAAAATCCGCGAACAGATGGCCGAGGCGTTCCTCAAGCTCAAGCTGCCGTCGATCATGATCGACAGCTTCGTGCGCAAGTTGCGCGAAGTCGTCGGCGGCATCCGCGGCCACGAGCGCGTGATCATGGACATCTGCGTGCGCCAGGCCAAGATGCCGCGCAAGGATTTCCTGAAAGCGTTCACGCAGTACGAAATCAACACGAAGTTCGCCGACGAAATCATCCGCAAGAAGCAGAAGTGGGCGTCGGCGATCCGCGCGCACAAGTCGGACATCATCGCCGAGCAGGAAAAGCTGATCGCGCTCGAGAAAACGCTGTACCTCTCGCTCGCCGACATCAAGGAAATCAACCGCGCGATGTCGATCGGCGAAGCGAAAGCCCGCCGCGCGAAGAAGGAAATGGTCGAGGCGAACCTGCGCCTGGTCATCTCGATTGCGAAAAAGTATACCAACCGCGGACTGCAGTTCCTCGATCTGATCCAGGAAGGCAACATCGGCCTGATGAAGGCGGTCGACAAGTTCGAATACCGCCGCGGCTACAAGTTCTCGACCTACGCGACATGGTGGATCCGCCAGGCCATCACGCGCTCGATCGCCGATCAGGCGCGCACGATCCGCATCCCGGTGCACATGATCGAGACGATCAACAAGCTCAACCGCATCTCGCGCCAGATGCTGCAGGAAATGGGCCGCGAGCCGACGCCGGAAGAGCTGGCGGAAAAGATGGAAATGCCGGAAGACAAGATCCGCAAGGTGCTCAAGATCGCCAAAGAACCGATCTCGATGGAAACCCCGATCGGCGACGACGAGGATTCGCATCTCGGCGATTTCATCGAAGACACCAACGTCGAATCGCCGGTCGAAGCCGCGACCGGCACGGGCCTCACCGAAACCGTGCGCGACGTTCTCGCCGGCCTCACGCCGCGCGAAGCGAAAGTGCTGCGCATGCGCTTCGGCATCGACATGAACACCGACCACACGCTCGAAGAAGTCGGCAAGCAGTTCGACGTCACGCGCGAACGCATCCGCCAGATCGAAGCCAAGGCGCTGCGCAAGCTGCGTCATCCGAGCCGGTCGGAACAGTTGCGCTCGTTCCTCGATCTCGAATAATCGGAACGTCAGCAACGACAGCAAAACGCCCGCGCGATGCGGGCGTTTTTGTTTGTGCGCTAAAATTTGCGACGCGACGGGCCTATAGCTCAACGGTTAGAGCAGAGGACTCATAATCCTTTGGTTCCAGGTTCGAATCCTGGTGGGCCCACCACCTCATCCGCTACTGCAACGCCCGATATTCGCAGGGTCAAAACCGCAGCTGGCGCGCACAGCTGAGAGCTTACGGAAAACCGCAATACATTCGGCGCTTTTCCTAAAGCACACGATTCGCAGCAATCACGCGCGCATACCACTCGCCGGAATCCTTGACGATGCGTTTCTGTCCGTCGGCGAAATTCACATACACCAGACCAAACCGTTGCGAGTTGCCTTCGCCCCACTCGAAATTGTCGAGCAGACTCCAGCAGTGATACGCACGCACAGGCACGCCGTCGCGGATCGCGCGCGCAAGCTCGCGCAAATGCTTGCGCAGCCACACGATGCGTTTCTGCGTCGCGCACGTGGCCGTCGTTACCGGGAAGGGTGTTGTAGGCCGCGCCGTTTTCGGTGATCTCGATCGGCAGCGGACCCACGTGCGCGGACATCGTCTTGAGGATGTCGTAAAAACCGGGCGGATCGATATCCCAGCCGTTGTCGGTTTTTTCGTCGGGGCCGGCGGCCCAGTCGGCTTTCGTGTTGAGTCCGGGAACGCCGTTTCCCGCTGGATGATCGCGCACGATCCACGGCGAGTAGTAGTTCAAGTCCGATGAACTCGAGCGGCGCGCGCATCAGGATTTCGTCGCCGTCGCGGAAGCCGAGCAGTTCGTGCAGGCGATCCGCCGGCAGCGCGCCGTCGGGATATTTTCCGCGCAGCGCGGGATCGAGGAACCACAGATTGAGGAAGCGGAACCAGCGCTCGGCTGCAGCTTTGTCGGCGGGCGAGTTCGTCGCCGGATGCATCGGCGCGACATCGAACACGCCGCCGACTTCGAGTTTCGGATTGATCGCCTTGATCGCGCGGAACGTCATGCCTTGCGCGAGATTGACCGTATGCGTCGCGCGCAGGAATGCGAGCGGATCCGTTGCGACCCGGCGCGTGCGTGCCATCCCAATAGCCGACGTGCGTAAAGGTCTTCGGTTCGTTGAAGATCGTCCATTGCGGAATGCGATCGCCGAGCGCATCGACGACGATCTTCGCGTAGTCGGCCATGCGTTGCGCGGTGTCGCGGTTCGGCCAGCCGCCGGCGTCTTCGAGTTCCTGCGGCAGATCCCAGTGATACAGCGTCGGGAACGGACGGATGTTCGCTTCGAGCAGCGCATCGGTGACGCGCTTGTAGTAGTCGAGACCTTTCGCGTTCGCCGCGCCGCGTCCGCCGGGCTGCACGCGCGGCCACGAAATCGAAAAGCGATACGTGCGCATGCCGAGCTTGCGCATGATCGCGATGTCTTCGGCGTAACGGTGATAACTGTCGCAGGCGACGTCGCCGTTGGCGCCGTCCTTGATCTTGCCCGGCGTGTGCGCGAAACGATCCCAGATCGATTCGCCGCGACCGTCGATGTTCCATGCGCCTTCGACCTGGTACGCCGCCGTCGCCGATCCCCACAGGAAATCTTTCGGGAAACGTATCGCCGGCGAGCGCGTCGTGCGAGCCGCGTCGCGCGCCAGCACGCTCGCTGCCCGCCAACCACTGCCAGCTCAGGCGCAGAAACTCGCGACGCTGCATCGTCCATTCTCCATGTCGAGGTCCGCGCGTGCGCGCGGAGAAAAAAGTGTCGGGTCCAACTCGGGAAGAGAAAAACGGACCCGACACTACGGTGAGGCGATCAGAAATCGATGCCGAAATTCACGCCGAACGTGCGCGGCGCCAGATATTGCGAGGTGTAGATGAAGCCGCCGCCGGATAGCGCAGTGCGGCCGGCATTGGTGCGCACCTTCACGTCGGTGAAGTTGTCGACGTACACGCCCGTCCACCAGCGACCGCCCGGTGTCGTGTAGCGCATCGACAGATCGCCGCGGAAATACGATTTCTGCTCGATCGCCCGCGCCGAGATTGAACGGCGACAGCCAGCTCGACGATTCCCAGTGCCCGCTGAAACGCGGTGCGAGGAAACCGCCGTTGGCGAGCGTGAACTTGTGTTCGTAGATCAGCGACGCCGAATAATCCGGCGCGTGCGCGAGATCGTTGCCGCTGATGTCCAGACAGTTGCCGATACCCGACGCCGCCGGACACGCCGGCAAACCGCCGTAATCGTTGCTGCCCGCATACAACAGCGTGCCGAGTTTCTTCTGCGGAATCGCGGAGAAAACGAAGTTGAGTGCGATCCGCATCGCTCAGGATCGCGGCGACTTCCGATTCGATGCCGGTGACCTTCGTCGAACCCTGCACGTTCGAGAATCCGAGACCATGACTGCCGTCGATGAACGTGATCGGCGCGGCGAGCTGGAAGTTCTTGAAGTCCTCGTGATAGACGGCGCTGTTCCAGGTCAGGTGATGATCGAGGAACGAGAGCTTGATGCCGGCTTCGTAGTTGGTCAGCGTTTCGGCTTTGTACGGAACGCCGCCGTCCTGCAGGCCGCCGGATTTGTAGCCGGTCGAGACGCTGCCGTAGATGAGCGCGTTGTCGCTCAGATCCGCATCGACGCGCGCGAGCCACGTCACTTTGCTCGCGTCGTACTTGCCGTCGTTGCGCGCGCTAGACGCTGAAACCGGTGTCGGGTCCAGGAATGGTGCCGGTCGAGATCGGCACCTGCGGCACATCGGGGTTGTACGCCCAGCCGTAGTTGCGGCCGCCGTCGTTTTCTTTCTGATCGTGCGTCCAGCGCGCGCCGCCGGTGAGGCGGATGCTGTCGCTGATGTGCCACGTCGCCTGGCCGAAACCGGCGTACGAATCCACCGTTTCCCTCGGCTGGATGAACGAACCCTGCCACGCCACAGTCCCTTGCGGCGTGCCGTTGAAGATCGGGATGTCGAAGCGGATCGAGTTGTCTTCCGCCGCGTAGTACAGACCGAGAATCCAGTCGAGCGTGTTGTCGCCGGTGGATTTCAGATCGAGTTCGTGGCTGTTGCTACGGTAATGCGACGCATTGGTGCGATCGTCCTGGAAGGTCGAGCCCGTCGCGAAGCTGGTCGGCACGAGCGTGCCGCCGTCCTGATCGTAATCGCTCGAACCGTTGTATTTACTGAAGCCCGCGATGTAGCTCAGCATCGATGCCGTCGTTGATCGCATAGTCCATGCGGCTGCGCAGCGCGTATGAATTGCGGTCGAGATACGGCGCGGTGTCGGCGAGGGTCGACCAGAAATCCTGTCCCGAACGCGGAACCTGCATGAGGTTCGCATCCGGCGTGCCGCGATCGCGGAAATATTCGAACGACGCATTCCACGTGAATTGCGCATTCGGCGTCCACAACGCACTCACGCGCGCGGCGGACTGATCCTGCGCGTTGTACTTCTGTCCGCCCGTCACGTAGATGCTCGGATCGATCGGCCTGAACGGCGCGGTTCCGCCGGAGGCCGTATACGTCGCCTGCTGTTGCGCGACGCTCGGCAACTGCGAATTCGGATTCTGATAATCGACATAGCCGTCGTGCTGTTCCTGCGCAACGGCGACGCGCAACGCGAACGTATCGCTCAGCGGCACGTTCACCGCGGCGCGCGCGCCGAAATGGCCGTAGTTGCCCGCTTCGACTTCCGCGTAGCCCGACTGATCGCCGATCACCGGTTTGGCCGTCTGGAAATTGACCGCGCCCACGGTGGAATTGCGGCCCCACAACGTTCCTTGCGGACCACGCAGCACTTCGACCGATTCCAGATCGAGCAGCAGACTCGCTGCCGCTTCCGCGCGCGGCGTGTAGATGCCGTCGACGAACAGCGCGACTTCCGGATCGGCGTATTCGGTTTTCGCGCTGTCGTTGCCGATGCCGCGCAACGTGAGCGTGACGACGTCGTGATCGCCTTCGGTGGTCGCCGCGAAACTCGGCACGAGGTGCGTGATGTCGCTGACCGTCATCACGCGTTCTTTCGACAGCGTGTCCGGCGTGATCGCGGTGACCGCGATCGGCGTTTTCTGCAGCGGCGTTTCGCGCTTGGTGGCGGTAACGTTCACCGTATCCAGCGACTGCGTGTCGCGGTTCGGCCTGGATGCGTCGGCGGAATTGCCACCGTCTTCGGCAGCGAAAGCAGTAGCGGTCGCCAATACCGCGGCGATCGCGCTCGAAAGCGCGCGATGATGAAATTTCATTGTCTCCCTCCCGGTTGTCGCGGCATCGCCCGCGGGCTTCTGTGGCCCCGTCGTTAACGACCGCGGCGCAAGAAATACTGCAGATTGGCAGCGCTGTCAATCGCAAAATGACAACGCTGCCAATTCGGCGTAGATTGCCGTTCCTGCACAATACGCCCGCCGCAAAGTGGCGGCAGCGCGCGAGGGAGCGACGTCGGCATGACACTGCGCAGCATTCTCATCGTCGGCGGCGGTACCGCCGGCTGGCTTACGGCGTGTTATCTCGCCAAAACGCTGCATGCGGCAGCGCCGCAAAGTATACAAATCACATTGGTCGAATCGGCCGACATCGGCATCCTCGGCGTGGGCGAGGGCACGTTTCCTTCGCTGCGCGGCACGCTCGCGGCGATCGGGCTGGACGAAGCCGTTTTCCTGCGCGGTGCGACGGCCACGTTCAAGCAAGGCATCCGTTTCATGAACTGGGTGCGGCCAAAAGGCAGCGCCGGCAACGATCACTATTTTCATCCGTTCAGCCTGCCGAGCCAGCAGGCCGATGCGCCCGAACTGCTGCCGTATTGGCTGCTCGGCGCGGCGGGCGACACGCCGTTCGCCGAAGCGGTGACGTTGCAGAAGCGCGTCGTCGATGCCGCGCGCGCGCCGAAGAAGGCAGGCGATAAACCGTATCAGGCGCGGCTCAACTACGCGTACCACTTCGACGCGGTGAAGTTCGCCGCCGTGCTCGCCGAACACGGCCGCTCGCTCGGCGTGCGGCATGTGATCGCGAATGTCGAATCGGCCGAACTCGACGAGTCCGGCAACATCGCGCGCGTGCTCACGCGCGAAGCAGGCGCGCTCGAAGCGGATTTGTTCGTCGATTGCACCGGTTTCCGCGCCGCGCTCATCGGCAAAGCGCTCGGCTCGCCATTCAAGAGCGCGAAAGACGTGCTGTTCGTCGATCGCGCCGTCGCCATGCAGGTGCCGTATGCGCGCGCCGATGCGCCGCTCGCCTCCGCGACGATCTCCACCGCGCACGAAGCGGGCTGGACCTGGGACATCGGCCTGCAGGAACGGCGCGGCGTCGGCTATGTCTACTCGACGCGACACACCAGCGATGCACGCGCCGAAGAAGTCCTGCGCAATTACATCGGCGCGGCGGCGGACACGCTCACGCCGCGTCTTCTGAAATTCGAAGCCGGCCATCGTCCGACGCAATGGATCGGAAATTGTGTCGCGGTCGGATTGTCGGCGGGTTTCGTCGAACCGCTCGAATCGACTGGCATCGGCCTGATCGAAATCGCGGCGTATCTCATCGCGCATCTGATGCCCGACGCGCGAATCGATGGCGCAGACCGCGCGCCGTTTCAACACGCTGATGGACGAACGTTTCCAGCGCATCTTCGATTTCATCAAGCTGCACTACTGCATCAGCCAGCGCCGCGATTCGCAATTCTGGATCGACAATACCGATGCCATCAGCATTCCCGATTCGCTGAAGGATCGTCTGGCGATGTGGCGCCATCGTCCGCCGCATCGGCTCGATTTCGTCACCGATACCGAAATGTTCCTGCCGGCGAGCTGGCACTACATTCTGTACGGCATGGAGTTCCGCACCGATCTCGCGCCGATGCGCAACGCGTATCCGCATATGGAACGCGCGCAGCGCGAGATGGCGATGATCCGCACCATGTCCACGCACGCGATCAACGATCTTCCCGATCACCGCGCGCTGATCGAAAGCCTCTGCGCACGCCAGCCCGCGAGCGAAACGGCAGCCCGATTCATTGTAGGATGACAACGCTATCAATGCGCGGCTGACCGCGCCGGAAATTGCCTGATGCCTGCAAGAATCGAAGACGTCGCGCGCATGGCCGGCGTCTCCATGAAAACCGTCTCGCGCGTGTTCAACAACGAACCGAATGTGCGCGAACGCATGCGCCAGCGCGTGCAGGAAGCGGCCAAGGCGCTCGAGTATCGACCCAATCCTTCCGCGCGCAGTCTGGCCGGCAACCGTTCGTATTTGATCTCGCTCGTGTACGACGATCCGGCCGCGGGCTCCAGCTACATCATGGAGATCATCGTCGGCATGCTCGCCGCGTGCGAGAGTTCGCGCTACAGCGCGATGTTGCGTCCGCTCGAATACGCGCACGCCGGCCACATCGACGCGGTGGAAGACGCCATCGCGCAATACCGCCTCGACGGTCTCATTCTCGTGCCGCCCTTCGCCGACGATCTGAAACTGCTGCGCCGTCTCGATGAACTCGGCACGCGCTACGCCACCATTTCCGCGCGCGCCAACATCGGTCACGAACGCATCGGCACGATCCTCGACGAACGCAAGGCGGCGGCGCAGATGATCGATCACGTCGTCGCGCTCGGACATCGGCGCATCGGCCACATCTCCGGACCGCTGCCGCATGGCGGACGCGCATGGCGGCTCGGCGGTTATCGCGACGGCCTGCGCCGCGCCGGCATCGAATACGACGAATCACTCGTCGTCGAAGGTGGTTTTTCGTTCGAACTCGGCCGCGCCGGCGCGAAGCGTCTGCTCGAATTGCCGGATCCTCCGACCGCGATTTTTGCTGCCAACGACGACAGCGCGTGCGGCGTGATGTACGAAGCATTCGAACGCGGCATGAAAATTCCCGGCGATCTTTCCGTGATCGGTTTCGACGATACGCCGACCGCGCATCAGGTGTGGCCGAGCCTCACCACCGTGCGCCAGCCGTGCCGCGACATGGGCCGCATCGCGGCCGACCAGTTGCTCGCTGTGATCCGCGATCCGAATGCGGGCGAACTCGTGCACGTTCCCTACGAACTGAAATTGCGCAGTTCCACCGGCCCCGCGCCGGCGCGCCGCGCCGAGACGCGCCGACGTCAACGCGCCTGATGGCCGATAAACCGACACAGGATTTCCGGACTATCTGGAATCTGTGTTTCGGATTCTTCGGCATCCAGTTCGGACTCGCGCTGCAGAATTCCAATCTCAGCCGCATTTTCGAGACGCTCGGCGCCGACGTCGATGCGATCCCCACCTTGTGGATCGCCGCGCCGCTGACCGGCTTGCTCATCCAGCCCGTGATCGGCCACTAC
Organism: uncultured Gammaproteobacteria bacterium; assembly: GCA_963814225.1. Classification (GTDB taxonomy): domain Bacteria; phylum Pseudomonadota; class Gammaproteobacteria; order Xanthomonadales; family Rhodanobacteraceae; genus Rudaea. The sequence continues at coordinate 168,955 of CAWFCC010000006.1, read as the reverse complement.
TCCGATCGCACGTGGAGCCGATACGGCCGGCGGCGGCCTTATCTCGTCGCCGGCGGCGTGCTCGCCGCGCTCGCGCTCGTTGCGATGCCGAATGCGCCGACGCTGTTCGTCGCCGCCGCGCTACTGTGGTTGCTCGACGGCGCCGTCAACGTCGCGATGGGACCGATCCGCGCGCTGGTGGGCGACGCGCTGCCGCACGCGCAGCGCGCCGAAGGGTTTCGCGGTGCAGACGTTTTTCATCAGCGTCGGCTCGGTGATCGCGAGCGTGCTGCCGTGGTGTCTCGCTCGCCTCGGCGTGGCGAATGTCGCCGGCGCGGGCATTCCGCAAACGGTGAAGCTCTCGTTCTATATCGGCGCCGTCGCCATGTTCGGTGCGTTGCTGTGGACGGCCTACAAGACGCGCGAATATTCGCCGCAGGAACTCAGAGCATTCGACGACGAACCGACCGATTCGTCACGCGACGAACCGTCGCGTCAGGCATTGGAACGCAGCGGATGGTTGTGGACGGCAGCTGCAGCGACTGCGGGCGCGCTATTGCTCGCCGCAGGCGCGGCCTGGCAAATCTCGATGCTTGCCGCTGGCGCGCTGATCTACGGGTTGACCAAAATTCTGACCGCACGTCGCGCCACGCCAGACCTCATCGCGCGCCTCGTCGCCGATCTGCACGGCATGCCGCGCGTCGATGCGTCAACTCGCGCCGGTGCAACTGTTTTCATGGTTCGGACTGTTCGCCATGTGGACCTACACCACCGCCGCCGTGGCGCGATCCGACTTCGCCGCCAACGACGCCGATGTCCGACGCCTGGAACGAAGGCGCCAACTGGACCGGCGTTCTATTCGCCGCGTACAACGCCGTCACCGCGGTCGTCGCGATCGGCTTGCCCGCGATGATGCGCGCGTTCGGTTTGCGCGGCGCTCACGCACTCAACCTCGTGCTCGGCGGACTCGGGCTGCTGTCGTTCGCCGTGATCCACGATCCACGCTGGCTGCTCGCCTCGATGATCGGCGTCGGTTTCGCCTGGGCATCGATTCTGTGCGTGCCGTACGCGCTCCTGTCCGACAGCGTTCCGCCATGCCGCATCGGCACGTACATGGGCATCTTCAATTTGTTCATCGTGATACCGCAGATACTCGCGGCGAGTCTGCTGGGCGTCATTCTCAAGCGGTTCTTCGACAACGCGCCGTTAGCTGGATTGATGATTGGTGGCGTCTGCCTGATCGTCGCTGGAGCGCTGACGTTCAACGTTACGCCGACGTTAGGTTTCCTGAGCGCGAGCCGGCGGTAATTCGCAACAATGCGATCGCCGCGCCAAGCGCAACGTACGCCGCTGCGAATGAAAACACGAGACTGCGAACCAACGTCTCCAGCGACCACGGAACATAAAGCGCGCCGCTCGGATCGGCCGAATGGATCACGCTGAACAGCGTGAGCACCTTCCGGATCCGACGTGGATCCACGCACGCTGATTGACGGATTGCGCGGCGTGACAAACCGATTGTGGCGAAAGCTCGATGTCACGCTGTGCGGACGATTCCTGCGTCAAGCGCGCTGGTTGTGGGACGCTTTGCGCCACCGCGCCCCGGCGAAGCCATCGGCGCGTTACGTTCGTCCGGCCGGACGACCGTGATCGCGGGACGCGTGTGCTGCGTCGAAGGCGAGCGGCCGCACCTGACGTACCGGCAGCGCCGCAACGGCGTGAGTATTCCATGACGGCCGACCTCACCATCTAGGCCACCGGATTCGAGTCCACGCTCGACGGCATCGACGATCCGTTCCTCGCGCAAGTGGTGTGCGCCGGCGTCATCCAACCCGACGCGTTGGGTTTGGGATGGATGACCGATGGCCGCGCGCTGTCGGAAGAAACAATCGAGCCGCGGGGCTCTAAATCATCGGCTCGATGTCGCGCGGCGTTCTTTGAGAAAGCGCGGCGATGCGGAAATCCGCGCATTCGCCGGGAATCCGGTGCGGCGCTTGCTGCTGTCGTTGGCCATTGATCCCGCCGTTCTCGCGGGAGGTCCAGAGGCCTAGCGGCCAGCCGTGCAAACGAACAGCAGAGCCAAGCCCACCGAATGTGTCTATGACGGCTCTGCAAATGACGCATTTCCCGTCAACGGATTGCGGCTGCAATAGCGAACACGCTATACCCGGCCGCAGTGCGGCGTATAGCGGTGTCATGGAAATTCCCTATGATAAAGTTCGCTCGCCGCAGGAATCCGAATGCGGATGCGCCGTTTTTGCTACGGATTTCGCTGCCGACATGTCATCCATCGCTTCCGAAAATGTCTACGGCCTGCTCACCCGCCATGGCCCGACGCTGAAGACCATTCAGAACCTTAGCCTCGCCAGTGATCAGGCTGGCATCCAGCCGCTTATCGGCGAATTCGTGAAACGAGTGGGCTTGCAGCATTTCGGCTTCGCATTCCAGCGCAAGAGCCAGCCGATCGCTCTGCCCTCGACGACGGCGTTTCTCGATTTTCCGGCGGAGTGGCGAAGCCGCTATCAGACACTGTCCACTGCCTCGGCGGCATCAAACGATCCGGTCATCCGGCACGTCACGCAATCGGGAATACCGACGCCGTGGGACTGTCGGGGCAAGGTGATGCTCACTGCGCCGGCCATCGCGCGCAGCGCGCGTGACCTGCTGGGATCAGCAGGCGAACACGGACTGAAGGCGGGCGTGACAATTCCGATGATTGCGCCGCGGTTCAACTGGGGATTTCTCGTCGTCACCACAGGCGAGACGTCCTACGCGGCGGATATGGTCACGCGGCTTCCCCTGATTACGCTATTCGCCCACGTGCTGCTTGCGGTTGTCGCACGACAGAACGTTTCTGAGCAACCTCGCGCGCAGGTTCTGACGAAGCGGCAGAAAGAAGTGCTGAAATGGTGCGCTGTCGGCAAGACGTCGTGGGAAATCAGTCAAATACTGCATGTCAGCAGGAGCACAGTGGAATTCCATCTCGCGCAGGCCGGAAAGCAGCTGAAGACGTTCGGACGCCGCGCAACCTGCCTGGAGGCACTGCGTCAAGGCCTTATCGAACTCTGACGGCGGCTCTCACGCGCCAGGCCCGAGACTGCCCAACTCGCGCTTGGCCGAATCGAGCCAGACCGCTTCTTTTTTCCTGTAATAACGCGGCGCATTTTTCGCGCGCTTGAGCATGTCGCCGAATATCTCGCGCGCTTCGCTGAAACGGCCGCGCTCTTTCAGCAGTGCGCCGTAGCGGAAGCGCGCTTCTTCGCCCGCGTAACTCGTCGATAGGATGCGATAGCTATCGAGCGCCGCGTCGATATCGCCTTGCGACTGCAGGACGCGCGCGCGCAGCAGTTCGGCGTCGTTGGAACGGAAACCCGGATTGGATTCGAACAGGCGATCGAGCGTTTCGCGCGCGGCGGCGAAATCGGCGGCGCCCGCTTGCGATTGCGCGAGGCCGAGCAGGAAACTCGCGTCCGTCGCGTACATGCCTTTAAGGATCGATCGGTAGAGTTCTGTCGCGCTCGCGAAATCGCCCATGCGCAGCGATTCTTCGGCGAGCGCGCGGCGATTGTCGACGGTGTCGGCCATTTCCAGACGCTGCGTCACCTCGCGACGTCGGCGTTCCGGATCGATCGTGTGCAACACCTGCCGCGCCGCGCTGCGGCTGCGTGGATCGTTGCGCAAATCGGGGATCACCGCGGCAATGATGTACACGATGACGGCGATGTACGAACCGATCATCAGTATCCAGAGCCAGTACAACTGCCGGCCGCTGCGCACGACATGGATGGCGCAAGCGATCTGCAGGGCGATTGAGACAACGACGAGGATGGGCATCGCGGTAGCGCGTCGGCCGGGGTGCGGCGATGCTGCCTTGTGGCCGCGATGCGCGCAACTGGCGGTGATTAGGATTGCGCCGTCGCCGTCTCGAGTTCCGCGGCGAGTTGTGCCATCAGCGATGCCGTCGACATCGCGCGCGACAGCGGCGCGCCCTGCCCGGCCCACTGCGCGCCGAAACCGAATTCGCCTTTCGACTTCGATGCGGCGTGCAACGATTTGCCGATGTCGTATGCGATCGGATATTCGGGAATCGCAGAAGTCGGCGCGGTATTTCCGATGTCCGTAAAACGGTTGCGCAGGCATCGCGCCGGACGACCGGAAATCGCGCGCATCATCGTCGTGTGATGGGCGGCGTCGCTGAAAAGCGCGGTGCGATAACCGCTGTCGGCGATCGATTCGTCGCAGGCGATGAATGCCGTGCCGAGTTGCGCAGCGACTGCACCGAGCGTGAGCGCCGCAGCAATTCCCGCGCCGTCCATGATGCCGCCGGCGGCGATGATCGGCACGTCGAGCGCGTCGACGAGAATGCGTGTGAGCGCGAATGTGCCGAGTTGGTCGTCGGGCGCATCCGGATCGAACACTCCGCGATGTCCGCCCGCTTCGTAGCCCTGCGCGACGATCGCATCGATGCCTGCATCCACGAGCACGCGCGCTTCGGCGAGCGTCGTGGCAGAACCGAACAACACGATGCCCGCATCGTGCAGTGCGCGCACGCGTGCGGCGTCGGGCACACCGAAATGGAAACTGACGATCGGCGGTTTGCGATCGAGAAACAGCGCGAGCATCTCGTCGTCGACGAGGAAGCTTTTGTAGATCTCGGTCAATGCGTGCGGCGGTTGTGCGCCCACATCGGCGAAGCGCGGCGACAGACGTTCGATCCACGCGCGTTCGACATCAGGTTTCGCGCGCGCGGGTTGGTGGCAGAACACGTTTACGTTGAACGGCGCGTTGGTGCCGCGGCGCGCATCGTCGATCATGCGCGCGGCTTGATCGGGTTTCGATGCGCCGACGCCGATCGATCCGAGCGCGCCGGCGTTCGAGGCCGCGGCGGCCATCGCGGGCGTGGAGACGCCGGCCATCGGTGCCTGGATGATCGGCAGTCGAAGATTCAATCGACTGAGCCATGTGCGGGATGTTGCGCTCATCGGGTCAGGAATCTCACCAGCAAATCCGCGATGCGCCGATACGGCGGCCGCATCAATTTCATGGTTGTCCAGCGTGCCTGATACAACACCGGTTTGAGTTTGCTGAAGGCGTGGAAGCCGTATGGGCCGTGATACTGGCCGATGCCGGATGCGCCGACGCCGCCGAATGGCAATTCGAGCTGCGCGAACTGCATCACCGTGTCGTTGATGGCGACGCTGCCGGCGATCGTTTCGTTCAAGACGCGTTCGACGTTGGCGACGTTCGTGTCGAAGCAATACAACGCGAGCGGACGCGGACGCGCATTCACATAGTCGATTGCGTCGTCGAGCGAATCGATGGCGATCAGCGGCAGGACCGGTCCGAAAATTTCTTCGTTGGCGAGAGCGAGATTTTCGTCGGGATCGATCACCAGCGTTGGCGCGAGCACACGTTTCGCCGGATTGCCCGGCGCCAATTCGATGACCTGCGTCCCCGCCGCGCGCGCTTCGCGCAGATAGGCGAGCTGGCGTTCGAAATGCCGTTCGTTGACGATGCTCGCGAAGTCGGGATTGTCCGCGACTGCACCGTAGCGGCGCGCGACGTAGTCCTTCATCGCCTCGACGAACGCCATCATTTTCGCGCGTGGAACGAGCACGTAGTCCGGTGCGATGCACGTCTGTCCGGCGTTGAGGAATTTGCCGGCGGCGATGCGATCGACGGAGGTCGCGATCGGATAATTGTCGCCGATGATGACCGGCGATTTGCCGCCCAGTTCGAGCGTGACCGGCGTGAGGTTTTCCGCGGCGGCGCGCATGACCTCGCGGCCGACGGCGGTCGATCCGGTGAAAAACAAATGATCGAGCGGCAACGCGGCGACGCGAGCGGCGACATCAGGACCGCCGAGGATGGTCGATACGCGTTCGTGCGGAAATACGTTCGCGAGCACGTCGCGCAGCAATCGCGACGTTCGCGGTGTGTGCTCGGAAGGCTTGAGCAGAACATGATTGCCGGCGGCGATCGCTGTCGCGAGCGGAACGAGCGCGAGGTTGAGCGGATAATTCCACGGCGAGATCACGCCGACGACGCCGAGCGGCTGGCAGCGGATTTCCGTTCGGCCCGGAAAGAACATCCAGCTTGCCGCGCCGCGCTTTGGCTTCATCCAGCGGCGCAGGTTCGCGCGCAGGTAGTCGATGGCGTTGAGTACCGTCATGCCGTCCGTGAGCAGCGATTCGTGTCGCGGACGGCGGCCGAAGTCATCGCTCATCGCATCGGCGAATTGATGCAGGTGCGCCTTGAGGACGGCCCGCAAGCGCGCGAGATCGTTCATGCGCTGCGCATACGTCGGCGTGCTGCGCCGTTGCGCGGCGCGCATCGCCGCCAATTGCGCAGCCAAATCGTCTGCCGAAAACGTGTCCATGACGATAGTTTAGTGCCGACGGGCTGCGGGCGCGCGTTATCATGCGCGCATGAATATCAGACCCTATCGTAATCGCCTGCCGAAGATGGGCGCGGCGGTGTATGTCGACGAAGCAGCCGTGGTGATCGGCGACGTCGAACTCGGCGATGACGTATCGCTGTGGCCGTTCGCGGTCGCGCGTGGCGATGTGAACCGCATCGTGATCGGCGCGCGTACGAACATTCAGGACAACGCGGTGCTGCATGTCACTCACGACGGGCCGTACACGCCCGGCGGGATGCCGTTGCTGATCGGGGCGGATGTGACGGTCGGACACGGCGCGATCCTGCACGCGTGCACGATCGAAGACGTCTGTCTCATCGGCATGCACGCGACGGTGCTGGACGGCGCTCGCGTCAGCCGGCACGCGATGATCGGCGCGGGTGCGGTGGTGAGTCCCGGCAAAGTGGTCGGCGAAGGCGAAGTGTGGGTCGGCAATCCCGCGCGATTGCTGCGCAAGCTCAACGACACGCAGATCGAACAGCTGCATTATTCCGCGCAACATTACGTGCGATTGAAGAACGAATATCTCGCGGCGTCGGAAGAAAAACTCAGGGCGGTGCGCTAGCGGTTTCCAGATCGGTGAGGATCGCCAGCGCTTCGTCGTTCGAATATCCGCACATCGAACGATGCGGACGCAGTCGCGAACAAACGGCTGGACGTTCGGGTTTGCCGAACAATCGACAGCGATTGGCGTCGTCGAGTTGAACGCAGCGCACGCCGGCGCCCTTGCCATCGGGCATACCCGGAATCGGTGAAGAGATCGACGGCGCGATACAACACGCGCCACAGCCGATGCGGCAATCCATCGTCATTGCGTCTCAATCGGTCGCGTCGAGCGGCGCTTCGGCACGCAGTTCGGCGTAGACGGCGTCGGTTTCGGGTCGGACGCCGTTCCAAATCTGGAATGCTTCCGCTGCCTGTTCGACGAGCATGCCGAGTCCATCGAACACGCGTGTCGCGCCGGCCTTTTTTGCGAACGCGAGGAAGTCGCGCGCGGCTTCGCCGTACGACAGGTGATAGCAAACGGTTTTCGGTGAGATGAGATGCGATGGAAGTTGGTGGCGACCGCCACTGTGGCCGGCGGAGGTGGCGTCGATCACCACATCGAAAGCGTGTTCGTTGCGGAAATCGGCGAAGGTGTTGGTCATCACGCGTTCGGGATCCGCGAGCGCGTCGGCGAGCGCGGTGGCGCGTTCGGGCGTACGGTTGGTGATGACGAGGGAATCGATGTCCGTGTCGAGCAGCGCGAAGGCCGCCGCGCGTGCCGCGCCGCCTGCGCCGAGCATGAGCACGCGCCGGCCGTACAGGTTCACGCCGTGACGGCGGACCAGATCCTCGATCAGTCCGGGACCATCGGTGTTGTCGCCGCGCCAGTGATTGTCGAGGCGGCGCGACAGCGTGTTCACCGCGCCGATGCGGCGCGCGAAATCGGAAAGCTCGGCGCACATCGGCACGACGTGCGATTTCAGCGGCAGCGTGATGTTGGCACCAACGCCGCCTTCGAGGTTGAATTCGGCGAGCTGATCTTCGAACGTCGCGGCCGGCGCGTGGACGGCGGTATACGTCAGCGCGATGTTCGTCTGTTTCGAAAACGCGGCGTGGATGCGCGGCGACAGCGAATGCGCGATCGGATCGCCGAAAACCGCGAAGCGTTTTACTTCGCCAGCCACGTGGCGGCTTGGATGGCGAAGTAGGTGAGGATCGCGTCGGCGCCCGCGCGTTTGATCGAGGTGAGCGTTTCCAGCACGCACTGTTTTTCGTCGAGCCAGCCGTTCTGGAACGCGGCTTTCAGCATCGCGTATTCGCCGCTGACCTGATACGCGAACGTCGGCGCGCCGAATTTTTGCTTCACGTTGCGGATCACGTCGAGATACGGCAGCGCGGGTTTCACCATCACCATGTCCGCGCCTTCGGCCAGATCGAGTTCGGTTTCGCGGATGGCTTCGAGCGAATTGGCCGGATCCATCTGGTAAGTATATTTGTTGCCTTTTCCCAATTTTGCGCCGGAACCGACCGCATCGCGGAACGGTCCATAAAAGGCCGACGCGTATTTCGCCGAGTAAGCGAGGATGCGCGTGTGGATATGGCCGCGTTCCTCGAGCGCTTTGCGGATCGCGCCGATGCGGCCGTCCATCATGTCCGACGGCGCAACGATGTCGGCACCCGCGTCGGCGTGCGACAGCGCCTGCTTGACGAGCGCGGCAATGGTGGCGTCGTTCATCACGTAGCCGGATTCGTCGATGAGACCATCCTGTCCGTGCGTGGTGAACGGATCGAGCGCGATATCGGTGATGACGCCGAGCTCCGGGTGCGCTTTCTTCAGTGCGCGAACGGTGCGTTGAACAAGGCCATCCGCATTCCATGCTTCGCGCGCATCCTCGGATTTCGCCTCGTCGGGCGTCGATGGGAACAGCGCCAGTGCGGGAATGCCGAGCGCGTGCGCGTCGCCAGCCAGCTTCACCATGAGATCGATCGACAGACGCTCGACGCCGGGCATCGATGCCACCGGTTGGCGCGTGTTTTGTCCTTCGCAGACGAAGACGGGCAGGATCAGATCCGATGCGTCGAGCTTGGTTTCGCGCATGAGGGCGCGGCTGAACGCATCGCGTCGCATCCGGCGCATGCGGATGTGCGGGTAGGCCATGGAAAACTCCGTGTAACGTGCGTGTATTTTAATGCGTATTGCATGGTTTCACGTCAGCTATTGCAAACGATTAACGTAACTGGTGTGATGACACCCGCACTCACCCACGCGGCGATGCCGCACACGTCGGGGAGCGCGGTTCGGGCAGTGCGGTCGAGCCGCACGATGCAGCGCGCTATCGCTCCGGTTGCCTCTGGTAGCCGCGGCGCAGTGACGCCCTAGGGGTAGCACGCAGGTCTGTCGGAGGAATCGGGACGTGGAGGGGATTCTCGTCGTCGAGCGATCGGCAACGCTGGGGCATTTGCTCAAGCGAACGCTCGGCGCTGCCAACATCACGCCCAGCGGCGAATTGTCCAATTATCTGGAGGCGCTCGATCATCTGCAGCGCTCGGCCGAGCTCGGCCAGAATTATCGGCTCGTACTGATCGGCGCGCCCGCGCGGATGACGCGTGAATTTTCCGCGCTGCTCGAATTCTTCAAGGGCGCCGGCAGCGCCATGCCGGTGCTGATGATGGCTCACGAGAAATCGGCAGATCTCGCCCAATTCGTCGAAGCGCGGCAGCCGTCGAACCTGATCATGTGGGCGGAATTCAGCCGCATCCCGGGCGCGATCCGCGCCATGGCGCCGCCACCGCCGGTCGCGGCGAACGAACCGAAAGCCGAATCGCCGTCTTTGCCGACCGAAACCGCGGCGGTGCCGTCGGCCGGCATCCGCATCTTGTTCGTGGACGATTCGCAGAGCGTGCGGCTCGCCTATCGTCAGCTGCTTGAGCGCAACGGATTCACCGTCGCCACCGCGAGCACGTTGCGCGAAGCGGTGGATATGTCGGCGAAGGGCGGCTTCGATCTGGTGATCGTCGATTACTTTTTGCCGGACGGCAACGGCGATGAATTGTGCCGTCGTCTGTCGGGCAAACCGGGTGCGCCGTCGCTGGCGATCATCACCGGCAGCTATCGCGAAGACGTGATCAAGCGCTGTCTCGATGCCGGCGCGATGGAGTGCATGTTCAAGAACGAGGCGAAGGAACTGTTCCTCGCCCGCGTGCGAACGCTGAGCCGGCAGATCACGACGCAGAAGTCGGTCGAGGCGGAAAAACAGCGGCTTGACGGCATTTTGGGTTCCGTCGGCGATGGCGTGTATGGCGTCGACAATAACGGCGTCATCACGTTCATCAACCCGACCGGCGTGCGATTGCTCGGCGTGAAAGACGAGAGCGATGTCGTCGGAAAACTCGCGCACGACATCATTCATTACGCCGCCGATGACGGCGGACGTATCGACGCCAGCGAATCGGCGCTCAATCGCGCATACGCGCAGGGCGAACCGCTGACGGCGCACGAAACCGTGTTCTGGAAAAAGTCCGGCGAAGGCATTCCGGTCGAATGCACCGTATTGCCGCTGGCCATCGCGCAGCGGCGCGAAGGTTCGGTGGTCGTGTTCCGCGATATTTCCGAGCGCAAGAGTGCCGAACGGCTGCGCTGGGAATTGACGCACGATCGTCTGACCGGACTCGCCAACGCGCGTCATTTCAATCACGCACTGACGCAGGAATTAAACAAACGCCGCGACAACGGTGGTTACGCGACGGTGCTCTACATCGATATCGATCGCTACAACTACATCATCGATGTCGCGGGGCCGTCGGGCGCGGAACAGTTGTTGATCGAAGTCGCAGCGACGATCAGCAAACGTTTGCGCGATGGCGATCTGCTCGCGCGCATCGAAGGCGATCGTCTGGCTTTGTTGCTCACCGGCGTGCAGCTCGAGAACTTGTTTCCGGTCGCGGACGGATTTCGCGAATTGATGCACACGTGCCGCTACGTCGCGCACAACCAGCAGCGGCATTGCACGGCGTCAATCGGTGTGGCGGTGGTCAGCAAGGACACGCCATCGAGCGAATACGCGCTCGAACACGCGCGCCTTGCGTGCAAGAGCGCGAAACAGCGCGGACGCGATCAGACCGAAATCTACGTCGGCGAACACGACGCACGCATCGCGCGCGAAATCGAATCGGGCTGGACGGATCGTTTACGCACCGCGCTGGAACAGGAACGTTTCATCTTCCTCGTGCAGCCGATCGTTCCGCTGGCCGCATTGCCGACGACGGAAAGCGCCGTCGTGCAGCGTCAGGGTTGGCGCGTGAACGGCGCCGGCGACGGCGGACATGAATATCTGTTCGAAATCCTGATCCGCATGGTCGGCAAGGACGGCCAGCTCATATCGCCGAGCGTGTTCGTGCCGCTGGCCGAGCGCGTCGGCATGATGCCGAAAGTCGATCTGTGGGTGGTCAATCGGCTCGTGAAACATCTGGCGGGATTGAAGAGCCTCAAGGCGCCGATCGCGTTCAACGTCAATCTGTCGAACATGACGCTGGCCGATCCGGAATCGCTCGCGCTGATCGAAGCGGCGATCAAGAGTTCAGGCGTGCAGGCGCGCCAGCTCGTGTTCGAGATCACCGAAACGAGCGAGCTCACCAGCCTGCACACCGCGCGCAAATTCATCTCGGCACTCAAGAAACTGGGCTGCCGATTCGCGCTGGACGACTTCGGCACCGGATTTTCGTCGTTCACACATCTGCGTCACCTGCCGGTGGATTTCGTGAAAATCGAAGGCAGCTTCGTCGAAGGCATGGCCGGCAGCGATCTGGATCGCAAGATGGTCGGCTCGATTACCCAGTTGGCGCAATCAATGACGCATGAAGGTCATCGGCGAGCACGTCGACAGCTTTGCGACGCTCCAGGCGTTGCGCGCGAGCGGCGCGGAATATGCACAGGGTAACTACCTGGGTGAACCGCGGCCCCTACGCTCGATCGACTTCGGCGCACTTTTTCCCGCCAAGTAGGTCCACGAAGGTCAAGAACCGCGACGCAGTTCCGATATGGACTGTGTGGTAGTTCAGCGACGGTTCGTTCCAGATAATTTAGAATTCGTTAAAGTCGTTTCCCATCCGCTATCTGGGAAACAAACCTTTACAACGAGTTAAGTTTGCATTATAACCTCTTGAAAAGAGGCACATAAAAGATGTCCCCGATTACCAGTTTCCTGCTCATCTGCGGCTTTGCCGGCCTGCTTTTCGCCTCTGTGCGACGCATTCCGGAAGGCCAGGTCTACACGCTGCGCCGTATCGGCGGGCATATGCGAACGGTCGGCTCGGGGCTGCACGTCGTGCTGCCCCTGGTGGAAAAAGTGATCCACAAAATCCGTCTGCTCGGCAACGTGGTTCCCGTCAATGTTCCGACGCCGCGAGGCGACACCCTGCAAGGCAACATCTATGTGCAGGTGGTCGATGCGCGCCGCGCCGATGAAGTGATCGACGCCGTGCCGGAACTGCTGTCGCGCCGCGTGTCCGACATCTGCGTGGATGGCGGCGAAGAGAACGACTCCGAGCGCAACCGCCGCATCAAGATGCAGCTCAACAGCGAACTCGGCGAGCGCGGTTTGCTGATCACGCGCGTGCAGCTCACGCAGAGCTGACGCGGCTTTCCGCTTCCGCGCGCGACGCTCGGAAGTCTTCGATTCCGCTGGATTTTCCCCGCGCGGGGCCGGATACTTGCCGGCCCCGCGCGGCGTTTGGACGCTGCGTTGCGAGAAGCCGCATGAGTCCGACCACCGATCGCGCCGCCTCATATGCCCGCCTCAAAGCGGGCATGGCCGAACTCGGCCTGGCGGCGACTGCGGATCAGATCGAAACCCTGCTCGACTACGTCGAACTGCTGTTTCGCTGGAATGCGACGTACAACCTCACCGCCGTGCGCGAAGTCGGCGAAATGATCGATCGCCATGTGCTCGATTCGCTGGCCATCGCGAGTTTCGTGCGTGGCGAAACGGTCGCCGACATCGGTTCCGGCGCAGGTTTGCCGGGTATTCCGCTGGCAATCCTGGAACCTGCGCGCAGCTACGTGCTGATCGACAGCAACGGCAAAAAAGCACGCTTCCTTCGCGAAGCGGTGCGCGTGCTGGCGCTGCCGAATGTGCGCGTCGAAAACGCGCGCGTCGAAGACGTGAAAGGATCGATTCGACACCGTCACCGCACGCGCCTTCGCGAGCGTGGCGGAAATGGTGAAACTCGGCGGCCATCTGCTTGCGCGCGATGGCATCCTGCTCGCGATGAAGGGTCTGTTGAACAAAGAGGAAATCCTCGAGGTTCCGCCGGATTTCGCCATCGACTCAGCCGTGCCGCTGGTCGTTCCCGGCACGGAAAAGGCGCGCCACCTCGTCATCGTTCGCCGCGCTAACCTGGCCCAGGAACATGCCGCATGAAGGTGCAGCCGTGACTACCCGCATCATCGCCGTCGCCAATCAGAAAGGCGGCGTCGGCAAGACGACGACAGCGGTCAACCTCGCCGCGGCGCTCGCCGAAACGCGCCGCAAGATCCTGCTGATCGACCTCGATCCGCAAGGCAATGCGACGATGGCATCCGGCGTCGACAAGCGCACGGTGAAATACACCGGCTGCGAAGTGCTGCTCGATGAAACAAGTATACAAAGCGCCATTTTGCCGACGCCGGCCGGCTTCGACATCCTGCCCGGCAATCGCGATCTGACCGCGGCCGAGCTGAAGCTGATGGACAAGCTCGCGCGCGAATCGCGTCTGAAAGATCAGATCGCACAGCTCGGCGACACATATCAGACGGTGCTGATCGATTGCCCGCCGTCGCTGCATCTGCTCACGATCAACGCGCTCACCGCCGCGCACAGCGTGCTCATTCCGATTCAGTGCGAATACTTCGCGCTCGAAGGTTTGACCAGCCTGCTCGATACGATCAAGGCCGTGCGTCAGCGCCTGAATCCGACACTCGAAATCGAAGGCCTGCTGCGCACGATGTACGACGTGCGCAACAATCTGGCCAACGATGTTTCCGCGCAGCTCAGCAAACATTTCGGCGACAAGCTGCTGCGCTCGATCATTCCGCGCAACATCAGGTTGGCCGAAGCGCCGAGCCACGGCCAGCCGATCAATCTCTACGATCGCGAATCACGCGGCGCGATCGCCTATCTCGGACTTGCCGGCGAGATGCTCAGGCGCGAACGCGCGCCCGCACCCGCGCAATTGAATTAAGGAGCACGTGCGAATGGCGGCAAAAAAGCGCGGCTTGGGCGCACGCGATCTGGACGCATTACTCGGCGTTCCGGAATCCGAAGCGCCGGCCGACACCGATGAATTGCGCTCGCTCGACGTCACCCTCATCCAGCCCGGCAAATATCAGCCGCGGCAGACGATGGACGACGAGCGCTTGCAGGAACTCGCCGCATCGATCCGATCGCAAGGGTTGATCCAGCCGATCATCGTGCGCGCGATCGGCGGCGGGAAATTTGAAATCATTGCCGGCGAACGGCGCTGGCGCGCATCGCAACTCGCGGGCCTGAAACAGATCCAGGCGCTGGTGCGCGATGCGCCGGATCAATCCGTCATTGCGATGGCGTTGATCGAAAATATCCAGCGCGAAGAACTTTCCGCGCTCGAGGAAGCCGCGGCGCTGCAGCGGCTGATCGTCGAATTCAAACTGACGCACGAGAAAGTCGCCGAAGCGATCGGACGTTCGCGCGCGGCGGTGTCGAATCTTCTGCGTTTGCAGGAATTGCCGCCGCAGATCAAGAAACTGCTCGCCGACGGCGATCTGGAAATGGGTCATGCGCGCGCGCTCGCGGCGCTCGAACCCAAACTCGCGATCGGTCTCGCCCTGAAAGCCGTCGCGCACGGCTGGACGGTGCGCGAACTCGAAGCCGCCGCGCGCGAGGCACAAAACCCTTCCGCAAAGCCGGTGTCGAAAGCGGGGAAGAAATCGCCCGCGCAGGACCCCAATATCGCTACGCTCGAACGCGAACTGGCCGAGAAGCTCGCCGCCAAGGTCAGCATCCGCCACGGGCGCGGCGGCAAGGGGCAACTCGTCATCGGCTATCACAGCGTCGATGAGCTCGAAGGAATTCTCGAACGCATCCGCTAACACGATCAGCGTTGAAAGCCATATGACGATCGACAGGTCTTCTCCCGCGAACGGCAAGCAACGGCAGTTCGACGCATTGGTGCGGAGCCTGTCGGGCGATCTGTTCAGGTACGCGTACTGGCTGTGCGGCGACGAAGCGCTGGCGCACGATCTCACGCAGGAAACCTTCCTGCGCGCCTGGCGCGCGCTGGACAACCTGCGCGAAACCGGCGCCGCGAAAGCGTGGCTGATTACGATCCTGCGTCGCGAACATGCGCGGCTGTATGAGCGCAAGACGCCGCAGTTTGCCGACATCGACGACGTCGACGTTCCGGAAGAACGCGATGCGCAGTTGCCCGAATTTGCCGGCGAGGAAGGTCTTATCCGCAGTGCCATGCTCAAACTCGATCACAAATACCGCGAACCGCTGCTGATGCAGGTGCTCGGCGGTTTTTCGTGCGACGAGATCGCGCGCGAACTGAACATCACGCCGGCCGCGGTGATGACGCAGGTTTTTCGCGCGCGCCAGAAATTGAAAGCCATCCTCGGCGGAGACAAACCGCACGGAGCCGTCGTTGAACTGCCTTGAATTCCGCCGCCAGTTGGGCATCGATCCGCACGCGGGCGGCGCATTCGCGCAACATCGCGCCGAGTGCGCGCGCTGCGCGGAAGCGTTCGTGCGCGCAAATGGTTTCGAGAAATCGTTGCGCAGCGCGCTGGATGTTCGGGTTCCTGCGAATCTGGCCGAATCGATCCTGTTCGCGCAGGCGACCGAGGAACAAGTCAAACGCCGGCGTTTCCCACATCGCGCAACCTGGTTTTCCGCCGCGGCTGCAGCCGTCGTGGCGATCGGCGTCGGCGTGTACGTGCAGGCCAAACCGCTGCCCGAAGCCGCTGTCGATCATCTGGAAAAAGAAGCGTTCATCCTCGGCAAGACGCAGCCGATCACCGATGAGCCGATCCGCGCCGCGTTCGCCGAATTCGGCGTGACCATCGACAAGATCCCCGGCGGATCGAGTTTCGTGGCGTGCTGTCCGGTCGGCAACTACGTCGCGGTGCATCTGATCGTGCCCGAAAGCGAAGGTCCGGTGACGGTGCTGTATCTCGTCGACGATCAGCATGAACACCGCGCGGATTTCATCCGCGAAGGCTGGCACGGCCGCAGTGTGCCGCTCGCGCACGGAACGCTCGTGCTTCTCGGCCACGACGCCGCGCACTTCGACGAACTCGAAAGTTCGTGGACGCGCGGCGATCCAATCGGCCACTTTCAAGGCGTGAACCTGCCGTCTAGCAGGTGAAATCGTTTACGTAAACTGTCGTACTTACGCGTATAAAAATACGTAAAAACAAGCGATAATCCGCGCCCTAGCTGTCCGGAACCTCCCGAAATGCCCGATTTATCCGTCGTCGTGCCCGTGCACAACGAGAGCGGCAACGTCGTTTCCCTGTTGACGGAAATCGTCGCGGCGCTGCGCGGCAAGGCCGATTTCGAGATCGTTTACATCGACGACTGCAGCCGGGACGACACCCTGAGCGTGCTCAAGAACGCCAAAGCGCAGTTTCCGGAATTGCGCGTCGTGCGGCATCTGGTGCAAAGCGGGCAGAGCACGGCCATCCGCACCGGCGTGAAGGCCGCGCGCGGCGCGTGGATCGCCACCCTCGACGGCGACGGCCAGAACGATCCGGCCGACATCCCGAAGCTGATCGCGATGCGCGTCGATTCGCCCGACACGATCAAGCTCTTCGCCGGCTGGCGCGTCGATCGCAAGGATTCGGGCAGCAAACGCTGGGCTTCGCGCTGGGCCAACGCGATCCGTCGCCGCCTGCTGCGCGACGACACGCCCGACACCGGCTGCGGCATCAAGCTGTTCGAACGTTCGGCCTTCCTCGATCTGCCCTATTTCGATCACATGCACCGCTACTTGCCCGCGCTCATGCAGCGCGCCGGCTGGCAGGTGAAAAGCGTGCCGGTGAACCATCGCCCGCGCGGCACGGGAACCTCGAAATACAACAACCTCAACCGCGCCCTGGTCGGCATTTCGGATCTGCGCGGCGTTTCGTGGCTGATCAAGCGCTCCAAGCGCACGGCGGTCGAGGAAATCTAGCCCTTCGGCTTGCGACAAGCGGCTGATTCTGCTGTAATATGCGGCTCGCTCCGCTGTCCGGGGCGAGCTTTTTCGTTTCTGTTCCGATCGAAACGAAGCCGCTACCGCCCTGGCTAAGGGTGGCCAAATCCAAGACGAGGTACGTATGGCCAAGGTCTGTCAAGTAACTGGCAAGCGCGCGATGTCGGGCAACAATGTCTCGCACGCCAACAACAAAACCCGGCGCCGCTGGCTGCCGAACCTGCACGAGCGCCGCTTCTGGGTGCCGAGCGAAAACCGTTGGGTGAAATTGCGCGTTTCCACCAATGCCCTGCGTACCATCGACAAGAACGGCATCGAAGCCGTCCTCGCCGAGCTGCGCGGTCGCGGCGAGAAGGTCTAAGGAGAACGACCATGGCATCCAAACGCGACAAGATCCGTCTCGTGTCGAGCGCCGAAACCGGCCATTTCTACACGACGAACAAGAACAAGAAGACCACGCCGGACAAGATGGAAATCAAGAAATACGATCCGGTCGTGCGCAAGCATGTGATCTACAAGGAAGCGAAGATCAAGTAAGCGCCGCTTCTTCGGTAAACTCCAAACCCGCCGACATCGGCGGGTTTTTTGTTTCCTTCGGACGGATTTCAGCGATCGTATGACGACGACCGTTTTGCCGACCGTCCGCGCGCCGCGATGGCGCGAATTCGCTGTGTGGTCCGGTCCGGCGTTGCTCGTCGTCGGATTCTTCGTCGAAAAATTATGGGCATCGTTTCCCGCCCCGCGCGCGGTTGAAATGACCGTGCTGATCGCGCTCGCGCTCGGCTTGGCCGAGATCGTCCGGCGAGCGCTGCGTTGGCGACTCGCCACATCGCTGGCAATGATTTTCTGCATCGCGCTGATCGTCTTCGCCGGACCATTCGCCGTGCTTGCCGCCGTTCTGCTCGTCGTCAGCATCGGCGTGCATCGGCGCGGCGATCGCACGCGGCCACGCCGATGCGCTTGCCGTCCTGGTCGGGCTTTCCGTCATCACCGGCACTGATCGGCTGGCTGCTGCCGTTCCCGGTTCACTGGCGTTGGGCTTATCTCGCCGTGCTCGTCGTGCCGATCATCGTGTGGCGCGCGGCGCTCGTCGAGACTACGCGGCACATCGCTGAAGGCTGGCGCGCCGCCGTGGATGCATCGCCACGCACGGCTGCGTTCGCCGTGCTGGCTGTCGGGATTTGCTCGACAGGATGCTGGCTGCCGACGATGCAGTACGACGACCTCGCCTACCATCTCGGCTTGCCGTCGCAACTTGTCGACGCTGCATTACTACCGCCTCGATGCGCACTCGCAGATGTGGGCGCTGGCGCCCTGGTCCGGCGACATCGCACAAGCGATCGCGCAAATCCTCGCGGGCGGCGAAGCGCGTGGTGCGGTCGACGCCGCTGTGGCTGCTCGCGATCGCCGCGCTTATGTGGCGACTGTGCGGTCTGCTCGACGCGAGTGCCACGACGCGCTGGCTGGCGGTGGCGATCGCCGCAAGCCAGCCGCTGCTCGCCAGCCTGTGCGCGGGCATGCAATCGGAATTGCCGGCGACGGCCGCGACGCTCGCCCTGGCTGTCGCGGTGCTCGACAGAAGCATGCAGTCGCCAAATGCCGATGCCGCACGCTTCGCCTGCCTGGCTGCATTGTTGCTCGGACTGAAAACCGGATTCGTCGCCATCGTTTTGCCACTCGCGATCGCCTATGCGTGGACTCGACGTGCGCGCGGAATCTCCATGCCGCACGTTGTTGGCAAGCGCGTTGTGCATCGTCTTATGCGGATCGAGCTATTTCTACGCGACGTTGCTCACCGGCGATCCGTTTTTCCCGTTGTTCGCGAACGTCTTCCACACCCGCTATCCCGCGCCGGACATGAACGATCTGCGCTGGCACGGCGAGATCGGCGCGACAGCGCTATGGCAACTCACGTTCCGCACCGCCGCGTACCATGAAGGCTGGAACGGCGCAGCGGGCGTATCGATGCTGGGCCTCGCCGGCGCAAGCCTTCTCGCGTTGTTCATTCCGCGCACTCGCATCGTTGCAGTCTGCGGCTTGGTGTCGTTCGCCGTTGCGATCGCGACCGTCCATTACCTGCGCTATGCGTTTCCTGCGGCTACGCTGTTGATCGCGCCATCGATGACGGCGCTGGCGCAAACGGTGTCGCAGCGGCGAGTGGTCGCGCTGGCGTGTGTACTCGTGGTCGTGAACGTGGCGTATCAGAGTTGCGCGTCGTGGGTGCTGCACGTCGGCGGCATCAAGCGCCGCGTGATGGAAACGGATGCGCAGCTGTTCGAGCGTTTCGCGCCGACGCGCAATCTCGTGCGCGGTCTCGATCGCGAGTCGAACGTATTGTTTTGTTCGACCGGACGATCCCGCTCACGCCGAACTCGCAGGACGCGGCTTCACCGTCGCGCATTACGACATCGAACTAGAACGCGAGCGCATCGTGGCCGAGGCAGACCTTTCCGGCGCAGCATGGCGCACGCTGTTTCAGCGCACCCAGGCTCGCTATGCCGTCGTGTCGCTCAAGGATTCCGATACTCCAGCGCTGCACGCGGCATTGAGCGACGCGAAACTCATACGCGAAGAACACGCGCGACAGTTGTGGAAATTGCCGCGTGCGCCGTCGTCGGACGACCTCGTCCGCACGCGCGACGCGGCGCGCACGCTGTGGCCATGACGATCGTCCGCGACGGCGCCGGATTCTCGATGGTCGGCGTGCTGCAGGTGATTGTCGACTCGGGCGTTTATATCGCGCTGACCACGCTCGGACTTACTACGCCGCCATCGAACGTGTGTGGCCGCATCGCCGGCGCCTCGATCGGTTTCTGGCTCAACGGACGACACACCTTCGCGCATCTTGATCAGCCGCACGTCGCCCGACGGCTGCTACGCTATCTGCTGCTGTGGACCGTGCTGACCACACTCAGCACGCTCGCGCTGACGGCGATCGCCGCATACGCGGGACTTCGGCAAACGTGGTGGGCGAAGCCGCTGATCGAAACGGCACTCGGCGTGAGCAGTTTCCTGATCAGCCGGCATTGGGTTTATCGGCGCTGAAATAAAAAAGGCGGCGCTGTTGGGCGCCGCCTTTCGTTTCAGCAAATCGATGCGATGCTTAGATGCGAACCGGCACCAGCGAATAACCGCGCAGACGCGCCGCGAAATCCTGCAGCGTACGGATGCCCGTCGCTTCGGCTTCGTGACACCATTCCTGCAGGCTCGCCATCATGGCTTCGGCGCCGCTGTTGCCGCGCTCGAGCACCGCGGCCAGACGCGCACGGAATTCGCACACCGTCGCCAGCAGCGGACGTTCCTGCACGATCGCGTGCAGGCGCTCGCGCGAATGTTCGTCGAGCCAGCGGCCGCCGTTGCCGAGCGCCTTGCGCAGCGAGCGCGGCAATCGATTTGATGCTCTCGCCGGCACGCGCAGCTTCTTCGCTCAGCGTCGGCGCGATCACGCCTTTGAAGTAATCGGTCATGACCTGGAAGCGATGCGTGAGCAGTGCCTTCAGCGTTTCGGAATCGGGCAGGGTGATGTTCGGACGCACGTCGAGCGACGGCGCCACGCGCAGCACCTTGGCCATCCTGATCTTTCTGGAACACGTTGATCAGCGCCCAGCCGATATCGAACTCGAACTTGCGCAGCGAGAACTTCGCCGAGCTCGGAAACGCGTGATGGTTGTTGTGCAGTTCTTCGCCGCCGATGAAGAAGCCCCACGGCGTGAGGTTCGTCGCGGTGTCGGACGTTTCGAAATTGCGATAGCCCCACCAGTGGCCGACGCCGTTGACGACGCCCGCCGCCCAGAACGGAATCCACACCATCTGCAGCGCGGCGATCGCGACACCCCAGATGCCGAACAGCAAAATGGCGATGATGAAGGTCAGCGTCGGGCCGAGATACGGATGCGCGCCGTAGATATGGCGCTCGAGCCAGTCGTCCGGCGTGCCGCGGCCGTATTTCTCGATGGCGGCTTTGTCGGTGGACGCGATGCGATACAGATCGACGCCTTCCCACAGCACCTTGTTCAGACCATAAACCTGCGGGCTGTGCGGATCTTCTTCGGTCTCGCACTTGGCGTGATGCTTACGATGGATCGCGACCCATTCTTTCGTGACCATGCCCGTGCTGAGCCACGACCAGAGGCGGAAAAAATGCGCCAGGATCGGATGGAAATCGACGCCGCGATGCGCCTGGCTGCGATGCAGGTAGAGCGTCACCGACAAGATGGTGAGCTGCGTGACCACCAGGAAGTAGACCACCTTGGTGACCCACGACGCGTGCAACAGGCCCTGGTTCAGAAAATTCAGCACGAAATTCAAGCATGGAGTGATACCGCGAAAGGATAGGGGGAATATACGTCAGCCGATGCGCACCCGCCAGTATGGGCGGCCGAATTTCCATCTCGGGGCAGCTACGAATATAAGGGCGCTTGCCGCGATGCAAAAGGCAGGCAACAATTACGCCACGCCGGCGAATTATGCATGACCGATACGACTCTTTTGCGTCTGGAAAACGTTAGCCGCCGGTTAGCCGGGCGCAGTGTCGTCGAAAATATCGCGTTGAGCCTCGATCGCGGCACCGTGTTGGGCCTTCTGGGCGTCAACGGCGCCGGCAAGACCACGACCTTGCGCATGATTTGCGGTGTCCTGGCACCCAGCGCGGGCCGCGTTCTGGTCGACGGCGTGGATACGCGGGACGATCCGCGCCGGACCGCCGCTTCGCTGGGCTACCTGCCCGAGTTGCCGCCGCTCTACCCGGAACTCCGCGTCGCCGAATATCTGACGTTTTGTGGGCGCCTGCGGCGACTGGGCGGCAAAGCTCTTTCCGCGGCCGTCGACACCGTCATGGAACGTTGCGCACTCAGCGACGTGCGCCGCCGTTTGATCGGAAATCTCTCCAAAGGCTATCAGCAGCGCGTCGGCATCGCGCAGGCGATCGTCCACGATCCTGCACTCATCGTGCTCGATGAACCGGCTTCCGGGCTCGATCCTCTGCAATCGTCGAACATCCGCGCGCTGATCCGCGAACTCGGCAAGGACCGCGCGGTGATCCTGTCCACGCATCTGATCGCCGACGTGAACCAGTGCTGCGATCGCGTCGCCATCCTGCATCGCGGGCGATTGCGCTACGACGGACCCGTTCAGCAACTCGCCGAGGCGAACGTCTGGCTCGTCCGCACCGCGAACCCGCCGCTGTGGCAAACCGTTCAGGGCATTCAGTCGGCGCAGTTCACCGATCCGTACTGGCACGTCACGACGAATCTCGCGCCCGAGAAACTCGCCGAAACCGTCGTCGCGAAAGGCTGGGGTCTGATCGAACTGCGTCCACAGGAAACCAGTCTCGAACAGGTGTTTCTGCGCATCGCCAGCGCCGACGAAACGGCGGAGGCCGCGTGAGCCTCGTCGTCGCACGCAACGAACTGCGCCGCATTTTCCTGACGCCGCTGGCGTGGGTGCTGCTCGCCGCCGTGCTCGGCGTGCTCGGCTATTTCTTCCTGCTTTCACTCGGCGCGTTCCTGGCGTTGATGCCGAAAATCGCCGGCATGGCCGATGCGCCGGGCGTCACCGATCTCGTCGTCCTTCCGCTGCTGCGCGCGACGGCGAGCTTGCTGATCATCGTCGCGCCGCTGCTCGGCATGCGCGCGATCGCCGGCGATCGCCAGAACGCAAGCCTCATCCTGCTGCTCGCCGCGGGCGTCGGCGATGCGCGCATCGTGATCGGAAAATTCCTCGGCCTGCTCGCCTTCGCGGTTGTCTTCATCCTGCTGGCGACGGCGATGGCGCTGAGTCTGGATATCGGCACGTCACTCGATCTCGGGCGCATCGGCGCGGCGATGTTCGGCTTGATTCTGTTCGCCGCCGCGCTGATCGCGATTGCGGTTGCCGCTTCGTCGATGACGCAATCGGCGCCGCTCGCAGCGTCGGTCGCGCTCATCATCAATCTGTTGCTGTGGATGTTCGATGCCGGCGCGCGCTACGAAGGTGTGAGCAGCACGTTCATCAACTATCTCGCTTTGCCGACGCATCTGGAGCCCTTTCTGCACGGCATCGTGGCGAGTGTCGATGTCGTGTATTTCCTGTTGATCGTCGTCGTATCGCTCGCGCTCGCCGCGCGCCGGCTGACCGCATTGCGCACGCGAGGCTGACATGGGCGAGCGACTTCTCGACGCGCTGTTCGCCGCGCTGCTGCTCGCCGCCGCGGTGATGATCGCGTTCTTCAGCACGCGTTTCGGCTGGCAGCACGATTTCAGTTTCGCGCAGCGCGCGAGCCTCGATGCACGAACGCGAACGCTGCTCGAAAAACTCGACGCGCCGATCGCCATCGTTTCCTACGCGCCGCCCGACAATCAGCTGCGCAGCGCGATCGCCGACTTCGTCGCGCGCTACGAACGCATCAAGCCCGATATTTCACTCAGCTTCGTCGATCCGGATTCGAATCCGGCAGCGACGCGAGAAGCGGGAATCCAGGTCAACGGCGAACTGGTGATCCGCTACAAGGGTCGCAGCGAACAGCTCAAGGTGTTGACCGAACGCGAACTCGACAACGCGTTGCTACGACTCGCGCGCGAACACGAGCGCCTCGTCGCGTTCCTCGGCGGCGATGGCGAACGCAAGGCCGACGGCGTCGCCAATTCCGATTTCGGCAATTTCGGCGCGCTGCTGAAAGCGCAGGGTGTGCGCGCGATTCCGCTCACGCTCGCCGGCAACGTGCACGTGCCGGAGAATGTCGACGCGCTCGTCATCGCCGCGCCGAGCGTGCCGCTCAACGACGCGACGGTGAAAGAATTGATCGACTACGTCGATCGCGGCGGCAATCTGCTGTGGCTGATCGAGCCCAACGTCGCGACGAATCCCGATGCGCTGCTCAAGGCGATGTCGCTGCGCGTTCTGTCCGGCGTGGTCGTCGATGGCGCCGGTTCGCAGTTCGGCATCGGCGATCCGAGTTTCATCGCCATCGCGCAATATCCGGCCAATCCGATCACGCGCGGTTTTGCGCTGACCACACTGTTTCCGCAATCGGCGGCACTCGCGAAAGTCGACGATGCGCAATGGAATACGTCGGCGTTGTTGAACACGACCTCGAAATCGTGGACCGAAACCGGCGACATCCCGAAACAAGGCGACACGACGACGATCAGCTACGACGAAAGCAAAGGCGAAATCCCCGGCCCGCTCAACATCGGCCTTTCGATGACGCGGCTGTCGCCGAGTCCGGTCAAGCGCGAACAGCGCGCGGTGGTGATCGGCGATGCGGATTTTCTGTCGAACGCGTTTCTCGGCAACGGCGGCAATCGCGAATTCGGCCAGCGCGTGTTCGACTGGCTGCTGCAGGACGATGAACTCGTCGACATCGCCGACAAAGGCGCGCCGGATCGTCGGCTCGACATCACCCAACGCCAGCTCGGCGCGATCGGACTCGGTTTCGTCATCGTGTTGCCGTTGCTGCTGCTGATCGTCGGCGGCGCGATCTGGCGACGGCGCCGTCGCGCCTGATGCGCAAAACCACACGCAACACGCTGCTGCTTGCCGTTGCCGTCGTCGCGCTCGGCGTCGGCGTCTACGCGGAAATCCGGCGCGAAGAAGGCATGTTGCCGGAATCGCTGACCGCGCTCGATCCGCAAAAGGTGAAAACGCTGACGATCCGCTGTGCCGATTGCAACGAGCGCCATTTCGAACATCGCACGAACGGCTGGTGGATGACGAAGCCGTATCCGCTGCGCGCGGACGCGGCGGCTGTCGAGCGGCTTGTCGCGATTGCGGCCGCGCCCGTGCGCAAAACGCTCGACGCGAATGGATACGATCCCGCCAAACTTGGTCTCGACAAACCGATCGTCATGCAACTCGACGACGTGACGCTGGAATTCGGCGGCGAAGATCCCATCGAGCATGATCGTTATGTCCGCACCGCGGGAAAACTCGTGCGCGTGCCGGATCGCTTCGGCGCCCGGCTGATGGAATCGGCGGACGTGGAGATCGACCGTCATCTTGATCGATGCCGACGCGACCGTCGTCGACGTGAGCATCGACGGCGCACCGCCGCGCGCCGATCTGGCAAAGGCGTGGAAAGAAGCGGCCGCCCCGCAAATGCAGGCGAGCGACAAAAGCGAAGGCACGAAAATCGTGATCGATCTGGCCGATGCGACGAAACTCGAATTCGTGATGCGGCGCGACGGCGATCATTACGTCGTACATCGCAGCGATGTCGGTCTCGACTATCTGATCGGCGAAGCGCAGGCGCAGGCCCTGCTCGGCAAGGCGGACTAGATGCCCGAATTACCCGAAGTCGAAACCACGCGACGCGGCATTGCGCCGTATCTTGAAGGCAAGCGCGTGATCGATGTCGTGATTCGACAGCCGCGATTGCGCTGGCCCATTCCGGCGGCGCTTCGCAAAAAACTGCCGGGACAAAAAATCGAACGCGTCGATCGCCGCGCGAAATATCTGCTCGCGCACACCGAGGTCGGCACAGCCGTGATGCATCTGGGCATGTCCGGCTCGCTGCGTGTGCTGAATGCGGATGCGCCGATCGGAGCGCACGATCATTTCGACTGGAAACTCGAATCCGGAAAAATCCTGCGCTTCACCGATCCGCGCCGCTTCGGCAGTCTGCTCTGGCAGGCGCCGGGCGAGACGCTTGAAATCCTCGCCAACCTTGGACCCGAACCGCTCGACGACGCATTCAACGGCGACTATCTGTGGCGCCGTTCGCGCGGCCGGTCGGCGGCGGTGAAAGTGTTCATCATGGATCAGCAGATCGTCGTTGGCGTCGGCAACATCTATGCGTCGGAAGCGCTGTTCGCCGCGAAGATCCATCCGCGCCGCGCGGCGGGCGCGGTGTCGCGCGCGAAATACGCGTTGCTCGCAGAAGAAATAAAACGCGTGCTGAATTACGCGATCCGCCGCGGCGGCACGACGTTGCGCGATTTCATCAACCCCGACGGCGTACCCGGCTATTTCGAACAGGAACTTTTCGTTTACGGCCGCGCCGGCGAACCGTGCAAAGTGTGCGGCACGCCGATTCGCGTCATCACACTCGGACAACGCTCGACGTTCTTCTGTCCGAATTGCCAGCGCTAGCGCGCCGGATCGTTCGATGCGTCGCTGAGCGGCAGTTGGGTCTGCTTGAGTTCGATGCGGCCGACGCCTGAGGTGATCTTCTTGAACTCGGCGCGGCTGACTGAAACGTAGCGCTCGTTGCCGCCGATCTCGACCTGCGGACCATCAGTGACCGCGCGCCCGTGTTCGTCGACGCGCACGACCATCGTCGCCTTTCTTGCCGGTGTGGCAGATGGTCTTGATCTCGCTCAGCTCGTCGGCCCATGCGAGCAGGTATTGGCTGCCCTCGAACAGCTCGCCGCGGAAATCCGTGCGCAATCCGTACGCGAGCACGGGAATGCGCCGGTTGTCGACGATGTCGCTCAATTGCCAAACCTGAGCGCGCGTGAGGAATTGCGCTTCGTCGACCAGCACGCAATGCAGCGGTCCGTTTTCGGCGATATCGGTTTCGGCCATCTCGCGCAAATTTTCGCCGCGCTCGAAGGCGCGCCCGTATGCTTTGAGTCCGATGCGCGAGGCGACCACGCCTTGTCCGTTGCGGTCGTCGATTTTCGGTGTCAGCACCAGCGTGCGCATGCCGCGCTCGCGGTAGTTGTGCGCGCTTTGCAGCAGCGTCGTCGTCTTGCCGGCGTTCATCGCCGAATAATAGAAATACAGTTTCGCCATCGCGCTTTCTCTCCGGGGCGCGAGTGTATGCCATCGCGGCGACAGGTGCCCAACGGCTGACTTTGGTCAGGTCGAAAGCCTCTCTTACAGCCGACGCGCGCGACCGAAGCGTGTTCTTATAGTCGGTGCGCGGCATCACGCCGGCGTCAGACCGGGCGGTTCGCCGCGATCCCACGACAACGGAGTTTCCCACCATGCGCACCTTTTCCAGATTCTTCGCCGGCTCGCTGCTGGCGCTTTTGAGCGCCACGGCATTCGCGCGCCGACCATCGCGTGACCGTCGGCGGCGGCGCGAATGTCTTCGCGCCCAAGACATTGACCATCAACGCCGGCGATACCGTCACCTTCGTCAACGGCGGCGGCTTCCACGATGTCACCGCGAGCGACGGCTCCTACAGCAGCGGCCCGCCGACCAACGATGCGTTCACCTTCACGCACAAATTCGATACGGCCGGAACTTACAACTATTACTGCACCATCCATGGCACGCAGAACGGCGCCGGCATGGCGGGCAGCATCACCGTCAACGCGGCCGCGCCGCAGGGCCAGCCCATCAACGTCGGCATCAGCGGTTCGTGGTTCGATCCGCAACAGTCCGGTCACGGCTTCCTGCTGCAGGTCATTCCCGGCAACGTGATTATCGCGTACTGGTTTGTATATACGCCGGACGGGACGGGGCAATCGTGGCTGGTCGCGGCCGGTAGTTACGATCCGGCGAGCAGCACGGTCACGCTGGAAGCCATCCAGGATTCCGGCGCGAAATTCCCGCCGAACTTCAACGCCGCCGACGTCAAACAAACCGACTGGGGCTCACTCACGCTCACCTTCACCGACTGCTCGAACGGCACGGTGAGCTGGAACTCGAAGATTCCGGCGTACGGCACCGGCACGCTGCCGATCACCAAGATCGCAGGCGTGGGCAACCTCACGTGCAATTGAGGTACGCCCTTCTGTTCGGCATGCGCTGGCCTTTGCGGCCGCGGCGGCGGAACCCGGCACGCAAGCGCCGGGT
This sequence comes from uncultured Gammaproteobacteria bacterium, assembly GCA_963814225.1. Lineage (GTDB taxonomy): Bacteria > Pseudomonadota > Gammaproteobacteria > Xanthomonadales > Rhodanobacteraceae > Rudaea. The sequence continues at coordinate 141,137 of CAWFCC010000006.1, read as the reverse complement.
TTCACCGCGAAAACGTTCGACGGCAAGGAAATTTCACTCGCCGACTATCGCGGCAAGATCGTCTTCGTCGATTTCTGGGCATCGTGGTGCAGCCCGTGCCGCGAATCGCTGCCGCTGTACGACAAACTCGCCGCGGACTTCGGCACGGACGATTTCGCCGTCATCGCCGTCAACCTCGACGAGACGGCGGGCGACGCCGAAAAGTTTCTCGCGCAGCATCCGGTGCGGTATACGATTGTGCAAAATCCACAAGGCGACATCCCGAAAGCATTCGGCGTGAGCGGCATGCCATCGTCGTATCTCATCGACCGCGACGGTACGATCCGTCAGCGCCATATCGGCTTCAGCAAAAAGGATGTCGACATGCTGCGCGCCGAAGTCACCAAACTGCTTGGGAAACCTGCCGGTGCGTCCTGATCTGCGACTGCTGATTCTTCTCCTCGCGCTGGCACTGCTTGCCGGTTGCGCGACCACACCCGTGCAGCCGTGGGAACGCGGCCGTCTGGCCAAATGGGACATGCGCTGGGATCCCGATCCGCATGCAGGCCGCGGCGGACGACCACGCGCACTTCAGCAAGGAAGGCACCAGCGGCGCGATCGGCGCGGCGGGCGGCGGTTGCGGTTGCAATTGATGTCTACGTCGCGACGTCCTTCACCTTCGCTATCGTTGCTGCTCGCCGCTTCCGCTGCTCTGGTCGGCCAGAAGGCGCAGGCTGACGAAACAGGCACATCGCCGACCGTCGGCTATCGATTCAACATGTACGACGAGGATGCGTTTTCCGGCGCGCCGGTGATCGGCAGCGACAAGCGCTATCACGTCGATACGCAACAACTGGATTTCTCCGGCGCGCGTCGGCGAGCGCAACACGCTCACTGTCGATGCCACGCACGAAGTGATGAGCGGCTCGTCGCCGTGGTATTCGATTCCCGGACCGGACAACAAACCGATCCAGGTGTTGAGCGGCGCCACCATCCGCGATCATCGCAGCGCGATCAGCGCATCGCTCGCGCACGATGCCGGCGGCAATGCGACGACGACCGGCAGCGTTTCGTATTCGACCGAAAACGACTATCACGCGACCGCGATCGGCCTCGAACACACCATTCCGCTCAACGCTGGCGCTGACGCTCGGATTCGGCGGAAGCCTGTCGCACGACATCATCGAGCCGACTGCAGCGGAGATCTTCGGCCGCATCCGGCACGCCGAAAAGAACACCTACTCCGCGTTCGGCAGCCTGAGCTGGGTCCTCAACAAGGCATCGGTGCTCGAAAGCGGTGTGCAGATCAACGAGCAGTCGGGCTATCTGTCCGATCCGTACAAGCTCGCCACCGTCGGCGATGTGCAGTTGCCGGATACGCGGCCCGATCGCCGCATCGAAACCGCCTGGCTCGTGCGCTATCGGCTTGCGGTAAACGCGGACGCCGCATTGCATGCCGATTCGCGCGTCGCGATGAACAGCTGGGGCCAGAAATCGCTGACGCTCGATGCGTCGTGGTATCAGACGTTGCACGGCGACTGGCAAATCATTCCGGCGTGCGCTACTACTCGCAGAGACAGCGCGCGTTTCTACGCACCGTTTTTCGGCGCGCAGCGAAGCACGGCTCCTTCTATTCGAGCGACTATCGATTGGGCGGATTCGGTTCAATTGCCGGGCATCTGGATGTGCGCAAGCAATTCGGCCGCTGGGAATTCACCACTGGCCTTGAGCGCTATCACGCCGCCACGCGCTATGCGCTCGGCGGCGCGGACGAGGCGAATCCGGGCGCGGTCAGCTACACGCGTTTCTTCGCGGGACTCGATTACCATTTCGACTGACCGAACGACGCGGTAGTCGATGCGTTTCGAATTTTCCACGATGGGTTGTCCGTGCGCGCTGCACGTCGAGGACGTCAGCGATGACGTCGCGCAGCGCGCATTGGCGGCGACGTTGGCGGAAGTCGATCGTCTCGATCGCAAGTATTCGCATTATCGCGACGACAGCCTGCTCGCGACGTTGCAACGCTCGACGAAAACGGTCGATGTCGACGACGAAACCGCGAACCTGTTCGATTTCGCCGCAGAACTGCATCGCCAAAGCGACGGCTTGTTCGACATCACCGCCGGAAAACTGACGCGATTGTGGGACGGGCGCAAACCATCACAAGCCGAAATCGATGCCGCGCTGCGCGTGACCGGCTGGCATCGCATCGAATGGAAACGCCCGACGCCTGCGCGTGACGACACGCGACATGCATCTGGATTTCGGCGGCCTGGTCAAGGAATACGCGGCCGATCGCTGCGCAGAAATCTGCCGCGACATCGGCGTGCGATGCGGCGTGGTCGATCTCGGCGGCGATCTCGCGCTGATCGGACCGCACGCGAACGGCGAGCCGTGGATCGTCGGCATCAAGGCGCCGCGCGCGGCAGGAAAGGCAGTCGCGAGCATCGCTCTCCCGCGTGGAGGACTCGCCACCAGCGGCGACTACGAACGTGCGCTGATCGTCGATGGCAAGCGCTACTCGCACATCGTCGATCCGCGCACCGGCTGGCCGGTCGACAGTTTCGCGAGCGTGAGCGTGGTCGCCGACAGTTGTCTTGTCGCCGGTTCGGCGTCGACGCTCGCGATGCTTCTCGGCGTCGAACGCGGCGGCGCGTGGCTGCGCGAACTGGGCCTCGCACATCTTTGCATCGACGGCGAAGGCCGCCTCAGCGGCGATATAAAAATCTGATTGGCGATGTGCGCCGCGCGAAGGCACAATGCGCGCCCTCATGTCAGTTGAATCCGCCACAACGCGCCGCGATCGAATATTGCGACGGTCCGCTGCTCGTGCTCGCCGGCGCGGGCTCGGGCAAGACGCGCGTCATCACCGAGAAAATCGCGCATCTGATTTCTCGCAAGCATCTTTCGCCGAACAAGATCGCCGCGATCACCTTCACGAACAAGGCCGCGCGCGAAATGCGCGAGCGCGCGAAACGGCTGATCAAAGGCGGCGCGGACGATGTCGCGATTTCGACGTTCCATTCGCTCGGCCTGAAATTCCTGCAGATCGAACACGCGAAGCTCGATCTCAAGCGCGGTTTTTCGGTGATCGATGCCGACGACAGCCTCGACCATCATCAAGGATTTCGTGCCGGCGGGAACGAAACCGGATGTTCTGCAGGCGTTGCGCCATCTCGTCTCGTCGGCAAAGAATAACGGTCTGTCGCCCGACGAAGCCGACGAAGCGGCACGCACCGCGCGCGAGCGCGAAGCGGCGGGCATCTATCGCGGCTATCAAACGCGGCTGAAGGCATTCAATGCCGTCGACTTCGACGATCTGATCCGCCTGCCGCTGCAAGTGCTCGATGCGGATGCCGAAGCGCGCGCCGCGTGGCAGGAACGCATCCGCTATCTTCTCGTCGACGAATATCAGGACACGAATTCGGCGCAGTATCGTCTGTTGAAACACCTCGCGGGCGAACGCGGCGCGTTCACGGCGGTGGGCGACGACGATCAGTCGATCTACGCCTGGCGCGGTGCGAATCCGGGAAACCTCGATGAACTCGCACGCGATTATCCGAAGCTGAAAGTCATCAAGCTCGAACAGAACTACCGCTGCAGCAAACGCATCCTGCGCGGCGCAAACGCATTGATCAGACACAATCCGCACGCGCACGAAAAGAAATTGTGGAGCGAACACGCCGAAGGTGGACCGATCCGCGTGCTCGCCTGCCGCGACGACGATCACGAAGCCGAACGCATCGCCGCCGACATCGTGCATCAGCAACAGGTGTCGAAAGCGCCGTGGAGCGAGTTCGCGATTTTGTATCGCGGCAATCATCAGTCGCGATCGTTCGAGAAAGCGCTGCGGCTGGCGCGCGTGCCGTACGCGATCACCGGCGGAACGGCATTTCTGGATCGCGCCGAGGTTAAAGACGTACTCGCCTATCTGCGCCTGCTCGTCAACGAAGACGACGACGCGGCGTTCCTGCGCGTGGTCAACGTGCCGAGGCGCGACATCGGCGCGGTGACGCTGGAAAAGCTCGGTCAGCTCGCGCAGTCGAAGCACACGTCGATGCTTCGTGCCGCGCACAGCGATGCGGTACTCGCGCAATTGCCGCCGCGTGCGGCGTCGGCGCTCGGCACGTTCGCGGCGTTGGTCGATGAGTTGGCTTCGACGAAAATGTCGCCGGCCGATATCGTCGAAACACTGATCCGTCGCACGCACTACGTCGAACACATTCGCGGCGAAACGAAAAACGAGGCGTTCGCGCAGCGTCGTATCGAAAATCTCAACGAATTGCGCGACTGGTTCGGCGCGATGCAGAAAAACGATTCGCGCATCGGCGATCTCGCCGCCGCGATGGCGCTGATCTCGCACAGCGATCGCGATGACGATTCCAATGCCGTTCGCCTGATGACGCTGCACGCGGCGAAAGGTCTCGAATTCCGTTTCGTCTACATCGCCGGCGTCGAAGACGGCGTGCTGCCGCATGCCGGAGGCATCGAGGAAGGACGGCTCGATGAAGAACGCCGTCTTTTCTATGTCGGCATCACGCGCGCACGCGAGCGACTTTGTTTGTCGTACGCGTCGCGCTCGAAACGATTCGGCGCGGTGATCTCCAATGAACCGAGCCGATTCCTCGCCGAACTTCCGCCAGACGACTTGCACTGGGACGGCCGCGACACCGAACAGGATGCGCAAGCCGCGCGCGAATCGGCGAGCAGCCACATCGCCCGTCTGGCCGATTTTCTGGCCGATTGAACCGCGCCTGACGGCTTCACTTGCGATCGCTTGCCAAGGTGCGGAGGCGTCACTAGAGTGGCGATCCCGCTCCGATCACACTTCCCTGGGGAAACACCATGCAGACTTCGCTCAAACGCGTCGCGCTTCTCGCCGCCCTCGCTACCGCCGGGATCGGCTGTAGCCAGCAAAACAACACGGCCGGCGCGCCGACCACGCCTGCCGCCGTCGCTGTCGCGACCAGCTCGCCGGAAGGCACCGTCACCGCGTCGGTGAAAGCCATTCGCGAAAACAACGTAGGTTCGCTGTTCGAGATCATGATGCCGCCGGCGGAACTGACCAAGGTCAAGGGCGACTGGTCGCGCGAAATGAACAAGGATCCCGTCACCGACGAGGATCGCAAACAGTTCGCCGAGACGATGACCAAGCTCACCGCGCCGAACGCGGAAGCGACCCTGTACGCGCAGATCGAACCGCAGCTCAAGGAATTCGACGCGAAGCAGGCGCAGCAGATGCCGATGATGATCGCGATGGGCCGCGGCTTCGCGCAGAGTGCGGTCCAGCAGAACAAGGACCTGAGCGAGACACAGAAACAGCAGGCGCAGCAGTTGCTCGATGCCGTGGCGACATGGGCGCAGAACACCAAGTTCACCGATCCGGCGCTGATCAAGGGCGCGATCGCGGCCGTATGCAAAACCGCGCGCGATCTGAACCTCAAGACCATCGATGAAGCGCGCGCGCTGACCTACGATCAGGCCATGCAGAAAGCCGGCATCATGATGGGCGGCGTGAAGCAGGTGCTGCTCGTGTACGGATTGAACGTCGACAAGACGCTGGATTCGGTGAAAGTCGAACCCGCCGCGGTCGCCGGCGATAGCGCGAAGGTGAAGATCACGTACGTCGCGTTCGACAAGCCGTTCACCACCGAAGGCGATCTGGTGAAGGTCGACAACAAGTGGTTCAGCAAGCAGGCGATCGAGCAGTGGAACAAGCGCCAGCAGGAAGAAGCGGCCGCGCAGACCACGCAGCCGACGGCACCGGCAGCGCAGCCCGCCAAGTAATAGGCTTGAAAAACAACGCGTAAACGACGGCGCGTCCGGCACTCCGGCGCGCCGTTTTCGTTTCCAACGCAAATCTCACGTGCGGCTTACGTACAATTAGCCGCATGGATTCTCCGATTTCCAACGTTCCGCCGCCTGCCGCCGCCCCGTCGCAGGCGCCGTGGTGGTCGCGCGCGCTCGGCGCGGTGCTCGAACCGTGGGTGCGTATCCGGCGCGATGTCGCGCCGACGGCGATCACGCTCGATCCGAATGTGCCGGTCTGCTACGTCACCGAACGCTACGGCATGTCGGATACGCTGATCCTCGAGCGGGCCTGCCGCGAAGCCGGATTGCCCGAGCCGTTGCGGCCGCTGCAGGTGGCGAATCTACGCAAGAAGCGCTCGATGTTCGCACTGGCGCGCCGTGCGCCGTGGCTGTTTCGCCGCAAAGCGCCGCAGACGCATTCGACGACCCTCGCGCAATTGCTCGACACGTTGCGCGCGAATCCCGATACCGATCTGCAACTCGTGCCCGTCTCGATCTTCGTCGGCCGCGCGCCGGATAAAGAAGAAGGCTGGTTCAGCGTCCTGTTTTCGGAAAACTGGGTGGTGGTCGGACGTTTCCGTCGTCTGCTCGCGATCCTGATGAACGGCCGCGGCACCGTGGTGCAATTCTCGCCGCCGATCTCACTGCGCGGCGCGATGCAGGACGAAAAAGATGCGCCGACGACATTGCGCAAGATCGGCCGCGTGCTGCGCGTGCATTTCCAGCGCATCCGCGCCATCGTCATCGGCCCGGATCTTTCGCATCGGCGCACGCTCGTCGATGCGGTGCTCAACGCCGCACCGGTTCGCGATGCGATCACCACGGTCGCCGGCAAGGAAAACATCAGCGACGACAAGGCGCGTCGACGCGCGCGCGATTACGCGTTGGAAATCGCCGCGGATCTGTCGCATCCGGTGGTGCGTTCGGTGTCGTTCATGCTCACCGGATTCTGGAACAAGATTTACGACGGCGTGAGCATGCATCACTTCGAGAAACTGCGCGCCGTCGCGCCCGGACACGAGATCGTGTACGTGCCGTGCCACCGCAGCCATATCGACTATCTGCTGCTGTCGTATCTGCTGTATCGCAACGGATTCGTCGTGCCGCACATCGCGGCGGGCGTGAATCTCAATCTGCCGGTGATCGGACCGATCCTTCGCCGCGGCGGCGCGTTTTTCCTGCGCCGCAGTTTCAAGTCGAACGCGCTGTATTCGACAGTCTTCAGCGAATACGTGAGCCAGCTTTTCGCGCGCGGCGCGTCGATGGAATATTTCATCGAAGGCGGCCGTTCGCGCACCGGACGCTTGCTGCAGCCGCGCGCGCGGCATGCTCGCGATGACGTTGCGCAGCTACGTGCGCGAATCGCGCCGGCCGGTGATTTTCCAGCCGGTGTATATCGGCTACGAAAAACTGCTCGAAGGCAATGCGTACATCGGCGAACTGTCGGGCAAGCCGAAAGAAAAGGAATCGGTTTTCGGATTGCTGAAATCGATCCGTCTGCTGCGTCAGCACTACGGAAAAGTCGTCGTCAATTTCGGCGAGCCGATCGTGCTCGATCAGCTGCTGGCGAAGGTCGATCCGCAATGGCGCGGCGCGGTGAGCAATCCGGAAGAAAAACCGGCATGGCTGAATCCGGCGGTGGATGCGCTGGCGGAAAACATCCAGATCAACATCAATCGCGCGGCGGACGTCAATCCGATCAACCTGCTTTCGCTCGCGCTGCTGTCGAGCCCGAAACATGCGATGACGGAGAACGATCTGCTCGCGCAGATCGATCTCATGCGCGCGCTGTTCACGGAAATGCCCTATTCCGATCGCATGACGTTCACGCCGCTCAGCGCGAAGGAAATCGTCGCGTACGGCGAAAGCATGGAGTGGACGCGACGCATCGCGCATCCGCTCGGCGATCTGATCGCGCTCGAAGGCGACAACGCCGTGCTGCTCTCGTATTTCCGCAACAACGTGCTGCACCTCACCGCGACGGCGGCGTGGATCGCGTGCTGTTTCCTCAACAATCGCCGCATGGCGCGCGCATCGGTGCTGCGACTCGGACGTCTGGTTTATCCGTTCATCCAGCAGGAACTGTTTTTGCCGTGGGATGAAGACGGCTTCATCGCGCAGATCAACGCGACGATCGAATTCTTCGTGCGGCACGAACTTCTGGAATCGGTCGCCGAAGGCCGCATCCTGCGGCGCGGCGCGGGCCAGAGTGATGGTTCGTATCAGTTGCGCCTGATCGCGCACAGCATGTTGCAGGCGTTCGAACGCTATTACATCGCGATCGCGGCGCTGGTGAGAAACGGACCGCGCACGCTGAGTTCAGGTGAGCTGGAAAATCTGTGCGCGATGACGGCGCAACGCCTGACGTTATTGCACGAACTCAACGCGCCGGAGTTTTTCGACAAGTCGCTGTTCCGCGGATTCATCCAGCGGCTGCGCGAACGCAAGGTGATCTGGCCGGATGCGTCGGGCAAACTCGATTTCGATTCGGCGCTCGAGGATGTCGCGCGAGACGCGAAAGTCATTTTGAGCCGCGAGATTCGTCACGGCATTTTGAAGCTGACGCCGGAGCGGCGCGAATCGCTGGCGTCGGTCGAGCCGACTGCGCCACCCGCGGATGATGGGCAAGGGTGACGATTGCAGTTGTGCCGTGCGGGCGCGATAAATCGCGCCCCTACATCGCATGGCGTAGGTGGTGCGGGCGCGATGAATCGCGCCCCTACATCGGATGGCGTAGGTTGGTGCGGGCGCGATATACCGCGCGCCTACATCGGATCGCGTAGGTTGGTGCGGGCGCGATAAATCGCGCCCCTACATGGCGGCATAGCTTCGTAGGGGCGCGATTCATCGCGCCCGCGGCCTCACCCGTCTGCGCTACGCATCGAGATCGGGAATGAGCTGGCTCTCCAGTTTCGCGATCATGTCCTTGAGCTTCAGCTTTCGTTTTTTCAGGCGACGCAGCTGAAGTTCGTCGGTGCCGGCCGTGGTGTTCATGCGCGTGATGGCATGATCCAGATCGCGATGCTCGATGCGCAGATCGACGAGCAGTCGGTGGATGTCGGCGGGCGAGTCGGTCACTGCGCGGGTCCGGAAAGTGCGGAGCGAGTCTAGCGGAAGCCAAGTAGAATAGGCAGATCATGTCCGCCGCCCGATCCGCTCTTCAAAACAAGCACGACGCCGAGTCCGACAAACGGGCCAGACGGCTGCGTCGCCTGACCGGACAGGCCATCGGCGATTTCAACATGATCGACGAAGGCGATCGCGTCATGGTCTGCCTCTCCGGAGGCAAGGATTCGTACACACTGCTCGCCATGCTGCGTCAGTTGCAGGCGAAAGCGCCGGTGAATTTCGAACTGGTCGCAGTGCATCTGGATCAGAAGCAGCCCGGTTACGATGCGGCGGTTCTGCCGAATTATCTGCGCTCAATCGGGATGCGGTTCGAAATCATCGAACAGGACACGTACAGCGTCGTGAAGCGCGTCGTTCCGGAAGGCAAGACGATGTGCGGCTTGTGCTCGCGCCTGCGTCGCGGTGCGCTGTACAACCATGCGGCGAAGAATGGTTTCACCAAGATCGCGCTGGGTCATCATCGCGACGACATCGTCGAGACGTTGTTCCTCAACATGTTCCATCACGCGACCTTGGCGGCGATGCCGCCGAAGCTGCTGTCGGACGATGGCAAACACATCGTCATCCGGCCGCTCGCCTACTGCAACGAAGACGACATCGCCGAATACGCGGCGCAACAGGCGTTCCCGATCATGCCGTGCAATCTGTGCGGATCGCAGGAGACGCTGCAGCGCAAAGCGGTGAAGCAGATGCTGGTCGAGTGGGAACGCCAACATCCCGGGCGCGTTGAAAATGTGTTTCGTTCGCTGACCTCGATCGCGCCGTCGCAACTCGCCGATCGTGATTTGTTCGATTTCGTTTCGCTCGCCCGTCCCGATGCCGCGTCACGCGCGAGCATCGACGACTGGCTCGGCGCTGCCGACAATTCCACCGTCGTGGAAGACGTCGCCGCCTGATTTTTTCTTGGCCTTCCGGCCACTCTTTTCCGGGGTTCATTTGAGATGTGGTTTCGCAATCTGACGCTGTTCCGTTTTTCTGAAAAATCCGCGCGTGCGCTCAAGTCGCTGGAGAGCAAACTCGATGGCCATCGCCTGCGCGACGTGGGGCCGCAGGAGCTGAGCACGGCCGGCTTCGTTTCCCCGTACGGGATCGACGAGGAGACGTTGGCTCACCGTGTCGGCAACTTCACGCTTGTTACGCTTGGCCGAAACGAAAAATTGCTTCCCGGAGCGGTCGTTAATCAGGAGATGACGGCACGTTTGAAGAAGATCGAGGAAAAATCCGGCAAAAGACCGGGCTCGAAAGAGCGTAAGCGCCTGAAAGACGAGGTATTGACCGATCTGCTGCCGCGCGCGTTCACCCGCCGCTCCACAACGTCACGCCTATTTTTCCTTGGAAAACGGGTGGTTAGCCATCGACTCGGCCAGCCGCAAGATCGCCGAAGAAACCGTCACACAGTTGAGACAGGCGCTTGGTACCTTCCCGGCTGTCCCGATGGCGGCCGAAAATGGTCCTCGGGGTTTGATGACGGACTGGCTGATCCGTGGCAAGCTACCGGCAGGTCTGGCGCTGGCCGATGAGTGCGAATTGCGGGATCCGGTGGAGTCCGGAGCCGTGGTTCGATGCCGCCGTCAGGACCTTGAAACCGACGAGGTGCGAGAGCATCTAAAGTCGGGAAAGCAGGTGTTTCAGCTCGGCCTTACCTTCGAGGATCGCCTGAGTTTGGTGCTCGGTGAAGAACTCACCGTTCGCAAGCTCAAGTTCCTGGATATCGTGCAGGATGAACTCGAGGAAACCTCGGCCGAATCGGCCGTCGCCGAACTCGACGCCCGGTTTGCGTTGATGACGATGGAGCTGGAAAAACTGTTCGAAAAACTCGAAAACTGGTTCGGTTTGTCCCGGCCGACCGATAAGAGTTGATCCAGAAGCGCCGGGCATGGATGGAACATGACGGCCGCCGGCGAAAATCACTACCTCGAACTTCCCACCGATACCGGCAACACCATCAAGGTGCTGCGCAACGCGCATCCGCGTGCGCGAAGGTTGCGGTTGACGGTGACCTCGGGTGGCGCACGCGTGTCCTATCCGCACGGCACGCATCCGGCGCAGGTTTTCGCATTTCTGCGCAAGCATTCCGACTGGCTCGAACGCAAACTCGATGAGTTGAAGTTCGACCCGTTCGGTCCTCCCGAATTGAAGCCCGGCGTGCCGACGCTGATCCCGCTGCGCGGCGAGACGACGCGTCTGGTCTGGCGCGGCGGCGCGTATCCGCATGTGGAGCTCACCGGCGATCGCCTGACGTTGTCGCTGCCGCGGCCGAACACGAAGTCGGCGGTTCCTGTCGCCATGAGTCTGCTGCGCGATTACCTCGAATCGCAGATGCGCCGCGACGTATCTCGCTACATCGCAAGATACGTCGAAGAACTCCACCGCGCGCCGATGGGCGTGCGCGTGAAACCGCTCAAGAGTTTGTGGGGCAGCCTCGATACGCGCGACTGGATCACGCTCGATCTCGCCCTCGCCCTCGCGCCGCCCGAAGCGTTGCGCTACGTGGTCATCCACGAGATGTGTCATTTGCGCATCCGCGATCATTCACCGCGTTTCTGGGCGCTGGTCGGCACGCTGTGTCCGAACTGGAAACAGCAGCGCGAATGGCTCAAGGTCAGTGGACAGGCGCTAAAAGCGGAGTTGTCGCGCCTGATAGGCGTCTAAACTCGCGCACTCAATCCGGCGCGACGAAATTGCCGATGAGTTCCGCGATCGGCGCCGCGTTCTCCAGATGCAGATGATGGCTGCCGTCGATGCGGTGGACGGCGATGTCGCGCACCTGTTCGATGCGACGGTCGATCATCGCGCGCGGAAGATACGGCGCCTCCGGCTGTGCGAGGACAAGCAACGTTTTCGCCTCGATGCCGCGCAAAACGGCGAGCATTTGTTCTTCTGTGTAGCGCAGCGGTGTCGGTAGCGTCAGCCGCGGATCGGACGACCAGCTGAATCCGCCCGGCACCTCTTTCAATCCGCGGCGGACCAGCGCCGTCGCGGCATTGCGCGACAAGCCGTTCACTTTGCAGCGGAGTTCGATCGCATCCTCTTCGCGCGGGAACACGCGCAATTTTTCTTCGAATGCGGCGCGCTGCGCCATGCCGCGTCGCAGCTGCTCGAGCGCATCGTTCGCCGAAGCCGCGATGGGGCCGAGCGCTTCGATCAGCAACAGCTTGTCGAGCGATTGCGGACGGCACGCCGCGAACACGCTCGCCACCGTACCGCCGAGCGAATGGCCGAGCAGGCTGAAGCGCGTCCAGCCAAGTTTTTCGGCGACGGCGATGACGTCGCTGACGTAATCGATGTAGTGATACCACGTGCCCGCCGGCCGCCACGCCGAGTTGCCGTGGCCGGCAAAGTCGATCGCGACAATGTGGAAATGTGTAGAAATGAGCGGCGCGAGCGCGTCGAACGTGCTTGCGTTATCGAGCCATCCGTGCAGCGCGAGCAGTGGCGGCAGCGATTCGTCGCCCCACACACGCGCCGCGAGGCGGATATGCGGCAAATCGATCGTCGTTTCGCGCGAAGAACTCAAGTGATCCAGCCGTGCGTGTTCTGTTCGATCAGCGACTTCATCAACGCCACATGCGCATCGTCGTCGTTGAGCGCGGGAATGTACTCCAAACGCTCACCGCCGCCCGACAGGAATTCTTCTTTGCCGCGGATCGCGATTTCCTCGAGCGTCTCCAGGCAGTCCACGGCGAAACCGGGACACATCACCTGCAGGCGCCTCACACCTTGTTTGGGCAATTCGCGCAGGGTGATGTCGGTGTACGGCGTGAGCCACTTTTCCCGACCGACGCGCGACTGGAACGTCAATATCATCTCGGATTCCGTCATGCCGAGACGATCGCGCAGCAGCGCAGCCGTTTCGCGGCATTGTTCGGCGTACGGATCGCCGAGGCGAACGTAGCGCTCCGGAATGCCGTGGAACGAAAGCAGCAATCGGTCGGCGCGCCCGTTGGTTTCCCAGAACGTGCGGACGCTGCGCGCGAGCGCATCGATGTACGCCGGCGTGGCGTGATAATCGGATACCGTGCGCAACTCCGGCACATGACGCATTCGCCCCAGCGCGGCGTGAACGCCGTCGAACGCGGTACCCGTCGATGTCGCCGAATATTGTGGATACAACGGCAGCGCGATGACGCGTCGCACGCCGTCGGCGATAAGCTTGCCGAGAACCGAGGCGATCGACGGATTCCCATACCGCATCGCCAGTTCGACGCGAATTCCCAGATCCGCACACGCCTGCGCGACTTTCTCCGTCAGCGCCCGCGACTGCACCAGCAACGGCGATCCTTGCGGCGTCCATACGGTGGAATAGGCGTGTGCCGACTTCTTGGGCCGGATGCGCAGAATCACGCCGTAAAGAAGCGGCAGCCACAGCCAGCGCGGGTAGTCGATGACGCGCGGATCGCTCAGGAATTCGGCCAGGTATCGGCGCACCGCCGGTGTGGTCGGTTCGTCCGGCGTGCCGAGGTTGATCAGCAGCGCAGCCGTCTTGGCGGATGTTGACGAATCGGGCATGGCCACTTGTTCGCGCTGGAGCGAACCCAATAGGTTGTGATCGGAATGCGAGCCGAACCAAAGCCGTAGCGTTTGTCGCCCAACTCGCGGACAGGAGTGTACCAGTGAGGTCGTCCGATGGCTGCAAGCCGTTGTTTGGGCTTTGTTTTGCCAAAGACAAACTGCTAGACTCGGGCTCGCCACACCTCGCCCGGTGCGGCTGACGATTACCAACTAGAACGATAACGAGAACCGCATGCCCCTGCGCGCATTCATCGCTGCGCTTGTGTTCGTCATCGCCCTCGCTCCGGCGCGCGCGGCGGACACGCTTGCCTACAGCGAATCGTTCGACACCTTGTTTCGTGTCGATCTGACGGCGCATACCGCCACCAAGATCGGTCAGGCGACCCCGGTCGGCGTCACGCGCTTTGCGAACATCGAAGGGTTGACGCTGACCCCCGGCGGAACGCTGTACGGCGTATCCGACGGCAACGGCGCGAAGACGCTGCTGCGCATTGATCCGGCGAGCGGCCTCGCGACCGTAGTTGGCGCGCTGACCCTGACCGGCGGCGACACCAGCGGCCAACTCGATCTCGGCATGGCGGCGACCTGCGACGGAAAACTCTGGCTTTCGTCGGGCACCGGTTTGTTCTGGCAGATCGATCCGAACACCGCGGCGGCGACGTTCGTCGGTAGCCTCGGCGCCAAGATCACCGGCCTGGCTGCGCGCGGAAATCAGGTTTATGGCGCGGGCAGCCAGAGCAACAACAACTTCTACACCATCAACACGAGCACCGGCGCGGCAACGGCAGTCGGCGCTTATGGCATGTCGGACTACATCACGACGACAAGCCCGGCTTTCGATTCCCGCGGCCAGCTGTGGGCCGTACTCAACTATGTGCCGCCGCCGCAGGGCCAGAATTCGTTCCCGCAGTGGAGCGATCTTGCGACGATCAACCTCGGCACCGCGGCGCTTACCAACACCGGGCCGATCACCGGCGACACCGATTTCCAGACCAACTTCTACGGCAGCCTGAAAGGTCTGGCTATCGCCTCTTCGTGTACGGCGGCGGTGGCGGCGACATCGCAATTGCCGACGCTATCGTGGTCCGCGCTCGGCCTGCTCATCCTTCTCGTCGGCGGTTTCGCGGCGGTCCAGTTCAGCCGACGTTACCCGCTCGTCTGATTTCATTGCGTCGTTCATGCGCGCGCGGCGCGCACTCAAAGGATTTGTGATGCGCGGTTTTGTGATGCGGCGACTGCTGAGCCTTTTCGTTTGTGTTTTCCTGATCGGTTCGCTGGGCATGCACAGCGCGATGGCAGGCGAGGAAGAGAATGCGCGCGCCAACAACGCCGTGCGCGTGCTGCGCGAAATCATGATGGCGCCGGACAAGCGGCTACCGTCGGATCTGATGCAGAGCGCTTACGCGATCGCCGTGATCCCCGACGTAATCAAGGCAGGCTTCGTCATCGGCGGACGTCACGGCGTCGGCCTCGTTGCGGTGAAGGCAGTGGACGGCACGTGGAGCAACCCGAGTTATGTGAGCATGTCCGGCGGCAGCATCGGCTTTCAGGCCGGCGTGAGTTCGACCGATGTCATCCTCGTTTTCCGCACGCAGCGCGGCGTCGATTCCATCGTGCACGGCAAGTTCACCCTCGGCGCGGATGCATCCGTTGCGGCAGGTCCGGTCGGCCGCGGCGCGCAGGCCGCCACCGACGCGCAGCTCAAGGCTGAAATCTATTCCTACTCGCGCTCGCGCGGACTCTTCGCCGGCGTCGCGCTCGACGGTTCGGTGCTCGCCATCGACAACGACGCCAATCAGGCCGTTTATGGCGAAGGCACCACCGCACGCCGCATCTTCGACAACGGCGTGACCAACGTACCGAACGCCGTCGTCGATTTCCGCGACCGGTTGGAGGAGTACACTGCGCGCTGAGCTAGCGTCTTCGCAGTGAGACGGCCGGCACTTCGTTAGGAGTATTTGCCATGTTCGGGAATTATGAAGCCCGGGCCACCTGATTTTGTTGTTGGTCATCGTTATTCTGATTTTCGGCACGAAAAAGCTGCGCAATCTGGGCGAAGACCTGGGTTCGGCCATCAAAGGATTCAAAAAAGGCATGCAGGACGGCAGCAACGACGCCGCCCAGCAGCATTTGAAGGCCGATCCGTTGGACCCGGCCGGGTCGGTTTCGGATCATCCCGCCGACGTCAAACCCAAGGTCGATTCGACCAACTCCACGACTCCGTAGTTGCCATGTTCGATATCGGCACTGGCGAGCTCGCGCTCATCGCCGTCGTCGCGTTGCTCGTGCTCGGCCCGGAACGCCTGCCCGGCGCAGCGCGCACCGCCGGCGCGCTGTTGCGCAAGGCGCGGCAAAGCTGGAGCAACGTGCGTGAAGAAATCGAGCGCGAACTCGCCGCCGAAGAACTCAAGGCGTCGATGAAGAAGGCGGTGCAGGACATCGATCCGCGCGCCGACATCCAGAAGTTGCGTGAATCGGTCGAGCAGCCGACGCCGCCCGCCGAACAGACGTCTATACCGCCCAATCATGAGCAGCACTGAACCCAACGAGGAAGGTCAGGAACAGACCTTCATTTCGCATCTGGTCGAACTGCGCGGGCGGTCTGTTGAAGGCCGTCGCCGGTGTGCTCATCGTGCTGGTGTGTCTGCTGCCGTTCGCCGATCGGCTTTACCAGTTCATCGCGCAGCCGTTGATCTCGCGCTTGCCGCAGGGATCGCAGATGGTCGCGATCGAAGTCGCCTCGCCATTCATGACGCCGGTGAAACTCACGTTCGTGGTCGCGCTGTTCGTCGCGATGCCGATCGTGCTGTATCAGTTGTGGTGTTTCGTCGCGCCGGGTTTGTATCGGCACGAAAAAAAGCTCGCCGTGCCGCTGCTCGTCTCGAGCGTGCTGATGTTCTATCTCGGCTGCGCATCGGCATATTATGTCGTGCTGCCGAAAGTGTTCACGTTCCTGCTCGGCATCACGCCGACCGGTGTCGCGATGATGACCGACATCGGCCATTACCTGGATTTCGTACTGACGATGTTCTTCGCTTTCGGCCTGTGTTTCGAAGTGCCGGTGATCGTGTTCCTGCTCGCACTGCTCGGCTGGGTGAACGTGCCGCAACTGACCAAGCAACGTCCTTACGTCATCCTCGCCGCGTTCGTCGTTGCCGCCATCGTGGCGCCGCCGGATGTGCTGTCGATGCTGATGCTCGCCATTCCGATGTGCCTGCTTTACGAAATCGGCATCGTCGCCGTGCGCATTTTTCTGCGCCGCAGCGATGCGCCGGATCCGGCCAAAGCCTCGTCAGGCGCCTAGTTCCACCGGCACCAGCCGCCACTGTCTGAAGGCTGCCAAAATCGCGCCGGCAGTGCATTTTTTGCCTATGCTGCAATTTGTCTTTTGCTAACTCTTGGCATAGACTGCTTGTCCATTTTGCTGCATTTTCCACCATCCAAGAACGCGACGCCGACCCACAAACCGATTGAAGAAACAGGAGACCTGCCGTCATGGCGAAACCCAACGATGACACCCGCGACGCCAGCCTGCGCGTGTCGAAGAAAATGCGCGACGCGCTCAAAGCCGCGGCCGCAACCGCTGGCCGTCCGCTGTACGACGTGACAAACGAAGCAATCAATAACTATCTTGGTTCTGCAAAAACTGGCGGCGTGCGCAAGGGGAAGAAATAACAGTTTCTCTAAGTTCGCCGACGCTTGAATTAAGCGCAGGCGGACTTCGCAAACAAACGGCCCTTCTCGGGCCGTTTTGTTTTTGCGAGAACGTTGCGAGTGCAGTTTTGTTTTAGACGTCTAAACGTCAGCCGTCGATCGGCGGCAGAACGCCGACCACTTCGGCGATCGTCGTGATGCCGCGCGCGACCTGTGCGGCAGCGCTCACACGCAACGGCCGCATGCCTTCGGCGAGCGCCGTCTCGCCGAGCTTGGCGAGTTCGAGATTCGGCTGGATCAATCCGCGCAAACGCGACGACATTTTCATCATCTCGTAGATGCCGGTGCGGCCGAGGAAGCCCGTATTGCGGCATTCCAGGCATCCTTTCGGCGCATACACTTTCGACGGCGGCGCCAGCCGCCAGCGATGCACCAGCGCATCCCACGCACGGATGTCGAGCGGCGACTCGACTTTGCAATGCGGACACAACGTGCGCACCAGGCGTTGCGCGACGACGCCGGTCAGCGTCGACTGCATCAGATAATGCGGCGCGCCGAGATCGAGCAGGCGCGACAACGCCGACGGCGCATCGTTCGTATGCAGTGTCGACAGCACCAGATGGCCCGGTCAGCGAGGCCTGGATCGCCATCTGCGCGGTTTCGAGGTCGCGGATTTCGCCGACCATGATGATGTCCGGATCCTGACGCATCAGCGTGCGCACGCCGGCGGCGAAATCCAGATCGATCGCCGGCTGCACCTGCATCTGGTTGAATTCGGGCGAGACCATTTCGATCGGGTCTTCGATCGTGCAGACGTTGATGTCCGGCGTGGCCAGATGTTTCAGCGTCGAATACAGCGTCGTCGTCTTGCCCGATCCGGTCGGGCCGGTGACGAGCACGATGCCGTGCGGACGCTCGACCATCGCTGCGCCAGATCAGCTCCTCGTCCATCGAGAAACCGAGCTGGCGGAATTCCTTGACGACGATGTCCGGATCGAAGATACGCATGACGATCTTTTCGCCGAACGCGGTCGGCATCGTCGACAGACGCAACTCGACTTCGCGTCCTTCCGACGAACGCGTCTTGATGCGGCCGTCCTGCGGGCGGCGCTTTTCGGCGAGATCCATGCGGCCGAGAATCTTCACGCGCGCGGTCACGGCCGTCATCACCGGCGTTGGAAATTCGAACACCTTGTGCATCATCGCCATCGATGCGGAAACGCACCGGGCTCACATCGCGGCGCGGTTCGAGATGGATGTCCGACGCGCGCTGTTCGAATGCGTACTGCAGCAGCCAGTCGACGATGTGCACGACGTGGCGATCGTCGGCGCCGATTTCGCCGGCCTTGCCGAGCTCGAGCAGCTGCTCGAAGTTGAGGATCGCGCGGCCGTCTTCGGTACCGAGCTTGGCATCCTTCGCTTTCTGGATCGAACGCTGTACGCCGTAGAACTCGACCAGGAAACGATTCAGATCGACCGGATTGACGACCACGCGCTGGATATCGCGGCGCAGGATGTGGCCCAGATCGGCGAGCCAGCGCGTGTCCCACGGCTCGGCAGGTCGCGATCACCACCTGCATCGGACTCACCGCCACCGGCAGGATGCGATAGCGCTGCGCATACGCATGCGAGATCACCTGCGTGATCGCGCCGGCATCGATCTTCATCGGATCGATCTTCATGTACGGCAGCTTGGCCTTTTCCGCCAGCCACATCGTCAGCACTTCGAGACTCAGCGGTTTGCCGTCTTTCGGATTGAGCAGCTTCTGGTTGGCGACCAGCACCAGCGGATGCAACTCCGATCTTGCCGCGCGCCGCTGCGTCCGTCGGCGCGGATCTTCAGCGCGTCGGCTTCGTTGATCAGTCCGTCGTGCTTGAGCGCGGCGAGCACCGCGTCGAGATCGAGCTTGCGATGCAGCGCCAGCTCCGCGATCGGATCGATCGGAGCGGCCGGAACAGCAGCTTGTTGCGGAGCGGGACGTTGCGGAACGGTGGCCATGCCGGCGGGTCGATCCTCGAGAAATTGCCGCACGGCGCCAACCGACGCGTGCGCCCCGCTATACTAACGCGCTTTTCGCCGCGAACTGTGATTTGCTATGCCAGGGCCGACTTTTCAGGACGTGATCCAGCGCCTCAACGCCTATTGGGCGGAGCAGGGCTGCGCGCTGATCCAGCCGCTCGACACCGAAGTCGGCGCGGGCACGTTCCATCCGGCCACGTTCCTGCGCGCGCTCGGTCCGGAACCGTGGACGGCCGCCTACGTGCAGCCGTCGCGCCGGCCGACCGACGGACGCTACGGCGAAAATCCGAATCGTCTGCAGCATTACTACCAGTACCAGGTCGTGATGAAGCCCAATCCCGGACAACATTCTGGATCTGTATATCGGCTCGCTGAAGGCGCTCGGCATCGATCCGCTCGTGCACGACCTGCGCTTCGTCGAGGACAACTGGGAATCGCCGACGCTCGGCGCGTGGGGACTCGGCTGGGAAGTGTGGCTGAACGGCATGGAAGTCACGCAGTTCACCTATTTCCAGCAGGCCGGCGGCATCGAATGCAGGCCGGTGACGGGCGAGATCACGTACGGCCTCGAACGACTCACGATGTATCTGCAGAACGTCGACAACGTATTCGATCTGGTGTGGACGCAGGCGCCGCACGGCGTCGTCACCTATGGCGACGTGTTCCACGAAAACGAAGTCGAGCAGAGCGCCTACAACTTCGAGCACGCGAATGTGCCGGAACTGTTCCACTGGTTCGACGTGTGCGAAGGCGAGGCTAAAAAACTTGTCGAACTCGGACTTCCGCTGCCGGCATACGATCAGGTGTGCAAGGCTTCGGCGAGCTTCAACGTGCTCGACGCGCGACGCGCGATCAGCGTGACCGAACGTCAGCGCTACATCCTGCGCGTGCGTACGATCGCAAATTTGGTCGCTGAAGCGTACGTCGCCAAACGCGCCGAACTGCGCGCGAAGAAGGAAGCGGCGCATGTCTGACCTCAAGCCGCTGCTGATCGAAATCGGCACCGAAGAATTGCCGCCGAAAGCGCTCGACGAACTGACGCGACGCGTTCGCGAAAGGAATCGTGCGACGGACTTCGCCAAACGCTGGCATTGCAGCCGATGCGGCAAATGCGAAGAAGTATTGTTCGCCGCGCCGGCTCGCCGTGCTGGTGCCGATCGTCGCCGCCGCAGCAGCCGGATCAGACGATCGAACGCGTCGGACCGGCGATCTGAATATCGGTCTCGATGCGAACGGAGCAGCCGACGCAAGCGCTGTCGGATTCGCGGCGACGTTCGGCGTCGCCGTCGAGCAGCTCGACAAAGCTTGCAAACCGATGCAAAGGGCGAGATTCGCTTCGTCGCGCGAAGCGAGAAGCCGGCCAAGCGACTGCCGTATTGATGCCCGAGATCCTGGCACGAATCGCTCACAGCACTGCCGATTCCCAAGCCGATGCGCTGGGGCGATCACGATTTCGCCTTCGTGCGGCCGATGCATTGGCTGGTCGTGCTGCACGGCGCCGATGTCGTCGATGCGACGATCTTCGGCATCAAGAGCGGCCGCGAATCGCGCGGGCATCGATTCATGCATCCGGAGCGGTCTCCATTGCTCAGCGGACACGTATCGTCGACGCGTTGCACGACACGCGAATGTCATCGCCGATCCGCACGAGCGCCGCAACGCGTGCGCGAGGAAGTCGAACGCGTCGGCAGCGCCGCTCGGCACACCGCGACTTCGCGATCCGCTGCTCGATGAAATCGCGAATCTCGTCGAATGGCCGGCGGCGATCGCCTGCGCGTTCGATCGCGAGTTCCTCGACGTACCGCAGGAAGCGCTGATCCAGACGATGGAAACGAACCAGAAGTTCGTGCCCGTGTTCGATGCGAACGGCAAACTGACGGAACACTTCATCGGCATCGCGAACATCGAATCGAAAGATCCGGCGGAAATCCGCAAGGGATACGAGCGCGTCATCCGCCCGCGTTTCGCCGATGCGAAATTCTTCTACGACGAAGACCGCAAGACGCCGCTCGCGTCGCAACAGGACGCGCTGAAGTCGGTCACTTATCAGCAGCAACTCGGCAGCGTGTGGGACAAATCGGTGCGCGTCGCCGAATTGTCGCGCGTGATCGCGAACCGGCTCGGCGTCGACGCTGCGAAATCCACGCGCGCGGCGAGCCTGAGCAAATGCGATCTGGTCACGCGCATGGTCGGCGAATTCCCCGAACTGCAGGGCGTGATGGGCCGCTACTACGCGATGGCGAGCGGCGAGGATGCGGGCATCGCGCAGGCGCTCGACGAATTCTATCGGCCGCGATTCGCCGGCGACGACATCGCGCAAGGCGACATCGCGCGTGTGCTCGCCGTGGCCGAGCGTCTCGACACGCTCGCCGGAATTTTCGCCGTCGGCATGAAGCCGTCGGGCAACAAGGATCCGTTCGCGCTGCGGCGCGCCGCGCTCGGCCTTGCGCGCACGCTGATCGAAGGCAATCTCGATCTCGATCTGGAAGCGCTGTTGCGCGAAGCCATCGAATTGCTTCCCGCGATTCCGTCGAAAAAGAAGGAAGCGGAAAAATCGCCGGCCGAATCGAAACAGGCGCTGACGCAGGAGCTGCTCGATTTCGTGCTCGAACGACTGCGCGGCTATTACGCCGAGAAAGGCATCGGCGGCGATCAGTTCGATGCCGTGCGCGCGGTCGAGCCGGAGTCGCTCACCGATTTCGACGCACGCCTGCGCGCCGTCGCCGATTTCGCTGCGCTGCCCGACGCCGCTGCGCTCGCCGCGGCGAACAAACGCATCGGCAATATCCTGCGTCAGGCCGGTGATCCGGGCGGCGCAAAAGTCGAAATCGCGCTGCTCGATGCGGGCGCCGAGCGCGATCTGCACGCGCAGATCGAAACCGCGCAACACGCCATCGCACCGCTGATCGCAGACGCGCCGCTACGTCGATTCGCTGCGAGCGCTCGCCGCGCTGCGCGCGCCGGTGGATGCGTTCTTCGATGCGGTGATGGTGATGGCCGACGACGCGGCGAAGCGTCAGAACCGGCTCGCGCTGCTGGCCGGATTGCGCCGCATGTTCCTGCAGGTCGCCGACATTTCAGTGCTACAGAACACGTAACGAGGTCGCGCATACCGCGCATTCGCAGGCATGGCTTCAACCACAGACCGACATTGGCAACGCGCACAGCGCTACATCGCTGAAAACAAGATTCGCTGAAGCGAAAGCGTTGCTCGAATCGATCGTCAGCCACGCGCCGCATCGCAGCGACGTGCGCATGATCCTGGCCAGCGTGATGCTGAGCGAAGGCACGATCCGCAATGCCGCCGAGCAGGCGGTGCTCGCGTCGAAGAATCTGCCGAATCACGCGCAGCCGGTCAGCACTGTCGCGCATGCGCTGTTGCGTATCGGAGAAACGAACGCGGCGCGCGATGCGTTGCTTCGGTTCAATGCGTCGACGACGCGCGACGGTCCGCTACTGATGGCGCTCGCGCACGCGTTCCAGGCGCTGGGCGATCATCCGAAAGCACTGGCGTTGATGGACGCCGCCAAAGCCGTCGGATTCGACACACCGGATGTGCGCTATTTCCGCAGCCTCGAATTGCAGTTCAACGGACGCCTCGAGGAAGCGCGCGAGGAACTCGCCGCCTGTCTGCGGCTCGGGCCGACGTTTGGACGCGCATCGCTTGCGTTCGTGCGCATGCGCAAGCAGACGCCGGAATCGAACCATCTCGATTACGTGCGCACGCAATTGAAATCGGTGGAGCAGGGAAGCGAGGATCACGCGTCGATCAAATTCGCGGAGTTCAAGATCCTCGAAGATCTCGGACGTTCCGACGAAGCTTTTCCCGCGCTGCAGGCCGGCAACGACATCATGTATGCGCGGATGAATCACGACGTCGACAAGGAACGTCGAGCGATCGAAGCGATGATCGAGAAGACGCCGGCGGATTTCGCGACTACGACCGTTTCCACGCCGCCCGGACCGATGCCGATCTTCATCCTCGGCTTGCCGCGCAGCGGGACGACGCTGCTCGACCGCGTCCTCGACAATCATTCGCAGGTGATGTCGACCGGCGAACGTATCGAATTCCCGCGGCAGGTGCGCTGGTCCGTCGATCGTGCGCGGGCAGGAAATGATCGACGAGAAGATGGTATCGCGCCTCGATCAAATCGATTTCGCCGAACTGGGACGCCGATATCTCGAGCAGACGCGCTGGCGAGCGCGTGGCCGAAAATTCTTCGTCGACAAGCTGCCCACCAATTTCTTGCTCGCGGGACTCATCGCGCGTGCGTTGCCGAACGCGCCGATCCTGCACATGGTTCGCGATCCGATGGATGTCTGCTATTCGAACTACAAGGCGATGTTCGGCGAATCGTTCGGCTACAGCTACAACATCGATGCGCTGGCGGCGCATTACCATCAATATCGGAATTTGATGCGGCATTGGCACGAAACGATGCCGGGCCGCATCTTTGACGTGCGCTACAACGCGCTGGTTACCGATCAGGAAGCCACGGTCAAGACGATTCTCGAATATTGCGGTTTGCCGTACGAGGAAGGTTTGGTCGATACGAGCCGCAACACGACGGCGGTCGACACGCTGAGCAGTGCGCAGGTTCGCGAGCCGATCCACACGCGCACGATTGGGGAGTGGCAGCGTTACGAGCAACAGCTGGCGCCACTGCGTGCGGCGCTTGCGGACTTTCTATAGGACGGACAAATGCCGCGGCCTGTTTGCAGGCCCCCGAGACAAAAAAAGGCCGGCGATTAGCCGGCCTTTTGCTACGCGTTGAGGAAACGATCAGTCTTTGCTGCCGCGGCCAAAGCGCCAATCGATTTCCACCCAGTACGCACGTCCGTACGGGTTGTACGTGAGGAAGTTGTAGTAAGGAGCCGCCACATACGTGGGATCCTTCGGCGGCATCGAGTTCTTGATGTTGTTCACGATACCGCTGATCTTCAGGTCATCCGTGATGTTGTAGCTGATGCTGCCGTTGTAGAGGAACCATGGCGCCACTTTGCCAGGGCACGCTACATAACCGGTGGTGCACGGCGTTGAATACCCGGTCGGGCTCAGCTGCGCTCTGTAATTCGGCGTTGGGCTGTAGCGAGTTCCGAACAGCGTTGCCGAGAACTTGTCGATGTTCCAGGTGACCGACGCGTTGGCGATGTTCTTGAACTCGGTCGAGTAGTACGGCTCGCTCAACAGATGCAGCGTCGGATCGTCCGGGAACTGCTGGTAGTCGTGCTTCAGGGTGACGTTGTAAGAACCGGTCAGGTTGATGTCACCCCAACGGCCCAAGTCGTAGCGGTACGCAGCCGAAGCCAAAACACCCGATACATGTTCGTTGGCGATGTTGATCGGGAGCACCGTGACGCTGGTGATTGCGTTGGCGTTCTGCGCGGTTGGCGGTAGACGCGTCACCTGCGAAATGGCTGCCTTACAGGTCGGCGAGTTGATGTCGAGGTTGCCCAACAAGCAGTCGGAATCGTTGCGGAGCAACGTATCGACGCTTTGCAGAGTGACTTCGTTATCGATCTTCACGTTGTAATAGTCGGCCTTGACGTTGAAGTCAGGCGTCGGCGACCACACGCCGCCGAAGCCGTACGACTTCGCGGTGATGGATTGCAGATTGGCGTTGCCGGTGTGAATTCCCTGCACGGTGGTGGAACCGAAATACTGGCAGCTTTCCAGTGGTCCGCCCGCCAGTGCGCAACGGTAATAGTCGGTGTTGCCGCCCTGGAAGAAGCCGCTCTGGCCGCCGAAGGTGTAGGCCATGTCCGGTGCACGGAACGCGGTGGCGTAGTTGCCGCGGAACAATAGCGATTCGAAAGGACGGAACTCCAGACCGACCTTGTACGTCGACTTGCTGTCGCCGCCGCCAACGTCCTGATTGCCGTAGTGGTCGTAACGCACCGAACCGTCGGCGGTCAGCATGCTGGTGATCGGAACACGCAGTTCGAGAGCGCCCGCGTAGTTGTTGCGGGTGCCGCCACCCGACGTGCCCGTCAAGCCGTAAAAGTCACCGGCGATGACGCGCGGATCGGTCGGGTTGCTCCACGCCTGGTTTCCAACCTGGATCAGTCCCGCGATACCGACGGAACCGGCCGGCAGCGAGAACAGATCGGTGTTGTTCACCTGGATGTTGATGTTCTGCGTCCAGGTTTCGCTACGCGTCTGGATGATGTCGGAGAATGTCGCATATTGCGCTGGCGTGATCGCCTTGTAGAAGTTCGCAGTATTCGGCGAATAGATGCGATAGCCGCTGGTGGTGCCAAGCAGCGGTCCGAGGAACTGGTTCTCGAAGAACGTCTGAACCTTGCTGGCAACCGGCCATGGATTCTTGTCGTCGAGGTACGTCTGGGAACGCGCGTAATAGATGTCGTAATCCCAGTTGTTGTTGTAGCCGACGGTTCCGCGCACGCCGCCCCACGCGTTGTACGAGTGGGTGATTTCATGATCGGAATAGCCGTTGACGTTGCCGACTTCTTCCGGCGTGAACAGGTGCTGGAACAATTCGAGGTTGCCGCTCTGTGCGTTGACGAAGTATCCGCTCGTCGCAGATCACCTTCCCAGAAGTACGGACCGCTGCTGAAATGCACGCTGCTCGCACTGAACAGCACATTGCCGTACAGCTCGGCGGAATCGCTCAACTTGTATTTGAAATTCGTGTAGCCCGTGACGCTCTTGTTCTGGTTCAGGATTGTCGAGTAGCCGACATCGTACTGCGTGCCGCAGTAGTGGCCGGGACCCGGATTACCCGAGTTCGCACGCGTCTGGTAAGACACCGTGCCGCCAAAAAGACCCGACAGTGGCGCGCAAGCCGCTTCACCCGGATCGATGTAGTGCGACACCATGCCCATCCAGATACAGATGCAGGAACGTGCGCGAACCATAACGCAGCGCCGGGTTCGGGTTCTGCAGTGTCGATGAGGTAATGTCGCGGTCGTAGCCCCAGATCGGTTTCTGGTCGCTGAGCTGGATGCCGAAGTTGACTGAAAGGTCGCCCCACTGCTGGCCGCCGAGGAACTCGATGCGTTTGTTCGCACCGCCGCCGCCGGAATAGCCGCCGCCGCGCAGGTTCAGCTCATACCCATCGATATGATCTTTAAGAATAATGTTGATAACGCCGGCAATGGCGCTCGATCCATAGATCGACGACTGGTTGCCCGGCAGGATGTCGATGTGATCGACCATGCCCACCGGAATGTCGGTCAGATCGACGAAGTTGCTCGTTCCGTTGTACAGCAACGGATAGTCGGCCAGCGGGTGACCGTTGATCAGATACAGCGTGAAGCCTGGATCCAGACCGAGCAGACTGATGGTCTGCGCGCCCGGCGTGAAGCCGCCGCTGAACTGGTTGTCCTGCACGGCGCCGGTGGCGACGGGCTGAGCGCGCAACGCATCATAGACAGTGCCGAAACCCTGGCGTTCGAGCTGTTGCGTGCTGATCGTGATCACCGGCGAGGCGGTTTCCACCTCGGCCTGCGGAATCAGCGATCCGGTAACGGTGATGGTCCCCAATTGCTTGTCTTTCTGGGTCGTCTGGTCCTGATCCTGCGCAAAGGCGCCGAAGGGAACCGCGACCGTAAGCCCCAACAAAATCGAGGAAACGAGTAGCTTTCTTTTCATAATGAGATGCTCCGGAAACGTGTCGGACGTAAGTTTCGGCTCGCGGCATTGCTGCCCCGAACGACCGATGCCGGTTTGCGTTACCTAATTATCCTTAACCATGGCAACTGCTCCGCGCGCGCAAGCCCGCCCCCAAAGCGGCGCAGCTAGCAATCCGACCGTAACAAAGAGTTAACTACAGTGTCAATTTATGCCCGACGCGAGACAGACACCTGCCGCAGGGGCTTCGCGCGGATACGAAGCATCTCGTATTTCAAATCGGATCGGTTAGGGCTAAAATGCGTGGTTCTGCAACGCCCACGCTGGTTCAGCCGTCGTACGGACGAAGCACGTAATCTTTCGTAAACGACTTTTGTGCATGGAGAAAGGAATGCAAAAACTGGGGCTTTACGCGCTAGGCGCGCTCGTATTTCTGGCCGGCTGCAACAAGGCACCGAGCCCTGCCGCCGCGCCGCCGCCGGCGCCGATCGCCAACAGTGTGAGTGGTACTGTCGCGCTGAAAGATCCGCATGAGCTGGGCGATGGCGCGAAAATCGATCTGAAAGTAGTCGATGTCACGCAGACGGCCACACCGGTGGCGCAGACGACGATCCCGAACGCCAATCACCCGCCGGTGTCGTTCAACCTTCCCATCGATCCGCACGCGATCGATCCGAAGCGCACCTATTCGCTCGAAGTGGTGCTCACGGACGCGGATCGCCGCTATCTACCGGTGCTGCAGTATCCGGTGCTGACCAACAAGGCGCCGTCGTCGAACATCGCGGTCGTCGTGGCGCCGGAACCGACGGCCGGCGAAAAGCTTTACGAAGCGTTCAATCGCGCGTACGGACAAGTCGGCTCGATGATCCATTTCAACGGCAGCTCGCAGGACGAGAGTTCCTCGACGGCGTGGGATGCGTTCGCCTCGAACGGTAAAGTGAAATTCGTGCGCGAGATCACCGATCTCGACAACGACAAAGGCCGCATCTCCACGCGCATCGCGTACAAAGACGACAAGCCGTGGGTGGTGGTTCGTGAAGAATCCGCCGGCGCCAACGCGAAGCCGTCGACGACCACGCGTGTGGGCTGGGACGACAACGGCAATCTCGTGCTGAAGGACAAGATTTCGGGCAGCCAGACCTCGGAAGTTTCCGACGCGGAAGCCAAGCAGCTGTTCGATCATGCGACGAGAGAATTCAGCACGACCAGCAACCGCGTGCCGAAGGCGCATTGATTGTTGATTTGAAGACCGGCGGCGCAAAGCTGCCGGTTTTTCAGGCGGCCTGACGGCGCTTGAGATGCACCAGCAGCAGTGAAATCGCCGCCGGCGTCATGCCGGCGATGCGCATCGCCTGACCGACTGTTTCGGGTTTCACACGCTGTAATTTCTGCAATGCTTCCGCCGACAACCCGTGTACTCGAGCGTAGTCGAACTGTGCGGGAATGACCGTCGATTCGTGCCGGCGCTGGCGGTCGATTTCATCATTTTGCCGATCGAGATAGCCGGCATATTTGGCTGAGATTTCGACCTGCTCGGCGACTTGCGCATCGCCGACCGCCGGACCGATCGCGTTCACACGCATCAACTTCGCGTAGTCCATTTCCGGACGACGCAACAGATCGAGCGCATTGCGTTTCGCGCGTCAACTGCGATGCCGAGTTCGTTCTCGATGTCGCGCCCCAGCGCGTTGCCCGGCGCGGCCCATATCGAACGCAGACGCTGCGTTTCCTGCGCAACGCCATCGCGCTTGCGGCAGAACGCGGCATGACGTTCCTCGTCGACACTGCCGAGTTCGTATCCTTTTTCGGTGAGACGCAAATCGGCATTGTCTTCGCGCAATTGCAGGCGATATTCGGCGCGCGAGGTGAACATGCGATACGGCTCGGTCGTGCCGTTGGTGAGCAGATCATCGATCAGCACGCCGATGTAGGCTTCATCGCGTCGCGGCGACCACGCGTCCTTTCCGAGCGCAGCACGCGCCGCATTCAATCCGGCGATCAAACCTTGCGCGGCGGCTTCTTCGTAGCCGGTCGTGCCGTTGATCTGTCCGGCGAAATACAAACCGTCGATCGCTTTCGTTTCGAGGCTCGTCTTCAATCCGCGCGGATCGAAATAGTCGTACTCGATCGCGTAACCCGGCCGCGTGATGTGCGCGTTCTCGAAACCCTTGATCGAATGCACGAGATCGAGCTGCACGTCGTACGGCAGCGACGTGGAAATACCGTTCGGATAAATCTCGGTCGTATCGAGCCCTTCCGGCTCGATGAAGATCTGATGCGACGACTTCTCCGCGAACCGCACGACCTTGTCTTCGATCGACGGACAATAACGCGGCCCCACGCCTTCGATCTTGCCGGTATACAACGGCGAGCGATCGAGCGCGCCGCGGATGATGTCGTGTGTGCGCTCGCTGGTGTGCGTGATCCAGCAACTGATCTGGCGCGGATGATCCGCCGTCGATCCCATGAACGAAAATACGGGCGCCGGCGAATCGCCGGGCTGTTCCTGCAATCCGGTGAAATCGATGGAGCGTCCGTCGATGCGCGGCGGCGTTCCGGTTTTCAGTCGATCGACGCCCGAATGACAATTCGCGCAGGCGCTCGGCCAACGTCAGCGCAGGCGGATCGCCGGCGCGCCCGCCGGAATATGTCGTGAAACCGATATGGATTTTGCCGGCCAGAAACGTCCCCGCCGTCAACACGACGCGCGGCGCGG
The DNA here is from genome assembly GCA_963814225.1 of uncultured Gammaproteobacteria bacterium. Lineage (GTDB taxonomy): Bacteria > Pseudomonadota > Gammaproteobacteria > Xanthomonadales > Rhodanobacteraceae > Rudaea. The sequence goes on along the minus strand of CAWFCC010000006.1, from coordinate 111,722 downwards.
AGAACGTCAAACCCATCTGGGTGACAACACCGGTCACGCGATTGCCGGCCAGCGTCAGGTCGTCGACGGCCTGCTGGAAAATCGAAAGATTCGGCTGCGTCTCCAGGCGTCGACGGATCGCTGCCTTATAGAGTGCTCGATCGGCCTGGCAACGCGTCGCCCGCACCGCGGGACCCTTCGACGCATTCAACGTGCGCCACTGAATGCCCGCTCGATCGGCGGCCCAGCCCATGACGCCGCCGAGCGCATCGATTTCCTTGACGAGGTGCCCCTTGCCGATGCCGCCGATGGCCGGATTGCAGCTCATCTGACCCAGCGTTTCGATGTTGTGCGTCAACAACAGCGTGCGCGCACCGAGCCGCGCCGACGCCAGCGCAGCTTCGGTACCGGCATGGCCGCCACCGACGACAATCACATCAAAATGGGAGGAGGAAACGGCCATCGCGCTCATTCGAACTGGCACGCATTATAAGGCGTGCTGGCTAGGCTCTTGCACCGAAGGTGAGGCTGGCGCCCGGCGGTCTTAGGAACAGGGGGAATCCAAGAGGACCGTATGCCGGGCGCCAGTAACCTGGAATAAATGCCGCACGCCCGTGTTTTCCCCGGGTGCGATCAAGTGCCGCGAATAATAACGCACTTTGGGGTTACCGAAGTGTGAATCGCGTCATGCACCCCTCGATGGTGGGAGGCAGTTTCGCCGCGCCGAATGACGCGACGTGAGAACCACGTCACCTTTAGTCCTGCCACGTCACAGATCATGAGCGAACTGCAGAAATCCGCATGACAGCGCGCCACTCCGACAGTTGGCACGCCCCTCGCATTATGTTCCCCGTCACCAGGATGGTCCTGGTCAACTAACAAACAGGGGTTAGTGCCATGCTCGCAGTCCTCGATACGCTCAGCTTGAACCCACTCTTCCTCCGCCACGACCTGATGATCGAAATGAGTCGCCTTGAAATGGCGATCGAAACCGTCCGGTCTCAAGAGTCAGCGAACGACTCGCGCTCACTTTCACCGCTCGAACAGCGTCTGGCTCGCGTCAACGAAGCGCTGAGCCGCCTGTCCGCGTAAGTCAACGTCTCCGGGGACTCGTCATCCCTAAGCCCCGCGCGGATGCGAGCCGCGTGGGGTTTTTTTTGCCCTGAATTTACTGGCGCGTCTTCGTGTGCTGCTGTTCGAGCACCGTCGTCGGTGGCGCAAAACTATCGGAACGCGCCACGTTCCAGAACACCTTGAACACCGCGTGATCCGGCACGCCGCCGATCAGCTCGCCCGGTTTCACGAACGGATACAGCGCCGACAGCGAGCGCACCTCGACCGACGACACGCGCCGGATGATGTGCTCCGGTCCGATCTGATTCGGATGCGTCAGTCCCGACGCCGCCAGCAATTCCTTCAGCGCCTTCAGCGTGTTCTCGTGGAACATCTGCACGCGCTCGGATTTGTCCGGCACATCGAGCTTCTTCCAGCGCGACGGATCTTGCGTCGCCACACCGGTCGGACATTTGTCGGTGTGGCAGTTCTGCGACTGAATGCAACCCAGCGCGAACATGAAGCCACGCGCCGCATTGCCCCAGTCCGCGCCGAGTGCGAAGGTGCGCGCAAGATCGAACGCCGTGACGATTTTCCCGCTCGCGCCGATGCGAATTTTGTTGCGCAGATTCAATCCGACCAGCGTGTTGTGGACGAGCAGCAGCGCTTCGCGCAGCGGCGCGCCGACGTGATCGGTGAACTCCAGCGGCGCCGCGCCCGTACCGCCTTCGCCGCCATCGACGACGATGAAATCCGGCAGGATGCCGCTGTCACTCATCGCCTTCGCGATGCCGAACCATTCCCACGGATGACCGAGCGCGAGCTTGAATCCTGTCGGCTTGCCGCCGGATTTTTCGCGCAGACGCTGCACGAATTCGAGCAACCCGAGCGGCGTCGAAAACGCCGAATGTCGCGCCGGTGAAATGCAGTCGACACCTTCCGGCACTCCGCGCGCTTCGGCGATTTCCAGCGTCACCTTCGCGCCGGGCAACACACCGCCGTGACCGGGTTTGGCGCCCTGCGACAACTTGATCTCGATCATCTTCACCTGCGGCCGCAGCGCATTTTCGATGAAGCGTTCTTCCGAAAACGTGCCATCAGTGTTGCGACAACCGAAATAACCCGAACCCAATTCCCAGCAGATGTCGCCGCCCATCTCGCGGTGATAGCGCGACAGCGAACCTTCGCCCGTGTCGTGATAGAAATTGCCGAGTTTCGCACCGGCATTCAACGCGCGAATGGCATTCGCCGACAGCGAACCGAAACTCATCGCCGAGATGTTGAACACGCTCGCCGAATAAGGCTGCGTGCACTGCGGTCCGCCGATGGTGATGCGGAAATCGTGCGTGTCGATTTTCGCCGGCGCCATCGAATGGTTGATCCATTCGTAGTGGTCCGCGTAAACATCGAGTTCCGTGCCGAACGGCCGCTTGTCTTCGACGTTCTTCGAACGCTGATACACGATCGAGCGCTGCATGTGCGAGAACGGCACTTCTTCGTAATCCGATTCGACCACGTACTGCCGCAACATCGGCCGGAAGAATTCGAAAAACGTGCGGATGTGCGCTGTGATCGGAAAATTGCGCCGCAGCGTGTGCCGGCGCGCGGTCAGATCGATCAAGCCGATGAGTACCAGCACACCGAAGAACGCCGCGAACCAGCGCCAGACGATACCGTCCCACAACATCGCCAACGACAGCGCGAGGCCCGCCGCGCAAATCCAGAACAATAAAGAACGAGCCGGCACCGGTGTGCGCATCGCGAGAACTCCCCGTCGGACAGCGTTCGGAAGCATACGCCACCGCGATGACAGCGGCGAGCAGGCTAAACTACACGCATGGTCGACAAGCCTTCCCCGCGCAAAGGCGCGCCGAGCGTGCGCGTGACGGCACCGAAAATCAGCGTGCCGAAAGTCGGCGCGCCGAAGATCGCGGTGCCGAAAGTTGCACCGCCGAAAGTTCCGGTCGCGAAGAAAACCGCGACGCCAGCGATCGCGCCAAAGAAAGGCATCGACGCCACTCGCGTGCGCGAACGGCTGACCGAATACGCACGCCTCGCGCGCATGGATCGACCGGTCGGCGCACTGCTGCTGCTATGGCCGACGTGGTGGGCGCTCTGGCTCGCCGCAAAAGATTTTCCGCCGATCAGCACGCTCGTCATCTTCACCGTCGGCGTGTGGCTGATGCGTTCGGCGGGTTGCGTGATCAACGATTTCGCCGACCGCAAACTCGATCCGGAAGTGCAACGCACACGCAACCGTCCGCTCGCCGCCGGTACGGTCTCGACGCGCGAAGCGATCGGTCTCTTCGTCACATTGATCGTGCTCGCGTTCCTATTGGTTCTGCTCACCAACAAACTGACGATCGAGCTGTCACTGATCGGCGCATTCCTCGCGATCACCTATCCGTTCATGAAGCGCTACACCTACCTGCCGCAGGTGTATCTCGGCTGCGCGTTCGGCTGGTCGATCCCGATGGCATTCGCGGCGGTGAGAGGCAACGACTGGAAACAGTTCGTCGCCGTGTTGCCGCTATGCGCGTTGCTGTTCCTCGCCAACGTGATTTTCTCGACGGTGTACGACACCGAATATGCGATGGTCGATCGCGACGACGATCTGCGCGTCGGCGCGAAATCCACCGCCATTCTTTTCGGCGATGCCGACGTGCCGATCATCGGCGTGTTGATGGTCACGTTTCTCGGCGCGATGCTCCTCGTCGCACAGCGCGGACATTTGCATTGGCCGTACTTCGCCGGTTGCGGCGTCGCCGCGGCATTGTTCGCCTATCAACTCTGGACAATTCGCACACGCAATCGCGACGCGTGTTTTGCCGCATTCCGCAACAACAATTGGGTCGGTCTGGCGATCTGGGTCGGCATCGTTTTGTCTTATGCTCTGAAATAGCAGCACGTTCGTTTCCGCAAATAGTCACGTCGTTGATGAACACAATTCCCATCTACAGAGCAGCGCCCGAAGCAGAAATCGTGAGGGGTGCGGCCGATTATGGAGAAACGCTGCGCCTCATCCATGAGCGATTGCGGCCTAGGGTTTATGTCGAAATAGGAATCCGCCACGGCTTCAGTCTTGGACTGGCGCGATGCGACACGATCGTCGGCATCGATCCACAACCGGAACTGCGCATCGAATTGCCCAAACAGGCGCACATCGCGCAGATGACCAGCGATGCGTTTTTCGCGTCGGACGGTTGCGCCGCCATTCTTCGACAACCCATCGACTTCGCTTTCATCGACGGAATGCATCACTTCGAATTCGCCCTGCGCGATTTCATCAATATCGAGCAGCGCGCGTCTCGTTCGGGCGTTGTCGTTTTCGATGATGTGTTTCCGAATCACCCGATCCAGGCGCGCAGACAGCGCGAATCGGGCGTATGGACGGGCGACGTGTGGAAAATCCTCGCCTGTCTCCGAAAGTATCGGCACGATTTGCGCCTTGTGACCGTTGACACCCGGCCGACCGGAATGCTGATCGCCTGCAACCTCGATCCTCTCAATGACGTGCTCGTCCGAAACTATGATGCGATCGTCGCCGAGTACGGACGCGATCTGGACGTGCCGCCGGCCATCCTCGCCCGCCAGGGTGCGATGAGTCCGTCCGACCCGATCTTGCGTGAACTTCTCTCCGACCTGGCCTGATTCGATCGAATCGCCGCTTACTTTCTGGCGCGCGCGAGCACCCACACATCGACGCGTTCGACACCCGCTCGCCGCAATACGCGCGCGCATTCGCGAATCGTCGTGCCTGTCGTCATCACGTCGTCGATCAATGCAACGTGTACCGGCAGATCATCGCCGATGACGTCGAACGCACCACGCACATTCCGCCGCCGCGCGGCCGCGTCGAGGTCCGATTGCGCCGCCGTCGCGCGACGCCTGACCAGGATTTCGCGAACGGGCACGCCGAGCGCATCGGAAAACGCACGCGCCAACTCCAGCGCCTGGTTATAGCCGCGTTCGCGCAATCGATCGCGATGTAGCGGCACGGGCACGATCGCCTGCGGTGTCGCCACTTTGTCTTCCGCGAACGCATCCAGCGCCAGTTGCCCAAGCACGCGACCGGCGGCGAGGCTACGCGAAAACTTCAGCCGCACCAGCAATAGATCGAGCGGATGCGCGTACTCGAACGGCGCGAACGTGGACGCGAACGGCGGCTCGCGCTTGATGCATTCGCCACACAGCGCCGCCGCCGATTTCAGAGGCAACGCACAGCGCGCGCAGCAGACACGGTTGCGCGGCAACTCCGCCGCACAACCGGCGCACAGATCGCGATCCGCGTCGCCACGCGCGGCGCAAAGAAGGCAACGCGGCGGAAACACGGCCCACTGCAGGCGCCGCAGGCCGTCAACCAAAACTCCGTCTTTCAAGTTGACAGTCCCTGTCGTCACTTCCAAACTTCCCTATCCCGCCGGCCCGAGTTTGACATGTCCGCATCCGTATCGGTTCGCCACGATTATTCGCGCGACGAAATCGCCGCACTGTTCGCGTTGCCGTTCAACGATCTGCTCGCACGCGCGCACGACGTGCATCGCGCGAATCACGACGCCAACGCCGTGCAGGTCTCGACGCTGCTGTCGATCAAAACCGGCGGCTGTCCCGAAGATTGCGCGTACTGCCCGCAGGCGCAGCGTTATCAAACCGGCGTGAAGGCGGAAAAGCTGATGAGCCTCGACGCCGTGCTCGACAAAGCGCGCGCGGCGAAAGATGCAGGCGCGACGCGCTTCTGCATGGGCGCGGCGTGGCGTTCGCCGAAGGATCGCGATGTCGAAAAAGTTTCCGCGATGATCGCCGGCGTGAAAGCGCTCGGTCTGGAAACCTGCGCGACGCTCGGCATGCTCACGCAAACGCAGGCCGATACATTCAAATCCGCCGGTCTCGATTACTACAACCACAATCTCGATTCCGCGCCGGAGTTCTACGGCGAAATCATCCACACGCGCGAATACCAGGATCGTCTCGACACGCTCGAATCCGTGCGCAACGCCGGACTGAAAACCTGTTGCGGCGGCATCGTCGGCATGGGCGAATCGCGCATGCAACGCGCCGGTTTGCTGCAGGCGCTCGCCAATCTTCCGCAACATCCGGATTCGGTGCCGATCAATCGGCTCGTGCAGGTCGAAGGCACACCGCTCGCCGGCACGGCGCTGCTCGATCCGTTCGAGTTCGTGCGCACGATCGCCGTCGCGCGCATTCTTATGCCGAAATCGATGGTGCGCCTGTCCGCCGGACGCGCGGAGATGAGCGACGAATTGCAGGCGCTGTGCTTCTTCGCCGGCGCGAATTCGATTTTCTACGGCGAAAAATTGCTGACCACCGGCAATCCCGATGTCGAACGCGATCAGGCTTTGTTCGCGCGACTCGGCCTGCATTCGCTCGAGGTCGAGATCGAATCGAACACGGTGCACGCGGACATCGTGTCCGTCGCGGCGTAACACACGATGGCGCGTCCTCAGCTCCTCGCGCGATTGTTCGAAGCGCAGGCACAGCGTGCGCGCAGCGATCTGCTGCGGCGTGTGCGCATCGTCGACGAAGTAGACGGATCGCGCATCGTCATCGACGGCCGATCGCTGCTCAATTTCGCCAGTAACGATTATCTCGGCCTCGCGCAACATCCTGCGTTGCGCACCGCGCTGGTGCGCGGCGCGGCGGAGTGGGGTGTCGGCGCGACCGCATCGCACCTGCTCGGCGGACATCGTCGCGAACACGAACGCCTCGAACGCAAGCTCGCCGAATGGACCGGTCGCGAACGCGCGCTGCTGTTTTCGACGGGCTACATGGCGAATCTCGCCGTCATCGCCACGCTCCTGCGCGACGGCGATGTGTGCGTGCAGGACAAACTCGATCACGCCTGTCTCATCGATGGCGCGCGGCTCGCCGGCTGCGAGCTGAAACGCTATCTGCACGCCGATGTCGACAGCGCGCGACGACAATTGCAATCGCAACCCGATCGCGCGGCGCTGCTCGCGACCGACGGCGTGTTCAGCATGGACGGCGACATCGCTCCGCTGCCCGCGCTCGCGGCGCTGTGCAATGAGGAAGGCGCATTGATGTTCGTCGACGATGCGCACGGACTCGGCGTCGTCGGCGCCGATGGCGCGGGAAGCGTACACGCCGCTGGTTTGAATCAAACCGATGTGCCGCTTCTGATGGCCACATTCGGAAAGGCGCTCGGCACGTCCGGTGCGTTCGTCGCCGGCGCCGCCGACGCCATCGATGCGCTGGCGCAATTCGCACGCACGCACATTTACACGACGGCGACGCCGCCCGCGCTCGCCGCGGCGACCAGCGCAGCGATCGACGTTGCACGTTTCGAAGCGTGGCGGCGCGACAAGCTGCACGCGCTGATCGGTCATTTCCGCGACGGCGCGAAACGGCGCGGCATCACGCTTTTGCCTTCGCCGACACCGATTCAACCGGTGCTGATCGGCGATGCGGCGCATGCCGCGTCGCTGTCACACGCGCTGGAAAAGGCTGGTTTTTACGTGCCGGCGATTCGTCCGCCTACCGTCGCCGAAGGCGCCGCACGACTGCGCGTGACGCTCACCGCGGCGCACGCCGAGAGCGATGTCGAAGCATTGCTCGACGGCATCGAGCGCGCGCTGCGAACAACGATCCGCGCCGATGCACGCGGAGCAATCCGAACGCCCGCGACGGGCGCGGTCGGCGCGCTGACGTGATCATCGCAACGTCCGGGCAGGGTCCCGACCTTGTGCTCATCCATGGCTGGGCCATGCACGGCGGCATCTTCGCGCCGCTGACCGAGCCGTTGCAGCAGCGATTCACACTGCACGTTGTCGATCTGCCGGGACACGGGTTCAGCAGGGAAGACGCGATCGATCCCGATCTATCTCGTGTGGCCAATGCTATCGCCGCGCGGGTGCCGCGCGCCGTGTGGATCGGATGGTCGCTCGGCGGGCTCGTTACGTTGATGGCGGCGCTGCGTCATCCGCAGCAGGTGCGCGGCGTGGTTGAGCTGGCATCGTCGCCGCGATTTCTCGTCGATACCGATTGGCCCGGCGTCGACGTGAAGACGTTCGAACGGTTTGCGGCCGGATTGCGCGACGACTATCGCCTGGTGATCGAGCGTTTCCTTGCGCTCGAAGCGTTGGGCTCGCCCGATCCGCAGGCGGAATTGCGCGACTTGCGCATCCGCGCGTTCGAACGCGGCGAGCCGTCGATCGCTGCGCTGACCACCGGCATGCAATGGCTGGAAACAGCCGATCTGCGCGCGCAGATGCCGGCCCTCGCGATGCCGAGTCTGTGGATTGCGGGCCGACGCGATCGGCTGGTGCCGCCGGCTGCGATGCGACGCGCGGCCGCGGCGGCCAACGGACGTTTTCTCGAAGTACCTTCCGGCCATGCGCCGTTCATCGGTTATGCGCCGATCGTCGCGGACGCCGTCACCGATTTCGTCGCGACATTGCCATGACCGACCTCGACACGCGGCACATCGTCAGCGCGTTCGGCCGCGCGGCCGCCAGCTACGCGCGGCATGCAGCGTTGCAGCACGACGTCGAAGACATTTTGCTGGAACGCCTCGATTACGTGCGCGAGTCACCGGCGCGCGTGCTCGATCTCGGCAGCGGTCCGGGACGCGGAACGGCGGCGCTGCGCAAACGTTTTGCTTCGGCGCAGGTGATCGCGCTCGATCTCGCGATGCCGATGCTCGCGCAGATCCGGCAAAACTGGTTGCGTCCGATCGCGCGCGTGTGCGCCGACGCGCGCGAACTGCCGTTCGCCGATGCGAGCATCGATGTTCTGTATTCAAGCTTGTGCGTGCAGTGGATCGAAGATCTGCCGGCGTTGTTCAACGAATTGCGGCGCGTGTTGCGGCCGGGTGCCTACGTCGCGCTGTCGACCTTCGGACCGGATTCGCTGCACGAATTGCGCGCGGCATGGTCGGCGGCGGATGACACGCCGCATGTGAATCGTTTCATGGACATCGCGCGCATCGGCGATGCGCTCATCGCCGCCGGTTTTCGCGATCCGGTACTGGACGTCGAATACTTCACGCTCGCCTATGACGATGCGTTCGGCCTGATGCGCGATCTGAAAGGCATCGGCGCGACGAATGCGGATGTGCACCGCACGCGCGGACTCACCGGCAAAGCGCGGCTGCAGCGGATGGTCGCTGCCTACGAACCGTTCCGCAGTGGCGGAAAGTTGCCGGCGACGTACGAAATCATTTTCGCGCACGCGTGGGCACCGGACGCGAGTCAGCCGCGGCGCGGAGAAGCGGGCGAGATCGCCAGCTTCTCCGTCGATCAGTTGCGCGGCTCGCGCCGCCGGTGATGGGGCGCGATCAGGGTTTCCAGATCAGGTTCACCGTGTAGGCGTCGATGTTGTCGAAGCGGCCGTTGGTATCGGCCGTCAGCGCGAACTTGCGGCCGACGTTGAAGTTGCGGTCCAGATCCAGACGCACCGAGAACTGCGGGCGAAAAGCGCCATAGCGCGCCGATACCGACCATCGGATGCGTGCTGTCGTCGTTGCCGTAGCTGCGGCTGAACGCATCGCCGTGCACATCGATGCCGCGCTCGTCGTATTTGAGGCGGACATCGGAAACACCGGCGCGCGCGAGCAGTTCGAATTGCTCGTTGATCGGCAACGTGCCGACGACGGCGGCGTTCACGTCGTTGGCGCGATAGCGGCCGTTGACGGAAGGCGGTTTGCTTTGCGGCGAGTTGATCGCGACCAGATCGTAGTGCGTGCGTGCTTCGCCGAGATCCTGATAGCCGATTTCCAGCGCGATCCACGGATTGAATTTATAGCCGACGAAAATTTGCGCGGCGGTATCCGAATCGTCGCTCGTCCGCGCGCCGGTGAAGGTGTAGACGCTGTTGCCGGCGTAGGCGTTGCGGATTTGCTTGGGGATATTGTCGGAGAAATTCGACGCGCCCGCGCCGACGCCGATGTACCAGCCGTTGTCCGCATTTTGCGCCTGCGCGCTCGCCGCGGCGGCGAACAGCGCGGTCACGATTACCATTTTCATCGACGTTTTCAATTTCAATTGCATCGTCTGCTCCGGATTTTTGTTGTTGTCGGTTTTGGCAAGGGCGGGAAATTAACGAGACCTTTCGTACAAATCAACCGTCAAGAATGACAGTTAGCAGACCGTCTCGAGACACGCCGTTCTTCTATCAACGACTTTCGGCGCCGATTTGCGTCAAACCTGTTTGTGCCGGAAGCAGGTGGTGAAATGGTCGTTGACCATGCCCGTGGCCTGCATGTGCGCATACATGATGGTCGAGCCGACGAAGGTGAAACCGCGTTTCTTCATGTCCTTGCTGAGACGATCGGAAATCTCGCTGGTCGCGGGCACGTGGTTGCGATCGGGCCAACGATTGCGAATCGGTTTTCCGTCGACGAACGACCAGAAATAGCTGTCGAGGCTGCCGAATTCGCCGATCACTTCGAGCGCCGCGCGTGCGTTGCTACGCGCAGAATAGATCTTCAGGCGATTGCGGATCAGCGCGGGATTTTCGAGCAGCTTGTCGAGTTGCTGGTCGGTCATGCGCGCAACGCGTTGGATGTCGAAATCACGGAACGCCTTGCGATACGCCTCGCGTTTGTTCAGAACCGTGCTCCAGCTCAATCCCGCCTGCGCGCCTTCGAGGACGAGGAATTCGAACAGCGCGCGATCGTCGTGCAGCGGCACGCCCCATTCGGTGTCGTGGTAGCGCTGCATCGCCGGATCATCGCCGGCCCACGAACAGCGTTTCAATGTCCCCGTCATGCGCATTCCGATGCGTCGAAGCGAGCGCGTATCATACGTTTCTTTCCGATTCGCGCCGCACTCATGGAAGAAGCCACAAGCCGCCGCAGCGCCGTGATCGCACTCGTCGCGCTGAGCCTGATCTGGGGCATCAACTGGTCGGTGATGAAATCGGTGCTGCAGTACGTCGGTCCGATGACGTTCTCGGCGTATCGCTACATCGCCGCGACGATCATCCTGTTTATCGTGCTGATCATTCGCCGCGAATCGCTGGCACCGACGCAGTTCTGGCCGACGCTGTGGATCGGTCTGATGCAGACGGCGGGATTCCAGGCGTTCGTGCAGTGGTCGCTGATCGGCGGCGGCGCCGGCAAGATGGCGCTGATCGCCTACACGATGCCGTTCTGGGTGATCGGTCTGGCCTGGCTGTTGCTCGGTGAAAAGCCCGCGGCGCGACAATGGCTGTTCATCGCGCTGGCGGCGTGCGGGCTCGTGCTGATCTTCGAACCGTGGCGCGTGCAACCCGCGTTGTTCAGTGCACTCATCGCGCTCGCCGGCGGATTTTGCTGGGCGATGGGCACGGTGTTGTCGAAAAAACAATTCCAGACCACGGGCGTATCGCTGTTGCGACTGACGGCGTGGCAGATGGCGTTCGGCTCGGTCGGTTTGCTGATACTCGCGCTGGTCATTCCCGAGCGCGCGACGGATTTCAACGCCGCATTTCTCGCCGCGTTCGCCTACAACGCGTTCTTGTCGACGAGTCTGGCGTGGGTGCTGTGGCTGTTCGTGGTCAAGCGTCTTCCCGCGAATATCGCAGGACTCGGCAGCCTGATTTCGCCTCTGGTCGGCGTGTTCTGCGCGTGGCTGTTGCTCGGCGAAGTACCCGATGTCGCCGAATTCGCCGGCATCGCGCTGATCGGCGTGGCGTTACTCGGCGTGTTGCGGCCTTCGGCTACGCCGACACCTGCGCGCTGAAATTGCGCTGATTGCGATAGTGCGTGACGCGCACGATTTTGCCCTGATTGACCACGAAGAATGCGCCGCCTTGCAATGTATAGCGTTGGCCGTGCGCGGGCGGCAGTCCAGCATCGTCGGACTGATAGACGCCGTGCACGCTGAATTCCGCGGCGGCGCGCGTGCCGTCGTCGACGCTCATCACGACGACGTCGCGGATTTCTTCGCGATAGCGTTGCAGCGCATTTTCCAGATAGGCGCGGAACGCCGCCTTGCCGGTTTCGCGCGCGCCGTTGTTGACGTCGTGCGCGACATCGTCGGTCAGGCAATCGAGCATGCTGTCGATATCGCCGCGGTTGCGCGCGGCAACGTAGCGCAAAATCAACGCCGCGGTCCGATCCGCCGCACGCGAACCATCGATGATCATGATGTCACTCCCCACCTGCGCCGAGTTTACTCCCGACCGCTCAACCGAGGTAGCCGATCCCGCGCGCCATGATGACGGCGGCCAGCGGAATCAGCGCGATCAGGTGCATCTCGATGATGAGCATGCGTCGCGCCTTGCGCCATTCGGCGTCGGGAATGCGGAAAGCGTGATCGGCGTCACGCGCCTTGCGCCAGCGCACGAACACGATCGTTGGCCAGATCGAAATCAGCCCGACCAGCACGAACAGACCGACCTTGGTGTGGAACACCGGATTGTGCAGATAGAAACTCGCCGGCTTCGCACCGAGCGTCACGCGGCAGATGCCGGTGATCAGCACGAGACCTGCGGCGATGCCGAACCATGCGTCGGCTTTTGCAAGCGCAGTGGTGTCGAGTTTGTCCGCGCCCATGCGCAGCAGCGTCCATTCTTTCGCGAGAAACCACAGCAGCGTGAAGATCGCCGCGAAATGCGCGTAGGCGAGAATCACTTCCTTCCACATGACGCGCTCCTCAGGTTTGCCAGGGCAGGTGGTCCAAATCCACATTGCCGCCGGTGACGATGACGCCGACGCGCGACCCGGCGAAACGGTCGCGGTTGCGCAGGATCGCCCCGAGCGCGACGGCCGACGACGGTTCGACGACGATCTTGAGCCGTTCCCACATCAGCCGCATCGCGGACATCGTTTCCGCGTCCGTGACGGTGAGCGCTTCGACGCCGTATTCGCGCAGCAGATCGAAATTGATCGCGCCGATTGTCGCGCGCAAGCCATCGGAAATCGTGTTCGGCTGGATATCGACGCGGCGTTCGCCCGCGCGCAACGATTGGAACGCATCCGACGCGCCTTCGGGTTCTGCGCCGAACAAGCGAATGTCCGGATTGATCGCTCGCGCTGCGATCGCGGTGCCGCCGATCAAGTCCGCCGCCGCCGATCGGCGTGACGATGGTGTCGAGATCGGTATGTTCGCCGAGCAGTTCGCGCGCGGCGGTGCCTTGTCCGGCGATGACCTGCGGGTTGGTGAACGGATGGATCATCGTCGCACCGGTTTCGTGCGCGATGCGCGCGGACATCTCGTCGCGATCGGCAAGTGTCGGGCCGCACAAATACAACGTCGCGCCGAATGCCTTGATGCCGGCGACCTTCGCGGCGTTCGAACCTTCCGGCACCACGACGTGCGCCGCAATGGCGCGCGTTTTCGCGGCCAGCGCGACGGCGGCACCATGATTTCCCGACGAGTGCGTGACGACGCCGCGCTCGGCGACGTCATCCGTCAACGACCACACGGCATTGCACGCGCCGCGGAACTTGAACGCGCCGACGTGCTGGAAATTCTCGCACTTGAATACGATGCGGCATCCGGCGAGGTCGTCGATGGAATGCGATGAAAGCACCGGCGTGCGCTGCGCATACGGCGCGATGCGTTCGGCGGCCGCTTCGACGTCGGCAAAGGTAATGTCGCTCATCGTTGAATTGTCGCAGATTCGCTTTATGCGCGGCTAAGCCGACCGGCGTAACATCGCGTCAGAATTCTCCACGAAAATCGGTCATTTCCGTATGCGAATCGTGCTCGCCGCACTCGTACTCATTCCGTTCACCGCGCTCGCTGCCGACGATACCGATCACGTCCGCGTATCGCTGATCAGCGAACAGACCGCGCTCGTGCCCGGCACGACGGCGTGGCTCGGCGTGCGCCTTTCGCACGATCCGCATTGGCACACGTACTGGATCAATCCGGGCGATTCCGGATTGCCGACGAAACTGAGCTGGACGTTGCCGGAAGGCTATCGCGCATCCGACATCGCGTGGCCGGCGCCGCATCGTATCGCTGTGGGTGAACTCACCAATTTCGGCTACACGGGCGACATTATTCTACCTGTGCAGGTCACGGTTCCAGAGTCGGCGCAGGATGGCGGCACAGCCCACATCGCCGTCGATGCGAAATGGCTCGTCTGTCAGGAAGAATGCATTCCGGGCAAAGGGTCGTTCGCGCTCGACATGCCGGTGCGCTCGATCACCGCCAACGACACCAATGTCGAACGCTTGTTCAGCGTCGCGCGCGAAAGCTGCGCCGCAGGCAGCGCCGTGGTCCGGCGCTGCGCGCGTCGACGGCGACAATGTCGAAGTCACGCTGCATACCACGACGCTTGTCGAACGCCACGTCGCTCGACGCGTTCGCGATCGATCGCAAAATCGTCGCCAACGCGGCGCCGAAGATTACGCATCATCCGAAAGACATCACGCTCACGTTCAAGAAAAGCGAATATTTCGCCGGCACGCCGACGCGATTCGCTTTACTCGTGGTCGCGGGCGGACAGGCGTGGAATGTCACTGTTCCATTCGATGCGACCAACGCATCTCCGCAGAAACAAGGGAAATCGTCCATGAAATTCGCGCGCGTTCTGCCGATCCTGTTTTCGCTATTTTTCACGCACATCACTGTCGCCGCCACCGTCGGCCAGCCCGCGCCGGAATTCACGCTGAGCGACAGCACCGGCGCGTCGCACGCGCTTGCCGACTACAAAGGCAAGATCGTCGTGCTCGAATGGAACAATCCGGAATGTCCGTTCGTGAAGAAGCATTACAGCAGCGGAAACATTCCGAAGCAGCAGACCGAAGCGACGCGCGAACGGCGTGGTCTGGCTGGTCATCAACTCCGGCGCCGATGGCAAACAAGGCCACGTCGACGGCACGGCGGCGGATGGTTTCATCGCGAAGTATCACGGCAAGCCGACCGCATATCTGCTCGATGGCGACGGCAAGGTCGGACATCTGTACGGCGCGAAAACGACGCCGCATCTGTTCGTCATCGACGAGAAAGGCGTGCTGCGCTACAACGGCGGCATCGATTCGATCGCCAGTACCGACAAGGACGATATCGCCAAGGCGACGCAGTTCGTGCCGCAGGTGATCGGTGAGATCAAGGCAGGCAAGCCGGTGAGCGTGCCGACGTCCGAACCGTACGGATGCAGCGTCAAATACGGTCCGTGATGTTCGTCACGCGTTGGCGGGCGGCTGAATTTCGCTCGTGCTGTCGGCCACTTCGCTGACCAATTTCGCTTCCGGCGATGGCTCACCCGCGGCGACGGCTTTGGGCAGATGCGATACCGAATACCACGCGAGCACCAGCGCCGCGGCGACCATCGCGCAGGCGAGCCAGAACGTCGCGCCGGCAGCGACGCCCTGCACATGATGTTGCGTGACTTGCGCGAACAGCCGCGTGAACAGCGTCGGCGCGATGATGCCGGCGACGCTCGACAAACTCGCGACGGCGCCCTGCAGACGGCCTTGTTCGCGCGGATCGACGTGGTGCGTCATGATCGCCTGCGCGGCGGGTTGCACGAAGCCGTACAACGCCGCGACCGGCATCATCGCCCAGAACCAGTAGCCGGTCGGCGCGATCGCGTACAGCGCGAAACCGAACATGCCGAAAGCCAATCCGAACAGCAGTGCGCGGCGTTCGCCGAGTTTGCCGACGACGGGTTTGATCAAACCACCTTGCACGATCGCCGACAGCAGACCGACCAGCGCCAGCGTGATACCGACCATCTCCGAGCCCCAGCCGAATCGATAATCGGCGTACAGCACGAACGTGGTCGGATAAACCATGTGCGCCAGCGAGAACAGGAATAGCACACCGACGAGGCCGAGCACCTGCGGATAGCGACGCAATAATTTCAGCGCGCCGAACGGATTGGCGTGCGCCCAGTCGAAAGTCGCCGTGCGTTTTTCTTTCGGCAGCGATTCGGGCAGCACGAACAGGCCGTACGTGAAGTTGGTCAGGCACATCACGACCGCGACCCAGAACGGCAGGCGCACGTTGATCGCGCCGAGAAATCCGCCGATCGCCGGCGCGACGATGAAGCCGATGCCGAACGCCATGCCGATCAGGCCGAACGCCTGCGCGCGCTTTTCCGGCGGCGTGACATCGGCGACATACGCATTCGACGTGCTGAAACTCGCCGCCGTGATGCCGGAAATGATGCGGCCGATGAACAGCAATGGCAGCGAGTTGACCAGCGCCATCATCAGGAAATCGAGGCCGAGCCCGAGGTTCGACATCAGGATTACCGGACGGCGGCCGATCCAGTCCGACAACGCGCCTTGCACGGGCGTGAAGAAGAACTGCATCGCGAAGAACGCGGTCGAGAAGTAGCCGTACCAGATCGCCGCATCGGAAACATTGCCGTTGAGGAAATTCTCGATCAGGTGCGGCAGCACCGGAATGATCAGTCCGAACGTCAGGATGTCGAGCAGGACGGTGACGAAGATGAAAGCCAGCGCGGCGCGACGACGGCCGCCGGTGAGAAGAATGTTCTGCGTATCGTTCATGCGACTCCGCCGTTGGAATGAATGTCGACGAAGCGCAGGAATTCCGCAGCGCGTGCGCGCGTCTTCGCGAAAGCTGCCGAGCATCTGGCTGGTGATCATCGACACGCCGCGCTTGTGCACGCCGCGCGTGGTCATGCACTGATGCACCGCGTTGATGACGACGCCGACGCCGCGCGGTTTGAGCACGTCTTCGATGCAATGCGCGATCTGCGCAGTGAGTTTTTCCTGCACCTGGAAGCGACGCGCGTAACCATCGACGACGCGCGCGAGCTTGCTGATGCCGACCACTTTGTTCGTGGGCAGATAACCCACATGCGCGCGGCCGATGATCGGCGCCATGTGATGTTCGCAGAACGATTCGAATTCGATGTCGCGCAGCACGATCATCTCGTCGTAGCCGGCGACTTCCTCGAAGGTGCGCTTGAGATATTCGCGCGGATCGCTGCCGTAGCCGGCGAACCAGTCGCCGTAGGCATCGACGACGCGCTTGGGCGTGTCGAGCAAACCTTCGCGCGACGGATCTTCGCCGGCCCAGCGCAAGCAGCGTGCGGACGGCATCTTCCGCCTCGGCGCGCGTGGCCTTCGGCAGCTTCTTCTTGTTCTCGCGAGCCATGATGCGGTCCCGGCGGTCCCAGACAGGACGGCTAGTTTAGCCGTTCGGCTCGCTGCGTTGCATGCGCGAGTTGTGAAGACGGCGCAACGGCTGACCGTTGATCGGCGCGAGAAGTCAGGACAAATTAGTCGGCCAACAGAACGTTGTGGAACGGCCGTTTGTTTTTCCATCGATAGCCGGCGAAATCGCGCTGGTCCGTCGAAAGGATGCGGCCGTCGTCGAGTTCTTCGGCGAGCACGACCAATGATGCGTCGGCCAAATCCATCGGTAGATCGGCGTAGCGCGTCATCAGGTGATCGATGCGGTGCAGCGAAGCTTCGGGCAGATCGAATACGACGGCCGCGCCTCGCGCGATATCGCGGATGAATCGGTTCGCCTGATCGACGCTGACGCGGTGCGTGAGCACGTGCGTGACTTCGGTCAGCACCGGCCACGTCGTAATAAAGCCTTCGGGCGACCAATGTTGCGCGGCCTGCACGGCGCGCGCGTGGTGGTGATCGCGACGGCTGCCTAACGCGATCCAGAATCCGCTGTCGGCGATGATCACGTGCGGCGGCGTTTGTTGTAGGTCGTGCGCGGCTCGGATACGCGTGTCGGATATTTTTCGGCCAGCGATTCGGTCATGAGCGATTTGTAGCGCGTGGACAGATCGCGCGAGCCTTCCCCGCCGCCGATGAAACCCGACTCGCTCATCATCGCGAACGCGCCGGACTTGCGCTTGCCATGTGCGACGTAATATTCGCGCAGCGCATCGCGGAGCAGGTCGGACGCCGCACGATTACCCTCGCGGCGCTGCAGTTCCAGGAAATGGCGCGCGTCTTCGCCGGTCAGGCGCGCATTGATACGGATTTCGTCGTTGGTAGACATGATGGGCGGATCATACACGTGTCATACAGGTATGACAAGTGTCAGACAACGCGACAGAACGCCGATTTCAGATAGCGCGATTCCGGCACGTGCGCCAGCCACGGATGATCCGGTCCCGCGCCGGAAACCTTTATCACCTGCAATGTGCGGTTCGCGTAGAACGCCGCGCGACGCAGCATGTCGAGGAATTGTTCTTCGCTGACCAGACCGGTGCACGAGCAACTCAGGAAAATGCCGCCCGGCTTCACGGCGGCGAGCGCGAGCTTGTTCATGTCGAGATACTTCTTCAGCGCCGGGATCACCTGTTCGCGATCGCGCGTCATCTTCGCCGGATCGAGCACGACGACGTCGAACTGCTCGCGATTGTTCACGGCGACATCGCGCAGCCACGCGAAAATGTCGGCCTGAATGAATTTGATTTTCGCTTTGTTGAGTCGCGCGTTCTGTTCGGCAACGTCCAGAATTTCTTCATCGAGATCGATGCCGACCACTTCGCGCGCTCCACCCACCGTTTTTGCATAGATGCCGAATCCGCCTGAATTGCAGCACAGATCGAGCACGCGCTTGTCCGCGCAGAACTCGCTCAGGAATTTCCGGTTGTCGCGCTGATCGACGAAAAAACCGGTCTTGTGCTTGCTGCCGGGCGCGGCGTGGAATTGCACGCCGTGTTCGTGGATCACCGTCGGCGCCGGCGCGGGCGGATGCATCAGATCGAAGCTTTCCTGCTTTTGCACGTGATCTTCGGCGAAGGCGTAGAGCTGCGCATCGGGAAAATGTTCGAGCAGGCAGCGCTTGATCAGATCGCGCTGCTTGAACATGCCGGCCGAAAAATATTCGATGACGAGCGTGTTCGCGAAACGATCGACGACGAGTCCCGACAATCCGTCGCCTTCGGAATGGATCAGGCGATACGCGTCGGTCACCGCATCGAGCTTGAGCACGTCGCGGCGCAGTTGCACGGCATCGGCGATCTTGCGCCGGAAGAACGCATCGTCGACGTGCTCGTCCGGATCGGCCGTAAGCACGCGCAGCGAAATGCGCGAATGGCCGTTGTAGAAACCGCGTCCGGCGAAGGTGCCGTCGCGATCGATGATATCGACGATGCTGCCCGGTTTCGGGCGCGGATCGGGTTTCTCGACCATCTTCTGGAAAATCCAGGGATGGTTCGATCGGCGCTCGATTTTGAGTTTCACGATGGGATTGTTCATCGCGCGAATGATAACGGACGCGCCTTGTACGGCCTGCGCAACGCCCCCATCGTCGGCGGATGGATTTCGCCCCCGCTGTTCCCGAACCGACCGCTTCCGTCGTGCAGCGCGACCGCAAACGCGTGCGCTACGCCGCGATCGGCGCGCTGGCGCTGCTGGCCGGCATCTGGATCTGCTGGCTCGGCGCGTGGGCGATGGGCTGGGACATGCTCGATCTCGGCATCCGGCCGCGCGATCCGCACGGTCTGATCGGCATTTTGACCGCGCCGTTCGTGCACGCGCTCGTTCGAGCACTTGATGTCGAACACGCTGCCGCTGGCGATATTGGCCGGTCTGGCCCTTTACGCCTATCCGCGCGCGACGCGATTCGCGCTGCCGTTCATCTGGATCTTCTCCGGGCTCGGCGTCTGGCTGTTCGCGCGGCCGTCGACGCACGTCGGCATCAGCGGCATCGTGCACGGCTTGATGTTTTTCCTGTTCGTGCTCGGCGTGTTGCGCCGCGATCGTCTCGGCATTGCCATCGCGCTGATGGTGTTCTTCCTCTACGGCGGCATGGTGTTGACGGTGCTGCCGCGCGATCCGCAGATTTCCTTCGAATACCACCTGTTCGGCGCCATTGCCGGCCTGATCGCGGCGATCGCGCTGTTCCGCGCTCGATCCGCTGCCGCCGCGCAAGCGCTACAGCTGGGAAGACGAGGAAGAATCGCTCGAACCGTTGACCGGACGAAGCGTTTCTTGCGCGCGCCGCCGCGTTCGACCGCCCGCATCATCGCTTTTCCCGTTCGCGATAACGATAAACCGACGCTGCATTGAACCGGCGGTGCTAAGATTTGGGCATGAACGCCCAGCCGCGCCGCGTCGAACATCAGCAGACCGACAAAGGTTCCGTGCCGGTCTACACGACGGCGGTGATCGAGCAGCCGTGGTCGACGTACAAGCCCGAAGATCACGCCACCTGGGCGACGCTGTTCCGCCGCCAGCGCGAAATCCTCGAAAACCGCGCCGCGCGCGAATTCCTCGACAACCAGCGCAAGTTCGGCATGACGCCGGACGCGATCCCGAAGTTCGACGATCTGAACAAAGTGCTGCGTAAGGCGACGGGTTGGGAATTAATCGGCGTCGAAGGTTTATTGCCGGAACTGACGTTTTTCGATCATCTGGCCAACCGCCGTTTTCCGGTGACGTGGTGGATCCGCCGTCCCGACCAGATCGACTACATCAGCGAACCGGACATGTTCCACGACCTGTTCGGCCACGTGCCGCTCCTGCTCAATCCGATGTTCGCCGACTACATGGCCGCGTACGGATGCGGCGGCGTGAAGGCGCACGGCATCGGCGCTGATGCGCTGTCGAACCTGACGCGTCTGTATTGGTATACCGTCGAATTCGGCCTGATCAAGCAAGACGACGGTCTGCGCATCTACGGCTCCGGCATCGTTTCCTCGAAAGGCGAGTCGATCCATTGCCTGGAATCGCCGGCGCCGAACCGGCTCGGATTCGATCTCGAGCGCATCATGCGCACGCGCTACCGCATCGACACGTATCAGAAAACCTATTTCGTCATCGACAGCTACGAACAGCTGATGAAAGCGACCGAACCGGATTTCACGCCGATCTACGCGCGATTGGCGCAAGGAAGAATCGATTCCTGCCGGCACGGTCCTGCAAAGCGATAACGTGTACCACCGCGGCACCGGCGAAGGTTGGGCGAACGACGGCGACGTCTGAGGTGCTGCGATGATCACACGCATCTGGCGCGGCATCACGCGCAAGGAACTGGCCGACGACTATCTCGCCTATCTCGGCGAAACCGGATTGCGCGACTACTCCAAGACGCCGGGCAATCTCGGCGTGATGACACTGCGCCGCGACCAGGGCGAAAACACCGAGATCGTGCTCATCTCGCACTGGGAATCGATGGAAGCCGTGCGCGCGTTTGCGGGCGAGAATCCGGAGAAGTCGGTCTACTATCCCGAAGACGAACACTATCTGCTGCAGATGGAACCGCTCGTGCGGTTGTATGACGTACACGAGCATTACGGGACGCCGAGCGGACGGTAGTCGGACAAGGCGTAGACGTAAAAAATGGCGGCGTGATGAACTCTGCGATCCTCAAGAAGGCTCGCGAATTCATTATGAATGCTCGCCTAAAATTAGCCAGCGAATGTTCGCCTGTTCGCATGTTCAACGCAGCGGCGAACGCGCAACCCGGAATCACTGCGATTTCGTTTTCCGGCACATCAATGAGTGCGACCGGGAAGTTGGCCGATCGTGCCCGCGCCGGACTACTGGAGCATCGGCGCAATTTTGATGGACAGCGCGCACGTGCCGATCGGTTTTCTGTCGCCGTTGACCACGCTGAATACCGCGTCGGCAGCGTCTTATCCGACGGGTTTTAAAGTGACGCTTGAACAGAATGCACCCGTCGGACCCATTGTTGTCGTTTATCGCAGCACTGTCGCCGTTCGTTGCCGGCGATACCGTCGAAAAAGCGGAATACACAGGGCTTGTGCACCCGCGGGATGCGTGCCTGGCCGACTTGAGCGTTCCGATCGCGGGCGAATTGCTGAACAGCGATTTCACCGCGAGGCGCATCCGCGATGCCAGTCAAACTGCAGGAGTTCTCAGTCGACTGAGACGTCACAAAAACAAAGGCCCGCTTTCGCGGGCCTTTGCTGACTGACACATCTGAGACTCCAGGCGCTTGTCATCGCGTTACTGAAGCCTGCTCCATTTCCGGAGTCTCACAAGCCCGCGTAGCGGGAATCGATTCGAGTGATTAGATCGCTTAATTCCGCTTCTCAAGGACAACGTCAAGCCGCCTTCGCCCCAGCTTCCGCTTCAACAGCGGCCTTCACCGCCGGCCGCTGATCGACGCGATCGTAGAACTTCGCCAGCGCAGGCCACGTTTTAAGATCGATCTGAAACTTCGGCGCCCAACGCAGCACGGTGTAGAGGTACGCATCGGCGATCGTGAAGTTCGAGCCGGTGAGAAAATCCTGCTTTGCGAGCACGGTGTCGATTTCGCCGAAGCGTTTCTTCAGCTTGTCCATGAAGATCGCCCGCGCGGCTTCAGGCAGCGAAGGATTGAACATCGGGCTGTAGGTCTTGTGGACTTCGGTGGAAATGAAGTTCAGCCATTCCTGCAGCTCATAGCGCTCGAACGTGCCGTTGGCCGGCGCGAGTTTCTTCTCGGGTTTGCGGTCGGCGAGATATTGATTGATGGCCACGCCTTCGGTGAGCACTTTGCCGTCGTCGGTTTTCAGCGCGGGCACGTAGCCTTTCGGATTGATCGACTTGTAATCCTCGCCATCCTGCGTCTTGTGTTCGCCGAGATTCACCTTGACCAGATCGAACGGAAGCCCAAGCTCGCGCAGCACGATGTGCGGCGACAGTGAGCAGGCGCCGGGCGAGAAATAAAGTTTCATCGAATTCTCCTTGATGGTTATTGGGCTTTCTTTTTCGGAATGTACAGATCGGTGATCGTGCCTTCGTAGACTTCCGCGGCCATGCCGACCGATTCCGACAACGTCGGATGCGGATGCACGGTCAAGCCGATGTCCGCGGCCTCTGCGCCCATCTCGATGGCGAGCGCGACTTCGGAAATCAAGTCGCCCGCGTTCGGGCCGACGATACCTGCGCCGATGATGCGATGCGTCGCTTCGTCGAAAATGAGTTTGGTGAATCCTTCGGTGCGGCCGATGCCGATGGCGCGTCCCGATGCGGCATACGGAAATTTGCCGACGCCGATCTTGAAGCCGTTCTTCTTCGCTTCGCTTTCGGTCACGCCGACCCATGCCACTTCCGGATCGGTGTACGCGACGCTCGGAATCACGCGCGCGACGAATTCGCTCTTTTGGCCCGCGCAAACTTCCGCCGCGACTTTGCCTTCATGCGTCGCCTTGTGCGCGAGCATCGGATTGCCGACGATGTCGCCGATCGCGAAGATGTTCGGCACATTGGTACGCATCTGTTTGTCGACCGGGATGAATCCGCGATCGGTGACCTGCACGCCGGCTTTGTCGGCGTCGATCTTCTTGCCGTTCGGCGTGCGGCCGACGGCGACGAGCACGCGATCGTACACCTGCGGCTCGGGTGCTTTGTCGCCTTCGAACGTCGCCTTCAATCCTTCCTTCGTCGCTTCGATCTTCGACACCTTCACTTTCAGATGGATGCCGGCGTAGCGCTTGTTCAGCCGCGTCGCGAGCGGCTTGACCAGATCCGGATCGGCGCCCGGCATCAGCTGATCGAGCAGTTCGACGACGGTGACTTCACTGCCGAGCCCGTCATACACGCACGCCATCTCCAGGCCGATGATGCCGCCACCGACGACGAGCAGTTTCTTCGGCACGTCGTCGAGCAGCAGCGCGTCGGTCGAATCCATCATGCGCGGGTCGTCCCACGGGAAACCCGGCAGTTTCACCGCCTGCGAGCCGGCCGCGATGATGCAATTTTCGAAACGGACGAGCTTTTTGCCGTCTTTCGTCTCGACTTCGATTTCATTCGGCGACACGAATTTGCCGACGCCTTGCACGGTCGTAACCTTGCGCTGCTTGCCCATGCTGGCCAGACCGCCGGTGAGTTGCGCGACGACCTTGTCCTTGAACGCACCGAGCTTGCCGATGTCGATTTTCGGCTTGCCGAACTCGATGCCGATGTCGCTGCGAATGCGCTGCCTCGTCGATCAGCCGCGCTGCATGCAGCAGCGCCTTCGACGGAATGCAGCCGACGTTGAGGCACACGCCGCCGAGTGTCGCGTAGCGTTCGATCAGCACGGTGTTCTGACCGAGATCGGCGGCGCGGAACGCCGCCGTGTAACCGCCGGGACCGGAACCGAGCACGCAGACCTGACATTCGATATCCGCTTTGCGTCCCGACGAAGATGCAGCCTTCGGCGCCGGCGCACTTTCACCCCCTCTCCCGCTGGCGGGAGAGGGCTGGGGTGAGGGTGGAACAGCGGACGCGTCAGACTTCTTCCCACCGCCACGCTCACCCGACGCGCTGCGCGCGCCGGCCTCTCGCCGCCGGCGGGAGAGGCGAAGATGCATCAGCGTCGATCACGGCAACGACCGTCCCTTCGGAAATCTCATCGCCGACTTTGACCTTCACTTCCTTCACGACGCCCGCGACCGTCGACGGCACTTCCATCGTCGCCTTGTCGGATTCGAGCGTGACCAGTCCCTGGTCCTTCGCGACCGTGTCGCCCGGCTTCACCAGCACTTCGATGACCGGCACCTTGCTGTAATCGCCGATATCCGGAACTTTGACTTCGTTGGTTGCCATGTCGATGGTTTCCTCAGCCTTCTTTTGTATCGTGTTGGGCGGCGGTGCGGATGTCGTCTGCGCCGTGCGCGGTGTCGTCGGATTTCGCGTCGTCGGTCGTTCGTGCGGCGTTGCGCGAGGCATCCTCGGCAATCTGACGCTGCACTTCGGTGACCGCGTCGTTGATCGACGGCGTACTGGTTTTCTCTTCGCGTTTCGCACTGCGCTGCGGGCGGCCGTGCGCGACGGCATCGATCGCATCGTCGCCGTCGGTGCCGAACCACGAACGAAGATTCAGATCGCGTTGCGGCACGGGGATTTCAATGTCGTGCTTGAGCAGCGCCGTGTGCAACGCCCAGTTGTAGGCCGCGGTCACGGCGGCGGGGCGCTTCGTCGCTTCCGCGGTGAGCCAGACGATCAGTTCGAACTTCAGACCCTGCTCGCCGAATCCGGTCAGCCACACCTGCGGCTTGCGCGCGCCGCCGTACGTCGAGGTGAACGGCACTTCCGCCGCGGCTTCCAGTCCGGCGGTTTTCACGCGTTCCTTGTCGGTGCCGTACGCGGCCAGAAAAGGAACGTGCAGGCGGCGCGACGCTTCGCGCAGCGTCCAGTTCACGACCTGCCGGTTGACGAATTCCGAATTCGGCACCAGCACGTCGACATTGTCATTCGTCGTGATGCGCGTGGCGCGGATGCGGATGTCGCGCACTTCGCCGTGGATGCCGGAGGCGAGTTCGACGAAATCGCCGACCTTCAGGCTGCGCTCGAAAAGAATGATCAGGCCCGACACGAAATTGTTGAAGATCGACTGCAGGCCGAAGCCGATGCCCACGCCGAACGCGCTCGCGAACACGGTGAACTTGCTCACCGGAATCCCGGCCACGCTCAGCGCGGTCAGCAATCCGGTCGCGAGCAGCAGGTAATGCGTGATCTGCGCAACGGTGTAAATCGCCGCGCGGCTCGACGTCGCCGTGCGTTTCTTCGTATCGCTTGAACGCACGCCGCACGGTGCGGATGACGATCCACAACAGGAACAGCACCAGCGCGGCGGCGAGCAGCGTTCCCGGCGTGACGTTCAAGCCCGTGGAGCGGAACAGGTTGCGATCGAGCAGGGCGTCGATGTCGTCGAGCACGGCGTCCTGCCTTCTCAGATCCGCGATCCGTTATTTCGGATCGCCATGGTCGTCCTCCTTGCGGAGTTGCATGGCGCGGCGGAAACGTTCGCGCCATTCGTTGCGGCGCGAATCGAAATCGTCTTCGTCGTTGGCGGCTTTCTCGTCGACCGGCAACGCGCGCGGCGGCTCGACGACGGCTGTCGGCAATTCCACGGCTGACATCGGGCGACGTTTCCGGCAAATCGATCACCGCGTCGAGCATCGGCTCATCCGCAGCGATCGCTTCGACAACGGGCTGCGCGGTTTCTTCCTGACGGATCTTGGAACGCAGCGATTCGAGCGCGTCATGTTCTTGCGTGATCTCCGCGCGCCGCTGTGCACGCTCTTCGCGCCGCTCGGCCACACGTTCATGCGAGCGTTCGTTGGCGTAGTCGATCGACTGCTGGAAATCGGGCAGGTGATAGCGTTCGACGTTCTGCAGCAGGCAATCGAAGATGATGAAGCCTTCTTCGATCCACATGCCATGCCGCGTCGGCACGATGCGCGATTCGCGTTCGCTGTTGAAGTGACGGATCCACTCCAGATCCGGCTCGCGACTCAATTTCAGATACAGCGTGCGCATCGAGGAATGCACGCGCGACCACGTCGTCTTTTTCAGATCGAGGTCGACGACCGTGATGTCCTCGAACGGACATGCCGCTTACAACAGACTGCGCCGCATGTCGCCGAGCACCTGCGCGAGGAACGCGGTGAAGCGCGCCGCCGAAGCGCCGTCGATGACGCGATGATCGTACGACAGCGACAGCGGCAGGATCAGACGCGGCTGGAACGCCTTGCCGTCCCACACCGGTTTCATCGCCGACTTCGACACGCCGAGGATCGCCACTTCCGGCGCGTTGACGATCGGCGTGAACGCCGTGCCGCCGATGCCGCCGAGCGAGGAAATCGAGAAGCAGCCGCCCGACATTTCCGCCGGACCGAGTTTGCCTTCGCGCGCCTTGCTCGCCAGCGCGTTGGTTTCCTGCGCGATTTCGACGAGACCTTTTTTGTCGGCATCCTTGCAGCACCGGCACGACCAGGCCGTTCGGCGTGTCGGCGGCGAAACCGACGTTGAAATATTTCTTGAGAATCAGGTTTTCGCCAGCCGCATCGAGCGAGGCGTTGAAATCCGGATATTTCTTCAGGCCGGCGACGACGGCCTTGATGATGAAGCCGAGCATGGTGAACTTGACGCCGGCCTTTTCGTGTTCCTTGTTGAGCTGCACGCGCAGTGCTTCGAGGTCGGTGACGTCGGCGTCGTCGTGTTGCGTGACGTGCGGGATCATCACCCAATTGCGCGCGAGGTTCGCGCCGGAAATCTTCTTGATCTTGGAAAGCGGCTTGGTTTCCACTTCTCCAAATTTGGAGAAATCCACTTTTGGCCACGGCAGCAGGTTCAGGCCGGTGCCGCCGCCCGCAGCAACTGCACCGCCGCCGGCGAGCGCCTGCTTGACGAAATTCTGCACGTCTTCCTTGCTGATGCGGCCGTTGCGCGCGCTGCCTTTCACCTTCGTCAGATCGACGCCGAGTTCGCGCGCGAACAGGCGGATCGACGGACTCGCATACGGCACCTTGTCCGGCATCACCGTCGCCGCGCCGAATTCGATCGGCGGCGAGTTCGGCGCTCCGGCGCTCAACGACTCACCCCCTCTCCCGCTGGCGGGAGAGGGCTGGGGTGAGGGTGGCGCCGATTCGGGCGCAGTCTTCTTCCCACCGCCACCCTCACCCGACGCGCGCTGCGCGTCGGCCTCTCCCGCCGGCGGGAGAGGCGAAGACTGTTTCGGCGCCTCAGGTTTCGGCGCGGGCTTTTCGCCGCCGCCTTCGGCCGCTTCAAGCGTCACGACGACCGTTCCTTCCGACACATCGTCGCCCACCTTCACCTTCACTTCCTTGACCACGCCCGCCATGCTCGAGGGCACTTCCATCGTGGCCTTGTCGGATTCGAGCGTGATCAACCCCTGATCCTTGGTCACCGTATCGCCGGGCTTGACCAGCACCTCGATGACCGGAACGTTGTCGAAATCGCCGATATCCGGCACTTTTACTTCGGTGAGCTGGCCCATGTCGTCCTCGTCGAACCGTGTTTCCGTACGCGTGTCGCGGACTGCGGAGGATAGCGCAAGATCGTGAAAAGCGGCGCTTCGCGCGCCTGTTCCATGACTAATTGGCGATGTTGCGGCGCCGCGCCGCGACTAGTGTTGCAGTCAATCCTCATTCGTTGCGTTCAGGAATCCAGCCATGCTCGAAGTTCGCGATCTGTCCAAGACCTATTCCAACGGTGTGCACGCGCTCAAAAGCGTGTCGCTGGAGATTCCCAACGGCATGTTCGGCCTGCTCGGGCCGAACGGCGCCGGCAAATCGACGCTGATGCGCACGATCGCGACATTGCAGGATCCGGATACCGGATCCATCTCGCTCAACGGTCTGGATGTGCTCGCCAACAAACCCGAAGCGCGCCGCACGCTGGGTTACTTGCCGCAGGAATTCGGCGTGTATCCGAAAGTCAGCGCCGAGGCGATGCTCGATCATTTTGCGGTGCTGAAAGGCGTCGTCTCGCGCAGCGAGCGCAAAGCCGTCGTCGAGGCGCTGCTGCGGCAGACCAATCTGTGGGACGTGCGCAAGCGCAAGCTCGGCACGTTCTCCGGCGGCATGCGTCAGCGCTTCGGCATCGCGCAGGCGCTGATCGGCAATCCGAAACTCATCATCGTCGACGAGCCGACCGCCGGGCTCGATCCGGAAGAACGCAATCGCTTCCTGAATCTGCTCGCCGAGATCGGCGAGAACGTCGTCGTGATCCTGTCCACGCACATCGTCGAGGACGTGACCGATCTTTGCCCGCGCATGGCGATCATCGCGCAGGGCCAGGTCCTGCTCACCGGCGCGCCGAATGACACGATGCGCAAGCTCGAAGGGCGCGTCTGGCGCCGCGCTGTCGCGACGGCGGAAGTCGAATCGTACAAGGCGAAGCACACGGTTCTGTCGACGCGCCTGTCCGGCGGCAAGACCATCGTGCACGTGCTGGCCGACGCCAAACCCGACGATGGTTTCGAGACGGTCTCGCCCGATCTCGAAGATGTCTATTTCGGCGAACTGCGCCGTCAATCCGCGAAAGCGGCCTGAGCGGAGAATCGCATGTTCGGTGAAATCTTCCGATTCGAACTTCGACAACAGCTGCGCAGTCCGCTGTTCTGGATGATCGCGCTCGCATTCGGCGCGATGGCGTTCGCCGCCGCAGGATCCGATTCGATCCAGATCGGCGGCGGCGTCGGCAACGTGCATCGCAACGCACCGTATGTCGTGACGCAGATGCTTTGCATCTTCACGCTGCTCGGCATGTTCCTCATCACCGTGTTCGTCGCCGGTGGTGCGCTGCGCGACTACGACTACGGCACCGCGGAATTGTTTTTCTCGACACCGATCTCGCGCGGCGCGTATCTCGGTGGCCGGTTTACCGCGGGCTATGTCGCGGCAGTTCTGGTGATGGTGTTCGTCGCGCTCGGCCTCATGACGGGCGTGCTCATGCCTTGGGTCGATCCCGAGCGGCTCGGGCCAACGAACTTCGCCGCTTACGGCTACGCGTTCGCGTTTTTCGTGTTGCCGGGATTGTTCTTCGTGTCGGCACTATTGTTCCTGCTCGCCACCGCGACGCGATCGATGCTCGGCACGTACATCGGCATCATTGCGTTCTTCGTGATGTGGCAGATTGCGGTAATCACGGCCGGGAATCTCGAACACCGCACGCTCGGTGCGTTGATCGATCCGTTCGGCCTCGGCGCCTTCAGCCTCGCGACGCGCTATTGGTCCGCGCAGGACCGCAACGACCGCATGCCCGACATCTCCGGCATCCTGCTTATCAACCGCGCGATCTGGATTTTTGTCGGCGCGGCGCTGATCGTGGCGGCGTTCGCCCTGTTCCGTCCCGATCGCGAAGGATTGCGCTTGCGCCGCGGCAAAAAGAAAGCGGTCTCCGCCGAAATCGCCGAGCCCGCACGCGCCACGTTGGCGATTCCGAAGGTGACGCTCGCCACCCATGCCGGCGCGCGCTGGACGCAATTGCTCCAGCTCGCCTGGTTCGACACGCGCGGCGTGCTTCGCGGTGTGGCGCTCATCGTGATGCTCGCGTTCGGCGTGATCAATCTCGGCGGCGCACTCGCGTTCACCAATCAGATGTTCGGCACCAAGATTTACCCGGTCACGCACGTCATGACCGAACTGATGGACGGCAGTTACAACTGGCTGCTGCTCATCATCGTCGCGTTCTACGCCGGCGAACTCGTGTGGCGCGAACGCAGCGCGAAGATCAGCGAAGTCACGGATGCTTTCTCGCTGCCCGACTGGATTCCGCTGCTGTCAAAGTTGTTCGCGTTGGTCGTGGTGGTGGCGATCTTCCTCATCGTCGGCGCGCTGGAATGCATCGGCTATCAATTGATCCGCGGCTATACGCACATCGAGCCGGGTTTGTATCTGTCGGACATCGCGCTGAACTCGCTCGCATTCATTCTGCTCGCGGCGCTCGCGCTGTTTTTCCAGGTGATCGCCAACAACAAGTTCATGGGCTATCTGCTGATCGTGCTGTTCTTCGTCAGCCGCATCGCGCTCGGGCAGTTGTATTTCGAGCATCATCTGTATTCGTACGGATCGGCGCCCGGCGCACCGTATTCGGATATGAACGGCTACGGCCATTTCCTGGCCGGACATCTCTGGTTCCGCGCGTACTGGGCGTTTTTCGCGCTCGGTCTGATGGTGCTCGCGGCGCTGTATTGGCCGCGCGGAACCGTGCTCGGCTGGCGCGAACGTTCGCGCACCGCGCGCGAGCGTTTCCGCGGACCTGCGCGTGCGCTCGTGGCCGTGTCGGTGATCGGATTCATCGCGCTCGGTGTCTGGAACTTCTACAACACCAACGTGCTGAATCGCTACGTGCCGAGCGATGTCGCGAAACAGAATTCTGCCGACTACGAGAAAAAATATCGTCAGTACCGAGGTCTTGCGCAGCCGAAGATCAGCGACGTCAACGTCACCGTCGATATCTTCCCGCACGAGCGCCGCGTCGAGGTCAACGGAAAATATGTGCTGACCAACAAGACCGACAAAACCATCGACACGCTGCACATGCGTCTGCCGGTCGACATGAAACTGCTCAAGGCCGATTTCCCGGCGCACGATGTCGTCAGCGACGACCGCACCGCGGGTTATACGATCTACAAGCTGCGCGAGCCGCTCGCGCCGGGCGCGACGATGAATTTCGGATTCCAGCTCGAATACTGGAGCCGCGGTTTCCGCAATTCGCCGACCGATACGCGCGTGGTCGACAACGGAACATTTCTCGACAGCAGCAACCTGCCGCATTTCGGCTACGACGGAAACGGCCAGCTGCAGGATCGCAACGATCGCCGCAAATACGGACTGCCGCAACTGCCGCGCATGCCGAAGATCGACGATGAACCCGCGCGCCAGTTCAACCTGCTCGGCCGCGACGCAGACTGGGTGAATTTCGAGACGACCGTGTCGACCGACGCCGACCAGATTGCACTCGCGCCCGGCTATCTCGATCACGAATGGAGCGACAACGGCCGCCACTATTTCCACTACAAGATGGACAAGCCGATTCTGGATTTCTTCTCGTTCCAGTCGGCCGCGTACAAGGTCAAACGCGACAAATGGAACGATGTCGCGCTCGAGGTTTATTACGATCCGGCGCACGAATTCAACGTCGACCGCATGATGTACGCGATGAAAAAATCGCTCGCGCATTTCAGCTCGGCGTATTCGCCGTTCCAGTTTCATCAGATGCGCATCCTGGAATTCCCGGACTACGAATCGTTCGCGCAGAGTTTTGCCAACACCGTTCCCTTCTCCGAATCGATCGGCTTCGTGGCCGATCTGCGCGATCCTGACGACATTGATTACGTGTTCTACGTCACCGCGCACGAACTCGGACATCAGTGGTGGGCGCATCAGGTCATCGGCGCACTGGTTCAGGGCGTGACCATGCTCGACGAAACCTTCGCGCAATATTCTGCGCTGATGGTGCAGGAAGCCGAGTACGGTCCGTCGCAGATGCGCAAATTCCTCAAGTACGAACTCGACCGCTATCTATCCGGACGCGGCGGCGAAGTGGTCGAGGAATTGCCGATCGCGCTCAACGAGAATCAGCAATACATCCACTATCGCAAAGGTTCGGTGGTGATGTACGCGCTGAAGGATTATCTCGGCGAGGAAACGGTCGACAAGGTGCTGTCGCGCTACGACCACGACAAGGCGTTCCAGCAGCCGCCGTACACGACGACGCGCGAATTCATGGACTATCTGCGCGCGGATGCCGATCCGAAATATGCTGGATTGATCGACGATCTGTTCAACAAGATCACGCTGTACGACGACCGCGTGACCGAAGCCACCGCGAAGAAGCGCGACGACGGCAAGTACGACGTCACACTTAAGCTGCACACCGCAAAGATTTACGCGGACGGCGTCGGCAAGGAAACGCCGTCGAAGATGGACATTCCCGTCGACATCGGCGTGTTCTCGCGCGCACCCGACGGCAAGGAGCGCAACCAGAAAGTGTTGTATCTACAGAAGCAGGCCGTCGCCGATGGCGATAGCACGATCACCGTGACCGTTGACGACGAACCTTACGAAGCCGGCATCGATCCGTACAACAAGTTGATCGATCGCGTGTCCGACGACAACCGCATGCGTGTAACGCTGCAATAAGAAAAACAGGGGCGCCGCGCAGGCGCCCCTGATGCCGGATCACTCGTCGCGGCCGTTGTGCTTTTTGTCGAAGATGCGGCGGCTCTGATTGTTGTCACGGCCCTGGATGCGCCCTTGCTCGCGCGCACCGACCCGGCCGTTCGACGCCGCGTTCGCCTCGTTGCGATTGACACGCGCCTGCCCGCCTTCGAGCCGCCCGGCTTCATGGCTCGTCAACTGTCCGGATTTCTGGCCATTGGCGATGCGCTGTTGCTGGTTCGCATCGCGCTGTACGTCGCGCTGCAAACGCTGCGACGAGGCCGAATTCGGATTGCCGGTCTGCGCGTCGTGTTTGTTGTCGTAGATGTTGCGGCTCACCGCATTCTGTTCGCGGTTGATGCGCGCCTGTTCCTGCGACGTGAGCTGTCCGCCGGATTTCTCGGCATGTGCTTCCTGGCGGTCTATCGCCTGCTCCTGACGCTCCAGCCGGCCGGCTTCGCGCGTGTTCAACTCGCCCGATTTCAGGCCCTGCTCGATGCGCTGCTGCTGATCGGCGTCGCGCTGCGCGTTTTCGCCCGCGCTCTGTGCATTGGCCGCGCCGATGCCGGCGAGCAGCAGCGAAATGGCAATCATGGTCCGTTTCATTCGATGGTCCTCGCGATGATGTGTGCCCCTACAAAACGGGCCGCGGAGGCGTTCGTTGACGTCGAACCTAAATGCGCACTGACCGCGCACGCGCGCCGACCAGTCCGACGCGCGTGCCGAAAAAGCCCGTAAACGTTGATGTTGGCCGGGGTTTTGCCGTTTATACTGCGCCGAACGGAGAACGCGGATGCTCGTGGGGATCATCGTCCTGTTGCTGGTCGTCTGCGGCGCGCTTGCCTTCCTGTGGATGCAGGAGCGCGGCAAGATCGCCGGATTCGCCGCGCGCGAGCTGCAAGCGCAGGAAGAGATCAAGAAACTGCAGGCGACGCAATCGCAGGTGATCCACACCACCAAGCTCGCGTCGCTCGGCCAGATGGTGGCGGGCGTGGCGCACGAGATCAATACGCCGCTCGGGTTCGTGAAAAGCAACGTCGAGGTGATCGGCGATCTGCTCGATGACTACCGCAAGCTCGTCAAGCAATACGACGCCGCCGTGCAGATCTGCCTGCAACCTGTCGATCTCATTTTCGGCGCCGACAAAGCCGCGCTCGACAAGCTCGTCAAATATGTCGAAGACGCTCGCCGCAAATTGTTCGAAGCGCGCGCGGCACTCGAATCCTCGTCGTTGCTGAAGGATGCGAAGGAACTGCTCGGCGATGCCGGCGAAGGTCTCGGCCAACTCGCGAGCCTCGTGCAAAACCTGAAAGGCTTCTCGCGCGTCGATCGCGACGGCATGGATTCGGCCGATCTCAACGAAGGTCTCGAAAGCGCGCTGATCATCGCGCAGCATCAGTTGCGCGATCGCGTGAACGTCGTCAAACATCTGCAGCCGCTGCCGAAGGTGCGCTGCATGGCCGCGCAGATGAATCAGGTCTTTCTGAATCTCATCACCAATGCCGCGCAGTCCATCGAAGGTGACGGCACCATCACCATCGAAAGCAAGCCGGTCGGCAACAACGTCGAGATGAGTTTCGAGGACACCGGCTGCGGCATCACCGACGACGTGCTGCCGAAGATCTTCGACCCGTTTTTCACCACCAAACCGGTCGGCGAGGGCACCGGTCTGGGCCTTTCCATCGTCCACAAGATCATCAAGGGCCACAACGGCTCGGTCAAAGTGAGAACGACGCCAAGGAAAGGTTCGGTGTTCACGATTACGTCTGCCCGTCGATGGCCCCTCCGCCGCGACACCGGCGGCGACGGCCAACGCGGCGTGAAAACCGCACTGTAGGGGAACACGCGTGGCGGCTGGTTTGCGCATTCTGCTGATCGACGACGAGCCACGCATCCTGCGCGCGCTCAAGGCGTTGTTCCGCGACTACGAAACGTTCCAGACCACCAATCCGCTCGAAGCGGTGGCGCTCGCCAAGCAGCACGATGTCGATGTGGTCATCTGCGACCAGCGCATGCCGGAAAAAAACGGCGTCGAGACGCTGCGCGACATCAAGGAAGCCCATCCGCGCGCGCTGCGCATCCTGCTCACCGGCTATTCCGATCTGAAAGCCGTCGTCGGTTCAGTGAACGAAAGCGAGGTGTATCGCTTCGTGCACAAGCCGTGGGACAACAACGAACTGCGCGAAATCGTCGGCGAAGCGGCGACCACCGCGCGCGAAGCGCCCGTCATCGTGCGCGATCAGTTGCCGCAGCACGAGCACGATCGCGCGCGTTCCGCCGTCGGCGTGATGGTGATCGAACCCGACACGACCGTGCAGCAGCGCCTGCGCGAAATCCTGCAGCCTTACTACAAGGTGAATTTCGCCAGCACCGCCGAACGCGCGTTGCAAATCATGGAACAGCAGGAAACCGGCGTCGTCATTTCCGAAACCTCCTCCGGCCGCAGCGACCTGACCGGATTTCTCAAGGCGCTGAAACTGCATCATCCGCACATCGCGACGGTGGTTCTCACCGAACGCGCCAACGCGCAGACAGTGATCGAGCTGATCAACGAAGGCCAGGTTTATCGCATGCTGCTCAAACCGGTGCGCATGGGCACGTGCCGGCTCAGCGTCGATTCGGCGATCGGACGTTATTGGCAGCTCAAGCAGAATCCGCAGGCGGCACGCCGCTTCGTCGCCGCGCCGCCGAGCGAAAACAATTCGGCATCGACGCTCAACAAACTTCCGGCGGCGCTGCTGAATCGCATCCGTTCGCTGCCGGGACGTTTGCTCGGAAACGCGAAAGTCTAGATTCAGCCGAAGAACCAGTAGCAGACACCGATCGCGGCGAGAAAGCCCGCAAGATCGGCGAGCAGCGCACACGGCACCGTGTGCCGCGCATGCCGAATTCCGACAGACCCGAAATACACCGCGATCACGTAGAACGTGGTTTCGGTGCTCCCTTGCATCGTCGCGGCGACGAGTGAAGGAAAGCTGTCCACGCCGTGCGTCTTCATCGTTTCGATCAGCAACGCACGCGCCGCGCTGCCGGAAAAAGGCTTCGTCAGCGCGACCGGCACCGCATCGACGAACCGTGTGTCCCACCCGGCCGATTCGGCCATCCAGCGAACGCCGCCGAGCAGAATGTCGAGCGCACCCGACGCGCGCAGCACGCCGACCGCGCACAGCATCGCGACGAGATACGGCAGGATATCGCGCGCAACGGCGTAGCCTTGTTTCGCCCCGTCGACAAAGCTTTCGTACACCGGCACTTTTTTTAGCATGCCTGCGCACAAAAATATCAGCAGGATCGCGAACAGCGACAGATTGCCGAGCAGCGACGACACCGCCGCCAACGATTCCGGCGGCAACCGAATCAACATCGCCACGAACGCGGCGAACAGCACGGCGAATCCGCCGAACCATGCGAACACGACACCGTTCCACAGCGGCAGGCGCTGCACGATGGAAACGCTGATCAATCCGACAGCCGCCGATGCGAACGTCGCCAGCAGGATCGGCAGAAACACCAGCGTCGGATCATGCGCACCTTGCTGCGCGCGATAC
The DNA here is from genome assembly GCA_963814225.1 of uncultured Gammaproteobacteria bacterium. Classification (GTDB taxonomy): domain Bacteria; phylum Pseudomonadota; class Gammaproteobacteria; order Xanthomonadales; family Rhodanobacteraceae; genus Rudaea. The sequence continues at coordinate 75,873 of CAWFCC010000006.1, read as the reverse complement.
GCGAAGATCGTCACCGGCAACAATACCAGCGACGACGAATGCAGGACGACGAACAGGATCTGCGCGTTGCTGGCGCGATCGGGCTGTGGATTGAGCGTCTGCAGTTCACGCATCGCACGCAGGCCCATCGGCGTGGCGGCGTTGTCCATGCCGAGAAGATTCGCGGCGATATTGAGCGTGATCACGCCGATCGCGGGATGGCCGCGCGGCACCTCCGGCATCAATCGCGCGAACAACGGACCGAGCACACGCGCGAGCACATCGATCAATCCCGCGCGTTCGGCGACCGCGAGAAATCCGAGCCACAGCGTGAGCGTGCCGAACAGCACGATCATCACCTCGACGGACAACTTCGCCATGTCGAACAGCGCGGTGACCATCGCGGCGAACACATCGGCATGTCCGCCGATCAGCCATTGGCCCATCGCGGAAATCGCGGCGACGACGAAACACCCGAACCAAAACCGATTCAACATGCGCGCACTGAATCACGACTCGCGCGCAGGCGCAATCGCTATTCCGCAACCAGCTCCAGCCGATAGCCGACGCCATAAACGGATGTGATCGGATCGAACCCGGCGTCGGCGAGCTTGTGCCGCAGGTTTTTCACGTGACTGTCGACCGTGCGGTCGCTGACGACGCGATGATCGCGATACGCCGCGTCCATCAGTTGCTGCCGAGAAAACACGCGCCCCGGCTGCGCGAGCAGTTTGCGCAGAAGACGGAATTCGACCGGCGTCACCGGCATCGGCTGACCGCGCACGCGCACTTCGAATCGCGATTCATCGAGCTCGATCGGCGACGGCGCCGCCTGTGCGATCGCACTCGTCCGCCGCAGCACCGCCTTCACGCGCGCCACCACTTCGCGCGGACTGAACGGCTTGCAGATGTAATCGTCCGCACCGAGTTCGAGCCCGAGCAAGCGGTCGATTTCCTCGACGCGCGCCGTGATCATCAGGATCGGCACGCCGGAAAATCCGCGGATCGATTTGCACACGTCGAGCCCGTTTTGCCCCGGCAACATGACATCGAGCAGCACGGCATCCGGCGCGTGTTCGCGCACCCAGTTTGCTGCGGTCGCTCCGCTATCGAGCACCGTCACCTCGTAATCGGCATTGACGAGATAGTCGCGCAGCAACGCCGCGATCTTCGGCTCATCTTCGACGACGAGAATGTGGCCGCTCATGCTATTCCCGGCAACTCGACGACAATGCGAAGTCCGCCGAGCGGCGACGCTTCGGCATCGATGCGTCCGCGATGCGCTTCGACGATCGCCTTCGCGATCGACAAACCCAGACCCGCGCCGCCGACTGCGCGACTGCGCGACGACTCGACGCGGAACAGGCGGTCGAACAGCAACGGCATCGCCGACGTAGGCACACCGGGCGATGTGTCGTCGACGATGAGCCGAACGGACTTTCCACTGGTCTGCACCGCGACGTGAACGCGACCGGGTGAATCGGTGTAACGCTGCGAATTGGTGAGCAGATTATCGAGCAGCTGCGAAAGTCGGCGCGCATCGCCGTCGACGAATGCGCGCGGCTGCACGTCCGCGTCGAGCACCAGACCTTTCGCCGCGCACGCATCGCTATGCGCATCGACCGCATCCGCGACGAGTTCGCCGAGATCGATTTTCTCGAACCGATACTCGAGCGCACCCGCATCGGCCATCGATAGCTGATAAAGGTCTTCGATCAATCCGCCGAGCCGCGCGCATTCAGCCTGCAGCGAATCGAGCGCCTGCGGCGTCGTCGCGCGCACGCCGTCCTGCATGGCCTGAATTTCGCCGCGCAGGATGCTCAGCGGCGTGCGCAGTTCGTGCGCGATGTCGGCGCCCCAGCGGCGGCGCGCATCGCGCGATTGTTCCAGAGTCGCGGCGAGATGGTTGAAGTCGCGCGACAACGCGCCGAGTTCGTCGCTGCGCGGCGCGTCGATGCGCCGCGAGAAATCGCCGGCCGCGAGCGCGCGCGTGCCGCTCGCCAGCGAACGCACCGGCGCCAGCAGCCATCGTGCGAGAACGAATGAAAACAACAGCGCGCCGATCAGGATCGCTACGCCCGCGAGCGCGGCGCTGCGCGTCTGCGCATGCGCGAAGGCGAGATCGGTGGCGCCGCTGATTTGCGGGATCGGCCCGAGCCGCAACTTGCCGATCACGTTGTCATTCAGCGTGATCGGCAATTCCGCCGCGTCGCTGCCGATGCGCGGATTGCCGGCGATGAAAGCACCGTTGCTATCGACCAACGCGAGCCGCGCGATGAAATCAGGACCGTGCGGCGGATGTCCGGGCGGCGGCGCATTCGGCCCACCGGGTCCGTCGGGAGGAGGTGGTGGCGGCCCATGATCCAAGCCGATCACGCGTGCGCCGTGAAATCCGTGCGGCAGCGGCTCGATCAGATCAATGAACTGAATCGGGTCGCCGCGCAAAAAATCCCAATCGCCATGCTGCGCGTAGGCGGCCGATAGTCGCGCCACCGACGGCGCGAGCCGCTGCTTGTTCACCTCGTCGAGATAACCGACGAAGCTGGCGCGAAACGTGTGCTCCTGCCACACCGCGAAGGCGAGCAGCGCCGCGCCGCTGAGCACGGCGAAAGCCAGGAAAAGTCGTTGCCACAATCGCATGAACGCAACGATACGGCCTCGCGCGCGCGCGCGAAACAGCCGCGATCCAATCTCCGCATTTTCTCCACAGAGTCTGCGCCGAAAGTACGCGATGCGAGACTAGATTCAGCTCCACCGAACGATCGACCACGAAGGAGAAACACCATGAAACGACTGATTCTCGCCGCCGCATTGTGCGCGAGCCTGGCAGGCTTCGACGCCGGCGCGCATCCGCCGGGACCGATGCCGGGCGGCCACGTACCTTCCGCCGAAATTCTGGCCACCAGCGATCTCACACCCGCGCAGCAGGCCGACGTGCGCCGCATCCTCACGCAGAAACGCGATGCGCTCGACACCGCCGAATCGAAACTGCACGCGCAAATGGAAGCGCTGCACAAACAGATGCGCGACGAACACGACCGCATCGAAGCGCAGACGTCGGATCAGCTGCGCAAGGCGCTCGGCGAGGATGCGTACAAGCGTTACGCCCAATGGTCGCTGCAGCATGAGCGTGGCCCGATGGATGGACCGCACGGCCCCGGCATGCACGTTTTCCACGGCGATATGAGCGGTCCCGGCGCACCGCCGCTTCCGCCGCCGCCGCCGGGCAGCGGCGCAGGCAAGCCGGACGCCGACGGCGAATGAGTCCGATGTCCGAACCGAGCGCGTGGTGTCGCGCGCTCGGCAACTATTCGTCCCCGCACGTCGCGGTTTTTTCAATGGATCGAAGGAGCCGCGACGTTTTTTCAAACGCCGTCAGAAACAGGCCGTTCTCGTGGATCAACCCCGCGTTCGCAATCCGAACATTGCACTCCTCGAACGGCGCGGAGCGCTGAGGACGCTGCGCGCCCTCGACAGCGGAAAGCGGCAGGCTGAAACGCATCCGCGGATTGAGGCACAATCCGCGGATGAACTCCGCAAAACAGCTGTCCGACGCGTGCGAACGTAACAAGGATCCGATCCTCGCCGTGCTGCGCGCGCATTTCAGCGACCGCGAACGCGTGCTTGAAATCGGCAGCGGCACCGGCCAGCACGCCGCGTATTTCGCGCAGCAGTTGCCGACACTGATCTGGCAATCGTCCGATCGCGCCGAATACCTGCCGAGCGTGCGCGCGTGGCTCGATCAAGCCGCGCTGTCGAACACGCCGGCGCCGTTCGAGTTCGACGTCGCGCAACACTGGCCGACCGATCGCTACGATGCGATCTTCAGCGCCAACACGCTGCACATCATGAGTTGGGCGAACGTCGAAACGTTTTTCCAGAAACTGCCGTCGATCCTGACAGCCGACGCGAAGGTCGCCGTCTATGGCCCATTCAATGTCGACGGACAATTCACCAGCGACAGCAACGCCGCATTCGACCGCTCACTGAAATCGCGCGGCGCGCACATGGGCATTCGCGATTTCGAAGCGGTGAATGCACTCGCGCACGCATCAAAACTCGCGTTGATCGACGACGTGCCGATGCCCGCAAACAATCACATGCTGGTCTGGCAACATCAGGGCGAGTGGTGACGACACCCGTTCTGCTCGCCTGGAGTGGCGGCAAGGATTCGACACTCGCGCTTGAACGATTGCTCAGCGACGCGCGTTATCGCGTCGTCGGCCTGATCACGACGGTGACCGCAACGTACGAACGCGTCGCCATCCACGGCGTACGCCGCTCGATCCTGCATCGTCAGGCCGACATGTTGCGCTTGCCGCTGATAGAAGCCGGTATTCCACCGCAGGCGTCCAACGATATCTACGAGTCGGCTTTCGCCAGCGCGCTCGAACGCGCGCGCGAAGTCACGCAATCCGACGTCGATCACATCGCGTTCGGAGATCTGTTCCTCGAAGACGTCCGCCACTATCGCGAAGCGATGCTCGCGAATTTGCACTGGTACGGCGTTTATCCGATCTGGGGCGAAGACACCGCGAAACTCGCACGCTATTTCATCGAGCGCGGCCATCGTGCGATCTTGAGTTGCGTCGATACGCAACAACTCGATGCCGAATTCTGCGGACGCGATTTCGATAACGCATTCATGGCGGATGTGCCGGCAACGTGCGATCCGTGCGGCGAAAATGGCGAATTCCACACGTGCGTGTACCAGAGTCCGCTGTTCGCCGCGCCGATTCCGCTCGAGCGCGGCGAGCGCGTGTTGCGCGATGAGCGTTTTCAGTACGTCGATCTGATCGAGCGATCCGCCGATTAGAACGGCGCGTCCGTCACGCGAGCCAGCGCTTCATCACGTCGGCCAGTTTCTTGCCGGCACCGGCGGCGATCTCACGGAAATTTTCCGAGATCCTCTCGTCGCGCGCACAACGCAGCCAGAACGCGTGCGCCGCGTGCGCGGCACGTTGCCAGTGCGCGAGCGATTCGGGAATCGGCGGTTCCACCACATAGTCGCGCGCGACGACTTCACCGCCTGCGCCAGGCCGAAAGCGCATCGGCGACATGTCGTACGCGGGCAGCAATGCGAACGGTCGCCGATCGGAGAGACGCAGCGCGACGTTACCGAGGTGCATGTCCGAATTCGCGATCAGCTCGCCGAACCAGCTGAGCACCGCGAGCGTATCGGCGTCGTCTGCACTGATCCATCCGTCAGCACTGAGCTGCGGCGCAACGCGCCACCATGCGATGCGTCCGTGGCCGTAGTAGGCGCCATCGATCGACGCGAGCGACACGAACCCTTCGCGCCCGCGCGCCGGTGTCCGATCGAAACGCCGCGATTGCAGGAAGACGCGGTTTTCGCTTTGCACGATTTCGTCATGCGCGGCGTCGATGCCATGCGCGCGGAGGATTTCGGTGGCGATCGCCTCGCACACGAGCAGATCGGCCCAGCGCCGGCCGCTCGGCGTATCCACGCTGTCGCTGAATTTCACGATCACCGCGGCCGGGCCGTCGTCGGTGGCAAGCGTCACGGCGAATTTCGGCTGCTCGCCCGCGGCCGATGACTCGACGACTTCGCCGCGTAGCGCCGCCATCGCGTGCTGAGGATACTGACGCTTGCGCTGCGACATTGCGATCGTCTCGCCATCGTCGATCGCATGGCGCAATGCGGTTTGCAGATTGTCCTCGCCGAGCACGAGATGCCCGGGCATGTCCGCGCCGTAGCGCAGCAGCGCGACGACCACATCGTCATCTGACCAAAGCACGACGTCGTTGCGCACGTTGAGCTCGCGCGCGTGGCGGTGCGCGAAGGCGCGGCCCAAAAATCCCTGCGGTCGCTGGTCGGCGAGAAACCACGGCAAACCGGGAAAGATGCCGGATGCGAAATCGCCGTAGGTGAACGCGCATTCCATTTCGTTCGGAACGAACAGGAATTGTTCGGCACCGATCGCGTGCAGCCGCCCGAGCGCTTTCGGTTTGCCCGACGCATCGATGCAGTACAACGGCCAGTCGCTTCCCAGACGCCCGATCGGACGCGCTAGCGCATAGCACGCCGCACGCGCCTTGCCGATGCGGACCACGTCATTTCCTGCCGCGGCGATCAGGCGCGAAACGGTCGGCTGGCTTACGCCGAGCGCGCGCGCGATCTCCGCCGCCGCGAGCGGTGAGTCGCGGCGCAGTACATCATGCAGGGTTGACGGAAATCGGGACATGAATCCAATTGAATAGATTCATGAATAGATTGTCAAGATAAATTACTATATAAAACCGATATCTACATGGAAATATTGTAATTCGTGAATGGATTCACGCAGCCATTTTCGCCGGGCTGCCTGCACGCCACTGCACCATCAGCGATTCCCACTGCGCCTTGGCCTTTTCGTAATTGGCTTCCTTGATGTGGCCATAACCGCGGATCTGCTCGGGAATCGCCGCAATCTCGACGGCAAGCGCATGATTGTCGCGATCGAGTTTGGCGAGCAATTCTTCGACCGTCGCAAAATAATCGGCGATCAGTTTGCGTTCCATCTTGCGCTCGGCGGTGTAGCCGAACGCATCGAACGCGCCGCCGCGCAGGCCTTTGAACTTCGCCAGCAACTTGAATGCGCGGAACATCCACGGTCCGAACTCTTTTTTGCGCAAATGGCCTTCGCTGTCGCGGCGCGAAAAGGTCGGCGGCGCGAGATGGAAATGGATTTTGTAGTCGCCGTCGAACGTGTCGCGGATGCGCTTTTCGAAATCTCCACTTGTATACAAGCGCGCGACTTCGTATTCGTCCTTGTACGCCATCAGCTTGAACGCGTAGCGCGCGACGGCTTCCGATAATGACGTCACGCCCGGCGTCTTCTGCTGCTCGGCGGCGCGTACGTTGTCGACGAGCGCTTTGAATTTCTGCGCGTACGTCGGCGTTCTGATAATCGGTGAGAAAACCGACGCGACGCGCAATCATTTCGTCGAGCGTTTCGCTCACGTGGCGATCGTTCATTGGCGACGGCACGGCATCGCTGATCGGCGCCACCTTCGCGCCCAGCGCCGCGTCGCGCACTTTCGCGATGTCGACAGCCGCCATGCGGCCCCAGTTGAACGCCGCCTTGTTCATCTCGATCGCCGCGCCGTTGAGTTCCACCGCGCGCATCAACGCATCGAGACTCGACCGGCACCCAGCCCTTCTGCCAGCCGTAGCCGAGCATGAAGAGATTGCTGGCGATCGAATCGCCGAGCAGTGCGGTCGCCAGTTCGGTCGCGTCGACCAGTTCCGGCGCGCTCGCCGTCGAGCGCCGTTCTCACCGCATCGACGATCTGATTGCGCCGGGAAATTGCAAATCCGGCTTCGTCGTGAACGTACCCGGCATCGCCTCGTACGTGTTGAGCACGACGCGCGAACGCCCGGCGCGAATTTTCGACAGCGCCCAGTAGTCGTTGACCACGACCATGTCGCAGCCGAGCACCAGGTCCGCTTCGCCGGCGGCGATGCGCACGGCGTGGATATCGGCCGGCGTGTTCGCGATGCGCAGATGACACGTCACCGCGCCGCCTTTCTGCGCGAGGCCGGTCTGATCGAGCACCGTTGCGCCCTTGCCTTCCAGATGCGCGGCCATGCCGATCAGCGCGCCGATCGTGACCACACCCGTGCCGCCGATGCCGGTGACGAGGATGTTCCACGGCTGATCGAGAGTCGGTCGCGAACGTCGGATGCGGCAAAGTGGAAAAATCCACTTGCGCCGCGCCGCCTTTCTTCTTTTTCAACCCGCCGCCGTGGACCGTGACGAAGCTCGGACAGAATCCTTTGACGCAGGAATAATCCTTGTTGCAATTGCTCTGATCGATTTCGCGCTTGCGGCCGTATTCGGTTTCCTTCGGCAGCACGGAAACGCAGAACGATTTCTCGCCGCAATCGCCGCAGCCTTCGCAGACCAGCGAATTGATGAACACGCGCTTCTTCGGATCTTCCATGCGTCCGCGCTTGCGGCGGCGGCGTTTTTCCGTGGCGCAGGTCTGGTCGTAGATCAGGACGCGACACGCCTTCGATCTCGCGCATGCGTTTCTGCACGGCATCGAGTTCGTCGCGATGGATGAATTCGACGTTCGGCGGAAAAATCGGATTGATCCGACCATTTCTCGATGTCGTCCGACATCACGATGATCGTCTTCACGCCTTCGCTGCGCATCTGGTGCGCGATGTCGGGCACGGTAAGCGTGCCGTCGACCGGCTGGCCGCCCGTCATCGCGACCGCGTCGTTGTACAGAATCTTGTAGGTGATGTTCACCTTCGCCGCGATCGCCTGCCGCACGGCGAGCGAGCCGGAATGGAAATACGTGCCGTCGCCGAGGTTCTGGAAAACGTGCTTGGTTTCGGTGAACGGCGCCTGGCCGCACCACGTCGCGCCTTCGCCGCCCATCTGCGTGAAGGTTTCGGTGCGGCGATCCATCCACGTCACCATGTAGTGACAGCCGATGCCGCCGAGCGCGCGCGAACCTTCCGGCACCGCGGTCGAGGTGTTGTGCGGGCAGCCCGAACAGTAGTGCGCGGCGCGCGGGAAATTCGCGCGCGGCAGCGTGAGTTCTTTTTCCTTTTCCTCGATCCAGCGCAAGCGCGAGGTGATCGCATCGCTGGTGAAGAACTTGCCCGAGCCGCTTGGCGATGACCTGCGCGATCATCGCCGGCGTCAGTTCGTTCGTCGACGGCAACACCCACGCGCCGGATTCATCGTACTTGCCGATGATCGACGGCCGCGTCGAGTGCTCGGCCAGTTGTACATCGACTCCTTCATCTGCGATTCGATGAACGAGCGCTTCTCCTCGACGACGATGATGTCCTCGAGTCCTTTCGCGAATTCGCGGATGCCGATCGGCTCCAGCGGCCAGGTCATGCCGACTTTGTATACACGTATACCGATGTCGGCCGCCGCGCGCGCGTCGATGCCGAGATATTCGAGCGCCTGCAGCACGTCGAGATAACTCTTGCCGGTGGTCACGATGCCGAGCCGCGCATTCGGCGAATCGATGACGACGCGATCGATCTTGTTCGCGCGCGCGAACGCGCACGCGGCGTCGACCGCATATTGATGCAGCCGCATTTCCTGATTCAGCGGCGGATCGGGCCAGCGGATGTTGAGCCCGCCCGCCGGCATCGCGAAATCCTGTCGGGATCACGATGTCGAGCTGATGCGGATTGACGTTGACGCTCGCCGATGATTCCACCGTCTCCGCGATCGTCTTGAAACCGACCCAGCGGCCGGTGAAGCGGCTCATCGCCCAGCCGAGCATGCCCATGTCGAGAATGTCCTGCACGCCGGCCGGATTCAGGATCGGCATCATCGCCGACACGAATTCCAGTTCCGAGCCGTGCGGCAATGTGGACGAGCGGCACGCATGATCGTCCGCCGCCAGCGCGAGCACGCCGCCGTTCTTCGACGTGCCCGCCGCGTTGCCGTGCTTGAACACGTCGCCGCGAGCGATCCACGCCCGGACCTTTGCCGTACCACATCGAAAACACGCCGTCGTACTTCGCGCCGGGAAACAGATTCGCCTGCTGCGTGCCCCACACCATCGTCGCGCCGAGGTCTTCGTTCAAACCCGGCTGGAATTCGATGGCCGACGCTTTGAGGTGCTTCTTCGCCTTCCACAATTCGAGATCGAAGCCGCCGAGCGGCGATCCGCGATAGCCGGAAATGAATCCCGCCGTGTTCAGCCCGGCGGCGCGATCGCGCATCTGCTGCATCAGCGGCAGACGCACCAGCGCCTGCACGCCGGACAGATAAACGCGGCCTTCGGCGCGGGTGTATTTGTGCTCGAGGGTGTAGTCGAGGTCGAGTTTTACGGCGGGAACGGACATGGCGGAGCCGGAAGAATCGGGAGACGGCAAGTTTAACACTTCGACTCACTCACCCAAGGTGACCGCGCGGCCTCTCTATCGGACAAAACGCGCCAGCGCATCCGCATTCTGTTTGCATTTGGTCCGCTAGCGCAGTAATTGACTCTCCATCATCACGCAATGTCTCCCTGCGGTCCCGCAAAAATGAAGCGCCGAATTTATTTGGTAACAGTCGTCGGGCTCGGGAGCATGGGCTGTTTGCTATGTCGATCAAAACGCCAAAGGCAAGAACGACGGCTCGTCCTGGACCAACGCATATGTTCATCCGCAACTTGCGCTGTTGAACAGCTGTATGGAAATTTGGGTGGCGAAAGGTGTTTACACGCCGGTGCTGGCGGGAAGCGATCCAACCGTCAGCTTCGAGATTCCGGCCAGCACAAAAATCTATGGCGGCTTTGCGGGAGGTGAATCATCGCTGGATCAGCGTAGCCCATTTACGAATCTGACTATCCTCAGTGGAGACGTAGACCACAATGATGCTCCTTCGACCGATTTGTTTCACCGCGACAGTGGCAGCATACGCGGGACCAATAGCTCACATATCGTTGAAATGGTCGGGACGAGCACAGCGCCCACTTACCACAGCGACGGTACTTGATGGCTTCGCGATTTACGGTGGAGATAACTCGGCATCTTACGCCTACGTTGTTGGCGCAGGTTTGAGTTGTACGGTCACTGATTCTCTTGCGGTATGCGCCCCTAGTTTGACGAACTTAATATTTGTGGGGAATCACAGTGGCGTTGGCGGTGCGCTAGTCGCGATTAACGATTACAACTCAAACGACTTCGAAATAACGCCTAGTGTTTTTGAGGGAAATTCAGCCGAGTACGGCGGCGCGATACTCATAGCAATACAAGGCGCCGTTCGAATATCTGACTGCGCTTTTATCAACAATGTTGGGACTTCCGAGGGCGGAGCGGTTCTAACCGCAAGTGCCGTAGTCGCGAAAAACTCCAGGTTTTATGGAAACACAGCTAAATACGGCGGAGCCTTATATTTCAGCAGGGATGTGTTTGGATCGTTTTCTTCCAACCTCGCCAACATGACTGGCAACCATCGGACTACATTGTCTTTCGCAACGGGTTTCAGTAACCAAGGCGACCCTTGAAATTTTGGACGGCGTCCACATTCCCAAGGGAGGAGACGCCGTCATGCAGACAGCTTCCGCCAGCGGCCGTTACGCGCCGTGCCTGAATCCGCCCAGCTTCGCGCTGCCGCTGGATTCTATTGCCCTCCACTTCCTGCCTTTGCTCGCCGTGCCGTTGCGCACGCAGCGACGCTTGCGCCGTCGGCGCCTATAGACCGCTTTCCGTTCGTTGTCGTTTCCGCTTGCGCAGTCGCAGGAGGCGGTTCGGTGCGCGCTTGCGGTTTATTAATCCACAACTATAAAAGGATACCGTGTCATGACTTGGCTGACGTTGAGTTGGATGCAGGTGCTGGAGATCGCTGGCATCGTTTCAGTGCTGGTGTTGTTGTATGCGATCGTCGTTTACGTGCCGAACAATCGGGTCGGCATTCTGGAGCGGCTGTGGTCGGGCAAGGGTTCGCTCGAGCACGGCATCATGGCGTTGAATGGTGAGGCGGGTTATGCACCGGAGTTGTTGCGCGGCGGGTTCCATGTGCGTTTTCCGTTTCAGTATCGCGTGCATCGGTCGGAATTGATCACCGTGCCGCAAGGCGAGATCGGTTACGTGTTCGCACGCGATGGCAAGCCGCTCGATCACGGACAGTCGCTGGCCGGCAACGCGACGGCGGACGACTTTGAAAGCGTGCGCGATTTCCTCGCCAAAGGCGGCCAGAAAGGGCCACAGCGCAAGGTGTTGCGCGAAGGCGTGTATGCGATCAACACGGCGCAGTTCGTCGTGATGACGCGGGCGAAAACTTACGCGCTCGAACTCGGCAACTCCGACGAGGACACGATCGCGGCGATGCGTTCGCAGATCGCCGCGCGCGACGGTTTTCATCCGGTGGTGATCGGCGACAAGTCGTCGGCGACGCGCGTGTCGGTCGACGCGGCGGCGAAGGAAACGCGCATCGACGGCGATACGATCGGTATCGTCACCGTGCACGACGGCCCGGGTTTGCCGGCGGGCGAGTTGATCGCGCCGGCGGTCGGTGCGGATCGTCGCATTCCGACGACGTACCACAACAGCTTCCAGGACGCCGATCGTTTTCTCGCCGCGGGTGGTTATCGCGGGCGCCAGTATCAGGTGCTCGTCGACGGTACGTATTACGTGAATCGCCTGTTCGCGAGCATCGAGTTCGTCGACAAGACCATCGTGCCGATGGGCATGGTAGGCGTGGTGGTGTCGTTCACGGGTCGTCGCGGTGAGGATCGTTCGGGCATCGAATATCAGCACGGCGAACTGGTCGGCGACGGCGAGCGCGGCGTGTGGGAAATGCCGTTGCTGCCTGGCAAATATCCGTTCAACAAATTCGCCGGCGCGATCGTCAAGGTGCCGACGACGAATTTCATCCTTAAATGGGAATCGGGTCAGTCCGGTTCGGATTTCGACCGCAACCTAAAGGAGATTTCGCTGATCACGAAGGATGCGTTCGAGCCGACGCTGCCGTTGTCCGTCGTCGTCCACATCGATTACAAGAAGGCGGCGAAGGTGATCCAGCGCTTCGGCGACGTGCAGAAACTCGTCGAGCAGACGCTCGATCCGATGGTCTCGGCGTATTTCAAAAATACCGCGCAGACAAAAACGCTGATCGAGTTGCTGCAACAGCGTGCGGACATCCAGAGCCAGTCGCTGGCCGACATGAAGGACAAGTTCTCGATGTACAACCTCGAACTGCAGGAAGTGCTGATCGGCACGCCGCGCTCGCCGCCCGGCAACAGCCAGATCGAGAGCATGCTCGTGCAATTGCGTGATCGCCAGATCGCGCGCGAGCAGATGGAAACCTACGAACGCCAGGAAGCGGCGGCGGTGAAGGAACGTACGTTGCGCGAAGCGGCCGCCGTGGCAGCGCAGCAGAAAACACTGACCGAATCGCGCATCGCCATCGAAATCGCGGAGAACAACGGTCTGTCGCAGGTGAAAACGCAGACGCGTCAAGGCGAAGCGGACGCAGCGAAGATCCGCAACGTCGCCATCGCCGACGCCGAACGCATCCGCGCCATCGGTGCGGCGAATGCCAATCGCATCGAACTGGAAGGCGCAGCGACGGCGAGCGCCGCGCAGAAACAAGTCGAGGCGTACGGCGGGCCGGAGATTCGTCTGGCGCAGGAAATTTCCGCGCAGATCACGAAGGCAATCGCGGAAGGCAAGCAGCCGATCGTGCCACAAGTGGTCGTCGGCGGCGACGGTTCCAACACGAACGCCATCGAGGCGATCACGGCGATGATCATGGCGGCCGGGCAGGAATTCCGGACCCGCCGCGCTTCAGATACGGCCATTGCGCGCAACGCGTAATGCTTCGGGCCCCGGCGCATCGCCGGGGCTCTTTTTGCGGGTGTGGCGCCGACGGTTGTTAGCTGTCAGTATGCGCCCGCGCGCAGCTGTTGGGGAGACACGAGCGCGCCCAATGATCCTTTTCGCGGGGAGCGGAAATGGTCTTCAATTCGCTGACGTTCGTGGCGTTCTTCGCGCTCGTGCTGGCGATGCATTCGCTGCCGCTGGGCTGGACGACGAAGAAGCTCAATCTTCTGATCGCGAGCTACATTTTCTATTCGGCGTGGAATCCGCCGTTCGTGATCCTGCTGTGGATTTCGACGGTCGTCGACTGGTACGCGGCGCAAGGATTGGTGAAATCGGAACGCCCGTCGGCGCGGCGCGCGTGGATGATGCTGTCGGTCGTCGCCAATCTCGGCATGCTCGGCTATTTCAAGTACGGGCAGTTCCTGCTCGACAATTTCACGGCGCTGATGGCGTCGATGGGCGTCGACTACCATCCGCCGCACGCGGACATCGTGCTGCCGGTCGGCATCTCGTTCTATACATTTGCTACGTTGTCGTACACGCTCGACATCTATCTTCGCCGCGCGCTGCCGGCGCGGAATTTCCTCGATTACGCGCTGTTCGTCACGTTCTTTCCGCACCTCGTCGCCGGGCCGATCATGCGTCCGACCGAACTGGTGCCGCAGTTCGCTCAGCCGCGCAAGGCGACGTCGTCGCAATTGCGATTCGGTCTGGCGCTGATGACGCTGGGATTGTTCAACAAGGTCGTCATCGCCGACATGTTCCTCGCCAACGTCGCCGAAAGCATTTACGACGCCGACAAGATTCCCGGCACGCTCGACGCGTGGGCGGCGACACTCGCGTTCAGTGGCCAGATTTTCTGCGACTTCGCCGGCTATTCGACCACGGCAATCGGCGCGGCGATGTGTCTGGGTTTCGCGATGCCGGACAATTTCCGTTTTCCGTATGCAGCGGTGGGATTTTCGGATTTCTGGCGACGATGGCACATCACGTTGTCATCGTGGCTGCGCGACTATTTGTACATTCCGCTTGGCGGAAATCGGCATGGCGAAGCGCGCACGTACACGGCGTTGATGACCACGATGCTGCTCGGCGGACTGTGGCATGGCGCGAACTGGACGTTCGTGGTCTGGGGCGGGCTGCACGGCACGTATCTCGCCGGCGAACGTCTGTTGCGCTCGCGCTTCGCGAACTACCGGCCCGGTCCGTTGATGTTCGTCGCGTTGGGTTTGCTGACGTACGTGCTGGTGAATCTGACGTGGGTATTTTTCCGCGCCAAAACCTTCGGCAAAGCGTGGACGGTGCTCGGCGGCATGCTCGGACAGCACGGCGAGGCGAAGCCGATCCTCTCGACCTACGCACTGATTTGCGTGGCGGCGATCGTCACCGGCATCGTGGTCACCCATTGGCTGATGCGCGATCGCACGCTCGAATCCGTGGTCGGCGCGCGTGCCGGCGGCGATGCTGTCGGCGGTGTGGGCTGCGATGGCGTTCGCCATCGTCATTGCACAGGGAGAAGGCGATGCCTTCATCTACTTCCAGTTCTGACGCCGCCGTGATCGCGATTCCGATCGCCGTCGCGCGCGCCGACGCGCCGCGCCTCACCGCATCCGATCGTCCCGGCGTCGCGCAGCCGGTACCGGAACGCGATATTCCCGTGCAGCCCTGGAAATCGATTTTCCTCGGCGCCGCGCTGCTTTTTATTGCGCTGATCGCCGCATGGGAACTGTACTGGCGCAGCCAGGGCGCCGTGCCCGGCTACTACAACAGCAACGCCGAATGGGCGCAGCAGCGGCGACGCATCGATGCAGGCGAGGGCAACAAGACAGTGCTGATCGGTTCGTCGCGCGTCTTGTTCGACGTGCAGTTGCCGGTGTGGGAACGCGTCACCGGCGAGCGGCCGATCCAGCTTGCGATCGAAGGCACGTCGGCCGTGCCGGTGCTCGAAGATCTCGCCGGCGATCCGAATTTCACCGGACGCCTCGTCATCGGTGTCGCGTCGGATCTTTTCTTCACCGGATTCGCGTTCCGCGGCGACGTCATTCCTTTCTATCACAAGGAAAGTCCGTCGCAACGCGTCGGAAACTGGCTGTCGCGCACATTCGTCGAGCCGTATTTCGCGTTCGACGATTTCGATTTTGCGCTCGGCGCCGTGCTGAAACGTCAGCACTGGCCGGCGCGGACCAATGATCCGCCGCACTTTCCCGTGCGCAAGTTGCTCGTGCAGGAATCCGACCGCAATTCGCATCTGTGGAGCAAGCTCGAAACCGACGCCGACTACCGCGAACTGTGCCGCACGATCTGGGCGCAGCGCTTCGACGCGCCACCGCCGCCGGCGATGAATACGCCGGAGAAATTGCAGAAAATCGTCGACAAGCAAATCGAACGTGCCGTTGCCGCGATCACGAAACTGCGCGCGCGAGGTGTGCCGATGATCTTCGTCCGCGCGCCGAGCGCCGGGCGCTATCTCGAGTTCGACAATCGCGTGTTTCCGCGCGAACGCACGTGGGATTTGCTGCTCGCGCGCACAGCGACGCCTGGTATCCATTTCGCCGACTATCCCGAGATGCAGAATTACGATCTGCCGGAGTGGTCGCACATGAAGCAATCCGACGGGGAACGTTTCACCGAAACGCTCGCCACGATCATCCAGCGCGATTTCTGGAAACCCGCCGCGAATTAGACGCGGCGTTCACGTCCGCTACGCAGCAAGGCGCTAAACTGGCCGTCTTTTCGACGGACCGCAACGATGGCGAACGAACGCAGCGACGTGCTCATTCTCGGCGGCGGCCTGGCCGGATTGTGTCTGGCCATCCAGCTTCGCCGCGAGTTGCCGGGCTTGAGCGTGCGCATCCTCGAACGGCGCAAACATCCGGTGCCGCACGCGGCGTTCAAGGTCGGTGAATCGACGGTCGAAATCGGCGCGCACTACTTCGACACCGTGCTCGATCTGAAATTGCATCTGCAAAGCGATCAGCTTCGCAAATTCGGTTTTCGCTTCTTCTTCAACGAAGGCAAGGACGACATCGCGGCGACCACCGAACTCGGCGTGAGCCGCGTTTTTCCAACGCCGAGTTACCAGATCGACCGCGGCATTTTCGAGAATTATCTGGCCAAGCACGCGGCGGAACTCGGCGCCGTTTTTGAGGACGGCGCAACCGTTCGCGCGATCGAACTCGATGCCAACGGACATCACGTGCACTACACCCGCGACGGCGCCGAACACGAAGCCGTCGCGCGCTGGCTGATCGACGCCAGCGGACGCGCCGGTTTGCTGAAACGCAAACTGGACCTGGCGCAAGAAAACGCGCACGACGCCAACGCGATCTGGTTCCGCATCGGCGAACGCATCGCGATCGATGAGTGGTCCGAGGATGAAGCGTGGACGTCGCGCATCGACATTCGCGAGCGCTGGCGCTCGACGAATCATTTGTGCGGACCGGGTTATTGGGCGTGGCTGATTCCGTTGTCGTCGGGGTCGCACTCGGTCGGCATCGTCGCGGACGCAAAGCTGCATCCGCTGGATTCGATCAACAGTTTCGAGAAGTCGATGGACTGGTTCGCCGTGCATCAGCCGCAGCTGTATCGAGAACTCGACACGCGCCGCGACAAATTGCAGGACTTCGCGTTCTTCCGCCACTTCTCGTACGGCTGCAAACAGGTTTTCTCCGGCGAACGCTGGGCGCTTGACGGGCGAGGCCGGCCTGTTCCTCGATCCGTTCTATTCCCCGGGCAGCGATTTCATCGCGATCGCCAACACGTACATCGTCGATCTGATCCGCCGCGATTTCGCCGGTGAGCGTTTCTCGCGCGAAGCACGGCTGTATGAAAATTTATACTTTTCCTTCTATCGCAACACGCTCGCGATGTATCAGGACATGTATCCGATGTTCGGCCATGCCGAACTGATGCCGCTGAAGGTGATGTGGGATTACGCGTATTACTGGGGCGTTCTGTGTCAGTTCTTTTTCCAGAACCGGCTCACCGACATGGCGTTGTTCACGCGTCTGGCCGACGCCACTTGCATCGTGCGAAACCCTTGAATCGCGACGTACAACGCTTTTGCGCGAAGCCGCCGGCGATGGCGTCGGTCGCGAATGACGCGCTGTGGTTCGATCAGCAGCGTCTGCCGTGGTTCGCGGAATTGAATCGCGGACTTCGTGACGATTCTGAGCGAAACGAACTCGAGCACCGTATTCGCGAAAATGCGGCGATGCTCGAATCGCTTGCCGGCGAAATTGCTGAGCGCGTGCAATCGCTCGGCTACGGTTCCTGAAACCTTGCAAGCACTCGCATCGCTCCGAGAACCGAGCTCGCGATTGCTTCGCGAAGCCGCCTGATTCTTACTATGGCGTCTTCGGCGCGTAAACCGCCTGCGCCTTTTCTCTTTTTTCACCGCAGCGCCGATGATCACGTATTGCTCGATGACGTTCCGTCGAACACATCGGCGCCCGGTGAACGGTCGATCAGTTCGCGCTTGACGGATGATCGTGTTGCCTGTTCCGCGTGTAGGTGGCATTGAAGCGTCACTAGGTCGCTGTTTGCGCGTGCACGTCATGCGGTACGGCGAGTAGCTTTACGTTTTCCGGGAATGTCATCGACATCTTCGGTGCGCGTGTCGCCACGACAATAGAAGTCGATATTCGGTTTCTTGCCGGCATGCGTATTGCGCCGTGGTCGCGATCGGAGCTGCCGCCCGGAAATATCGGGACAGATCCGACGCCATGCGGATCGCTCAGTGTCGAAATAGTCGTTGATCTGTGTAAGCGATACGCGAAGTCGAATGTGTCCGCTGGGCCCGTCAGTTCCGGTAATTCGATGTATCTTCCGTCACCGTTGTAACCCATGCCTTCTATCGCTCGCTTCCATGTATTGCGCGAACCGTTATCGAACTGCGGCGACTTCATCCAATCGGCGAAGCTTCTTGCTCATCGAGTTCGCGATGTCGCCGCTCAGCTGAAAACTGTCGTGAGCGTCGACCGTTCCGTCGGGTGCAATTGCCTGCACGTCGTTCGCGCGGCTGAAATTGGCGTCGTAACCTCGTACCGGCGTGTGACGCACGTGATCGAAGTCGATCGTATGTATCGTCGGTTTGCCGCGATCGCCGTGCGGCAAAGTCCCGAATGGATTGTACGTGGACGTCGCATCCGCGTACTGATCGAATTCCGGCAAATAGTTGAGGACGTGATTGAACGCCTGCCAGCACGGCATCTTCGGTAATTCGTAGCCGCTATTTCCTGTGTGTCGATCAGAGCCGGTGTGCTCTTGATGTTTCCGGCGGAGAGCAGCGCCTGCATCAGGGTCGTGTGGTCTTTGCAGTCACCCATTTTCATATTGAGGATGAGATCGGTGTCGCGCGGGACGACGTCACCGCCGGTGAGGCAGTTGCCGGCAAAATGTATTTCCTTGGAGACCCAGCGATAGATGCTTGTGCTGCGCGTTCGCGCTTGATCGGTCGCACCGCCGACGATGTCGACTGCAAGTTTGCGCACGCGCTCGGTCGGCACGGATAGCTTCTCGCTTCCTTTTCGTAGGCGGCGGCGATTTGTCCGTAGTCGGTGAAATTTGAGAACTCGATGGTCGGCAATTCGCGGTAGTGCCAAGCGCCGTTCGAACGACTGGCTTTCGTCGCGTATGTCATGAGCAACCGGGTTTTTGTACACCCACTTCCACTGTTGACGATCGGTGCCAACGTCGGTGACGGCAGGCGCGTCAAGCAAGTACGTCTTTTGGCGAAATCCGATCGTTTTCGGCACGACCACCGTGTACGACGCATCGTCATAGACGTAACTATCGGAGTACCAGTGCAGCAACGAATAATAATTCTTGAATGTCGGCCGCACGTTCTTGAGCGTATACGACAACACCACGGAATCACCTACTTCCACGTTTCTGTAGATTAGCTCGCCGCGTCATGAAATCCGAGAACGCGGGCGGCGTGCCATTGATCCCGTTGTTGGATGTCACCTGCACGTTCGTTGCCGGTACATCCACGTGGGTGCCGTCCTTCTTCAGCGTGTAAGCGACGACATTCTCGAGCGTACCCGTCGTGCTCGTGATAGGAAATCGACTGTTGCGCGATCTGGTCGAATCGCCGACTCTTGCAGTGACGGTGTAGATCGTCTCGTACGTCGTCGTGGTGCCGCCATCCGGCGCACGTCCACCGTCACCTGATCGACATGATATTTCCAGCCTGGATCGTATGGCTTAGCTTCTGCAGACACGAAATTCGCACGCGACAGACCAGCCGCCGCCAGGTCGCGCAGACGCGAATCAGGTTTATCATGACCGACATTCCCCATGATGTTTACCGCGACGATACTAGCCCGCGGAGCCCGAACCATAGAGCCCGTGTGCGGCAATTGTCATTTTTTCGCAATTACTCCGGCGTCGCCGCCGGTTTTGCACGAAACGGAAACATCTGCTGATTGATAAATCCGTCCGGCATGTAATCGCCGACCACGCCGTACTGTGCGGGAAACGGACGATCCTTCGGCACTTTCACCGCGGTGCCGAAAATGTAGTCGAGGAATGCATAGTGCGCCGCGTAGTTGCGGTCGATCGCTTCGTCGTCCTGCGAGTGATGCCAGTGATGGAAATCGGGCGTCACGATCAGGTATTTCAGCGGTCCCCACGGCAGATGCACGTTGGCGTGATTGAACACCGCCTGGAAGCCGACGATGATGATGTACGCATTCATCACGCCTTCGCTGAAACCGAGCACGAACAGCGGCGCGAGCACGCAGACGCGCGTGAAGATCACTTCGAACATGTGCTGGCGCGAGCCGGCCAGCCAGTCCATCGTTTTCGCGCTGTGATGCACGGCGTGGTAGCGCCATAGATACGGCACTTCGTGATACGCGCGGTGCGTCCAGTATTGGGCGAGATCGGCGACGAGGATGCACAGCAGAATTGCGGCAGGACCGGAATGTGGCGGATGGTCTGCTGGAAATCGCTGACGACGAGCCAGCCGAACACGTGATTGAGCAGGAAATTCACCGTCAGCAGGATCAGGCCGACCAGGAAATGATTGACGGCGAAATGTTTCAGATCGGTCTGCCATTCCGGCGCGGAACACGGGCTGGCCTTTGTACAGCGGGAACATCTTCTCGATGACGATGAACAGCAGCGTCGAGCCGAGCAGATCGAGGATGAACCAGTCGAGTCCGATGTAGGGCGTGTTGTCGGCGAAATTGCCGACCGGCACGCTCGAGCCGCCGAGCGCGACCGCGGCGATCACGAACAGGAACGCGACCACATTGAGATTGCGCCGATTGCCGATGATCAGATTCGCAAGCGACAGGCCGCCGGCGATCAGCAAACCGCCGAACAGAACCCAGCGCAGTACGTCGACGGAATATTTGTGGCGCAATTCCGGCGTGGTCAGGTATTCGGGAAAGTGAAACGCGAGCACGGCGAGCAGGCACAGGAAGCCGAGCGACAGCGCGAGAATCGTCGCGATCATGCCTTGTCCGAACTGCAGCGGACCGCTGCGGTGCAGAAGTTCGGCGGTGTCGCCGACCGGTGTTTTCACCGCGCTGGCGAATTTGGCGTGCAGAGGCGTGCGGCAGGTGTGGTCATGGCGTTCGACAGGACAGGATCGCTGGACATAACGCCGGACGGCGCCGATGCGAACAGGCTACGCGGCGGACGCGACGCCCGCAACGCCGATCATCTGCAGGATGGACTTGGCCGCTTCGCGGCCATCGTAGACGGCGCGCACGACGAGGTCCGCACCGCGAACCGCATCGCCGCCGGCGAACACCTTCGGATGGCTTGTTTGCAGCGGCAATCGGCCCGGCGCGCCGACGATCAGTTTGCCCGTCGCATCGCGTTCGATGTCGAATTCGTCGCACCAATGCGGCGGACTGGCGAGAAAACCGAACGAGGTGATGACGGCATCGGCGGCGATGTTTTCTTCACTGCCGGGCGACGATTTCGGGTCGCGCGCGTCCATTGCCGGTCGGCGACGAGGCGTGTCTGCGCCACGCGCACGCCGGTGACGCCGTCTTCGTCGCCGATGATCGCCAGCGGCTGGCGATTGAAAAGAAATTCGACGCCTTCGTCGCGCGCGTTCTTCACTTCGCGGCGCGAGCCGGGCATGTTCTGCTTCATCGCGGCGATAGACGCAGACGACGCGTTCG
Source organism: uncultured Gammaproteobacteria bacterium (assembly GCA_963814225.1). GTDB lineage: Bacteria > Pseudomonadota > Gammaproteobacteria > Xanthomonadales > Rhodanobacteraceae > Rudaea. Next base: position 54,456 of record CAWFCC010000006.1, on the reverse strand, counting down.
GCATCCATGCGCACCGCCGTGCGCACGCAATCCATCGCCGTGTCGCCGCCGCCGAGCACGACGACGCGTTTGCCGATCAGGTTCGGCACCTGGGCGCTTTCGTCGCCGAGAATGCGCTTCGCGTTTGCGATCAGGAACGGCAGCGCGGAAATGACGCCGACCGAATTCTGTCCGGCGAGGTTTGCATCGACGCTGGTGTAAGCGCCGGTGCCGACGAACACCGCGTCGTAGTCGCGCAACAATGTGGAAAATGCGACATCGCGGCCGATCTCCGTTTCGAGCGTGAAGCGCACGCCCATTTCCTCGAGCACGTCGCGGCGCGTGCGGACGATCGATTTGTCGAGCTTGAACGGCGGGATGCCGTACGTGAGCAAGCCGCCGATTTCGGCGTAGCGATCGAACACTTCGGCGAACACGCCCGCGCGCGCGAGACGATCGGCAACGGACAATCCGGCCGGACCGGCGCCGACGATGGCGACGCGTTTTCCTGTCGCCTCCGCGCTGACCGGCGGACGCCAGCCGCGCCGCAGCGCTTCGTCGGTCGCCCAGCGCTCGATGGCGCCGATGGTGACCGCTTCGAAACCGGTTTCCAGCGTGCAGTCGCCTTCGCACAGGCGATCCTGCGGACAGATGCGGCCGCAGATTTCCGGCAGCGGATTGGTTTCGTGCATCAGCGCGGCGGCGTCTTCGATGCGTCCGTCCTGCACCAGCTTGCAGCCATTGCGGGATGCGGTTGTGCAGCGGACATCCCCATGAGCAATACGGATTGCCGCAATCGATGCAGCGCGAGGCCTGATCGCCGGCGTCGTTGTCGGCTGAATTCGCCGTAGATTTCGCGATAGTCGAGCACGCGGATCTGCACCGGCACTTCGCGCGGCAACGCGCGATGGAACTTGAGGAAGGGAAACAGTTTGTCGGTCATCGTGCTCAGGCCGCGCGCCGCAGTTCGTCGGACAGCGCATCGAGACTTGCCGCCTTGGGTTTGACCAGCCAGACCTTGTGCAGCACATCGCGGAAATCGGACAGCAATTTGCGCGCCCCACGCGCTGCCGGTGTGCTCGCAATGCGCGCGCAGCAGGCTGCGCAGATGTTGCAGATGATTCTCCATGCCTTCCAGCGAAATGCGGTTGATGTCGACGAGTTCGTGGTTGTAGCGGTCGACGAAATCGCGTTCGAGATCGAGCACGTAGGCGAAACCGCCGGTCATGCCGGCGCCGAAATTCAGGCCGCTGCGGCCGAGCACGACGACGGTGCCGCCGGTCATGTATTCGCAGCCGTGATCGCCGACGCCTTCGATCACCGCGAGCGCGCCGGAATTGCGCACGCCGAAGCGTTCGCCGGCGCGACCTGCCGCGAACAGTTCGCCGCCGGTCGCGCCGTATAGACAGGTGTTGCCGACGATGGGCGTGTCCTGCGATGCGAACGCGGCATCGCCCGGCGGACGCAACGACGATGCGGCCGCCCGCCATGCCTTTGCCGACGCCGTCGTTGGCCTCGCCGTGCAGCACGAGATGCATGCCGCGGCGCGTTCCATGCGCCGAAACTCTGTCCGGCCGTGCCGATGAATTCGAGCGTGATGCGCCGCGTCTTTCAACCCTTCGTCGCCGTGATGGCGCGCGATGTCGCCGGCCAGACGTGCGCCGATGGCGCGATCGGTATTCGTGATCGCGAAGCGAAAGCGGTCGTCTTTTCCGGCGCGCACTTCTTCATTGATTCGCGCGGCGAGATCGGAATGCGAGACTGTGCAGGACGTGGCGCAACCCGGCGGTGAATCTGCGGATAGCCAAATGTCGAATCGATCCAGCAGCGGCAGAAGATCGAGACGGCTTTGCTTGGTCGTCACGCCGGCGATGCGGCTTCAATAATTCGCGTGCGGCCGACGATGTCGCCGAGCGTTTCGACGCCGAGCGAGGCGAGAATCTCGCGCACATCGTCGGCGACGAAGCGGAAAAAGTTTTCCGCCATTTCCGGCGCGCCGAGAAAATGCTTTCGGCGCAGAACGTCATTCTGCGTCGCCACGCCGGTGGCGCACGAATTCAGATGACAGATGCGCAGATATTTGCAGCCGAGCGCGACCATCGGCGCGGTGCCGAAGCGCGAACGAATCGGCGCCGAGGATCGCGGCTTTCACCACGTCGAGGCCGGTTTTGAGTCCGCCGTCGGTCTGCAGGATCACGCGTTCGCGCAGACCGTTCATTGCCAATGTCTGGTGCGTCTCGGCGAGGCCGAGTTCCCACGGCACGCCCGCGTAGCGGATCGAACTCCACGGACTCGCGCCGGTGCCGCCGTCGTGGCCCGACACGGTGATCAGATCGGCGCCGGCTTTCACCACGCCCGCCGCGATCGTGCCGACGCCCGCGTGCGCGACGAGTTTCACCGAGATCGAGCGCGGTGGGATTGATCTCGCGCAAATCGTAAATCAGTTGCGCGAGATCTTCGATCGAATAAATGTCGTGATGCGGCGGCGGCGAAATCAGACCGATGCCGGGCTTCGCGTAACGCAGCCGCGCGATCATCGCGTTGACCTTGTGGCCGGGAAGCTGGCCGCCTTCGCCGGGTTTCGCGCCTTGCGAAATCTTGATCTGCAGCACGTCGGCGTTGATCAGATACGCGGGCGTGACGCCGAAACGTCCCGATGCGACCTGTTTGATCTTCGACATGCGCTCGGTGCCGTAGCGCGCCGGATCTTCGCCGCCTTCGCCGGAATTGCTGCGCGCGCCGAGGCGGTTCATCGCGGTGGCGAGCGCTTCGTGCGCTTCGGGCGACAAGCGCGCCGAGCGACATGCCGGCGGAATCGAAACGCTTCAGGATTTTCTCCGGCCGGTTCGACGGCATCGATCGGCGATCGGCATCGCGCTTCGCGTCGAGCGCGAGCAGATCGCGCAACGCCGCCGGCGCGCGTGAATTCACGCGCATCGGCATATTGTCGATACAGCGTTTTGTCGCCGGTGCGCACCGCGGCTTGCAACGCGCCGACAACGGCGGGGTTGTACATGTGGTATTCGCCGTCGGGAATCGCTTTCATCAATCCGCCGGGCGGTAACGCGTAGTTCGGATCGCGCGAGGCGGCGAGCTGCGCGCGGTATTCGTCTTCGATGTCGGCGAACGTCGCGCCGCCGATGCGCGATGGCGTCGCGGGAAAACACAGATCGACGACTTCGCGATCGAGCCCGATGATCTCGAACAATCCCGCACCGCGATATCCGGCGATCGTGCAGATGCCCATCTTCGACAGGATTTTGAGCAGACCTTTGCGGATGCCGCGACGATAGCTGCGTCCGATCTCGTGCGGCGGTTCGCCTTCGCGGCCTTTCAGTTCGCCGCGGCGGTTCATGTCGAACAGCGTTTGATAGGCGAGATACGGATAGACCGCCGTCGCGCCGAATCCAATTAGGCAGGCGCAATGATGCGCATCGCGCATCGTGCCGGTTTCGACGAGCAGGTTGCAGTCGCAGCGCAAGCGTTTTTTCAGCAGATGCGCGTGCACGGCGCCGATGGCGAGAAGCGCGTGGATCGGCATCAAACCCGGTGTCGGGAAACGATCGGATAGAAGAATAAGAATCGCGCCGTCGCGCACGGCGGTTTCGACGCGTTCGCATAGTGATTCGATCGCGGATTTCAAACCGACGCGTTCGTCGTAATACAGATCGAACGTCGCTTTCTTGTCGGCGAACGCCGGCAGCGCCAGAAGCTGGCGCAGTTTGCGTTGCGACATCACCGGCGAATTGAGCAGCACGTATTTCGCGTTCACCGGCGACAGATCGAACACGTTGCCTTCGCTGCCGATCTGCGTGACGAGCGACATCACGCGCCGCTCGCGCAGCGCATCGATCGGCGGATTGGTGACTTGCGCGAATGCCTGCCGGAAATATTCGTAGAGCGGACGCGACTGGCGCGACATCACCGCGATCGGCGTGTCGTCGCCCATCGATCCGGTCGCTTCTGCTTCGTCTTCGGCCAGCGCTTTCAGGACGACATCGCGCTCCTCGCGGGTGAGCGCGAACTGTTTCTGGAAACGCGCGAGCAATTCCGGCGTGAAAGGTTCTGCGGCGAGACCGGGATCGATCAGGTGCGAGTCGAGATACGACACGCCTTCGCGCAGCCAGCTTTTGAACGGCGCGCGGGTGCGGTTGATGTCGTCGATCGCTTTCGAATCGAGCAGGATGTGGTTGGCCAGATCGATAGCGAGCATCTCGCCCGGTCCGAGCCGCCCTTTGGCGACGATGCGGCGATCGGGCACATCCCACAAGCCGGCTTCCGACGCGACGATGAGATGATCGTCGTCGCTGCGCGCCCATCGCGCCGGGCGCAGACCGTTGCGGTCGAGCGAACACGCGGCGTAGCGCTGATCGCACATCACCAGTCCGGCCGGGCCGTCCCACGGTTCGGTGCTGAGCGCGTAGTACTCGTAGAACGCTTCGAGATCTTCGTCGATGTTGTCGTTGGCGCCCCACGCGGGCGGAATCAAGATGCGCATTGCGGCGAGCAGGTCGATGCCGCCGGCGAGCAATACGTCGAGCGCGTCGTCGAGGCTTTGCGAATCCGAACCGGTCGTTGTGAGCAGCGGGCCGAGATCGGAAAAATCCACTTGTGGAGAAATCCACTTGGTCGAACGCGCGAGCGTCCAGGTGCGGTTGGCGCGGATCGTGTTGATCTCGCCGTTGTGCGCGAGCATGCGGAACGGCTGCGCCAGCGGCCAGCGCGGCAGCGTGTTGGTCGAGAATCGCTGATGGAAATGTCGCGGCGCAGACGGCGAGGTCGTCGCGCTGCAAATCGGGGAAGACGTCGCGCAGGCTGCCGGGCGCGGACATCGCTTTGTATACGATCGTCGCCTGCGACAGGCTGACGACGTAGAACGCTTCGTCGTCGATGGTTTGTTGCGCGATTCGGCGCGCGCGGAACAATGCGCGCTCGAACGCCGCATCGGACATCGATTCGGCGGGTGCGACGAAGACTTGGCGAATCGTCGGGCGCGTCGCTGCGCCGAGCGGGCCGCACGCCGCTTCAACGAGCGGCACATCGCGCCAGCCGAGCGGCGTCATCCCTTCGCGAGTGACGATGGTTTCGAACGTCGACTGCGCATTCAACGCGCGCATTTCGTCGCGCTCAAGAAAAATAAGTCCGGCGGCAAAGCGTTCGCCGGTTTCGATACCGGCCTCGCGCGCGAGCGCACGCAACCACGCGTGCGGACGAAACAGCAGAATGCCGCAGCCGTCGCCGGTGATGCCGTCCGCATTCACGCCGCCGCGGTGCGACATCTTCGCGAGCGCCTTGAACGCCTGATCGACCAGCCACGTGCTCGCTTCGCCGCGGATGTTCGCGATCAATCCGAAGCCGCAACTATCGTGCTCGAAGGACGGATCGTACAAACGCGGACGTGCGCGATGCGGCATGGCGTTCCGAAGCGGCGCCGACACGGCATGCGCCCAGGCGCGTGCGGGCTAACGGGGTGCGTCGAGTCGACGCGGGCGTGACCGCACTACAGCACACTTGCTGCGACGCGTCAAAGAAAATGTTTAGCCGTATGGACGTCTAAAAATCGCGCGCGAAGAAGCTTAAAGCGCGTCGCCGTCGGTTTCGCCGGTGCGGATGCGAATCACCTGATCGAGCGCGTACACGAAAATCTTGCCGTCGCCGATCTTGCCGCTCTTGGCCGACGAGGCGATCGCCTCGATCACGCGCTCGACGAGATTTTCCGGCACCGCGATCTCGAGTTTGATCTTCGGCAGGAAGTCGACGACGTACTCGGCGCCGCGATACAACTCGGTGTGGCCTTTCTGCCGGCCGAAACCTTTCACTTCGGTGACGGTGATGCCCTGCACGCCCACCTCGGCGAGCGCCTCGCGCACGTCGTCGAGTTTGAACGGCTTGATGATTGCCATCACCATTTTCATGCGTGCTTCTCCGGTTTCGGCCGATTCTATCCGTTGTAACCGCGTTCGTCGTGCAGGCTCAGGTCGAGGCCTTCGGTTTCTTCTTCGGCGCTGACGCGCAAGCCGAGCGTGGCGCCGATCAGCTTGAGCAGCACGAAGCTAACGACGCCGCTGTAGACCAACGTGACGGCGACGCCGACGAGCTGCCGGCCGACTTGCGCGCCGAGCGACGTGACACCGTCGGCGAAACCGGTGCCGCCAAGGAACGGCGCGGCGAATACGCCGGTCAGCACGGCGCCGACGATGCCGCCGACGCCGTGGATGCCGAAGGCATCGAGCGAATCGTCATAGCCGAGTTTGCGCTTGAGGCGGCTGGCGGCGAAGAAGCAGATCACGCCCGCCGCGGCGCCGATGACGACGGAACCGAACGGTCCGCACGTGCCGGATGCCGGCGTGATCGCGACCAATCCCGCCACCGCGCCCGATGCGATACCGAGCACCGACGGTTTCTTGTGCAGCGACCATTCGACGAACATCCACGCCAGCGCTGCGGCGGCGGTCGCGAGATGCGTCACCAGCATCGCCATGCCCGCCGATGTGTTCGCCGCGAGCGCCGATCCCGCGTTGAATCCGAACCAGCCGACCCACAGCATGCACGCGCCGATCACGGTGTAGGTGAGGTTGTGCGGCGGCATCGGCTGCGTCGGATAGCCGCGCCGCGGGCCGATCACCAGGCACGCGACCAATCCCGCGATTCCCGAATTGATGTGGACGACGGTGCCGCCGGCGAAATCCAGAACGCCGAGATCGCCGAGCCACGCGCCCGGTCCGCCCCAGACCATGTGCGCGATCGGCAGATAGCTCAACGTGAACCAGCCCGCCGTGAACCACAGCAGCGCGGAGAATTTCATGCGTTCGGCGAACGCGCCGACGATCAGCGCCGGCGTGATGATCGCGAAGGTGAGCTGGAACATCGCGAACACGGTTTCGGGAATGGTCTGGTACAGCGCGCCGCGCGATACGCCGGCGAAACCCGCCTTCGCGAACGATCCGACGAAGGCATGCAGGTTGATCGCGTGCGCCGTCATGCCCGTGGTGTCGAACGCAAGCGAATAGCCGTAGATGAGCCACAGCAGGCTGACCAGCGAACAGATCGCGAAGCATTGCATCATCAGCGACAGCACATTCTTCGATCGCACCAGGCCGGCATAGAAAAGGCTCAGGCCCGGGATGGTCATGAACAGCACCAGCGCTACCGAAACCAGCATCCAGGCGGTATCGCCGGAATCGAGCTTGGGCGTTTCGGCGGCGGCCGATTGCGCGACGGCGTGCAGCGGAAGTAAAAACGGCAAGCCGACCAAGGCGCGGCGTCGCAACATCGCGTAGGTTCCTGTATTGGAGGGGCGAAACCCGAAACGTGATGCAACCGCAAAAAATTAGCTTGAGTGCTCTACAGGCGGCATGTTCTACTCGCAAGGCTCAGTCGGACGGCGCCGCGCGTAGGAAAATTCCTACACGTTTTTCAGAAAGCCGCCGACTGCGCCGGCACCGGCAAATCCCTACAGTGGCGGTGCCGTAACAACGAGGGTTTGATCATGGTCAACGCCACTGTCATCGACGATCTGGCGAAGCGTTTGTCGGATCTCGTACCGCCGGGCGCACGTGAAGCGCGCGACGAAATGCTCAGCAATTTCCGCGACGCGTTGCGCAGCGGACTGCGCCGGCTCGATCTGGTCACGCGCGAAGAATTCGACGTGCAGCGCTGCGTACTGCTGCGCACGCGCGAGAAAGTCGAAGCGCTCGAATCGCGCGTCAACGAGCTCGAAGCTTCCGCCGACGGACACACGTCCGCACACTGATCCAGAACGTTCTTCACGTTTTCCGCGGACGGCCGATCCGCTGATGCTCGAACATCAGCGGCGGCGGTTTACGGCCCGCTGTTGCCGATAACGTCACCCTCGGCCGCGGTGCAGGACGCAATGCGGCATGCAAGATCGGCGCGGCCGTCCGCGGATTCTTTTCCACTTGTATACAAAGCAAGGATGCTGCATGAGTCTCGCCGTTGTCCATAGCCGCGCGCAGTCGGGCGTATCGGCGCCGCCGGTTACCGTCGAAGTGCATCTGTCGGGCGGATTGCCTGGCACGTCGATCGTCGGTTTACCCGAGACGGCGGTGAAGGAAGCACGCGATCGCGTTCGCGTCGCCATCCAGAATGCGCAGATCGAATATCCATCGCGGCGCGTGACGGTGAGCCTTGCTCCCGCCGATTTGCCCAAAGACGGCGGACGCTTCGATCTGCCGATCGCGCTCGGCATCCTCGCCGCCAGCGGACATCTGCCGAAAGACAACCTCGCCAAGTACGAATTCATCGGCGAACTCGCGCTCTCCGGCGAGCTGCGCGGCGTGACGGGCGTGCTGCCCGCCGCGCTCAAGGCCGCGCGCGCAGGACGCACGATCATCGTTCCCAGCGAAAACGGCGCTGAAGCCGGACTCGCCGCGGGAACGTGCGCGCACAGCGCGCATTCGCTGCTCGACGTGTGCGCATTCCTGAAAGGCATGGGCGACCTGCCGAGCGCGACATCGCCGCCGATGGATGCAGTCCGCGACTGCACCGATCTCGATCTCGCCGACGTACGCGGACAACCGCACGCGCGTCGCGCGCTGGAAATCGCGGCGGCTGGAAATCACCACGCGCTTATTCGTCGGCCCGCCCGGCACCGGCAAAACCATGCTCGCGAGCCGCCTGCCCGGCATCCTGCCGCCGCTGACCGAATCCGAAGCGCTCGAAGCGGCGGCGGTGCGTTCCGTTGCAGGCTGCGGCATCGACTTCAAACAATGGAAAATGCGCGCGTTTCGCACGCCGCATCACACCGCGTCGGCTGTCGCGCTGGTCGGCGGCGGCTCCAATCCGCGACCGGGCGAAATTTCGCTCGCGCATCGCGGTGTTCTTTTCCTCGACGAACTCCCCGAGTTCGACCGCCGCGTACTCGACGTACTTCGCGAACCGCTCGAATCCGGACACATCGTCATATCGCGCGCCGCGCGGCAGGCGGAATTTCCCGCAAGGTTCCAGCTCGTCGCGGCGATGAATCCGTGTCCTTGCGGCTATGCAGGCGATCCCTGCGGGCTGTGTTCATGCTCGCCCGATGCCGTGCGACGTTATCGCGGCCGCGTATCGGGTCCGCTTGCTCGATCGCATCGATCTGCAAGTCTCGGTGCCTCGCGTAGCGCTTTCGGAATTGTCAGCGGCAAACGATCCAGGCGAATCGAGCACCATCGTCCGCGCACGCGTCGTCGCAGCGCGCGAACGACAACTCACGCGCGCCGGTAAACCGAATTCCGCACTCACCAATCGCGAAATTCTTCGCGACTGCGCGCTGAGCGCAAGCGATCGCGCACTGCTCGAACGCGCACTCGACAAACTTGGACTTTCCGCGCGCGCCTATCACCGTGTGCTGCGCGTCGCGCGCACGATTGCCGATCTCGGCGAAAGCGAGAACGTCAACACGCCGCATCTGATGGAAGCGATTCAATACCGTCGCGCGCTGAGCACAAATCTATAGCCCCGCTTTAGCCCGCAATCTACACAAACACACAACCCGCGCCGGGAGCGCGGGTCCGCGGCGGGCACAGGGATGTGATCCTCCGCGGACAACGTCCTCACGCGAACAACAAAAAACGTTTTTTGGTGCCTTTTTGGCGTTTACCAAAAAGGTACCCGCTGGCCGCAGGACAGCGGAAGCTTTTGATCTTCAGAGATCAACAAAAGCAAAGTCGCTGGATTCCCGCTTTCGCGGGAATGACGAGCGAGATCAGAAAGCTGAATTCCAGTGTTTGCTGCACTGACGAACTTAATAATGGAGCGCCACCCTCACCCCAACCCTCTCCCGCCAGCGGGAGAGGGGGAAAAGCTGGATTCCAGCGTCCGCTGGAATGACGAGCGAGATCGACAGCAGATTTCCAGAGTTCGCTGATACGAACTTGCGAAGTTATACCGAAATCGCCAACCGCTCACTGCGATAAACCCTCACCGTCAACATCGCCAGAATCGCCACCGCGAGCGACGTACACAAGAACCCAACAGCCATCCCAGACATCGGCACATAATCCCCACGCAGCAACCGCGTAATCGTCATCTGCTGACTCATCAGCGGCACCATGTACATCCAGAACTGCTGCTTGATCGGCAGAAACGTCAGAATCATGGTCGGAATGATCGACACGAAAAACATGATCAACGACACATACGTCTGCGCCTCGCGATAGCTCTTCGCAAACGCCGCGACGATCGTCTGCAACGTCGCCAGCAGCGCAGCCAGCGGCAACATCGCGATCAGCGCGTACGGCACGAAGCCCATGCCGATTTCCAGACTCATGCCGATCTTCTCCGTCGGCATCAACCGGCCGACGATCGAGAACGCGATGATGCTCACGATCACCGTCGTGATCGCGAACGCGGTTGTCGCCGCGAGTTTGCCGATCACGATCTGCCAGCGCGGCGCGGGATTGGCGAGCAGCGGTTCGAGCGATTGCCGTTCGCGTTCGCCGGCGGTGGTGTCGATGGCGAGCGCCATGCCGCCAACGAAGCAGCCGAGGATGAAGAAGTACGGCAGCATCGCGAACAATGTGCTCGAACGGCTTTGCGGCGTGGATTGATCGCGATCGGCGATGGTCAACGGTTTGATGATGCTCGGCGACAATCCGCGCGCGAGCAGGCGCATTGCGCCGCCGCGCTGGGAATAAGCTTCGAGCAATCCACGCAGACGATCGACGGATGAGCGCGCATCGCGTTGCGACTGATCGAACACGACTTCGAGTTGCGTCGGATCGCCTTTGTTCCAGGTTTTCTCGAAGTCTTTCGGAATGCGCAGCACGACATCGGCATCCTGTTCGCGCACGGCGCGTTCGGGATCGTCGGGCGCGGGTTTGACGTCGACGTTGTTCTGCTTCAGCGCGGCGATCAGGTTCGGCGCGTTTTCCGCGCCGACGACCGGCAGCGACAACGGCTGATCGGCTTTGTCGAGTTCGCGCGTGATCATGGTGTTGATGAGGATCACGAAGATCAGCGGCGCCATCAGCGGACCGGTCAGCAGCGTGTTGATCACGGTGCGGCGGTCGCGCAGGTTTTCGCGCACTTCTTTCATGAATACGACGAGCGAGGCTTTCATGCGGCGAGTCCTTCTTCGGTGCCGATCAGTTTGACGAACGCGTCTTCGAGGTTGGCTTCGCCGGTTTGCTGGCGCAGCGCTTCCGGCGCTTCGTCGGCGACGACGCGGCCTTTCGCGATCACGACGATGCGATCGCACAGCGCGGCGACCTCCTGCATGATGTGGCTGGAGAACAGCACGCAGCGGCCTTCGGATTTCAGGCGCTTGAGGAATTCGCGCATGGCGCGCGTGGACATCACGTCGAGGCCGTTCGTCGGCTCGTCGAGGATGACGTTTTTCGGATCGTGCACGAGCGCGCGCGCGATCGCGGTTTTCACGCGCTGGCCTTGCGAGAAGCCTTCGGTGCGGCGGTCGATGATGTCGCGCATGTCCAGGCCGGCGATCGGCGGCGTCGATGCGCTGGCGGATCGTCGCGTCATCCAGATCGTGCAGATGGGCGAAGTATTCGATGTTCTCGCGCGCGGTGAGGCGTTTGTACAGACCGCGCGCGTCGGGCAGCACGCCGAGCTGGCGGCGCACGGCGCGCGGATCTTTGCGCGGCGTCGATGCCGTCGACGAGAATCTGTCCGCTGTCGGGTTTCATCAGCGTGTAGAGACAGCGCAGCGTCGTGGTTTTGCCGGCGCCGTTCGGGCCGAGCAGGCCGGTGATCTCGCCGTCGCGCGCGAGGAACGATACGTCGTGACCGCGACGACCTTGCCGAATGTCTTGTGCAGTTGCTTGATCTCGATCATGACAATTCCTTATGGCGCGGCGCCGTTGAAGTCGATGAAAGCCGGCGTGGGGCCGAGGCGGTCGACGCATTTCACGTCGAGGTCTTTCGGTTTGAGGTCGGCGACGAAATCCTCGACCAGTTTCGGAATGCAGCCGCGGCCGATCACGTTGTGGCCCTGGCCTTTGGCGATGATGAGTTTCGCGTTCGAGAGATTCTTCATCACCTGTTCGCCATACGCGGGCGGCGTGACGGGATCGAATTCGCCTTCGAGCACGAGCACGGGTTTGTCGGATGCGTACGGCGCATGGAAATCCGCCGGTCGCGTGCCGTGCGGCCACACCGAGCACATCGCCTGCAGGCTTTTGATCATGCAGGTTGCCGAGCAGGGTCTTGTCGTCTTCGGGACGCGGCTTGATGAGATCGGCGTCTTCGCTGCAGATGACCGACATCTGCATGCCGTTGTCGGTGAGGTCGGCCAGATCGCCTTTGAGCAGTTCGCTCTGGCCGAGCAGCGGCGTGAAATCGCCGTGCAAACCTTGCGAAATCGACAGCGGCAACAGCGCCGCGGTTTCGGGCGTGTACGCGAACATGCGCACGAGGCCGGTCAGCGCGTACTGGTCGAGGCGCTTCTTGTCGTTCTTGAACGTGGTCGGATTGTGATAGTCGAAATCGCGCGGGTTGGCGCGGAGCTGATCGCGCAGTGTGTACAGATTCGCGTACGGATCGCCGAATGCTTTCTGGCACGCGGGTGTGTTCGTGCACGCGGCGAATTCGGCCTTCAGCGAGTTCTCGAGGTTCGCCGCGAAATCCTGACCGAGCGCGATTTCGTTCGGCGCGACGCTGTCGAGCACGATGCTGCGCACGCCGTCGGGATGGCGCATCGCGTATTGCTGCGCCATGCGTGTGCCGTACGAAATGCCGACGAGATCGAAGGTGGGATTGCCGAGCGCGGCGCGCACGGCTTCGAGATCGTCCGCGGCGATGGTCGTCGTGTAGAAACGCGGATCGGCTTTCTTCGACACTTCGTCGAGGCAGGTGCGGATGCGCTGTTCGGCTTTGGCGGCGTCGAACTCTTCGCCGGTGTCGGTCTCGTCGTCGGCGTGTTTGCACGTCAGCGGATTCGATTGGCCGGTGCCGCGCTGGTCGAGCAGCAGGATGTGGTGATGTTTGCGCAGCGGCGCGAACGAGCCGGCGACTTGCGGCCATGTGTCGACCGCCGCTTGCCCGGGACCGCCGGCGAGGAACACGACGATGTCGGCATCGGCGGCCGCGGCGTCGCTTTTGATCAGCGCGAGGCGCAGGTCGATCTTGCGGCTGTTGGCGTCGTCGCGGTTTTCTGGCACGGAGAACGGCGCGCAGAACGCGCTCGTCGTTGCACCGGAATTTTTCTGCGCGAGATCGCACGTCTTGAACGTCGAGCGAGCCGAGTTTGAATTCTTTGGCGTTGGCCGGAATCGCTGCGGCGGTTGCGGGCTTCGCGCCGCCATCGGCGTGATGCAACTTCGCATACGCGACGTACCCACGGCGGCGGCGAGGATGACGAGTCGGATGATGTTTCGGCTGGTCACGGGTGTGATCCTTCTAAGGTTCGAAAATTTCTTCGATGTGCTGGCGGAACAGTTTGGCGATGCGGAACGCGAGCGGCAGGCTAGGATCGTACTTGCTGGTTTCGATGGCGTTGATGGTCTGGCGCGAAACGTCCAGCCGTTCGGCGAGTTCGCCCTGCGACCAGCCGCGCTGCTCGCGCAATTCGCGCACATGATTGTTCATGGTTGGCGTTTGCGCAGCCGTTTCCAGATCCACAACAAGCCGCCGACACCGGCGATGCCGCACGCCATGCCGAGCACCATGCTGGTCAGTTCTTCGTTGTGACGCAGATAGTGCGCGTACGCGGCGAGCAGGCAGACGGTGACGCCGAGAAAAATGAAGCGCGCGTACAACGGCCAGCCGCGCGGGCTTTCGTCGCAGGCGTCGCCGCCGCCGTAGCGCCGCGTCGCGTAACTGCGCACGATGGAATAGGTGATCATCATCAGCGGGAAAACCCACATCAGCGCGACGGCCGCCCATTCGAGCGTGAGCAGTTTCGATAGCGCGAGAAACGCGGCGATCAACGTCAACACCGAGATGACGGCGGACGCGACGCCGAGACCGATCAGGTGCATGCGCTGCTCGAATTCGTCGCTGCGCACGATGCGTCGCGCCATGATGCCGATGACATACGTCACGGGAACGACGGGGATGAGCGCGTAAAGCGTCTTCAGCCAGATTTCGCCATCCTGCCGGCTCAGCGGCCAGACCAGCACGATCAGCACCATATAGATGCTCATCGAGATGCCGACCTGCAACTCGTAGCTTCGATTGGACATGCGCGCCATGCAGCGATCCCGGTGTAAAGCTAACTTGACAGGACGCAGCGTAAGCACGCGTCATGCGGCTGTCAAGTGTCCTTTACATCGGATCAGCGCGAGGAAACGTATTTTTCGCGGCGGATGTGGTGAATGGCGAGCCCGGCTTCCTTCAGTTGCGCGAAGGATTGATCGACCATGTCGGGATTGCCGCACAGATAGGCGATGTCGCGCGCGGCGTCGGGTTTGAGTTCGGCGATGGCGACCTGCACGCGGCCATTGCGGTCGTTCGGGCGCGGCGTCGCGCGCGGCGTGCGGCTGAAGCACGGGAAAAACTGAAAGTGCTTGTGCTGCCGGGCGTAGGCTTCGAATTCCTCGCCGTACAGCAACTCTTCTTCGCTGCGCGCGCCGTAGACCAGCGCGACTTCCGCGCCGCGCGCATCGAGTTTGGCCAGCAACGGCAACATCGCGCGATAGGGCGTGACGCCGGTGCCGGTCGCGACGAGCAGGTAGCGATGGTTCTGGTCGGTTTCCATCAGGCAGAAACGGCCGTACGGACCGCTCGCCTCGACTTCGCCGCCTTCGGGCAATGTTCGACAAAAGCTTCGTCGCCGCGCCGCCATCCACGTACGAAACGGCGATTTCGATGCGCCGCACCGGCCCGCTGCCGTCGCCGATCGTGGCCACCGAATAGCTGCGCTTGGTCGGCTTGCCGTCGTCGTAATGGAAGTGGATCTGCAGGAACTGGCCGGGGATGAAATTCAGCATCGCCCCATCGGCGCGCTCGAACGCCATGTGGCGCACGCTCGGCGCAATCATGCGGCTTTCCGCCAGACGCAGTTGAAAATGCTCGGCCACGGACCAGCTATCAGCTTCGGAAGGGCCGTTATACTAACCATCTTGTCCGGATTGCGCAGCCCATGAGCACCGTTCCAGCGCTCGAAGTCATCGATTTAAAGAAAACCTATGCGAACGGTGTCGAGGCGCTGAAGGGTATTTCCCTGAGCGTCCAGGCCGGCGATTTCTATGCTTTTCTCGGGCCGAACGGCGCGGGGAAATCCACGCTGATCGGCATCATCAGTTCGCTGGTGAATTCCACGTCGGGCGAAGCGCGCGTGTTCGGCGTGCCGATCCACACGCGCCGCAGCGAAGCGATGCAGATGCTCGGCCTCGTGCCGCAGGAACTGAATTTCAACCTGTTCGAGCAGCCGTTCCAGATCTGCATGAACCAGGCGGGTTTCTACGGCGTGCCGCGCAAGATCGCGGCGGAGCGCGCCGAAAAATATCTGAAGGAACTGGCGCTGTGGGACAAGGCATTTCATGTCTCGCGCACGCTGTCGGGCGGCATGAAGCGGCGTCTGATGATCGCGCGCGCGATGATGAACGAGCCGAAACTGCTGATCCTCGATGAGCCGACGGCTGGCGTCGATATCGAAATCCGCCGCACGATGTGGAAATTCATCCAGGGCATCAACGCGGCCGGCACGACGGTTATTCTCACCACGCATTATCTCGAAGAAGCCGAACAGCTTTGCCGCAACATCGCGATCATCGATCACGGCCGCATCATCGAGAACACGGCGATGCGCAATCTGCTCGGCAAGCTCGACGTGGAAACGTTCGTGCTCGATCTGGCCAATCCGGTGGGCGATCTGCCGACGGTCGATGGCGTGAAGATCACGCACAGTCGACGAGCGCACGCTCGAAGCGGAAATGTCGCGCGCGCATGATCTCAATTCGCTGTTCGCGGCGCTGTCGGCGCGCGGCATCACGGTGGTGTCGATGCGCAACAAGGCCAATCGGCTCGAAGAACTGTTCGTGCGACTGATCGAAGCCAACGACAAGGCCGCCGCATGAACAGCTGACCGGCACACTCGATCGCGCTCGGCACGCTCGTGCGCCGCGAAATCGCGCGCATCCTGCGCATCTGGAGCCAGACGCTGCTGCCGCCGGCGATCACGATGACGCTGTACTTTCTTGATTTTCGGCAAGCTGATCGGCAGCCGCGTCGGCGAAATGGCGCCGGGTCATTTCGTACATCGAATACATCGCGCCGGGTCTGGTCATGATGAGCGTGATCCAGAATGCGTACGGCAATATCTCGAGTTCGTTTTTCGGCGCGAAATTCCAGCGCTTCGTCGAGGAAATGCTCGTCTCGCCGATGCCGGGCTGGACGATCCTCGGCGGCTACGTCGCCGGCGCGGTGATGCGCGGATTGATGGTCGGCGTGATCGTGCTCGGCATCTCGATGTTCTTCACCAAGATTCATCTGTATCACCCGTTCGTCACGCTGACCACGTTCCTGCTCGCCGCGGTGATCTTCGCGCTGCTCGGCTTCGTCAACGCGATCTTCGCGCGCAAGTTCGACGACGTCGCGATCATCCCGACCTTCGTGCTCACGCCGCTGACCTATCTCGGCGGCGTGTTCTACAACGTCGCGCAGCTGCCGTCGCCGTGGAAGGAAATCTCGTACGCGAACCCGATCCTCTACATGGTCAACGCGTTTCGCTACGGCCTGCTCGGCACGTCCGAAATCGATCTGGCGTGGTCGTACGCGGTGATGGTCGGTTTCGTGATCGTGTTCGGCGCGTTCTGCCTGATCCTGCTCAAGCGCGGTGTCGGCTTGCGCTCGTAAAGCGCGGCTGGCAATCTGGACGCCGATTCCATGGGGAAAATCCGATGATCGCTTCGATGCGCGCGCTCGCGTTCGGCCTGCTGCTGTTCGCTTCTTCCGGTGTTCGCGGACGCAACTTTCGCCGCGACGTGCAGAAATTCCTCGACAGCCTGCATTACCGCACCGGCTCGGTCGACGTGAAGGGCGGCCATTCCACGCTCAAGCTCACAGATGATTTCCGCTATCTCGAAGCCCGCGACGCGCAACGCGTGCTGCAGGCATGGGGAAATCCGCCGGACGAATCCGTGCTCGGCATGATCCTGCCCGCCAACCTTTCGCCGCTCGACAAACAGAGTTGGGCAGTGGTCGATCACGTACTCCGACGACGGCCACGTCTCCGACGAAGATGCCGCGAAGATGGACTACGCGAAATTGCTCAAGGACATGCAGGAACAAACGCGCGACAGCAATGAAGAGCGCAAGAAGCAAGGCTTCGAGAGCGATCGATCTGGTCGGCTGGGCCGCGCCGCCGCATTACGACGCGGCGTCGAACAAATTGTACTGGGCCAAGGAACTCGCCTTCGGCGGCCAGCCCGAACACACGCTCAACTACGACATCCGCGTGCTCGGCCGCGGCGGTTATCTCAGCCTCAATGCCGTGGCCGGCATGAACCAGTTGCAGATGGTCGAATCGAAAATGCAGAACATTCTGGCGATGACCGAATTCGATCCGGGCCAGCGCTACGGCGAATTCAATGCATCGACCGACAAGCTCGCCGCGTACGGCATCGGCGCGCTGGTCGCCGGAACGATCGCCGCGAAAGCCGGCCTGTTCGCAAAACTATTCGTCGTCATCCTGGCGGCGAAGAAATTCATCATCGCGGGCCTGCTCGCCGTCGGCGCGGCGTTCAAGAAATTCTTCGGCCGCAAGAAGAACAGCTAGCCGATTCCGAAAAACGTGCGCGTCGTCGCCGTCGCGTTCGCGGCGGTGATCGCTACGTCTTCGCCGCGACATCGCGCAACTTCTGCGGCGATGTGCGGCAGATACATCGGCTCGTTGCGGCGATGCGACGGCATCGGTTTGAGATCGCGCGGCAGCAGATACGGCGCATCGGTTTCCAGCATGAAGACGATCGGCCGGAATGCTTTTCACCAGTTCGCGCAGATGCGTGCCGCGCCGCTCGTCGCAGATCCAGCCGGTGATGCCGATGTAGAAATCGCGATCGAGATAATCGAACAGTTCGTCCTTCTCGCCGGTGAAGCAATGCACGACCGCGCGACCGATTTTTCCACGCACGTTGTCCAGACACGCGATGAAATCCGCATGCGCGTCGCGCTGATGCAGGAACAGTGGCTTGCCGCAGGCGATGGCGAGTCCCAGTTGGCGCTCGAACGCGAACAGTTGCGCTTCGCGCGGCGAAAAGTTGCGGTGGTAGTCGAGCCCGGTTTCGCCGACCGCGACGACTTCTTTCGCGACATGCAATTCGGCGCAGCAGCGTTTCCGTGTCGCGCATCGAAATCCTTGGCGTGATGCGGATGCACGCCGGCGGTCGCGTACAGCATGTCCGGATGTTCGCGCGCGAGCGCGAGCGCGTCGCGCGATCCCTGCGCATCGGCGCCGGTCACGACGAGCTGCACCACGCCGCGCCCCGCGCGCGCGGGCGAGCACGTCGTCCAGATCGGACTGAAACGAGCTGTGCGTGAGATTCGCGCCGATGTCGATCAGCATGTTCTAAGTCCGCTACAAGACGCGGTATTATGCCAAGGCGTGCAATATTCACCTTCGATTAACTGACACGGCCACACTCTCCCGAGTTGCCGTTGTCGTTGCACATGGAGATCAACATGGGTTTTTCTTCCCGCTCGTTGCTGAGCGCTCTATTTCTCGTCGCCGTTTCGCCTCTCGCCGTCAGCGCGGGCGCGCAAGGCAATAACGTCGCGCCGTCGATCGACTATCGCGGATTGCAAATCCGGGCCGCGCACGACGCCGTGGCCGCAGGACAATCAGGCGAATATGTCGCCAATAACTATCGCGCCTATCCGCCGAGTTGCCTGAATGCACCGATTCCGTTCCAGCTGTACAAGAACGATCCTGCCGCCGTCGCCAAAACGGTGACCCTCCTCGGCGATCCGCTGAGCAGCGATGCGAACGAACGTGCCTACACCGAGAACGCAAAGGTCACCTTGTTCCGCGTGCCGTGCGGCGCGAATTCCGCGTTGCTGCTGGAAATCGATCGTCCGGCCAATGCGAGTCAGCAGCACTACCCGGTTTTTCCTGGCGTCGCCTTCAGCCCCACGCTGTTTGTCGCCACGCGTCGCCAGCGATCCCAATACCTGGTATAGCCAGGTGTATGCCAACGATCCGCTGTTCGACAGCACTGTCGTCGTTTTCGAGAATTACTCGCAGAATCAGATCCTCAACTTCAATCAGGCGTTGACGATTGCCGTAGACAACCTGTCCAGCAATCCGCCGGTACGTTCTCCATTCCCGCATACAATCCCATTCGTACGCGGCGAACGCACTGCCGCTGCCGATCTCGGTTATCAGAGCGGCAACTTCCGCGATGCGGCCCACAGCGGCGAAGGCATTCAGGTCGAAGTGGGCGATGTGACTCAGCACGACCACTTTATCTCCATCGCCTGGTATACGTATGACGACATGGGCTTTCCTTACTGGCTCGTCGGCTCCAGCATCGTTCCCGATCGGCGCGACGCAGGTGGGTCCGTTCCAGCTGTTCTACGGATCCAACGGCGGATTCGCCGGCGATTTCGGGGCCGCCGCCACGTTCACCACCTGGGGCACCATCACGGTCAGTTTCCCGGACTGCAACACGATGCAGTTCTCCTACGCGAGCAATGCCGGACTTCCCGAACCCGTGCCGGTCGGCAGCGGCTCGAGAACGTGGTCGCGCGTCACGCAGCTCAACGGCCTGACCTGCCAATAACGTTCGCCCGATAATGCGATCCCGCAGCGGCGGGATCGCAAGTCGGCGCGGGGCTCCGACGGCAACAGCGACACGGCGACGCTTTCACTTCCTTTGAGCGCACCCACTCACTTTCCGATCAGCGACGTGCTGCCGCGCATAGCGGCATCGCTGGCCGAGCATCCGCGACTGATCCTCGAAGCGCCGCCCGGCGCGGGCAAGACGACGCAGGTGCCGCTCGCGCTGCTCGACGCGGCGTGGCTCGGCAACAAGAAAATCCTCGTGCTCGAACCGCGTCGCATCGCTGCGCGCGCGGCGGCGGAATTCATGTCCGCGCAACGCGGCGAAGCGGTCGGCGAAACCATCGGTTATCGCATCCGCTTCGAATCGAAAGTGTCGGCGCGCACGCGCATCGAAGTCGTCACCGAAGGCATCCTCACGCGCATGCTGCAGGACGATCCGGAACTCGGCGGCGTCGGCGCGATCCTGTTCGACGAATTCCACGAACGCCATCTGCAGGGTGATCTCGGCGCCGCACTCGCGCTCGACATACAAGGCATCGCTGCGACCCGATCTGCGTCTGATCATCATGTCGGCCACGCTCGACGGAGAACGCATCGCGCGCTGGTTCGACGCGCCGCGCATCACCAGCAAAGGCCGCAGTTTTCCGGTCGATATCGAATATTCCGCGCCGCGGCCCAACGAAGATTGGCCGTTCCAGCTGCGCCGCACGCTCGAAAACGCGCTGCGCACGCAACCCGGCGACGTGCTGGTATTTCTCGCCGGGCGCCGCGAGATCGATCGCGCGAAAACCGTGCTGGCCGATCTCCCGGGCATCGAGCTGCTGCCGCTGCACGGCGATCTGTCGCTGGCCGAACAGCACGCCGCGCTCGCGCCGTCGACGAACAAAAATCGCCGTGTCGTGCTGGCGACCAACATCGCCGAATCGAGCGTGACGTTGCCCGGCATCCGCGTCGTCATCGACACGGGACTTGCACGCGAGCCGCGGCTCGATCCGAACACGGGTTTCACGCGGCTGGAAACGGTGTCGATTTCGCAAGCGTCCGCCGATCAGCGCGCGGGACGCGCCGGTCGCGTCGCCGACGGTGTCGCGTATCGCCTCTGGCCGGAAAGCAAACGCCTCGAACCCGCGCGCCGGCCCGAAATCGCGCAGGTCGAATTGTCCGGCCTCGCGCTGGATCTCGCCGCTTGGGGCGCATCGGATGTGCGCTGGCTCGACGCGCCACCATCGGGCGCACTGACCAGCGCGCGCGATCTGCTGACCATGCTCGGCGCACTCGACGACGACGGCCGCATCACCGCGCTTGGCCGCGACATGCTCAAGCTCGGCAGCGCGCCGCGTCTGGCTGCCGCCGCATTGCGCGCCGCACCGGAACACCGCGCGCTGGCCTGCGACGCCATCGCGCTGATCGACGCGCGTAATCCGCTGCGCAGCGACCGCTCGCGCAGCGACGATTTCCGCGCACGTTGGATTGCGCTCGACGCCATGCGCCGCGACGGTGCGAACGGCGCGCGACTCCACCACGCCGATCCCGCCGCGCTGCGCCTCATCGATCAGGCCTCGAAAAGCTGGCGTCAGCGCCTCGAAGGTATTGGCCGACCCATCGCGCGCGATGTGCGCAAGGTCGACAGCGACGACATCGGCAATATCCTGATGCACGCCTATCCCGATCGCCTCGCCAAACGCGACGATCAGGACGCGCGCCGCTATCGGCTGAGCAACGGACGCGGCGCGCATCTGCATCTGAACAGCGAACTGGTCGAATCGCGCTGGCTCGTCGTCATCGATCTCAACTATGCCGAACGCGACAGCCTCATCACCGCCGCCACCGCGTTCAACGCGGCGAAACTCGAACGCGATTTCGGCGAACAACTGGTGCGCGAACGGGTGGTGCGCTGGAACGACAACACGCGCGCGGCCGAAGCATCCAACGTGGTGCGCTTCGCCGATCTCATCCTCGAACAACAGCGCGTGCCGACGAATCCCGAAGATGCGCACGCCAGCCTGCTCGCTGCGATCCGCTCGCTCGGCATCGCGCAACTGCCATGGAGCGAAGCGATGCTCGCCATGCGCGCGCGCATCGCATCCGCGCGCGAGTGGGCGCCCGAACTCGGTCTGCCCGACGTCAGCGACGAAGCCTTGCTCGCGTCGGTCGAAACCTGGCTCGGACCATTCCTCAACGGCAAAACGCGGCTCGAAGCGGCCACACCTGCGCTTCTCGGCGAAGCGCTGATGTCGCGATTGACGCACAGCCAGCGGCGCGGTCTCGATGAGATCGCTCCCGAATCGATTGTGGTGCCGAGCGGGAAATCGCACCGTATCGCCTATCACCCCGGCAAGCCGCCGGTGCTCGCGGTGAAATTGCAGGAACTGTTCGGCCTCGCCGACACGCCGCGCGTCGCCAAGGGCGAGGTGCCGCTGATGCTGCATCTGTTGTCGCCCGCGCAACGGCCGATCCAGGTCACGCAGGATTTGCGCAACTTCTGGGATCACACCTATCCGCGAAGTGAAAAAGGAACTCAAAGGCCGCTATCCGAAACATCCGTGGCCCGCCGATCCGTGGTCGGCCACGCCAACTGCGCGCGCCAAGCCGCGCGCGGCGCCGAACGAAGGAACCAACGCACGTGCAACCAGTCGAACGTAAACCGCATCGAACTTCCGATGAGCCCGCCGTGAGAGCCGTCATGACCAAGCCCACCAACGTTTTCATCTGGATGTTCGGCTTCCTGGTCGCGGTGGCGCGCTCGCTGTTGCTCGTCTCCGGAAAACTTATGCAGAATTTCCAGGCGAATCCGTTTTTCAACGGCGTGATCCTCGCCGTGCTGATCGCCGGCATCGTGGTGAATTTCCGCCAGGTGTTCATGCTCACGCGCGACGTCGAATGGATCGAACTGTTCAAGCGTTCGCCGCCGGATCGTCCGCTGCCGACAAAACCGAAACTGCTCGCGCCGATGGCGCGCATGTTCGCCGGACGCGAGCGCGCGAAGTTTTCGCTGAGCGCGCCGTCGCTGCGCTCGATCCTCGACAGCGTTTATCTGCGCCTCGAAGAATCGCGCGATCTGTCGCGCTATCTGATCGGCCTGGCGATCTTCCTCGGCCTGCTCGGCACGTTCTGGGGATTGCTCGAAACGATCCGTTCGGTCGCCGACATCATCGGCTCGCTCGGCACCGGCAGCGATCCGGCCGCGATGTTCGCGCAGCTGAAAGAAAACCTGAAACAACCGCTGTCGGGCATGTCGACGAGTTTCTCGACATCGCTGTTTGGCCTAGCCAGTTCGCTCGTGCTCGGTTTTCTCGATCTGCAAGCGGGCCATGCGCAGAACCGCTTCTACAACGAACTCGAAGACTGGCTGTCCGGCATGACCAAACTTTCCTCCGGCACGTTGCAGGGCGAAGGCGACGTCGGCGTTCCCGCCTACGTGCAGGCGCTGCTCGAGCAGACCGCCGACGGTCTCGAGCGCATGCAGCGCGCGTTGACCGAATCCGAACGCGAGCGGCGCAATTCCAGCGAGCAATTCGGCGAACTCAACGCGCAACTCGCGCGGCTCACCGATATGCTCGGACGCGAATCGCGCGAAATCCGCGGCATGTCGGAAACGCAGGAAGAATTGAAGAACGTGCTGAAAACGCTCGCCGCATCGCCGAACGACGGCGCGCGTTTGTCCGATGAATTGCGCAGCGAACTTCGCCTGCTCTCGCGCACGATCGCGGCCGCTGTCGACAACAAGCGCAGCGGAGCGCCGTTGTGAGTTTTGCGATCACACGCGTGTCCCCCACTGTCATTCCCGCGAAAGCGGGAATCCAGCGCCTTGCGGGCGCAATGAATTGCGCCCCTACAAAACCCGATCGCGCTTGCAACCTCTGTGGCGGCGCGATTGATCGCGCCCGCCCACGCATTCGTGCGAACGGCCACGATCACGGTGCAATTCGATGAATTCGCTCGCGCGACGCCGCCGCTCGCCTCGACATCTGGCCCGGATTCGTCGACGCACTGTCGTCGCTGATTCTGGTCATGGTGTTCGTGCTGCTGCTGTTCGCCATCGGCCAGTTCGTGCTGTCGCAAACCATCGCTGGCAAGAACGAAGCGCTCGCGCAACTCAACGCACAGATCGCGCAATTGTCGAAAACGCTGTCGCTCGCCGAAGGCGCGAACAAGGAACTCAAAGCGAAAGCCGACGAGCTTTCCGCATCGCTCGGCAACGCGACCGCCGATCGCGACGCCGCGAAATCACAGCTCGACGCGGTCAACGCGCGAAGCCGCAAAACTCAACGCCGACATCGCCGCGCTGACCGAACTCAAAACACAACTCGAGCAGCAAGTCGCAGCAGCTCTCGACGCAGCTCGACACGTCGAAGAAAGGATCTCGTCGCCGCGACCGACCTCAACGCGAAATCCGCCGCGCAAGTCGAACTGCTCAACCGCCAGCTCGCCGCGGTGCGCGATCAGTTGAACAAACTCTCCGCCGCGCTCGATCTCGCCAACACCGACATCAAGGACAAAGACGCCAAGACTCGCCGACCTCGGCGCGCAGCTCAATCTCGCGCTCGCCAACAAGGTCAACCAGCTCGAAAAATACCGTTCGGAATTTTTCGGCAAACTGCGCCAGGTGCTCGGCGCGCGCGGCGACGTGCGCGTCATCGGCGACCGCTTCGTCGTGCCGACCGATATCCTGTTCGACACCGGCTCGGCCGACTTGAACCCGAATGCGCAGGCGAGTCTCGACAAACTCGCGCAGACCTTGAACGAAGTGTCGGCGGAAATTCCGTCGAGCCTCGACTGGGTCGTGCGCATCGACGGCCACACCGACAAGCGGCCGATCCACACCGATCAGTTTCCGTCGAACTGGGAATTGTCGACCGCACGTGCGGTGGCGATCGTGAAATATCTCGTCGTGCAGGGAATTCCCGCGCATCGTCTGTCGGCGAACGGGTTCGGACAATTCCAGCCGCTCGATAACGCCGACAACGAAGCGGCGTACGCGAAGAATCGCCGCATCGAGATTCAGCTTACGAATCGCTGATCAGCGCGCGCCGCGCTGGCTGACGATCACGCTGCCAAGGATGAGGACGCCGGCGATGGCCATCGTCGGTGTCGGCACTTCGCTGAGGAACAGCCACGCCCAGCCGACGCCGAATAGCGGAATCAGATACGTGCATGTGATTGCCCGCGCGGCGCCGACGCGCGCGATCAATCGGAACAACAACGCGTAAGCGATACCGGTGCACAAGACGCCGAGCGCGGCGGCGCAAAGCCACGAGTGAAGTGGAATCGGTGCGGTCGGCAGATTCGTCAACGCGAGCGGCGCGAGCAGGATCGCGGCGCACGTCTGTGTTCCTGCGACGGCGGCGGCCGGCGGAATGCCAGAGAGCCAGCGCTTGGTCAGATTCGCGGCGATGCCGTAGCAGAACGACGCGATGGTGCCGGCGATCGCGGCGAGCATGACGTTCGAGCCGCTGACGCGATCGCTGGCCAGGATCACGACGCCGATGAGTCCGACGATCAGCGCGATCGCTCGCGTGATCGAAATCGCTTCGCGCCACACGGCGAATGCGACGAGCGCGGTGAACAGCGGCGTCATCGAATTGGCGATCGCGCCGACGCCGGCCGGTGCGCGTTCCGCACCCCAGGCGAACAGCGTGAACGGAATCGCCGAATTCATCACGCCGATGATGGCGAGGCGCAGCCACAACGCAGCGCTGATCGCGCGGCGCGCGCGCCACAGGAACGGCATCAGCGACAACGCGCCGAGCACGATGCGCACCTCGACGAGCGCGATCGGCCCGAAGTCCGGCGCGGCGACGCGCATGAATAGGAACGAGCCGCCCCAGATTGCGCCGAGCGCGATCAGTTCGAGCGGCGTGATCCAGTCGGTTTGTGTTCTGGCGACGCTCGTTTCAGTCATTTTGCAGTCCTGTGTGGAATCGAATGATCGCGCCATGGTGAGCCGCGATGCTTCGTCGTGCAGCGAAACGTGTGCCACTTCATTTGCCGTATTCTTGACGCATGAACGCGCATGAGCCCATCGACGCGCGCCGGCTCGCCGCGGTCGGCAGTCTGCTCGCCGAACCCGCGCGTGCGTCGATCATGCTCGCGCTGATGGACGGCACCTCGCGGCCCGCGTCAGAACTCGCGCGCCGCGCCGGCATCGCGCCCGCCACCGCGAGCGCGCATCTGCGCAAACTATGCGATGGACGCATGCTGTCGGTCGTGTCGCAGGGTCGGCATCGCTATTTTCGCATTGCCGGCGAGGAAGCGGCTCACTTGATCGAGGCATTGTCGTTGATGCAATCGGCGACGAGACCGGACCAGCCGGCGCGCGCTTTCGATCCGGCGTTACAGCGTGCGCGCACGTGCTATCGGCATCTTGCCGGACGCGTCGGCGTGCTCATGTTCGAGGCATTGTCCGCGCGCGGCCGATTCGTGGTGTCGGCGGGCGCCATCGCGTTGTCGTCGGCCGGCGTTGATTTGCTGATTGGCAATGGTCTTCTCGACGAAGACGACCATGCCGAGCGCATCGAAGGACGGCCCTGCATCGACTGGTCGGAACGACGCCATCACCTCGCCGGCGCGCTCGGTTCGCTGCTGACGCAACGCATGTTCGAGCGCGGCTGGCTGCGCAAGCGCCGCGATTCGCGCGCGGTGATCGTCAGCGCGAAAGGTGAGCAGGCGTTCGGCGCGCTGGGGATTCGTCTGGACTAGCGGCTTTTCCGCAGCGCAGATGAAATTGCCAGCGCACTTCGCGGCGACTGTTCGCATCGCCCCACGCCGCACGCAATTCCGGTTCGATCAATGCGACAGGATCCTCGCCTTTCGCTTTGATGTAGCGCTGCGTCGCCGACCATGAGCGGAAGTAGGCGAGCAGATGATCGACCGTCCACGAGGCGACCATCGGAAACGGAGGTGCCGCGACTTCCACAAAGGGAAAAGGCAACGTTTTATACCCGGCGTCGACATAGACGCGCTCGGGCGGCCAGTATGGTCCGGTCAGATCGATGTAGAGTCGGTCCTTGATGCGGTCGATGGCGGCGTCGCCGGTAGCGCAATCCGAATACGCCCACGCGGCAAAAAGTCCGTTCGGTTTGAGCACGCGTTTTACTTCGGCATAGAACGCAGTGTGATCGAACCAGTGCAATGCCTGCGCGACGGTGATGAGGCTCACGCTGGTGCCGGTGAGCGACGAGTGTTCTGCGGGTTCGACGCGGTAGTCGATGTTGGCGCGGCCTTCGGCGGCATCTATCTGTGTAGCGCTTGGATCGCTGCCGACGACGCGCATGAAATGGTCAGCGATCGCGACGGTGGCTTGTCCGTTTCCGCAGCCGCAATCCCACGCGAGCTGGCGGTCGGGCACCTGTTGCGCGAGCCACGCGAAAAGTTGCGGCGGATAGGTGGGCCGCGCTTCGCGATAGATGTCGGCGTGGCCGGAGAAGTGATCCTTGAAGTCGCTCATGGTGTCTCGATCCTCGTTTCGCCCGGACGCAACGTGCCGAGTTCGATGTCGCCGATGCGCGTGCGGATCAGGCGCAGTGTCGGCAGTCCGACCGCCGCTGTCATGCGGCGCACCTGGCGGTTGCGGCCTTCGTGGATGGTGAGTTCGATCCAGCTATCCGGCACGGTTTTGCGGAAGCGCACGGGCGGATCGCGCGGCCACAGCCACGATGGCGTGTCGATACGGCGCGCGTCGGCGGGAAGGGTCATGCCGTCGTTCAACATCACGCCGCGGCGGAGTTGCGCGAGTTGATCATCGCGCGGTTCGCCTTCGACTTGAACGGCGTAAGTCTTGCGCGTTTTGGATTTCGGATCGGTGAGACGCTTCACCAGCGCGCCTTCGTCGGTGAGCAACAGCAATCCTTCGCTGTCGTAATCGAGACGGCCCGCCGGATAAACATCAGGCGTGGAGATGAAGCTCGCGAGCGTCTTGCGCGGCGGCGTGGTGCGGTCCGTGAACTGGCACAGCACGTTGAACGGTTTGTTGAAGGCGATCAGCATCGAGCGGTGCGGGCGGCCGAAACCGCCCGCACGATGGCGCTTACTTTTCCGAACTCTTGAACAGCTTGTCGTCGCCCGGTTTGACGAATTTCAGCGTCATGCGATCGGACTCGCCGATGGCCGCGTACTTGTCGTGATCCTTGTCCTTGAGCGCGAACGACGGCGGAAGTGTCCACACGCCTTCCGCATAATCTTTGGTGTCTTTCGGATTGGCGTTGATTTCGCTTTTGGCCGCGAGCTTGAAGCCGGCGTCGGTGGCGAGTTTGATGACGAAATCTTCGGGCAGATAACCGGATTGCTTGATCTTCTCGAGATCGGCGCCCTTCGCCGCGCGGTGATCGGTGATGCCGAGCACGCCGCCGGGTTTGAGCACGGAGTAAAACGCCTTGAACATGAGCGGCGCGGTGTCGGCCATCACCCAGTTGTGCACGTTGCGGAAGGTGACGACCATGTCGGCGGAATTGTCGGGCCCGAGGTTCGGCGCCTTGCCATCGAATTCGACGAACTTGGCGTTGCCGTATTCGGCAGCGTCGCCCGCGAATTTCTTGTGGATGGCGTCCATGTCCTGCGCGTCTTCGCCTTCTTTCTTCTTCGGCTTGACCACGGCGGCGGTGTAGGTGCCGCTGTCCTTCAGATACGGCGCGAGGATTTCCGAATACCAGCCGCCGCCGGGCGTGATTTCGATCAGGCTCATCGTCGGTTTCAGCCCGAAGAATTCGAGCGTCTGTTTCGGATGACGGTATTTGTCACGCGCGGCGTTTTTCGGATCGCGCCATTTGCCGGCGATGACGGTGTCGAGTTTGTTGTCGGCAGACGCCGCCGGTGCGGCTTTCGCGGCGGGCGCCGCAAACGTTGAAACGGACGAAGCAAGAGCGAGGGCGCTGCAGATTCCCAGCAGCAGCAGGCGCGACGTTTTCATCGAATTCTCCTGATCGATTGGTGTAGCAAGGGCCGTCATCATACGCCGAGGATCGTCACGGAAGCTCGCTGCCGTGCGTCACGAGGAGCGTGTGAAGAGTTGAATGGAATTCACAGTTGGGGTGCAGAAGCATCGCTTTTTTGAGCGCGGCTAAGCGCCTAGTGTATGCGTCCACGAGGCATCGGACGGAGACATCGCTATGAAAGGCTTCTGGCAAAATCTCTCACAAGTCGCGCAAGGTCAGTTGTTCAACGGCGGGTATCTTTCGCGGGAGGCGGTGATGCGTCTGAGCGCACCGCGCCAGCGTGGGAAGAAGGTGTGTGGCGGGCCGAAATGCAAACCCGTCGCGTGGCCTCGGTTGGCCATTCCGCATTGAGCTGCGTCATGCGATCGGATGGAATGTGTGTTGAGGGATGCGGGCGCGATGAATCGCGCCCGTCCTTTGCTGCAACAACGGAAATTCAGAGCGCCTTGATCAACGCATCACCGAATTCCGAACACTTCACTTCCGTCGCACCGTCCATCAGACGCGCGAAATCGTAGGTCACCGTCTTGGCGGCGATGGCCCTGTCCATCGCGGTGATGAGCGCGTCGGCCGCTTCGGTCCAGCCCATGTAGCGCAGCATCATTTCGCCGGACAGGATCACCGAACCCGGATTTACCTTGTCGAGATTTGCGTACTTCGGCGCGGTGCCGTGCGTAGCTTCGAACACGGCGTGGCCGGTCAGGTAATTGATGTTGCCGCCCGGTGCGATGCCGATGCCGCCGACTTGCGCGGCGAGCGCGTCGGAAAGGTAATCGCCATTCAAGTTGAGCGTGACGATCACGCTGAATTCATCCGGACGCGTCAGCACCTGTTGCAGCGTGATGTCGGCGATCGAATCCTTGATCAGCACTTTGCCTTTGGCGACTTCGGCCTTCTGTTCGGCATTGGCTTCCGCTTCGCCTTTCGCGGCCTTGGTTTTTTCCCACTGCTCCCACGTGTAGACCTTGCCGGGGAAAAACTTCTCGGCGACTTCGTAGCCCCAGCCACGGAACGCGCCTTCCGTGTACTTCATGATGTTGCCCTTGTGCACAATCGTGACGGATTTGCGTCCGGTCTGGATCGCGTACGAAATCGCGCTGTGCACGATGCGTTCCGTTCCGAGCTGGCTGACCGGCTTGATGCCGATGCCGACGTTGATGCCGACCTCGCGATGCGGCATGCCGATGGTTTCGAGCAGCTTCTGCCACTCGTCGGCTTTCTCCTGCGTGCCGAAACGGATCTTGTCGAAGCCTTTCGGATCGTTGGCTTTGAGGAAATCGAGCACTTTCTGCGCGGCGGCGCTGCCGGCTTCGTATTCGATGCCGGCGTAGATGTCTTCGGTGTTCTCGCGGAAGATCACCATGTCGACTTTCGACGGATCGCGCACCGGCGACGGCACGCCCTTGAACCAGCGCACCGGGCGCAGGCAGACGTACAGATCGAGCATCTGGCGCAGCGCGACGTTGAGCGAGCGGATGCCGCCGCCGACGGGCGTGGTCAGCGGACCTTTGATCGAAACGAGGTAATCGCGGCAGGCCTGCACGGTCGATTCCGGCAGCCAGTTGTTGTACTGCTTGAACGCTTTTTCGCCGGCGAACACTTCCATCCAGTGGATCTTGCGTTTGCCTTTGTATACTTTTTCAACCGCCGCATCGAACACGCGCACCGCAGCTCGCCAGATGTCCGGGCCGGTGCCGTCGCCTTCGATGAACGGAATGATCGGCTGATCCGGCACGTTCAGCTTGCCTTGCAAGATCGTGATCTTGGCGCCGCCTGCGGGCGGCGTGAGGGTGGGTTCGGTCATCGGATTCTCCGGAAGGGGCGCGGCGCGAAGCGCGGCCGTGAACGGCTATTTTCGTCGATTTCCGCACGTAGTGCCAAATGCGGTCATGACGCTTTCGCGACAGGCGCTCGACATTGCCGCATCCGCGCGCGGTGATTAAGATCGGATGCTTACAAAGGACGGCCGCCACATGACATATTGCGTTGGCGTAAACCTCAAAGCGGGATTGGTGTTCGCCTCGGATTCGCGCACCAATGCGGGCGTGGACAACGTGGCGCGTTTCGCCAAGATGCGCGTGTTCTGCCGCGACGACGATCGCGTGATCGTCACCATGTCGGCGGGGAATCTGTCGATCACGCAGAACGTGCTGAGTCTGCTCGATCTTGGCGCGCGCAACGATGCGCAGGCGCTCGGACTATGGACGGCGACCTCGATGTTCGAAGTGGCACGGCTCATCGGCGATACGGTGCGTCAGGTCAAGGATCGCGACGACAAATATCTGCGCGCCGAAAACGTGGATTCGTCGGCGTCGTTTATCGTCGGCGGGCAGATCAAGGGTGAACAGCCGCGCCTGTTTCATGTGTATTCGGAAGGCAACTGCATCGAAAGTTCGAGCGACACGCCGTATATGCAGATTGGCGAGATCAAATACGGCAAACCGATTTTCGATCGCATCATTCATCGTGAGACGTCGATCTCCGATGCGGTGAAGTGCACCATCGTTTCGTTCGATGCGACGATGCGCTCGAACCTGTCGGTCGGCGCGCCCATCGATCTGGTCGTCTACGAAAGGGACGCGCTGCGCGTGAAGATCCAGCGCCGGCTGGGCGAGGACGATCCGTATCTGGCGACAATCCGCGCCGACTGGGACAACGGATTGCTGAATGTCTTCGACGCGCTGCCGCCGAGTCCGTGGCTGTGAGCGCTAGTCGAAACTGTTGGCGAAAATGATGTAGTCGAACGCGCCGATGTCGTAGCCGGTTCGTGCGTTGTTGTCGTAATCGTCGATCACCAACGCGGCGACGCCTGCGCTGCCTACATTGATCGCGTGACTGTTCGCGGACAGATGGAAATCGGCCTGCGCGGCGTTCACGAATCGCGGCTGCGCGAGAACCGGATGGCTGTCGAAAGAAACATCGCCAGTTCCGCCCGACCATAGATTGTTGCTGATCGTACCGATGCCGGAATCGATGCCGACGCTGCCACCCGTATACGGTTTTCCCGATGCGGGCACGATGATGTTGTTGCGCAGATCGAGCGCGTCGGAAGGGAAATTCCAGTCGTTGCTGATCGCCGCGTAGCCATCGAACGTGCCGGCGGTATCGGCGTTGTAGATCGTGTTGTTGTAGATGCGCGCGCCGTGCAGCGTGTTCGTGTTGAAACGAATGCCGGAGTACGCGGTGTTGTAGACGATGTTGTTCCAGAACGCGATATCGTTCTGCGCGCCGTCGGCGATGTTGAGGCCGTGCTTGGAGACGTCGTGCACCAGATTGTGATGGAAATGGATGTGATTGCCGAAATCCGAACCGTTGCTGCCGTTGACGAAAATCTGGAATCCATTGCCGCCGGTGACGTGCTCGATGGTGTTGTAGACGATGTCGTACGAACCGTCGCCGTCGATGTAGATACCGTGATTTTCCTGCGCGCTGCCACCGCCGATGTCGTGAATGTGATTGCCGTACCAGAACGCATTGGTCGCGTTGCCGTTGATGCCGGCGGCTTTCGCGGTATTGGTCGCCGTGGCGGCGCTGAGATCGTCGTTGACGATGCGCCAGTGATCGCCTGCGATCTGCACGGCGATCGGCCCGGCATTGCCGCCGGCTTCGATGCGCAGATCGGCGATGGTCACGTACAAGCCGCCGGTGTAGTTGGTGGCATCGACACCTGAAATCGCGCCGCTGTGCGCGGTGCCGGGGAAATTGATGAAGACATCTTCGCCGGGATAGCCCATCAACGTGAGCGCACCGCTGCCGGATGTTCCGTTCGGCGCGGTGCCGTTCTTGTTGATGAATTTGATGAAGTAGTTGCCGTTGCCGACATCCGTCCATGCGGTGCCGGTGCCGCGCATCACGATGATGTCGCCGGGCTGCGCCGCGCCGTAAGCCGCTTTGGTCAGATACGAACCATCCGACGTCTGCACATGACGGTATGGGTGCATGATGTCGTCGGGAACCGCCGTGATGTCGTTGCCATTCACGTTGTCGACGAACAGGATGCGGCCGGGATTCACGACGAACGTGACATCCGCATTCGATGTCACGCCGTTGACGGTGACGCGAACCGGCTGCGCGGTTCCCGGTGTGATGCCGCTCAGGGCACCGAGCTGCACGGCGATCTGCTGGATATCGCTGCGCGCTTTCGACGTGCCGAGGAATCGATATGCGGCGACTTCCTTGCCGCCGATGGTGACTTTCGTCGTGGTGCCTAGTCCGCCGCTGCCGAAATTCCTGCCGAAGATCGACAGATATGCACCGTTGTTGTTTTCACCGCCGCTGTTCGGGCCGGAGGCGATATCGGTGTACAGAACCAATGGCGAAGACGCGGCCATCACGTTCGCCGTGAACAACAGCACACATCCGATTGCAACGACGATCCGCATGCCGACTTCCTGTAACGCTCCCGCGATCATGCAACGCGGGCTCACCGCCCGCGTTGATGTGCGTCTCATCTTTCGGCGGCAGGTTCGTCCAGCGCTCGCTGCGTTTCCTCGCGCGATTCCAGTTTGTCGCCGAGCAGGCGCCGCACGGTGACGTAGAAAACCGGGATGAACAGCACGCCGAGGAACGTCGCGAAGATCATGCCGCCGATCACGCCCGTGCCGATGGCGTGACGCGCGTTGGCGCCGGCGCCGGTGGAAATCGCCAGCGGCAACACGCCGAGGATGAAGGCGAACGAGGTCATCAGGATCGGCCGCAAGCGCAAACGTGCGGCGTCGATGACGGCGGCGCCGAGCGGCCGGCCCGCGCGCTGTTCCTCGACCGCGAATTCGACGATCAGGATCGCGTTCTTCGCGGCCAGTCCGACGATGGTGAGAAGGCCGACCATCATGTAGACGTCGTTGGCCATGTACGGATCGATCGTGCGGCGCAGCCAGGTCAACGCGACCATGCCAGTGATGCCGAGCGGAATCACCAGCATCACCGCGACCGGAATCGACCAGCTTTCGTACAACGCGGCCAGGCACAGGAACACGACGAACACCGACAGCAGCAACAACAATGGCGCCTGGTTGCCGGAAATGATTTCCTGCAGCGACTGGCCGGTCCAGTCGAAGCCGAATCCGGAGGGAACGTCTTCCTTGATGATCTTGGCCATCGCCGCCATCGCCTCGCCGCTGCTCTTGCCGGGTGCGGGCGAACCGACGATTTCTGTCGCTTCGTAACCGTTGTAGCGCACCAGCGTCGGCGGCCCGATTTTCCACTGCGCCTGCACGACGTTCGAAATCGGGATCATCAGCGGCAGCGTTCCCGCCGGCGTGGCGATCGTCTTCGTGCTTGGTACGTAGAAATGCTGCAGCGAATCCGGTCCGCTGCGGTACGGCGCATCGGCCTGCATGGTGACGCGCTGCACGCGGCCGCTGGAGATGAAGTCGTTGACGTACACCGGCGCGAGCATGAGCTGCACGGCTGTATAGACATCGGACAGCGCCATGCCCATCGAACTGGCCTGCACGCGATCGATGGTGAGCTTCAGTTGCGG
Organism: uncultured Gammaproteobacteria bacterium; assembly: GCA_963814225.1. Taxonomy (GTDB): domain Bacteria; phylum Pseudomonadota; class Gammaproteobacteria; order Xanthomonadales; family Rhodanobacteraceae; genus Rudaea. The sequence goes on along the minus strand of CAWFCC010000006.1, from coordinate 20,384 downwards.
CGTTTCCGGCAGTACGTTCGGACGCACACCGGCGAATGTGTCCTGCATCTGGCCGGCTTTGCCGATGATGGCGCCACCGGCTTGCATCAGTGCGTCGTGACCTGCGCCGGAGCGATCCTGCAGATACAGATCGAAACCGCCGAACTGGCCGAGACCGCGGATCGTCGGCAGGTTCACGACGAACGCCATCGCGTCCTGCACGCCGCCGAAAAGCTGGCCCTGGATTTTCTGGATCAATTCCATCGCGGTGTCGTGGCGATCGTCCCATGGCTTGAAGCGAATAAACGCCATGCCGACATTTTCCGCGCTGCCGACGAAACTGAAACCGGAGATCGCGAACACGCCTTCGACTTCGGGATTGGAGCGGATGATCGTCGATACCTGATCCATCACTTGGTTGGTGCGCGTGATGGTCGCGCCGGACGGCAGGCCGACGATGGTCAGCGCATAACCCTGGTCTTCCTCGGGCACGAAGCTCTTCGGCAAGCTGCTGAATCCGAAGTAGCAAGCGATGGCGACCACGATGAACAACCCCATCCACAGACGGCACCGCGCGCACGGCGCCGCGGATATGGCCGGTATACTTTTCGCGCGCCCAGTCGAAGGTGCGGTTGAACCATTGGAAGAAGCGGTTCTTCTTTTTGTTCGGATCGTGCGGCTTGATGATCGTCGCGCACAGCGCCGGCGTGAACACCAGCGCGAGCATCGCCGAAAATCCCGTCGACAATGCAATCGTCAGCGCGAACTGGCGATAGATCGCGCCGACCGATCCGGACTGCAGCGCACTGGGAATGAATACCGCCATCAGCACGACGGCGATCGCGACGACCGGCGCCTGGATCTGCTTCATGGCTTTGCGCGTCGCATCCGGCGCGCTCAGGCCTTCGGCTTCCATGATGCGCTCGACGTTCTCGATCACCACGATCGCATCGTCCACGACGATACCGATTGCCAGCACCATGCCGAACAGCGACAACTGATTGACCGTGAAACCGACCAGCCACATGCCGAGGAAGCCGCCCATCAGCGCGACGGGAATGACCAGCGTGGCGATGATCGTCGCGCGGAAATTCTGCAGGAACAGCAGCATCACCAGGAACACGAGCACGATCGCGATGAGCAGCGTCTTGACCACTTCTTCGATCGAGATCTTGATGAACTGCGTCGTGTCATACGGAACGAACCAGCTCACGCCCGGCGGAAACGTGGCCTGAAGTTCGGCCATCTTGGATTTCACTTCCTTGGCCACGTTCAGCGCGTTCGCGCCCGAGATGAGCTGCACGCCAAAACCCGACACCGCCTGTCCGTTGTAGACGACGCGGCGGCCGTAACCGCCCGCGCCGATCTCGACGCGCGCGACATCTTTCAAACGAACCGTCGTGCCGTCCGCATTCGCGCGCAGGATGATGTTCTCGAACTGCTCGGCGGTGGTGAAGCGGGTTTCGCCGAGCACCGTCGCGGTAAAGCCCGTTCCTTTGACGGCCGGCTCCGAGCCAATCGAACCTGCGGCGACCTGCACGTTCTGCGCACGCACCGCATTCAGCGCCTGCGCGGACGACATCGAATAGCCGTGCAGCTTGTCGGCATCGAGCCAGATGCGCATCGCGTATTCCGATCCGATCTGGAACGTGCTGCCGACGCCCGGCACGCGGCCGACCTGATCGACCACGCGCGTGGCGAGGATGTTGTCGAGCGCGTACGAATCGAGCTTGCCGTCGTCGGACTTGATCGAGACGAACATCAGGAAGTCCGGATTCTGCTTGGCGACGACGATGCCTTGCTGCGTCACTTCCGTCGGCAGACGCGGCGTGGCGAGCGTGACCTTGTTCTGCGTTTGCACCTGCGCGATATCGGGATTGGTGCCCGGCTCGAAGGTCAGCGTGATCTGTCCGGCGCCGTTGGCGCTCGAGGTCGAGCTGAAATACATCAGGTGATCGATGCCGGAAAGCTGCTGCTCGATGACCTGCGTGACGGTGTGCTCGACCGTTTCGGCGTCCGCACCGGGATAGACGGCCGTGATCGCCACCTGCGGCGGCGCGATCGGCGGATACGATTCGATGCCGAGCGAGGTGATCGCGAGCACGCCGCCCAGCGTGATCAGGAGCGCCAGCACCCACGCGAAGATCGGACGTTGGATGAAGAAATTCGAAAACATGGTGCGGCTTCCTTGGTCGCTTGCCGGCCGGACTTAATTCTTTTGCTGAGCGGAGTTCTGCTCGGCCGGTTTTTGATCGGCGGGCTTCGCCGTGGCGGGCGCGGGCGCTTTGCCCGCCGCGCCTGGAGCGCCACCCGGCGCCGAATTCGGAGCGGGCGCCGCCACTTTCGCCGGTGCGCCCGGACGCACTTTCATCAGACCGGACGTGAGTACCTGATCGCCATCGGCGAGGCCTGTCACCACGGAATCGGCACCCTGCGAGGAGTGCGTCACGATGTTCTTCTGCGCGACCTTGCCGTCGTTGCCGAGCACATAGACGAATGCGTTCTGTGCATCGCGCTGGATCGACGCCTGCGGGATGACGTACGCGCGCTTGAGTTCGCCGACGGTCACGCGCACGTTGACGAACGTGCCGGGCAACAGGCTGTGATTCGGATTCGGCACGATGCCGCGCAGGTTGACCGCGCCGGTCGCCGCATCGACGGCGGCGTCGGAAAAGTCCAGCGTACCGGTCACGCCGTACGGCTGGCCGTCGCCGCGCATCAGCTCGATCTTGGCCTTGTTCGGATCGTTGAGTTCCGCCGTTCCGCTGGCGGCTTCGCTCTTGAGCCTGTCCAGTTCGCTGACGGCCTGGCTGAAGTTCACGTACATCTCGTCGATCTGCTCGACCGTCGTCAGCAGCGTCGCGTCGCTTTGTCCGACCAGCGCGCCTTCGGTGACCTGTTGCTGTCCGGCGCGACCGGAAATCGGCGCGGTAACAGTAGCGTAGCCGAGATTGATCCTCGCCGATTCGACGTTCGCCTGCGCCTGCTTCACGCCGGCGGCGGCGGTGCGTTCGGCGGCTTCGGCGTTGTCGCGATCGGTTTTCGACAGCAGACCTTTGTCGGCGATCGAACGCACGCGATCGGCGGCGACCTTGTTGTTCTGATACGTCGCCTGCGCGGAGGCGAGATTCGCCTGCTGCGCGTTTAGCGTCGCCTTCAGCGGCGCCGGATCGATCTCGAACAGCGGCTGGCCTTCTTTGACATCGGTACCTTCCGTATACAGCCGCTTCTGCAGGACACCCGGCACGCGTGCGCGAACGTCGGCGGTGCGCGTGGCCGAGAGTCGGCCGACCAGATCGCGCGTCAGCGGCACACTTTGCGCGTGCACGGTGACGACATTGACCTCGGCCGGCGGCATCTGCTGTTGCTGCTGCGGTTGTTTGTCCTTGCCGCAGGCCGCCAGGGCGAGGCCGGCGGTGAGGAAGATGGTCGTCTTACGCAACGTGAAGAAGGTCATATCTCGATCCTGAGAATGGCGAACGTCGGCGATCTGCAGCGCAGGGAAATGCTGCCCGCGCAAATTTTAGCCGGGAATCGGAGCACATTAATAAACTGTTCGGTAGGATAATTCCGATCTTGTGCATTGCGCAATGGGTCGGACGTCATTTCCGACGGATCGGATGATCGTCTCGTCGTGCGACGATGTCGTTTCGGCGCGCGTTTCAGTGCCGATGCGCGGCCGACAGATATTCCTTACTCTGCATCTCGATAAGCCGGCTGCGCGTGCGCTCGAATTCCGCGTTGAGACGCTCGCCGCGATAGAGATCGGCAATGGAAACTTCGGCCGCGACGACGAGGTTCACGCCGTGATCGTAGAACTCGTCGACCAGATTGATGAAGCGCCGCGCCTCGTTTTCCTTGAGCGGCGTGAATTGCGGAACGTGCGAAACGAGCACCGTGTTGTAGCTCTGCGCGAGCTCGATGTAGTCCGACACCGCGCGCGGCCCTTCGCACAGCGCGGCGAAATCGAACCAGATGATCGCATCGCCGCGCCGGCGCACCGGAATGTCGCGGCCGTTGACGTGCACCGGCTGCGTCGAGCGTCGCGCGCCGGGCGCGATGCGCTCGAACATGTCGGACAGCGCGCGTTCGGCGGCGTCGTTATCCGGCGTGAAATAGGTGCCGCTGCGGGTGAGCGCGCGCAGGCGGAAATCCTGCGCCGATTTCAGTTCGCGAACCTCGCAATAGCGTTCGATCAGCGCGATCGCGGGCTGGAATTTCGCGCGCTGCAAACCGTCCTTGTACAACTGGTTCGGCTGGATGTTGGATGTCGTCACCAGCGTGACGCCGCGCTTGAACAGGCCATCGAGCAGGCCGGCGAGAATCATCGCATCGGCGATGTCGGTGACGAAGAATTCGTCGAGACAAAAAAGCGTGGCGCGCTCGGCGAAATGCTCGGCGACGTCTTCCAGCGGATCGGCTTTGCCTTCGAGCTTCGCCAGCTCCGCATGCACGCGGCCCATGAAACGATGGAAGTGCAACCGAAGCGTTTTTTCCTGCGGCAGCGATTCGAGCAGAAGATCGGTCAGGAATGTTTTGCCGCGACCGACCGCGCCCCAGATGTACAGACCGCGCACCGGCTGCGGCGACAGTCGAAATTGTATACTTTTCCACAAGCCCGCATCGCGGCGCGCGACGAATTCGTCGTGGATGCGATCGAACCACGTGGTCGCTTCGCGCTGCGCGGGATCGTCTTCCCAGCGGTTTTCGGCTACGCCGCGCGCATACAGCGCGCTCGGCGCGGGCGCGGCGGGCTCATCCGCCATGCACGAGCGGCGGCAGGTTGGAGCGCACGCCGTTCTTGATCGCGCCGCGCAGATCCATCAGGCGGCGATGGAAAAAATGCCCCGTATCGGGCATGCGCACCAGCGTCGGCGGTTCCGGCTGCGCGGCGACCCACGCGTACACCGCTTCCGGATCGACGATTTCGTCGGCTTCGCCCTGGATCACCAGCCACGGACACAGCGGCGATGCGAACACGTTGAAATCCCAGCGTCCGATCGGCGGCGCGACGGAAATCATTTGCCGCACCGGCAACTGCGGCGCGGCGCGCGCGGTGACGTATGCGCCGAACGAGAATCCGGCCAGCCACAACGCATCGTCGGGACGCACGCGCTGCACCCATTCGGCGATGGCGATGACGTCTTCGCTTTCACCCACGCCGTGATCGTGCTCGCCTTGCGACGCGCCGACGCCGCGGAAATTGAAGATGACCGTCGCGAGGCCGAGTTCGCGCACGGAGCGCTCGACCATGGTCACGACTTTGTTGTGCATCGTGCCGCCCTGCACCGGGTTCGGATGGCAGACGATGACGGTTCCCTGCCGCGCGCATTTCGCATCCGGCACGCCGGCCACGGCTTCGATGTTGCCCGCGCCGCCGGGAAGACTCAGCGGCGTCGACGTCGTCGGTCGGAAACTGCGAAGGCCAGGCAGGGGAAACAGGCATGCTCACATCATAGCGGAGCGAGGCTCCGCGTCAGTCCGACGCGTGTGCGGCGCAGGTTACTTGACCTGCGACACCATCCACTCGACGGTCGCCTTGACCTGATCGTTGGTCAGCGACGGATTGCCGCCCTTGGCCGGCATCACTTTGCCGTCAGGACCCTGGAAGCCGTTGATGGCGTGATCGACCAGCGTCGACACGCCCTTGGCCACGCGCGGCGCCCAGGCCGCTTTGTCGGAAATGACCGGCGCGCCGGTGGCGGCGTTGGTATGGCAGGTCTGGCAGAGGTTGCCGAAGATGGTCTTGCCGTCCATCGTGCCGCCGTAGGCGACCTGCGATTCGGCGGCTTTCTTGGCGGCGTCCTGCGCGGCCAGCAGCGCGGCTTTGCCGGTATCGCCCGCGTAAACGGCGCCGACCGGCGCGACGCGCTCGACGGTCTGCTTTGCCGGCGTCCGGCGCGGTGGCGGCCGGATGATCGGCGTAGATGTGCATCGCCAGGAAGATCAGCGCGAACATGACCAGCACGAGAAAGCCGATCACCATCGAGAAATGCTTGAGGAAGACCTTGTCGCTGTCGGTTACGGGGTTGGTCACGGATTCACCACAACGGATTCAAGTTTTCGGGGGTCGAGCGAGCGGCGAAGTATAACGGTCGGGCCGCAGCCACGGAAGCCGCGGCCGCCGGTCACCCCATGCCGCCGTTGACGCCGATGACCTGCCCGTTGACGTACCCGGCCGCTTCCGAGCACAGGAAGGCGACCACGGCGGCCACTTCGTCCGGCGTGCCGGCGCGCGCGGCGGGCACGATCTGCTTGATGTGCTCGGCGTCGAACGAGCGCTTGCGCCATTTTGCCTTCGATGACGCCGGGCGCGACCACATTGACCGTGATCCCGCGCGAAGCCATCTCGCGCGCCAGCGATTTCGCCGCGCCGTGCAACGCGGATTTCGCCGCCGCGTAATTGACCTGCCCGCGATTGCCGAGCACCGCCGCGACCGACGACACGCACACGATGCGCCCGTATTTCGCGCGCGCCATCGGCAGCATCAACGGCTGCGCGACGCGGAAAAATCCGTTGAGCGAAACGTCGATGACGCGCGTCCACTGTTCCTCGCGCATGCCGGCGAGCGGCGCGTCGTCGTGGATGCCGGCGTTGTGGACGAGCAGTTCGATCGGTCCGTCGGCGAGCATTGCTTCGATCGCTGCGCGCGACGCTTCGCTGTCGGTCAGGTCGAACGTCACCACTTTCGCGTTGGCGCCGATTTCTTCGGTCACGACTGCGCTGCGCGATCAGGATTCGCATTCGCGTGCACGTAGACGAAATGTCCCGCTTCGGCGAGCCGACGGCAGATCGCGCCGCCGATATCGCCGCTGCCGCCGGTGACGAGTGCGCGGCGTTGTTTTGGTGTCGAGGTCATGCGCACATTCTGGCACGATGCGCGCTCCACCGAGAGAGGCGCGCCATGTCCGAAACGATGTACAGCATTCCTTTGCGCTATCGCAAAACCGAAAACCTGCACATCGTGTTCTGGCTGATGAAGGACATCAGCTGGTGCCTGATGTGGCGCACGCTCGGCATGATCATGATCGTGCCGACCCTGGGCGCCGCACTATTCATCACCTGGCGCGCGCGGCACAACCGCACCGATTTCGCGCACAACCTCGCTGTCGTGTTCTGGATCACGGCGAACGCGTGGTGGATGACGGCGGAATTCTTCGGCTTCGACGAAACGCCGATCGCGCTCGGCATCGACGGACGTCATTGGTCGGTGGTGCCGTTCGTGATCGGCGCCGTGATTCTGCTGGTGCATTACGCGCGCGAATTCATCGGCGCGCGGATGTTGCGTCACGCCTGAGCGCGCGTCATCACCGCCGCGCGGCCGCGGCGAGCAGAATCGCCGTCGTGTGCGATGCGGAATTCGTATTGCCAGCCGGTGCTGTCGCCGTGCAGTTGCGTTGCGTAGACGTGCAGGTCGTGCGGCAGATCGTCGATGCGTGCAACGTGCAGTTCGACGGCGCGCAGCGAGACGAGAAATCCCGGCGCAGCGATGCCGCCGTCGCGTTGCGCGAGCAATCCGCCATGAATCGCCATCGCCTGCGCGCCGTATTCGCACAGATTCACCGCGCGCAGCATGCCGTCGCTGCGCAGTGGATTCTGCGCATCACGATGTGAAACGGCGGTCGCATGAATCGTCGTATCGTCGAATTCGACGACGCTTTCGAGCAACGCCATCGCATCGCGATGCGGGATCAGTTGCTGCCAATCCGATCTAGCGATCATCGTCGCGCGGCCGCGCCATCTGGATCGACAGACAAAAATGGAAAGCGACGCCGAGCGCGACGGTGAGTCCGATCGCGCGCAGCACCGGCAACGACGAGGTCGCCAGCAGGCCGAACACGAGCACCGCGGAAATCACGCAGACGAGCGTGCCGTGCAATGTGCGCCGTGCTTCGGCGAGCGTGTCGACGGGCCGCTCGAAAAACAGCGCGTAGTGCAATCCGAGTCCCGCCGCGAGCGTCACCGCGACGAGATGAAACAACGACAGCGACACGCCGCTCACGCGCAACACGGCGATGACGAGAATCGTCGCCAGCGACATCGGCGCGATGACGTGCCATGCGCGCTTCGCATCGCGCAACGCGACCGCGACGGCGACGGCGAGCATGACGAGCGCGATGCCCAGCGCCTGCAAAATGCGCAGGCGATATTGCGCGACCAGCGATTCGGACGACGCTTTGAGATCGAGCATATGCACGCCCGGCTCGCCGCCGGCGAAGGTTTCGATCGCGTGCGCATCGCGAACGCCGCTGAACGTGGCGAGGCCGAACCAGCGTTGTCCGCGTTGCGTGAGCATCGCCTGCAGGCGCGCGCCGAACGGACGTTTTCGACGAACGCATCGAGCGTCAACGGCGGCAGCGTGCGCGCTTTTTCCACATCGTCGAGAAACGGCGCGAAGGTTCCGGGCTGGAACGGCAGATCGCGCATCGCTTCGTCGAGCGATGCCGTCAACGCGGCGCGCTCGGGCAATTTCGTTTGCCGCGCGCGTTGCGTGGCGATGCTCGGCAGATAACGGCTCGGCAGTTCGACATCGTCGATCGCGTGCGAAGTGACGAGTTGTTCGACGCTGCGGCGCGATGCGTTCGCGACAACGCCAGCACGCCGTCGGCGGAATCGGCTTCGAGCACGAGCAGATAGCGGATGTCCGGCGCGCCGAGCGCATCGCGCAGTTCGCCTTCGCGCTGCAGTTCGGCGGCCGAAATCGGCGTGAGCGCGGAAAGATCGTTCTGCCACAGCGGCGTCGGCGCGAGTGCAATCGCGGCGACGGCGACGATCAGCGCGATCCACGGCATCGCGCGCGGACGCGGCACGCGAGCGATCAACGCGCGAACACGTTCGATGAACGGCAGCGTGGCCGGATCGTGGAATCGCGTCGGCAGCAACGGCGGCAAGCCCCAGCGCGTCGCCATGCCCGCGACGAGCAAACCGACGATGGTGAACACGGCGAGCTGCTGCAATCCGGGCACGCCGGAGACGAAGAACGCGAGATAGGCGATGCACGCCGAAACGACCGCGAGCCGCAGCAACGGCCATACCGCCGCGACGCTTTGCTGGATCGGCACGCCGGCCTGGCGATGGCTGAACACGCGGATCGGATATTCCTGCGCGACGCCGAGCAGCGTGAATCCGAACGCGAGCGTGATGCCGTGCACGTCGCCGAAGGCGAGCGCGATCGCGGCGAGTCCGGCGAGCGCGCCGCTCGCGAGCGGCAGACCGACCAGCGCGATCACCACCGGGACTTCGATACGCGACGAGCAGCAGCACGAGAAATCCCAAGCGTGCCGATGCGCGCTCAGGCGTTCGGCTTCGCCGCGCGTGGTGGCGGCGAGTTTCGCGCCGAAGTAGCCCGGGCCGCTGATCGTGAGCTGCGCCTCGCCGACGTCGGGCAATGCGTGGAATTTTGCGCTCAAGTCGGCGATCGCCGCGGCTTGCGCGCCGGGATCGAACGCGGCGCCGCGCGGTCTGCGCGAGCAGCAACGCTTCGCCGCGCGGCGAGAACCAGACGCCATCGCGCACGGCGGCGCTTTCGCCGGCGTCCAGCGCTGCGCGAGCTTGAGCACTTCCAGCGTCGGATCGCGCGGCAACAGATCGTTCAGCAGATCGGCGGCGGGCGAGGCGACGTCGGCGACGCGCTGCTGCAGTTCGTCGTGCAGGAATTTCGCGTCGAACGTTTCGCGTGTCGAGCGTCGGCGACAGCAGATAGCGATACGGCAGCAGCGACGAATCGAGTTGCAGGTCGGCATTCGCGCCGTTGATGACGCGGCTGAAATTCGCGTCGTCTTTCAGCGCTTGCGCGAGCGCTGCTGCTCGAGCTGTCGCGCGAGTTGTCTGCGCTTCGCGATGCGACCGCCGATGGCGACGAGCAGCAGCTGCGACGCGGGCCCGTTGCCGATTTCGTCCATCAGCAATTTCTGATCGTCGGTTTGCGCGGGCGGCATGAAGTCGCGCAGATCGCCGCTGACGCGGATGTGGCTCGATACGAACGCCGCGAGCGCGGCGAGCAACAGCCACCAGCCGACGATCAGCGCGCCGCGTGTCGGCGCGTTCACTGCGCCGCGATGTGGCAGGCGGTGTCGAGTGCGGCGCGCGTGATCGGCTTGGTCAACGCTGCGTTGGCGAGATCGCCGAGCAACATCACGCTGACATCGCCGTCGCCTTGCGTCATGGTGAAGCAGCGCGGCTCTTTCGCGGCGCCGTCGATGACGATCGTTTTCAGATGCTTGGCCAGATCGGGCGAGCGCGGCTGCAACGTGAGCGTCCAGCTTTTCGCGTCGCCTTGTCGATCGATCGTGTAGAAGCGGTTCATCGTTGCGGCATCGCCGCTGAGCATCGCGCTGAAACTGGCGAGCAGGCCTTGCAGTTCGGGTGCGCGATCGAGTCCGAACGATTTGCTGCCGCGGCCTTCGCGCGCGATGGTCGCTTTGCCGTCGGCGATCGTCGTCGTTTCTTTGTACGGCGTGTCGACGCGCTTGCCGAGTTTGTCGGCGCCGCCGTAATCGAGCTGTCCGTGCAGCACCAGCGGATCTTTGCAGCATGCGCGCGAAGTGCACTTCCGTGTAGGCAGTGCTCGCCGGCGCGGGCCGCGCGAGGCTGCCGATCAGCGCCGCGGTTTCAGGCGACAGATTCGACGGCGGGGGATGTTGCTGCCGCTGCCAACAGGAGCGGGATCGTCAGCGCGATGCCAGAAATCATAGAAGTTGAACCAGTTGTAGGGATCCAGCCGCGTGTAGTGTTCCAGCCGCGCCGCGAATTGCGCGCGCCCACTGGTTGCAGCAGCGCGGCGCGCTCGCGGCGCGGGATGGACAATGTGTTCGGCGAAGGTTTCGAAGTATAGATCGTAGCGGTTGCCGCCGCGGTACAGGCCGAACATGAGCACGACGGGCAAATCGAGCAGCGAGGCGATCAGATACGGCGCGATCGGGAAACTGCGCGGGCGTGCCGAAGAATTCCACCGTCGTCGTGGTTTCGTTCGGCCGCGAGCGATCGGCGAGCAGGCCGATCAGCGCGCCCTGCTTGGCCGCGTCGCTGATGGCGAGCGCGACGTCGGTGTCGCTCGCGCCGACATCGATGATCATCGCGGCGACCGACGGGATTGAGCGCAAGCAGCAGTTCGGTGAGCGCGGGTGTCTGTTGACGATCCATCAGGATGCGCGTCTTGCATGTCGGGCCGTTCGTTGGCCAGCACGCGCAAGACTTCGAAACTGCCGATGTGCGCGCCGAGCAGCAGCACGCCGCTTGCCGCGCGCGATCAGTTGCGTTGAGTTGGTCGAGACCTTGCGATGCGCACGTCGAAACGCCGCGTGCTTGTCGCGAGCAGGAACACGCGATCGAGCAGTGTCGGCCGCGTAGGCGTGGATGTGTCGCATGACGTCCCACGCCGTCGGCCGGTCGGCCGAGCGCGCGGCTGAGGAACGCGCGCGAATGCGCGGCGTTCGCGCGTGCGGCGGAAGAAGAAGTACAGCGTGATCGGATACAGCAAGGCGCGCGCGCACGGGCCGGCCGAGGCGCAGGCCGATGAAACGGATCAGCCAGATGCGCGAAGCGGCCGCCGCCTTCGTCGCGTTCGCTCCAGTGTGCGGTCATGCGGCGACCTCGAACGTTCCCTTGGCGATGACATCGTCGCCGCAGCGGATGACGAAGCGGGGAATTTCCGTTTCGCGTTCGATGATGAGTTCGGCTTCTTCGCCCGGCAGCAGCGGACGCAGGAATTTCACCTGCGGCAATTTCGCGATGCGCGCGTTCCATTCGCGTTCGATCGCCGCGGCCACGCGATCGAGCAGCACGACGCCGGCACGATCGGCCGTCCCGGAAAATGCCCGGGCAGCGAAGGGTGCGATGCGTCGATGGTGAAACGGGTCTGGATCATCGGTCGTCGAGCAACGTCGGCCACGCAAGAATCAAGCGGCGCGCGAACGAAAGCAAGCCGTGGCGCGGCACGTCGGGCAACCAGCGCGGGCGCAGCATGAATTCGACGATGAACAATGCCGCGACGGCGACGGGAAGAACGAGGCCGAACACGCGCGGGCCCGGCAGCCACGCGACATGAAACATCGCCGCACCGCGAGTGCGGCGAGCACGTCTGGTACGACCGCCCACATGATCGTGAGTGATCGTGCATAGCGCGCGACATGCGGCATCGCGAGCCATTCCGCTCCTCGATCGCGACGATCGCGCGCGCGATCAGCGGCGTGCGATTCGGAGCAGCGTGCGCGCGAACAGGAAGGCGACGAACGCGGCGATCAGCGCCGGCAAAGCATCGAACAACGTGTTTGCGCCGAACGCGATCAGCACGCTGCGCGGCTATCGCGACGAGCATGCCCAGTGCGATCCGCAGCGACGCCGGTGCGAATACCGCGATCAATCCGATCGCCGCGAACGCGGTTGCGCCGCGCAACCAGTCGTTGTCGTAGACATCAGCGCCGATCGCCAGCACCGCCACGCAGAGCCAGCCGGCCAGGCGCATCATGAATTCAGGACTGCTTGTGCTGCTCGACGTGCTCCGACAGGTTGCGCAGGCTGGAGAAAATGCGCTTGTTGTCGGCATTGTCCGAACGCAACTGGAAACCGTAGCGTTTGGACATCGCCAGCGCGAGTTCGAGCGCGTCGATCGAATCCAGGCCGAGCTCGCCGCCGAACAACGGCGCATCCGGATCGATCTCGTCGGGCTTGAGGTTTTCGAGATTCAGGCTGGAAACGATCAGCGCGGCGAGTTCGTGTTCGGCGGGCGTTTGCGCGTTCATGCTGCAGCGGAAATGCGAAAGGGCGCGCAGTGTATCATGCGCTCCGAATGAGCCAGCCCGTCTGCCGATATCCCCGACGTCGAGCGCGACGTCGCGACATTGCCAGCCCTTGCGTGTCTACGTATTGCCGACCGCGTTTCGGTCGATCCGACGTGCTCGCGGTGCTCGGTTTCGGCGCGCACGCGCGCGCTCGATCATCCGCGTTTTTTCCGCGTGCATCTCGAACCGCGATGAGAATGCGCCGCGTTTCGAAGTCTGGCGCGCGCACGGTGAAGTGCGCACGGACGCGACGGCGCCGTGCCGTGGACGAGCGACGGCACCTATTCCATGGCGGCCGTCGAACTCGACGAGGCCGAAAACGGCGGGATCGACGAAGCGGCGCGACGTCGCGTATGCGAGGCTCGTCGCGTGGGTGCGCGCGAGCGCGACGCCGCATTTCCTGCGCATCTGGAATTATTTCGACGCGATCAACGAAGGCGAAGGCGACGAAGAACGCTATCGCCAGTTCTGCAGCGGACGCGCGGCCGGGCTCGGCCCGTCGTTTGCCGGACAATTATCCGGCCGCGTCGGCGATCGGCTTGCGCGACGCGCCGCAAGCGCGTGCAGGTTTACTGCGCTCGCGGCGCGCGCCGCGGGCACGGCGGTCGAGAATCCGCGGCAGTGGAGCGCGTGGCGCTATCCGCGCCAGTACGGCCCGACGGCGCCGAGCTTCGCGCGCGGCATGCGTGCGCCGACGCATTGTCCACAACTATACATTTCCGGAACGGCGGCGGTGGTCGGTCACGCCTCGCATCACGCTGACGACATCGACGCGCAAATCGACGAGACGATGAAGAATCTCGAGAGTCTGCTGCAGTCGGCGCAGTCGAAGACGGCGCTCGGTCGCGGCGCCGGCGATATCCTCAAAGTTTATGTGCGCGCATCCGGAGCATGCAGCGCTCATCGAATCGAAACTGCGCGAGCGGCTCGGCGCGAAGGTGCCGATGGTGCTGTTGCACGGCGATATCTGCCGCGCGGAACTACTCCTCGAGATCGACGGCGTTCACACCGGGCTGAGCCGAGTACCGCGTCGGCGCGCCGAACGCGCGCGCGATCCACACGGTCACCACGTAAATCCACCACGCGTACGCCGCGTTGAAGACGAGGTGGCCCTGCTTGGGCACGTCGGCGAGTCCGTCGCCTAGCACCGTGACGCCGAGTGTCGTGATCATGACCGCGACGGTCAGCACGGTGAAGCGCCGCATGCCGGAAGGGCGGCGCCGCGCGAACAGCAGAACGAACATCGCCACGACCGGCCCGCCGAGCAGGATGCGCGCGGACGATTGCCGATGCCGCGAACAAATCGCTGGCCGTGAACAACCACGGCGGCAGCGGATCGAAATGGCCGCCTTCGACCGTTCCGAGTCCCGGCGCGAGCCAGGGATTCAGCGCCGCGATGCCGCCCGCGAACAGTCGCATGCCCATCACCGGATCGTGCAGCAACGCGTTCAATTCGCGTCCGCGCGAAACATTCGCGATGGTCGGGACACACTTGCGGCGGATAGCCGGGCATCTGCCAGGCGCGCAGCCCGGAATATTGGATGCAGGCGCGATCGAGCCCGAGCAGATCGGCGGTTTTCTCCGCATCGCTCGCGTTCGGCAACAGCCCGGTGAACGCGACGTCGGCGTGGTTGAACATGTCGATGTCGCGCATCGCCGCGTTGTCGCGATGCAGTTGCATCACCTGCACGAGCAACGCCGCGATAGCGCCGACGAACAGCGAGATCGCACGCCATGACGAACGATGCGTCTTCACGTAATCGAAGATGAGCACGGTCGCCGCGCAGATCATCGGCAACAACAGGTGCTGGATCTTGCTCATGCCGAGCGCAAACGCGGCGAGCGCGAGCAGCACCATCGCGTGCGTGCTTTTCGGCTGTTCGTGATAGACCAGGATCGCGCTGGCGATGAGATACAACGTCACCACGGCGGTGAATTCCGCATAGAACGTGCTGAGATAAATCGTGTTCGCCGGATCGCACAGCAGCAACGGAAACAACAGGCCGTTGGCGAACACCAGCGCAGGCGGACCGCGCCGCCACCATTCGATGGTGAAGAACAGCCAGACCAACACGCACACGGCGAATTTGAAAACGCCGAGCCAGCGCATCGAGAACGTGTTCTGGCCGGTCACGGCGTGCTGGAGTTTGAAGAAACGCCGCCGCCGCGGCCTGACCGATCCATTCGGTCGACCAGTAGCAGATCGGCGCTCCGTTTCGCGGAATGCATATTGCGCATACGGCGCCGGCGGGCTGTTCGAGTGCGGGATTGATCTCGGGCGGACGATCCGGATACAGATCGAAGCACGCGCTGTAGCGCACCTCGTCGTAGCTGTTGGCGAGCGCGATCAGCGGCTCATGCAGCAGAACCGGCCCCACGCGCAGCAAACCGAGCACGAAACAGCCGATCAGGGCCCACAGGAGCCACGCCGGGCGGTCGTTCGGGCCGTCGAGTACGGTCGGAAGCGGCGGGGATGGCATTTAACCGCAAGTCTAGGCGGTCAACGTTGCGACTGAACAACCGTGGCCCGAGTGTGATTCATTTGGCAGTCGGCTTGCCAAGCGCATAACGGGTGCGGGGTCGAGCCTTCCACGATCCGCGCCGGGGCGCGGTGCTAGTATTTCTCGCACGAACCGGAGTTTTTCCCGGCTCAAACAGGATGGGATAGGTCATGAAACAGCAATTGGGTCATTACGACATCGTCGCCGAACTCGGCCGCGGTGGCATGGGCGTGGTCTACAAAGGCTACGAAACATCGCTGAATCGCTACGTCGCGATCAAGGTGCTCGCCGATTCGCTCGCGCACGATCAGAGCGTGAAGGAGCGTTTCCTGCGCGAAGCGCGCAGCATGGCGGCGCTCAACGATCCGCACATCATCCAGATCTATTTCATCGGCGACGACGACGGCCAGACCTATTTCGTCATGGAATTCGTCGACGGCGAATCGCTCGGCTCGGTGCTCAAGCGCGAAACCAAGCTGCAAGCCCGAGCAGGCCGCGAAGATCATCTACCAGACCGCGATGGGCCTCACCACCGCGCACGACAAGGGCGTGATCCATCGCGACATCAAGCCCGGCAACCTGATGATCAACGCGCGCGGCGCGGTGAAGATCGCCGACTTCGGCATCGCGCTCAGCGCGCAGGATTTCTCCAAGAAGCTCACGTCGACCGGCGAATTCGTCGGCACGCCGGGTTATCTGTCGCCGGAAGTCTGCCAGGGCAAACCGGTCGATCAGCGTTCGGATATTTTCTCGCTCGGCATCGTGCTGTTCGAGATGCCTGGCCGGACGCATGCCGTTCACCGATGAATCGCCGCTCGGCCTGATGCTCGAAGTGGTGAAGGCGGAAATCCCGAACGTGATGTCGCTCAATTCCGAAGTCGATCCGGAACTGTCGCGCATCCTGCAGAAGATGGTCGCGAAAGAACCAAACGATCGTTACCAGAGCTGCCACGAACTCGTCGAAGACCTGGCCCGCCATCCGCTCGTCGCGAAAGGCGGACCGATCACGTTGCAGACCAAGATGTCGCCCGCCGCGGCGACGATGGTCGGACAGAAGACGCCGGTCTCCGGCCAGCAGTCGCTGCCGCGCACGTCGCCGACGCCGCGGCCGGCCGTCGTGCCGATGCCGTCCGCGCATCAGCCGGTGCTGCAGCAGCAGTCGAACACCGCTCCGCGTTCCGGCTCGGCGTTGCCGTTCGCGATCGCCGCGATCCTGTTGTTGGGATGTGTGGGTGGCGCTTACGCGTTCCGCGATCGCCTGCCGTTCCTGCAGCAATACCTGGGTTCGTCGGCAACGGCGAGCACAACTGCGCCGGTAACGCCGACAACGCCGGCGACAACTGCGCCAGCCAATCCAACAACGACTGCCATCGCCTCGACGACTACGCCCGCGACGGCACCGCCTCAGCCGACATCGCCGCCGCCGGCTTCGGATGCGAACACCAGCGCGACGCAAACCGCCAGCGTGCAAGCGGCGCAACAGTCCACCGACGCATCGACCGCCATCGCGCAACAACAGCCGGCCGATTCCAACGCCGGTGGCCCCGCCGCGCGCGCGTCGGAAGTGCAGCCGCTGCGCGAACTCGCCGCCGCGCAGGCCGCCGAAGCGCAACCGCAGCAGCCTCAGCAGGTCGCGCGCGTCACACCGCCGCCGCCGCCCGCACCGCCGCGCCCGCACATCCCGACAGTCGCCGTGATCGGCGGCGGCGACAACAACATCGCCGAACCCGCCGAACGCATGATCGTGCAGGCGTTGTCGCGCCGCGGCTTCAATGTGCTCGATGAAGCGTCGATGCCGCACGTCGGCCATCTGTTCGCCGGCGAACGTCCGCGCTACGACGAAGTGCTGAACACGTTGGCCAAACAGGGCCGCGTCGATGCAGTCGTGTTCGTCCACGCCCGCGATGTCGGCGCCGAACAGCTCGCCGCCTACGGGCAGGTTTCGAACGTGGTGACGGCGCAATTGCGCGTGAAAGCGTACTCGGTCGACCAGCGCCGTCCGCTCGGCAGCGACTGGAGCGACGCGGTGCATTTCTCCAGCCTCAACGCCGCCGACCAGACTGACGAAACCGTGAAGCCGTGGCTGGAAGACATCGAACAGGCGCTGCAGGCCTATCGCCCGCATCGCGATCGCGGTTAATCAGAACAAAAAACGCTGTGCCCCGAAACCCTCTGCGGCGACGCAGGGGGTTCTTTATTTCAGGGAAGTTCGCGCGGCGCCGCGGCGCGGCCGAGCACGGTCTGCGCATGGCGATAGCCCGCTTCGATCGCGCGCTCGTAGGCGTTCCAGTCGAGCAGGTCGATGTCTTCGAGCGGCGGTGCGAGCAGCAGGCTCGTCATCGCGTGGCGTTCGATGCTCGCCGCTTCCGCGTTGACCATGCCCGAACGCAACAGGATGCCCAGGATTCCGGGCCGCCGGCCCGGCTGCGTCCAGCGTTGCCATGCAGCTGCCACCACGGCGGCAGCGCGAATTCTTCGACGTCGGCATGCAGCACGTCGTCGGCGCTGATGTCGACGGCGACGACATCGCCGACGCCCTGCTCACGCATCACATCGACGGGCAGGTTGTTGATCACCGCGCCGTCGACGAACACCTCGTTGTGATGGAACACCGGCGGCAGCACGCCGGGGATCGCACACGATGCGCGCAGCCAGAACCACAGCGGGCCGCGGCGGTGCGTCTCGCCTTGCCCGAGGTGAGATTCGC
The DNA here is from genome assembly GCA_963814225.1 of uncultured Gammaproteobacteria bacterium. Taxonomy (GTDB): domain Bacteria; phylum Pseudomonadota; class Gammaproteobacteria; order Xanthomonadales; family Rhodanobacteraceae; genus Rudaea. The sequence continues at coordinate 2,417 of CAWFCC010000006.1, read as the reverse complement.
GGTGACGCAAAAGAACGGCAGCGCCAGATCGCTGATGTCGCGCGGTCCGAATTCTTCGCGCAACAGTCTTCGATACGCGGCGTCCGCTGACCAGCGCGACGAACGGAAACGTGTAGTCGCGCAGCGGTTTGCCGAGAACGAACGCGCGGCGATAGTTCTCGAACATTTCCTCATCGGACCAATCCGCCGCCACGCCCGCGGCGATGATGGCGCCGATCGAGGTGCCGCCGACGCAGTCGATGAGCATGCCGGACTCGCGCAGCGCACGAACCACGCCGATGTGCGCGAAGCCACGCGCACCGCCACCGGAAAGCACGAGTCCGATGCTGCGTCCGATCAGCAATCGCGCGACGCGTTCGATGTCGCGCACGTCGCGCACGTGATGGTGCTGAACTTCCGTCGAGAATTCCTGCAGCCATTGCGCCGCCGCGCCGAACTTGATCACGCCGCCACGATGCTGCAGCAACAGATGCTGCGGACGATGCAGCACGCGTTCGGCGTCGAACGCCTGTTCACCGTGCCACGGTGTGGCGGCCTGCGCCGCGTCGGCGAGGAACAGCAGGCAATCGGCCTGGCGCAGACACAGGTTGCGCCACGCGTCATCCGCTGCACCGCCGAGATACACGACGAAACGCACGCGCGATTCGAGCGCGCTGAACCACGCGCTGGTTTGTCCGAGCGCCGCCTCGGCATCGACCAGCGCGCATTCGCCGTAGCGGCTCAGCGCTTCGCTCAGCCGGCGCGCGAACGCGAGTGCGTCGATGCTTTCGTCGTGCGGCAAGACGGCGAACGTGCGCGGCGCGGAAAGCTGTTTGGTCGTGCGTCGTTCGAGCAACCGGCGCACCGAGACGCGTGCGGTTTCCAGCATCGCTTCGGGCTTTTTCGCGACGAGTGCGTTGAAGCCGTTGCGCGAGAGGCGCAGCAATTCCGAATCGCGCAGCGTCCGCACGGTGGCCGAGCGCGGCTGGTCGATCATCAAACCAAGTTCGCCGACCGTTTCCCCGGCCGCGACCACACCATCGAGATGGAAATTGCCGTTAGCGTCAGGCTTGAACGCGCCGAGGCTGCCGGTCTGCAGCACGTACAGCGCATCGGATGGATCGCCGATATCGAACAGCGTGGCGCCGCCGGGCATGGCGAACCATTCGAGTTCCGCCGCGAGCGCGTCGAGTTCGGCATCGTCCAGATGGCTGAACAGCGTGAGACTGCGCAGCAATGCGCGCGCGTCGAAAGTTTCGCCGGCCGGTTTGTCCTCGTTCATCCCCGCCCCTCGTTCGCGCGCATGCTAGCGCAGAATGCGCCCGCCCTGAAAAACGACGCGGCAAGGCTTGATTTTGCCGCGCGGCTGCATCACGTTTACAGCGATAAAAAGGACACCATCGCCATGGCCGACACCAATCCGCTGCTCGACGAAACGTCGCTGCCCGCGTTTTCGCAGATCAAACCCGAACACGTGCTGCCCGCCGTCAAGGCCACGCTGGCCGATCATCGCCGGCGCATCGACGCGCTGACCGCCGATACGCAGCCGCGATCGTTCGCGACGACGATGCTGCCGCAGGAAACGATGGATTACGAACTGCAGCGCATCTGGTCGCCGGTGAATCATCTGCATTCGGTCGCCGACACCGAAGCGCTGCGCGCCGCGCATGCGGAAGCCGAACAACTGCTCAGCGAATACTCGGCGGAGATGGGCCAGAACCGCGAACTGTTTGCGGCGGTGAAGGCGGCATCGGAGAACGCGGATTTCGGCGCGTTGCCGCTGGCGGCGCGGACGCTGATCGATCACGCGCTTGCGCGATTTCAAACTATCGGGCGTGAGTCTCGAAGAACCGGCGCGTTCGCGATTTCGCGAGATCGTCAACGAGCTCACGCGGCTTTCCACCGAATTCGAGAATGCCGTGCTCGATGCGACCGACGCATGGAGCGAAACGGTCGACGAGAAATCGCTCGCCGGCATTCCGGAAAGTGAACTCGGTATGTTCCGCGATGGCGACGGATTCAAGCTCACGCTCAAGCAGCCGTGTGTGACGGCTGTGCTGACGTACGCCGATGATCGCTCGGTGCGCGAACGTGTTTATCGCGCGTATCAGACGCGTGCGTCGGATCAAGGTCCGCACGCCGGCAAGTTCGACAACTCCGCGCGCATGGCGCAGATCCTCGCGCTCAAACACGAAGCGGCCACACTACTTGGCTTCGCGAATTCCGCAGAAGAATCGCTGGCGACGAAGATGGCGGGCAAGCCCGATCGCGTGCTCGATTTCCTGCGCGATCTGGTGCAGCGCGCGAAGCCGATCGCGCAACGTGAACTCGCCGAGTTGCGCGACTTCGCGCGCGAGCACGTCAAGCTCGACGATCTGCAGCCGTGGGATGTTTCGTACGCTCGCCGAAAAGCTGCGCGTGCGCAAATACGATCTGAG